>NZ_WXZL01000009.1 GCF_009982895.1 Deinococcus alpinitundrae | reverse complement strand
AGCAGCAGTGAAGTTGATAAGTTTGCCTTTGCTAGTTCTCGCAATGGCTTTGAAGTCTCGAAAGACTTCCTTTTGCTCCGGGCGGCTAAAGCCCTCGGCTGTGAATCTGGAGTCCATTCGGGGGAATGAACCGTTCACGCCTCCCTGTCAGGAGGACCGTCATCGTCACTTACCGTTCAACTGTCATGTGTCCCGCCTCGCTCGGAGGCTCAGAAACAATACACCCCAC
The DNA here is from genome assembly GCF_009982895.1 of Deinococcus alpinitundrae. GTDB lineage: Bacteria > Deinococcota > Deinococci > Deinococcales > Deinococcaceae > Deinococcus > Deinococcus alpinitundrae. Next base: position 173,843 of record NZ_WXZL01000009.1, on the reverse strand, counting down.
CCCCAAATCTGTCAACCCCTAAATCTGAAGGCTATCGAAAAGCCTGTCCAGAGCGACAGATTAGCGACTATGGGGGGCAGTCGCTCTATCTAAATGCTCTAATCCGGAGACACAATGCGTTCGGAAATGTGAGTGCATACGCAAGAGCGTCATCGGCCCGCTTCTGAGGAAACTTTGGCTGATGAAGTTTCTCGGAACGTTTGGACCAAAAAAATCCCGCCTGAGCCGCAGCCAGGCAGGACGATTAGACGCTTGAAATCAGCGGCTGGTGTTGTTGCGGGTAGGGTCAACGTGTACCACAGGCGGTGAGCGGCGGTTCAGCCCCGCCAAGCCCGCCAGGCCCAGCAGGCCCAACAGGCCCCAGGGGAACTCGCGGGTATCGGCTGTGCCATTGTTGTTGGTATCAACCACACCGTCGCCGTTGGGATCGAGGGTGGTGCCCGTCGTGGTGGTATCGGTCGTGGTCGTATCGGTACTCTGGGCAGCAGCAACCGGGAAGGCGACCAGGGCCAGGCTTAAGAGAAGAGCTTTATTCATCAGTTTGTACTCCTTGTCTTCAAAAATAGAGAGCTGTTTTTAAAGAGTGTCACCAGCTCGTCCTGGTACACCAAGATTGTGACGTGCCGTGACCGGGAGTGTCTGAGACGCTCCAAACCAAAGATTCATTTCTAAATAGAGTATGAAATCAAACAATTCTGACGGGCAACTTCCCGTGGGCAGCTATTTCAACGCTGGAATGATCTGTGCGTCGCGCACCAGCAGATCTGGAGAGCGCAGCACGCCAGGACGGGTGAGCTGCGCCTGCCAGCGCTGTCCGGCCACCCGCACCTCCAGTGTGCCGAGCGGCAGGTCGGTGAAGCCGTAATAGCCGCTCCCATCCGTGACGGTTCTGGCGAGCAGGGTACCGTTGGAGCTGCGGGCCTCGACGGGTCTGCCGCCGGGCTGAGCGCTGCCGGTGATTCGGCCCAGCAGAGCGTAACGGGTGGGTGGAGCGATATCCCAGAGGGTCGAGGTCAGCGGGCCGCCGCGCTCGGTCAGCGTCTTCCTGAGTACGGCGAAGCCCTGCGGCTGACTCTGCCCGTTCTTGTAGACGTCCACGCCCGGCGTGCGGTAGGCGTAGCCTACCCAGCCCAGCCCGGCACTCAGCGCCCGCTGCATCTGGCGGCGCGAGATGTCGGGGCTGTTGAGGTAGAGCGCTGTTCCCGCTGCCACCTCGGCCTTGCCACGCACGCTGAGGGCGAACTTGTTCCAGTCGTCGAACCAGGCGATGTGGTTGGGCACAAGGTCCTGCTTGTAGTTCATCAGCACGTTGAGGTCAATCAGGCCTTCCTCGGTCCAGGCGGGCCAGTTTTGCAGCACGTCGCTGTAGGTACGGCTCTTCTGGAAGCCGCTGAGGTCGGTGGGTGGTGCGCCGTAGGTGATGGTGGCCGCGCTGGTCCAGACCTGGGGCTTGAGGCGGCGGGTTTCCAGCACCACTCGCCGCACCAGTGCCGTGATCTGCTCACGCTTCCAGTTGGTCCAGGTGGGGTCGCTCGGTATCGGCGTGCCCTTGCTGCCAGTTTCGGCGCGGTAGCGGGCCAGGGCCTGCGGACTGTAACCCCACGCGCCGCCGTCGGGGTAGCGGATGCGGTCGAGCTGAATGCCGTCGACGTCGTAGTTCTTGACGATGCTTAGGATGCTCTGAATCATGAAATCGGCGGCCTGGGGAATGCCTGCGTCGAGCCAGATGTCCGAGCCTTCGAGGTAGCTGCCGTCGGGGCGGCGGTTGACCCACGATTGCAGCCCGGCGGCGGGGCCATGGGCTTTGAGGATGTGCTGCGGACTGGTGTTGGGCGCGGCGGCGTTGCCCGCGCCGGTCACGCTGACCCAGGCGAACACCCGGATGCCCTGGGCGTGGGCCAGCCGGAGCACCTCGGCCAGCGGATCGAAGCTGGGGGTCAGGTCGCGGTCGCTGGCACGCGGCACGCTCGAGCGGCTACACAGACAATCGGCGCGGCGAATAGTCTGCACGAACAGGGTATTGACGCCGAGTGCGCGGGCGTCCTTGACCATCTGCGCTACCTGCGCCGGGGTCTTGAGGCCGGGGCCGAAGGCGTCCACCCACAGGCCCCGCACCGCGCCGAGTTCGGCCTGGGCCGGGTCGGGCACCGGGATCGGCAAGGCAGGTGGCGTGACAGGCAGGGTCACGGGCGGCAGCGGCGGACCGATCAGCGGGGGCGTGGCGGCGGGCGGAGTCAGCGGCGGCAGCACCGGCCCTATAAACGGTGCGGCGACTGGCGGCGTGAGGGGAGGGAAAAGAGTGGTGCCCTGAGAAGGTGTGATCTGGGAGCTGGACGGCAGCAGAATCGGCGCGGACACGTCGTCTTCAGTGGAGCCGTCTGGCAGCGGCGCTGCTTGAATGGGCAGTGCCGGGTCCGGGCTGTTCGGGAAGCTGGGCGTGGAACTCTGTGCGCTGCCGCCGCCCACCAAGGCCATCAACAGGGTCAGCAGCAGGGCGGGCCGGAGTGGCGTGGTGCTGGCGTGCGGGGGTTGGCTATGTGGGCTTCTCACGCGGTATCGGGTCTACGCTAGCGCACGGAGCTGGTCGGGGCGTGAGCGTGGACACCGAACGCCTGCACCGCGTTCCGGTTCCGCTGTGCCTTCCAAGGCCCACAAAACGCACAGTCGGCCCCAGGGGTGCGTGCTAGTTTTCCGTTATCTATGCCTAACGACACAGCACTGCCCCAGACCGTCGGCGAACTGCTTGGCCTGCCCGAGTACGCGGGCCGTGTACCCTTTGACGCCAAGAGCCGCCGCGTGCAAGACGAGGTGCGCGAGAACCTCAAGCGCAAACTCCGCAGCGGCGAGACCCTGTTTCCCGGCGTGGTCGGCTACGACGACTCGGTGGTGCCGCAACTGATCAACGCCCTGCTGGCGCGCCAGAACTTCATTCTGCTGGGATTGCGCGGTCAAGCTAAGAGCCGGATTCTGCGCGCCATCACCTCGCTGCTCGACCCGCAGGTACCCGCCATTCATGAAAGCGAGATCAGCGACGATCCGCTCAATCCCATCAGCGTGCAGGGTCAGGAGTTGCTGCGCGAGCACGGCCACGATCTCAAGCTCAAATGGATCGCCCGCGAAGACCGCTACGTGGAGAAGCTGGCGACCCCCGACGTGACGGTGGCCGATCTGATCGGTGACGTGGACCCGATCAAGGCCGCCAGGCTCGGCACCGCGCTGGGCGACGTGCGCAGCATGCACTTCGGCCTCTTGCCGCGTGCCAACCGGGGCATTTTCGCGGTCAACGAGCTGGCCGACCTCTCGCCCAAGGTGCAGGTGGCGCTGTTCAACATCCTTCAGGAAGGCGACGTACAGATCAAGGGCTACCCGGTGCGGCTCGAACTCGACGTGATGCTGGTGTTCAGCGCCAATCCTGAGGATTACACTGCGCGCGGCAAGATCGTGACCCCCCTCAAGGACCGCATCGGCTCGGAAGTCCGCACCCACTACCCCAAGACGGTGGACGAGGGCATGTCGATCACGGCCCAGGAAGCCACCCGCGACGCCTCGGTGACGGTACCGGGCTATATGGCCGAGCTGATCGAGGAGATCGCTTTCCAGGCCCGCGAGGATGGCCGAGTGGACAAGCTCAGCGGCGTGTCGCAGCGCTTGCCGATTTCGCTGATGGAAGTCGCCTCGGCCAACGCCGAAGCCCGCTCGCTGCGACTCGGCGACGAGCCGGTGGTGCGCGTTAGCGACGTGTACGCGGGCCTGCCCGCCATCACCGGTAAGCTCGAACTCGAATACGAGGGCGAGCTGCGCGGCGCGGACGTGGTCGCCAAGGACATCATCCGCAAGGCGGCGGGGCAGGTTTACGGCCGCCACTATTCCAGCGCCGACACGAAAGCCCTGGAGAAGTGGTTCGACGACGGCAACGTGTTCCGTTTCCCGCAGGCGGGCAATGTGGCTGCCGCGCTGAAGGCCGCTGCCGCCGTGCCGGGCCTGAGCGCCTTGGCTGCCGAGGTCTCGGAGCAGGCTGGGGACGCCCACCGGGTCAGCGCCGCCGAGTTCATTCTGGAAGGACTGTACGGACGCAAGAAGCTCTCGCGGGCCGAGGAGAGCTATGCCGCCGCCGAGCCGGAAGCGCCGCGCCGCGCTGGGGGCCGCTGGAACTGAGCTGACCGGCTCCGCTCAAAATTCAGAAGAAGGGCGGGAAGGAGCAGGGTGAAGCGGTTGAGCACTCTACTCCTTCCCGTCTCCAGCTTGCGTGCGGGCAGAGGGCCATCTCCACTGCAGAGGCCCATTTTGACATCGAAATAATTTGGCGGCTCACGGAAAGCAGGCCCGCCCAACACCGCTGTCTCGGCTGGTCAGAAAGGTTTTTCTACGCAGATTATTCGCCAGAAGCTGGACAGGTAGCCGCTTCCGGGCTGGAACGGCCAGGTCATGCCCTAGCATGGGCAGCAGGCCCGGCTCAGGTGGGGACTGCTTGCTGTCCGGTTCGTTTCGTTCGTCGTTTCTGAAATTCAAGGAGCCGCATGACTTCTGCCCACACTGCCACTGCGCCGCCGGTTCTGGAACTGCGCGCCGTCACCAAACGCTTTCCCGGTGTGATCGCCAACGACAAGGTGAGTCTGCACCTGAATGCCGGTGAGGTGCTGGCCCTGCTCGGCGAGAACGGCGCGGGCAAGAGCACCGTGATTTCCGTGATGTACGGTCTGTACCGGCCCGACGAGGGCGAGACGCTGGTAGACGGACGGGCCGTGACGATCGGCAGCCCGGCCCAGGCGCTCAAGCTCGGCATCGGGCTGGTGCCGCAACACCCCATGCTGGTGGCCCGCCACAGCGTGGCCGAGAACCTGGCGCTGGGCGGCGGCAGCGCCTTCTTTCCGGGCCGCAGTGTCGCCGGGCGCATCCGTGAGCTGTCGGAGAAGTACGGCCTGGGCGTCGATCCGGGGGCCAGGGTGTCGCAGCTCTCGCCCGGCGAAAAGCAGCGCGTCGAGATTCTGCGTTCTCTTCTGCGCGGCGTGAGGGTGCTGATTCTGGACGAGCCGACCAGCGTGCTGACCCCCCAGGAAGTCGGCGGCCTGTTTCAGGTGATGAATGAACTTCGCAAAGACGGCAGGAGTCTGGTCTTCATCTCGCACAAGCTCGGCGAGGTGTTGGAAATCACCGACCGGGTGACGGTGCTGCGAAAAGGCAAGGTGACCGGCAACGCACCCACGCGGGGAGCCACCCGCGAAACCCTGGCCGAGATGATGGTGGGCCGCTCAGTGAGCTTCGAGCGCAAGCGCCAGACGCCCGATCTGAAGGCGGCCCCAGTACGGTTGGCTGCCCATGATCTGCAAGCCCTCTCCAGCCGGGGCCTCCCGGCCCTGCGTGGGGTGAATCTGGAGTTGCGGGCTGGCGAGATCGTTGGGGTGGCGGGCGTGGCGGGCAACGGCCAGAGCGAACTCGTCGAGGTGCTGGCCGGGCTGCACGACCTTCAGGGCGGCCAGATCACCCTCGACGGTGTGGCGCTGGGCCGCAACGCCCGGACCATTTTCGAATCCGGCGTGGCACACATCCCCGAGGACCGCATTCACATGGGCACCGTGCCGAGCATGAGCGTGGCCGAGAATCTGGCGCTGCGCGACTACGCCAAGCCGCCGCTCTCGCGCGGAGGGGTGCGCGATCTGGGGGCACTGGACAGCCACGCCCGGCAGATGGTCAACACCTTCGACATCAGCACGCCGGGTGTGGGCACCGCCTCGCGGCTGCTGTCGGGCGGCAACATCCAGAAGATCATTCTGGCCCGCGAACTGGGCGACCTCTCGGGGCAAGGCGGCGCGAAGGTGATTCTGGCAGTGCATCCGACCTACGGCCTGGACATCGGGGCCACCGAGCAGGTTCACCGCACGCTGATGGACGCTGCCGGGCGCGGGGCCTGCGTGCTGCTGGTCAGCGAGGACCTCGACGAGTTGCTGGCCCTGTCGGACAGCATTGCGGTGATGTATCACGGTGAACTGCTGGGGCCGTACGACGCGGCGACCGCCACTCGCGAGGGCATCGGGCTGATCATGGCCGGGGGTGCGGCCAGCACAGACGGCACGCCGCACGGAGCCGGGCCGGGCGACCTCAGCGTGCAGGCCGGGCCAGATGAACCCAACCACACACGCGGGCTGAAGGCATGATCCGCTTTGTGCCGATTGCCGATCCGCCGCGTGGACGGGTGATCTGGGTCACGCTGGCGGCGTTGGTGTTCGCGCTGGTGGTGGCCGGGCTGATCTTCCTGGCGGCGGGCACCAACCCCTTTGAGGCGTACTCGGCCATGCTCCAGGGCACGGTGAGCGACTGGAGCGGCTGGTCGGAGGTGCTGCGCCGGGGCACGCCGCTGCTGCTCATCGGTATCGGCCTGACCCTGGCCTTCCGGGCGCAGTTCTTCAATATCGGGGCCGAGGGCCAGCTCTTGCTGGGGGCCATCGCGGCGGGCGGCATCGCCCTGTTCACGCCGCTGCCGCCGCTGGTGATGCTGCCTGCCATGTTCGTGGGCGGGGCGCTGGCGGGCGGGCTGTGGGCGCTCATCGCCGCCTTCCTCAAGACCCGGCTGCGGGTCAACGAGATTCTGACCACCCTGATGCTCAATTACGTCGCCACCTACCTGCTGATCTACCTGATCAACGGCCCCTGGAAAGGCAAGAACGTGCGCGGCTTCATTTACAGTGACGACTTTCCCGACTTTGCCCAGTTGCCCACCCTGCCCGGCACCCAGGTCGGCTGGCCGACGTTGCTGCTGGGTGTGCTGCTGGCGGTGGGCCTCCAGTGGTTCCTGGGGCGCAGTACCGGCGGCTACGAGCTGCGGGTCGCGGGCGAGAACCCCGAGGCGGCCCGCTACGCTGGAATCAGCGTCAGCAGCGTGCTGTTCAAGATGGCGATGGTCACCGGCGGCGCGGCGGGCCTGGCGGGTGTGGGCGAGGTGGCCGGGATTCATCACAAGCTGCTCGAACCCAGCCAGATTTCCTCGGGCTACGGCTTTACCGCCGTCATCGTGGCCTGGCTGGCACGCGGCAACCCGCTGCTGTGCCTCATTACCGCGCCGCTGATGGGCATCATTTTGGCAGGCGGCGACGTGCTCAAAATCAACTTGAACCTGCCGTTCCGGATCACGGATGTGTTTTCCGGCGTCATTCTGATGAGCCTGATCGCCAGCGAGATCTTCGTGAAAAACAGAGTCAAGTGGGGCAAATGAGGAGGCACCTATGGACGAACTGCTAAACGCCCTGCTGCGCGCCCTGGCCTTCGGTACCCCGCTGCTGCTGGCCTCGCTCGGGGCCGTCATCAACGAGCGGGCTGGGGTGGTTAACCTGGGGGTGGAGGGCATGATGGCGCTCGGCGCGCTGGCGGGCTTCGCGGTGGCCTACGGCGACGGTTCGCCGGGCAGCGGTAGCATCGCGCTAGGCATCGTCGCGGCAATGGCGGCGGGCGGACTGGCGGCCCTGCTGCACGCCTTTATCACCATCACGCTGCGGGCCAACCAGTTCGTATCGGGCCTGAGCCTGACCTTGCTGGGGCTGGGCGTGGCCGGGCTGCTCGGCAAGAAATACGAGGGCTTTCCGCTGTTCGGGCAGCCCAACCAGTGGCCGTTTACTATCGGGGCCATCGTGCTCGCCTTGCTGCTGGCCTTCTGGCTCACCAGCACCCGTGCGGGTCTGACCCTGCGCTCGGTGGGTGAGAACCCCGCCGCCGCCGACGTGCTGGGCCTGAACGTCAACCTGATCCGCTACGGAGCCGTCGCGTTCGGCGGTGCGCTGGCCGGGCTGGCGGGCGCGTACCTGTCACTGGTCTACCGCCCTTCCTGGACCGACGGGATGACGGCAGGTCTCGGCTGGATCGCCGTGGCGCTGGTCATTTTCGTGGGCTGGAATCCGCTGCGGGCCATCTTCGGTTCCGTCTTCTTCGGCCTGCTGTACTACCTGCAATTTCGGCTTCAGGGCAAGACCTTCATTCCCACCGAGTTCTTCGCGGCCATGCCGTACCTGTTGGTCATCGTGGTCTTGGCCTTCGCGGGGCTGCGCGGCCAGCAGGGGGCCGCGCCAGAGGCATTGGGCCGCCCGTACACCCGCGGCGAACGCTGAGCGGTGGCAGCCCGGGCCGCACGACGCGCATGGTTTGCCAGTCAGGTTGGCAGCAAGGTAAGCCGAACGTGCATTCCGTGCTGAAAATGCTCTACATTAAGCTCAGCTTCAGACACCCTCATCTTCTCGGAAGGAGAACCATGTCCAAGATCACCAAACTGCTTGCCCTCGCCCTCGCCCTCACTGCTGCCGCCACCACCCAGGCGGGCGCGCAGGACGCCAAGCTCAAGGCCTGCTTCATCTACGTTGGCCCGACCGGCGACATCGGCTGGAGCTACGCCCACGACCAGGGCCGCAAAGCCGCCGAGAAGGCGCTGCCGTGGCTGGAAACCCAGTATGTGGAGAGCGTGCCGGAAGGTCAGGCGCTGCCGGTCATCGACCGCCTCGCCAAGAACGGCTGTCAGGTCATCTTCACCACCAGCTTCGGCTACATGGACGACACCCTGGCCGCCGCCAAGAAGTACCCCAACATCATCTTCGCCCACAACGCGGGCTTCAAGCGCAACGCCAACATGGCCACCTACATGGCCGACTTTTACCAGGTCTACTACCTCAACGGCCTGGCGGCGGGGGCCCTGTCCAAGAGCGGCAAGGTGGGCTTCGTCGGTACCTACCCGATTCCTGAACTCAAGCGCCACCTCTCGGCCTTCGCGCTGGGCGTCAAGGCGGCCAACCCCAAGGCCAGCGTCAACGTCAAGTGGATCAACTCCTGGTTCGACCCGGCCAAGACCCGCGAGGCCAGCGAGGCGCTGCTCTCCGAGGGCGCAGACGTGCTAACCAGCGCCGAGGATTCGGCCACCGGGGTGCAGACCGCCGGGGCCAAGAACATCCCGACCTTCAGCCACTACAACCCGATGCTGAAATTCAGCCCCAGCAACGTGGTGAGCGGCCACATCGTCCACTGGGACAAGATCTACATCGACTTTCTGACCAAGGTCCACAACGGCACCTACACCACCAAGAACCTCGCCAACGTGGATTACTGGTGGCTGCTGAGCAAGGGAGCCGTCGAGATGGGCGCGGACATGAACATGCCCTTTACAGTCAAGTTCGCCGCGCAGCTCAAGGCCGCCAAGATGATGGTCGGCGGCAAGTCGGTCAGCGTCTACGACCGCATCACGGCGCTCAACGCCCAGATGAAGAAGGGCGAGAGCTTCGATCCCTTCACCGGCCCGGTCAAGGACCGCAACGGCGTGCTGCGCGTGCCCGCCGGTAAAACCATGAGCATCGGCGACCTCAACAACATGTCATGGGTCGCGCCGGGCGTAGTCGGCCAGGTCGCCGACGAGCCGAAGAAGTAAGCAAACCCACCTGAGCGAGCGCCGGGGCCGTGGGCCTGCGGCGCTCGTTTTTTGGTTCAGGGCGTTTCTAGCGGGCCGACTGCCGCACCTTGAGCGCCTCGTCAAGCAGCCGGGCGGCCACCTCGCGCTTGCTCAGGCGCGGCCACGCCTCGGCGGTGCCGTCGGGGCGCACCAGCGTCACCTGATTGTCGTCGCCGCCGAACGCCGTGCCCTGCTGGGTGGGGTAGTTGAGCAAGATGAAGTCGGCATTCTTGCGCCGCGCCTTGAGGGCCGCCCGCTCCACACCCGCGTGCGTCTCCATGGCGAAGCCGATCAGCACCCGCTTTGATTTGTGCTGCCCCAGCGCCGCCAGGATGTCGGGGTTGGGCACCAGTTGAATGCTGACCTCGCCCGCCGTCTTGGCTTCCTTCTCAGTTTTCTGCTCAGCGGCCCGGTAATCGGCCACCGCCGCCGTCATCACGACGATCTGGGCATCGGCGGCGGCGGCCAGCACCGCGTCATGCATCTGCACGGCGCTCTCCACCTTGACGACCGTGACGCCCGGTGGGTCGGGCAAATTCACCGGGCCGCTGATCAGCGTCACCGCCGCGCCACGTGCCTGAGCTTCCATCGCCACCGCGTAGCCCATCTTGCCGCTGCTGGGGTTGGAGATGAAGCGCACCGGGTCGAGGTACTCGCGGGTGGGACCTGCCGAGACGACGAGTTTGAGCCCCTGCAAATCCGGGGGGTGGGAAACCAGGGCCAGCGCCGCTGCTGCAATCTCCTCCGGCTCGGCCATCCGGCCTGTGCCCGTGCCCTCGCCCAGCGTGCCGAACGCACCCTGGGCAGGGCCGAGGAAGCTGTGGCCCCAGCTCTTCAGGGTGGTCACGTTGGCCTGCACTGCCGGGTGCGTCCACATCTGCTCGTTCATGGCCGGAACCCACAGTACCTGGCCGCGCACGCTCAGCAAAGTGGCGCTGGCCAGGTCGGAGGCCAGGCCGTGCGCGGCACGGGCCAGCAGATCGGCGCTGGCGGCCACGATGACCGTCACGTCGGTGCGGGCCAGGGTCAGGTGCTGGGCGTCGGGCCGCGCTTCGAACCAGGTCTCGTCGGTGGCGACCTGGCGTCCGGCGGCGGTGGACAGGCTCAGCGGTGTGATGAACTCAAGGGCGGCGCGGCCCGCGATCACGTCTGTTTCGAAGCCCGCCTCGCGCAGTCGCCGCAGGGTGCTGGGCGCTTTGACGGCCGCCATGCTGCCGCCCACGATCACCAGGGCATGCTGAGAGGGATTGGAAGTGGTCACGGCTGCGAGTCTAGCGCAGGCCCAAAAAAGCCGCCTACCCGTGAAGGCGGCGGCTCTGACCCATTGATTCAAGTGCGGCGGTGAGCCCCCGCTCCCCGAACTTCAGTCGCGCTCGCGCTCGCGCTCGGCGGTGAGCTGGGCTTGCAACTGGGCCTGCTTCTGGCGCTGGTAATCTTGCTGGAAGCGGCTTTCGTCGATGAGCTGCTCGCCCACCGTCAGCTTGCCGGTGGCGAGTTCACGCATGGCCTGGGTCACCAGGTTGTGGGTCTTGGCCTTCACGTCAGGGGCCAGCACGCTCGGCGCGCCGGACTTGAGCTGAATGGCACGCTTGGCCGTCACCACAGATAAGCGGTACTTGCTGTCGGTCAGGGAAAGGAGCTTGTCGATATCTTTTTCGGCCATACCTACCTCGGTGAAACGGATTTGAATGAAGACGCTGAACAGTAGCGGTTTGAACTCAACGTCGAAGAGGAACTTGAGTGGGCGCGCGGCTCGGACTGGGCCGAGCGTTCAGCCGCTTATTCTAGCGCATTTTGCCTGGCCTGCTGTCCGCAGCTTGCCCTGCGGCGCTGGCCTGGGCTAGCATGGCCCCGGAGCGTGGGCCGTGTGCCGCATTAAGGGCGCTCAGCCACGCGAGAAAGTCAGCAGACAAGGCAGGTGACGACGTGATCAGCGAGAACGAACAGCCCCCCAGTTCGGCTTTCAAGCCGCGCCGTCTGCCATGTTTCCCACTTTCCCGCGTTTTGCTGAGCGCTTCGGCCTGGAGGCTGCCATGCCCTGCCCCACTTGCCCTATCGATGCCCTGATTGTTCTGACGGCTCCTGCCTTCCGCCTTGCCGGGCCTCCGCCGGGCGGCTGTCGGTGCTGACCTACTACCGCAGCGTAGGCGGCAAACTGACCACGCTGGACGCCTATACCGACGGCTGCTGGATCGACGCCCTTTCGCCCAGCGCCGAGGAACTCGCCCGCGTGGCGCGTGAAACTGGCCTCGATCTCGATTACCTGAGTTACCCGCTCGACCCCGATGAGCGAAGCCGCTTCGAGCGCGAGGACAACCAGCTCCTAATCATCATGCAGACGAGTTACCGGCTCGGCGAGGACTCGGACATTCCCTACGACACCGTGCCGCTGGGCATTCTCCACAACGACCACTGCCTGGTCACGGTCTGTTCGATGCCCAATCCGGTAGTCAAGGACGTGCTCAGCGGCCTGGTGCGGCAGGTCAGCACCGCCAAGAAAAATCGCCTGACGCTGCAACTGTTTCTCAGAAACGCCCAGCGGTTTCTGATTGATGTGCGCCACATCAACAAGCAGGTGGACCGGACCGAGGACAAGCTGGAAAATTCGACGCGCAACCAGGAACTCCTTGAACTCCTCAAGCTTGAAAAGAGTCTGGTGTACTTCATGACCGGTCTGCGCGCCAACGAGGCGATGATGGAGCGGGTCAAGCGCGACCGCATCTTCGAGATGTACGAGGAAGACCAGGACCTGCTCGACGACGTGCTGATCGAGAACTTGCAGGCCATCGAAATGGTCGGCATTGCCAGCAACATCCTGACCAGCATGGCCGGAGCCTTTGCCAGCATCATCAGCAACAACGTCAACCAGGTGGTCAAGTTTCTGACCATCAGCACCATTCTGATCGCCATTCCCACCCTGATCACCGGCATCTTCGGCATGAACGTGCCGCTGCCCTTTCAGGACAAGGCCTGGATGACGCTGGCGATCTTCGTATTCATGGGGCTAGCCCTGAGCCTGGTGGTCTGGCTGATGAAGCGCTTCGACGTGTTCTAGGTAATTGCTGATCTTGTCAGGGCACGGCAAGTCACCCCGGCGTAGTCTCGCGGCATGGGCACCTGGGGACTGCTGGGCGGAATTCTGAGTTTTGCCATCGGGGTGGTGCAGCTCGCTTCCGGTGACTGGCGCGGCGCGCTGTGGTCGGTGCTGGGCGTGGGCCTAATGTACGTGCGGGCACGCTGGCGCTGAACTGGCAGCGCGACACTGACCTCATGAAACCTTGAGAATCGCTGCGATGAAGACCCTCTGCTTACTTATCGGCCTGCGTCGGCTACCACTTCGACCTCAAATGCGGTGAGTCGAAATCCGCTGACGCCCGGCGATGTGTATGGCAGCAGCTGTGTCATCAGCAGGCCCTGAAGAGAGAATCCAGCCGCGCCCTACCACCAGCCCCGGCGCTTGAAATAGGCGGCCATCAGCGCCGCCGTGAGCAAGAAGCTGCCCCAGGCCAGCGCGTAGCCGTAGTGCCACTGCAATTCCGGCATCAGTTTGAAGTTCATGCCCCATACCCCCGCCAGAAAGGTCAGCGGCAAGAAGATGGTGCTGACCACCGTCAGGGTGCGGATCACCTCGTTCATGCGCTGCGACTGAAAGCCCAGGGCGGTATCGAGCAGGTTGGTGAGTGCTTCGCGCTGGGCATCGAGCCGCGAGACGGCTCGGTCGAGGTTGCCGAGCGCGTCGCGGTAGCGAATCTGGTCGCTGCCCTCGGCATGGCCGTGCCGGACCAGCAGCAGCACCGCCTCGCGCGCCTCGCTGGCCAGGTGGCGCACCCGCGAGAGGTTGTGCTTGAAGTTGAACACTGCACTGGTCACGTTGAGGCGCTCCTCTTGAAAGACCCGCTCCTGCAACGACTCGATGCGTTCTTCCAGGGCGTCGGCGTAGGCCGCGAAGGTGTCGGCCCCTTGATCGATCAGCTCGTAGGCAACCTCAGCGGGCGTGTTGACCGAATCGCGCCCCACCAGTCCCCAGACCGCGTCCAGATAGATGGTGCCGTGACGGGAGTAGGTGAGGATACTGCCCGGCAGACCCGGCGGGGGTGCCGTTTGGCCGGGGCTCGTCTCGCTGAGGGCGGCGCTGCCGGGAAACACGAAGAGGCTGATGCGCTCGGTGAATTCGTCGCACTCCTCGGCGCGGGCCAGGGTGCGGTAGGTCAGAAAATCGTGGGCCGGGTACGTCTCGAAGCGGCTCCAGTGGCCTTCCTCGCGCGCGTCTTCCAGGGCCAACGGGTGCAGCGGAAAGAGGGCCTGAATCCGCGCCATCTCGTCCGGCTCGGGGGCCTGCACATCGACCCACAGGCCCTGCGGCAGCGTTCCGGTCGCCAGAGTGGAGACATCGACTTCCTTGCCGCCGAGCGTCTTGGCGCGAATCACCCCTCCATACTACGCTCCCAGGAATGGGCGCTATGCTGCCTGGCGTGACTTGGCAAGGAGCCGTGCTGGTGGCCCTCGGCGGCGCGGCAGGCGCACTGGCCCGCTACAGCCTGGGCCTGTGGATCGGCTCACTGGGCGCGCGCTCTGCCTGGGCGACCTTCCCCGTCGCCACGCTGCTGATCAATGTGAGCGGCGCGTTTGCACTGGGGTACCTGCTGACCCGGCTGGGGCTGAGTGGCCCGGCGCGCGCCGCCTGGCCGCCGGAGCTGCGCCTCGCGATCGGCACCGGCTTTCTGGGAGCTTACACCACCTTTTCCACGTTCAGCGTGGAAACGGACACCCTGCTGCTGCGCGGCGAATGGATGCGGGCGGCACTTTACGTGCTGCTGACCGTCGTGGTCGGTCTGGCGGCGGCCGTGCTGGGCCGGATGGCGGCGCTGCGCTGACCCGCTGCTTTGCCGCGCAGATCACGGGTGGCCCGCCGCGTTCACGCTACCCTGCTTTCATGCCTGCCGCCGCCCCACAAACCTCCCTCAACCTGCGCGATCTGCTGGCCTACGTCGAGCAGGTGCTCTCCCGAGGCATTCCCGGCGCGGTGTGGGTGCGTGCCGAGATCGCCTCAATCACTGACCGCCGCCACCTCTACCTCGATCTGGTGCAGGTGGGCGCAGACGGGCGCGAGATCGCCAAATGCCGGGCGACGTTGTGGGCGCGCGAGCGCTTCGCGCTGGAAGGCAAATTTCGCCGGGCCACCGGGGGCGGCCTGATGGCGGGCATGAGCGTGCTGCTGTTTGTCACCGCCGAGTTTCACCCGCAGTACGGTTTCTCTCTGCACATTCTGGACGCCGCGCCGGAATTTACCCTGGGCGACGCGGCGCTGCGACTCGACGAACTTCGCAAGACGCTGGCCCGCGAGAAGCTGCTCGGCAAGAACCGCAGCCTGCCCACACCGCAGGATTTCACCCGGCTGATCGTGCTGAGTCCGGCGGGTGCGGCGGGCCTGGGCGATTTCCGGGGCGAGCTGGACCGCCTGGAAGCGGCGGGTGTGCTGGACGTGGTGTATCTGGAAGCCACCTTTCAGGGGCAGGCGGCCGAGGCCAGCTTGCTCCGGGCGCTTGAGCAGGCCCAGGCTGTCCACGAGCAGCAGAGCGCCGACGCCCTGGTGATCATCCGGGGCGGCGGGGCCAGCCTCGATCTGGCCTGGCTCAACAGTGGAGCGCTGGCCCGTGCGGTGGCGACGTTTCCCCTGCCGGTCATCACCGGTATCGGGCACGCCCGCGACGACACCATTCTGGACGAACTCGCCAATGTCCGCACCGACACGCCCAGCAAGGCAGCGGCCTATATCGTCGGCAGCATTCTGGAACGGGTGCAGGAAAGCGTGGACGCTTACGCGGTGGTGCGCTCGCTGTGCCGCGAGGCCCTGCGCGACGCAGAAAGCAGCGCCGAGCGCCGGCACGAGGGCGCGCGCCGGGCCGCCCTGCGCCGCGCCGACAGCGAGGCCCAGCGACTGGACGCCGCGATGCGCCAGGTCCTGGGCCTGACCCCCGAGCGCACCCTGGCGCGCGGCTACGTGCTGGTGCGCGACGCCGAAGGGGGTGTGCTGACGCGGGCGGCCCAGGTCGAGGCGGGGCAGGCGCTGCGACTGGGCTTTCAGGACGGGGAAGTGCGGGTGGTGGCGCAGGGTTAGCGCTCCTCCAGCCAGGCGAAGAGATCGACGCTGTTGCCATCCGGGTCGGTCACGGTGGCGTAGCGCTGGCCCCAGAAGGCGTCGTAGGGCGGCGCTTTGACGACAAATCCGGCGGCTTGCAAGCGCTGACAGGCCGCGTCCACCTCGGCGGGCGTGCTGGCCCCGAAGGCCGCACCGATTCTCGCCTGCCCGGCAGGCGGAGCCGTCCAGTCCCCGTAGACCTGACGCACCAGGGTCTCGGTTTCCCAGGCAATTCGCAACCCGTTCACGCTGATCTCCACGTGGTCTTCCGGTTCACCCGCTGCATTGAGGTGGGCCTGGTCGGCAATCGGCAGGCCCAGGGTGCGGTAGAACGCCAAGCTGCGCTCCAGCTGAGAAACGACGAACGACAGGTAATTGAGGGCAATGGTCACCGCGAGACCTCGTGGAAGGTGAGCGCGTGGCCGTCCAGCGTCTGAAGGCTGAACATCACTCCGAAAGGACCGGGTGTGGGTGCAGTCAGCAGCTGTGCGCCGCGCTGCGTCAATTGTGCGTGGTAAGCCCTGGCGTCCGGCACACCGAACCAGACGCTGACGCCCACGCCGAACGGTGGCTGCTGGGCCTCGTGCGGCTGCGGCAACCGCACGGCCAGACTGGCTCCGCCTGAATGACGAAAGACGGCGGCACGGGGCGGACTGCTCTCTGCCAGATCGAAGCCCAGCACCTCGGTGTAAAAGCGGCGGGCGGCGTCCAGGTCGGCGGTATGCAGGGCGACGAAATCCAGGTTGGTTCGGGTCATGTCATGTCTCCTGCACTCAGCTTGAGCCGGGGCAGTGACAGCCCCCTGTCAGCAGCGGCTGTTCACGGCTCGGCAAGCATGGCCCGCGCCTCAGCCCGCACCGTCTCACGCAACTCCGGCGGCTCCAGCACCCGTGCCGCGCCGCCCCACGACAGCACCCAGGGCAACACGCTGGCGATGTCGCGTGCCCGCAAGGTCACAACGATGCCCTCTCTCTCCTCGCGCCGCCCAGTCTGAAAGAAGCTGGGGCGCTCGCTCAGGGTGCGGCTGAGAAAAGCCGGAAAGCGCAGCACGAAAATCTGACGCGGCTGTTCGGTTTCGGGGTCGGGTGCGGGGGCCCGCGCGCTGCGCTCGAAGTGCTGCGCGGTGAGCTGCGCCGCCTCGATCCGGTCCACCCGGAAGGTGCGGTCCTCACCGCGCTCCGGATCGTGGGCGCGCAGCAGCCACACTCCGTTGACCCGGGCCAGGCCCTGGGGTTCGGCGCGGCGCAGGGCGGGTGCCTGGTGAAGCTTGTGGTACTGAAACACCACCGCGCGGCGCTCCAGCACGGCCCGGCGCAGGGTCCCGAGCGCGGCTGAGGTCGGCGGTGAGGTGTCCACCAAGCGTACCCGCTCGCGCAGCGCGTCCACGTCCTGACGGCGCCCCTCCGGCAAGGCCGCCCGGACTTTCTGAGCGGCGCTGTCGGCGGCGCGGGCGTAGTCGGCGTCGAAGAGGTGACGCGCGGCGTCCAGCCCGAAGCTGAGCAGACTGGCTTCCTCCAGCGTGAAATGCAGCGGCGGCAGAAAATACCCCGGCATCAGTTGGTAGCCGCGCCCCGGCAAGCTGATGACCGGCACGCCCGATTCGCTCAGGGCCAGCACATCGCGGTAGACCGTGCGCAGACTGATACCGAAGGTGGCGGCGAGTTGAGCGCCGCGCGTCCACTCACGACCCTGGAGTTCGAGCAGCATCGCCAGCAGACGGTCGGTGCGGTTCACGGCCCTGCGTTCCGTGCTACTTTGTCAGCGCCCACGCGAAACTCTCTCTCGCCCGCGCTTTCATGGCGCTCACCTCGTTCCAGTCGGGCTGACGCTCGGGGCTGAGCAGTGCCAGCAAAGTCGCCGGATCCACGTCCGTCGGCACACTGACGGCCCCAGCGTCTGAGCAGAATCCGCTGACCTTGGGATCGTAACTCAGGCCCACGAAGGGTATACCCGCCGCCGCCGCCAGAATCAGGGCATGGAGCCGGACCCCGGCCACCGTGCCCGCTGCCGCGACGGTGTCGAGCGCCACCTGCGGTTCTCTGGTGCTGACGACCTCGTCCGTGCCGAGCGAGTGGGCCGCCGCATCGTCCTCGTGTGGATAGAAGCTCAGGGCCACGCTGCGCTGCCCCTGCGCCCTGAGGTCGCGGACCAGCGCTTGCAGGCGCTCGGTGGCGTCGGGCACGTCGCCGCGCGGAGCCAGCACCACCGTCCTCTCATCGCGCAGTATGCCCCCGCTGGGCCGCAGCAGCAGCGCCGGGTCGCCGCCCAGCACGCTCTCGATGCCCAGCTGGCTCAGCCTCTCCTGGCTGCGCCGGTCGCGCACGATGACCTGCAGACCGCGCAGGGCACGGGCCACCTGCGCGCCCCCCGAGTCGCTCAGCGGCCCGATGCTCTGATTGAACACCACCGGGCGCTTGCCCAGCAACCGGGCTAGCCGGATCACGCCCAGGTAGTAGGTCAGATTTCGGGCGCTGGTCTTGTCTTGCAGCAGGCCGCCGCCGCCGGAGAGCAGCACCTGGCAGCCCATCACGGCCTTCAGAAGAGAGAGTGGGTTCATCCGCGCCGCACTCCGGCAGCCATAGAGCCGGGCCGTCTGATCGGGTGTCTGCGAGAGGAGTGTCGGCACGTGGCCGGCGGCCTGCAGCTCGCGCGAGATCGCCAGGGCAATTGCCTCGTCGCCAGTGTTGCCGAAGCCGTAGAAGCCGCTCACCGTGACGTTCAGGGCTTGATCCCCAAGTCGCCGAGGCCCAGCGTGTCGTCGGCGCGAATCTCGGTGGTTCTCATCTCGGTGCGCGGCACCAGCGGGCGGCGCAGGGCGCTGGGTTGGGCCGCACTGGACTGACTAGCAGGCGTGCCCGAGGGCGGACGGCCCCCGTTCCACCCGCCGTAATTGTTCCAGATGCGGATGACCAGCCTGAGCACCCAGACCCCGATGTAGCCGAGCAGCAGCCCGGCGGCCAGCCCGATCAGCGCCCGCGTGAGGCTGATCAGAAGCGGCGTGTGAAAGTGCGAGAAGGTGTTCAAGATGCTGGCCTGACCTTCCAGGCCGCCCAGCAGCGCCAGCATGGTGAAGTAGCCGGGCAGGGTGCCCGACAGCCCCAGCAGCAGCAGCGGATGCCCGAAGACTTCCTTGAAGCGCGGGCGAACGATGGCGTCCTGAAGGTCCTGGCGAATCTTGGCCTCGGTGTCGCTCACTCCCACTGCCGAGGTGTTGCCTCGACGCAGCACCGCCACCGCAAAGGCCCCCAGCGCCACGCCCATCATGATCACGTCGCCCAGCTTGAGCCGCACGGCAAACAGATCGGCAATGGTCTGGCGGATGTCCTGGCGTGGCAGGAAGCTCAGCGCGACCAGACCGATCGGCAGCACCAGCGTCAGGCCCACGCCGCTGAAGGGGTCCAGGCCCAGCATGCTGTCCTTGTCGGTGCCCAGCGCGCTGACATACAGCACGCCCAGCAAGCTGAAGCCGGTGGCGACGTACCAGTCGGTCATCTGTTTGCGCCGCAGGATCAGCCCCAGCGCCGGGAAGGTGATGGCCGAGACCAGCGCCATGCCCGGATACGGCTGAAAGCCGTTGAGCCCCAGCGCACCGAGCAGGGCCAGGCCCGCCACGATCAATCCCAGGCGCGGCAGCGGGTAGCTCAGCGCCAGCAGCAGGAGGGCAGCCAGTGTGCCGAGCATGCTCAGCCACCTCAGGGCGTCGCTGGGCGCGTAGTTCTCGATGACCGGCTGGGTGATCTTGATGTTGCGGTCGGCCAGCAGCTTGGTCAGGTCGTTGAGAAAGAGTTCGGTCTCGCCCTGGGTTGGGAAGGGGCGCAGGTACAGGATGCGCTGGGTGCGTTCGCGGGCGGCCAGCGCGAATTTGCTGGCGACCTCGACCGGCGTCAGGCTGTTTTGCCAGCTCGGATTCAGGCTGAACATCCTCGCAGCGGTGCGGTCCTTGATCAGATCGGCCAAGCCCTGCTGAACGCTGTTCTCGATGATGGTGGGCACGCGCTTGCCCAGCCGGTCACTGATGTCCTGCAGCACCCTGGCGTTGCCTGCGCCGATCACTTCCGCGCCGGTAAATGAGACGAACGGCACGTCCGGCCAGTTCTTGCCGGGGTCGCGCACCCGCTGATCGCCGTAAGGCCGGTAGACTACCACGAAGCCCTGGGCTTGCAGCTGCTTGATCTGCTCGGTGTTGGGGCCGGCCGGGAGGTAGCGTGGGTCCACCGCCCAGCCGACCCACTTCTGCCCGGCCACGTTGACGGTGTTGGTGTTCAGCGGCTTGTAGATGGCAGCGGGCAGCTCTTTGCGGTCTTCTTTGGCGAACGCGAGGTTGTCGGCCTGCGCCTGGCTGATCTCGCCCGCGTTGGAGATGTAACCGAAACTGCTGACCAGATTCTCGACCACGCCCGGCTTGATCGATCGCATGTACGACCACTCGGGATCAATGCCCTTTGCGCCGGGATTGCGGGCCTGCAACTCGCCGCCGCTCAGGAAGTAGGCCTCGCCGTGCTGAATGGTGGAGGCCACCACGTCCTCGAAGACCGCCACGCCGTTGACGCCCAGTGATTTGTAGCGCAGCAGCAGGGCGTTGGGGTTCTGGCCGGTTTCCTTGGCCTGCTGCGAGAGCGCCGGGTAATCCATCACCAGCGCCACGTTTTTTTCGCTGTTTTCAAATTGAACGCGGCTGACGGCCAGCCACCCGGCGGGAATCAGGCTGAGGGCCAGCACCCCCAGCAGTAGAGGCTGAAAACGGGAGCGGGTCGGCGCGGGCAGGGCGCTCAGGGCGTTGGCGGGCGGGGTGGAGCTGGCGTTGGTCATGGACTGTCCTTGATCGGGAGGCGGGGTCAGGTGAAGCGCGGAGCGCGGGTTGAACAGGAGGGCCGCTCAGCGCCGTACACCAGTGAGCATCAGGTGCAAGCCACTCACTGTATCAAGGTATTCTAAAGACCTGGCGAATTGAAACGGGCCGGAGTTGGATGAGGGCGTGCCGACAGTTGGGCTGCTGTTACAGCAGCGCCGCCCGGATGCGGGCCGAGAGCATGTCGAGCGCCGGTTCGTTGAGGCCGCCGTGCTGGATGATCACGTCGGCGTAGCGCTTGGTGGGTTCCACGAAACTCAGGTGCATCGGGCGCACATATTCGAGGTACTGGCTGATCACGCTCTCCTGGCTGCGGCCCCGCTCACGGGTATCGCGTTCCAGTCGCCGGATGAACCGCACGTCGGGGTCGGCGTCCACGAAGACCTTGAGGTGCAGCTTGTCTCTCAGCTCGGCGTCATATAAGGCAAAAAATCCTTCCAGCACCACCACCGGAGCGGGCAGCACCGTCAGGGTCTGGTCCGAGCGGGTGTCTCTGGTGAAGTCGTAGCTGGGCATGTCGATCGGCACGCCCGACAGCAGGGCGCCGAGGTGGTCGCGCAGTAGCACCCAGTCAAAGGCGGCGGGGTGGTCGTAGTTGGCGGCCCGCCGCGCTTCGGGCGCGATGTCGGCCTGGTCGCGGTAGTAGTTGTCCTGGTTGAGCACCGCCACGCCCGAGGCCCCCACCGTCTCGATGACACGCCGGGTCACGGTGGTCTTGCCGCTGCCTGAGCCGCCCGCCACCCCAATGACGAAGGGGCGGCGGTGCGCTGGGTGAGGCGGCTGGCCCGTCATGGCTGCTCCGGCATCTCAGCTCCGCCCCAGCGAGCCGATCAGCTCGATGCGGCGCTCGGCCAGCTTGCGCGCCACCAGGTGCGGCGGCTTGTGGTGCTGCTCGGCCAGCGCGGCGATGCGCGAGACGACGCCGTAGATCTGCTCTCCGGCCTGCTCGACGCTGAGGTTGCGTGCCGAGGCGATCAGGCCCGCGCCGTTGATAGCGAAATCGGGAATGTAGGCGATTCCGGCCTCGCGGGCAAGTTCCTCGCTGGTGCGTGAGAGGGGGTGATGCTCGGCCCCGGCGATCAGGCGGCACTGCAACCGCGAGACGTCCTGGCTGCGGATGCTGTAGCCGAAGGCGCACGGCGCGAGGATGTCGCAGGGCGAGTCGAGTAGCTCGTCCACGCCCATGACCTGCACCTCGAGCTGGCTTCTGAGTTCCTCGGCGCGCTCCGATTGAACGTCGGCCACGCTCAGGCGGGCACCCTCGCGGTGCAGCAGTTCGGCCAAGAGCCGCCCCACCGTGCCCACGCCCAGAATCGCCACCCGCACGTTGCGCATGCTCTCGCTGCCGAGCGTGAAGCGCGCCGCCGCCTTGATGCCGCGGTAGACGCCGTAGGCGGTGGCGGCGGCGGTGTCGGTGTTCATGCCCATGGTGCTGCTCGTTTCCTGGGCCACGTAGGCGATGTCCTGCCCCGAGACCCGCACGTCCTCGGTCAGAATCAACCGGCCCCCGAAGTGGCTGATCTGGCGTCCCAGCGCTCGGAACAGCGCTTCGCGGGCATGGCCCTGGGCGTCGCCGCCCTCCTCGGTCAGCAGGTTCTCGGGGCTGATCAGTACGCAGGCGGCCCCGCCGTAATTCAGTCCGGTCAGCGCGGCCTTGAGGGTCATCGATTCGCTGAGTGCCAACGCGCCCTTGAGCACCAGGTCCTCGTCAAGCGCGACCAGACGACACCCGGCGATGGCTGGTCCCAGCACCGTGGAGTGAATGGCCAGCACCGCCTGCAAGCCGCTGGGGGCGTGCGAGAGCAGCGTGACCTGTTCGTGCCCACGCCGGTGCAGTTCGTCAAACATCAGCATCTTCGTCGCTCCCCGGCCCGCCCGGTCCCGGCCTCACAGGGAGGCAGTCGGGCGCAGCGGGCACCTTCTCGCAACGCTAGCATGCCTCCAGGCCACCCGCACCAGGGGATGAGATTTGTAAGACACGGCGGTTTAGAGTGATGCGGAATTGAACACCCCACCAACCACCCTTCCCCCCGATCAGGTTGGCGGCCCGGCATCAGCAGGGAGCGGCGATACCCGCACCGACTTCCGAGGACGCGCCCGCTGGACGACCTAGAAACCGAATCCCGTTTCTGTAGCGCGCGATCAGCAGACGCAACACCGCAAGAGAATGTTCACCGGGCAGTGCCACGAGAGCGACATTGCCCCAGAAGGATGTGAGGAGAGACATGGAAACAATTGCGCCACTGGCGAAAGTTCTGGCCGAGGCAAACGGAATCGAGTGGCGTTCGCTGCAGGGCACCGGTGAGGCGGGCCTGATCACTGAGTCCGATATTCTGGGCTACCTGGCCCGCGTCATGAGCGGCGAGGAAGACGCTCCGCTCACCCCGGTTGATCCGATGCCCTCGCCCGCCGAACTGGCCGCCTACTCGTCGCCGGAGCTGCTCAGCCGTGCCGGAGTCGAGCCGGAGCTGGCCGAATTCCTCAAGGCCCAGCAGGGGCAGATGCAGGACCTGGCCGCGCCCGCGCCGGTGGTGGTCTCCCCCACGCCCCCCGAGCCTGTGCTGCCTGAACTGGAATTGGACGAACCAGAGTTGGCCGAACCCGTGCTGGCCGAACCGGTGATGCCGGAACCGGTCATGCCCGAGCCGGTGTTGGCCGAGGTCGAGCCAGAGCTGGAGCTGGAGCCGGTCAGCCTGGAGCCGATCACTCCAGAACCGATTACCCCAGCGCCAGTCATCAGCCCGGAGCCGCTGCCGATGCCTGCCGAGCCGGAGCCAGCGCCGCTGGTGGCCGCCGAGCAGTCGACCGACGCGCAAGACGACGAGTTCGAATTGGAAGACGAGGCACCGATGCCGCCGCCAACCGCCCCGACTGCACCCACCAAGCCTGCGGCGACGGGCGGCCTGCTCAGCGGCTTGCTCTCCAGCTTGTACCGCCGCAACGAAGTGCCCAAGCCCGACTCAGTTCAACCGGTTCAACCGTCCGCTGCCCAGCCCATGCCCGTCCAGGCGACCCCGGCGCAGCCTACCTTCACGCCCGCCGCCTCGGCCCAGCCTGCCATGATCCAGCCCGCCGAGATGGAGCACCGGACCCGCGTGCCGGACATGCTGCCGGAACCCGAAGTCGCCGCGCCGGAGTACGCCGACGTGGTGCCGCCGATCGGCAGCGACTCCAGCTTCGACGAGCGCCCTGTGCCGCCCGCCCCGCTGCTGGGCGAGGTCATCGAGCCGGAAACCGTGCCGCAAGCGGAGCTGCCAGTGCTGGCCGAGCCGCAGACCGTCCCGGTCATGCCCGTGCCGCAGCCCTACGTGCAGCCGCAGGCCGCCGTCTGGTCGGGCACCTATCTGCGCCGCAACACCGATCTGAGCGCCATGCTCAGCGCCCGCGAACAGCTCACCGAACTGCTTGGCGACCTGCCGCTCACCTTGATGGTGGCCCGCGCTGCCCAGCGCCACCTGGGGCTGCTGAACCTCTCCAGCCTGTCTGTCGCCAACGCCCAGGGCCAGGCCCTCGACGCTGACCTCAGCGGCGATCTGCGCGGCGGAATCAAGGCGCTGCAAGGCGCCCAGCCGGGCACGGCCCAGGCCGACCTGCTGATTCTCGACGCCGGGGCGCTCGACCTCGACGATCTGCACTACCCGCACGCCGTCACGCTGTCGCTGGGCCGCGTGGTGGACGGTCAGGCCGCCCTGAGCCTCAACGGCGACATTGACGTGCAGCAGGGTGCGCGCTTCCTGGCAGAGGTCTCGGCGCTGCTCGGCGCGCCGGTCAAGCTGCTGGTGTAAGCAAGCCGGGCGGGGCGCACGATTCACTGCGCCCCGCCTTGTCCGTACCGCCATCATCCTCACTCCCCCAACTTCAGTTAAATTGAATCACGGTGCCGCGCGCCGTGCTTTTTTTTGGCACAAACCTGGCCTGCGCGGCTGGAGGCATACATGCCCGGAATTGCAATTATTGGTGCCCAGTGGGGCGACGAGGGCAAGGGCAAGATCACCGATTTTCTGGCTCCCGCAGCCGACTTCGTGGTGCGCTACCAGGGTGGGGCCAACGCCGGACACACCGTCACGGCGGCGGGGCAGACCTTCAAGCTCAACCTGCTGCCCAGCGGCGTGTTGCACGAGCAGACCGTCAGCGTGCTGGGCGACGGCATGGTGATCGACCCCGAGAAATTCCTGGCCGAGCGCCAGAACCTGCTCGACGGCGGCCTGACGCCTGAGCTGCGCATCAGTGAGCGTGCCCATCTGGTGCTGCCGCACCACAAGTACGTGGACGGACGCAAGGATTTTGTCGGCACCACTGGGCGCGGCATCGGTCCGGCCTACGCGGATAGAGCGCGGCGGGTGGGCATCCGCTTCGGCGACCTCAGCGACCTCAGCGTGCTGCGTGAACGGGTCGAGCGGTTGCTGGAGGCCAAGCCCAACTCCACGGCGGCGGCGGGCTGGGGCAGCGTCAGTGACGCCCTGGGCTACCTGCTGCCGATCCGCGACGCCCTGGTGCCGTTCGTCTTTGACACCGGCGCTCAACTCAGAGACGCCATCAAGTCGGGCCAGAACGTGCTGTTCGAGGGCGCGCAGGCCACCCTGCTCGACCTCAACTACGGCACCTACCCCTTCGTGACGAGTTCGCACCCCAGCGTGGGCGGCATCCTGGTGGGCGCGGGCGTCAGCCACAAGGCCATCAACAAGGTCTACGGCGTGGCCAAGGCCTTCAATACCCGCGTGGGCAACGGCCCCTTCGTCACCGAGCTGTTCGGCGAGATGGAGCGCCGCCTGCGCGGCGACGGCTCGCAGCCCTGGGACGAGTTCGGCACCACCACCGGGCGAGCGCGGCGGGTCGGCTGGCTCGATCTGAGCTTGCTGAAGTACGCCGTGGACGTGAACGGTCTCGATGGACTGGTCATCAACAAGATGGACGTGCTGGCCGGGATTCCGGTCCTCAAGGTCGCCACCGACTATGACGCGGCGGGGCAGCCGATCTACCGCGAGATGCCCGGCTGGGCCACCACCGACGGCGCAGACAGCCGCGATACCCTGCCCAGGGAAGCCCAGGCGTACCTCAACCTGATCGAGGACACAGTGCAGTGCCCGGTGGTCATTTTCTCGGCAGGCCCGGCCCGTGAGCAGACGTACGGCTCGGTCAACTGGCAGTAACAGGCTGATGACTCTTCTTGTTTTGACACAACTCTGACAATTGCCTGGCCCGGCATTGCTTTATTCTTCAAAGCATTCAACCGGGCCAGCTTTATTTACGGTCCGCAAAGGAAGTGAAGATTTGACCGTTTACCCACTCATCAGTGCTGCCGACGAAAAGCAGGAAGTGCCCGGACTGTCTGGCCTGACCCACGACTGGCTCTCGGCCATCGGCGAGGATCCAGAGCGCGAGGGCCTGCTCAAGACCCCGCACCGGGTCGCCAAAGCCTGGGGCTTTCTGACGGCGGGCTACACCAAGACCCTGCACGACGCTGCCGGAGACGCCGTGTTCGAAGCGGAGGGCTCCGAGATGGTGCTGGTCAAGGACATCGAGTTCTATTCGATGTGCGAGCACCACATGCTGCCGTTTTATGGCCGCGCCCACATCGCCTACATTCCCGACGGCAAAATCCTGGGCCTGAGCAAATTCGCCCGCATCGTGGACCTCTACTCGCGCCGCTTGCAGGTGCAGGAGCGCATCACCGCCCAGATCGCCGACGCGGTAGAGGAACTCCTCGCGCCGCAGGGCGTGGCCGTGATGATGGAAGGCACCCACCTGTGCATGGCCATGCGCGGGGTGCAAAAGCAGAACTCCTCGACCAGCACCTCGGCCATGCGCGGCGTCTTCAGAGACGATTCGCGCACCCGCGCCGAGTTTATGAGCGCCGTGCAGCAAACGCTGAGAAGCCGCTAACCCAAAAACCAATGTGCCGCGCCGCACCCGAAAAGGTGGGGCGCGCTTTGCGGTCTCAGGCCGGGCCGGGTGTGCTCACCACATGCTCGTCGAAGAAGGTCATCACCCGGTTCCAGGCATCGATGCTCGCCACGCCGTCGAAGCTGGGGCCGGGCGTGGCGAACGAGTGGCGGGTGCCGTGATACACCTTGATGTCGCTGGCGATGCCTGCCTCCGTGAGTTCGGTCTCCAGCGCCCGGCCCTGCCCGGCGGTGGGGTCCTGGGCGGGGTAGCTGCCCACCACCGGGCAGGCGCGGCGCACCGCTTCCAGCGGGCGCGGGTTGAAGCCGTAGTAGGGGGCTACTGCCTTGACCCGCGTGTCGGTGCAGGCCAGGGCAATCGCCAGGCTGCCGCCCAGGCAAAAGCCGATGGCCCCCAGCCGGTCCGGGTCCACCCCCGGCAGTCCGGACAGCACCCCGAAGGCCGCGCGGGTGTCGCGTGCACCCTGATGATCCAGGCTGTCGGCGAACACTCCGGCGAACATCCGCGCCATGCACACGGCCTTGTTCTGGTTGGCAAACAGGTCGACGGCCAGCGCCACATAGCCCGCCTGGGCCATCCGTTCGGCCACTGCCCTGATCTCGTCTGTCAGGCCGAAGATCTCGTGAATGACCAGCATCCCCGGCAGCGCTTCACTCTGCATGGCGGGCCGCGCCAGGTAGCCCTCCAGGGGACGGTCTTCGGAAACGAACGAGATCAGCTCTCCAGTCAGCGGCGCAGTCGGCATGACTCCAGCTTAGAGTGCCTAGCATGCGCACATGGCTTCCGATTTCCTGACCCTGCTCGACTGGCGCAGGCAACTGGGCGAGCTCTACGCCGAGGTGCGCCGTCTGCGCGCTGACGACCCGGCAGCCGCCCACGCTTATTGGCAGCACTCGCGCAACAAGCTGTTCGCCCACCACCCCCAGACACCCCTGACGCCGCAGGCGCGGCCCGACTTCGCGGCGCTGCCGGTGTGGCTGTATGACCCGGCCTACGCTTTTACCGCCGCCGTCCAGACTGACCTGCCGCCGGAGAGCTTCGTGGTGCAGACCTCGGCGGGCCACGACATGCCGCTCGTGCGGGTGGGCCGCGTTCAGCTCGATAACGGCGTACAGGCACTCGGCGCACTGGATGTCTACTGGATCGACGTTTACGGCGGCGGCCTGTTCGTGCCGTTCCGAGATGCGGGCAGTGGCCAGACCAGCTACGGCGGCGGGCGCTACCTGCTCGACACCGTCAAGGGCGCAGACCTCGGCAGCCTGGGCGGTGATCAACTGGTGCTGGATCTCAACTTCGCCTACCACCCCTCGTGCTTCTACGACCCGCAATGGAGCTGCCCGCTGGCCCCGCCCCAGAACGTGCTGGGAGTAGAGGTGCGGGCAGGTGAGCGACTTTAAAGAAAGTATTTGTCGGAGAAGTGATGAGTGCGGAGGCTCAGGCCTGCTTCAGGTACTTGTCGAACCAGCCCAGGGTCTGTGCCCAGGCCGCGTCGGCGGCGGCCTTGACGTAACTGGTCCCGGTGTCGTTGTTGAAGGCGTGGTTCGCACCGTCATAGACTTTGAGTTCGTAGGTGGTGCCCGCCGCCTTGAGGGCCGCTTCCAGCGCGGGGATCCCGGCGTCGATGCGGGCGTCGAGCGCTCCGTAGAGGCCCAGCGTGGCCGCCTTGATGTCCGGCACCTTGGCGAGGTCGGGCGCGGGGCCGTAGAATGCCACCGTCGCCTTGAGGTTGGTCGCTGCCGTCGCCAGCCGCCAGGTCAGCCCGCCGCCGAAGCAAAAGCCCACGGCGCCGACGCTCTGCACGCCCGGTTGGGCTTCAAGCACCTTGAGCGCGGCCAGCAGGTTGGTCACGTGCTCGTCACCGGAGGTCTGGGCCAGGTAGCTCGATACCCGGGCCGTGTCGAGGTACTGGGCGGTGCCGCCAATTTTCGACACCAGATCGGGGGCCATGGCGATGTATCCAGCCTTGGCGAGCCTGCGGGCGATGTCCTGAATGTGCGGTTGCAGGCCTTTGTTTTCGTGGATGACCAGCACGCCCGGCGCAGCGCCGCCGCCCGCAGGCCGGGCGAGGTACGCCAGATTGGTAAAGCCGTTGGCCGCGTAGGTCACCGGCCCCACCGAGATGGACGGGTCCTGCGGGTCGACCATGCCCGCGCCGCTGGCCTGATCCGGCTTGGGCGGGGCGGCCTGGGCCTGGGCCAGCTCGGCGGCGCTGACGCCAGCGATGCCCAGTGAGGTCAGCAGGGTGCGTGCGCCGAGAGCGCCGCCGCCGAGCAGAGTCATCCGGCGCAAAAACTCCCGGCGCTCCATCTCACCCTCACGGTAATCCTCGGCGAATTCCTCGACGACGTAACGAAACAGGTCCTGACGGTCTTCGGACATATAAATTCTCCTTTGAGAGCAGGTGTTCGCTCCGACTCTGCCCGAAAGCCGCGCCGGGGTGTGTAGGGGAAAAGACGATAACGCCCAGATGAAATCTTGCCTGAACCCTTGGCCCGCCGCCCTGCCCCCAGCTCACGTCAGGTTCCCGATATTTCGGCGACAATGCCCGGCATGAACACCACCCTCACCGCCGTTCCCGGTTTCCGCGTGGGCCACTGGACCGATTCGGTCGGCCAGACCGGCTGCACCGTGATCCTGCCGCCGCCGGAAGGAGCCGTCGCCTCGGCCAGCTTTCTCGGCCCCAGCCCGGCGACCCGTGAGGGCGTGCTGCTCTCGCCCGAAAAGAAGGTGGAGCGCATTCACGGCCTGCTGCTGACCGGCGGCAGTGCCTTTGGCCTCTCGGCGGCCAGCGGCGTGGTCCGGTGGCTGGAGGAACAGGGCGTCGGCCACCCGACACCGTTTGCCCGCGTGCCCATCGTGCCCGCCGCCGTGATCTACGACCTCGGAGCGGGCGACCCGCAAGCGCGCCCCGGTGAGGCCCAGGGCTACCTGGCTGCCCAGAACGCCAGCTCAGCCGCCGTGCCGCGTGGCCGGGTGGGGGCCGGAACCGGGGCCAGCATCGGCAAGTACCTCGGCCCAACGCGGGCGGTGCCGGGCGGCCTGGGCAGCGTGTCGCTGTCGCGGCACCAGGTGAGCGTGGGCGTGCTGGCGGTGGTCAACCCGATCGGCGACGTGTACAGTCCCGGCGGCGAGCTGCTGGCCGGGCCGGGGGTGGGGCCGGGTGCGTCGGCCTTTGCGCCCAACGATCTGGAGAACACCACCCTACTAGCCGTCGTGACCCAGCACGCGCTCACCAAAAATGACGCCCGGCGACTGGCAGACGCCGCCCAGACCGCGCTGGCCCGCGTGATTCGTCCGAGTCACACCTATTGGGACGGTGACAGCGCCTTCGTGCTCAGCAGCGCCGAGTTGCCGGAAGCCGACCCGCTGCTTCTCAGCGCACTGGTGCAGGACGCGGTGGCGCTCGCGGTGGCCGACGCGGTGCTGTCGCAGTGGGAATAAACCGCGCTCCGGCTGCTCCTGTGTTCAGGCCTGGGAACTTACCACAGCGCCTGCACCTGGGGCCGGATCAGGCGGTTGTAAGTCGCGGCCACACCCTGCATCTGCGCTCCACTCAGCGGAGGCAGATCGGCGGCGCGGGCGTTGGCCTCCACCTGGGCCGGGTTCTTGGCTCCGGGAATGGCGCAGCTCACCTCGGGAAACATCAGAATCCATCTAAGGGCGAACTCGGCCAGCGTCTGACCTTCCGGCACCAGCGGGCGCAACGCCTCCACTGCTGCCAGGCCCGTCTCGAAGTCCACGCCCGAGAAAGTCTCACCCCTGTCGAAGGCCTCACCGTGCCGGTTGAAATTGCGGTGATCGTCGGCGGCAAAACGGCTCTGGGCCGTCATCTTGCCGGTCAGCAAGCCGCTCGCCAGCGGCACGCGGGCCAGAATACCCACATCGGCAGCCCGCGCCGCCGCGAAGAACTGCTCGGCGGGCTTGCTGCGAAAGGCGTTGAAGATGATCTGGACGGTGGCGACATTCGGATGCTGAATGGCCGTCAGCGCCTCGTCCACCGCTTCCACGCTCACCCCGTAGGCCCGTAGCAAGCCTTCCTGCACGAAGCCGTCGAGCACGCCGTACACTTCGTCGCGCTGATAGACCTCCGGCGGCGGGCAGTGGAGTTGCAGCAGATCGAGGCTGTCCGTCTCCAGGTTCTGCAAGCTGCGCTCGATGAAGCCGCGCAGGTTGGCCGCGTTGTAACCGCCTGCCACGTGCGGATCGAGCCGCCGCCCGGCTTTAGTCGCCACATGGAAGGGTTCCGGGCGCTCGCGCCGCAGCCGGGCGATCAGGCGTTCGCTGCGCCCGTCGCCGTACACGTCGGCGGTGTCGAAGAAATTGATGCCCACGTCGAGCGCTTTGTGCAGGGCGCTCATGGCGTCGACCTCGCTGACTTCTCCCCAGGTGCCCCCGATGGCCCAGGCCCCAAAGCTGATGCTCGACACGTCGTATCCGGTCTTTCCCAGGCGGCGGTAGTTCATGGACGGTGTTATAGCGCGGACGCGTGCATGCCGCCTTTGCCGGGCCGTCATGAAGGGTGGTCAGACCTACCTGGCTGTGCAGGAAAACCAGACGAGTAAACTCGGTTCTGTCGTCAATTCGTGCGTTGGTCGGTCCGCGACCGTTCAATCGGCGGATGCAGGCGCTGCTGCGTCAGGGCCGAGCGCCCCGTTCTCATCAAACCTGAGTGCCGTTGACCGTTCAATACACTTCATTCAACGTTCACGCGCTCAACTACACTGCTCGGAGATGAACCGCCAGCCCACCGATATCGTTTCGCTGAGAATGTTCCACTGCCGCGCCGCCAGCGCCGTGCAGGGCGCGCAGTACCATCTGGCGGTGATGCACTACCGCACCTGCCTGGAATCTGCCGAGCGCCGCGAGGACGTTCAGGCCATGCGGTTTTTCGCCCTCAAGCTCTCGGAATGCTACGCCCAGATGGGGCTGCGTGAGAAGGCCATGCAGTTTCGGCTGCTGGCTGACGGTGACAGCAGCGAGCGCTCCGACGGGCTAATCGGCTGATCCTGCGCTGCCGCTCGCTGGCTCACTCGTAGCTGTAGACGCCGCAGTCGGTCACGGTGGCCGTCAGGCTCACGCTGCCCTTGCTAAATACCACGCTGCCGCTGTCGGCGGCCCGGCACCCTTCCTGAGCGGCGTGCAAGGTGCCGCTAAGTTGCAAATCGCTGCTTCGGCGACTGAGGTCGTTGCGGCTGCTCAGCCGCCCGACCAGAGTCAGGTTGCCGCCACGCTGATCGGCATCGGGTTGCACATCCAGCTGGGCGTCCAGCGTGCGGCTGATGGTCACGCGGCTCGCCAGGCCGAACGCTTGCCCTGATCCCACCGAGGAGGTCCCGAACGTCAGGCTGCCGCTGGAGCCGCCGTCGCCGCTGGTGGGCTGTAAAACGGCGCGGGCGCGGCTGGTGGTGTCGAGCGAGCCGCTGAAGGTTTTGTACTGGGTCTGGGCCGTGCCGCTGAGCTGGGCAGTGCTCATCAGGCCGCTGGCAGGGTCGTGATCGTCGGTATCGGCCACCGTCATGCTGCCGCTGAGCTTCAGGGCCGAGGTGGTGTCGGGGTCCTCGTCGGTGTAGCCGCAGTCGAGCTGGGCTGTGATCTGGGCGGGAATGCGGTCATGGTCCGCGTCGGCGAAATCGCTGCCGAGGCTGGCCTGACCGCAGCTCAGCGCCGCCGGGGTCAGCTTCTGCCCGCCGAGTGCCGGGGAGGTGGGCAGCAGCGGCTGGCCGAATTCGCGGGCGGCCAGTTGCACCGTGGTGGCCGAGAGCAGCGGCATCAGCAGCTGCGCGGAGAGGCGCAGCTCGGCTTTGGTCAGGGCGTCGGAAAGGCCCGGGACTGCCACGCCGCCGCAACCGCTGAGCAGCAGTGCAGGGCCGAGCAACAAAATGGGAAAGCGCTTCATCCCTTCATGGTGAGGGACGCGAGGTGACGGCGGGTGAGGCGGCGGGCTGCCGCCAACCCCACCCCCGCACAGTGCCGCTTCTGCCCCCGCCGTAGACTGAAACCATGACCGCCGCCGACGCTTCACAACCACATCTCCACCTGCCCGACGGCTCCTGCTGCGCTCCCAGCGAAGGTAAAATCCCGCGCTTCGCTCACCTGCACCAGCATACCCAGTACTCGCTGCTTGACGGCGCGGCCAAGCTCAAGGATCTGCTGAAATGGGTCAAGGAAGTCACGCCGCAGGGCACCCAGGCCGCCTGCGCCATGACCGACCACGGCAACATGCACGGCGCGGTGCATTTCTACAACTATGCCCAGGCTGCCCAGGTCAAGCCGATTCTCGGCTACGAGGCGTATGTGGTGCCCGGCCACGGCACCCGGCGCGACAAGAAGCCCGGCGTCAGCGGCGAGAAGGGCATCTTCCACCTGACCTTGCTGGCGCGCGACTTCGAGGGCTACCAGAACCTGTGCCGTCTGAGCAGCCGGGGCTACACCGAGGGGTACTACTACAAGCCGCGCATCGACCATGAGCTGCTGGAAGAACATTCGAAGGGCGTGATCGCCTTCTCCGGGTGCCTGGGCAGCGAAGTGCAGCAACTGCTGATGCAGGGCCGCGAGGCCGAGGCCAAGCAGCGGCTGCTGTGGTACCGCGACCTCTTCGGCGAGAACTACTACATCGAGATTCAGGACCACGGTTTGCCGGAACAGAAGCGCAACAACCCCGTTCTGAAGGCCTGGGCCGACGAACTCGGTATCGGCATGGTGGCGACCAACGACGGCCACTACGTGAAAAAATCTGACGCCACCGCCCACGAAACGCTGCTGGCCATTCAGACCAAGGCGGTCATGGCCGACGAGAACCGCTTCAAGTTTCCCTGCGACGAGTTTTATGTCAAGACGCTGGAGGAAATGCAGACGGCCCTGCCGGTGGCCGAGTGGGGCGAGCAGATTTTCGACAACTCGGCCAACATCGCTGACCTGTGCAACGTGGAGTTGCCGGTGGGCAAGAAGCGCGTTTACCAGATGCCTGCCCTGCCGATTCCCGAGGGCCGCAGCATGGCCGAGGAGTTGCGCGTCCAGACGTATGCCGGGAGCCTCAAGCGCTATCCGCACCACGTCACCGAGGCGCTGCTGCGCGAGTACGCGGTGCGGAGTCTGGCGGCCCTGGAGGTGGGTGAGCGTGAGCGCGTGCTCTCGCGAACGAACGGCTGCGACGCCCGGAGCTGCGACCTCGACACCCTGCTGACCCTGATCGCCTTTCTGGGCAGCGAATGGGAGCGAAAAGGCAAGGCGGCGGGCGAGAAGTACACCCCGTATCCGGCGCTGGAGGTCATGGAGCGGGCCGCCGAGTCCGAGCCCCTCCCCGACTACGCCTGCACCGACTGGCAGCGTTCCAAGGGCGAGGCCAGCGACACGGCCATTCAGCTCGACCCCGGCAGTCAAGCGGAAGCGACCTGCCGCGCCCACCACACCCACGCGCTGGTGCTGCTGCGCCGCGCCGAGTACGAACTGAGCGTCATCAACAACATGGGCTTTCCCGATTACCTCTTGATCGTGGCCGACTATATCAACTGGGCCAAGGATCACGGCATCAGCGTGGGGCCAGGGCGCGGGTCGGGGGCAGGTTCCATCGTCTGCTACGCCATTCGCATCACCAACCTCGATCCGCTGGAGTTTGACTTGCTGTTCGAGCGCTTTCTCAACCCCGACCGCATCTCGATGCCGGATCTGGACATCGATTTCAACGACGCCCGCCGGGTGGAAGTCATCGACTATGTGCAGAAGAAGTACGGCGAGGACAAGGTGGCCCAGATCGCCACCTTCGGGACGATGGCGAGCAAGGCCTGCCTCAAGGACGTGGCCCGCGTGATGGGCCTCGAATACGCCAAGGTCGATAAGGTCAGCAAGCTGATTCCCATCAAGTTCGGCAAGAGTTTTACGCTGGAGCAGGCCCGCGACGCCGTGCCGGACATTCAGCAACTGCTGGCCGAGGACCAGCAACTGCTCGAAGCCTACGAATTTGCCCAGCAACTCGAAGGCCTGACCCGCCACGCCTCGGTCCACGCGGCGGGCGTGGTGATCGGCAGGGACAAGCTGACCGACCTGGTGCCGGTGATGCGCGACACCTCCGGCATCGGCATGGTCTGTCAGTACGACATGAAAGCGGTCGAGGACATCGGCCTGATCAAGATGGACTTCCTGGGCCTGCGCACATTGTCGTTTCTGGATGAGGCCAAGCGGATTCTGCGCGAATCTCAGCCGGTCTTCAGCACGCAGGACGTCGATTTCGATACCATTCCCTTCGACGATGAGCGGACCTTCGAGATGCTCAGCCGGGGCGATACCAAGGGCGTGTTCCAGCTGGAAGGGGCGGGCATTGCCGACGCCTCGCGCCGCCTCAAACCGCGAAGGCTGGCCGACATCATCGCCCTTTCGGCACTCTACCGACCCGGCCCGATGGAAAACATTCCGACCTATGTGCGCCGCCACCACCATTTAGAGGAAGTGGATTACGTGCGCGACGGCTTTCCCAACTCGGCGCAGTGGCTGGAGAAGATTCTCTCGGAAACCTACGGCATTCCGGTGTACCAGGAACAGATCATGCAGATCGCCTCGGAGGTCGCCGGGTTCAGCTTGGGCGGGGCCGATCTGCTGCGCCGAGCGATGGGCAAGAAAGACACGGCGGAAATGGCCAAGCAGCGTGACCTGTTTGTGGCGGGTGCAAAAACCAACGAAGTTCCGAAAGATGAGGCCAATAAACTCTTCGATTTGCTGGATGCGTTTGCGAATTACGGCTTCAATAAAAGTCACAGCGCCGCCTACGGGGTCATCACCTACCAGACCGCCTGGCTTAAGGCCAACTACCCAGTGGAGTTCATGGCGGCCCTGCTCACCGTCGAGCGGCGCGACTCGGACAAAGTGGCCGAGTACGCTTCCGACGCCCGCAAGATGGGTGTGGAGGTGCTGCCGCCCGACATCAACCAGTCGGGCGCGGACTTCCGGGTGCAGGGCACGCAGATCTACTTTGGCCTCTACGCCATCAAGGGACTGGGCGAGAACGCTGTCGTCAAGATTCTCGACGAGCGCGAGCGGGCGGGGTCCTTCAAGTCGCTGGCCGACTTCTGCTCGCGCATTGACAACAAGACCTGCAACCGCAAGGGCATGGAAAGCCTGATCAAGTCGGGGGCCTTCGACGCTTTCGGGGAGCGCAAGCAACTGCTCGAGAGCCTGGAAGATGCGCTGGCCTGGGCGCAGGGCGCGGCCAGCATGCTCAACTCCGGCATGGAAGCCCTCTTTGGGATGGCGGAAACCGCCCCCGAACCCAGGCTGCGCCACAACGTGACGCCGCTGGGCGAACTCGAAAAACTCAGCCTGGAAAAGGACGCGCTGGGCCTCTACATCTCCGGCCATCCCTTAGAGCAGCACGAGGGATTGCGTGAGGCCGCCACCGTCCGCATCGCCGCGCTGGAAGACTGGTTCGCCGCCCAGCCGCAGAAGGCCGCCGTCAACGGGCGCGGCCCGCGCGTCAAGGCGGTGCTGGCGGGCATGATCGAGAACGTGGTCAAGAAGCCCACCAAATCGGGCGGCATGATGGCCCGCTTCAATCTGGCTGACGAGAGCGCCACCATCGAACTGGTCGGCTTCTCGCGGGCCTACGAGCGCATTCAGGACAAGCTGATCAACGACACGCCCGCCCTGGTCATCGTGGAGATCGAGAGCGAGGAGGGCGGGATGCGGGTGGTGGCCGAGGAAGTTATCACCGCCGAGCAGCTCACCGACGTGCCCAAGGTCATGTATGTGGACATTGATCTGGAACAGACCAGCCCCGACGCGCTGGGCGAGTTTCAGAGCGTGCTCGACGAACACGCCGGGAGCATGCCCACCTTTCTGCGGATGGAAGGCGGCGAGCAGTTCGTGGTGTATCAGCTCGAACGTCCGGTGGGCAGCAGCGACGCCATACGGGAACTCAACAAGACCTTTCCCTGGAGCAAGTCGTATCTGGCCTACGATCAGGCCACCATTCTGAGCCGCTTCGCGCCCAAGCCGCCCGCCTGGGCGAATCGGCAAGCGGGGAAGGGAATGAAGGCTTGAGAGAGGAGTTGGTGTCGTCACTAGTGCGGGAAGCGGCAGTTCATCGGCACGCTCTGATAGGCGGAGTTGTTTCTCCCAGAGACGTTGTGGACTGGGCCGATCACTAGTTTAAGGTACTGGACGATTTGCTAGGGGTGCTGGTGAATGTGGATTACTCAAAAGGCGATGTTTCAAGCCTCATCAGTGCCCTACACGAGCTTGCTCTAGATCAGTTGGACAGCGCGGCGTTTGCTGTCTATGTGCGCCTTATCGCTACCTGGCACGAAGACCATCTAAAAGGCAGGAGAGCAATGACTCAGGCTCTGATCCGCTTAACAGCGAATGAGACCACACTGGAGAACGTCAGAGATGCCGTTTACGGTTTCGATGATTCTCTGGATTTGGCCCTGAGTGGTCATTACGGAACAGTGGAAGATGTTGAACAGAGCGTGCGGGAGTTCATGCGCGAATATGTCGTCTGAGCTGTCGCTTCCCTTAGCCGCCTGATCTGAGGAGTTCATCGCCGGGTCGCACCAGCAAAAGCGGGCGGTTTGTCACCCAGACCAGGCACTCACCTCACCGCCGACCTTTGCGTCTCACCTTCTGCCCCGGTACGGTAGGCTGCTCGAAGTTCTTGCCCTGCAATTTGGCCTCGATGCTGCGAATCTGGTCGCGCAGGCTGGCGGCCCGCTCGAAGTCGAGGTCCTCGGACGCCTGCCACATGTCGAGTTCGAGGTCCGTGAGTTGCATGGTCAGGGTGTCACGGTCACTGCTGAGGTCGCCCGCTGCGGGCAGCTCGGCCACCTCCTCGCCGCGAATGACGTTGCGCACGCCCTTGACGATGGTGGTCGGGGTAATGCCATGCTCGATGTTGAAGGCGGTCTGCTTCTCGCGGCGTCGGGCCGTCTCATCCATGGCCGTCTGCATGGCGGGCGTGATGTTGTCACCGTACAGAATCACCTCGCCGTTGACGTTGCGCGCAGCGCGGCCAATCGTCTGAATCAGCGCCCGGTCACTGCGCAGGAAGCCTGGCTTGTCGGCGTCCAGAATGGCGACCAGCGAAACCTCGGGCAGGTCCAGTCCCTCGCGCAGCAAGTTGATGCCGATCAGCACATCATAGTGGCCCAGCCGCAGATCGCGGATGATCACCTGGCGCTCCACCGAATCGATGTCCGAGTGCATGTAGCGGGCACGGATACCGCGCTCCAGCAGATACTCGGTGAGGTCTTCCGACATCCGCTTGGTGAGGGTCGTGACCAGCACCCGCTCGCCCTTGGCGGCCCGCTCGCGGATGCGCCCCAGCAGATCGTCGATCTGACCCTGAATCGGCTTGACCGTGACCGGTGGATCGACCAGTCCGGTGGGCCGGATGATCTGGTCGGCCACGCTGTCACTTTTCTCGCGCTCGAAGGGACCGGGGGTGGCCGAGACAAACACCGTTTGCCCAGTCTTGCCCAGAAATTCATCGAAGTTCAGAGGGCGGTTGTCGATGGCCGAGGGCAGCCGGAAGCCGTAGTCGACCAGCGTCTGCTTGCGCGCCCTATCGCCGTTGGCCATGCCACCGATCTGTGGCACCGTCACGTGTGACTCGTCGATGAAGGTCACAAAATCGTCGGGAAAATAGTCGAGCATGGTGTAGGGCGTCTCGCCGGGCCGCCGACCATCGACGTGGCGCGAGTAATTCTCGATGCCTGAGCAGTAGCCCAGCACCTTCATCATCTCCAGGTCGTAGAGGGTGCGCTCTTTGAGGCGCTGGGCCTCAAGCAGCTTGCCCACCGAGTTGAAGTATTCCAGCCGCTCGTCGAGTTCCTGCTGGATGGTGACGATGGCCCGCTCGACGTTGCTGGCGCTGGCGACGTAGTGTTTGGCCGGATAGATGACGGTTGCGTCGAGGTCCCCGAGATTGTCGCCGGTCACGTGATGAACGATCTGGATACGCTCCACGTCGTCGCCCCACAGCTGAATCCTCAGCGGCTGCTCGTCGTAGCTGGGCCAGATTTCGATCATCTCGCCCTTGGCCCGGAACTTCCCGGCCGACAGCTCGATGTCGTTGCGCTCGTACTGCATGGTCACCAGTCGGCTGAGCAGTTCGTCGCGGTCCAGCTTCTCGCCCACCTTGAGAATGATGTTGAGCGCCCGGTACTCGGCGGGGTCGCCCAGGCCGTAGATGCAGCTCACCGAGGCCACCACGATAGTGTCGCGCCGGGTCAGCAGGCTGCGGGTGGCCGAGTGGCGCAGCCGCTCGATTTCCTGGTTGATGGCCGCGTCCTTCTCGATGAACAGGTCCTTGCCCGGCACGTAGGCTTCCGGCTGGTAGTAGTCGTAGTACGAGATGAAGAACTCGACGGCGGCAGTCGGGAAAAACTCACGAAACTCAGCGGCGAGTTGGGCGGTCAGCACCTTGTTGGGGGCCATGATCAGCGCCGGGCGTCCGGTCTGCTCGATCACCTGGGCCACGGAATAGGTCTTGCCGGTGCCGGTCGCGCCGAGCAGCGTCTGAAACCTCAGGCCGCTCTCCAGGCCGTCCACGAGGCTGCGAATGGCGGTCGGCTGATCACCGGCGGGCGTGTACTCCGACTGGACCTTGAGCATCCCTCCAGTCTACGCCACATTACGGCCATGACAGAAGTGCCGGGTGCAATTGCGCCGTGAACCATTTGAGAAGGTTAAAACTTTTCTAAAGGGATTGACGCAACTTTGACGGGGCCATGTTCATAATTGAAAGTATGCAAAAGTCCCCCCAGCTCAATCCCAGTATCCAGACCATGTTCAGCCAGAGTACGGCGGTTCTGAGTCAGCCGAGCGTCGCCACCTTCGAGAAGTTCGAGTGGCGCGGGAGCGTGCAGTCGGCCTACACCTACGTGCTGGTCGCGGCAGTGGTCTCGGCCATCATCGCCGCCATCTTCGCGCCGTTCCACCGCGAGGTCACCTTTTTCGGCCAGCTCTTCAGCCGCCTGATTCTGGTGCCGCTGGGCTTCGCGGTCTTTACCGGTGCGGTCTACGGCATCGGCAAGGCCTTGTTCAAGGGGACCGGCACCTACGCCGAGGTCGCCTACACCTTCGCGCTGTTTTACGTGCCGCTGAGCATCCTCGGCACCGTCATCGGCATCATCCCGATTCTCGGCTGGCTGGCCAACATCCTGATCTCGCTGGCGATCGTCTACTTCGGCTTTCTGGCGGTGCAGTCGAGCATGAATATCCGCACCAACGGCGAGGGCATCGCCCTGTTGGTGCTCTCGGGCCTGGCCTACTTCCTGGTGCTCGCCCTGGTCGGCGGTTTTCTGGCGACGTTGTTCATCGCTGGAGCGGTGCTCACCGGCGGTTGAGCCAACTCCACCGTCAGCCGCCGCCCGGGATGCTGGGCGGCGGCTTTCTTCGGCCCCTCTTCCCTACTGCGGCTGCTCGCCGTAGACCCGCACTTCCACGTCCAGGCTGCCCTGGCCGCCGCCGTAGAAGGTGCCGCGCACCGGCGACACGTCGGGGTAGTCGCGCCCGTGCCCGATCTTGATGTGCTTTTCTCCGGCCAGCACGTCGTTGGTGGGATCGAAGCCGGTCCAGCCCACGCCGGGAATCAGCGCCTCAACCCAGGCGTGGGTGGCGTCCGCGCCGACCATCTCGCCGCCGGAATACAGGTAGCCGCTGACGTAGCGCGCCGGAATGCCCAGGGTGCGGCAGATGCCCAGCATGGCGTGGGTAAAATCCTGGCAGACGCCCTGCTGCTCACGGGCGAACTCCTGAATGGTGGTGCGCACGCTGGTGGCTCCGGGTTTGTAGGTGAACTGGGCAAACAGCTGGTGGGTCAGGTCGCTCAGGAAGCCCGAGAGATCGTCGTTGGAGCCGGGCCGGGTCACGCCGAACACCTCCGGCCACTCGCCCCTGGGCACCCGTGGGCTGGCGATCAGAAACTCGGTGACCTCGCCGCGCAGGTCGTCCAGCGCGCTCAGCGGTACCGGCGGCGGCGGGGTCAGCGGCTTCGTGATGACCAGCGCCTGCGCCTCGATGCGCAAGACGGTGTGGCGTTCGTGCACGTGTACGTGGTGAACCAGCGAGCCGAAGTAATCACGGTGTGAGGTGACGCTGCTGGCTTCCGGCTCGACCAGAAGATGAAAACTCTTGAGCTGCTGACGGGCGCTGGCCTCGGGATGCAGGCGCACTTCGTTGAAAGAATCCCAGGCGGGTTCTTTATACGAGTACTCGGTGACGTGGCGGATATCGGCGCGCATAGCTCTCCGGTGAGGATACGGGAAAAAGTGGGCGCGCACAGCGGGTGCCCGGCGCAGGGTCCGGGCAGCTACACCGTGAAGTAGGCGGCGTAGATGGCCGAGCCGATGGCGTTGAAGTCGCTCAGCAAGGTGTCCAGGCTGGGCGACTGGCCGTCGAGGATGTCGTCTACGCTGGCGTGTTCGAGCCGTGCCAGCAGCCAGCTGGCTTCCCGCAGCAGCTGGGGATGGGCCTTGGGGTGCATGCGCTCGATCTGCACCAGGGCATCGTGCAAGTTCTCGCCGCTGTAGCGCACGCTGCGCGGAAAGTAGGGGTTAAGCAGCAGGAAGCGGGCGATGGCTCGCGGCTCAAGGCCACCGTGCTCGCTCTTGCGAAACGCCTCGTAGGCCGAGACGGTTTTCAGCACGGCCATCCAGCGGTGGTCGTCCACGGCGGCCTGGGCCGGTGAAACCGGGCTGCGGACGCTGTAGCGCACCTGGAGGAGCCGCAGCAGGTTGTCGCCGCGCTCCAGCATTTGCCCGGTGCGCATGAACGACCAGCCCTCGTCGCGCGGCAGGGTGGCAAAGGCGATACCGAAGAACATCTGCGAGGCGTCGCGGGCCGCCGAGCAGTACTCGAACAGGCCGTCTCGGGCCAGCACGTCGGCGCTCTGAAAGCACAGATCGAGGTAGGCGCGGTTGAGTTCTTCCCACATCTCGCTGGGAATCCGGTCACGCAGGCCGCGCGCGTTCTCGCGGGCACGCGAGAGGCTCGAGGCGATGCTCGACGGATTGCGGCGGTCGAAGGCCAGCCAGGCGGCCACACTGTGGGCGTCGGCGCGGCCGTACTGCTCGGAGAAGCCGCTCTTGGTGCCGGAAATATCCAGCAGCGGCAGCCACTCCTCGCTGACCCGCCCGCCCGCTTCCAGGGTGGCGTAGTAATTGACGTTGAGCAGCCGGGCGGTGTTTTCGGCACGCTCCACATAGCGGCCAATCCAGTACAGCGATTCGGCGAGGCGCGAAAGCATTACACGTCTCCCTGGGGATCGGGCTGCTCGATGCCCGGCACCACGCTCAGGTCGGGCGGCCCGGTCTCCGGCGATTCGGTGTCCGTGGAGACAGCCGCCGTTTCACCGCCATCCTCGTCCGGCGCGG
This sequence comes from Deinococcus alpinitundrae, assembly GCF_009982895.1. Taxonomy (GTDB): domain Bacteria; phylum Deinococcota; class Deinococci; order Deinococcales; family Deinococcaceae; genus Deinococcus; species Deinococcus alpinitundrae. The sequence continues at coordinate 132,174 of NZ_WXZL01000009.1, read as the reverse complement.
CGTGGCCTTGCTGCTCGGCGAGTTGCTCGGGCAGTTCGGTTCCCGGCACGAAGCGGTGGGCGGCGTGGTCGCTATCGGTCGTGGGGGTCTCGGCGTGCCCGAGGAGCGGCTCCTGATCCTGGGGCGGACGGGTCTGCGCTGAACTGGCCTGCGCCGGGTTGGTTTGGGATTGGCTCTGCGACTGCGTGCCACCGCCCGACTGAGACTGACTTTGAGACTGGCCCTGACCCGGCGGCATGTTTTGCAGGTGGCGCTGGGCCGGTCCTGAGGTGGCGTGCGGCTGGCCGGGCGGCACCAGCCCGCCTTGCAGCGGCGCGCCCTGAAACTGGCTCTGAATCTGGCTTTGCACCGGGCCATCGTGGTCGAGCACCCAGGTGTCCTTGGAGCCGCCGCCCTGCGACGAATTGACCACCAGCGAGCCGCGCTTGAGGGCCACCCGTGTCAGGCCGCCCGGCACGATGCTGACGTTGCGGCCCACCAGGATGTAAGGCCGCAGGTCGACGTGGGCGGCTTCGAAGTCGCCCGCATCGGGGTAGAAGGTAGGGTGGCGCGACAGCCCGATCACCGGCTGGCCGATGTAGTTGCGGGGGTTCTCGCGGACCTGCACCAGAAAGTCGGCGACCTCCTGCTTGGTGGAGGCCGGGCCGATCAGCATGCCGTAGCCACCTGCCTCGCCCACTGCCTTGATGACCATCTCGCTGGCGTTTTCGAGCATATGCATCAGGTGATCGCTGTTCCAGCCGAGAAAGGTCGGCACGTTACCCAGAATCGGCGTTTCGTTGAGGTAATACTCGATCATCTGCGGCACGTAGGCATACACCGCCTTGTCGTCGGCCACCCCCGCGCCGATGGCGTTGGCGATGGCCACCCGGCCCTGGCGGGCCACCTCGACCAGCCCCGGCACGCCCAGCGCCGAGTCGCGGCGGAAGGTCAGCGGGTCGATAAAGTCGTCGTCGACCCGGCGGTAGATCACGTCCACCTGGGTGCGCCCGGCGGTGGTCCGCATCCACACCCGGCCATTGTCGACGAACAGATCGCGGCCCTCGACGAGTTCCACGCCCATCTGCTGGGCCAGGTAGGCGTGCTCGAAGTAGGCGCTGTTGTACATGCCGGGCGTCAGCAGCACCACCGTGGCCTCCGGCGCGCGCGGACTGAGCGAACTGAGCACCTTGAGCAGTTCGGTGGGGTAGTGCTGCACGGTGCGCACGCCCTGCGAGTCGAACATGCCCGGATAGATGCGGGTCATGGCGGCGCGGTTGGCCAGCAGGTAGCTCACGCCGCTGGGCGAGCGCAGGTTGTCTTCCAGCACCAGATAATTGCCCTGCTCGTCGCGAATCAGATCGCTGCCGACGACGTGAGTGTAGACGCCCAGCGGCACCTTGAGGCCATGAACCTCGCGCCGGAAATGTGAGGAGGTGTAGACCAGTTCGCTGGGAATCACGCCGTCTTTGAGAATCTGGGCGTCACTGTAGATGTCGCGCAAAAAAGCGTTGAGCGCCTTGACGCGCTGGGTCAGCCCGGCTTCCAGGGTGGCCCACTCGCCCGCCGGGATGATGCGCGGCACCGGGTCGAAGGGAAAGGTGCGCTCGGTTCCGGCGCTGTCGCCGTAGACGGTAAAGGTGATGCCCTGGTTGCGAAAGGCCAGATCGAGCAGCGAGCGCCGCCGCTCGAACTCCGGCACGCCGAGGCGCTCCAGATATGCCTGCACGCCCTGATAGTGGGGCCGGACCGTGCCGCTGGAGGCAAACATCTCGTCGAAGAACCGCTCACCCTGCTGATAGTTCTGCATGCTTTTCCTCCCCGGACGTGCGCCCAGGATAGCGGAACCGGGCCTGGCCATGAGGCTTCATACAGGTTTCGTCTAGGAACGAAGCCTTGCCCGGGTGAGGGCTGCGGAGCGCTCCGAGGTCGCCGCCGACTCAGGCATAGCGCCCTATCCGCTCGACCAGCAGCGCGAAGAAGCCGTCCGCATCCACCGTCAGGGCCACGTCCGCGTTCGGCGGCTGGCCAGTAACCTTCCACACGTCGCACACCGTCCGGCCCGCGCTGGGACCTTCGGTGGTGTCGATGTCCACCCGCATGGCCTTGACCCCGAACAGTGCCGGGGCAATCAGGTAAGCCGCCGTCATCGGGTCGTGCAGCGCGCCGCCCTCCCAGCCATAGCGCTCGCGGTGGTGCCCGGCGAAGAATTCCAGCAGCACGGCGGTGAACTCGCCCACCCGCGTGCCGAGTTGCCGGAAAGCCGCCACCCGCGCCGGGTCGGCAATCGCCTGGTGGGTGGCATTCAGGCCGAACATGGTCAGCTTGAGGCCCGTCTCGGCGGCGCATTCAAAGACGATGCGGGCAGCATGCGGGTCGCACAGGGCGTTGAACTCGGCGCTGGGCGTCCAGTTGCCGGTGTCCAGGCTGCCGCCCATCCAGACGACCTCGCGGATTTTCGGCGCGATGTCGGGCGCGAGGCGAAGCGCCAGCGCCAGATTGGTCAGCGGGCCGGTGGGCAGGAGCGTCACCTCGCCGGGCCGCGCCCTGACCGTATCGATGATGAACTGCGCGGCGTGCAGCCGCTCGGCTCCGCGCGTGGGCGTGGGCAGATCGGGACCGTCCAAACCGCTCTCGCCGTGAACCGCCTCGGCACTCAGGCGCGGCACGACCAGCGGGCGGTCTGCGCCGGGATAAATCGGGAAGCCCGCGCCGATCAGCTCGCGGACCACCAGGGCGTTGTGGGTGGTGCGCTCCAGCCCCACGTTGCCGTAGGTGGTGGTGACGCCCAGCACGTCCAGCTCGGGGCTTGAGCAGGCCAGCAGGATGTTGACGGCATCGTCGTGGCCGGGGTCGCCGTCGAGGATGACCGGACGGGGCGTGAGAGTGGGCATGGCTGAAGAATAGCCAAAGCGCGCTGCGTCAGACTGAAGCCAGCCCAATGCCGCCCCTCACGCCTGCCCCGCTGATCCAGCGCCGCCAGGCTGAGTGCCTGGAGCGTTGAGGGCCTGAAGGCCCGCCGCGCCGCGCCCTACGTTTACCATGAAGCATGACTGCTCCCGCGCCCGCCGTGACCCCGGTGCAATTTCGCTTCGTTCCGGCTCAGATGATGCTCTGCGCCGTCAACCGCCTGCGCCCGGCGCAACTGGAGAACTTCGTCGGTGGAGCCAGCTTGGCCCTGCCGCAGGTGCTGACCGACCAGGGGCTGGAGCAACTCGGCCCGGTGGTGGTCATCTACCACCATCCTGTGACCGAGGCCAGCGACGGCCCAGTGGAAGTCTGTGTGCCGTACCGGGGCGAGCTGAGCGTACCGGAGGGGCTGACCACCCGCCTCGACCCCGACCACCGCGAGGCATACCTGCCACTCACCAAGCGGGAATTTCAGGATTCGGCCCTGTTCCACCGAGCGCGGCTCGGGGTGGAGCAGGCGGCTCAGGCCAACGGCGACGTGCTGGGGCCGCTGCGGCAGGTGGATTACGGTGTCTGGACCACGCGCGGTGAGGATGAGGTCGTGGGCGAACTGGCCCTGCCGATGAAGTGGATGAACAAGCTGCGGCCCGAAACGCGCGGACGACTGTTTCCCTGAGTGAAGACGGAGTCAGCGGCGAAAGGCATACTTGAACCGGGAAACCGCCAACCCCGTCCACCTGATTCAAGGAGAACCGCATGCGCTCCTCTGCCCGCCCGGATAAGCTGACCCTGATGGCCGTCTCGCTGCTGGTGGGCCTGCTCGGCAGCCTGATTCACGAGGGCCTGGGACACGCTGGGCTGGCGCTGGCGCTCGGCGCACAGAAGGTTTCGATTGGCAGCGCGGTGATGAACTACGACGAGGCGAGTGTCGGTGAGTTGGGGCGGCGGTTGATCGCGCTGGCCGGGCCACTTGCCAGCCTGGCGCAGGGTGTCGTCGGCTTGGCCGCGCTGCGCCGCACGCCTGCCATTGGCACAGCCTGGTACTTCTGGTGGCTGCTGGGGCACACCGGCCTCTTTGCGGCGGCGGGCTACTTGCTGGCACTGTCGTTCGTGCCGTTCGGAGACGTGCATGAGGTGGTGCAGGGCCTAGCGCTGGAACTCTTGTGGCGCAGCCTCTTCACCTTGCTGGGTGCGTTCCTGTCGTACCGGGCGATGGTCCACGCGGCGCGCACCCTCTCGCCGCATCTCCCTGCCGAGCCTGCCGAGCGCCGGGTCTGGATCTGGCGGCTGACCCTGATCCCGTATTTACTAGTCGGGCTGGTGGCAGTGCTGGCGACGCTGGTGGGGACCGGCGATCTCTTTTTGACGCTCGCCTCGGCGGGTGCGGCGAGCTTCGGGTCAGGCGTCCTCCTGGTGTGGGTCAACTTCGTGCTGCCCCGGCTGCGGCGTCTGCCGCCTCCAGGCGTGCTCCTGGACGTGCCGCGCGCGGCGAGCTGGCTGGTGATCGGGGGCGCGGCGCTGCTGGCCTGGGTCTGGCTGGCCAGGGTCTAGATTGCCCGGCGCTTGACTCGTCCCCTAGGGCAGGCTGCACACTGCGCTTACCTCCGGAGGTTGAAGGATGCCGAACACGTCAACCCGCGCCAACATGACGATTGGGGCCTTCTCACAGCTCAGCCGCCTCAGTCTCAAGGCGCTGCGGCTCTACGACGCGCTCGGCCTGCTCGCGCCCGCTTACACCGACGACGCCAGCGGCTACCGCTACTACGACCCCGCACAGCTTGAGCGGGCCAGGCAGATCAGCTTGCTGCGGCAGCTCGACTTGCCGCTGAGTGCCATTGCCGAGGTGCTGGACGCGGCCCAGGTCGAGCGCGGGCCGATCTTTATGCGGCTCTGGCAGGGCATTGAAGCCACCCACCAGCAGCGGCGCGGGCTGGCCGAGTATCTCATCAAGCAGTTCGAATCGCCTGAACAAAGGAGCCTGACCATGCCCCAGACCGCAACCACCCAACCCAGCTTCACTGTCCAGCAGCGCTTTGTGCCCCAGCAGCCGGTGGTATCGCTGACCCGCCGGGTGTACGTCTCTGAACTCGGCGCCTTTTTTGAAGACTCGATGCGTGTGCTGACCTTTATCACCGCGCAGGGCGGGCAAGGGAGGGGGCCGATGTTTGCCATCTATCACGGCGAGGTCAATAACGACAGCGACGGCCCGGTCGAGATCTGCTTTCCGTACAGCGGTGATCTGAGGCCCGAGGGCGAGTTCACGCTCAGAAACGAACCGGCTCACTTCGAAGCCTACGTAACCCTCACCAAAGCGCAGTTTGAGTTTCCGCAGATTCTCTCGGCCCACGACGCGGCGCAGGCCCACGGCAACCAGCTCGGTCAGTGTGGACAGCTGTCACCGCGTGAGGTCTACAACCGCGACTGGAACAACACCGGCCCAGACGACCCGGTGGGCGATGTGGCCTGGCCGTTTGTGCCCAGGGATCAAGCCTGATTGAACAGTTCACGGGCCAGCACCACTTCCGTACCTGCCAGCCCCACCGACAGAAAGAGGGTGATGTCCTCCGGTCGGCGGGGCGGCGGGTTTTGAATGTACTCGCTCAGTGCCCGCACCGCCGCGCCGGAGAGGATAGGCCCGTCCGGAGACGCTTCAAGCTGTGCCGGGCTGTCGGTGACAATCAGGGCGCACCGCCCAGCCAGCTCCAGCGGCAACTCGTGGCGTTCCTTTTCCTTCGGTCCCAGCGTGCAGACGTGCGTGCCTGGGCGCACCCAGTCGGCCTCGATGACCGGCTGCGCACTGCTCGTCGCCAGCGTCAGCAGATCGCTCCCGGCGCAGATTTGCTCGGCGCTCGCCGCAGCCTCGGCGGGCAGGCCCAGGTCACGCAGCTCAGAGGCCAGCTTCTGGCGGTGGGCCGCGTCGCGGCTGTAAATCAGAATCTGCGAGAGCGGACGCACGGTGGCGACGGCCAGGGCGTGCGCCTTCGCCTGGGTGCCGCTGCCGATCAATCCCAGACGCGCGGCGTCGGGGCGGGCCAGCACATCGGTGGCCACCGCGCCCAGCGCCGAGGTTCGCAGGGTTCCCAGCGCGCTGCCTACGATCACGCCCCCCACTTGACCCTGGGTGTTCCAGACCGCCACCAACTGGTCTGAGCGCGGCGTTTTGACATTGGGATAGACCCGGAAGCCGAAGGCGTCCGGGGTCGCCCCTACCGTGAAGGTCAGGCCGGCGGCGCTCAGGCGGGGCGGCGCGGTGAGTTGGTCCTGGGCATGGAGGCGCAGGACCGTCCGCATCGTCTCCACTGCCTGGGCAACGGAGAAGCAGGCCACATTGATGTCAGTGAGCAGTTTCATGTCGCCCCTTTGGGTGCGGCGTCCCAGTCCAGTTCCAGGTCTCCGGCGACTTCGGCCAGGGTCAGACGCAGCGGCAAGCGGGCGGCGGCCTGCGCGGTGGGAAACCAGGGCCGCCCCAGTCGCACCACGATTAGCAGCCCTTCGTCGTCGCCCAGCGGCGTGAAGGTGTCGGAGGCGGTTCCAAAGACACTCAATCCAAGCTGCTGTTGAAGGTGCTCCACACCGCCTGGTACAGTCTTAACCGGCCAGCCGATCTCGCTGATATTCAGCAGGCTGGCTGGGCCGAATGCCTGCGCCGAAGCGTTGGCGAGGCGGTGCCGGGCGATGCATTCCAGAATGTTGCCGTCCGGGTCGCAAAAGTAGATCATCTGGGCATTCCAGGCGGCGCTGGCTTCGAACTCGTCCTGACCGTCCTCGTTCAGCAGTGCAGCTCTTTGCTGAATCCAGCTCTTGGCCTGAGCCAACTGGTTCTCGGGGATATTAAAGGCGAAGTGGTACACGCCTGGTTGCTCCGGCTGTAAACGAAAGCTTAGGCGGGTGCGGCCCACCTGTACCGCAAATCCAGAGTCAGAGCTTGCCACTAAGGTCAGGCCCAGCACCCCGGCGTAAAAGTGCTGCTGTGCCTTCAGATCGCGGCAGGCCAGTTCAAGCGCCGTGATTCTCACAGCCAGCCCTTTTCTCGGGCCGCCCGCGCCGCCTCCACCCGGCCCCCCGCACCCAGCTTGCCGATCGCTTCCGAGAGATAATTCCTGACGGTGCCTTCCGAGAGCTTGAGTCTCTGGGCAATCGCGGCGGTGCTGGCCCCACTTTCGGCCTCGGCCAGCACCTGGCGCTCGCGCTCGGTCAGCGGAGACTGGGCTTCCCAGGCTTCGCCCGCCAGACTGGGATCAATCGCCCGCCCGCCCGCGAAGACGCGGCGAATGGCGTCGGCGAGTTCGGCGGCAGGCGCGTCCTTGAGCAGGTAGCCGCGTGCGCCCACGTCCAGCGCCCGGCGCAGGTAGCCGCTGCGGGCAAAGGTGGTCACGATGATGACGCGGGTCTCGGGCAGGCTTTCGTGCACTCTGGCGGCCAGATCCAGCCCGCTGAGCCGGGGCATCTCGATGTCGGTGACCAGCACGTCGGGCCTCAGTTTCAGAGCCAGATCCAGCGCCTGCTCGCCGTCATGAGCGCCGCCCACCACTTCCAGATCGTCTTCCAGCGACAGCAGCGCCGAGAGTGCGCCCAGCACCAGCGCCTGATCCTCGGCCAAAAGAACCCGGATCACGCCGTGACCTTCTGGAGGGCGGGGCGCTCGGAGGGTTGGGCAACCGGAAACTGAGCGCTCAGCCGGGTGCCGCCCTCGCCCGCCCGCCTGAGTTCGCCGCCCAGCGCGCGGACCCGCTCGCGCATCCCGGTCAGGCCGCTGCCCTCGGGCGCCAGGCCGCCCACGCCGTCATCCTGAACTTCGAGCCAGTAGACTTCGCCGCGCTGCTCGATCATGACGGTGCAGTTCTGGGCGCGGGCGTGGCGCACGATGTTGGTCACCGCCTCGCGCAGCACCATGCTGATTCCGGCCTCGGTGGCAGGCGGCAATTCCAGTGGGGGCCGCTCCAGCACCAGCCGCACGCCCGCCGCGTCCAGGGCCACCTTGCTGCGGGCGAGTTCGGCGCTCAGGCCGCTGCCCCGGTAGCCCTGCACGGCGGCACGGACTTCACTCAGCGCCTCGCGGGAAATGCGCTCCACCTCGCGGATTTCCTGGATGGCGCGGGCCGGGTTCTTGTCAGCCAACTTGCTGGCGAGTTCGCTTTTCAGCACGATCACGCTCAGGGTATGGCCCAGCAGGTCGTGCAAATCGCGGGCAATCCGCTCGCGTTCGGCGTCGGCGGCCAGTTTTTCCTTTTCGAGTTGCACCTGTGCCAGACGCTGCTGGGCCATGCCCTGACGAAACCCGGCGTGGTTGCCGTACATGGCAAAGCTCGAAAGCAGCAGCACCTGCACGATGTCGAGCACGCCCAGCGGCCCAGCACCCAGCCAGCTCGGCACGAACATGGCAAACACGACCCCGATCAGCCCCCACAGCGCCACCCGGAAGCTGCGCTGAAACCCGGCGACGGCGGCGGCGTACACCAGAAAAGTGAAGCCGGGACTGTCCGGCAGCGGCGTGAAGCCGGCGAACAGGATCAGGCACCACCCGTACGCCGCCAGCACCCAGAATTGATGCTGGCCCAGGTGCCGGGCATGGCGCACGCGCGCCTCGCGCTGGCTATAGAGCTGTGTCCACACCCACACGAACACGGCCACGCCCACCACCGCCAGCAGCTTGATAATTTCTGGCTGGTCGCTGCCAAGAACCTGCGAGACTGGAAAAAACAAGTAGACCAGCCAGATCAGCGGAAAGAGACGCCAGAAGCGTCCCCAGTTGGGTTTCTTGGTGACTTCTGGCGTCTGCATCTCCCCTCCTCTCCTGCTCAGCTCTCCCCTCAGCGCCGCGTCTCGGCCCGGCCCGCCGCCCAGCGGGCGATCAGCAGGAACGCGGCGGAGTACCCGGCCAGCCAGGCCCAGTGAACCCATTCTGCACCCTGTACGGCCCCCAGGGCGCTCCAGCCGAGCTGACCGTAGTGGTAGGCGGGCAAATAAGGCGCAATCGTCTTGACAAAATCGGGAGCCACCTCCAGCGGAATGAAGATGCCTGAGGCAAACAGCATCGGCAGCGAGATCAGGTTGGCGACACCGCCCGCCGCGTCCGGCCCGACCAGCAGGCCCAGCGCCAGCCCCAGCAGCGCGAACGGCACCATGCCCAGCAGCAGCCTGAAGAGCACGCTCAGGAACAGCGGCGCGCTCAGCCAGACGTGGCCGACCAGCCCGGCGAACAAGCACAGCGCCGAGAAGCTGAGCAGTCCCATCACCAGCGAGGCGGTGATCTTGGCCCCGAAAACGGCAACGGGCGAAACCGGCGCGATTCGGAGCTGCCGCCACCAGCCCGACGAGCGCTCGGAAGCCACTGCCACCCCGAAGCCGTACATGGCGGTAGTGATCAGCGAGTAGGCAGCGTACGACACCAGCATGTACTGTCCGGCGTTGACGCCGCTGAGCTTGCCGCTGGCGTTGGGCAGCCCCCACAGCGCGAAGAACAGCATCGGCAGCATCAGCGCAGGAATCAGGTATGCGCGGTTGCGAAGGAGCCGCACGACCTCGGCGCGGGCCAGGGCCAGAAAGGGACGCAGGGGGGAAACGGCGGGACGGGCAGTGGCCGGAACGCTGGAGGTGGTCATACGGTGGCTCCTCTGGCCCGGCGCAGCACGCCGAAGCTGTACATGATCTGGTAGGCGACGAACACGGTAAACAGTGCGAAGGTCAGCGGGCTGCCGGAGGTGAAGGTGCTGGCATTGAACTGGCCGGGGTCAAACGAGTTGCCCGACGTGTTGTCCAACTGGCCGCCCAGAACCATCGGCACCATCCGCCACAGCAGCCGCACCACGAACAACGCGAACACCGCGCTGCCGATCCAGACGTTCGGCAGGTAGCGCACCGCTGTGGCCGTTGCACCCCGCTCAAAACGGGTATGGTGCAGCGACCAGTACGCCAGCCCTGCGCCAATTAATGCGCCCACCGCGCCCGCGCCGTAACTCGTCAGCGTGTGCGGCGCAATCAGGGTCAGCAGCAGTACCGCACCCAGAATGACCGAGCGGGTCGTCAGGCGGCGGCGACCACGGGCGTCCAGCGATTGTGCGCCTACGCTGAGGCGCAAGCGCCGGATCAGCATCCAGACGATCAGCAGGCCGCCGCCCAGCACCGGCCAGATGCTCGGACGCAGTGGGACGGTCACGCGCTCACCGCTGCCGCAGGAGCAGGCAACTGGTCGTTGGTCAGACTCAGGAAGGCGTCTTCCAGGCTGGCCCGCGTGACTTCCAGATTGCTCAACTCAGGCGCGGCGCTCAACGCGGCCCGCACCAGCGTTTCGGGCGTGCGGGTGCTGAAGCTGGCCTGCCCCGCCTGACCGATATCCAGTGTCTCGGCTCCCGGCAAAGCGTGGAGCTGGGCGGCGCTGAGCGTACTGACAAAGCGTACCCGGCTGAGGCCCACCCGCTCACGCACGCTGTTGGGCGTGCCGTCGGCCACCACTTTACCTTTATTCAGCACGATCACCCTATCGGCGGCGCGGTCCACTTCTTCGAGCATGTGGGTGGTCAGCAGCACGGTGCAGCCAGCCTCCCGCAGCTCGGCGATGCCCTGCCAGAAGGCGGCGCGGCCCTGCACGTCCATCGCTGCCGTCGGCTCGTCGAGCAGCAGCAATCTGGGCTGCCCCACCACCGCCAACGCGAAGCTCAGCCGCCGCTTCTGTCCGCCCGACAACCCGCTGACGCGCTGGCGGGCCTGCTCAGTCAGCCCCGCCAGCGAGAGCGCCTTCCCGACCGTCATCGGCTGCGGATACAGCGCGGCGTAAAGCCCCACCAGTTCGCGTACGCTCAGGCCTGCGGGCACGTTGATGTCCTGAAGCATCGCGCCGATGCCGCTGCGGGTGCTCGGCTTGCGGGGGTCCGCGCCCAGCACCCGCACCGTGCCGGAAGTTGGCTGACTCAGGCCCAGCATCAAGTCAATGGCGGTGGTCTTGCCCGCGCCGTTGGGACCGAGCAGGGCGCTGAGTTGCCCGGCTTTCAGCTCCAAATCGAGATCACTCAGGGCCGCCACCGGGCCGAAGCGCTGGGAAACACCTTCAAAACAAACCACGTCGTTCATGGGTTCAGTCTGAACGCGGATGATTCGGCAGCGTAGTGAGGAGCGTCAGGCCTGGAAGGTGACAGCTGTCACCCTCACCTCCCTTCCCACCGTCCAGTCACCGCGCCTTGAACGTGGCTTAAGCCGCCGCCGCCGGGCTGCGAAACTCGGTAGACTGCTCGAATGTCTGATGCTCCTGACGCCGTTCGCGAGGCGCTGCGCGCCGCCCTGAGTGCCTGGGCGGTAGCCGAGGTGCGCGGTGACCAGGCCCGTGTGCTGCCGGTGCCCGACCTCGATACCCTGGCCGGGTGCCTGACTGCTGCCGACCCCACCTGGGGCCTGAGCTGGGCCTGCGACTCGGTCTCTCCTCCACTGGTGCGCGCCCGCCTGAGCCTGGGCGGTGCGGCGCGCGAGGGTCTCAGCGGCGGGCATACCCTGGAGGACGCCAAGAAGCTGGCGCTGGCTGACGCGTTCCGGTATTTCGGGGTGTCGAGTACGCTCGAAGCGCCCTGGGTCGAGTACGATCCTGACGACGGCCCTAATGTCAGCGAACTCGGCAGCCTCGGCGAATCGCCCGCCGCGCAGCAGCGCGGTGCGGCAGCGCGCCCTTTGCCGCCGCAGGTGCCGCTCGATCCCCAGCTCAGCAGTGCACGCGCCCATATCGATACCCTGATGGAGCAACTGCGCGAGGCGGGCAAGGGCGGCGAGGCCACCCGGCTGCTGCTGCGCGGCTACGGCGAGACGGTGGCCGAGAGCCGGGCCATCTACAAAGAGCTTCAGGCGCTTCAGCGGCGTTAGGCGAGTCGGCAGATGACCATCCGTAAATTTATTGCCATCGGTGACGTTCACGCCGACTACGACACCATGTGGGCGGCGTTGCGGGCAGCGAGTTGCGCCGACGCGCAGGGCCTGCCGACGCCCCCGGTGCGCCAGGGCTTTTATCAGGTCGTGTTCATCGGCGATCTGGTGCATCCCAAGAACCTGGGCGAGTATGCCCGGCTGACCGGTCTGGTCAGCTTCGACGCGCGCAACGAGGACCATCTCTTCGCCGCTGCTCGCCAGCAGGTTCGCGAACTCGAAAAGCTGCGGGCTTTTCAGGAAGCCGCACCGACCTCGGTGCATTTCATTCTGGGCAACCACGACGACGGGGTGGTGCATCACCGCTACCAGCTCGGCACCACCGGCGGCCTGACTCACAACGAGTTCGATCCGGAGCGCGGCGGCGTGGTCTTGCCCGACCACCTGCGCCAGTGGTTCGGCAGTTTCATGCGCGAGCTGCGGGTGGGCCGGGTGCAGTTTGCCCACGTGGGGCCGCTGCCCGCCTTCGCCTACTACGACGATCTGTTCTACACCGACCACGCCCCCAAGCGCTGGTGGCAAGAGACTCCCGAGTACGTCATGATGGCCGATCTGGCCTACGGGGTCTACGGTCACACCCAGATGCACGGCGGCATTTACCTCGACGAGGCCGCCTGCTTCGCCATGATCGACGCCCTGCCGGACCGCGAGTACCTCGAACTCTTGCTCGACGCCGACCAGCACAACCCGGTCATGAGCGTGCGGGCCGTACCGTTCTGAACCCTGCAAACCTGGCACCGGGAAAATTACAGTGTCACGCCCGGCACGCCCGGCTTCTTCCCTGCCCGCTAAACTGACGCCATGACTGCGCCCCATACATCCGCCGCGCCGCGCCGCTGGAACGTTATCGTGATCGGCGGCGGGCATGCGGGCATCGAGGCGGCTTGGGCCGCGGCCAAGTTCGGCTCCGTCGCCCTGCTGGTCAGCAACCCGGCGACCATCGGCAGAATGCCCTGCAATCCGGCCGTGGGCGGCCCCGGCAAGAGCCAGATGGTGTTCGAGATTCAGGCGCTCGGCGGTCTGATGCCCAGCTTGGCCGACGACACGGCCATTCATACCCGTACCCTCAACGCCAGCAAGGGCCCCGCCGTGCAGTCGCTCCGGGTTCAAAACGACCGCGACCTCTATGCCGAGCGCGCCCAGGAGCGGCTGCTCGATGTGCCCAATCTCCAGATCGTGCGCGGCGAGGCGGCAGATCTGGAGCCGGACGGCCAGGGCTGGCAAGTCGTCACCACCGATGGCCGCCGCTTTCAGGCCCGCAGCGTGGTCGTCGCGGCGGGTACCTTTCTGCGCGGCCTGACCTGGTACGGCCGGCAGTCGCGCGGCGAGGGACGCCAGGGCGAGCCGCCGTCACGCTTTCTCTCGGCTCCGCTGGCTCGTGCCGGGCATGTGCTCAAGCGCTACAAGACCGGCACGCCGCCGCGTGTGCGAGCCGACGCGGTGGACTTTGCCGCGCTCCTAGAGGTTCCTGCCGACCCGCAGCCCCGCGGTTTTACCGGCAGCCCCGGCCCTTATGCGGTCCGCTCCCCCACCTGGCAGACCCACACCACTCCCGAAACCCACCGACTGATTCACGAGAACCTGCATGAATCGCCGATGTATGCGGGCGATATCGAGGGCCTGGGACCACGCTACTGTCCCAGCATTGAGGACAAGGTCGTGCGCTTTGCCCACCATGACCGCCATCTGCTGTTCGTCGAACCTGAGGGTCTGGACACCAGCGAAGTGTATTTGCAGGGTTTTTCCAGCAGCCTGCCGCCCAGGTTGCAAGATCAGCTGGTGCGAACCTTGCTGGGCTTTGAACGGGCCGTCATTCACCGTTACGCCTACGCCGTCGAGTACGATGTGGTCGATTCCACTGAATTGACCCTGAACCTCGAATCGCGCTTGCTGCCGGGTGTGTTCACAGCGGGTCAGCTCAACGGCACCAGCGGCTACGAGGAAGCAGCAGCACAGGGTCTCGTCGCAGGTACGGCGGCGGCCCGGCGGGCACTGGGATTGCCGCAGGGTCTGGACGAGCAGCCGATTGTTTCCCGTGAAACAAGTTACATCGGCGTCATGCTCGACGACCTGACCCTGCGGGGCAGCGACGAGCCGTACCGGATGATGACCAGCCGGGTCGAACACCGCCTGCTGCTGCGTCAGGACAATGCCGATGAGCGGCTGACCGAGCCGGGCTTCGAACTGGGATTGGTGTCGCAGGAGCGGCGCGATGCGGTGCGGGCCAAATACCGGCGGATTGAGTCGGCCCACAGCGCCCTGCCGAGCCAGCGTGTCCAGGGCCAGCCCGCCGATCAGTGGCTGCGCCGTCCCGAGTTCAGTCTGGGCGATGTCGAGGCGCTGGGCCTGCAGCTGCCTCCCCTGAGCGCCGACGAGCGCGAGGCGCTGGAAATCCGGGTGAAATATGCCGGGTACATCGAGCGCGCCGGTCGTCAGCTGGCCGCCGAGGGCCGGGCGCGCCACCTGAGTCTGAGCGGTGTTGACTATGCGGCAGTCCCGGTGCTGTCCAACGAAGCTCGCGAGAAGTTGCGGCGTGCCCAGCCGCAGACCGTAGCCCAGGCCGCCCGTCTGCCGGGGGTACGCCACGCTGACATTTCCAGCTTGCTGGTGTATCTCAAGCAACATGCTCCCCATCAGCGCGAAGGTGTTTCCCGTGAAACATCCTCCTGAAATGACGACACTGCTCCTCGAGTTTGTCCGACACCGCTGTTTGACAGCGCCTCTGTTTCACGTGAAACTGTGACAGGTGGAGCGAAGTGGTGATCGAAAACGAGCTGTTTGAGTGCCCAGGGTGCGTCCATGACTCCTGAAGGTGCTGCGCTGCTGCTGCAAGGCGGTTTGGAGCTGGGTCTTGATCTGAGGCCGCATCTGCCCGCCTTCGCCGAACTCCAGGTGGCACTGCTGGAAGGCAACGCCCAGATGAACCTCACGGCCTTGACAGCTGAGAGCGACATCATCCTTAAGCATTTCATCGACTCGTTGACCTGCTACCTCGGCGGCTGGCTCGGTGAAACGATTCAGCCTTCTGTTCGGCTGCTCGACCTGGGCAGTGGGGCGGGCTTTCCGGCATTGCCCTTGGCGATCGTCTATCCACAGCTTCAGATTCTGGCTGTGGATGCCACCCGCAAGAAGACCGAGTACATCGCCCGCACGGCAGCCCGGCTTCAGCTCGGTCAGGTACAGGTGCTGGCTGGCCGCGCTGAGAGCCTGGGCCGCGACCCGGCGCACCGCGAGCAGTATCAGCGCGTCGTGACGCGGGCCGTGGCGACGCTGCCGGTGCTGGCCGAACTGTGCCTCCCGCTACTGGAGACCGATGGGCTGCTGATCGCCCAGAAAGGTCAGCTCACGCCGGAAGAGCAGGACGCCGGACACCGGGCCGCCGCCGAGCTGGGAGGCGAGTTGTTTCATGTGAAACACTTCGAGCTGCCGATCACAGGCGATCCACGCAGTCTGGTGGTGATGCGCAAGCTGAGGCCGACCCCCGCACGCTATCCCCGGCGTGAGGGTGTGCCCGGTAAACAACCGCTATTCTGAAAACGGCGCGCCATTGGCGCTGAGGGTGATGATGTGACGACGAAATGAAGACGCTGGGAATCGTGAATCAAAAGGGCGGCGTGGGCAAAACCACGACGGCCATCAATCTGGCCGCGTACCTGGCTGCCGGGGGGCGGCGGGTGCTGCTCATCGACATGGACCCGCAGGGCAACGCCAGCAGCGGGCTGGGGCTGCGCGGCGTGGAGGCGGGCCTGTACGAGGCGCTGGGCACCCCTGGGCGAGCCACCGAGCTGATCGTGGATACCGGGCAGGAGCGGCTGAGCGTTCTTCCAGCGACGCCGGATCTGGCCGGAGCGGGTGTGGAACTCAGCGACGAGCCGTATGCCCTGCGCGCCGTGCTGGAGCAGCTGAGCACGTTCGACGTGGCCATCATCGACGCGCCGCCGAGCCTGGGGCCGCTGACCATCAACGTGCTGGCCGCTGCCGACGCCCTGCTGATTCCGCTTCAGGCCGAGTACTACGCGCTGGAAGGATTGGCGGGCCTGACCGAGACGGTGGACCGGGTACGGGCCGCGCTCAATCCCCGACTCAAGGTGTTGGGAGTAGCCATCACCATGTTCGATGGGCGAACCAATCTGGCTCAGGAAGTCGAGCAGAGCGTGCGGCAACATTTCGGTGAGCTGGTGTTCTGGAGCGTCATTCCGCGCAATGTCCGGCTCTCGGAAGCGCCCAGCTTTGCCAAGCCGATTAACCAGTTCGCGCCGTTGTCGAGTGGAGCGGCGGCCTACAAACGCCTGGCCGAGGAGGTGATGCAGCGTGTCGAAAAAATCTAGTCTGGGACGTGGCCTCGACGCGCTGCTCAGTCGCCCGGCCAGTGCCGCTCCCATCAGCGCTCAGAGCCTCAAGATCGAGCAGATTGTGCAGGCGGCCTACCAGCCCCGTCAGGTGTTCGTGCCCGAGTCATTGGCTGAGCTGGCGCAGAGCATCCGCGACAAGGGTGTGCTGCAACCACTGCTGGTGCGCCCACGCGGCGAACGTTTTGAGATCGTGGCGGGCGAGCGGCGCTGGCGGGCCGCGCAACTGGCGGGCCTCAGCGAGGTGCCGGTCATTATCCGCGATCTGGCCGACCGGGACGCCCTGGAAATCGCCATCGTCGAGAACCTGCAGCGAGAGGACCTGGGACCGCTGGAAGAAGCGCGGGCTTACCAGACCCTGCTCGACCAGGGCCACAATCAGGAAGGTGTGGCCAAGGCGGTGGGCAAGGGTCGCAGCACCGTTGCCAACGCCCTGCGGCTGCTGAGCTTGCCGCCCGAGGCGCTCTCTGCGCTGGAAAATGGTGAGATCAGCGCCGGACATGCCCGCGCGGTGCTGGCGCTGCCGGAAGTGGACCGGGCCTGGGCGTTGAATGAAATCCTGACCCGTCACCTCAACGTGCGTGGCGCAGAAGCGCTCAAGCGCGAGGAGCGCCGCCCGGTGGGGGAGAGCACGCCGATCAAAGTTAACCCACCCCGGCCCTGGCGGCAGATCGAGCTGGCGCTGAGCCGCCGCACCGGCACCAAGGTTAAGATCACCGGTGACGAGAAGGGCCGTCTGGAGCTGAGTTACAGTTCGCGTGAGGAACTGGACCGGATTCTGGAGGTCCTGGGCTTCGCGGAGGAGTAGACGCCTTCACAAGAAAGGGCCGCCCGGCATGATCCGGACGGCCCTTTCTGCTGGACTTCGTTTAGCGGCCCACGGCGAAAATGTTTGGCCAGGGGCGGTAACTGCTCTTCAGGGTGTCTTGCTTGAACACCTGACCGTTGCGCGTAAAGAGCCGGTCGACTTCGATCACTGCACCCTCGGCGGCCCAGTCCACCTGCTTGCGCTCGCCTTTCTTCAAGGTGGCGTCGGTCACCACCTTGTCGGGCGGCGAGGGCGTGGTGCTGAGGATGCGCGGCTCCTGCACCTGCACATCGAAATCGCGGGCCTTGCCGAACACCCGCACCACCAGCAGTTTCTGGGCGTCGTCCCAGTCGGACTGGAACCACAGCGCCCCGCCGGTGTCGTTGGCGAAACGCAGATCCTGACTTGGCTGGTAGATAGTGGCGTCCAGGCCCTGAGGGTCGTAGTAATAGACCTGATAGCTGTGGTTACGTCGCTCGACAATCGGCAGACCCGCACCGTAGAGCGCCCGGAACACGGTGGTGCTCACCTGGCAGATGCCGCCGCCGATGCCCGAGGCCGTGCGCTCGCCGGCGATCACCAGGCCGGTGACGAAGCCAGCGCGGGTCGTGATCGGCCCCAGCATCCGGTTGAAGGAAAAGGTATTGCCCTCGAACAGCTGGTCCTGAAAGGCCCGTGTACCCACATGAATATTGGTGATGCGGGCCGGGCTGGAGCCATCGTAGCCGGTCTGTCCGCCTGCCAGGAACGCCGTAATTCCACGTGAAACAAAGTAATCCAGAGTACGCTTTGGGGCAACGCTCCCAGTGGGCGTCAGTCTGACCAGGGTGGTCTGTCCGTCCTTGATGGCTGCGGCCAGGGCAGCGCGGGCCGCTCCTGTGTCCACCTTGAAACTGTTGTGTTGCACCACAGCCCACTGTCCGTCCGGCTGCACCTCGAAGCGGGCGTCGCGGGCCGGAGCCATGACACGGTTGAGCAGTGCCCCCAGGTCGGCATCCAGACTGGCCGTTACCTTGCCCTGGGCACGCAGTTGCGCCAGGCGCTCCGGCGGGATAATCAGGGTCTCGCGGTAGGGCAGAGTGGTTTTCTTGCCGTTCACCACAGCGGGAAAACTGGCCTCGAAACGCAGTGTCAGGCTGTCGGTGGCCTTTGGTTTGGGTGCGGTTGCGGTAGGCGGGGCCTTGACGGGGGTGGCCTGAGCGGGCGCAGGCTGGGGTGTGAGTGGTGTGACTGCCGGGGGCGTGGGCGGCGCTGGCGTGGGTAGCGGCTGCGCTGCAGGTGTGGGCGGCAACTCCGGGGCGGCAGGAGAGGGGAGAGGCGTGGCGGGAATCTCCTGGGCGACTGTCAGCGGCGAGACGAGGAGCGCCAGCGTGAGCAGCAGGGAGGCAGAAGCGGAAAGGCGCGGCATGAACCGAGTATTTCACGGCCCAGCTCCCGAAACGTGATGGTAGCCGGGTCATCTGGACGGGGCCGCAAGCAAAGGTGAAGGCGGGCCAGCCCATGCCGACCCGCCCACATATGCCTGAGTTCAGTCCACCAGCAGCGGAATCAGCACCGGGTTGCGGCCCGTCACCTTGCGGACAAACCGCCGCACCGCACCGTACATATCGTCGCGGATGTCTTCCAGGCGCTTCTTCTCTCGCGTTCCCTGCTCGACGGCTTCCAGCGCCACCTTGCGAATCTGGGTCTCAAGTTCGCGGTTGCTGCGCACGAAGCCGCGCGACACCAGTTCGATGTGCGGGGTGGGATGCAGAACCGCCGTGATGATCAGCACACCTTCCTGACTCATGCTCATGCGGTCCATGATGATGTCGTCGCTGATGTCGCCGACGCCCAGGCCGTCGACGTAGACGGCCCCGGCTGGAACGGTGCCCACCACCTTGAAGTCGTCCTGGGTCAGCTTGACGATATCGCCGTTCTTGGCCACCAGAGTGCGCTGCGGCGGACGGGTCGCCGTCTGGGCCAGCCGGGCATGGTTGATCTGGTGACGTGGCTCGCCGTGCCAGGGCAGGAAGTACTTGGGCCGGGCCAGATTCAGGATGTGGAGTTGCTCCTCACGGCTGCCGTGCCCCGAAGCGTGAACCTTCTGGTTGGGCGGGTACAGCACGTCCACGCCGATCTCGTAGAGCCGGTTGATGACTGTGTTGACCGCTTCCTCGTTGCCGGGAATCGGACTGCTCGACAGGATCACGGTGTCGCCGCGCTTGAGGGCGATCTTGGCGTGGTTGCCGAAGGCCAGGCGCGAGAGTACGCTCATCGGCTGGCCCTGCGACCCGGTGCAGATGTAGAGCACCTGCGAGTCCTGCAAATCCCCCACCTCGTCACTGGTGACCAGCGGGTCCTTGAACTCCATGTAGCCGAGCTGCTGCGAGACCTGGGCGTACTTGAGCATGCTGCGGCCTTCCATGATGACCCGGCGGCCCAGCTTCTCGGCGCTGCGAACGATGTTCTGCACCCGGTGCGTCTGCGAGGCGAAGGTCGTGATGAACACCCGGCCCCGGGCCGCCTTGATCAGCGCTTCCAGGTTCTCGGCCACCTCGGCCTCGCTGGTCGACCAGCCGGGGCGCTCGGCGTTGGTGCTGTCGGAAATGAGCAGCAGCACGCCCTCGTCTCCCGCCTTCTCGATGCGGTCGAGCTGGCTGAGCTTGCCGTCGGTGGGGGTGCGGTCGATCTTGAAGTCGCCGGTATGCACGACCTTGCCCACGGGTGTGGTCAGGATGTACCCCATGTTGTCGGGAATCGAGTGGGTGATACGGAAAAAATCGACCACGAAGTGGCGCCCGATACGGACCTGGGCGTCGAGTTCGACCTCGCGCAGATCGGTGTCGGCTTCCTTGATGCCGAACTCGCCGAGCTTCTCGCGCAAGAGCCCCAGGGTCAGCGCGGCGCTGTACATCGGCACGCGCGGCAGCCGGGGCATGATGTAGGGCAGTGAGCCGATGTGGTCCTCGTGGCCGTGCGTCAGAATCCAGCCCTTGATCAGCCCGGCGTGTTCCTGAAGGTAGTCGATCTTGGGAATGATCAGGTCGATGCCGAGCTGGTGGGCCTCGGGAAAGGCGAGACCGCCGTCGACGACCAGAATCTCGTCGCCGTAGCGGTAGGCAAACATGTTCTTGCCGATTTCGCCCATGCCGCCCAGCGGAATGATCTCCAGGGCGTCGGGATTGGGGGTGGGGTTGGTCATCGTGCTCCTTGTGCCCGGTCAGCGGTGCGCCGGGGCGGGCGGGTGAGATCTGGGTTGCGGTCAGGGCCACAGGGGCCGGGTCAGGGGGAGAGGCCTCAAAAGAACTGTTCAACGTGTGCTGTTTCAAAGGGTGCGCCCCGAACTGGAAACCGGGGAAAACAATGAAGAGGCATCCGCAGATGCAGTGGTGTCAGACTAACACGAACATGTAGGCGACGCGGCGACCTGCTCCGCTTTTGCTTCCCCACGTGTCAACTCACCCGGCCTCCCGAACCAATCGGTGAGAATCTGCGGCGACTCGGGTACAATGTTCATGTGACCCGCCAACGCATCCTTGTGATCGAGGACGACCTCGACATCGCCAACGTGCTGCGCCTCGACTTGACTGACGCGGGCTTTGAGATCGACCACGCCGACACGGCCATGACCGGCCTGATCAAAGCGCGCGAAGAGCAGCCCGAACTCATTCTCCTCGACCTGGGGTTGCCGGATTTCGACGGCGGTGACGTGGTACAGCGCCTGCGCAAGAACAGCACCGTGCCGGTCATCGTGCTGACTGCCCGCGATACCGTAGAGGAACGGGTGCGTCTGCTCGGCCTGGGAGCCGACGACTACGTCATCAAACCGTTTCACCCCGACGAACTGCTGGCCCGCATCAAGGTCCAGCTGCGCCAGCGCGGTTCCGAGAGCCTGACGCTGGGCGACCTCGAACTCGACCCGCAAAAGCGGCTGGTGCGCTACAAGGGAGAGGAGTTACGCCTCTCGCCCAAGGAGTTCGACATCCTGGCGCTGTTGATCCGCCAGCCGGGCCGGGTCTACTCGCGCCAGGAAATCGGCCAGGATATCTGGCAGGGAAGGTTGCCCGACGGCAGCAATGTCGTGGACGTACATATGGCCAACCTGCGCGCCAAGCTGCGTGACCTCGACGGCTACGGCTTGCTCCGGACCGTGCGTGGCGTGGGTTACGCGCTGCGCAGCTGAGGGCCTCATCTCGCCGCCACGATACTTCTCCTTTAGAAAACACAGAACAAGCTGACAATCTCCTCACCATCCGGCGTTTATCTTGAGGCAATGTTGATCTGGTCTGTCCTGAATCTGAGTGCCGCCTTGGCGCGTGCTGGCAGCTGAATGGAAACGTCCAGACGCGCCGGGCCGCTGCATGTTCTGCTGATCGAGGACAGCGAGGCCGACATAGATCTGATCCGAACGGCTTTCGGCGAGATGCAGCGTTCGCATTCGCCGGTCGAGTTGCACGTGGCGCGTGACGGTGCCCAGGCCCGCGCGGCGCTGGCCAGCGATCCGCGCATTGCGCTGGTGTTGCTCGACGGCGGCCTGCCGGACGAGGACGGGCTGCATTGGCTCGCGTCCCTCAAAGCCCACGAAGATGTGAGCCTGCGAAGATTGCCCGTGGTGATGCTCAGCGGCAGCGACACCGAGGAGCAGATTCGCGGGGCCTACCACGCCCATGCCAGCGCTTACCTGATCAAGCCCAGCGATCCCGACGGTCTGCGGCAGATGGTGGGCGCGCTGGTGCAGTTCTGGGGCCAGGTCGCCCGGCTGCCCAACCGATTGTAATCAGGTGGCAGGTGGCGCGATGATCAGTGCTCGCGCGCTGAGTCCTTCCGCGCGCTGCTGGCGTCATACTGCGGGTATGGTCCGGCAGCCGCCATATTTAGATTCACCCCTCCAGGCGTGGGAACGGCCGTGAACAGCGGCCTTTATATCCTGATCGCAGGCGCGCTGCTGCTGGCCAGCGTTCTGGGCAGCAAGGCGTCGGGGCGGCTGGGGGTGCCGGGCCTGCTGCTCTTCCTCGGCGTGGGGATGCTGGCGGGCAGCGATGGCCCCGGCGGTATCGCGTTCAGCAACTACCTGTTCGCGCAGTGGGCCGGAACGGTGGCGCTGTGCTTCATCCTGTTTCAGGGCGGCCTGAGCACCGAGTGGTCGCTGGTGCGCCCGGTGCTGAAAAAGAGCTTGTCGCTGGCGACGCTGGGGGTGCTGATCAGCACCGGGGTGATGGGTGCCTTCGCCCACTTCGTCTTCCATCTGCCCTGGCTGAACGCCCTGCTGCTGGGCGCGGTGGTCAGTTCCACTGACGCCAGCGCCGTGTTCACGGTCCTCAAGGAGCGTCGGCTGGGTCTGAGGGGCGAGATTACCCCGCTGCTCGAACTCGAATCCGGCGGCAACGATCCGATGGCCGTCTTTCTGACGCTGGGCCTGATTACCTTGATTCAGGACCCGTCCCAGAGCGTGCTGGGTCTCGCGCCGCAATTCTTCCGGGAGATGCTGCTGGGGGTGCTGCTCGGCTACGGCCTGGGGCGGGCCAGCTTGTGGGCCATCAACAAGCTGAATTTGCAGTTCGAGGGCCTTTACTCGGTCATGCTGATCGCGCTGGCATTGATGACCTACGGCGCGGCGGCCAGCTTGCATGGCAGCGGCTTCCTGGCGGTGTACATCGCCGGGCTGGTGCTGGGCAACGCCGACTTCATCCACAAACGCAGCGTGCTCGATTTCCTCGATGGCCTGGCCTGGCTGATGCAGATCGGGATGTTTCTGATGCTGGGCCTGCTGGTCAATCCTCTTGAGCTGCTGCCCACCGCCGGGCTGGCGCTGGCCTGCGCGCTGGTGCTGGTGTTCGTGGCCCGGCCTGTCAGCGTCTACATCAGTCTGGCCGCCTCGAAGATGCCCAAGCGCGACAAGAGCATGGTGGCCTGGGTGGGCCTGCGCGGCGCAGTGCCGATCGTGCTGGCGACCTTTCCGCTGCTGGCGGGCGTGCCGAATGCCAATCTGCTGTTCAACGCGGTGTTTTTCATTGTGCTGACCAGCGTGCTGCTGCAAGGCACCACCCTGACGCTGGTGGCGCGCTGGCTGAGGGTGCGCGAGGAAGTGCCCGAACGGCCCTTGTATCCCATCGCCTACCGGCCCACCGGCACCGGCAGAAACGACATGGCCGAGGTGGACGTCGGGCCGGGCAGTGAGGCCGATGGAAGGCGCATTATGGACCTCAAGCTGCCGCCCGACGCACTAGTCATTCTGGTGCACCGGGGCGGCGAATTTCTGGTGCCCAAGGGAGCCACCACCTTGCAGGCTGGAGATAGCGTGCTGGTGCTGGCGCTCGGCGACGACTTGAAGGCCGTGCAGACGAAGCTGGGTCACCAGGGCACGGTCCGGGCAGCGCTGGGTCTGCCGGGCCACTGAAGTGAAGACAAAGCGGTCGTTGGGGCAAAGCAAGCCTGCCCGGCGTCACAAGCCCAGCTGAGGGTTTTTGCTAGACTCCCGCTATGACGATGGTGCGAAACACGCGGCAACGGCAGGCTGTGCTTCAGGCCCTGCGAACCACCCGCACGCACCCCGACGCCGCCTGGATTCATCAGGAAGTGCGGCTCGAACTGCCCAGCATCAGCCTCGGCACGGTGTACCGCACTCTGGATGCCTTGGTCCGCGACGGTGTGGCCGTGACCATCGAGCGTGCTGGGCAGGCCACCCGCTACGATTTCCGACGCGATGACCACCACCACCACGCCGTCTGCCGGACCTGCGGGGCAATTTTCGATATTGAGGTGCAGGATCTGCCCAGCTTGCCCAGCGCGACATTGCCCGGCGGCTTTCAAATCTCGGACGTGCGCCTGGAAGTGCATGGTGTCTGTGTCACCTGCCGAAACAAGCTGAACTCCTGAACACCCATGTTCAGGCCACCACAAACGAGATCATCTGCTTCTGTATCCGATGGGTGAGCAGGCGGTCTCGCCAGTGAGGAGGGCGCTCAGGGCGTTTTCAGGGCGTAGCCAATGCCGCGCACCGTGCGGATGATGCCGTAGCCGTCGAGGTCGCGCAGTTTGGCACGCATATTGGCCATATGCACATCCACGACGTTGCTATTGCTGGGCAACTCGCCGTTCCAGACCTCGCGCTCAATTTCTTGACGTGAGTAGACCCGGCCCGGTTGCCGCGCCAGGAAAGTCAGCAGATCGAACTCCTTGGGCGAGAGCCGGACCTCGTGGCCGTTGTAATGGCACAGCCGCTTTTGTGGGTGAATCTCCAGCGCGCCGATCTGAATGACCTCGCCGTGCTGCTGGTGGCGCAACTGTACCTTGACGCGGGCGACGAGTTCTTCCGGGTGAAAGGGCTTGGTCATGTAGTCGTCGGCCCCGGCTTCGAGGAGGTTCACCTTGCGGTCCACCGCGTCCATCGCTGTCAGAATGATGATCGGCACGGCGCTGGTCTTGCGTAGGCGTCGGGCGATCTCCGCACCGTCGAAGTCGGGCAGGCCCAAGTCGAGAATGACCAGATCAGGCGCGTTCTCACGGGCGCTGGTGAGACCGGTGACGCCGTCCGGGGCAGTCAGCACCCGGTAACCGGCTTGTTCAAGTTCGTACTGGACCACGCGGGTGATGTCGGGGTTGTCTTCAATCAGGAGGATGCGTTGTTCCATGGGTGGTCATCTTCGCTGAGGTGGAGAGGACCTCAGCGCCTTTTCGATGCTTACGGGCCATCTTAATGAAGATGCTGATGCCGACGGTGAAGCCCAATCCCCCCAGCGGTTTATGCTCCCTTAACGGCCTCTTGGTCTATTTCACGTAAAGCTGAGGTCGGCGCGGTTCCGACTGCTCATCTGCCGCCTCAGTTCACCTCACCCTGCAAACGGAAACGGCCCAGCCTGACGACTGGACCGTCTATAAACGCTCCGGCGCTACTCGAAATCGACCGCCCACCAAGCTTCGCGTTGTACGGCCAGTCGGGCACGCGGGTCGCCCAGCGCGCTGAGCGCTTTGGCCAGTCCGTTCCAGTCCTGCTCGCTGAGGGGGTCGATGGTCAGCGCCCGCTGATGAAACTGCGCGGCGTCCTTGACCCGCCCGGCTTCTCCGGCGGCGCGGGCGGCAATACTCAGGACCGAAAGCTGGCGCTGCTCCAGGCGAGAGCGCACATCGTCGGCCCACGGCGAGTCCACACCCGGCAGAAACTCACCGTAGAGGCTGGCGAGTTCGCGCAGTTCTTCCAGGCCCAGGCTGCCTGCCTCGGCCTGCTTGGTCAGCAATTCGAAGCGCTGGGCGTCGTAACTGGGGTTGATGTCGTCGGCCAGGGTGTAGCGGCGGTTGGTGCTGACCACCGCCTCGTTGCTCAGCGAGCGCCGCAGCCGGTGCAATGTCGTGTGAAAGAGGCTGCTGGCCCTGGCCTCGTCCTTCTCGGGCCACAGCGCCTCGGCGGCTTGCCAGCTGGTCACTTCCTTGTGCTCCAGCAAATAGAAAAACAGCTCTAGCGCCTTGCGTGACACCCACGACACGCTCTCGCCCTTCCAGATCACTTGGGCGGTGCCCAGCGCTTTGGCCTCGGTGCCGCTGGCTCCCCGCGCGGCCAGCCCGGCCCGTCTCAGGCGGGCGTCGATGGCCGTCAGCAGGTCCTGGGGCGTGAACGGCTTGGGCAGGTAATCGTCGGCCCCCAGGTTCATGCCCCGGCGCACATCACCGCGCTCGGCGTGGCTGGAGAGCAGCATGAACGGCAGTGCCGAGCGTGCTTCGTTGGCACGCACCTGTTCTAGGAATTCCAGGCCGGTCATGTACGGCATCACCACGTCGCTGATGACCAGATCCGGGGTAAACACGTTGAGCATTTCCAGCGCTTCCACCGGATGGCTGCTGGTGCGGACTTCATGGCCCGCCCGCGAGAGAATCACGCTGATCAGTTTGAGGATGGCAGCGTCGTCGTCCACCACCAGAATACGCGGCATATGAGAAGTGTAACAGTTTCCTCGTCGTCCCGGCGCGGATGCGGTCAGGGTCTTGAAAGACGAAAGTGTCACATTCCACGGAGTCTTCCAGACCTGGCCAGCGCCAAGACTTTGCACCCGCCGCGTGGGCCTGCTACAATTTCGAGTTGCGTGTCGCCACTGCGCCTGCCCTCAACCGGGGCAGCAGGGCCAGATGGCCGAAGACGCAAGACAAGGAGGTGAAACATGCAAAATCAATACGATCTCAACTTGATTCTCAACCCCACCCTCAGCGGTGAGCAGCTTCAGACCGAGAAAGACTACATCAGCAACGCCGTGCAAAACGCCGGAGCCGAGGTGACGAACCTCGACGACGCCGGAACCCGCCGGATGGCCTACCCGATCCAGAAGGACCGCGAAGGTTACTACCTGATGTACACCATCAAGGCCAGCGGCGATCCCGAAAAGGACATCGCGGCCAGCCTGCGTCTGCGCGACAACGTGCGCCGGGTGCTGGTGGTCAAGGACCGTCCCGAGTGGAAGACCAAGAAGGCGTAAGCCGGACTGAACGCCCCCACACCGAGTTATTACGCTCTTGACAGAATGAATCGTCTTTGTTAACCTGACTGCACTTCGATGTGAGCACACACGAAGGCCAATGCCCGCCACGAAACTTAAGCCTATTAGCTACGATTGACACGAAGGGAGACACACACATGGCCCGTGGAATGAATCACGTTTATCTGGTTGGCAGTCTCGCCCGCGACCCCGAGTTGCGCTACACCCCCAGCGGGGTGCCGGTGTTCGAAGCCACGATTGCTGGCGAAGATCACCTGATCGGCAACGACGGCAAGGAGCGCAAACTGCCCTGGTACCACCGCGTCAGCATTCTCGGCAAACCCGCCGAGTGGCAGTCCGAGCGCAACCTGAAATCCGGCGATCCTGTGATCGTGGAAGGCACCCTGGACTACAGCCAGTGGGAAGCCCCCGAAGGCGGCAAGCGCAGCCAGGTTCGTGTCAAAGCCCTGCGGATGGAGTCTCTGGGCAGCGAAGCCGAACTGGTGCAAGACGCTGGCGGCGGCGTGCGGATGAGCGGCGGCTGGAACACCGTCATCGTGATCGGCAATCTGGCCCGCGATCCTGAGCTGCGCTACACCCCCACGGGTGACGCGGTGCTGGGACTGGGACTGGCCGTGAACGAGACCTGGAAAGACCGCAACGGCAACCAGCAGGAAAAGACCCACTGGATCGACATCACCTTGTGGCGCGAACTGGCCGAGAGCTGCCAGAACCTGCGCAAGGGCGACCCGGTGCTGGTGCAGGGACGGCTGGTCAACGACAGCTGGCAGGACAAAGACGGCAACAAGCGCAACACCACCAAAGTAGAGGCGACGAAAGTCGAAGCTCTGGCCCGAGGCGTGGGTGCCGGTGCACCTGCAGCCACCTCCGGCGCGCCCCGCACGATGGCCGCGGGCAGCGCACCGACGCGCAGCGCTCCACCTGCGCGGGCGGCACAGTCCCAGACACAGCCGCAGGGGAACCGTTCGGCCAGCTTGGATATTGATCAGGGCCTCGATGATTTTCCGCCGGAAGAAGACCTGCCATTTTGAGCCGCACTCCGGCTTGAAGTGAAAGGTCAGTGGCAGCACCAAGCTGCCGTAATGCTGTTTCAATATAAGGAAACCATGACCCAGACTGACCGTAAACCGCGTGGCAAGGGACCCAAGCGTCCCCGCAAGCCCAAGGTTGATCCGTTCGCCATCGGCGAGCTGGAAATTACCGATTACAAAGACGTCAAGATGCTGCGCCGATTTGTCTCCGACACCGGCAAGATCTTGCCCCGCCGCCGCACCGGCCTCTCGGCCAAGCACCAGCGCCGCATCGCCCAGACCATCAAACTGGCGCGTCAGATGGCCCTCTTGCCCTACACCGAGAAACTGGTCCGGAAGTAAGGATACGCCATGCAGATTATTTTGCTCGAACCCAACCGACTGGGCCAGGTCGGCGACGTGGTCAGCGTTAAAGACGGCTACGCCCGCAACTTCCTGATTCCCCAGAACATGGCACTCCCGGCCACCCAGGGCAACCTCAAAAGCCTGGAAGCCCGCATCAAGTCGCGCAACAAGGTGCTGGCCCAGGAGAAGAAGGACGCCGAGAACCTCGCCGAGCGCATGAAGGACCTCAGCGTGGAGCTGAGCGTCAAGGCGGGCGAAGGCAAGATCTACGGTGCCGTGACCCACGCCGACGTGGCCGCTGCGCTGGCCGAGAAGGGCTTCGAAGTCGACCGCCGCAAGCTCGACATGCCCAAAGCGGTCAAGGACATTGGCGAGTACGAGGTCAGCTACCGCGCCCACCCCGAAGTGAGCGTGCCGTTCAAGCTGATCGTTCACGCCAAGAAGTAAGTTCTGACAACTTAAATCTTTAGAAGCGCCTCGCCCGGTCATGGGCGAGGCGCTTTTTGGTTTGCCGAAGTCTACTCAGTGGCTCTGCGCGATGACCTTCAGCAATCTGTCCTGGTAAGCCCGCAGATCGAGGGTGTTGCCGGGAGCTTGATCGACCATGATGGCGAAGGCCAGCACGTGCCCCGATTTGGCGCGCACGTAGCCCGCCAGGCTGGACGCGCCCGGCAGGGTACCGGTTTTGGCCCGCACGTCCAGCCCGCTGCCAATGAAGCGTTCGGCCAGCGTGCCGCCCTCGGCCCGGGCTGCCGCGCTGGCGATTCCGGTGCTGCCACGCGGCAGGGCCTCGATGAAGAGGTTCTTGCGCTGGGCAAACGCCTGGGCCGGTGTGAGCGGCGTCTTGAGATTGGTGATCGGCAGATCGTACATCCGCTCCAGCACCGTGACCAGCGTGCGTGGGGTCAGGCGGTTGGCTTGTGAGAGTCCGGAAGCGTCACTCAGGGTTAGCGGCGCAGGCTCGACACCGACCTTCATCAGAAACCGGCGCAGCCCCGCCACCATCCCGGCGTGGGTGAGCGGCTCGCTGCTGGCCTGACCTGGCACCTGACCGAGCTGGGCGGCGATCTGGTCGGCCCAGACGTTGTCGCTGGGCTTGAGGGTTCGCCGGATGAGCGCCGTCAGCGGTGGACTCTGGACGCTCGCCAGGCTGACCTCGGGCGTGGCGGCTATGGGCGCAGGTGCGGGGGCATAGCCCGCTGTCACCCGCCCGAACTGCTGGACGCTCTGCTCTCCCACCAGACGGCCCAATCCGCTCGCCGCCGCACCCACCCGGATGCCCACCGCCCGCAGTTGCCCGGCGAACGCGCCCGTGACCCGCGCCGCGTAGTCGTCGGGGGAATCGTTCCAGCCAGGGTATTCCTGAAGGCGCAGCGCCACCAGTGGGGTGCCCAGCGGCAGTGCGGGCCAGGTGGCGCTGTCGATGCTGGGCGAAACCCGGAGTTCGCCGATCTCCTCGATGCCGCTCTTGGTGAGTTGCTGCGCCAGGGCCGCGAGCGAGTACGGTCCGCTGATGCTCAGGCTCGGATCGCCCAGGCCGTGCAGGGTCAGGCGGCTAATCCGTTTGGCGTGGCGGCTGACCTCTTGCGCCGGGGCCAGCACGTCCACCCGGTAGCGGCTCTGCGGCCCGGTCTGGGTGAGCCGGGCAGCCATGCTGACGAGCTTCATGGTGGAGGCAGGCACGAACAGCTCGTCGGGGCGGGCCGCTTCCAGCACCTTGCCGGTGTCGAGGTCACGCACCAGCAGGCCGAGGTGGGCGGGAACAGGCGCGCGCTTGAGCAGCGCCGTCACCGCCGGGCTGAGGACGGCTTGCAGCGTCACCTCCGCCGCGCTGGCGACTGGGCTGAGGGCCGCGCCCATGACCAGCCAGGTCAGCAGCAGGGGAAACCGAAGCAGGAAGCGCACCGCAACAGGCTAACAGAAGTTCATGACGGTGCGAAAAGGCGCGGTGAGAAGGTGAGGCGTGGCCGCCCGGGCAGCCAAAAAAACGCCCGCCGGACGAGGACCTCCGGCGGGTTTCAGCGGTTCAGCGTGAAGGTGAACGCAGCTGTTTCGTTTTGTTTTGGTGCTGAGAATGGGACTTGAACCCACACAGGTTGCCCTACACGCCCCTCAAACGTGCGCGTCTACCAATTCCGCCACCCCAGCAAAGGGCAAGCTCTCAACGAGCAAGCGAAGTAGAGTTTAATGGCCGGGCACCGACTTGTCAACGCTGACCTGATGGAACGCCCCGATTACGTCGGCTGGCTTGCCCCCGAGCAGACCGCTGACAGTGGTGAGCGTCACGCCGCGCTTGCGAGCATAAGCCAGAAAAGCCCCGAAGACAGCCAGGGTTTCCTGGGCGTTGTCGTGCAGCAAGATGATGCCGCCAGGGTGCAACCGGCGGTCGAAGCGGCTTTCCAGCACCCCGTCGCCGGGATTCTGGAAGTCGGCGGGGTCGTCGGTCCAGAAGACGGTGGTGAGGCCCAGCGCGCGCGCCGCGTCGAGGGTCTGGGGAGTGTAGTCGCCGCCGGGAGGCCGGAAGTACTTGACCGGCTGCCCGGTCAGGCCCCGCAGGGTCTGGTTGGTGAGGCTGAGTTCGGTGATGGCGGCGGGCAGCGGAAGCGCCGGGAGCCGCACATGGTGGTAGGTGTGGTTGCCGACCTCGTGGCCCTGCTGCACCATGTCGCGCACGAAGTAGGGGTAAGCGCGGGCGTTGCGGCCAATTACGAAGAAGGTGGCCCGGATCTGGTCGCGGCGCAGCAGATCGAGCAGCAATGGCTCGTACATCGGGTGTGGGGCGTCGTCGAAGGTGAGGGCCGCCACCGGCCTGAGCACATTGCCGCCGTAGAGCAGGCCGTCCTGAATGCCTCCCTTGACCCGGCTGGCGGTACGGGTGTGGGCGTCGGAGAGCGTCTGATTCACGTCGCCGAAGAAATTGATGGTCCGCTCGCGCACTTTGTCGGCGATGCGGTCCGTGTTGCCGGGATTGGGCGGGGTGCTGCCCAGCGCTTCCCAGGCCCGTTCGTAAGGGCCGCCCGCCGCCCAGGCCGCCACATCTTGCAGTCGGGCGCGCGGTGCGCTGAGGGTGAGAATCGGCAGCGGACCGCCGAAGCCGCCGTAACCCGCCTTGTTGTAGACGCTGATATCGACCTCGGCAAGGCTGGGGCGGGCCAGCAGGGTGCGGGCCGCCGCCGTGGCCGCCAGCTTGCGGGCCTGAGCCACCTCGCCGGGTAGCAAGAGCAGCACCGCGCTGGCAACCTCGATGTGGCCGTTGCCGAGGTACTGGATCTGGCGCACCTGCGGCATCGGCGGGGTGAGCGTCAGCTCGGGAACCGGCGGGGCACGGCGGGTGCCGGGGGCGATCGGCTGGGTCTCGCCGGGCAAGCGCAGCGCCCTGGTGTGCGGCGCGGCGGGCAGGGGGGTGGGAGGAATTGGGGTGGGGATTTGCGCCTGCGCTAGGTTCAGACACAGCAGGGCAGGTGAAAATAGCGCCAGAAGACGCGCAGCAGTCGGCATGGTGTCAGGCAACTCCAGAAGTGAGCAAGCAAAATCGTGCGGCTGGTCGTAGGCGTGGCGAACTGGTCCGCGCCGGGCTTCAGTTGGCCTGTGCCCACTTCAGGGCGTCGGCGGGTCCGGCGGGAAGGTGACCCTGGGCCTGGTACAGCTTGGCACCGGCCAGGAGGTGGGTTCTGGCCTGGGCGTTCTGGCCGAGTTTACGCTCCACCAGACCCAGCACGTAGGTGGCTAGGGCGTTCTGGTTGTTGTCCTTGACGGCGCTTTGCAAGAATCTGGCGCTCCGGGCCAGGCCCGCCGCGTCGCTCTTGCCACTGTAGTTGCCGCCCGCACCCATGAAGCCGCCGGGGGCGCGCTCGCCCCGGTAGTAGTTGATCTGTGACTTGAGGTAAGCCAGGTCGAGCGGCTGGGCATTGCTCAGCGCAATGGCGGCCTGGGTATCGGCCCGCGTGAAGCCGGTGATGCGCTGGCCGCTATAGACCGGGTGCGCGAAGCGGTACGCGCCGCCGTCACGGATCAGCAGTCCCCGGTGGGTCATGAAGGGCCTCGGGTCGCTGGCATCGTCGAGCAGCGCCGCCTTGCCGGAGGGCAGCCGCAGCAGGGCGACCACATGGCCGAGGTTGCTTTCCTGGCCCTGGTCGTTTTGCCACACCATCACGCCGCCCGCGTCGAGGCCCGCTTGCTGGAGCAGCGCGGCAATCAGCAGGGTTTGTAGCAGGCACTGGCGCTGCCCGGCCTGGACCGCGTAGGCGAACTCGTAACCGCGCTCCAGGCTGAAATTGGGCAGAATCTTCTTGATGAAGGTGTGGGCCCACTGGGCGGTGTCCTGGGCGAGCTGGTCGCGCGTCTCGCCACTGGCCGCTGCGATGGCCGCCTTGCGCGCCGCCAATCCCGCCAGCAGTGTCTTGCTGCCCGAGAGCGGCAGCTTGGCGGCGGCGTATTTGCCCTCCAGCCAGCTTGAAAAGTCGGGTGAAGTCAGATTGCGCAGGGTGTACGAGTCCTTGGTGAGTGCTTTGAAGGCGGGGCTGACGTAGGCGTAGGCTGCGTCGTTGGGCGAGGGCGTGGGCGCGGCGGCCTGCGACATGCCCAGCAGCGCTGCGAGGGAAAGCCATTTGGATCTGTTCATGGAGAACCTGCTTTGTCGAGGGAAGTGAGCGAGCAGACAAACGAGGTCACCCGGCCACCCTAGGCAGCCCCGATCAGCCAGGCATGAAAGCGCGCCGTGTCACAACTTCCAGATGTCAGAGCTTCCAGACAAAGCCGCGCCGCGCCAGTACCCACAGCTCCAGCCAGAACACGCCGACGTAGCCGAGACTGTAGACCCAGCCGCCCGCCTGCACGCCCAGGCCGCGCTGGGCCAGCGTCAGCAGTGCGCCCAGAATGCTCTGCGATGTGCCGCTCCAGTTGACCTGCCACACCGCCAGAATCCACAGCTTGAGCAGAATAGGAAAGACGTAGGCCAGCAGCGAGTTGCGCCCCGCTACCGTGAGGGGGCTGAGCAGCCAGGCGAACTGGCCCTGGTGGTCGTCGCCGATCAGGTAAAAGGCCAGCATCCCCAGTGTGCCCAGCCCTGCCGAGTAGAGGATGTAGGCTGGGGTCCAGACCGCTTTGTTGAAGCCCAGAGCGTCGGCCAGCAGCCAGCCGCCGAGCGCCAGTGCCGTGCCGAAAGCCAGCAGCAGGGGCAGCTCGCGGCGGCGGTTCTTGAGGGGCTGGGCTGCCACGCTGCCCAGTAGCACCAGCGCGGTGGCGGGAACCACCGACGTGACGCCGCGCAGCCCGAAGTCGTTCAGGAACATGGCATTGAGCCGCGCCACGGCGTTGTCGGTTTCGCTGAACGGAGCGCTGAGCAAAAACAGCCGGTAGACGAGCAGCAGCCCCAGTGCCACGCCCAGCTGCCAGCGTGCCGGAAAACGGGCCAGCAGTCCGGCGCACAGTGAGGCCAGCGCGATGAGTTGCAGCACGCCCAGCCCCAGCGTCAGGGCCTGATTCTCGACGCTGGTCAGCAGCGCCCCCACCAGGTAAAGCGGCACGGCCCGTTGAAACAGCTTGAAGACTGTGTCCCGGTCCGGCCACCAGCCAGCCTTGCCTCCGGCCCGCTTGCCGAGCGAGAAGGGAATCGATACCCCGGCGCAGTAGAGAAACCAGGGAAACACCAGATCGGTCAGGGTCAGGCCGCCGCCCCAGGGCGCGTGAACGAGCTGCCCAGGCGTGTAGCGGCCCAGCGACACGTTGTTGACCAGCAGCATCAGCAGGATGGTGAGGCCGCGCCAGGCATCGAGGGCCACCAAGCGGCGTGTGGGCGCGCGAACCTGTGGCGCAGAGGCGTCCAGTGCCACCTGCGCGGCTACCTGTGTATCGGCGTCGGGTGCGGCGGTCGGCGTCGGCTCGCTGGGATCGCCGCTGGACGGGGAAGTGGGCGCACGCATGCCCGCAGTCTGCCTCCACACGCCTAGACGCGAGGTGAAGTCGGCCCGGCTCAAACCGTGTCCGGAGTGAACGCGGGAGAATGCCCAATCAATTTCATCTAGCATTTAGGTTCGTGTGCTTCCACATCCAACCCAGCAGCGGCACGGATATACCCCAGTACCCCGCAGCACCACTGGGGCCATGCCGTTGCCGTTCGCCGTTGCCTCTTTTCGAAGGAGTCTTATGAACCGATTGATGCTGTCGTCCGCTGCTGTTCTCGCCGCCCTCAGTCTGGCCGCCTGCTCGCCCATGGTGGTCGCGCCGCCCGAAGCCCCCCAGGGCCGGGTGGTTTACGGCCTGACCGCTGACAGCCAACTTGCCGTCTTCGGTCTCGACAATGCCGCTGCCAGCCTGACCACCAAGGTCATCACCGGGCTGGAGAAAGAAGGGCTCATCGATATCGACGTGAACACCAACGGTGGCGCGCTGACCGGCCTGAGTGCCAGTGGCAAGCTCTATACCATTGATCCGGTGAGCGGCGCGGCGACCTTCGCGGTGGCGGCGCTCACGCCCGGCGTCGGCACGCCCGAGGTGATCGACTTCAACCCGGCGGCCCAGCGCCTGCGGGTGCTGTCGGCGGGTGACATGAATTACCGCCTGACTCCGGCGACCACAGCGGCAACGGCGGGTGTCGTGACGGAAGACGGCATGCTGACCTACCTGACAGGCGACATCAACGCGGGCAAGAATCCCAACCTGGTGGCTGCCGCTTACACCAACAGCTTCAAGAACTTCAAGCCCGAGGCGACCGCCACCACCCTCTACAGCGTGGACGCCGATCTCGACGTACTGGTCAAGCACACCAACACGGCGGCCCCGGCTCCGGCCGGTAACTTCAGCACCCTCAATACGGTGGGAGCGCTGGGCATCGACGCGGCGGCCAACACCGGCTTCGACATCGTGGGTCCAGGCGAGGCGTACCTCAGTGTCAGTACGGCGGGCACCACCCAGCTCTACAGTCTCAACCTGACCAGCGGTGCGGCCACCGCCAAAACCAGCCTGAGCAACCTGACACTGCGCAGCATCGCCCTGGAGCTGCCCACCCAGTAAGCCCTGAGCGGAGCCGGTGGGCAAGGCGTGCAGGTGCTAGCGCCGCAGGTAGCGCCCGCCCTGCTCGTCGACCAGGCCGCACAGGCCCAGCATCGTCAGGGCGAGCTGGGCCTGACTCATGTCCAGCCCGCTGCGCGAGACGATGTCGTCGAGTAAAACCGCGCCGATTTCCGGCAGGGCCGTGTAGACCAGGGCCTGCTCGGGGGTCAGGTCCAGATGGACGGCGGCGGGAGCCTCGCCCCAGCCAAGTTCGTGCAGCACGTCGCCCGCGTGCTCGGTCAGCACCGCGCCCTCGCGCAGCAGTCGGTGTGCCCCGGCGGCCAGCGGATCATTCGCCCGGCCCGGCACTGCGAACACCGTGCGCCCGCATTCCAGCGCGTGCGTCGCTGTGATCATCGCGCCGCTCTTGAGATCGCCCTCGATCATCACCGACCCGGCACTCAAAGCGGCGATCAAGCGGTTGCGCTGCGGAAAGTGGTGGGTGGCGGGCCGGGTGCCCAGCGGGTACTCGCTGACCAGCGTGAGGCGCGCGGCCAGCCGGGCATTCTCCGCCGGATAGATCACGTCCACTCCGCAACCGAGCAGTGCCGTGCTGACACCGCCCGCGTCTAGGGCCGCCTGGTGCGCCGCGCTGTCGATGCCGCGTGCCAGGCCGCTGACGATATTGACCCCGGCGCGCGCCAGATCGCCCGAGAGCTGGCGCGTGAGCCTGAGGGCGTGCTCGCTGGCCGCGCGGGTCCCGACCAGACCCACCGCGCGCGTCACCACCTCCAGCGGCAGGTCGGGGCCGCGCACCCACAGCGCGGCGGGCGGGTCTTGCAGCGCTTCCAGGGCCGCTGGGTAGCCCTGCAGCCCCCGGCCCAGCACCTGCACCCCGGCCTCACGTGCGCGCCCCAGTTCCTGCTCGGCGCGCACCCCCACGCCCGGCATCCCGACGGCGCTCAGTGACTTGCTGTCAAGGCCCGGTACCTCCCGCAGGCGTGCCAGGGGGGCGGCCAGCACCGCCTGGGCCGAGCCGAAATGCCGCCGCAGATTCTCGATGCGGCGCGGTCCCAGCCCCGGTGTCAGGCGCAGCGTCAGCAGGGCCAGCAACTCGGCGTCCGGGCCGGTGGGGGAGATGGGGGAAGGGGCGTCCGGGCGGCTCATCCGTCCAGAGTAGGCAAGCGGGCCTGACAACTTCCCGACACACCCACAGCCCTCATTTACTTGGTCTTGCGAAGAGAAGCTGAGACCCCAGTGAGACGGGGGAGGTCATTTGCTCAAGGCATCGTTCGCGCTGCGGGTATATACTCTATATGTCTGGGGGCGATCCGGTTTCGACGGGGATCTCTGAAGGATGTGTTGCGTGTCGAGGGTGCCGTTGGCCTCGTAAAAAAGCGGCAAAGCCTTTAACTGGCAACCAAGAAATGCAGTACGCTTACGCTGCCTAAACCCCAGCGCAGCAACCGTTAGAGCCTTGCCATTGGCGCGACGCGAGCTGACTTAAATAATGGCTAGCTCCGGTTACACCCTGGGACCGGGCGCGAAATAAAACAGGGTTAAGGAAAGGGAAGCCTGCCTGTGGGCCAGCCCCGCCCCGACAATCCATACCCAGGCTACACACGTAGAGTCACGCTGAATGGGTTTTCGGACGAGAGTTCGACTCTCTCCGCCTCCACCACAGACAAACGCCGCTTTCCTGGATTGGAAGCGGCGTTTGTTTGTGGCAACTTCCGGGCAGGCTGTCAGAGGAGCGTGGTGCTCAAACGTCTTGGCCGGTGGGACGGATCAGAATCTCGTTGACGGCCATGAGCGGCGGCTGCGAGAGGGCATACAGCACGGCGCGGGCCACATCGTCCTCGTGCAGGATGGGGCCGTCCGGCACATCCCGGGTCCAGAACAGCGTCTCGACCCGGCCCGGCTCGATCAAAATGACATGCACCCCCTGGGCCGAGACCTCCTTGCGGATGCTGTCGCCCATGCCCGACACTGCCCATTTGGTGGCGCTGTACGGGCCAGGTGTGGCGACCCGCCCGGCCAACGCTGCCGACCAGCAGCAGGTGCTCCCGGCTGGCGATCAGATCGGGCAGGCTGGCCCGCGCCGTGAGGGCCGCGCCCAGCACACTGGTCAAGATCATCTCGCGCCACGCGTCGGGGGTCGGATCGCTGCTGGCATAGTTCGGCGCGCCGCTACTCAGTCCGGCATTGGCCAGCACAGCGTAGAGTTGGCCGAAGGTGTCCCTTGTCCGGGCCACTGCTCGCTCCAGATCGCTCCACTCGGTCACGTCGGCCTCGATGGCCAAGGCCGCGCCGCCGAGTTCAGCGGCCAGCGCCTGCACCTTCTCCAGTCGGCGGGCCAGCAGGGCCACCCGCCAGCCTGCGGCGGCTGCTTGCCGGGCCACCGCCGCGCCGATACCGCTGCTGGCCCCGGTGATGAAGAGAACCTTACCCCGGCCCAGCCCGGCCGATTCGGATGCGGTCATGCCCGCGAGTCTGGCGGACCCGGTTGAGCTGGCGACAGCTTCTGAGAGAAAGATGTAAGCGGCCCTCTTTATACTTTTCCTAACTCATGCCGAACCCCGTCTTCCAACTCACAGCACGCTCCTTATCGAAGGTGGTGTCGGGCCGTGCTGCCGAGACGATGCTGAGCGCCTCACTGCGTGACCTCAAGCTCTCGCCCGACACGGTCACGGCGCGGGATATGCAGCGGGTGTTGGCTGGACCGCTCGAACGCCGCCTCTCACAGGTGCTGCCCGGCACCGCCGCCTTCGACAAGCTGCGCGCACTCTCACGCAGGCTTGAGCGCAACGACCTCAAATCCTCGACCATGTTCGGCCAGGACGACCGAACCGTGATCTGGGATCAGGAAGACGACACCATATGGAACGACGAGAGCCACCTGCAAGGCCCTGAGGAAGGACCAGACCGTGCGCCGCCGACTGCCGCCAGACGCCCGCCGCCCAGTCCTGCGCCGCTTGACGCTCGTTTCAAAGCCACACCCCCGGTCCCCGAAGCGGGCCGAAAAGAGGAGAGCGTGACCGACCTGAGTGCCCCCCAATCTGCCGCCGAGTCCCTGAAGTCCGATCTGAAGGATGAGGCGTTCGCCGCCAGTGCCGAGGAGTCGAGTGCCGAAGCCTTCGGTGCGGACGACTTCGAGTTCAGCGACCCCGACTACGCCCACCTGCAAGCGGCTCACAAGCGCTACGAACTGGCAACCCCCCAGGGCCAGGACGCGCTGCTCTACGAACTGGCCCGGCACGCGGGCGTACAGACTGTGGTGCTGTGCAGCACCGACGGCCAGGTGCTGAGCGTGCGCGCGCCGCAGGGTGCGCCGCAACTCGGCAGCGTGGTGGCTGCCACCGCCATGCTGTTCCGGCAGCGCGACCTCAAACTGCTCAGTGCCGATCTTGGCAACGCCACCGTCTGCATGCGGGTCGTCGGCAACTACTGCGTGGCCCTGCTGGCTCGCGGCAATGTCAACGTGGGGCGGCTCCTCAGCGAGTTGCAGCAGATCGAGGTGGCGGCGTGAATGCGCTGCTCCGTTCACGCTCCCTGCCGGGAGCCGCGCTGCTCGGCTTGGCCCTGATCGGCAGTGCGGGTGCGCAGAACCTGGACGCCTACCGTCAACTCAAGTCGGCCCTCGGCAGTGCTGTGCAGGACCGGGCCTTTAGCAAGGCGCGCAGCCTGGGCGACCTGCAAAAGGCACAGCAAGCGCTCGACACCCTGAAACCCACCATCAGCAGCAATTTGCTGGCGCAGGGTCTGGACACCTCGCTCTCGTCCTCGCGCGCCTCGCTGGCCCGCAGCGCCGCCGATCTGGAAGCCCAGGTCACCCAGGCACGCGGGCTGATGCGGGCGGTGCTCTACAGCCAGACCCTCAGCGCCCTGGCCGCTGCCCGGAGTGCTGCGTCGACTACCCCGAGCGCCAGCCTGCAAAACCAGAGCCGCCTGCTGGCCGAGGAATTCGGTCTGGATGGCGCCAGCCGCAGCTCGTTCCTCACCTCGGCCAGCCGCAATCTGCCGCAGGCCCAGCGGCTGCTCGACCAGGCCGCCGCCCGCAAGGTGCAGGGCTACCTGGGGGCCGTCAATTTGGCCGACCGCGCCGGGGCCTACCTCAACCTGACCCGCGCCGCTAGCTGGTACACGGCGGTGCAGGGCGCGCCCGCAGCGGGCAACTTGCAGGTCGATCAGTTCGCCAGCGCCTTCAGCGCCCTGACTGGCGGCGACAGCGAGGCGGCCCGTAGCGCCCTGCAGACGCTTCGCACCGGGGCGGCCCGCTTCGTGCAGAGTGCAGCTTCCGGCAGCGCGGCGAGTACGGTGGCACAACCGACTCCGGCCGTGCCCCAGAACACGCCCAGTCCGGCGACCAGTTCGGCCAGCACCACCCCGGCAGACAGCCCTGCCGGGGCGACGCCGCGTCCGGGTGCCGGGTCCATCGGCGGCGCGGAGGCGGTCTACGCCAATCTGGGGCGCGCCCTGAGTGCGGCGGCGGTGGCCGATCAGCCCACAGCCCGCCTGGCCCTGGCCAACGCCGAGGGCGCACTGCGCCAGGCCCGCACGCTCAGCCGCAGCGCCAGCTACCCGGCACTGGCCCAGGATCTGAGCAGCTTGAAAAACCGCAGTGGCCTGCGGCCCAGCGACGTGCAGTCGCTGATCGGTGAACTCGGCAACGTCGAGGCCGAGGTCAAGGCCACCCCCGGCAGCGTTCTGAACGCTTCTGCCGCCAGCGTCTCACGCAGCTTCGGTGGCGTGGTGCGGGCCATGTTCTTCTTCTTGCTGGCGGTCCTCTCGGCTTACCCGCTCTATTTGCTCAACCTGGCCTTCGGCAGCCGCAACCCCTACTGGCGGGCCATTCTGGGCGGGCTGATTTTGCTGCTGCTGCCCGCGCTGCTCGAAGGCGTGGGTGGGCTGCTCGGCTTCCTGGGCGACCTCTCAGGCGTCGGCGCGCTGCGCAGCTTCACCAACCTGACCCTGACCCAGAACGCCTGGGGCGGTCCCGTCTGGATTCTGAGTCTGATGCTGGCTCTGACGGCCCTGACCTACGGCTTCCGGGGATTGTGCCTGCAATTCGGATTGCTGGGAGTCAATGCCAAGCCGATCCAAACCGAAACCCAGAGCAGTCTGGAATGGGATGAGGAAATCTGATGGTGCGGCGGGCCGCGCCCGGTTTCAAGGAGAACTGAATGTCTTACCAGGAAGCGGTGCGCCAGCTCGGCGACCTCATCTCGGCGCGGGCACTGGAGCGGCTGATCGAGGGTGCCGCCCAGGACCGTTCACTGCGGGCCGAGCAACTCTCGCCTGCCCAGCTCGCCGACATTCTCAAGCGTGACGTGTTTCG
The DNA here is from genome assembly GCF_009982895.1 of Deinococcus alpinitundrae. Classification (GTDB taxonomy): domain Bacteria; phylum Deinococcota; class Deinococci; order Deinococcales; family Deinococcaceae; genus Deinococcus; species Deinococcus alpinitundrae. Next base: position 92,056 of record NZ_WXZL01000009.1, on the reverse strand, counting down.
CCGCCTGCAACTCACGGTGCCCGCCTCGCTGGCCAAGCGCCGCATCGAGGAAGTGCTGGCCGAACTGGCAAGGTCGGCGGCGGCCACGCCAATCGTCCGGCCCGCCACCCCGACCATCTTCAGCAATTCGGCAGAGTTTGCCGGGGCGCCGGATGAGACTGAGCATACGGCCCCCCAGCTTCCGGCGGCCACGCCCGAGCAGCAGACCCAGGTCGCGCAGCTCGAAGACGCCCTCAAGGCATATGCGCTGTATTTCGACTGGCCAGAAGTCAAGCGCCTGCGTGCGCTGAGCGCGGTGCTACGCGCCGAACTGGACGCGGGCAAACCGCCACCGGAAAAGCTGCTCTTCGAGGGTCAGGAACTGTGCGATACCCTGGCGGCCCGTCTGGCCGAAGCACTGGTGAGACAGGAAAGCGATCTGGCCGAGCTGCGCGCCGGATTTGGCCGGGTCGAGGGGGTGGGCGGTCCCAAGGTGCGCCGTCTGGGCGGCCTCCTTCAGAGTATCGAGTCGGCCCAGAAGGAAGGCGCGCTACTGCCTTCGGAAGTCGAGCGCGCCCGCAGCCTGACCCTCGATCTGCGCAAACTGGTGGCGTCCTCGGTGGTGGGCCTGCCGGTGGGCGGCGCAGCTCCGCAGGCCAGCGACGACGTCGTGCAGGAGATGCGCGAGATGGACCGCGTCCACGAGGTGCGGGCGCTGGGCGATCTCAGCCGTGAATTTGCTGCGCTGCTGCGTGTCGAGGACGCGCTGAACCTGGAAGTGCAGGCGGCCAGGGAGCGGCTCGACAGTGGGCACCTTCTCGGCGAGGAGCGCTTCGTGCGCCTGCGCAGCGATCTGGAAGCGGCCCAGGTGGCCCGGCTCGACGCTCAGCAGATCGAACTCGGTGACCTGGAAGCGCGGCTGGTGCAGCTCGACGCTTCTCTCGGCGCGGTGCAGCAGGCCCAGCTGGCCGTCTCGGTGGCACTGGGCCTGCTGGCCTCGGGCAGCCTCGCCACCGACGAACTGCGCCTGCTCGCGCGCAGCTTGCCGGTTCTGGAGCGCGAAGGTGAGAGTGCCGAGGACGCCCTGGAAAGCCAGCGCGAACTGCTGGAAATCGAGCAGGCGGCCCGTGACCTGCCGGTGATCGAGGGCCTTCAGGGTGATCTGTCGCAGGCGGCCCAGGCGCTCGAGCGCGGCGAGATGGCCGATCTCAGTGCTTTGTGGGCCGTGATCGACCAGCGCAAGGGCGCAGCAGCTCAGGAGCGCGAGGCCTACGATACCCGTGCCCGGCAGGTGCTCGACGAATACGGCCAGTACCGTTATCTGGCCGGTGAGACGATTCTGCGGCTGGGTCGCCTGGCCGATACCCTGCGCTCCCATCTCAAGCTCGGCAAGCTGTCTGCCGATGGCCGCGCGCACTACGTTCAGGTGCTCAGTGAGGCCGAGGCGCTGCTGACCGAGGCCAGGGCCGAATTTCAGGTGGCCCGCGAGGTCACCGCCCAATTCGGCGAGGACGCCCTGACCGGCCTGCTCGACGCCCTGGGGCTCGATGAGGCACCGCAGCAGGAACTGATGACCGCCGCGCCGCTGCCGACGGGGCTGTGGGAGTTGCGCGGCGGCCTGGTCATGCGCGGCGCGCCGGACCCGCAGGCGTGGTCACTGGCGCGCCTGAGTGCGCAGCTCGCCGAACTACCGCCGCCCATCGGAGACGCCGAGGTGCGCCTGGAGACGCCGGACGGTGTCTGGTTGCTGGTGCCGCATCTCGGTGGTCACCGGGCAGTTCAGGGAAGCAGCATTGAGCAGGCCAGGGCACGCCTGGACGAATTTCCGGAATAATCCACTCGTCCTGTTCAGTCGCTATGATGCCCTGTATGCAGCTGGGCCAGAGCACCGAACTCGGAAGTGAGGCCGCCCAGCGGGCCTTCGGCGCGGCGTTGCTGCCCAGTCTGACCGCCCACGCGGTGCTGTTTCTGGAAGGTGAACTCGGCGCGGGCAAAACCACGCTGACCCAGGGACTGATCGCGGCGCTCGGCTTCGGCGGCTTGGTCAGCAGCCCCACCTACGCCCTGATGCAGCTCTACCCCACGCCGCAAGGCCAGGTGATGCACGTGGACGCCTACCGGGTGAACCGTTCCCAGGAACTCTACGAGATGGACCTGGAGCGCCTGATGGGTGAGGCCCGGCTGAGCATCATCGAGTGGGGCCAGCTTTTCTACGACGACTTCCCCGACGCCTGGTTGCTGCACCTGGAACATCTCCCCAGCGGGGGGCGGCGGCTGACCCGGCGACGCTGACAGAGCTGTCTTGGTTGAAGTGTTGCAACTGAACGGGTTCGACTGAACTGGGGGCTGCTCTTTAGAGTGTGCGGCTCCTTACGCTGCGCGCACCAGCTTCTCCAGCGTTCGTCCATTTTTGAAGGCGTTCGCCCTGTTTCGTTCATCCAGCGGCGGCGCTGAGACGCTACACCTGAAACGGTTTCGTTCGAGACTCTTCAGGAGGCAGTATGAAAGCAGTAGTCTGGCACGGCATTGGTGATATTCGGCTCGACGACGTTCCCGAACCCCAGCTCAGGGAGAAGACCGACGCGGTGGTGCGGCTGACCGCTAGCGCCATTTGCGGCACCGACCTGCACTTCATTCGCGGCACCATGGGCGGCATGGTGCCGGGGACCATTCTCGGTCACGAGGGTGTGGGCGTGGTCGAGCAGGTCGGCGACGACGTTCGCAACTTCGCGCCGGGTGACCGGGTGGTCATTCCCTCGACCATCTCCTGCGGGTACTGCCCGCCCTGCCGCGAGGGCAACACCGCCCAGTGCGACAACGCCAACCCCAACGGCCCCTCGGCGGGCACGGCCTTTTACGGTGGCCCCAAGGATTCCGGCCCCTTTGACGGTCTGCAAGCCGAGAAGGCCCGCATCGCCTACGCCAACAGCAGCCTGATCAAGTTGCCCGACAATGTCAGCGACGATCAGGCCATCTTGCTCTCCGATATTTTCCCCACCGCTTACTTCGGGGCTGACATCGCGGGTGTCAAGGAAGGCAGTGTGGTGGTCGTGTTCGGCTGCGGGCCGGTGGGGCAGTTCGCCATCATCAGCGCCAAGTTGCTGGGCGCGACCCGGATCATCGCGGTGGACCGGTTGCCGGACCGGCTCGACATGGCCCGGCGCAACGGAGCCGAGACCGTCAACTTCGATACCGAAGACCCGGTGAAGGCTGTGCAGCGCCTGACCGGCGGAGTGGGGGCCGACTGCGTGATTGACGTGGTGGGTATCGATGCCCAGCACGCCCACGGCGGTCCGGCCCAACCCGACGCCGAGCAGCTCAAGCAGTTCAAGGCCCAGGTGCAGCACAACGCCCCTGACGCCAAACCGACCAAGGACGGTCAGTGGGTGCCGGGCGACGGCCCTTCGCAGGTGCTGGAATGGGCAGTAGAAGTGGTGAAAAAGGCTGGGCAGATCGGCATCATCGGGGTGTACTCGCCCACCATGACCAGTTACCCCATTGGCAAGGCCATGAACAAGAACCTGACTTTGCGCATGGGCAACTGCGACCACCGCGCCTACATCCCCCGCCTGGTCAACATGGTGGCCGCTGGCGTGATTGATCCCACCAAGGTGCTGACCGAGGACGTGGGCATTCAGGACGCCATCAGCGCCTATAAGGCGTTCGACAAGCGCCAGCCCGGCTGGATCAAAGTGGAGCTGGAGCCGCAGCAGGCGTAAAGCGTAAGCAGCATGGCTCAGTTCCCGCTGGCCCGCGCTGCCGCGTAGCAGCCGATCTCGCGCTCGCCTTCCAGCAGGCCCCGCGCCGCGAGTTCGTGCAACACCGCCGCGCAGTAGGTATGCAGGGTTTCGGGGCTGGCTGTACCCAGGGTCAGGGGCGTGAGGTTCAGGCGACGGGCCTGCTCCGCCAGATAAACTTCAAGATCACTCACCCGCACAGCATAAAAGAAGGGCCGGACAAGTCTCCCTGTCCGGCCCTCTCGGTTTTGCTTTGAACTGGTTAACTCAGTCGTCGGCGGCGGCAGCCTGCATCTCACGCTGGTCGGCCTCACGCAGCTTGCGAATGCCGCGCACGATGCCGATGACCGCGAAGTAACTGATGATGGGCAGGACAACCGCCAGAATCCACAGAATGGTGTTGGCGTTGCTCTCCTTGAGGATGCCCGATTGCACCAGTTCCGGTCGGTACCCGGCCACGCTGAAGACCCCGATCATCACGAAGAAGGCGATGCCCAGTCCCAGCCTCACCGGGTAGTCGGTGGGGTTTTCGGCGTAGTACTGGTTCTCGCTGCTGCGGTCGATCAAGGGAATGGCGAACAGCAGGCCGATGATGATACCCGGTGTGACCAGCGCGCCGAAGAACTCGGCGTTGAAGACTCCGCCCCACAGGTTGAACTCCAGGCTGCCCGGCAAGATCGCCAGGATACCGAAGACCCACAGCAGGTAAAAGTCCGGCTTGACGATGGGTGACTGGTTGCTGGGCGGTCCGAAGACCTCGACGGGGTGAACTGGGATGAAGGCGGCGAACAGCATCACCAGGCCTGTAAAGAGCAGCGCCAGCATCAGCATGATGGGGGTCTGCTGGGTGATCAGCGGCACGCCCACGATCTTCTTGTAGGCCAGCTCCTTGGCGTAGCGGGGCTGGGTGTGCTTCTGCTTGATCATCAGCAGCATGTGCGCGCCGGTCAGGGCAAGCAGAATGCCGGGTAGCAGCATGATGTGGTAGCCGTAGACGCGAGAGATGATGCCGGGGCCGGGGAACTTGCCCGCGAAGGCTGCCTGGCCGACCCACTCGCCGATCCAGGGAATGCTCGAAGCGATTCCCACGACGACCTTGAGGGTGGTGAAAGCGAAGTTATCGTAGGGCAGGCTGTAGCCGGTGACGGCGGTCAGCGCAGTGAAGATGATCAGCAGCAGGCCGATCCACCAGTTGATCTCGCGGGGCTTCTTGTAAGCGCCCGTGAAGTAGATGCGCATCATGTGCATCAGGCCCGCGCCCATCATCAGGTTGGCCATCCAGTGGTGCATCCGCCGCAGCATGTCGCCGAACGGCATGGCGTTAATGTTGATGGCACTGGCCCAGGCGGCGGGCACAGTGGCTCCGGTCGGGTCAAGCGGGTTCTTGACCAGCACGGTGCTGGGCTCGTAGAACAGCGCCAGGATCGCGCCGGTCAGAATCAGCACAATGAGGGCGAACAGCGTGATTTCACCCAGGAAGAAGCTATGGTGAACAGGGAAAGCTTTGCGCAAAAACTTGTCGTTCAAGCGCGAGATGTGGAGCCGTTCGTCGAGCCACTGGTTCATAGTGTCTTCGCCTCCTCAAGCAGCGCTTTCCAGTCGCTGTCCGTCAAGCCAAAATAGGGTTCCTCAAGCGGCGCAGCCACCGTGACGCCGTCACCACTGAGTTTAATGGGAAGCTGCGGCAGCGGTTTGGGAGGTGGCCCGCCGATGACCTTGCAGCCCGCGCGCGGATCGTAGGCCCCAGAGTGACAGGGGCACAAAATGGTCTCGGGCTTGGACGCATTGTCGCCCACCTGGCAGCCGAGGTGCTGACAGATGCCGCTGTAGGCGACTACACCTTGATCAGTGCCTTTGAGGTTGGTGGGGGCGATCAGTTCGTTCACCGGGAATTTGTAGATGATCAGCAGGTTGTTGGGTTCGTCCTTCTTGATGACGGTGTTGCCCTTGTTATCCTTGCCCTGCGGCCAGGCCCGGGTGATCTTGTCGTTGAGGTCGGCTACCTTGATTGGCTGACCGTCGTTGGGGCCTTCGGCATGTACCAGGATGTCGCCGTCTACGGCGGGCAACTTGCCGAAGGTGATGCGGTTGGGCGGACGCACTCCGGCCAGCGCCGTCACCAACCCGAGGCCGCCCACGGCTCCGGCGGTGCCGAGCGCCACGTTGATGAACTTGCGTCGGGAAATTTCAGGGTCTGCACGTCTGTACTTGGTCATAATTTCGTCACCACGCTTCTTTCGGTCCCGCTTACCACGGGAACTCACCGCTGGAGTCTTCGATCAGCACTTCGCTGTCCATGAAGTACTTCTTGTAGAGGCCCGCCGCCACGCCCAGCAAAATGACGACCATCGCCGAGTAAAAGCCTTCCGCCGACACGTTGGGCTTGACAATCGGGTCCGCTGACCAGCCCGCTAGGTCCACCAGAATCTGGCGGGCGAACAGCACGCCGAACACCATGATGCCGATCAGGGTGGCGATCATCGAGAGCATCGAGAGTGGGGAGCTGCGGGTCTTGTGGATGCCGGGCTTGAGTTCCTGGCCCTCGGCCCAGACGCTGTACAGCCCGATGATGCCGTAGGTCAGGCACAGCAGCATGAACGTCACCAGCGTGATTTCCGGCAGCTTGATCTCTTCGGGCACGAAGCGTGAGCGGTTCTTGAGCAGGTCGGGGCTGATGGTGGTGGCGGCGGCAGCCACCACGGCGGGTGTCACCAGCGGGGGAGTCGCCTTGTTGCCCCAGGAGTTGAGCACGTAGTTGGTCACGGCGTAGATCTCGTTGTCCTTGAGCTGCTCCCCGAAAGCGGGCATGGCTCCCTTGCCCTTGACCACACGGGTATGAACCAGCACAGCGTCTTGCAAGATGTTCTGGTCACCAGCGAGTTTGGGTCCCACGCCGCCCTGACCGTTGAGGCCGTGGCAGCCCGCGCAGGCAGTGGCTCCCTCGGCGGGGTTGCCCTGGGTGAAGATCTGCTTGCCCAGCACAGGCCACTCTTTGGCCGCCGCCGCGTTCAGGGCCGGGTCGATCTTGACCGGCTCCGGGGCCGTTTCCTGGTTAAATAAAAAGAGAAGCGTAATCCACATAATCGCCGCGAGTACAATCGCGACCGAGGGCATCACTGCGTCGTTCCGTTCCACGTTCTTTCTCCCTCATGCGTGAAGTGGCGCTTCTTGCGCCGCGTTCCTGGTCCGTGCCCAGCATACCACGCCCACACTGGCCCCAAGAGCGCTGGCAGCGCACCCAGCCGAGTTTTTCACTGCAACAGGGTGCTCAGAACGGCGCGACTTGGCGTCCACTGAGTGTACGTAAAAATGAGTGGTCTAAATGTCCCCGCTCACGTCCTCATAAATCCCACCGAGCGCGGCCAGGAGCGGGTAGAGCGTATCCGAGAGCGCAATCGCGTCGCGGTTGTAGGGATGCCCTGCCGCGTCGCTGCCGCCCCGGCTGAGCAGCGTCACACACAGTCCTCTGGGCAGCTGCAGCAGGCCGACATCGTGGTGGACGCCGCCGAGTTCGCCGCTCTTGGTATGGGTCCGGTAGAGCGGCGTGCCCTGGGCGTCGTGCGGCAGCGGGCGGGCCAGAATGTCGCGGTACTGCTGGTGGCCCAGAATCGAGAGGGCCAGTTCTCGGTGCAGCGGGTCGAGCCGCTCGCCGTTCCACAATCCCAGCAGCAGCCGGGCCTGCTCAGCTGCTGTGGTGCGGTTGCGCTCGCCCCGGCGCTGGGCCGGGTTGTGCTGTTCGGGCGGCAGTTGCAACTTGCCGACCAGCCGGGTGTGGGAGCAGCCCCGCTCATCCAGCCAGGCGTTCACGGCGTTTACCCCGAGCTGCTCAATCACCAGATTGGTGGCGGTGTTGTCGCTCACGATAATCATCAGGGTCAGCAGGTCCTGCAAGCTGGGCCGCAGCCCCGCGCCGAGTTCGTGCAGCACGCCCGCGCCGCCCACCCGGTCTGCGGCGCGCAACTCGAAACGCTCGGCTAGGTTCAGCGCTCCGGCCTGCACCCGCTCCAGGGCCAGCAGCAGCAGCGGCACCTTGATGATGCTGGCCGCCGGAAACACCACGTCGGCGGCGTGCGTTGCCAGCAGCTGCCCGTCCAAAGCGCTGATGTGCAGCCCCACCTCGCCCGCGTAGCCCCGACTGCGCAGCTGCTCCACAAACGCCTGACCGCGCTGCTGGGGCGTCACGTCAGTTTCAGGGCCGCCAGCGCCGCGAACGGGTGGGCCGCACCCTGCGGTCTGAGCGTGCAGAAGTCCGGCCCACCGTCGGGCGTGACCCGGTGCGGACACTCGGGGCATTCGGCAAAGACGAGGTCTGTGTAGGCCAGGTCAGGCTCGGTGGCGGCCAGGGTCCAGGTGCGGGCGCATCCGGCCCGGTAGGTTTGGGCGCTGGGCGCAGGAAGGCGTGGCCTGCCCGGCGCTTTATTGGAAGCTGATTTGCCTGAAGCTCTACTCAAGGTTGGCGATGCCCTCGCGGATGGCATAGAGCGCGGCCTGGGTGCGGTTGTTGAGTTGCAACTTGGTGAAGATTTCCGACAAGCGGTTGCGGACGGTCTTCTCGGAGATGTCGAGCCGCAGGGCGATTTCCTGGTTGGAAAAGCCCTGGGCCAGCAACTTGAGAATCATGGTTTCGCGCTCGTTGAGGTCGGCGTGCTTGCCACTAGGGAGCACCTCGCGCTTGTCACGGAAATCGTCGAGCACGTTCTGGGCCATGTCGGGATCGAGCAGCGCTTCGCCGCCCGCGACCCGCACGATGGCGTCGATCAGGGTGGCGGCGTCGGCGTCCTTGAGGATGTAACCGCGTGCTCCGGCCTTAACCGCCTCGAACACGTAACGGTCCTGGCGGTACATGGTGATGATGATGACGCGGGCGTTGGCGTCGATTTCCAGAATGTTCTGGGTGGCCTTCACCCCATCGAGTTCCGGCATCTGGATGTCCATCAAGATCACGTCGGGATGGGTTTCGGCAGCGTAGCGGATGGCCTCGCGTCCGTTGGCGGCCTCCCCAATCACACGCATGCCCTCGCTTTCCAGCAGGCTTCGTAACCCCTGGCGAAACAGGGCGTGGTCGTCGGCCAGCAGCACTCGAATCATGCCCGCAGTCTACGCCCGTGTGAGCGGCGGCAGTGAACCAAGCGTTACAGGCCCGGCCCTGAAGACTTGGCGCGCGGGCTGTGAACCTCTTGCAAGATTCCTTGCCCTACACTGCTGAGCGTGATTACCTGGTTTGACGCCCTGCTCGTGACGCTGCTGGCCGCCACCACTGCCCTGGGAGCCAGGCGCGGGCTGGCGGGCCTAGCCTGGGGAGTGGGGATTGTCGCCGTATGTTTTGTCTGCAACACCCTGCTGCGCGGCTGGGCCGCTTTGCCCGCCGCGCTGCTGCTGGGTTTCGGGGTGGCCTGGTTGGCCCGGCGGCTGATCGGTTCGGTAATCGAGACCTGGCACCTGATCGCCGGAGCGGTGGGCGGCTTCCTGGCTGGACTGGTGCTGGTGGGATCCCTCGCGCTGGGCTTCCCGATCGATCCGGTCAGTAACCAGTACCCGGCGGGTACCCTGCCGCCCAGCATTCATGACGCTGTAGTCAATTCGTACCTCAAACAGGAACTGTTCCCAGTGTTCGGCGGCGGCAAGCCCCTGAAGACCTTGCTGATTCCCGATCGTGCTCAGCGCTGAATTGACGGAAGCGAAAGAGAGCGCATTTAGGCGGCGGGATGACTGAGCGTGCTGGTGGCCCAGTCATCCAGACAGACAACAGCTCTACGCGTTGATCTCGGCCAGTGCTTCCAGCAAAGCATCGTTCTCGTGCGGCGCGCCGATGCTGACGCGCAGGCAGCCTCCCAGCATCGGCAGCTTGTCCTGGCGGCGCACCAGAATGCCGCGCGACAGCAGGTGCTGGTAAGCGGCGTCGGCGTCGGGCGTGCGCAGCAAAAAGAAGTTGGCCTGCGAGGGCAGCGCGCTGTAAACCGGGTGCTGTTTCAGGGCTGCGAGCACCCGGTCCCGCTCGGCGATGGTCTGGGCCGCCCGCTCGCGCACGTAGCCGGGATGCTCCAGCGCCACCTCGGCCACCGTCTGGGTCAGGATATTGACGTTGAAGGCGCTGACCAGTTTTTGCAGGTGGGCGGCCAGGGCCGGTGAGGTCAGCGCGTAGCCCAGCCGCAGGCCCGCCAGTCCCCAGGCCTTGGAGAAGGTCCGCAGCGAGAGGCGGTTTTCGCGCCCGCGCACCAGAGAACGGCCATCGGACGACGAGAACTGGTGGTATGCCTCGTCCAGCACGGCGACCCACCCTTCTCCGGCGGCGTCCAGCACCGCTCTCACGTCGGCCTCGGCGTCGAGGTGGCCGGTGGGCGCGTGTGGCTGGGTCACGAATAGCAGGCCCGGCCCACCGCCGCGCAGCTCGGCGCTCAGCGCCTCTACCGGCAGCGAGAAGTCGGGGTTGAGCGGGATGAGCACCGTCTTCGCGCCGAGCAGGCTCGATTCCAGGGTGTAGACCGAGAAGGTCGGTTGCACGCTCAGCACCGTCTGGTGCAGGCCCGCCAATTCGGTCAGCAGCTTGATCAGCACGTTGCTGCCCGGCGTGACGACCACGCCTTCCGGGTCCCAGTCCTCGAAGGCGGCGATCTTGTGACGCAGGGTGTCGGCGTGCAGATCGGGGTAGCGGTTCCAGTCCTGGGTTGCCAATCGCGCCAGCGCCAGCGCGCGCAGCTCGGGGGGAAGGTCCAGGGCGCTCTCGTTCTGGTCGAGCTTGATCGGGGCGTCAATTGGGGTAAACGGGTAGGCCGGGGTGCGCCGCACCGCCTCGCGCACGCCGGAGAGGGGTGCAGGCTGGGTCGGGGAGGGGGAAGTGGTCATGCTTCCGGTTATAACCCTTTTGCCCGCCCGACTCCGCTGTCTCCTGACGGCCTGAGCTGCCGGATGTCCGCTCGGTGCGGCAAGTCCGCACACGCCGCTCGCCAAACTCGTTACCCTGAAGGCATGGCCCTGCCCCCCACCGATACCGTCAAGATCAGGGACGTGCTTCGCCGTGCCCAGCAGCGTGCCCGCGAGTTGGAGCGCACCCAGCAGGTTCAGATCGGCGAGGACCTCTACTGCCGCATCGCGCCGGGCGGCTCGCGCTTCCTGCTCTTCTCCCTCGACAGCGTGCCCGATCACGCCACCGCTTCAGCCATCGCCCAGGGGTTGGGGTTCGAGACGCCCGAGTACGGCTGGCACCAGGGCGAGACGCTGCGTTCGCTGACGGTCATCGACACCGCAGCGGGGCCGTTTCCCGATGTCCAGGCCAACCCGCAGACCGAATCTCAAGTGGCGTCACAATCTTCAGAAACCTCAAACGCCGCTCAGTCCAGTGAGGACTCGGGCACTTCCTAGACTGGTGGCATGACCTTTCACACCCAGCCGCACCGCCGTTACCTGCAAGAAGCCCTCAAGCTGGCCCGCGAAGCCCAGGCGGCAGGCAGTTCGCCGGTCGGCGCGGTGCTGGTCGACGCGGGCGGTGAGATCGTCTTCCGGGGCCGCAACCGGGTTGGCGAACCCCAAAGCGCCGAGCACGTGGGCGATGCCAGCGTGTCGCACGCCGAGATGGACGTGTTCTTTCAGGCAGGAAAACTCAAAAACCCCGAATCGTTGACCCTCTACACCAGCCTGGAACCCTGCCTGATGTGCGGCGGAGCCTCGGCGCTCTTGCAACTGGGCCGCTTAGTCTGGGCCACTGACGACGCCTGGGGCGGAGCGGGCCGCCTGATCGCCTGGGCCGACCATCCCGCCATGCAGGAAACCGATGTCGTTCCATGCCCCGACGCCGACCTGGAACAGGAGGGCGCGGTGTTGTTTGCCCCCGAGGCCAAGCGGGCCTTTCCTGAAGAGGGCTGGCAGCTGTGGCAGCAGCGTTACCCCGCAGAGACGGCGGGGGTGGACTAAACTCAGACCATGAGCGTTCTGATCGTCGGCAGCCTCAACACGGACATTCTGGTGCGGGTGCGGCGCGCGCCTTCCCCCGGCGAGACGGTGCTGGGCAGTGACGCCGAGGTGCAGCCCGGCGGAAAGGGAGCCAACCAGGCGGTGGCGGCGGCCAGGGCGGGTGCGTCCGTTGCCTTTTGCGGTGCGGTGGGACGTGACAGTTTCGCCCCAGTGCCGCGCCAGGCGCTCTCGGCAGCCAATGTCAATCTCACGCATCTGCGCGAACTGGACGTGCCCAGCGGCGTCGCCCTGATCACCATTTCGGACGGCGGCGAGAACAGCATTACGGTGGCGAGCGGGGCCAACGCCCGGCTCTCGCCCACCGACTTGCCCGCCGATTTCTCGGGCGTGAGCCATCTACTGATGCAGCAGGAAATTCCGCAGGAAACGGTACTGGCCGCCGCCACACGGGCCAGGGCGGCGGGCGCACAGGTCATGCTCAATGCCGCACCTGCCCGTGAGTTGCTCGGCGAACTGTGGCCGCTGCTCGACCTCCTGCTCGTCAACGAGCACGAACTGGCCCAGCTCGCCGGAACGTCGGTGGATCAGGAGGAAGCGGCAGCCCGCTCACTGCTTTCTCGCGGCGTGGGCACGGTGATCGTGACGCTGGGCGGGCGCGGCTCACTGGCCGTGACGCAGGACGAATCCATAAGACAGCTTGCCCATCCAGTTGAGGTCGTGGACACCACCGGAGCGGGCGATACCTTCTGCGGCGTCCTGGCAGCCTGGCTCTCGGGCGGCGCAGCGCTGCCCGAGTCCCTCGAAGCCGCAAACGTGGCCGGGGCGCTGGCCTGCACCCGGCTGGGTGCTCAGGCCGCTATGCCCACACGGGGAGAGATCGAGGTGGCGCTCAGGAGTTGAGTCGGGTCAGCGCGCTGTCCTGCTTGAACTGTGCGCCGCAGACCCGGCACTGCCACACCACCGAATCGGGATTGACGCGCCGCAGGTCTTCCCACGGGGTGTCCTGCCAGCTCTCCTGAACGGGCAAGGCTGAAGCCTCCAGGCGACCCAGTTCTAACGCTTCGGCGAGCGGCTCCAGGCGGACACGTTCCAAAGTCCCACGCCTTTTGCAGCCTGGGCAGCGTTGGAGCTGTTCTCGGATTGCCCCGAACGTCAGCACGAATGGTGCGCTCACCAGTATCAACGGCAGTGCCAGAACGATCCAGCACCCGATCGGGAGTTCGGCTTTCCGGCGACGCTTCATTGCGTCTCCATTCTGAACATAAAAAACTCCCCCGCCGCGACGGCAGGGGAGAGAGGTTGATGAGGTTTGAGACTTCAGCTCGACGCGCCGGGCTGGGCGGGCTTGCTGAGAGTCGGGGGCGGCGAGACGGGCTGCTCGGGAGCGGCCAGCAGCAAGCGCTCCAGCACCTCGCCCACGTTGCTGGCGGTGTGAATCTTGAGCTCGCCCCGGATGCTCTCGGGCAGGTCTTGCAGGTTCGGCTCGTTGTCCTTGGGCACGATGACCTCGCGGATGCCGCCCTGGTGGGCCGCCAGCAGCTTCTCCTTGACTCCGCCGATGGGCAGCACCCGTCCACGCAGGCTGATCTCGCCGGTCATGGCGATGTCCATCCGGGCGGGACGTCCAGTGATGGCGCTGATCACGGCGGTGGCAATGGTGATACCTGCCGAGGGGCCGTCCTTGGGCGTCGCGCCGTCGGGGAAGTGGACGTGCAGGTCGGTGTTCTTGTAAAACTCCGGGTCCGCACCGTATTCGGTGGCGTGCTTACGGAGGTAGGCCACCGCCGCCTGCACCGACTCCTTCATCACGTCGCCGAGACTGCCGGTCATGTTGATGCGCCCGGTGCCGGGGGTTGCCAGCGCTTCGACCACCAGCATGGTGCCACCCACCGAGGTCCAGGCCAGACCCTGCGCCACGCCGACCTGAGCTTCTTTCTCCATGCGGTTGGGCTTGAACAGCGGAATGCCCAGGTAGTCCGGCACGTTCTCGGCGTCCACCGTCTTCACGCCTTCCCAGGGGGTTTCCAGCAGCGCGCGGGCGGCCTTGCGGGCCAGCTTGCTGATCATGCGGTCAACATTGCGCACGCCCGCTTCCTGGGTGTACTCCTCAATGATGCGTTGCAGCGCCGCGTCGGTGACTTCCAGACGGCCTTCCAGCCCGTGGCCGCGAAGCTGCCGGGGAAGACGGTAACGCTTGGCGATCTGGAGCTTTTCCGGCATGGTGTAGCCGGGAATCTGGATGATCTCCATGCGGTCGAGCAGCGGGCGCGGGATGGTCTGAAGGCTGTTGGCCGTCGTGATGAACATCACCTGCGAGAGGTCGTAGGGCACTTCCAGGTAGTGGTCCTGGAAGGTGTGGTTCTGCTCGGGGTCCAGCACTTCCAGCATGGCGCTGGAGGGGTCGCCGCGCCAATCGGAGGCCATCTTGTCGATCTCGTCGAGCAGCATGATCGGGTTGACCACGCTGGCATTCTTCATGCCCTGGATGATCCGGCCCGGCATTGAGCCGATGTAGGTCCGGCGGTGGCCGCGAATCTCGGCCTCGTCACGCATGCCGCCCAGCGACATCCGCACGAACTTGCGGTTCAGGCTGCGGGCGATGCTCTTGCCCAGCGAGGTCTTGCCGACGCCGGGAGGGCCGACCAGGCACAGAATGGGAGCGCGCAGCTCGGAATCCTCGATGCGCTCTTCCGCCGTGCGCTGCTTCTTCTCGCCCTGCTCGTCGAGTTCGTCGGGCTTGTGGGTCAGTTGGCGCACCGCCAGGAACTCCAGAATGCGCTCCTTGACGTCATCTAAGCCGTAGTGGTCGTCGTCCAGAATGGTGCGGGTGCGGACGATGTCCAGAATTTCTTCGTCGCGCTTGCTCCACGGCACGTCAGTCAGCCAGTCAATGTAGTTACGAACGACGGTGCCTTCCGGGCTACCGCCGGGCGTGCGCTCCAAGCGGGCCAGTTCCTTGAGGGCCTTTTCCTTGACCTCGGCGGGCATGCCGGCGGCCTCGATCTTCTCGCGCAGGGCCTCGACCTCGGCAGGGCCTTCCTCGCCGCCGCCGAGTTCCTTGCCGATGGCCTTCATCTGCTCGCGGAGGTAGTACTCGCGCTGGTTAGCGTCCATCTGTTCTTTGACGCGTCCGGCCACCTTCTTGTCCATATTGAAGCGCTCGAGGTCGCGGGTCAGATGCTGCAGCACCAGGGTCAGGCGCGGCTGCTCACCGCTGGTGTCCAGCACGGCCTGCTTTTCTTCCAGGGTCCAGGTGGCGTGGTGGGCGATCTGGTCGGCCAGCGCGCCCGCACTGGTCAGGGTCTTGATGCCCTCCAGCTGGTAATTGTCGAGCCGCAGCGTCTTGTTCTGGCGCTGGTATTCCTCGAAGGCCGATTTGGTTTCCTGCATCAGCACCCGCAGTTCGTCGGGATTGCCGGGCTGGGTGTCCAGGGTCTCGACGCGCACCCGCAGGTAGCTGCCGGGCACCTGATCGAGCATTCTAACGCGCTCCTGCGACTCGACCAGCACCTGATAGGTGTTGTCGGGAAGGCGCACGACCTGCTTGATGACCGCCAGTGTGCCGATCTCGAACAGCTCGCCGGGCATCGGGTCGTCGGTGGCGGCTTCCTTCTGGGTCACGACCAAGACGCGGCGGTCTGCCGACTGGGCCTCGTCTACCGCCCGCTTGCTCTTGGGGCGGCCCACGTCGATGTTCATGGTCACGCCGGGCATGATCACCATATTTCTGAGTGCGACAACGGGAAGTTCCCAGATCATGTTTGCTCCTTGAGAACCGGCGCTCCATCTTGCATGGCCGGAGAAAAGACGGTGTGGTACCTCGGCGTGCTCCCAGCTTGTCTGCCCCCGAACCGAAAGGAACTGCTGAGAAAAAAGACTACGCCCTCCAACATGCCGGAATTCTAACCGGCAGGCTGGAGGGCTGCTGTAATCTAAACTGCTTTGTTTTATGCAGACTTCTTGAGTCCCTTAGACTCAAGTGCCTTAAGCGGCGCATCGATATTCTCGGCATCGAAGCTCAGCTTTTTCAGCGTCTCCAGCGGCAGCTCGAACAGCAGATCGGTCATGGACTTTTCCAGCACCGCCCGCAGGCCGCGTGCGCCGGTTTTACGTGCAGCAGCGCGGTGGGCCACTTCTTTGAGGGCCGCCTCGGTGAAGCTGATGTCCACGTTCTGGAAGCCGAAGAGAGCCTGGTACTGCTTGATGATGGCTCCCTGCGGCTCGGTCAGAATGCGGATCAGCGCTTCCTCGTCAAGGTCTTGAAGTTGCACGACCAGGGGCAATCTTCCCACGAACTCGGGAATCAGCCCGAACTTGACCAGGTCTTCCGGCAGGAAGCGCAGTTCGGCCTTCTCGTCGCCCTTGTGCTCGGCCCCGAAGCCCAGACCGCGAATGTTGGTGCGGCTGCGGCCAATGTCGGCGATGCCGTCGAAGGCCCCGCCCACGATAAACAGAATGTTCTTGGTATTGACCTGCACCAGTTCCTGCTGGGGGTGCTTGCGTCCGCCCTGCGGCGGCACCTGGGCGACGGTGCCCTCGATGATCTTAAGCAGGGCCTGCTGCACACCCTCGCCCGACACGTCGCGAGTAATCGAGGTGCCTTCGGACTTGCGGGCGATCTTGTCGATCTCATCGACGTAGATGATGCCGCGCTCGGCGGCCGCCACGTCGTAATCGGCAGCCTGCAGCAGGCGCACAATCACGTTTTCCACGTCGTCACCGACGTATCCGGCCTCAGTCAGGGTGGTGGCGTCGGCAATCGCGAACGGCACTTCCAGCATCTCGGCCAGTGACTGGGCCAGCAGGGTCTTGCCGGTGCCGGTGGGGCCGATCAGGAGGATGTTGCTTTTCTGAAGGCCCACGTCGGGGTGCGCCAGTCGGTGATAATGGCTGACCACCGCGACGGCCAGCGCTTTCTTGGCCTCGTCCTGGCCGATCACGTACTCGTCGAGGTACGCCTTGATTTCCCTAGCGCTGGGCAGCTCTTCGAGGCTGAACTCACCGCCCGCCTTGCGCTGCTGCTTGACCAGATCGAAGGCCCGCTCGGCGCACTCGTTGCAGATGAAGGCAGTGCGGCCCGGAGCCTCGATCAGCTGGGCGACTTGCGGATGGCTGCGGCCACAAAACGAACAACGGTCAGCCACGGACGGCCTCCTTTGAAGGAATGAAAAGCGTCATAAGGTTCAAGCCTTTTCCAGTTCACGGCTACTCTCGACCACCGAGTCGATCAGGCCGTACTTCATGGCTTCTTCCGGCGACATGAAGTAGTCGCGCTCCATGTCGCGCAGCAGCTTCTCATGGGGCAGATCAGTGTGCTGGTTGTAGATGTTCACCAGTTTGTCGCGCAGATACAGAGTCTCTTTGGCCTGCACTTCCACGTCGGGGGTGTTGCCCCGAAAGCCGCTGGACCCCTGGTGAATCATGATGCGCGAGTTGGGCAGGGCGTGGCGCTTGCCCTTGTTCCCGGCCATTAAGAGCACGCTGCCCATGCTCATGGCGATGCCCACGCAGATGGTGCTGATGGGGGCCTTGATGTGGCGCATGGTGTCGTACATTGCCAAGCCCGCGTAAACCTCGCCGCCGGGGCAGTTGATGTACATCTGAATTTCCTGCTCGGGATTTTGTGAGTCGAGTAGAAGGAGCTGCGCCACAACGGTGTTGGCAACCTGAGAATCAATCGGCGTGCCGAGAAAAATAATGCGGTCCTTGAGCAGTCGCGAGTAGATGTCGTACATCCGCTCGCCGCGCCCAGTCTGCTCAATCACATAAGGAATTACGCTCATGCCGGGCATTCTAGCGCGGGTCTGCTTTGAGAACGTGCGCTGATGCGGCGGCGCTGGCGGCTCGGCGGGCTGCAAAAGACCGAGGCATGAAAAAGCATTGCCGGTGAGTAACGGCACCCAGCGATCATCTCTTATGGCTGCTGCCTTCCGGCCCTGACCAGGTTCGAGCGTCGCCGCTGCGCTACGCCAGCAATGCGGAGGGCAGTGTAGCACCTGCGTGGGCGCAGTGGGAAGCCTGTGAGGTTTTGTCAGTCTTTTTGTTCGCGATTACTGGCAGATCATTCTCGAAAGCAGAGAAAATAAGCTCTGGGACATCATTCACGGTATCGAGCAAGCGCGGACTTCACCCACGCCGATTCGTAAGACCCATGTAAGAGCCGGGCACTTACCATTCATTCAGCAGCGAAGGAGACACCGACGCCGCCGCAATAGCAAGCAGGCGAACGCAGCCATTTAATTTTCTTTCTGCGAGCGCCCTCATAGGAGAACAGCATGAACAACAAGAATCGTACCCAGGGCTTCACCCTCATCGAGCTGCTCATCGTCATCGCCATCATCGGCATCCTGGCCGCTGTCCTGATTCCCAACCTGCTGGGCGCTCAGAAGCGTGCGTATGACACCGGTGCGGCGAGCTGCGCCAAGAGCATCCAGAACGCTGAAGCCACCAGTCAGGTCGATAATCAAGTATATCTTGTGGTTGCTAGCCTCAAGTCTACGACGGATGGGGTTGCAACCCAGTGTGCCGACGCGAATATGTCTGTAGTTGAAGGTGCACCCGCTTCTACTACGCTCGCATACAAAATCAAGGTCGGCGATATTCGTGGTAGCAAAACCTACACCATTACTCCCAGTGCCTTGACCAACGCTGCTCCTGCTCCTACGGCTGCTGCCCCCCTGGCCCCCTAAGCTAACTAGCAACTTAATTTGAAGAGGGACGGATTTCTTTCCGTCCCTCTTTCGGAGTTTAAGATGGCGAAAATGTGCAGTGACGGCTTCACCTTACTAGAACTTCTCATTGTAATTGCAGTCATTGGGATCTTAGCCAGCGTGCTGATCACAAATCTACTGGGTGCTAGTAAACGCTCATACGACCTAGGGGCTCAATCCTGTGGGAAAAGTATCCAGACGGCGCAGGCCCTCTCGCAGGTAGACTACAAAACATACCTACTTATAGGCACTGGTAGTGATCAACTCAACAAGGTGACTGATGGCGTAAACTCTGCCTGTGCCTTCTCCGATATGTTCGTCAAGGAGCGCAGCGCCGCAGGCACGATTGTTTCCGATTATACTATCGATGTCTGGGACCGTCGGGGTAGCCATGTCTTCACCCTCTCGCCAGCTGGCTTTTTCAAAGATGCGCCCGGTGCAACCGCTTTTTCTAACACTGGCGCGGGCGGTAGTAACCTTCCCTGATTTGCTCTTATGCCTATATCCCCAGTCTTGTAGTTTCAGGGCTGGGGCTTTCTCGTGCAGTCCTCTCACCCTCCTTAAAAGGCTACTCTCTACCCATGACCCTCTCCGCCCTCAAAGAATGGGACGCCCAAACCCAGGCCCTCACCAGCGGCCAGACCGCTGTGATTCTCCGCAAGGGCGGCATCATGGAAACGCACGGCGGCTTCGAGGCTGAGCACCGGGCGTTTTTGCTGTATCCCACCTTCCTGCACCAGAACTCGGTGGAACTGCGGCCAGACTTCTTGCCTCTGCTTCGCCCCGACCCAGCGCCGGGCCAGATCATTTTGCCCGCTCGCGCCGAGGTGCTAGACGTGTACAAGATCGAGTCGCTGGAGGAGGCGCTGGCGCTAGAAGATGTGCAGGCACTGACTGCCGACGCCATCGAGCGAAGGTTCCACTACCGCAATCGGCCCTGGCTCCACGCCCTGGTGCTGCGCGTTTCCCCGCTGACGCCGACGTTGACGATTAGCGAGACCCCCGAGATGCTTGGTTGCGTGAGTTGGGTACCGCTGGAACTAGGCCTAAAGGTGCCCGCTGCCGCTCCCGTGCTGGCCGAGACGACGCTGGAAGCCCTGCGTGGTGAGGTCAAAGACCGACTGCACGTCAGACGCTAGAGTGGGCAGATCATGGCCCAGACCCTCAGTTTCAAAGACACCATCGTCATCCGGGCGCGGCCCGACGTGCTATTCCGGTTGACGCTCGACCCCAAACGCCGCACCCGCTGGGACCCCAATATCCGTCTGGCCACTTATGCGGGCGAGGAAAAGCTGATTAGCGGTTCACTGGTCAACATCAAGCTGGAGCGCCGCCTGCTCGGCCTGTCCTACACCGCCAAGTATGGCCAGATTCAGGCCCCGTTTCGCGGCGGCTGGGAAGCTGTCAAGCCGTTTGGCCCGCTGGAAAAGTACACCCAGGGCTGGGTCTTCAAGAATATTCCTGGCGGCACAGAGGTGACGCTGAGCACCAATGCCACCATCCGCTACAAGTTCATCGAAAAGCAGATTGAGGCGCAGCTTCGCAACATGAGTGGGCGCACCCTGATCGAGTTGCAGCGGGCCGTCGATCAGCAGGGCGCGCAACTAATGGAAGACACCGCCAAGCAGTACCAAGACAAGATGCGTGCCGAGAAGGAAGCGGCCCGGCGCAAGGGCAAGAAGCAGCGGGCGGCTAAGTAACACGAACTCCGATTGAATCCTGTACAACATGCGGGTCCAAGCTGATCAACGCGAGTCGGAGAAGAACCGGTTGTGGACCTAGACGTTGCAAACCGGTTGTGTTCCGATTTGGACACGCGACAAACCGGATTTCGTACAACTGGTTTCCAGATCACGCCTCGCGTTTACTTCACTGCCCAGCCCTCGAAGCCGTCGTCACCCACACTTTCCAGGCGGGAGGCACTATTGCCGTCGGCGTCCTGACTCTGACGGCTGACGACATCGTTCCACCCAGCTTTGAGGTTGAGGGCAAAGCTGGCCGTAATCGTCCTCGCCCCAGATGCGGAGGCCATTGGGCAGCGCCGCTCGCCCTGCACCCGCGTCGCCGCGCTGGCATACACCAGACCGCGTTGATCGAGGCGCTGCGCCCCGACCGGATCGTTGCTGCGGGTCTGGCTCACCAGCGTCAGGGGAGCCGCGCCGCCTGCCGGAAAAGCGCTGAGCTGACTGATTTGGTAAAACCGTGCCGCCGGCCCGCTGGACGTGACGCTGCCGGTGCAGTGCGACGATGCGTTCTGTCCATCTGGCAGCAAACTGGCCCGCAGGAAGGCGGACAGCAGCTGGGCATCCGGCAATGGCAGGGTAAAGCGGCCCACGCTGTCAAGCGTGCTGCTGGTCAGTACCGTCTGGTCGGCGGCCAGCACCTTGATCTGCCCCGTCCCACCGGACCAGCCTCGGACCTGGGCGCGCAACTGGGTGATCCCTTTGGACGAGCAGGCGCTGAGCAGCAGTGGGCCGAGGGCGAGCAGGAGCAGAGCGCGCATAAACCGAGCATAGCGCTGGGGTCTCGGGGCAGATGTGCCGTGAAGCCGCGCTGCGTCCGAAACCCAGCAGTTACCTCCAGCGGCCCGGTTTGCGGGGAGCCAGCCGCCGCGCCTTGCCGCGCAGGTGCCTGAATTTCTGCTGGCTGCGCCTCATACCGTGGTCGGGGCGCACACCATCAGCGATCAGGTGAAGCCACTGGCTGACGTAGTAGCCCAGGGCCAATGGCAGCAGCCAGGTCAGGTGCAATGCCGACGGACTGAGGGGCGGCCATCTGACGGCGGGCCAGACGGCGCTGAGGAGTGCCCACACCATCAGGAGCAGCAGGCCCAGATAAACGAGCCGGGTCAGCGGCCCCAGCAGCCAGGTGTGTGACAGGCCCCGGTGGCTGAACATCCGGCCATACGGCACCCACATGAAGCCCAGCCAGCCCCAGCGCCGCTTGCTGTCCACCCGGCCCTCGGCCAGATCGAGATCGGGAGAGAGCAGGAAGGTTCCGGCAGCGTAGGCGGCGCTGAAGGCCAGCTCCTGCGCCGGGGTGATGACGATCAGGTGCTGCCGGGTGGCCCACACGGCGGCAGCGGCGATGACTCCGTAGGTCGCCGTGTTGATGAGGTTGTGAACGCGCCCGCTTGGCATGCCGGGTATTGTGCCGCACCGGGGGGAGTCGAGCAGCGCCCCCGGCAGGGCTTCATCCCCCGTCAGCCGAAAAGCGGCATGCTGAAGCCAGATGAACCGCCTGAACCTGACCGCGCTGCTGGGCCTGAGCGCCCTGCTGACCGCCTGCCCCCAACCGGCCCCACCCAGCGCCCTGAACGACGCGGTGGTCACTGCCGGTCCAGCCATGACCGCCGTATATCAAGCGCCCTTTCAGGGCAACTGGCTCATCAGCGGCCTGCCTGCCTGGCTCAGTGCCTCGCCCAGCAGTGGCAGCGGCAACGTGAAAACCACCTTCCGCATCAACCGCAGCACGGGCGCGCCGCACACAGCCGATCAGTCGCGGCTCAGCGCGCCGGTCAAACTTGGCTGGCAGACGCCCGGCGGCGTGTCGGGCAGCGCCACCCTGACGGTGAGTGCTGACCTCTACCGGCTCAGCGGGCAGGTGAACGTGGCGGTCACATCGGGTCAGAGCTTGCCCACGCCCGCTCGGCTGCGTATCAACGCCTCGCCGAGCGCTAGCGGCGTAATCGTCAAATACAAGACGGCGGCGGCCCTGAGCGCGGCGCTGAGGGGCGGCGGATTGTTCCAGGCACAGTCACTGAACCTCGCCTCGCAGTCGGGGCGCACCCTGACGGTGCAGGTGGCAGACGTGGCCGCTACCCTGGCGGCGCTGCGGGCCGATGCCAGCGTGGAGTATGCGGTGCCGAACGCCGTGCTGCGTGCCCAAAACCTCCCACCTCCGACGCTCGACGTGCAGCCTCCCTACGCGCCTGCCGACCAGTACGCCCCCTTGCAGTACGCCTACCGCCTGATGGGCTACAGCGCGGTGTGGCGCGACATGAAGACCACGCCGTACCTCAAGCCGGTCACGGTGGCCGTCATCGACACTGGGGTGCGCTTCGACCACCCGGATCTGACCGGGCGGCTGTGGAAGAGTGGCGAGGGCGCGCTCGACCTGGTGACCAGTGACGCCTTCGGCCCCGACACCGACCCTACCGACCCTGGTGAAGCGGGTGTGGACGGCAGTCACGGCACGCACGTCAGCGGCATCATCGCGGCAGGTGAGGGCAGCTTCGCTTCTCCCTGCGCCGAATGCAGCACCAGTGGGGTCGTCGGCGCGGCCCTGACTGCGCCGATCAAGGTGCTGTCGGTGCGGGCCATCGACCGCTCCGGCAACGCCTCCGAGTCAGACGTGGCGTTGGCGGTGGACTATGCTTCCGGCAAGACGATCACGGTACAGGGGGTGGCGTACACCAATCCTCATCCGGCCCAGGTCGTCAATCTGTCGCTGGGCGGGCCGATCAGCGCCGCCGAGGCCCAGCCGCTGTGCGACGCCGTCGCCGGGGCCACCCAGCGCGGATCGCTGGTGGTCGTGGCGGCGGGCAACGGCGGCGGCGCGCAGCCGTACTACCCGGCGGCCTGCGCAGGGGCCGTCAGCGTGGCCTCGGTACGGCCTGGCGTGGGCGGACTGCCGCTGCATGCCGAGTACAGTCAGAGCTACGCCGGGGTGGCGCTGGCCGCTTACGGCGGAGCCGATCCCAGCAATCCTACCTTCAACATGAAGCTGACGCTCGGCGGCAAGCCGGTGCTTGACTCGATATTCTCGACCTCCTGGGACTACCAGAAAAATCAGCCCACCTACCAGTTCGAGTCCGGCACCTCGCAGGCCGCGCCGCAGGTGAGCGCGCTGCTGGCGCTGCTGCTCAGCAAGGGCGTGGCCGCGACTCCGGCGGCGGCTTTGCAGCGCATCGAGGACACCGCCACCGATCTGGGCACGCCGGGCCGCGACAACGACACCGGCTTCGGCGTCATCAACGCGGCGGCGGCCCTGGGTGCGCCCGCCGTCAGCAACACCTTTACCCTGAGCATTCTGGGCGAGTCGAGCACCTTCACGCCGCCGCTCGACGATGCGGGCCGTTTCAACGCCTACCTGCCGGACGGTGCGTTTCAGGTGCTGGCAGGCTTTGATCGTTCGGGCAACAGCCTGGGCGGCGAGGTGGGCGAGCCGGGCGCGAAGGCCGCCGTCACCCTGGGGCCGGACAAGACGGCGGCGGACGTGGGAACGCTGAACGTTGGGCCTTGAACTTCGTTTGCCACCTTGCTCCGCAGCATGGCGTCAACTTCCAGCCTGGCCTCTCAGCCGCGCCCAGTCTTCCGGCGTGTCTACGTCGCGCAGCGCTGCCGAAGGCAGCGTGACCCAGGCCGCCTGTGAAGCGTACTCGTGGATCAAATGCTTGGGGCCGTGGTCGCCCGCCTGGGTAAAGCCGCTGAACAGATCGGCCCTGAAGAGGTGAGGCGGAGCCCGCACCCCGCCTTCACCGTAGCGGGCCAGCACCAGCGGGGCGTTCGTCTCCCTGAACAGTTCCAGCACGGCCCGGTGGTGCGGGGCCGTCACGAACGGCATGTCGGCCAGCGCGAAGTGGGCCGCCACCGCCTCGCCGGGCAGCGCCGTTAGACCCGCCCGGAAGCTCTCCGACAAACCGAGGTCGGGCCGGGGGCATTCGGCGAAGGTCAGCGGTAGGTCAGTCAGGGCCGCACGCACCCGCAGGCCCAATTCGCCCAGCGGCACCACGGCCACCACGCCCGCGAAGCCCGCGTCTAGCACAGCGCGGGCGGCCCGGCGCACCAGCGTCTCGCCGCCGAGCGTCAGCAGTTGCTTGGGCTGGCCCAGGCGGCGACTCAGGCCCGCCGCCAGCACCACACCCCAGACAGGTCCACCCATGGCGCTCAGTCTAGCGGCCCGCAGTCGAGTCGGCCCGCGCCTGCTACGCTGAGCGGCAACCATGTCCTCACCCTCAGCCGACCTCGGCGCGGCCCTGATGTCCACCGGCTACCTGCCCTCACCTGCCCTCACCACCGCCCTGCAACTGGTGACGTTGCTGGGCAAGCCGCTGCTGCTCGAAGGCCCGGCAGGGGTCGGCAAGACCCAGGCGGCCAAGGCGCTGGCCTTGGCGCTGGGCACCTCGCTGATCCGGCTGCAATGCTATGAGGGCCTCGACGCCCAGGCAGCCCTCTACGAGTGGAATTACCCGCGTCAGCTGCTACACCTGCGCTTGCTGGAAGGCCAGGGGCAGCGCGAGAGCGAGCAGGACCTCTACCGTCCCGAGTTTCTGTTGCGCCGCCCGCTGCTCGAGGCCATCAGTCAGGAGGTGGCCCCGGTGCTCCTCATCGACGAGGTGGACCGGGCCGACGAGGCCTTCGAGGCGTTCTTGCTCGAACTGCTGGCCGAGTGGCAGATCACGGTTCCCGAACTCGGCACCCTTACGGCCAAGAGCCGCCCCCACGTCATCCTGACCAGCAACCGCGAGCGCGACCTCAGTGACGCCCTGCGTCGCCGCTGCCTGTACCTGTGGGTCGATTACCCGACGCCCGAAGCCGAACTGGACATCGTGCGGGCGCGGCTGCCGGGAGTGGAGGCGCGGCTGGCCCGCCAGGTGGTCGGCGCGGCGGCGTATCTGCGCGCCTTGCCGCTGGCCAAGACGCCTGGTATCGCCGAGACGCTCGACTGGGTCGAAGCCTTGGTGGCACTGCATCACGACACCCTCACGCCGCAGGTTGTGGAGGAAACGCTCGGCTGCGTCGTCAAACTGCGCGAGGATCAGGCGGTGGTGCGCCAGAAGCTCCAAGCGTTGATGACGGCAGCGCTGCAAAATATGTAAGCGAAGGTGAGCACAGGTTAGTCCCGGTCCTCCGCACTGTCCGGGTCGCGGCTCTCACCGGGGCGCAGCCGGGGCGCGCTGACGGTCTGCTTGGAGAGGTCCGCTGTGGGGGCCTCGCGCACCAGCCGAATTGAGATGGGCGCTTCCCCCATGCTGATGGTGCGCTGGGGAAAGGGAATCTCGATGCCCGCCTGATCCATGGCGATCTTGATGCGGCGATTGAATTCGCGGTGCAGCGCGTACTGGGTTTTGGGCTGCACCTTGAACAGGGCACGCAACTCGACGCCGTCAGCGGCCAGGTTGGTCACGCCCTGCAACTCCGGCTCGTCCAGAAAGTTGCCGCTCCACTCCGGGTCCTTGTAGAGGCCCTGAGATACCTGTTCGAGGACCCTCAGCGCATCATTGACGTTGGCGGTGTACGTTACGTCCACTGTGGCGACCACCCGCGACCAGTCCTTGCTGCTCACACTGACCGTCTGAATCTGGCCGTTGGGCACGATGTGAACCGTGCCGTCGAGTGCCCGCAGCGCCGTGACGCGCAAGTTGAGTTTCTCCACGCCGCCGCTGAGCGAGCCGCTGTTGACGGTGATCACGTCGCCGACGCCGTACTGGTCTTCGAGCAAGATGAAAAAGCCGTTGAACACGTCCTTGATCAGGCTCTGTGCGCCGAAGCCCACCGCCAGTCCGAACACCGAGACGCCCGCCAGCAGCGTGGTGGCGTTGATGCCGATGGCTTGCAGCACGCTGATGGCCGCGATCAGCACGATGATGACGCGCAGGGTACTCTCGACCACGCCGCGCAGGGTCGAGAGCCGCACGGCCCGGCGGCTGAACTCGTCGCCCGGCACGATCCGGCCCGACAGCGTGCCGACCAAGCGCCAGCCGATGAGGGAGAGCGCCACGATGACCACCAGTTGCCCGGCGCTGGCCCGGAACCAGGAGGTGATGATCTGCCCGGCGTCAAAGAGAATAGGCACCGGTACGTACACGGCGTAGACCGACACCGCGAGCGCCGAGAAGAGGCACACGGCCAGCCACAACCACTTGAGCAATTTGAGCAGGCTGGGGCCGATGTGCGGCGTGAGCAGCCGCAGTAAACTGCGCCCGGCCCGCCATACGGCGTAGGTGACCAGCAGCACCACCACGACTTTGAGCCAGACCCAGGGTTTGGAGAGTTGAGCGAGAAGCAGATCGAGCATGTGCTCCAGTCTCTCACGGGTGGCTGATGAGGTCGCAGGGGGCCGCTTCAGGAAGGGTGCGGGCCTTCAATGGCCCGGAGATGAGCTCAGCTCGCTGCTGAGGCGCTCGATGAGGCGCGACTGGTGTGCCCGCGAGGCCCGTAGCAGCGCATTCTTGACGGCCCTGGCGTCGGCGCTGCCGTGCCCGATATAACTCAGGCCGCGCACCCCGATCAGGATGCTCGCGCCGTATGTGCCGGGGTCCATCTTCTCGGCCACGGCTCTCAGGCCGCCGCGCACCAGCAGGCCGCCCAGCTTGTTGCGGGCGCTGCTGCCCAGCGCTTCTCTGATCCAGCTGAACAGCACCCTCGCCTCGCCCTCGGCCAGCTTGAGAACGATATTGCCGGTGAAGCCGTCGGTCACGACGATGTCGGTGGTGCCTTTAAAGAGGTCGCCGCCTTCCACGTTGCCGTAGAAGTTGATGCTGGGCATCGAGCGCAGCAGGGCGTGGGCTTCGAGCGTCAGGGTATTGCCCTTGTGGTCCTCCTCGCCGATGCTCAGCAGGCCTACCGTCGGGTTCTCGCGCGCCTCCACCACCCGCAGGTAGGTGCTGGCCAGTCGCGCCCACTGCGCCAGGTAAACGGCCTTCACATCGGCGTTGGCGCCCACGTCCAGCAGCGCCAGCGCGCCGTTTCGGGTCGGCAGGTGCGTCAGGATGGCGGGGCGGTCGATGCCTGGCAGCCGTCCCAGCGTCAGCAGCGAGGCCGCCATTGTCGCTCCGCTGTGGCCCATGCTGACCAGCGCCGCGGCCTGCCCGTCCTTGACCAGCCGGGCCGCCACGTTGATACTGGCGTCCTTGCGCCCGCGCACGTCGCTGGCGTGCTCGTCCATGCCGATCACGTCCGGCGCGTCCACAATCTCCAGCGGCAAGCTGGCGGCACCGGGATACTTGCTGAGTTCGGCGTGCAGCTTGACCCGGTCGCCCACCAGCGTCACGCGGACACCAGCTCTGGCGGCCTGCACCGCGCCCTCGACGTTCGGCGCGGCCCCGTGGTCGCCGCCCACCGCGTCCAGGGCGATGGGCAGGCCTGCGGCATTGGGGGCAGGGTTGGCGACCGCTGAACCCTCACCGGTCATCTTCGGTGTCCAGGGCGCTGCTCACGTAAAAGGACCGTGGATCGCTGCGGCCTGCATCCCGGCTGGCATTGCCGCCCCCTTCGCTGGGCAGGCGGTAGCCGGGACGCTCCACGGCGGCGCGGATGTCTTTGAAGTCGATGTATTCGTCGGCGGCGTTGCGAAGTTCGTAACTGGTCATCTCGGGAATCGAGGCGACGATGACCCGCTTGCCGCGTGCGCGCAGCGCTTCCACCGGGCGCTCGAAGTCGCCGTCGCCAGTCAGCAGCACCGCCACGTCGTAGAGGTTGACGGTGGTCAGCAGATCGGTCACGATCTCGATGTCGAGGTTGGCACGGCGGTGGGTGTCGCCGTGTTCGTCGGTGTTCTCGCGCAGGGTGCGGGTCCGCACGGTGTAGCCCATATAGGTCAGGGCGTCGATAAAGCGCTTTTGCTTGTCGTCCACAGGAGTCGGCACGGCCGTGTAGTAAAAAGCGTTGTAGAGCCGTCCCAGATCGGCGAAGTGCTCCAGAATCTTGCGGTGGTCGAAATTCCAGCCCAGCCGCTTGGCGGCGGCGTAGACGTTGGCTCCGTCGATAAACAGGCCAATTCGGTTAGTGCGCTCAGGGTCGTTCACGAATAATCCTCCGGGCGGCGCGGTGCCCAGCCTGCGGGCGGGGGCAGCAGCGCGACCAATGTGGTGCCACATAAGGTATGAATGGGGCAACTTGAATAGGGCCAACTCGAAGAGCAAAAGAAGTCAACGCTCAGCGCAACCGGGGCCAGGGTGCGGCGCTGTTTGGCGGCTGACGCAGAATGCAGGATAGCGGGTTTGCTGACAGGCATGTCAGGGAAGGGCGGCTCAACGCAGGAGCAAGGCGTGACCTGGAGCCGCGCTTCAGCGTCCGACAGGCAACTGGGGCCGCAAGCCCGCCTGCTGGAGCGCTTCCCAGACTTCCCGGCGCAGGGCGACCAAGTCCACGCCGCCGTAGTGGGCGGGCAGGGCCAGCAAGTACTTTTCGGCCTTGTCGAAATTGCGGTGGGTCAGGCTGCTGTGTACCCAGCGCTTGTGCAGTGCGGCGGCCAGCAAAATCAGCGCACTGAGAAAGGCCCGCTCGTCGCCGCGCGCCAGCAGCCACCTGGTTTCCCAGGCTTCGTGGGCTTCCCACCAGTGGCCCGCGTTGAACAGCCGCGCGCCTGCCTGCAACTCTTTTCCCATCATCGCTGCATTTTTCCCCTCCATCCCCCACACCGCCAGCAGCTAAAGGCCCGCTCAAGATTGCAAACGCCCAATCCCAACTTGTCATACATGTCATTACAGGTAGAGCGGCGTACACTGCTGACATGAAACCCGTAGAATTGAGTGACAGCAACTTCAAGAGCGAGATCGAGAGTGGGCTGACCCTGGTGGACTTCTGGGCACCCTGGTGTGGCCCCTGCCGGATGGTGGCCCCGGTCATCGAGGAAATCGCCGGACAGTACCAGGGCCAGGTCAAGGTCGGCAAGCTGAACGTGGACGACAACCAGCAGACGGCCATGCAGTTTCGCGTGATGAGCATTCCAACCGTGATTCTGTTCAAGGACGGTCAGCCGGTGGAGGGCGTGGTGGGCGCGCAGCCCAAGCGCGCCTTCGAGCAACTGCTCAACAAGCACGTCGAGAGTGCCGTCAGCAACTGAAGGCCCCGAATCTAACGAAGCACAGCGCCGCTCCTGATTGGGGCGGCGTTTCGATGCGCCTCAGAACCGCACGATGTCTGGCGGCGTCCAGGCATGCAGCGCTTCGCCCAGCAGAATCTCGCCGTCTTCCCACACGCCGTGCCCACTCGCTGGGTTGAGATGCCCGGCCTCACCCACCGTGACCAGTTCGGCTTCCCAGGCCTCGGCGAAGGCGGCGGCGCGCTCAAAGGAACTGTAGGGATCGTTCTCGCTGGCGATCATCAGCGCCGGAAAGGGCAGCGGTTGCAGCGGCACCGGGGCCATCGGCCTGAGGGCTTCCAGCACGCCCGGCTGTTCGGGGTCGGCGGGAGCCACCAGAATGGCCCCGCGCACCCGTTCGGGCACCGGGTAGCGGTGGGCGTAGTGGGCGATGGTCAGCACTCCGGCAGAGTGCCCCACCAGTATCAGGTCGCCCGTCTCAGTCTTCACCGTCTCGTTGAGCTGGGCGGCCCAATCTTCGGGCGTCGGCGCGTCCCAGTCGGCCTGCTCCACGCGAACGCCACCGAATTTCTGCTGCCAGAGGCTGTACCAGTGCTGTAGGGTGCCGCCGCCGAGGCCCGGCACGAAGATGAGTCGGGGAGTCATGGCCGGATGCTAGCGCCTGCGAGAGCAGCGAAAAGGGCCGGACGCCGCACAGGGCGTCCGGCCCATCGGTGCAGAGCGTTGGGTCAGCCGGTACTCTTCTCGCGTCTATTGGCGGCCAGGCTCGACAGAATCGAGGCCACGATAAAGGCCACGCCGATCAGGCCGGTGATGACTTCGGGCACGTGTGCGCCGCTCATGGAATACAGCATGATGATCGAGAGCGCCAGGATGCCGTAGTGCGCGCCGTGTTCCAGGAAGCGGTACTGCGCCAGCGTGCCCTGATGAACCAGGAACAGCGTGATCGAGCGCACGAAGACCGCGCCAATCGCCAGACCTGCCGAGATAATCACGATTTCCTTGGTGATGGCGAAGGCCCCGATCACGCCGTCAAGTGAGAAGCTGGCATCAAGGACTTCCAGGTAGAGGAACGAGGCGAAGCCTGCCGCGCCCGCTTTGGCCGCCATGTTGTCCACGTCGAAGAGACCGCCCAGGGCGTTGACCGCCAGGTAAATCAGCAGGCCCACGATGCCTGCTGCCAGGGCGGTGAGGCGCTGCTCCACCGGCACCAGCAAGAAGGTGATGGCCATCAGCGCCACCATCGCGATGATGATTTGCACCGCTTCCACGCGGGCCAGCCCTGCCAGACGGCTTTCTGGCATCAGCCAGTGCTCGTCTTTCTCGGTGTCGATGAAATAATTGAGGGCCACCATCAGCAGGAACACACCGCCGAAGGCGCTGATGGTTACCGAGGACTTTTCGAGTTCCAGGGCGTACTGCTCGGGATTGTTGAGGGCCAGGTTACCCACCTCGAAAAAGCCCAGCCCGGCGCTGAGCGCCACGATCGCAATCGGGAAGACCAGGCGCATCCCCACCACCGCGATGAGAATGCCCCAGACCAGAAAGCGCTGCTGCCACTTGGCCGACATGTTTTTGAGCACTGAAGCGTTGATCACAGCGTTGTCAAAGCTCAGCGAGATTTCCATGACACCCAGCACCAGCACGATCAGCATGTCGTTGAGGGCGCGCTCCCAGCCGCCGGTGCGAAAGCCATACCACATGGCCAGCGCCACGGCCACGACCGTGATGATCCCGGCAAATCCAAACTCTCTGCGAATGGTGTTATTCATTTCTACGAACGCTCCCCACTGCCTCTTGTCCGGCAAAAGCTTTTCACTCGCCGTCGGGTCAGTTTTGTCGACCTATCATAAACGCCGTACGGACAAAACCATGTTCCGTTACGGCGTGAGATACAGCACAAGTTGCTCAGGCTCAGATGAAATGGGTTTTCACTCAGACGCAAAGATAAGAAGTCTAAAGGTTGATACCGTAGTTGCGGGCCAGCGCACCGAGGCCACCCGCAAAGCCCTGGCCCACCGCGCGGAACTTCCATTCGCCCGCGTTGCGGTAAATTTCGGCAAAAATCACGGCGGTTTCGGTGGAGAAGTCTTCTCCCAAGTCGAAGCGCACGATCTCGTTGTTCGATTTCTCGTTGACCAGCCGAATAAAGGCGTTGCGGACCTGCCCGAAGCTCTGGCGGCGCGCTTCAGCGTCGTGGATGGTCACGGTAAAAGCCACCGTCTGGATGTCGGCAGGCACCTTCGAGAGATCGATCTTGATCTGCTCGTCGTCGCCCTCACCGGCCCCAGTGCGGTTATCGCCGGTGTGCTCCACCGACCCGTCGGTGCTCTTCATCTGGTTGTAGAAGATGAAATCGCTGTCGGCGCGGACCTTGCCCGAAGCGGTTAGCAAGAAAGCACTGGCGTCGAGGTCGAAGTCCTGGCCATCGGTGCTGCGCACGTCCCAGCCAAGGCCGAGCACGGCGTTGACGAGACTGGGGTCCTGCTTGCTGAGCGACAGGTTGCCGCCTTTGGCGAGAGTAATAGGCATATGGGGTTCCTCCTTGAAAGGTGGGTACAGCATCTGAGGGTACGCGGGGGCGGGATGAAAAGTTGCCAGCGGTGCCCAGGGCCAGCTCAGCTCAGCAGGCCCTGCTGCCGGGCCAGCCGCAGGTAGCCGTCGTATTCCTGAAGCAGCATCTCGTAGAGCTGGCCGCTGTCAAGCGTGTCGATGTTCTCGATCTGCACGAAGTCGGCGTTGTCGATGTAGCGGCCCGAGAGATCGTCGAGTTTTTGCAGAAATTCGAATTTCTCGCGGCCCACGCCCACGAACTTCCAGAACACCGGCTCCAGGCTGGCGTCCTTGAGCTGCGCCTCGGATTCCTTCTTGTCGAAGGTTTCGCCGTCGGTGATGAAAATGACGTACACAGGCGTCTTTTCCATCAGGGCACTTTTTCGGGGCTTCGAGGCGCCGAAGTAATGCTTGCGGACTTCCTGCATGGCGCGGGCGTACATGGTGCCGCCTTCCAGCGGATGGCGCTTGATGAGCTTCTCGACGGCCCCGGCAATGCCCTCGATGCCGATATCGCCCGCGTCGTGGGCCTGGAGGCCGAACAGAAAGACGTCCATGCGCCCGTCGTCGTCAAAGCGGCTGGCGAGGGCCAGGGTCTTCTCGGCCACCCGCTGCACCACGCCCTGGCGGTAGAGAACGCTCATGCTGGCCGAGATGTCGAGCACCAGCGCCACCCGAGCGGTGTGCTCGTCCAGCCCACGCTTCTTGAGACTGACCTCGGCCTGCTTGACCAGCGAAATGAGCTGTGGGGCCTTCTCGGCAATCTCCTTGTCGAGCCGCACCTGGGTCTGCTTTTTCAGGCTGACGGCGGGCGCAGTGGGCACTGGAGCGGCAGCAGGGGAGGGCGCAGCCGCCGTACCCGGAGCTTCCACCTCACCGCCGAAGTACACGATCAGATCGCCCAAGCCACCGTTGAAACCCTGCCCCACCGCTCCGACCCGCCACTCGCCGGAGTGCTTGTAGAGTTCGAGCAGCATGGCCGCCTTCTCGTTCTTGAGGGCAGGTTTGGCGTCGAAGCTGACGCCGCCGAGCGTGACAAGCAGCTGCGGGGCGCTGGCGACGGGGACACTGTCGTGGGTCGCCGTGAACATCACCCGCTCGATGTTGGGCGGCAGCTTGCCGAGGTCGATGTTGAAGCTGGCCTCATCCGCGCCGAGCTGCGCCGTGATCTCGCCCTGCGGCGTGCGCGGATTGTTGTAAAAGGCGATGTAGTCGTCTCCGGCCATCTTGCGCTCGGCGCTGAGGCCAAAGGCGCTGATGTCCAGTCCCGTCAGGTTGTGGCGCACCGTGACCACCAGCGGACTCGATAAGCCCACGTCCGAAAACTTGCGTTTTTCACCGGCTTGTAGCTGCGTCATTTGCGCCCCGCTTTCCAGCTGAAGCCGAAGCCGAAGGCCTCATCGCAGTCGCGGTGGCCCGAGAAGTAGCGCTCTTCCTTGGTGATGACGAGTTCGCCGCCCTGGGCCTGCACCAGCGCCACCGCGCAAAACGGCAGGGCGGCGGGGTTGGAGAGCTGCATCTTGACCTCGTTGCCCTGCGGATCGTTGAAGCTGAGCCTGCCGCCCACCTCGCTGAAGTTGCCCGCGCCCTCGTAGATAAAAGCGAAGATCAGCACCTTGCGGATCAAATCGGGGCGCTCGATAAACAGGTTCTCACCGCCCGCCGAGGCGCCGGAGCGGTCGTCCTGGTCAAGCTTGATAAAGGGTGGCCCGCCCGCGTTGCCGAAATTGCCGCCCAGCGCCTGAATGACGCCCTTCTCACCGCTGGCGAGTTCGTACATGCAGCCCAGGTCGAGATCGGCGGCCTTGCCCACACCCGAGACGTTGCCGAGGAGCTTACTCAGAAACCCACCGCTGGGCGTAGGAGCCGTGCTGGGTTTGGCGTCCCAGTTGAGGTTGACGTGAACGCGCTGCGTCCCGGCTTTCTGGAGGCTGATGCGGGCACTCTGGCCCTGCTTATCGAGCGTGATCTTGGTGAGCGAGAGCGGACGACTGGGTGAGGGCGTGGATGCAGGGCTGCTAGTGCTGGGTGGGTTGGTGGACGACGGTGCAGACGAAGCAGGCATGCCGTTGCCCCTGGGCCGCGAGAGGTTGAGGCCGCCGGAAGGCGCAGGCTGCGCAGCCGGGGTAGGCGCTGCGGCGGGCTGCAGATCCGGCACGCCGTTGCCGCCGAAATGCCGCACCAGTCCGGCGAGGCCGTCGGCGAAGCCCTGCCCGTTGACCATCAGTCGCCAGTCTCCCTGGTGACGGTAGAGTTCCAGGGCGATAATGGCCCGCTCGTTACCAAAATCGGTTCCGCTGAAACTCCAGTTGGCGGCGGCAGGGCCGCCCGGCCCGCTGACACTGACCTCGCCGCGCCGGACCCCGCGCAGGTCGCCGTTTTCCGGCACCACGGCGAAGGCCAGCCGCTCCACGCCGGGTGCGAGGCGGGCCAGTTCCACGCGAAAGCGCTCTGCCTGGTAAGTCACTGCGCCGTCATTGCTGTGCGTCTGCGCGGGCGATACCATGGCGTCCGGTTGCACTAGGCGGCTGTCGGCGTTGAGTACGAAACAGAGGGGCGCGTAGGCGCTGGCCGAGCCGGAAACATCAAACGCGATATCGAGCTGATCGGACAGGTTCAGGGTGGCGAGCGCCGTGCGCTGGCCGGTAGCGAGTTGCATGGCGCTCCTTGTGGGCATCAACAGGTCCAGGTGATAACGACTGGACTTGCCGCGAATGGGCTACTGAGAGCGGGAGCTGGGCAGCAGCGAAACGAGCGCCCCGCAGTTCGCCCATGAAAGGCGGGTCAGCGGGGCGTGTGAACGGTGGGAAACGCCTTAGGCGTTGACGCCGTAGCTCTTGACCAGGGCCTGGAAGCCGTCGTTGAAGCCCTGGCCGATGGCCTTGAATTTCCACTCGCCGCCGTTGCGGTAGATCTCACCGAAGATCATGGCGGTGACGGTGCCGCCGTCCTCGGTCAGGTCGTAGCGGGCGATTTCTGCGCCGCCGTCGCCATTGAGCACGCGTGCGTAGGCCTTCTCGACCATGCCGAAGTTCTGGCCCCGGGTCTGGCCCTCGTAGATGACTACGGCCACCACGATCTTCTGCACGTCGGCGGGCACTTTTTCGAGGTCCATGTTGATGACCTCGTCGTCGCCCTCACCGGCCCCGGTGCGGTTGTCACCCTGGTGAGTCACCGAGCCGTCACTCGAGGACTTGTTGTTGAAGAACACGAAGTCCTGGTCGTTGCGGACCTTGCCCGCGTCGTTGACCAGAAAGACCATCGCGTCGAGGTCGAAGTCGGCTCCGTCGGTGCGGCGGGTGTCCCAGCCGAGACCCACATTGATTTTCTTGAGACCGGGCGCTTCCTTGCTGAGGGAGACGTTGCCGCCTTTGGTGAGGGATACGGGCATAGGGGGTTCCTCCTGAAAAGAAAACTGAGGGTGAGCGGCCCCAGCCCACCGACGTGATGAAGGGCGAGCTGGGGCTGCGGGTTGGAAACGTCAAATCGTCCGGGTCCCAGTCTAGAGATCACTGTGCTCAGTTAGATTGTGAAAACCATCATGTTTTAGCAAGGCCTTTCTCATCTTCTCATGGCTGCTGGGTTTCGGCGGCCACCGGCAGCTCACCTTGCTTACCCAGTGCCGGGTAGCTCTCCTGGCTCTCCCGGTAGAGCGGCGCGAGGTCGGGGTAAGCCCACTCGAAGGTCAGGCGGGCCAGTTCGGCGGCGGGCAGCTGCGAAGCGGCGTACATTCCGGCGGCCAGGCGCTGGCGCTGCGCCTCGAACAAAATGGTCGCGGCGGCCACCGAGACGTTGAGGCTCTGTACCATCCCGAACATCGGAATGATGATATTGGCGTCCGCAGCGTCGGCGGCCTCGTCCGAGACCCCCCACTTCTCCGCGCCGAGCAGAATGCAGGTGGGGCGGGTGTAGTCCATTTCCCGGTAGTCCACACTGCGCTGCGAGAGGTGGGTGGCCAGCACCTGCACGCCCTGAGCCTGCAACTCCCGCACGGCGCTCACCGCGTTTTCGCGCCGCTCCACCGCCACCCACTTCTCGGCGCTGCCGGAAGTGGCATTGAAGGTCGGCACGTCACCGTTCTTGGGCGGCACGGCGTAGGCCCGCAGCACGCCCACCGCGTCGCAGGTCCGCAGAATGGCGCTAAAGTTGTGGGGCTTGTTGACCTCGTCCATCAAGACGCTGAGGGTGGGCTGGCGCAGGGCGAGAACCTGCTGAATCTTCGCGAATCGTTCGGGCGTCATGGTCCGCAGGCTAGCAGGCGCGTTCCGCTGCGGCCTCCAGCCCGCGTGACCCCTGCCACCCCCCCCAGTGCCCGGTCTTGACAGAATCCAGTGAGATATGCCGCTTCATACTGCCCTTCTGATGCTTCACGCGCCGAACCTGACCTCACCCCACGGCTTCACGACGCGTTTCGGCGGCGTCTCTCAAGGCGTCTACGCCGCGCCGGACGGCAGCGGCGGCTTCAACATGGATGGCCGGGCCATCGGCGGCGGGCAGGACGACCCGCAGCATGTCGCCGAGAACCGCCGCCGCGCGGTTGGCGCCCTGGGCTTTGCGCCGCCGGACCTGGCGCTGCTGTGGCAGATTCACGGCGCGGACGTGGTCGAGGCCCAGCCGGACCAGACCCAGACGGCGGACGCCCAGGTGACGGACCGTCCCGGCAGATTGCTGGGCATTCTGACCGCCGACTGCCTGCCCATCTTGCTCGAAGACGCGGAGGCGGGCGTGATCGGCGCGGCTCACGCGGGCTGGAAAGGGACGCTGGAGCGGGTGGCCGAGCGGACGGTGGCGGCCATGCAGCGCCTCGGTGCGCGCCCAGAGCGCATTCGGGCCGCCGTGGGGCCGGGCATCAGCGCCGCGCGCTATCAGGTGGGCGTGGATGTGGCCGGGCAATTCGCGGCAGCGGGCCTGGGCGCGCACGTCCGGGAGCAGCAGCTCGATCTGGCCGGGGCCAACAAGCAGGTGCTGCTGGACGCAGGCGTGCCGGACGCGCACGTGTGGCTTTCGGGGCGCTGCACCTTCGAGCCGGAGTTTTATTCGCACCGCCGCGACGCCGGGCGTACCGGGCGGATGCTGGCCCTGATCGGGGTGAGGGCGTGAGCCGGGACGTGAACACCGACGTGAAACTAGCCGGGTGGCCCGCGCCCCGGCCTGGGGGCGGGTTGCTGCAGCCGCGCGAATTGCTCGAAAACGTGGAGCTGATCACCCCGGCTTTTCTGGCCGAGCGCGGGTTGAGGGGGCTGCTGCTCGACCTCGACAACACCCTGATTCCCTACGGCAGCTACCAGGACCGCGCCGAGATCATCGCCTGGGCCGCCGAACTGCGCCGCGCCGACATCAAGCTGTATCTGCTCAGCAACGCCACTGCCAAGCGCGCGGCGTTCTGGCTCGGCAAGCTCGATTTCGTGGGCGTGGGGCTGGCGGGCAAGCCGCTGCAACGCTCATATCGCCGGGCACTCATGGCCATGCAGCTTCCGGCTTCCCAGATCGGCATGGTCGGCGACCAGCTGTTTACCGACATTCTGGGCGGCAATATCGCCGGGATGTACACCATCATGGTGCACCCGATTGTCAACAATGCGCTGCCCCATACCCACCTGGCCCGCCGCCTGGAGCGGCTGGTCCTCAAACGCTACGGCCACGACTGGTACGGCAAAGACAGGAGAACCCAGATGAAACCGGAGACAAAACTGTGACCCTCTCGATTGGAGACCGCCGCCTCGGGGCCATCTTGCTCGAGCAGGGCTATGTCAACGACGTCGACCTGCAGAAAGCGCTCGACCGCCACATCGAGGTGGGAGGTCGCCTGGCCGACATCCTCATTGACGTCGGTCTGGTGGGCGAGAAACGCATTGCGCGCGCTCTGGAAGAAGCTTTCGGCCTGCCGTTGGTGGACCTCACCGCCCTGACCCCCGATCCGGTCGCCATCGCCAGTATCCCGGCCCTGATCGCGGTGCAGGTCCAGGGCGTGCCGTTCGCGCTGGAAAACGACACCCTGCGGGTGGCCTTCGTGGACGCCCTCAACAACGTCGCCATCGAGACGATGGAGGACGAGAGCGGCTACACCATCGAAACCTATCAGGCGCTGCGCGAGCAGGTGGCCTGGGCCATTGCCAGCTTCTACCCCGAACTCGGCCTGCCCATTCCGGCCCTGAGCGAGAGCAAAGGAGCGGGGGTGTCGTTGCTGGGCCAGCGCCTGGTGGCGCGAGGCTACGTCAGTGAAGAGCAGGTGCTGTCGGCCCTGGAGCAGCAGCGCAGCAGCGGCGTGTCGCTGGGCACGGTGCTGCTCGGCATGAAGCTGGTCACCGAGGAGCAGCTCTACGAGACGCTGGCCGAGCAGTCGGGCAGCCAGTACGTGCGCGATAGCCGTGAGTACCACCCCAGCGAGGAGGTGCTGGGGCTGCTGCTGCGCGCCGACGCCCTGCGGCTGGCCTCGGTGCCGATCAGCCAGGAGGGTGGCGTGATCAGCGTTATTACCAGCGATCTGCGGCGGCGTGAGGATATCGAGGCCCTGATCGGCCACAAAGTCAAGCTGATGCAGGCCCGGCCCAGCGATGTGGACAACCTGATCGACCGGACCTACCCGCAAAAGGGCAGGCTCGGTGAGGCGATGGTACAGCAGGGCACCCTCTCTCGCGCGCAGCTGCGCGAGGCCTTGCAAGTTCAAGCCCGCCAGGGCAAGGTCAAGCCGCTGGGCGAGGTCATCATGGACTTGGGCTTTGCGGGCAGCGAGGAGATCGACGCCGCGCTGGTCAAGCAAAATGCCGGGGGCGGCAGGCTCGAAGACACCCTGGTGCAGTCGGGCAAGCTCAGCCCCGAGATGCTGGCGCGCTCGTTGGCTGCGCAACTCGGCTATGAGTTCGTCGATCCGGTGACCTCGCCGCCCGACACCAAGGTCGCCCTGATGATTCCCGAGGCCACTGCCCGGCGCTATACCGTGGTGCCGATGCGGCTGCAAGGCGAGTCCCTGGTCATCGCCATGAAAGACCCGCGCAACGTGTTTGCGCTCGACGATCTCAAGCTGATCACCGGGCGCGAGATTCTGCCTGCTGTGATGGCCGAGAAAGACATCATCCGCCTCATCGAGCGCTATTTCGGCGACAAGGACATGGCCAAGCTCAACGAGGAGCTGGCCAAGAACAGCCGTCAGAAAGACAAAGAAAAGGAGAGCATCGATCTCTCGTCGCTCGACGACAATGCGGTGGTGCGGGTGGTGGACGGCCTGATCCGCGAGGCCGCCTTGCAAGACGCCTCGGACATCCACATCGAACCCACCGAGCACAGCGTACGGGTGCGCTACCGTATCGACGGCTCACTGCGCGAACACATGGAACTGCCCCGGGGCGCGGCCCAGAGCATGCTGGCGCGCATCAAGATCATGGGCAACCTTGACATCGCCGAGCGGCGTGTGCCGCAAGACGGACGGGTACGCTTCAAGAAGGGCAGCATCGACCTTGATCTGCGCCTCTCGACCCTGCCCACCGTCTACGGCGAGAAGGCCGTGATGCGCCTGTTGCAAAAGTCCAGCAACATTCCCGAAGTCGAGCAACTGGGCTTCTCCGAGCACAACTTCCAGCGCTTTCTCGACGTGATCGAAAAGCCCAACGGCATCTTTCTGGTGACCGGCCCCACCGGCTCCGGCAAATCGTTCACCAGTTTCTCGACTTTGAAGCGCATCGCCCGGCCCGACAAGAACACCACCACCATCGAAGACCCCATCGAGTACGAAATTCCCGGCATCATTCAGTCGCAGGTCAACACGGTGGCGGGCCTCACCTTCGCCCGCGCCCTGAGGGCTTTTTTGCGCCAGGACCCCGACATCATCTTCGTCGGCGAGATTCGCGACACCGAGACGGCCAAGATCGCCACCGAGGCGGCGCTGACCGGCCACCTGGTGCTGGCGACCCTGCACACCAACGACGCGCCCGGCGCGATTACCCGCCTCGACGAGATGGGCGTGGAGCCGTTCAACATCTCGGCCTCGGTGATCGGGGTGCTGGCCCAGCGGCTGGTGCGGCGGGTGTGCAGCGAGTGCAAGCGCCCCACCAACGCCGATCCCGAGGTGCTGCGGCGACTCGGCATCGGCGAGAAAGAACTCCGGGGCGCGAACCTGCAGCGCGGCGCAGGCTGCCCGCGCTGCGGCGGCACCGGCTACAAGGGCCGTATGGGCATTCACGAACTGATGGTGGTCGATGACCCGATTCGCCGCGCCATCGGTACCCGCCAGACCGCCGCCGAGATCCGTGAGATCGCCATTGCCCAGAGCGACATGAAGACGCTGCGCCAGGACGGCATCGAGAAGGCCTTGATCGGCCTGACCACCCTCGAAGAAGTGCTGGCCGTCACCAGCAACTGATTTTCTTTTCCTTCTCTTTTTCCGCTCGACCCGCACCCAAGGAGACGCCATGACGACGTTTGGCCCCGATATCACCGACATTCTGCGCATCGCCGCCGAAAAAGATGCCTCCGACGTGATTCTGACCGTCGGCATGCCGCCGCAGTTCAAGCTCTCGGGCGTCTACGGCAGCCAGGACATGGCCGAGTTGAACGCCACCGACACCCGCAAGCTGATGTACAGCATGATGAACGACAAGCAGCAGCGCCAGTTCGAGGACAAGCGTGAACTCGACTTTTCCTTCGCACTGGGAGAGCAGGCCCGCTTCCGCGTCAATGCCTTCATGCAGCGCGGCTACGTCGGCGGCGTGATGCGCCTGATTCCCACCAAGATCAAGAGTGTGCAGGACCTCGGCCTGCCGCAGAGCGTGGTGGACATCGCCAACGCCCCGCGCGGCCTGGTGCTGGTGACCGGCCCCACCGGCTCCGGCAAGTCCACGACGCTGGCGGCCATGCTTGATCACATCAACGTCAACAAGAAGCTGCACATCGTGACCATCGAAGACCCGATCGAGTTCATGCACCAGCACAAGCAGAGCATCGTCAACCAGCGCGAGGTGGGAACCGACACCTACGGTTTTGATCAGGCCCTGCGCGCGGTGCTCAGGCAGGCCCCCGACGTGATTCTGGTCGGCGAAATGCGCGACTACGAGACGATTAAGGCCGCCGTAACCGCCGCCGAAACCGGGCACCTGGTGATGGGCACCTTGCACACCAACTCGGCTCCCGAATCGATCGACCGCATCGTGGACGTGTTCCCCGAGGAGCAGCAGGCCCAGATCCGGGTGCAGCTCGCCAACAACCTGGTGGCCGTCATGACCCAGCAGCTCATTCCGCGCCTCGACGGAGGCCGGGTGCTGGCCTACGAACTGCTGGTCGCCAACCCGGCGGTGCGGTCACTGATCCGCGAGGGCAAGACCTACCAGATTGTCTCGGTGATGCAGACCGGTTCGCGTGAGGGCATGGTCACCATGGACGCCTTTCTGGCGGGGCTGTACCGCCGCCGGATCATCAGCCACGACGCGGGCCTGGAGCGTTCGGTGGACCCCAAGGAATTTGCCCGGCTGGCCAGCGATCCGGGCGGCGGCAACCCCAACGCGGTGCCGAGTGCGGGCCTGAGCAATGCCTACAACGGCTCGGTCAACCCGGCGGCGGGGCGCGGCGGCAACCCCAACGCAGGGCCCAGCGCCTACAGTGCTCCCGATTCCCGCAGCGCCGACAAACCGTTTGGGCGGCGCTGAGCGCCTGACTTGAAGCCCTGAGCGTAGGTGCTCAGGCGCACCGAAGGCCGGGCGGTCGCCGCCTAACCCGGTCCCTCGCCGCCCCTGGCCCGGCGCTTCTGGTAGGCCCCGGTCAGCAGTTCGGCGATGTATTCGCGGGTAAAGGGCATACCGCTTTCCTCAGCGGCCCGGATCTCGGCGTCGCGGTTGTAGGTAAGGCGCACGAACTGGGCACTGTAGCCTGGCCCGCTCTCGGCAAATTCCAGAATCAGGTAGCTCGGCAGGGTGCTGTCGAGTGGGTTGCCCACCGAGCCGCAGTTGATCAGTGGGCGGCCTTCTACGTCGATCATCAGTGCTTCGTGGATGTCGGCGTAGACCAGGGCGTCGGCGTACTCGCGCAGGCCCAGGTGCGGCTGCGGCGCGAAAGCTTCGAGCTGTTCCTGAAGGCTGCTGTGCGGATACAGGCGGTGAAAGACTCCCTTGGAGCTGGCATGCACGAAGCGCCACCACGCGCCGCCGAACTGCTCCTCAATGCCGAACGGCAATTCGGCGAGGTAGGTCAGCTCGGCGGCACTCAGCCGGGTGCGCGGCCACAGATCCTGCGGGCGGTTGGTGACGCCCGCCACCCGCGCGTCCCAGTTGCCCTGCACGGTGCGGGTGGCATACTGGCGCACCCATTCGAGCACCTCGCGCGGGCGTGGTCCCTTGCCCACCACGTCGCCCAGCACCCAGATCTCGGAGAGGTGGCGGCGGCGCAAATCCTCGTGAACGGCCAGGGTCGCCTCCAGATTCGCGTGCAAATCTGCGATGACGGCGAGTCTCATGGTCTTCAGTCTAGCCCGAGCGCTCCGGTGGATGGCGCGGCCCAGCCCACTGGCCCCCCGCCGGGTGTGCTGCCGGATCAAATGCGGGAGACCACTCTGTGAACCGGTCCTGGCGTTCGCTCGCAGTTCTCTCACCTGTGGCCGGATACTCTGAGCGCCATGAACCCGCTTCAGAGGAGGAGGGCCGCGTGGCTGGGCCTGGGCCTGAGCGTGCTGCTCGGTGTGGCCCAATCCCAGCCAGTCCAGGCTCCAACAGTCCAGGTCCAGCCCGCCCAGGCGCAACCCCAGCTGCCGAGCATTCCGGCCACGCCCGTGCCTGCCGTTCAGTCCGGCGCGGCCCCCACGACCGACCCCGCGCTAATGCCCGGCGCCGCGCCGCTGCGGCTGTACGCCGCCCCCGGAACGGCGCTGGAGTACGCCACCACCCGGCAGATACAGGTCACGGCCTTCAGTCTCAAGGCGGTGGCCCGGTCCGGCGCGGTGCTGAGCGCCGCTGACCGCTCGCGGGTGGCTGACCTCAATACGGCGCTCAGCGCCCAGACGGCCACCTTGCAGGAACTGCTCCGCCGTGCCCAGCCCGCGGCGGCAGGCAAGCAGTTCGTGAAGG
Source organism: Deinococcus alpinitundrae (assembly GCF_009982895.1). Classification (GTDB taxonomy): domain Bacteria; phylum Deinococcota; class Deinococci; order Deinococcales; family Deinococcaceae; genus Deinococcus; species Deinococcus alpinitundrae. Next base: position 49,357 of record NZ_WXZL01000009.1, on the reverse strand, counting down.
TGCTGCCGACCGACGTTCAGGGCAACACGGTGTTGCTGAGCACCTGGGTCGGCGCGCCGCTGAGCCTGGGCAGCGCTATGCCCGCGCCTCAGACGGTCCGGCTGACCCAGACCGTCGCCCCGAACGGCACCACCCTGGACGCCCGGATCGTGGCGGACGACCCGGCCACCCAGCGCTTCTATGACGCCCTCCCTGCCGGTGAGCGCCTGAGCAGTTTTGGCCAGAACGCCCAGGCCAGTCTGTACAGCCTCAACCTGATGCCTGGCGTGACCGGCGTGACCGGCGTGACCGGCAGTTTGGTGCAGGCCCTCGACCTGAGCGGGCTGCTGGGCGAGCTGGCCGCCGCGCTGGGCGGCGCAGGTGTGGCCGCCCAGATTCAGCTTCAGCCGCTCAGGCTCGATGTAGGCAGCACGTTTCTGGGGCGCAGCGAGGCCGGCGTGCTGAGTTACCAGCAGCGCTTCGCCGCCCGGCCCTGGACCCTCAGCGCCCAGGGCACCGGCGCGGGCGCTCAACCCGGCGTGCTGCGCCTGAGCGTGAGCGACTGGAGCGGGCAGGGCGGCCTGAGTTTCCGGCCCGACGGATTGCCGCAGACCAGTGACAGCGTCCAGTCGGCAGCGTTCGATCTGGTGCTCGACGTGCCGGGGGTGCCCGCTCAGTTGCAAGCCCACCTGGAATTCAGCCTGACGGCCAGCAGCGCCGCTCGCTGAAGGCTTGACCCGCCCCCGGCCCAGCGTGTCAGGATGCCGGGGTGAGCGCGCCCCTTGCCCATCCGTCTCAGCCCGCCGTTTCTCCAGCCCGGGCTCTGAGCGCCCGCTGGGCCACCAGCGCTGTCTTCTTTGCCAACGGCATGGTGATCGCCACCTGGGTGGTGCGGGTGCCGAGTGTGCAGAGCGCGCTGCATCTCACGCCAGCCAGCGTCGGTGTGGCCCTGCTGGGTATGTCGGTAGGCAGCTTGATCGCCATGCCGCAAACCGGGCGTCTGGCCGCCCGCTTCGGTACCCGCCGGGTGACGGTCTGGGCTGGGGTGTGCATGATGCTGACGCTGCTGCTGCCGTTCCTCGCGCCGAACCTGTGGGTGCTGTTCGCCGCGTTGATGGTGCTGGGAGCCAGCAACGGCGTGATGGACGTGGCCATGAATGCCCAGGGCGTGGCCGTCGAGCGCGCGCTGGCCCGCCCGGTGCTGTCGAGCTTTCACGCGGCCTACAGCCTGGGCAATCTGGCAGGCGCGGCCCTGGGCAGTCTGCTGCTCGGCGCGAGCCTAGGCCAGTGGCCGCACGCCTTGATCATCACGCTGAGTATGGGCTTACTGGTGGTGCTGGCCGGAGCGCGCCTGCTGCCTAAGCAGGCCGACGAACCAGCTGCCAATACCTCGCCGCAGAACCCGCCCGCCGCATCTTCAAGTCCCAGCGTGCTGGTGTGGCTGCTGGGCTTGCTGTGTTTTCTGGGGATGCTGGGTGAGGGGTCGCTGGGTGACTGGAGCGGGCTGTACTCGCGCGACGTGCTGGGCGTGTCCGGCGCGGCGCTGGGCGCGGCCTACACCGCTTTCACGCTGGCCATGACCCTGGGGCGCGCGCTCGGCGACGGCTGGCGCAGCCGCTACGGCGACCGCCGGGTGGTCGAGATCGGGGCACTGACCAGCGGTGTGGGCCTGGGCCTGGGCCTGCTGACCCTGGATCCTGTTGTAGCGGCGCTGGGGTTTCTGGTGTTCGGGCTGGGGATCGCCAACGTGGTGCCGGTGCTCTACGGTACGGCGGGGCACGCTCTGGCCGGGCGCGGCATCGCGCGGGTCGCCACCATCGGTTACGCGGGCTTTCTGACTGGGCCGCCGCTGATCGGCTTTGTCTCGCAGCTTACGTCGCTGCGCCTCGGGATGGCCGTCATTGCCCTGAGCCTGCTGCTGGTGGGCCTGCTGACGCCGGGCGTCTACCGGCGGCTGGCTGGACGCCTGAGTGCGCCCGCGAACTCTGTATGAGCTTGCTGAGCTGCTGACCGGAACGTGGGCTGGGGTGGCCACGGTGGCTTCAATGGGGCCACAATGTCAGCATGAAGCGCCCTCTGCTCGCCGTGCTCGTCTGGCTGCTGGTGGCCGGAGCGGGCGCGGCAGCGCTGTTCACGGCGGCCCAGCGGCAACTGACCGAGACCTTCAACACCGACGCCCGCATTCTGCACCGGGTGCTGTCGCAGCGTATGGAGCAGCAGGAAGCGGTGCTCAATGCCGTGGACGCGCTGGAGCATCAGGCTCTGGACGCGGCGGTGCTGGGCAGCTACCTCGGTAGCTTGCTGCGTCCCTATCCGCAGATCGTGGCCGTGGAGCGCTGCACCGCGCAGGGCTGTCAGGTGCTGGGCACGCCCACCGAACAGCCTCCCTTCCTGTCGCCCCTGGTCGCTGCCGAACCTGCCGTGCGCTGGCCCCAGGGGGGCGGCCCGCTGTACGCCCTGTCGCATAATGGCGTGCGGGTGTGAGTAGATGCCCGGCGGCTGACCGGCGCGCTGGACGGCGCGGCTGCGCCCCTGACCTACACCCTGTTTCAGCCTGCTTCGCAAAAGACCATCGTGGCCCATGCGCCGGACGCTGCCAGCGCTTCGATGACACTGCATGTCAGCAAGGTGCTGGGCACCGCCCTGCAACCCTTTCCCATCCTCATCTCGCGCCCGGTGCCGTGGAGCGCCTGGCCGTGGCTGGGGGCCGCGCTGTGGACGTTGCTCACGGCGGGCCTGAGTGGGCTGGTGTTCCGTCTGCTGGAGGGCCGCCGCGCCGCGCAGCGCGCCCTGCTCGACGAGCGGGCGCGGGCGGGCGGCGTAGTGCAGGCGGTGTCCGAGGCCATCGTGGCGCTCGACGAGGCGTACCGGGTAACGCTGGCCAATCCGGCGGCCCGCACGATGCTGGCCCACCCGCTGCCGCCCGGCACCGATCTGCGGGCGGTGGTCACCTTCCGCTCCACGCTGTCGCAGGCTTTTTTCGACGCTGCCCCCTTCTGGGAAAGCTGGCGGCCCACCGAGTTCCCGAGGGCCTGACCCTGCTGCGCGGCGGCGAGGCAGTGGGGGTGGAAGGCTCGCTGGCCCCGCTGCCCGGCGCGGACGGCGAAGGGCGCGGCCGGGTGCTGATCTTGCGCGAGGTGGGGCCGCTCCAGCGCCGCTTGCTCGAACACCTCGAAGACGGCGAGCGGCGCGTGCGCGAACACGAGGAGATGCTGGCCCACGTGTCCCGCCTGTCGACCCTGGGCGAGATGGGTGCGGGGCTGGCGCATGAACTCAACCAGCCGCTGACGGCCATCGTCAGTTACGGTCAGGCGGCAGCGCGGCTGCTGGGCGAGGAGGACCCCGATCTGGGGCAGGTACGCCACGCGGTGGGGGCCTCGGTCACGCAGGCGCAGCGGGCCGCGCAGATTATCGTCCGGCTGCGTCAATGGGTACGCCGTACCCCCAGTCAGGCCCGGCCCACCGATCTGGTGCAGGCTGCGCTGAGCGTGCTGACGCTGTGCCGCGCCGATCTGGAGCGGCAGGGCGTCTCGGTCATCACGGCCTACGCCGATGCGCCGCTGGTGCTGGCCGATTCGGTGCAGCTCGAACAGATCATCCTGAATCTGCTCCGGAACGCGCTGGAGGCCGTGCACGACACGCCCGACCCCATCATCAAGCTGAGCATCGCGCCGGAAGCAGGTGGCTGGACCCTCAGCGTGCGCGACAACGGCCCCGGCATCGCCGCCGGGGTGGCCGCACGCCTGTTCACGCCGTTCACGACCAGCAAGGCGGGCGGCCTGGGGCTGGGCCTGAGCCTCTCGCAGACGCTGGCGCAGGGCATGGGCGGCGATTTGAGCGGTATGGACGGTGCGGCGGGCGGCGCGGTCTTCACGCTCAGCTTGCCGCGTCTGGTGCTGGAGGCGGCCAGTGATTGAGCCAGCTCCCAAGGGTGGCCTGCCGCTGGAACCCACCGTCTATCTGGTGGACGACGACGACGCGGTGCGGGGCGCACTGGGCTTCTTGCTGGGCACGGTGGGCCTGAATGTGCGCGCCTTTGCCGACGGGCTGGCCCTGGAACGTGCCCTGGACGCCGAGGAGCCGCCCGACACCGGCTGTCTGCTACTCGACATCCGAATGCCGCACGTCAGCGGCCTGCAACTGCAACTGCGCTTGCAGGCGCGCGGGGTCGACTTGCCGGTGATTCTGCTGACCGGGCATGCCGACGTGGAACTGTGCCGCCGGGCCTTTCGTCAGGGTGCGGCGGACTTTCTGAGCAAGCCGGTCGACGAGACCGAACTGCTGGAAACGGTGCAGCGGGCCGTGCGCCAGCACCTGCGGGGGCGTCAGCGCCGGGCGGCCAGCGGGCAGGCCCGGACGCGCCTCGCGCGCTTGTCGGCCCGCGAACACGACGTGCTGCGCGGCATCCTGGACGGCCAGACCAGCAAACAGATTGCCCGCGCCCTGGAGATTTCCGCCCGCACCGTGGAGAGCCACCGCGCCAGCCTGTTTGCCAAGCTGGAGGCCGAGTCGCTGGCCGAGGTGATTCGTATGGCGCTGGAAGGAGAAGAGGAGGACAGGGCGTTGACCACTCCTCCGTAAAACTACGCACCCCGCCTGGGCATTGCCCGGATACCGATTTTGCCGTGTGGGGCGCAAAATACCAGCCATGAAGAAGACGTTGACCGCCCTGCTGTCCCTGCTGACCATTTCTCTGGCCACTGCCCAGACCACCGCCACGCCGACCACCCCCGCGCCGATCAAACTGGCGACCACCGCTACCGTTTCCAATGCCAGCCTGAGCCTGAGTGCCGCCAGCCGGATTGCCACGCTGGCCGTGAGCAACTGCGCCCAGCGGGGCTACAACGTCAGCGCCACCGTGGTGGACCGCAGCGGCGTAACCCTGGCGGTGGCCCGCGCCGAGAACGCCGGGCCGCATACCCTGGGGGCCAGTCTGGGCAAGGCCTTTACCAGTGCCAGCGCCCGCAACCTGACCAGCAACATCGCCAAGGGCCTGGCCGACAACCCCGGCCTGGCCGACATTCCCGGCTATCTGGTGCTGGCCGGTGGCGCACCGATTCGCGTGGGCGACGTCGTGGTGGGTGCCGTGGGTGTGGGCGGCGCGCCCAGCGGCCTGATCGACGAGAAGTGCGGCACCGACGCCACGGCGACAGTCCTGAGCCAGTAAGATGCACGCCGCGAAGCTGTCCAGACAGGTGATGCTCGCCTTGGCCCTGCTCGGCAACTGGGCGCTGTTGCCAGCCGGTTCGGCGAGCAGTGCCAGAGGAGTCGCCGTGACCACCGACAAGCACAGAGACCTGAACGCTCCGCTGCTTCGGGCCGCCCAGCAGGGCGATCTGGAGGGACTTGAGACGTTGCTGAAGGCGGGCGCGTCTGCCCGTGCCGCCGACGCCAGCGGGCGCACGGCGCTGACCTGGGCCGCCAAGGGCGATCACGTGGCTGTGGCCCGCGCCCTGATCGCAGCAGGAGCCGACCCCGATCTGCAAGACGAGCAGCGCAACAATGCCCTGCTGGTAACTGGCGAAACCGGCAGCGTCGCCATGCTGCGTGAGGTGCTCAAGGCCAAACCCGACCTGACCCTTACCAACCGCTACGGCGGCACCGCCCTGATTCCCGCCGCCGACCGGGGCCACCTCGCCTACCTGCGCGAACTGCTGCGCACCACCAAGGTCAACGTGAACCATGTCAACAACCTGGGCTGGACTGCCCTGCTGGAAGCGGTGATTCTGGGCGACGGCGGCCCGATCCACACCGAGATCGTACGCGAGCTGCTGACCCACGGAGCAGACCGCCGGATCGCGGACCGAGACGGAATGACGCCCCTGGCGCATGCCCGGCAGCGCGGCTACACCAAAATGGTCGCGCTGCTGGCGGGCGGTGCCTGATCGGGACTGGGCGTGCTCAGGTGGTTTCCGGTTCCACCCGGCGCAGCCGTACCCGCTTGATCTTGAGTCCCTCCACCACTTCGGCGGTCAGGTCCATGTGCTGCACATGCACCGTGATGCCGGGTGGCGGCAGGGTGCCGTAAGCGGCCAGTACCAGGCCCGCCACCGTGTTGGCGTCGTCGGACACCAGCGGTAGACCCAGTTCGCGCAGCTCGGTCAGGGTGACTTCGCCGTCGAGACTGTACGAGCCGTCGGGGTTGGTGATGATCCAGGCGTCGTCGTCTTGCTCGATCACGTCCTCGATCAGGTCGTCCATAGTGACGAATCCCAGCGTGCCGCCGTACTCGTCTGCCACCAGCGCGGCGTGAACCCGCTCGCGCTTGAACAGGGCCAGCAAAGCCTCGGCAGTTTCCGAGGCGGCCACGCTCGGCAGCGGGCGCAGCAGTCGGCGTAGATTGAAGCTGCTGCGGCCCGCCTCGGCCCTCAGCTGGCTGCTCTGCGCCCGGATGAAGTCCTTGATGTGCAGCACGCCGACCACCGTGTCGAGGTCGCCCTCGAACACCGGAAACCGGCTGCGCGGCGCTTCGGCGATGAGGGCGTGAATATGCTCGGCGCTGGCCTGCACTGGCAGCGCCTTGAGGCGGGTGCGCGGCGTCATCAGCTCGGCGGCGGTGTGGGTTTCGAGCGCGAAGATGTTCTCGATCAGGCTCTGCTGGCCCTTGTCGATCTGGCCACCCTCGGCGCTCTCGCGGGCCACGATGGCCAGTTCGCGGCTGGAATACAGCAAGCTGTCCGCCCCCGGATCACGGATGCCAATCAGCCGCATCAGGCCCGTCGCCATGCCGCTCAGCGCCCACACCAGCGGCGCGAACACCAGCCCGCACAGGCGCATCAGCGGATTGATCTTCAGGCTGGTGGTTTCCGGCAGTTGCAGGGCCAGCACCTTGGGAATCATTTCGCCGAAAACGATATGCATGAAGGTGATGGCGAGCAAGCTGATCAGCGCGCCCGCCGAGTGCGCCACCACCGCGCCCAGCCCCAGGCGCTCGAAGGGACCGTAGAGCCAGCCGGCGATCTCGTGTTCGCCGTACATGCCCAGGCCCAAGCTGGCAAGCGTGATGCCCAGCTGCGCCACCGACAGGTAGCGGTCCTTGCCTCGCGCTGTGCTCGACACCTTCAGCAGCCAGCGGGCCGCGCCACTGCCGCCCCCGGCCAGGGTTTCGAGTTTGGAGGTGCGCGCTGAGAGCAGCGAGAACTCCGCCGAGACGAACACCCCGTTGATAATGACCAGGGCCAGCACGATCAACAGCGGTACCACATACTCGCTCAGCACGTTCACGCCTGCGCTCCCTCGGCGTCGGGGGCGTCCAGACTGATCCGGCGCACGGCGCGGCGGTCCATGCTGTCGACCTTCAGCACCACCTCGCCCACCCGCACCTCGTCACCGACCATCGGCAGCCGTCCCATCTCGGCCCAGATCAGGCCGCTAATGGTGTCGGCTTCCTGGGTGGGCAAATCGAGTTCGAACTCGTCGTTCACGTCATCGATCAGCAGATCGCCGCGCACGCTCAGGCGGTTACCGACCCGGCTGAAGGCCTCGTCTTCCTGATCGAACTCGTCTTGCAAATCACCGAAGATCTCCTCGATAGCGTCTTCCAGCGTAACCATGCCGGCGACCCCGCCGTACTCGTCCACGACGATGGCGCTGTGGCGGCCCGCCTCGCGCAGCTTGCGCCACAAGAGCGGCACGGCAGTCACGTCGGCCACCAGCAGTGGCTGGTACATGATGTCGGCCACCCGCGCGTCGGGGCGCGAGCGCGAGCGCAGGTAGAGGGTGCGCAGATTGACCACGCCCAGCACATCGTCGGTGCCGCCCTCACCAATGACCGGAAAACGGGTGTAAGCGCTGCCGGAAAGCCGACCCAGCGCGTCGGCCAGGCGCTCGGTGTGGCCTACCGTGATCAGGCGGGTGCGCGGCGTCATAATCTCGCGTACCACCCGTTCCTCGATATTCAGCACGCCCGCCAGCATCTGGCGCTCGGCGGCGTCGATCAGCCCGCCCTTGGCGCTGGCGCTGAAGAGGTCCTGGAGTTCGTCAGGCGAGTGTACGTGCAGGTGAGACTCGCCGCTGACCAGCCCAAAGCGGCGCAGCACCGCGTAGGCCGTGCCGTTGAGCAGCGCAATGAGGGGCTTAAACAGCAGCAGACTCAGCTGCATGAAGCGCAGCAGCGAGAGGGCCAGCCGCTCTGGGTAGCGCAGCGCCACCGTCTTGGGCAGCAACTCGCCCAGCACCACCTGAAGTACCGTGATGATCAAAAGCACGATGAGGGTGGCGGTGGCCAGCCCACCGAAGTTGCCCAGCGCGGGGGTCAGCAGCGGCGCGATCTGCGCCTGCCCGTACGCACCCAGAATCAAGCTGGTGAGGGTAATGCCGATCTGCGACACGGCCACGTAATCGTCGAGGCGGCGCGGGTCACGCAGAATCTCGCTGAGGGCCGCCGCACTGGCGCTGCCGCCGTCGGCCTGCTCCTGCACCCGGCTCTTGCGCGCGCCCACTGTCGAGAACTCGGCGGCCACGTACAGAGCGTTGAGGGCGGTCAGCACCAGCACGATCACCACCGGCAGGGCAAGGTTGAGCGCTGTGCTCACGTGGTCGCCGGGGCCAGCCGTGAACTCGGCGGCTCCTCGGCTTCGGGGGTGGTGCGGGCCATCTGAGACAAAGGCATATCCGGTCAGTTTAGCGGGTTTGAACCGTGGACGCAGGGCGCAGCGTTTCAGTTGGACGTCACAAATTGAGGGCGGTTCCTATAAGACTTCTTCTGCCCCTCTTCATCCGGGCGGCCGCTGGAGATGGACAATGAAGCCATGACCAAGCTCAAGTGCATCGCCCTGCTGGTTCTGTCCCTGGCGCTGGCCAGCTGCGCGCCCAAGAGCAGCGACACCACCACCGACTCCTCAACGACCACCACCAAGAGCTTCGATTCGAGTGGTGAGCCGCAGGGCACCACCTCAACGACGACCACCAATACGACCAACAAGTAAAAAATCAACAAGTCAAGCCTTAGGTCAGGCGTCTCAGAGTTCTGACAGGTCGGCGCGCAGCATCACCACGCCGCGTTCGGCGTCGGCCAGGGCCAGATGGCCGTCCGGCAGGGCCACGATGTCCATCGGCTTGCCAAACCTGCGCTCGCCGGTTAGCCGGAACGCTTCCAGGTTCACCACGCTGACCATACCGCCCCGGTCGGTCAGATAGGCCCGGTTCTCCATCACGCTGAGCTTGTCAGGGTGCCCGGCCACCTTGAGTGTACGTGTGATCTGCCCGTCCGGGCCGAGTTGTAGCAGCCGGCCCTGCACGTCCAGCACCAGCACCTGATCCTGCCACTCGGCCAGACCCACCGGCGCGCCGCCGACCGGGTAGGTGGCGAGCAGCTTCTCGCCGTCGGGGGAGAGCGAGAAAACCTGCCCGGTGGTGTGCTGGGTGGTCAGGATGCGTTCGGGCAGTGGTAGTACAGCGTCCATGTAATCGGCCTGCGGCAGGTCGGTGGCCTTGGCCAGTTTGTTGACAAAGGAGTGCTCGCCGTTGAAGATTCTGAGTTCGCCGCTGGCCGCCGACTTGACGAACACGCTGCCGTCCTTGACTGCCAGACCCGCTGCGCCGCCCGGCACCGGGTAGCTGCGCTCGATCTCGCCCCTGGCCACGTTGAGGACCACCAGTCGCGCGTTGGCGGCGTCGAGCAGGTAAGCCCGCCCGCCCGCGTAGACGCCCTCGGTATACCAGGCAGGCAGCGGCTGCCTGAGCGCCACCCCGCGCAGCCCACCGCCCGCCGTGCGGATAACCAGCGGGTACTTCGAGGTCTCGCTGCGGGCTGCCACCAGCACGTCGCCTGCCGCGACGACCACGTCGGCGTGTGCCAGGTTGGGGTGCGGCGCAGGCCATAGCACAAAGGCCGCCAGCGCCGTCGCACCCAGCCCCGCCGTGAGCCAGTCGCCCGGCCTCCTAGAGTGCCGGGCGGCCGTACGCGGCGCGGCGGACGTGATCGGCAAGCGCTGGGATGAAACGGGGAGGGGAGCTGCTGAAGCTGTGAGGGGCACTGATTCGTCCGGCATTGTCCGATCGGGCGCTGGCGGATCGGGAGCTTGGGCTCGGGCACTGGCGAGCAGTCGCTCACGCGCTCCGGCGGGCATCGGTACGGCGGGCGGCGTGTGGAGCAGGCCGTCCAGTGCCCGCTGCGTCTGAATCGCTCGGTGGGTACAGTCGGGGCAAACGGCGAGGTGCGCCTTGATCCCCTGCTCGGTGTCGGGGTCGGCAATACCGAGCAGCACGGCGTCCAGCTCCTCGCGGCAGTTCTGGCAATCGGTCATTGGGTCTTACCACCTTCGTTTTGGCCGTCGTCTAACCCCTGCTCACCCAGCACGCCGCGCAATTTCTCCAGCGCGTACTTGAGCCGACTCTTGACGGTGCCCACCGGCACGCCCATCGCCTCGGCAATCGCCTCGCGGGTCTGCCCCTGGTAGTAGGCCCGCTCCACCGTCTCGCGCTGCGGGGGCTTGAGGGCCAGCAGCGCTGCCTGCACCCGCTCGGAGACCTGGCGCTGCTCGCTGAGGCCCAGCAAGTCCACCTTCACGTCGGCCAGCGGCAGCGGCAGACCTTCATCGTCTTCCAGAGGCAGGTGAAAGCGCACCCCGCGCAGCTTTGAAATGGCCGCGTGGCGCACCACCGTTAGGATGAAGGTGGAAAAGGCGGCCCGCTGCGGATCAAAGAGCTGCGGTTTGTTCCAGATTTTCAGAAACGAGTCGTGAACGATGTCCTGCGCGGCAGTGCTCTCCTTGACGATATAGAGGGCCACCCCGTGTGCGGCGGCGCTGTAGCGGTCGAACAGTTCACCCAGCGCGGCCTCGTCGCGCGCGGCGAAGCGGGCGATCAATTCGGCGTCGCTGGGCACCGGCCCGACTTCGGCCCGGGCAGCGTCGCTCGTCCACATGGTGTTCAAGCTATCACCCGGCAAGGCCGCCGCTGGCTCCGCACTGTGTGGCTGGGAAAAGCCGACTTTGCGCTGCGCCGCTTCCTTCACCGGAAACCGCGTTCCAGTCCACTGAATTGCTGCAACGCTGAGCATCATCTTTCGCCTCACTTCCCCTAGATACGCCGCCGCCGCCCGGAAAGTTCAATCGGGAAGTCCGGGGTGCGTTCGGGTTGGAGGCGTCGAGAATCTGTCTAGATAAATTCTTGCCGGGCGAATGAACCCTGGTGCCCGACCCCGGCGTATCTGTGGTCAGAAGGCAGCAGGCACACCGCCAAATATTCCCTCCCAGTACCACTTTTTCGGCGCTGATACCTGCCGCTTTGCTTCACCGTCCGCCGCTCTCTGTCCGCTCACTTTCGTTTCGATTTTTCAAGGAGAACCCACCATGACCATTCCCAGCCTGACGATCCTGACCCTGAGTGCCCTGCTCGGCACCGCCGCCCTGGCCCAGACCACCGACATGACCAAGCCCGCCGGAACCATGAGCGACACCATGAAAGACAGCACCATGAACGACAGCATGGGCAAGGCCAGCCAGGGCAGCTTCAAGTCGGTAGAAGCGCCCACCAGCGGCAAGGTGAGCTGGAGCAAGAGCGGCGAGAACTACCTGCTGAAAATCACCGGCCTGAAAACCGAGGCCGCGCCAGACCTCAAGGTGTGGCTGTATCAGGACCAAGGCGGCGTGAAGAAGGGGGCGACCAATCTGAAGGTAGCGGGCAAATACTTCACGGTGGGCAGCTTGAAGAAGTTTGGCGGTGATTTCAGCTTCACGGTGGCGGCCAAAGACCTGCCCAAGGACATGGGCAAGTTCAACAGCGTGGTGCTGTGGTGCGATCAGGTGAGTGCCGCTTTCGGAATCGCTGCGCTGAAGTAAAGTCCGCGCCTGCCCCCTCCCTCGCCACATGATGGTCGGAGAGGGTTGCCGCTTCAGCCCAGTTCGTGGTAATCGCCCCGGAAATAGATCAGCGGGTCGTCGTCGGTGTAGCGGCTGTACTCGACCTCACCGACGAACAGGGTGTGATCGCCCGCGTCGACGGCGCTGTGCTTGCGGCACACCAATTGCGCCACCGCGCCCGCGATCAGTGGCAGACCCTCGTGGTCGAACCAGGGCACGTCCGCTGCCTGCGGCTTCCCGGCACTGTGTCTACCGGCGAAGTGGTCGCTGAGCGGGCGTTGGGCCACGCTCAGCACACTGACGCCGAAGCGCTGGACTTCCTCCAGAACGCTGTGCATGCTGGCGCGCTTGTCCACGCCGACCAGAATCAGCGGCGGCGTCAGGCTCACGCTGACAAAGGCGTTGGCGGTCATGCCGCGCTTCTCGCCTGCGTGGGCAGCAGTGATGATGGTCACGCCGCTGGCAAAGCGGCCCAGGGTCTGACGGAACTCGTGCGGCGGCAGGGCGGAGGAGGTCATGCTGGTATGGTAAACGCTCGGGCCGGTTGGCTGGCTCAGCCTTCTTCGAGCGGGTAGGCCTTGCTGGCAATCACGGTCAGGCGCAGCAGATACAGATAAAACATGCCCACCAGCGCCCACACGCCCCAGCCGGGAAAGCTGCCGATGTGGGCGGCGTCGACCAGGGTGGTGGACGTGAAGGCCACTTCCTTGTTGCGGACCGTGTCGAGCTTGGCGATCCAGGCGATCAGAATGCCCACGTAGATCCACAGGTAATTGCGCCGCAGCCGCCAGCCCAGAGAATCCCAGCGGTTCATGGGGCTGCGCGGCTTGGCCAGTTCGCCGAGCAGAAGCTGGTGCCAGTCGGGGTCGACCTTGTCGCCCAGCATGGCTGGATAAAAAAAGCGCTCCATGATGCGGGTGCGGTGGTGGCTGATCTCGAAGGTGCGAAATCGCCGCGCTTCCAGATGCAAGAAGAAATAGTTCATCAGCATGGCGAACAGAAAAACCACGTGGCTGTTGTTGTTGTCGCCCAGCGCGAAGCTGGCCAGGCCCGCCGTCGTCACCACCGACCAGTTGGTGGTCATGTCGAGCCGCTGACGGTAGGCTGTCATCTTGCCGACCTCGGCGCGGTAGAGGTGAATCAGCGCGTTGGCCTCGTTGGTGCTGTAGCTCGCCGCCGTTAGCGGCAGCGGCCCGGTGGGAGAAGCGAGGCGGGGCATAGAGCCTGTAGCGTAACCCAGGGCGCGGCGGCGCGAATGAAGTCGGTCTACACTCGCCGAGCATGCCCGACCTGAACCCCTCACCCGACTGGCCCGGTTCAGCAGACTTCTCCGGCAGGCTGCGTCCGGCGCTGCTGAACTGGTTCGACGCCCACGCCCGCGAGCTGCCCTGGCGATTGGTGGACGGGGGCGGCCAGCGCGACCCTTACCGGGTGTGGGTCAGCGAGATTCTCTTGCAGCAGACCCAGGTGGCGCGGGGCCGGGTGTATTTCGAGCATCTTACAGAGCAGTTTCCGGACGTTCGGGCGCTGGCGGCGGCTCCGCTGGAAGCGGTGCTGAAAGCCTGGGAAGGCTGCGGTTACTACGCCCGCGCCCGCAACCTCCACAAAGCCGCCAAAATCATGGCCGCAACGGGAATGCCTGACACCTATGCGGGCTGGCTGGCCCTGCCGGGCGTGGGGCCGTACACGGCGGCGGCCATCAGCAGCCTGGCTTACGGGGAGGCGCGGGCGGTCAACGACGGCAACGTGCGCCGGGTGCTCTCGCGCCTCTTTGCCGAGGTCCAGCCGGATGAGAGATGGGTGCAGGCGCGGGCCGACGCCCTGCTCGATTCGCAGCGCCCCGGTGACTGGAACGAGGCGTTGATGGACCTGGGCGCGATGATCTGCACCCCCAGAACCCCGCACTGCCCGGCCTGCCCGCTGGCAAGCTCCTGCGCTGCCTTGAAAAGCGGCGACCCGGCCGCTTATCCTGCCGCCAAGAAGCGCTCGCCGGTCAAGGTGGTGCAGGCCGTAGCCCTGCTGATCGGAGACGCCCAGACGGCGTATCTGGAGCAGCGGGTCGGAGCGCTGCTGGGCGGATTGTATGGACTTCCCACCGAGATCAAGGAGGGCCAAGCAGGGGAGGGCGCGCTCGACAGGTTGCTGACGCGCCTTGAAGCCCACTCGCCCAGGCTGCTCGGCAGCGTCAGCCACAGCATGACCCACCGCCAGATCACCCTGGAGGTTTACGCCGCCGAGTCGGCGTTGCCGGGTGAGGCGGTCGGAAAGCGGCCCCTCTCGCGCCTCGACCACAAAGCGCTGGCGCTGCTCGGCGGGCAAGATCGGCTGCTGTAGATGGAGCTGCGGTGAATTCAGCTGCGGTGAATAAAGCTTTGAACACCGCCGCACGTTTCAGCCCAGGGCGTAGAATGTGGGCGTGAGTACCCGCAGCAACAGCAGCAACCGCCTCATTCGCGTCGGAGCCAAAGCCGCGCTGAAGTGGCGTGACGCGGCGGCGGCCCCGCTCTACTGGTGGTATGCCCAGCGCCTGGAGCGAGAGGTCAAGCTGCACGCCAGATTGCCGCAGCACCTCGGGCTGATTCTCGACGGCAACCGGCGCTTTGCCAAGGTGGCGGGCATGCAGCGCGAACTCGGGTACGAATTCGGCATCGACAAGGCCCACGAGGTGTTGCAGTGGTGTCTGGAACTCGGCATTCCGGTGGCGACCATCTGGGTGCTGAGTACCGACAACGTCAAGCGCGACCCCACCGAGGTGGCCCACCTGATGACCCTCTTCGAGCGCGAGGCGCGCAACCTGTCGATCGACAAGCGCATTCACGCCAACAAGGTGCGGGTCCGCGCCATCGGGCAGCACCATGATTTCCCGGTTGAGGTGACGCAGGCACTTTCGGAACTCCAAGAAAAGACCCGCCACTACGACGGCATGCTGCTCAATATCGCGGTGGGCTACGGCGGGCGTGAGGAGATCGTTGACGCGGTGAAAGCGCACCTCGCCAGCCAGAGCGAGGCGGGCCGCAGCGTGGCCGAGGTCGCCGCCGAGCTGCACCCCGACCACCTCAGCGCGCAGATGTACACCGCAGGCGTGCCTGACCCGGATTTTATTATCCGCACCTCCGGCGAGATCCGGCTGTCGGGCTTCATGCTGTGGCAAAGTGTCTACAGCGAGTTCTATTTCTGCGACGTGTACTGGCCGGGCTTCCGGCGGGTGGACTTCTTGCGGGCGCTGCGCGACTTTCAAGACCGCAAGCGGCGGTTCGGGAAGTAGGGCGTGCTGTGCGGGGTGCGGGGCCAGCTAAGAGAAATCGAGGTTCCCGGCCCTGCTTTCCCTGCCGCCCGCTTCCCGCGCCCCCCTCCGATCCGTCACAATAGACCACATGACTGCCGTTCCTCCCGATGCCCGCTTGCCTGGCCTGCACGCCGAAGTGGGCGACCCGCACACCCGCCTGAGCCGCGCCCTGGCCGATCTCGAAGGAGCCGCCTGGGGCTTACTGGTGGCCGATCAGATGGCTCTTGCCCGCCAACTGGCCGCGAGTTTCGGCCCCGGTACTTTGCGGGTGGACGCCCGGCTGGGAGTCAGCCGTGAGGTGTTCGCCTCGGCGGGACTGGCGGTGGCCACCATCGACGCCGACTGGCGGGGCGCGAAGGCCGTGTGGCTGCTGGAACCCGACGAGCGCGCCCTCAAGCGGGCCAAGCGCGCGGACGTGCCGGTGATCGTGGACGCCACGCTGGCTCCCGGCGGTGGCTGGCTGGAGCGCGAGGCGACGCTGATCGTCTACCGCGACGCCGCGACCCTCAGCGGCTTCGGCGACGTGAGTGCGGCGGCCCTCTTCGGGGCGGGTTCGCCTCCACCGCGCATGGCACCCGCGCCCAGCGATCTGAGCCTGGCGATGATTCTGCGCGATCTGGCCAGTTTGCCGCTGCGGCTGGCCCGCGCTGCCCGCACCACCGCGACGTTGCTGGAGCGCTTCGGCGGCGCGGCCCAGGCGACCGGGCCCACTGCTCTGCTGCTCGCGCCCGACAGCGCCGCCGACACCCACCAGCCGATCGGCGGGGTGCTGGCCGCCGCCCGCAACGTGGGCATCGGTACCCTGATCACGCCGGGCGTCCAGGGGTTGGACGCGGTGCTGGCCCTGCTGCGCGGCGACGAGCCTGCCCGTACCGAACCGGCCAGTGCTGAACAACCCGCTTCTGCCGAGCTGTTTGCCGCGAGTCAGAACGCTCCGGCTCAGTCCACCCAGGACCAGGATGCCCAGAGCCAGTCTCTCCAGCCGCCCGCCGAACAGGCTGCACCGGCAACGCCTGTGCCCGAGGCGCTCAACTACGTGCCGGAAATCGTCTTCTCGGACAGCGCCCCGCACCCGGAGCCGGAAGTCAGACGCGACGAATTTGCCCGCCAGGAGCTGGGTCAACCGGAAGACAGCGAAGCGACGCTCCCCGCTGAGGCGGGCCATGACCCCGCCAGCGAGCCGGTGGAGACCGGGCCATCCCAGGCCGCCTCACCGGACCCCGCCCCTCCGTCGGAGCCGGAGCCGCAGCAGACGCGGCGCGACACCCCGCAGCGCGAGCGTCGGGGCCGCCGCGACTTTCAGCCCAGATCAGCCGAGCCGCACCTCTCTCAGGCCGGGGCAGGGCAACCGGACGAGCTTCAGGCCGAACCTGCCCAGCCTGAGATCGTCCTGACGCCCGATCTGCCGCCCGCCGAGAGCAAGGACCCCACCGAGGGCCTCGACGACGAGCAGCGCGCCGCTTACGCCCGTCTGCGCGACTGGCGCAACGCCGAGGCCAAGCGCCAGGACATCAGCCGCTTCATTATCGCCAGCAACGCTACGCTGGCCGAGATCGCCCGCACCGCGCCGCGCGACGAGACCGAACTTCGCAAGGTGCGCGGCATGGGGCCGGAGCGGGTGCGCAAGTACGGCGAGGCGCTGCTGGGTACGGTGCAGGCCGACTGAGCCGCGAAAAGGTCTGACAGTCGAAGGGGTGCAGGGTCTATGGAGGTTTCTCCCAGACCCTGCACCCTTCTCCCTGTTCCCGCTTAGATGTCCTCGCTGCCCGAATCCATCCGCACCACACGGGGCCGGAACTCGCCCAGCACCTCCACCAACTCAGTCTGAGCTGCGATGACCGCCTCAATGCGCTTGTACGCCTGCGGAGCCTCATCGATGCCGCCGCCGATCAATGTCACACCCCGTTCCCTGAGATAAGCGCTAACTGCCGATTTGCTCAGGGCCGCCTGGGCTGCCTTGCGTCCGAGCTGCCGCCCCGCACCGTGCGAGGCGCTGCCCAGCGCGGGAGCATGTCCCTTGCCGCGCACTAGGTAGCCGGGGTCGGCCATGCTGCCGGGAATCAGGCCGAGTTGCCCCCGTGCGGCAGGTGTGGCTCCCTTGCGGTGAACGATCCGCTCCTCGCCGTTCACCATTTCCTTCCAGGCCAGGTTGTGGCTGTTCCACGCG
Organism: Deinococcus alpinitundrae; assembly: GCF_009982895.1. Lineage (GTDB taxonomy): Bacteria > Deinococcota > Deinococci > Deinococcales > Deinococcaceae > Deinococcus > Deinococcus alpinitundrae. Next base: position 32,121 of record NZ_WXZL01000009.1, on the reverse strand, counting down.
CTCAGGGCCGGGACTTCGCCCAGGGCACGGCTGAGGCGGGCGTGAAGCTGTTCGTGGTTGGCCAGTGCGTAGCGGCCCGCCAGGTTCATGGCCTGCCAGTACGCCTCGCCCGCCTCACTTCCCAGATCGAGCCAGGCGAGTTTCCTGGCGCTGGCATCCAGGGTGGGGTGCAGGCTCTCGGCCAGCTTGGTGAAGTGGCCTGCTACCTGCGCTCCGAAGCCGCGTGAGCCGCTGTGCGAGAGCAGGGCCAGGTAAGTTCCGGTGGCCAGGCCCGCTTCCGGCGCATCCAGAGTAAAGCTGCCGAACTCCGCGAAGTGGTTGCCGCTTCCCGAGGTGCCGATCTGCTCGGCGGCCTTGTCGTGCAGCCGGCGCAAAATCGGCTGCTCGTCCCAGGCGGCCTCGTCCAGTACGGCGTGGCCCAATCGCTCGCGGCGTTCGAAGCCGACGCCCGCACCGAAGCGGGTATGCTTTTGCAGCAGAGCAAGTGCCTCAGGGGTCTTGAGTCGCTCGGCGGGTACGGCAAAGACCGACAGCCGCATGGCGCAGCCGATATCGACCCCCACACCGTAGGGAATGATCGCGTTCTCGGTGGCCAGCACCCCACCGATCGGCAGGCCGTAGCCCACGTGAGCGTCGGGCATCAGCGCCCCGGCGCGGGCGATGGGCAGACGCATCGCCACGTTCATCTGATCGTGTGCGCTCTGCTCGATCAGGTGTCCGCCGAACTGGGCGTAGGGCCGCGCGGCGGGCCGCAGGGCGTCTTGCGCGTGCAGATCGGTGTGGGCCTGCTGGGCCAGCAGTTCGCTGACCAGCGCTGCGTACTCGCTGGCCTGGTAAGCGGCGGGCTGGGCTTTGACGGCCGAGAGTTCGTCCAGAATCGCTTGACGGCTCAGCCCCGCGTCCTCCCTGAGCTGGGCGGCGGCCAGGGCCAGGCCGATACTTTTGTTGGTGAAGCCGAGTTTGGTGATGTGTTTGCCGTTCATGAAAGTGTCTACCTGGGGGGTGAGGGGGCCACTGGGGGCCGGGCTGCGGGGTCGTCTGACGCTGAAGGTGGTCGCATGGGTAGCCCTCCTTGTTGCTGGCCGGTGAAGGCAGTCTGACGCACCGGGGTTGCACGCGCCTGCGCCAGATGGCGCATTGACCGGGCTAGGCCGTTCGGTCTTCCGCAGTGACCACCGCGCCACCCACCTGACCCAGCGCCCGGCCCGGCAGCCAGTAGTAGAGCCGCGCCAGCAAAAACACCCCCGCGCCCAGCCAGAACACCCGCACGCCGCCGCTGGCCCAGACTGCGCCGCCCAGCACCGGCCCCAGCGAGTATCCGAGCGCTTCTGTCGCCATCACCACGCCCCAGGCAGCGGCACGCTGCTGCGGCGGCAGGGTCTGACCCACCAGGCCGTTCCAGCCCGCCATGAACGTGCCGTAGCCCGCGCCGATCAGGGCGCACAGCGGCCACAGCCAGCTGGTCAGGAAAGTGGCCGAGAGGCCCGCCAGCCCAAAGGCCAGGGTCAGCAGCGTCAGCCCCGGCCCCAGCACCCGGCGCGGCCCGTAGATGTCGGCCAGACGGCCCGACAGCAGCAGCGCGCCCAGCAAACACACGCCGCCCGTCAGCCCCGGTCCCAGCAGGTCGCTCAGATTCAGGTTCAGTCGCGCCAGCAGCGGATAAAACAGGGTCACCAGCAGCCCCGGCGCGAGCATCTGGGCGAAGGCGGCAGGCAGCAGCGAGGCGACCCGCCGCCACTGAAGCCGCCAGTCCTGGGTCTGCTGGCTCGTGGTGGATCTGCTCTCCAGCCGCTGCCGCCACAAGCTGAGCGCCAGCACCATCACCGCACCCTGCGCCCACAGCAGCAGGGCAGGCACGGAGGCGGGCAATCTCAGCATCAGTTGCCCGACGCCCAGCGTACCCAGCGCGATGCCCGGCGCGACGCTGAGGTTGGTCAGCGACAGGGCGCGGGCTTCCCGGCCCGGCAGAGCGTACTGCTGAGACACCGCCATTACGCTGGGCCACAGCGCCGCGTAGCCCACGCCCCAGGCGGCGGCCAGGACCAGCAGCGGCCAGAAGGCAGCCCCGCCGAGCACACTCAGGATGAAGCCCAGACCCAGCAGACTGCTACTGATCAGTGCGCCGCCGATGCCCCAGCGCTGGGTCACCAGACCCACCGGCCCCTTGGCCAGCGCGTCCATCAGGTAGTGCGCCCCCACCAGGCTGCCCACCTGCGCCAAGCTCAGCCCGTAGCGCCCGGCGGTGAGCGGCAGGAAGGCCACGATCAGCCCAGCGCGCACGAATTCGCTGATCAGCAGCAGGGCGATCAAGCGCAATGTCACGGCGGGTCGGGTCCACAGCACGCTTCAACTTAGCGCGGCAGCAAGTTTGCGGGGCACACCAGCTTCATGTTCTTCATCAACGTGACCTTAAGGTGACGGGTATGAGATCACATCTACTGGCCCTGCTGGGTCTGATGGTCCTCGCCCAGGGTTGGGCGGCGGGGTCCGAGTCGGTGCTGCTCGCTGGCGTCAACGCGCTGCGCGCCCAGGGGATTCGCTGCGCGGGTGTGGCGCGGCCCCGCAGCGCTCCGCTCACCTGGACCGCTGCCAACAACACCGCCGCCCGTTTGCAGGCCAGTTATATGGCCCAGACCGGACGTATCAGCCATGCCGGGGCGAACGGCAGCTCTCCGCGTGTGCGGGCCGCCTCGACCGGCGTGCGTGGCGGCAACATGAGCGAGATCATCTACCTGAGCGTGGGTCTGAATGCCCAGCAGGCCGTCAATTGGTGGCGCAACTCGCCAGTTCACTGCTACGCCATGACCAACCCGCTCTACACCAAGGCGGGCATGAGTATCGTGCAGGCCGGGCGCGGCACCGCCTACGTGATGGTGCTGAGCAACTGAGCGCCGGGTTCAGGCCGGGTGCTCTACAATCCCTGGCATGTTGGAAACGTCCATCGAGGACTTCGCGCTGCGTTTTGAGGCCGACGCCGCTTTCGGGCAGCTCTACCCGCAGCCGGAAGGCAGCCCGTTGATGGAGTTCGTGTCGGGGGGCCGCACCCTGTATCTGTTTGACCGCACCGGACCCTACACCGCCAAACCCGGTGACGCCCGCGTGATCGTGCACGGCACCCTGGCCCGTTTCTCGCTTCTTAGCCAGCGGCCCGGCGGTGAGGAAGCCCGCCTGACGGTGGTGGGCATTTCTGGCGTGGAGGGCAGCGGGAGGGTCACCCGCTTGGCCTCGCGCTTCACGGTGGTTGTCGAAGCCCGGCTGCCGCTGGTGCTGTCGAGCTTCACGCCGCTGCCCGCGCTGGAGGTCGGTGACTGGCTGAGTTTTGAGACCCAGCCGCCGCTGCACGGCTTTCTGGTGGGCTGAGGCGCGGGCTCCTGCGGGTGGTCTTGGGTTTGAGGCTTGAATTTTAAGCGCGGCTCCGCTAAAGTCTCATGGCCTGCCCTGCGCTCGGCACGTTCCATGCAAGGCGATGTAGCTCAGCTGGTTAGAGCGAACGACTCATAATCGTTAGGTCTCCGGTTCAAGTCCGGATATCGCCACCACATAAAAAAGGGGAGGGAATGGCTGCTAGGGTCGTTCCCTCCTCTTTTACTTCCGGCGACTGCCTATTCTCGCAGAGACCGAATCAGAAAATATGCGCCTATCGCCGTGCTCAGAATCGCCGCCTTGCGCAGCAGAACGGGGTGCATCAGCAGGTCGCGCTGCACCATTGCCTGCGGATTGGTCAGTGCCATGATGACCGTCGCTTCCAGCAAGCTGAACGTGAAGCCCAGTCGTGCCCAGAGCAGCAGGAGTGCAGTGCCTAGGCCCACGAGTAGAAGCTTCGGTGTGGTCATACAGCCCAGTTGAGCAAAGGCGCCTTGCCCAGCAAAAAGCGGAGCCGCACCCCGCGATGGGGCCGCTCCGCTGTGACCTGACAGCCGAATTCAGATATCCTGGTAGGTTTTCTCGATGGGCAGGCCCACACCGTTGCCCCACTCGGTCCACGAGCCGTCGTAGTTGCGGACCTTGGGGTAGCCGAGCAGTTCGCGCAGCACGAACCAAGAGTGGCTGCTGCGCTCGGCGATGCGGCAGTAGGCGATGACGTCTTTGTCGGGCGTCACGCCCTCGCCGCCATAGAGGGCGCTCAGCTCGTCGGCGCTCTTGAAGGTGCCGTCCTCGTTGGTGGCCCGCGCCCAGGGAATATTGGCCGCGCCGGGAATGTGGCCGCCGCGCAGCACGCCTTCCTGCGGGTAGGCGGGCATGTGCGTTACTTTGCCCGAGAACTCGTCGGGGCTGCGCACGTCCACCATCGCGCCCTCGCCGCTCTCGACCTTGCCGATGTGCGCCCGGACCTCATCGCGGTAGGCCCGCAGCGATTCGTCGCGCTTCAGGGCCGGGTAGGTCGTGGGCGTCACCTTGGTGGGGGTGGTCACCAGTTCGCGCCCCTCGGCGACCCATTTCTGGCGGCCCCCGTTCATCAGTTTGAGGTTCTTGACGCCGCTGTAACTCAGAAACCAGTAGGCATACGAGGCCCACCAGTTGCTCTTGTCGCCGTAGAGAATGAGCGTGTCGCTCTCTTTGAGCCCCAGGCGGCCCAGGAAGGCCGAGAGTTCGTCTGGAGCGATGAATTCGCGCATCACCGGGGTCCAGAAGTCACCCTGCCAGTCCACCTTGACCGCGCCCTCGATATGGCCGGTTTCATACAGCAGGATGTCCTCGTTGACCTCGATCAGCCGCACACCCGCGTCGTTCTTATGCTCAGCCACCCAATCGGTGCTGACCAGCACGTCCTTGACATAGTCCATGATTCTCCTTTACGGCCCAGATTCACTAGGCGCAGTTTATCCGGATTCTGGCTTAATTGACAAAAAGAGTCAACTAGACGAGGCTCACCATGACCGTGCCCCCCCCGACGCTACAGTGGAGCATGACTGAGATGACCCCGATCCAGATCACTTCGGCCCAGGTGCTGCCCGGCAAACTGCAAGAGATCGTGACCCTGTTTCGCAGCGCGCCCAAAGCGTTGAGACTTCAGGCACTGCTCGAATACAGCAAGAAGCTGCCGCCCTTGCCCGAGAAGTACGCCGAGCATCCCGAATTCATGCAGCCGGTGCCGGAGTGCGCCTCGCCGTTTTTTCTGGTGACCGAACCGCAGGGCGAGGGCGTGGCGATGTATTTCAAGGTGCCGGAAGAAGCCCCCACCGTCCGCGGCTATGCGGGCATTCTGGCCGAGGGCCTCGCAGGAGCCAGCCGCGAACAGATCCTGAATATCCCCGATCAGTTTTATATGGACATGGGCTTGTCGGAGCTGATCACGCCCATGCGCCTGCGCGGCATGGGCGCGATTCTGATGCGGCTCAAGAACCAGGTCAGGGAAGCGGCATTGAGCTGACCTTCAGTTGCTACTCATTAAATGAACATTTGGTGGAGGTGTCGGGGCAATTGTCCTACACTCATGAGTGGAGGAATCTCTCATGCGCCGACTACCCCGTGCTGCTCTGTGGCTCCCGGTTCTCACCCTCTCTGCCCTCGCGGTGGGCCTCACCACGGCCCAGAGTCAGGGCGCGGCCCCGGCGGGCGATCCGCTGGCGATCCAGGCTGGGCCGCCCGACGCCAAGCGCGGCGAGGCGCTGACCCAGACGTGCCAGGGCTGTCATGGTCCGATGGGGCACAGCAAAGATGAGGGCAAGCCCTCGCTGGGCGGTCAGGTTCCGAGTTATCTCACGCTGCAACTGGCGGCTTTCCGCGCCAAGCTGCGGCCCAGCCCGGTGATGCAGGCCATCGCCGCCCGACTGACCGATCAGAACATCGTGGACCTGGCAGCCTACTACGGCCAGCAGACCCCCCGCGACGCCTGGGAAGCCAATGCTGCGCTCAGGGCCAAGGGCCAGCAGTTCTACAACTCGGGCGCAGTCGAGCGTGGCGTTACCGCCTGCGTGGTCTGCCACGGCGTGGACGGGCGCGGCAATAACGCGTTGCATATCGCCAGCATCACCCACCAGTCGCCCAAATACACCCTGGAAGTGCTGCACGAGTTTAAGAGCGTGCCGGATTATCACGTCGCCTACCCCAACGCCATGCACATCGTCACCGCCAAGATGACCGAGGACGAATTGAGTGCCGTGACCGCCTACCTGAGCAGCATGGGCACGAACAGCATGAACATGGCCCCGGCCAGTAAGTAGCGCGCCGCCTTTTGCGGAGCACGACCAAGCGCCCCAGCTGCGGCTGCGGGCGCTGTTTGTCTTGCCCTGCCGGGCGGTGGGCAGAAGGGTGGGCGAGTGTGTGCCTCCGCGCGCCTTACGGGACGGCAGGCGGGCGTAGCATGACCGCATTGTGAACGCTTCCAGCTCCGCTCGACCCACCCTCAAGACCTACCTGGCTCTGGTCAAGTTCGAGCACACCGTGTTCGCCCTGCCGTTCGCCTACGCGGGCATGTTGCTGGCCTCGCAGCAACTGCGCGGCAGCGGCTGGCCGGGCCTGGCCACCCTGATCTGGGTCACGCTGGCGATGGCCGGGGCCAGAACCGCCGCCATGGGCGCGAACCGGGTCATCGACCGGGCCATTGACGCCAGAAACCCCCGCACGGCGGGCCGCGAGGTGCCCAGCGGCAAAATCAGTCCAACCCAGGCGTGGGGGCTGGTCATCGTCAGTCTGGCCGTGATGACGCTGGCGGCGGCGCAGCTCAATGCGCTGTGCCTGGCGCTGCTGCCCGTCGCAGTGGTGTTCCTGATCGGCTACCCATACATCAAGCGCTTTTCCTGGCTGTGCCACGTCTGGCTGGGCGTCACCGACGGCGCGGCGGCGGCGGGCGGCTGGGTCGCCGTGACCGGACACTTCAGTGCGGGGGCCTGGATTCTGTGGGCCATCGTGATTTTCTGGATGGTGGGCCTGGACGTGATCTACGCCACCATGGACTACGATTTCGACCGTGCCAGCGGCGTGCAGAGCATCCCGGCCCGCTTTGGCATTCCGCTGAGCCTCAGGATCGCCGCCGTGAGCCACGCCCTGACCTTCGCGCTGCTGATTTTGCTGGGCGTGGTGCTGGGCGCGAGCTTCTGGTACTTCCTGGCGGTGCTCGGGATGGGCGTGATTTTGCTCTACGAGCACCGACTGGTCAACCCGAATGATCTCACCAAGGCCAATATCGCCTTCTTCGACGCCAACATGTGGCTGGCCCTGACCATGCTGGCGGGCGTGGTGGCCGACGTGGCGTGGCGGACCCTGCGCTGAGAGGCGGCTTGAACGGCGGGCCAAAGCTGACGCCGCCGGAAGCGGCCCAGGCGTTCCGGGCGGGTGATGAGGTGCGGGCGCTGACCCTGCTGCGCCGCGCCCGCGACGCCCAGATGGCCGGGTCTGCCGGGTGGGCCTACCTGGAGCGCCTGACCGGACTGGTGCTAATTCACCTGCAGCGCGAGGTGGAGGGCACCTTCGCCCTGGAGCGCGCCGACCCGCTGCTGGAAGCCGCAGGCTGGCTCCTCCCGGCGCTCGATGAACTGAGCGGCTAAGGACGCGCAACGCCGAGCTGACATGTCCGATGATCCGGCGGGCGCATGCTGGGACCATGCCGAACGACAACGACCTGAATCTGGACCTCAACACCATCGCCGACCTGACGCCGACCCGCCCGCAGGAAAACGTGACTGCCGAGCCGGGAGATGCGCCGAGCCAGTTGCCTGAGGCTTTCCACCTGCAAACGGTCCATCCCGGTGAACGCCTCAGTGCCGAGCAGGTGGAGCAGTTAATGGGCGACGAGGCCGCCGGGTCGCCGCGCGTGGAAACCAACCGCACACTGGAGCGCCGGGAAGGCATCGACCCGGATACCGAATCCTGAAAACACTGCGTTGGCTTGCCGTGCCCTGCCGCAACCCAGCGTGCTGCGGCACAATACCGGTATGTCACCGCATACCTTTCAAGGCAGCAACATCGTCGCCGCTCCTCGTGCCCGCGTCTGGGCCATGCTGCAAGACCCAGCAGTACTCGCCCGCATCGTGCCGGGCCTGACCGATGCCATCCAGGACGGCGAGAACCAGATGCGTGCCGTGCTGAACGTCAATGTCGGGCCGGTCAAGGGCCGTTTCAAGACCATCGTGCGGGTGCTGGAAGCGCAGCCACCCGCACAGATGGACCTGGAAGTGGAAGGCAAGACCATCACCGGCACGGCCCTGCTCCATACCCAGATGACCTTCACCGACCTGGGCGAGAGTACCCGCGTGGACTGGGTGGCCTCGCCCCGGTTGTCGGGCCTGCTGGCCGGGGTGGGTGGCAAACTGATCGAATCGAAAGCCAGGGACGGCAGCGCGGGGCAGCGCTACGCCGACCGATTTTTCGGACGGCTCAGCCAGGAAGCCTGATTTCCCTGAAGCGGCTGTCTATCGCTCCTTAGTCACGGCGGTCTGACGACACTAAGCGCGACGTTGTGGCGGGCCGATTCGCGTCGCCAGTCCAGCACTGTCACGCCGACCCGAGACACTGTCAGGGATTGTAGGAGGGCAGCTTTTCTGTGGGCTGCGCTTCTCCCTTAGCGGAGCCGGAAGTGTTAATGTAAAACGGTCTTCAACCCAGTTCAAGGATGCTCGCCTTCAGCCCGGCTGAACCGCGCTCCTACTTCTCCCGGAGGTGCTTTTTGCAAGTTCAGGGATCACATACCATTTCCGCGCCGCGAGAAAAAGTCTGGGCGCTACTGCAAGACCCGCAGGTGCTGGCCCGCTGCGTGCCGGGCGTCACCGAGATGATCGCCACCGCTGAGAATCAGTACAACGCGGTGCTGAACGTGGCCGTCGGCCCGGTCAAGGGCAAGTTTCAGGCCAAAGTCACCATCACCGACCGCCAGCCGCCGCAGCAGATGACGCTGAGCATCGATGCCAAGAGTCCCAGCGGCATCGTCACCGCCACCGGCACCCTGAAGTTGAGCGAGCTGGAGGGCGGCACCACCCAGATCGACTGGGAAGGTGAACCCAAGCTGCGCGGGATGCTGGCGACCCTGGCTGGACGCCTCATCGGCGGCATCACCCAGCAGCAGGCCGACGTGTTTTTCGCCAATCTGGACAAGGAAGCCAGTTCGCCGCAACCCGCTTGATTTTTCTCTGCTTACCCGAGTTCCACAGTTAAGGAGGCCGCATGAGTCTTGTCCCCGTCACCATCAATATCAACGGCACGCCCACCCCCGCGCAGGTCGAGCCGAGAATGCTGCTCGTTCAGTTTCTGCGCGACGAACTCGAACTCACCGGCACCCATGTCGGCTGCGACACCAGTCAGTGCGGCGCGTGTACCGTGTCGCTCAACGGCGAGGCTGTCAAGAGCTGCACGCTGTTTGCCGTGCAGGCCGACGGCATGGACGTGCAGACCATTGAGGGCATCGGCAGCATGGACGATCTGCATCCGATTCAGGCCGCCTTCTGGGAGCAGCACGGGTTGCAGTGCGGCTTTTGCACGCCGGGCATGATCATGGCCTCTGCTGAAATCATCCGCCGCAATCCCGATCCCAGCGAAGAGGAGATCAGGGAACAGCTCGGCGGGAATTTTTGCCGCTGCACCGGCTACCACAACATTGTCAAGGCGATCAGTTCGGCGGCGGCAGTGATGCGCGAGAAGGGTGCGGAAGCGGGACAGGCGGCGGACGACTGAGGGTTTCCCCGGCGCTGACCACCCCCAGATCCCATCACCGCATCTGAAAGGAGCACCATGACCCAGCTTCCCGATTCCAATTACAAAGCCCCTGACGGCCCGCAGAAGTACATCGGCAAGGCGGTCAAGCGCGTGGAAGACCCGCGCTTTATCACCGGCCAGGGCCACTACACCGACGACATCAACGTGCATGGGCAGCTTCACGCGGCGATGCTGCGCAGCCCCTACGCGCACGCCAAAATCGGCCAGATCGACGCCTCAGCCGCCCTGGCGCTCAAGGGCGTCCACGCAGTGCTGACCGGTCAAGACCTGGCCGACGCCAAAGTCGGCAGCATTCCCACCGGCTGGCTGCTGCCCGACCTCAAGATTCCGCCGCACCCGGCCATCGCGCACGGCGAGGTGCACTACGTGGGCGACATCGTGGCCGTGGTCATCGCCGAGTCGCGGGCGCTGGCCGAGGACGCTGTGGCCCTGATCGAGGTGGATCTGGAACCGCTGGACGCCGTGTCGCTGGGTAGTCAGGCGCTGGCCCAGGGCGCAGCTGAGGTTCACCCCGAAGCGCCCGGCAACGTGGCCTTCAACTGGGAAATCGGTGACGCCGCCGCTGCCGACGAGCTGTTCAAGCAAGCCGACCATGTGGTGAGCCTCAAGATTCGCAACCACCGACTGGTGCCGAACGCCATCGAGCCGCGCGCGAGTCTGGCGCAGTATCAGCGCTCCAGCGAGGAATTCACGCTGCACACCACCTCGCAAAATCCCCACATTCACCGCCTGATGCTGGCGGCCTTCGTGCTGGGCATTCCCGAGCACAAGCTGCGTGTCATCTCGCCGGACGTGGGCGGGGGATTTGGCTCCAAGATCTTCCAGTACCCCGAAGAAGTCATCGTGCTGTTTGCCGCCAAGAAGCTCAATCGCCCGGTCAAGTGGGCCGCCCGCCGCAGCGAGAGCTTCGTGAGCGACATGCAGGGCCGCGACCACGAGTCGGAAGCTCAACTGGCGCTCAGCAAAGACGGCAAGATGCTGGCCCTCAAGGTCGATACCATCGCCAACATGGGTGCGTACCTGACCACCTTCGCGCCCGCTGTGCCGACCTACCTCTACGGCACGCTGCTCAACGGGGTCTACAAGTTCGGGGCGGTTCACGCCAAGGTCACGGGTGTGTTTACCAACACCGTGCCGGTGGACGCTTACCGGGGAGCCGGACGCCCGGAAGCGACGTATCTGGTCGAGCGGATCGTCAGCAAGGCTGCGTCCGAACTCGGCATGGACGCCGCCGAGATTCGCCGCAAGAACTTCATCCAGCCGGAGGATTTCCCTTACCAGACCCCGGTGGCGTTGGTCTACGATTCCGGCAATTACGAACCCGCCCTCGACAAGGCGCTGGGAATGCTGGGCTATCAGGACTTGCTCAAAGAGCAGGCCGAGGGCCGCAAGAACGGGCGCTACATCGGCATCGGCTTTTCCACCTACGTGGAAGCCTGCGGCCTGGCTCCCTCAGCGCTGGTCGGGCAGCTCGGCGCTCAAGCCGGGCAATGGGAGAGCGCGGTGGTAAGGGTCATGCCCACCGGCAAGATCGAGGTGCTGACGGGCTCGCATTCGCACGGCCAGGGCCACGAAACCACCTTTGCTCAGATCGCCGCTGAGGAATTCGGCATTCCGATGGAAGATGTGGTCATCGTTCACGGTGACACCGGCAAAATGCCGTTCGGCTGGGGCACCTACGGCTCGCGCTCGGCAGCGGTCGGTGGCAGCGCCCTGAAAATGGCGCTGGGCCGCATCAAGGACAAGGCCACCAAGATCGCCGCGCACCTGCTGGAAGCGGCCCCCGAAGACATCGAGGTCGCGGACGGCCAGTTCAAGGTGAAGGGCGTACCGGAGGGCGGCAAGTCGTTCTTCGACGTGGCGCTGATGGCCCACCTGGCCCACAACTTGCCCGAGGGTATGGAACCGGGCCTGGAAGCCCAGTACATGTACGACCCCAAGAACTTCGTCTATCCCTTCGGCACCCATATCGCCGTGGTGGAACTCGACGCCGATACCGGCCACGTGAAGATGATCAAGTATGTCTGCGTGGACGACTGCGGTCCGCTGATCAACCCGCTGGTGGTCGAAGGGCAGGTTCACGGCGGCATTGCCCAGGGCTTCGGGCAGGCCATTCTGGAAGAGACCGTCTACGACGAGGAAGGCAATATGCTGACCGGCTCGTTCATGGAGTACAGCATGCCCCGTGCCGAAGACCTGCCGATGTTCGAGATCGACCACACCGTGACCCCCAGCCCCCACAACCCGCTGGGCGTGAAGGGTATCGGTGAGTCGGGCACGATTGCCAGCACTGCAGCGGTGGCCAATGCGGTCAACGACGCGCTGCGTGCTTTCGGCCACCACCACGTGGACATGCCGTTCACGCCCGAGAAGGTCTGGCGGGCCATGAAGGGCGGCGTGCAGGATCTGGGACAGGCAGCGGACGACTGAGCAGACAACACAGCTTCGCCTCGCCTTCCCCCTTTCCAAAGGAGCCACATGTACACCACTCCCTTTGACTACCACCGCGCTGTCAACCTGGACGACGCCCTCAAGATGCTGGCCGACAACCCCGACGCCAAGCTGTTGGCGGGCGGCCACTCTTTGATTCCCACCATGAAATTGCGGCTGGCCTCGCCTTCCGCATTGATCGACATCTCGGCGCTTGACGAGCTGCGCGGCATCCGCACCGACGGCGACATGCTGATTCTGGGCGCGGGCGTGACCCACGCCGAACTGCTCTACGACAAAACGGTGGCCGAATACGCCCCGCTGATGCCCGACATGGCCCGCTGGGTCGGCGACCCGATGGTTCGCAACCGGGGCACGGTGGGGGGAGTAGTGGCGCACGCCGACCCGGCGGCCGACTACCCGGCGGGGCTGCTGACGCTGGGCGCGAGCTTCAAGCTCAAGTCGGCGGGCGGCGAGCGCGTCGTGGGCGTGGACGACTACTTCAAGGGCATGTTCGAGACGGCCCTTCAGGAAGGCGAGATCGTCACCGAGATTCACATTCCGCGTCAGGCAGGCAAAGGTGCCTACGAAAAGTTCCGGCACCCGGCCAGCCACTACGCCATCGTCGGTGTGGCGGCGCTCGCCTCCCCCGAGGGCGTGAAGGTCGCCATGACCGGGGCCGGGCCGAAGGCGGTGCGGCTAACTCAGGTCGAACAGGCCATCGGGAGCGACCTGAGCGATGAGAACATCAAATCTGCCACCGAGAACGCGGTGGACGCGGGCAGCTTGCTGAGTGACCGCTTCGCCAGCGCCGAGTACCGGGCGCACCTCGCGGGCGTACTGGCCAAGCGTGCCCTGATGCGGGTGAAGTAAGACAAAACCTTGTTTGCGTGCTGGGCCTGCCTGACTCTTCGGCAGGCCCGCTTTGTCATGATTGCTGCCCCTTGGCCACGCTCCCCATGCTCTACTTCCACGAATGCAACCTCTGGCCCGACTCGTGACCCGCCGTCCCTGGCTGGTGCTGGCGATCTGGGGGGTGCTGGCGCTGTTGTGTGCTGTGCCTGCCACCCTCGCGCCCGCCCGCCTGACCGCCGACCCCGGCGCACTGACCGACTCTGAGAGCGGCCGGGTCACGGCGTTGCTGGCTGAGCGCTTCGGCGAACGCGATTCCAACACCGTGCTGCTGGTGACGCAAAGCGTCCGGCCACTCACTGAGCCGGGGGCGGCCCGGCAGTACGCCGCCTTCATTACGGGCCTCAGGGCGGTGACGGGCGTGACGCGGGTGCTGCCTTACGACTCCCAGACGGCGGTGAAAGCCAGTAGCGAGGGCGACACCCTGGCCCTGACCCTGGCCCAGATTCCGCTGTTCGAGGGCGCGACGCCTGCGCTGAACCGGGTGCGCGGCTATGTCCAGACCCAAAAGACGCCCGGCTTCGACATACGCGTGACCGGTGGACAGGCCATCGCCGCCGACTTCACCGAATTTGCCGAGGGCGACACCAAGCGCAGCGAACTGACTGCCCTGCCGCTGACCGGGTTGGTGCTGCTGTTCGTGTTCGGAGCGTTGATCGCCGCCGGGTTGCCGCTGCTCATCAGCGTGCTGAGCATCACCGCAGCGATGGCGGGCCTCTACCTGCTCACCTTCCTGATTCCGACCAGCACCTTCGCGCAGAGCATCATCACGCTGCTGTCGCTCGGCGCGGGCATCGACTACGCCCTGCTGATGGTCAACCGCTTCCGCGAGGAGCTGAAAGGTGAGGGCGGCAGTGAGCGGGCCGCTTACCGCACGGTGCTGACTGCCGGGCGCAGCGTGGCCTTCAGCGGCGTCACGGTGGCGATGGCGATGGCGGCTCTGCTGCTGCCGCCGATTCCCTTCGTGCGCAGCCTGGGCATTGGCGGGGTGCTGGCGGTGCTGTTCACGGTGCTGAGCAGTCTCACAGCCCTGCCCGCCCTGCTGACCTTGCTGGGCGAGAAAGTCAACTGGCCGCATCTGGCCTTCCGCGGACTGCGAGCGCTGGAGTTCGGGCAGTCGGCCCGCGAGAGTGCCCTGTGGACGGCGCTGGCCCGCCGGGTCACGGCCCGCCCGGTGTTGCCGGTGGTGGTCAGCGTGCTGCTGCTGGTTACGCTGGCGTTGCCCGCCCGCAACATGCACATCGGCTACGCGGGAGCCTGGGGACTGGTGGAAGGCGTGGAATCGCGTGACGCGCTGGCCGCCGTGCGCGACCTCGGCGCGGGTGGACTGCTTTCGCAGTTCGAGGTGATTCTCGATTTGAAGGGCCAGAAGTACAGCCCAACCGACCGCGCCACCTTCCAGCGAACGGTGGCGCGGATGCGGGCGCTGCCGGGCGTGCAGGCGGTCATCAGCCCATTTGTGAATGCCGAATTGCTGCGCGGCGGCGGCTCACTGAACGATCTGGCCGCCCTGACGCGCCGCAGCTTCAGCGCCGATAGGACGCTGCTGAGATTCACGGTGGTACCGAGCGGCTACCTGCGTGCCGACCAGATCGACCCGTTCGAGACCCGGCTGCGTGCTGCGCTCGACGCCTCACCCTATGCGTATCAGCTCGGCGGCGCACCGGTCGGTGAGCGCGAGTTCAGCAAGGCGATTACCAGTTCGATTCCCACTGCCGTCGCTGCCGTGTTCGCGGGTACCTTCCTGCTGCTGATGGTCGCCTTTCGCAGCCTGTTCATTCCGCTCAAGAGCATCGTCATGAACAGCCTGACGGTGCTGGCCGCCTACGGGGTGGTTACGCTGGTCGTGCAGGAAGGCTACGGCGCGGCACTGCTGGGCGTACCCCAGGACGTGGGAGTCCTCGACGCCAGCTTACCGCTGCTACTCTTCGCGGTGCTGTTCGGGCTGAGCATGGATTACGAGATTTTCCTGCTCTCGCGGGTGCAGGAAGAGCACCTGCGCGGCCACGACAACCGGGAAGCGGTGGTGCTGGCGGTCGGGCGCACGGCCCGGATCATCACCAGCGCTGCCGTCATCATGTTCATCGTCTTCGTGGCCTTCACCTTCGGGCGGGTAGTCGCCAACAAGAGCATCGGGCTGGGGCTGGCGGTGGCGGTGGCTTTAGATGCCACCCTGGTGAGGCTGGTGCTGGTGCCGGGGCTGCTGCAACTCGCCGGAAAGTGGAACTGGTGGCTGCCCGGCTGGCTGGAGAGGTGGCTGCCGAGAGTGGAACTGGAGCATTGAGCTTTTTCGGCAGCTACGGGCTCACTTCGAAGCCCAGTTCCCGCAGCGCTTCCTCGGCCACCTGCTGATCCTGCGCCGAGCTGCCACCCGAAATGCCGATGCCGCCGATGACCTGTCCCCCCTCGAAGATGGGATACCCACCACCCAGCGCCGTCATGCGTGGGTGGCTGTTGAGGGGCGTGACCTCCGGACTTCGCACGATCTCGTTCCAGACGTGGGTGGCGCGGCCAAACGAGGCGGCGGTCCAGGCTTTGTTGGTGGCCACCTCCGCCACCAGAAACGGCGCGTCGTCGGCCCGCTCGAAGGCCCGCAGGTGCCCGCCGGTGTCGGTGACGGCAATCGCCATGCCCACGCCCAGGCGCTCGGCAGCGGCACGGGCCGCAGTGATCAGCGCGAGTGCTCCCTCGCAGGAGATGTTGGGCGTAGAGACCGAACGTGCTGGAGTATTGGTCATGTCAAACCTCCTGAAGGTGTTAGGGGCCGTGCTTCAGCGAACCGCTGTTCCCCCGGCCACCTTCTCGCTGAACTGATCGCGCAACTCGCGCTTGAGGAACTTGCCGGTGGCCCCGATCGGAATGGCCTCGACCACTTCGTAGGCGTCGGGCAGCCACCACTTGGCGAATTTGGGAGCCAGAAACTCGGTCAGCTCGGCGTGGCTGGGCTGCGGTGCGCCGGGGCGCAGCACCAGCACCGCCAGTGGGCGCTCGTCCCACTTGGGGTCGGGCATGGCAATCACGGCAGCTTGCAACACGGTGGGGTGGGCCATCAAAGCGTTTTCCAGGTCCACGCTGCTGATCCACTCGCCGCCCGACTTGATCAGGTCCTTGGCCCGGTCCTGAATGTGCATGAAGCCGCGGGCGTCCAGCGTGGCGATGTCGCCGGTGTCGAACCACTGCTGGCCGCCGATATCCAGAAAATTGCTCTGGCCGGTCCCCTTGAAATAGCTCCCGGCGATCCATGGGCCGCGCGCGATCAAGCGGCCCATGGTCTTGCCGTCGTGCGGCAGCAACTCGCCGTCGTCGGAAAGCAGTTCGAGCTGCACGGTGGGCACGGCGACGCCCTGCTTGGCCGCCAGCGTGAAGCCCTCGTCGCTGCCAAAACCCACGTCTGGCGGCAGCACGCTGACGGTGCCCAGCGGGTGCGTCTCGGTCATGCCCCAGGCCTGCGCCAGCTTGAGCTGGTGGCGCTCCCAGAAGGCCCGAATCAGGGCTTCCGGGGCCGCCGAGCCACCCACCACTAGGCGCTCCAGCGGCAACCGGTACGGCGCTCCGGCTTCCCTGGCCCGGTCCAACTCGGCCAGCAGGCCCATCCAGATGGTCGGCACGCCCGCCGTGATGGTCACCTGCTCGTCTTGCATCAGCTTGGCCAACGTCGGCCCATCCGAGAAGGCCCCGGCAAACACCAGCTTCGCGCCGTAGAGTGAGCAGGTGTAGGGTAGTCCCCAGGCATTGACGTGAAACATTGGCACGATCGGCAGCACGGCGTCACTCTGGCCCACGTTCAGCGCGTCTTTGGGCGCGGAGGCCAGGCTGTGCAGGATGGTTGAGCGGTGCGAGTAGGTCACGGCCTTGGGGTTGCCGGTGGTTCCGGAGGTGTAGCACATGCCTGCCGCGTCGGTTTCCTGGATCTCGGGGTAGCGGGTCTGCGGCTCATGCTGCATGATCCAGGTGTCGTAGTCGTCCACGCCCTCAATGGGAACAGGCAGCGGTCCCAGTACCACGATCTTCTTCACGCTGGGGCAGCCCGCCTGGATGGTGGGAATCATGCCCGCGAACAGGTTCTCGATCAGGAGCACCTGATCCTCGGCGTCGTTGATGATCCAGCAGACCTGATCGGGGTGCAGGCGGATGTTGACGGTGTGCAGCACGCCGCCCATGCTCGGCACGCCCAGGTAGGCTTCGAGGTGGCGGTAGGAATTGACCGCCAGCGTGGCGACCCGCGCACCCGGCTGTACGCCCGCCGCCGTCAGTGCACGGGCCAGCCGCAGGGCGCGCCCGGCCACCTCGCCGTAGGTGGTGCGGTGTGTCTGGGCCACCGGCTGGCCCTGCTCATTCTTGCCCGCCACCAGGCTGACGATCTCGCGCTCGGCGAAGAAATTCCGGGCGCGCTCGACGATCTCAGGAATCAGCAGCGGAACATCCATCATGGTGCTTTTCATGTCGGGTCTCCTGGAAAACGGCGGTAACGCCGGGGACATCAAGAAAGGCTGGAGCAGATCATGTCGAAGCGGCTCGGAATTGTGCGTGCCCGCAGTCTAGCGGAGTCCAGCGCTGAATTCGGGGCCGTGCTGGCAGCCGTGCCGAGTGCACACAAGGAGGTGTGGGAGTTGTGTCAGCGCTCACATGACACCCTCAAGTATGTTCGTCTCCGAGCGCTCGCTGGCGGTCCTGCTCAGTGGGCTGGCGCTCGTCTGCGGCGGCTGGGCGCTGTGGCCCGCGCTGGAGCCGTTGCCGCGTCTGCCTACCGTCAGCCATACGGCCCTACCCGCGCCCACCACCGTTGCTGACCCTGCACCGGTTTACGCCACCACCGCGAGCATCAAACCGTTGATTTCCGGTCGGCTCGACCTCAACACCGCCTCGGAAGAACAGCTCGAAGCGCTTCCTAGCATCGGCCCGGCGCTGGCCGCCCGCCTGATCGCCGCCCGGCCCTACCGCACCCTGGCCGACCTCGATGCGGTGCGCGGGGTGGGGCCGGTGCTGCTGGCCAAACTCACGCCGCTGGTCAGGTTCTAGTGGCGCTGGGCTGGCACACAGGCACTGGAGAAGTTCTGGCCCCGGCTGACCCGTTAGTCCCCGCCACCTGGCACGCGCCCGCTTATCCGGTACCTGCCGCGCTGGCCGTCATCGGCGGCGTGCTGCTGGGCTTCGGAGCCGCTGGCTCGGGGACTGTTTGGGGAGCGGGCGTGCTGCTGCTGGCGCTGGTGCTGAGCTGGCCTGCCGGGAAGGGCTGGCTGCTGGCCGCCTGTCTGCTGCTGGCAGCGCTGGGCTTCGTGCGCGAGCGGCAGCGGCAGAGTGCTCCCGACCCGCTCGCCAGTTGGGTGGGCGCGCAGGTCACCTTGCAGGGCGACTGGGATGGTCAGGTGCTGCACCTGAAAAGCCCGGCGGCGGCGGTGGCCCTCGCGCCCAAACCGCAGGGTTCAGCCGGAGAGATGAGCGTCAGCGGGCGGCTGGTGCGCCCCGACGGGCGGCGCATCCCCGGCGGCTTCGATGACGCCTTCTGGCTGCGGGTGCAGGGGGTGCGCGAGGTGCTGGTGGCCGCCGACGTGAAGCATCTGATCCCGGAAGCCGGGGTGCGCGGCTGGTTTCGGAGCGGGCTGAGCGTCAACCTTGCGGCGCGTCAATCGGCCCTGCTGCGGGCCGTGGAGTTGGGCGAGCGCAACGACATCTCGCAGGAGCAGTTCGCCAGCGGCCTGAATGTCCGTGACGCTTTCACGCGCTCTGGGCTGGCGCACCTGATGGCCCTCAGCGGCCAGAACGTGGCGCTGCTGGTGGGTGTCCTGACCTGGCTGCTCTCGCGGCTGTTGCCGCTACGCCTCACCCACCTGCGTTACCCCATCATGCTGGCGGCGCTGGCGGGCTTTCTGTGGTTGGTCGGTCCGTCCCCGAGCATCACCCGCGCCGTGTTGATGGGCGCGCTGGTCCTGCTCTCACTGTGGCTGGGACGCGGCAAGCTCGACGTGTACGGGGTGCTGGGTCTGGCGGCCATCGCCAGCTTGCTGTATCAGCCGGGCTGGCTCTTCGACGGGGGCTTTCAGCTCAGCTTCCTGGCGGTGCTGGGCCTGACCCTCTCCTCTAAGGTGGCGGCCCTGCTGCCGGAAAAATGGCCGCTGTGGCTACGGCTGGCGCTGGTGGTCACGCCCTGCGCCGAACTGGCGACCCTGCCGGTCGTGCTGAGTACCTTCGGGCAATTGCCGCTGCTGAGCTTGCCCGCCAATCTGGCCGCCGCTGCCCTTATGTCGGTGCTGGTGCCGCTGGGCTACCTGGCCGGCGTGCTGGGACCGCTGGCCGGGGCCGTCAACTGGCTGCTCGGGCCGTTGGCAAGTGCCTTGCTGCGGCTGGTCGAACTGTTCGGCCAGGGTCCGCTGCTGACCTGGGGCGTCATCAGTCCGGCGGGGTTTGCCGTCTATGGGGTCTTTGCCGCCGCGCTGGTCCTGACACTCTACCGGCGGCTGCCGCTGTGGGTGCTGCCGCTCACCGCGCTGCTGGGCGCGTCGGCCACCGCCCTGCCGTCGGTGCTGAGGCCGCCCAACGAGATCGTCTACCTCGATGTCGGCCAGGGCGACAGCTCGCTGATTCGCACCCCGCAGCTGACCATGCTGATGCTCATCCCGTTGCCTTAAACGCCCTTCTTGCCGTGCAGCACGTCAACTTCCAGGCGTTGCACCCCTTCCGGCGTGACGTGGATGCGGGCAGACCAGGTGGCGAGGGCGGCGCGGCGGTCCTCGAAGGCTTCCAGGGTGGGGAGATAGTCGCGCATGGCGTTGGCCAGCTCGCTCATGTCCGGTAGGGCCTGGGGTGGTCTGGGCTGACTGTCTCGCTGGAGCTGCTCGATTTCATGGGTCAGCGGAGCCAGGGCGGCAGCCACCACTTCGTCCGGCAGGTTGTGGGTGACAGCGCGGGTCACGATCTGGGTCTGTTGCACGCGGATCTCAGCGATGCGCTGGGTGTGGTCCGGGGTGGTGACCGGCTCGCGTGTCACGGCGGAGGCGAGGAAGGCGGGGTCTTGCATGGCGGTGACGAAGAGGGTCCAGGCCTGTTCGTCGATCACCGCTGTCTTGTGCATGGTTCGATGGGTGCAGCGCTCAAGGCGGTTCACTTCAAGCACGAGGCTGCTCGTGGTGGCGGTGGCGCAGAGGTAGTAGGTGTACTCGCGGCGCTGGGCGTTGGTGTTGGTGGAGACCCGCATGCTGCGCTTGCACACGCCGCAGCGCAGGTGACCGGCAAACAGAGCGGGGCGCGTTGTGCGGGAGACGCGGTGGTTCCGGCGGCCCTGCACGACCTTCTGGATGTGTGCCCACTCCTCAGCGCTGATCAGGGCTGGGAAGGTCACGACTGCCAGGCGGCCATCCGGTCCCGTGAACACCCGGCGTCCGGTATACGCTTCGTTCTTCAAGACGTAGCGGATAATCCCCGCTTGCCAGTTGCTCTTGCCCTTGCTGCTCGGAATACCCTCGCGGGTCAGGGCGTACGCGAGCGGCGCGGTGCCGATGCCGCTCAGTGCGTCCTGATAGATCCGCCTGACGACGGCGGCCTGCTCTGGATTGACTTCCAGCGTGGTGCTCTTGCCGCGCTCGTCGCGCAGGATGCGGTAGCCGTAAGGCGCGTTGCCCTGCGGCCAGCGGTTGGTCACGGCCTTGTCGTACTTGCCCTTGCTGAGACGCTCGACGGTATCAGCATGGTCATTTTCTGCCTCAGCAGCGTCCCTCAGGAAGTAGCGCCAGTTCCTGCGGTCTCGAAGACTGCCGAGACCGGCAATGTGGACGGTGCCGCCCAGGTCGTGGATGGTGCGCGCGATCCCGACAGTGACCTCGACATGCCGCCCGACCCGGTTGGGGTGGCTGAACATGAAGTTCAGGCCGGGGTGACGGCGGGCCAGGGCGTAGTACTCGTTCTCGGCAGCGCGGTCGTGGTCGGTACCGCTGATGGCCTCCTCGACCCAGTGACAGACGGTGAGGCCGATGCGCTCGGCTTCGCGGGTGATGTCGTCACGCTGCCTGGCTGGGCCGTAGCGGTCCGCTTGAGCATCAGTGCTGACGCGCACGCCCCCGACCAGCGAGGTCTGCGGGTGAGGGATCGACAGTGGGAGAGGGGAGGTCATGGAGATATTCTTACAGTCACCTGTCAACATTGTCTTGTTATGAGATTGAGCTGTTTGGAGCGCTGTGCCGGGTGGTGCGGGTGGGTGCAGCCCGGAGTGACATCGAGCACCCGGACGGCTACGAGATGGGAGAGAGCAATGAGCGGTTGCTGGTATGCCGGGGGTTGGTGATGCATGGAGGATGACAGTCAAGAAATCCCCTGGCGTTTCCTTGGCGTGTGGGACTTGGCCCTGAGACTGCTTGCGGTTGCGTCTGATGTGCCCTGCACCCGCAGACGCCTGGAATTTCTGGCGTCAAGGCAACGGCCGCTCTCCAGTGACGAGAGGACTTCGCTTAATGCGGTGGATGCTCTTCTCGCCCGAGTGCTTGTCGCACGAGCTGGGAGGACGGGGGGAGTGCGGGCGTATGTCATCACACCAGCTGGGAAGAGCTTCAGGGAGAAGTTGCGCTCAGACGAGGCTCTGGAGACAGGAGGGGAGTGAGGGATGCCAGCGAGAGGAACGTCTCGTGTTCTGCCTGGCTCGGTGACACACCAGATCCTGGCCGTGGCCTCAGCACTGCCGCGTCATTGGTTTGAGCTCGAAGAGCTGGCCAATCGCCGGGGGCTACCGTTGTGTGACAAGGCCACGATCACGACGGCCCTCAAACTGCTGGCCAACCATGGCCTTCTGAAGCGGCATGAAGGGACGCAGGACGGGAACGTTCAGCTGTATACCCTGACGCCTGAAGGGGAAAGATTACTCGACGAGTTGCACTCGTAGTTTAGTAAATCTTAAACTGTATTCGATTCATTAAATGTCAAGAGATTCTGATTTGCCGTCAAGATATTGCAATCGGACCTTCTGAAATCGACATCATTTGTTATGAAAAAGAGTCTCTTTTGTTGAACTAAATCCAGTAGAAAAATGTCGTTTACGTCAATTGAATTACTGGAAATCTTTTCAAGAGTAAGGTTTAACTAATTACTTGACAGTAATAACTTGAGGTTGAGGAGATTTTGAATCACCAAACTTAGAGTTGTTGTTGCCGAGATTACCGTAAGTGTATTCATATCCGCCGGAAGCGCGCCAGCGGGTACACCGGCTGCACCCTGCCGGACGTGACGGCAGGCAAGCTCTACCGGGTGGCGACCGAGGGTAACGTCAAGGCCGGCAGCGTCACCTTCTACCGCGCCAGTGGCGGCGTGCGGCCCATCTACTTGAGGCTGCCGTGAAGCGCCTCGCCACGATCCGCCGCTGAGGGAGGCCCTGTGACCCCAATTGAGATCAACCAGGCTGAGCCCCGCGACATTGTCCTCAACGTCAGCGGTGCCACCCTGAACACTGAGGCTTGCAAGGCCCGTGCCGAGTTCCGGGAGAGTGTGGCCAAAGCGGCGGCGGGCGTGCTCACGACTGCGGACAGCGGCATCACGGTCACGTCCACTGCCGTCACGCTGCACCTCACCTACAACTGGCTACGGCGGCTGGACGTGTCTCCCTTCCAGCAGGGCGGCAAGGGAACGGGGCCGATCTTGCTCAACACCACGGTGGTGGTGGACGACGGCGTGAGCAGCTTCGCCCAGCCCCTCAGCATCAACCTGACCCTGAGCAACACACGGGGCGTGCTGTGAGCGTGCAAGTCACCGTCCAGGTGCAGCCACGCCCGCCCGTGCAGGTTGGGGTGAGCGCCTCGGCGAGGCCGCCCGTGAGCATCGCCGTGACCGCCACCCCCCCGTCCGCACCAACCGACTGGACCCTGAGCCAGTGGTAAGCCAACAGGAGTCCAAATGAGCGCATTGCAGTTCTTCCAGGTCATCAGCCTGCCCGGCACGCTCCAGGCAAACAGCTTTTATTTCGTTCTGAACGGCAGCTACAGCGAGTCCTACCTCACCAATGCGAGCGGCGTGGCCAAGGCGATTGGCAACAGCGCCATGATCAACGCGCTGATCGATGCCAAGCTCACTGCCGCCTCGACGCTCCAGCACGTTGCCACCATCGCGGCCCGCAACACGGCGGCGAGCGCGGCGACGGCCAACACCCTCTACCTGGTGACCGACGCCACCAGCGACAGCAGTGTTTCTAGCGGCGCGGCCCTGTACTTCTACGACAAGGCGGCGAACACCCAGACCAAGATCGCCGAGTACGAGAGCATGGACGTGGTGCTCCAGTGGTCGAATCTCCAGGGCAAGCCCAACAGCACGGCGGCCGCCCTTGACGCAGCTGTGGGGGCGTCCCACACCCACGCCAACAAGGTGACGCTGGATAAGCTGGGCGACAGCAGCGGCAAGCTCAGCTACAACGGCACGGTGGTCGGCGGTGGGGACCGGGCCGCCACGGACTGGTAATGGCCCCGGTCCTGCAGAGCAAAGTGGTGTCCGCACTGCCGACACCACTCACGGCGGACACGGTGTATTACGTGCGGGTCGGGACGGGGTTCGACATCTACGTGACCAACCACAGCGGCACCGTGGTCGCCTCACCACTTAACCCACCGACCCCACTCGACCCGGACGGCTACCCGTACCCGCCGAATAGCGCCTCGCTCAACATCGTCACGGCGGCAGGCGCAACCCAGAACAGTCTCGGCCCCGGCACGACCACTGCTGGAACGGTGACGAGTGGCACGATTGCGGCCACCAACTACCGCACGTCCCTGCTTCGTCAGCAGGCTGTTTCGGCCCTCACTGCCGGATCACCAGCGGGTCCACGCGGCGCATCACTTCAATACTGGCGGGGAAACGCGTCAGGACTCGGTGGCTTCGATGTGATGATCCGCTGCGCCCTGACGGTCCTCACGGGTCATCAGGTGCAGATCGGATTGGCCACGCTCGACATCAGTGCCGACCCCAGCACCCTCGGAAGCTCCATCTGTCTCGCTGCCGACGCCACCGATGTCAACTTGCAGTGGCTCACCAGGGACGGCACGACTGCCAACAAGGTGGATACGGGCATTCCGAAAACCACGACCAACGTGCTGCGGGTACGATTTGTGGCCGCTGCCAACGGCTCCAGCGTAGCTGCACGGCTCTACGACGAGAGCGCCGGGGCGCTGCTCAGCACCGCCGCCCTCAGCACCAATCTCCCAGCCAGCACGAGTTTCATGACGATCATCGCCAAGGCCCGCAACGGAGCCACAACGACGGCGGCCCAACTCGATTTCCTGCGTTGGGTCGGCGCAGGGGGAAGCTAATGGACGGTCTCTATCATGTCAGTTGGGCACTCGACGCTGCACTGCCGCAGAAAATCGCCAACCAGCGGGCGGATCTCCTCACCGCCGCCAACCTGGGCCTGAACCTGATGGCCGTCTCTCACCTGGGCGATCTCAAGGCCACCGGGCGGCTGCTCGATCTGGCCGCTTCGCGGGGCATGATGCTCATCATCGAGGATCTGTCACCTACCGAGGCCAAGTCGCTCAGCGTCAAGCCGGCCTTCCTGGCCCACGCCGTGATGGACGATGCCAACCGCAAGACGGTCGAGCAGGTTCAGGCAGCGTGCACGGCTTCGACGGTGATGCCCCGCTACGCGTCCATCGGCCCTGGCTTCGCGGACGACTGCGCGCGCTACTACGGGCTGCCTGATGGCATGGGCGTGCAGAGTTACACCTACCCCGACGAGTCGCTGGCGACCTCGCTGAGCATCTGGCAGACGGCCCGCCGAAATGCGGACGCTGCTGGGGTGCGCCTCATCGCCAACACTCAGCTTCATGACGCCTACGGCGGCGCACCATCAGCCGAGTGGATCCGCGCCCAGACCTGGGTGGCAGCAGCGGCGGGCTGTGACGACATTCTGGGCTACACCATGCTCGATCAGGGCGGGGCGCTCTCCAAGCCGCTCCTGACGGCCTTCGCTGCTGCCTGTGCAGAAGTGCGGAGCCTGACCTCGGGCCGCGCCACCTGCACCGTGACCAACGATCAACTGACCGCGACCTGGCCCGCTGGCGTGAGCGTCGTTATCGACCTCTCGAAAGGCCGGGTGCTCAGCCTCAAGCGCCGCAAGGAGAAATCATGAAAAACAATTGTCTTGCCGCAATCGTTTTGAGCTTGCTGCTCTCCGCCTGCGCTCCCCAGATCACGCACACCAGCCCCCCGGTTGTGGTGCCTGCCTCGGTGCCTGCCCCTCCCAGCGGGCCACAGATTGCCGACTCTGACCTCGTGTCGGTGGTGCTTGACGGCGCAACGGCACTCATCACCATCAAGCCCGGCATGGCTCTGGCGGTGGTGCGGTTGCGCCTGGCGGACGGCAGCTACAGCGTGGTCCTGAACGATGAGGCGGGGTTCCTGATTTCCGGCACCCTGCCCACTGTCAGAGCGCCGCTCTTGCCCGGCGTGGTGGTGGAAGTGGCCCCGAGTCTCGGCGCTGACTTCCTGTCGCTGATCGTGGTGCCGCCCGTGACATTCGGTGGGCCGGAGCAGCTCTGGCGGAAGTAAACGCCACAAGTCCGCAAGTCAACGCCGTGTCGTAGTCGCAGCTTCTTGAGGAGAACAATAAAAAGTCCCCACCCGGAGGTGGGGCCAGCGTTTGAGCCTTTACATGCTGGTGATCGGGGTGGGCTGGTGCAGTTCGTAGCGCTGAGGCAACTTGGTTTCCAGACTGCGCTCGTAGGTGTCGGTATCCTGCGGCAGGTACACGAAATGCTCGGCGCGGCTCCAGCCTTTGGTAAACGTCCAAGTCTGATTCATCTTGGGCGAGGCAGTTGTAAAGCTGACGCTGACCGGTTCAGCGGCGTACACCACCCGGTCATGGGTGATCAGCGCCAAGTCTTCGCCGTCTTCCAGTTTGCCGTTGCTGTTTTTGTCTTGCCAGATGGCCCAGTGCAGCAGCAGGACCTGGGCTGAGGTGTTGCTGAACTTGAGGTTCGTCGCATCGGTCGGCACTAGGGCGCTGACCTCCCCAGTTTTGCCTGCCTCTTTGCCCTGCCACTTGCTGGGATCGACAGTGGTGACTGTCTGTCCCGCTGCCACACTGGTCTGATAGAAGCTCTCGCCCGAATCACTGAGAAGGCTCAGGTAGACCGGGCTGCCACTGGATGCGGCGGGATGGCGCACTTCTGCGCCGGTCGGGAGTTCGGGGCGGGTGCCACTGGGCGAGGCGGTGCCCGCCGAGCAGGCACTCAGTAGTGAAGCGAGGAGCGCAACGGACGATAGGGCGTGGAGCGTCTTCATTTCTTGCCCCTAATGGACTGGCTGATCAGGCCGTTGGTGGGTTCGTGCATCCGGATCGGCAGGGCCTGTTCGGCTGCTGGCACGCTGTTCATGCTGACCAGGTACTTGCCGGGGGTGCTGCTTGGCTGCAAGACTTGGTGACGAATCAGCGTCCAGCCCTGTTTGCGGCTGCCAGACTCGGTGCTGTTGCCGTCAGGACTGACGAAGCTGTAGGTAAAGTTGCTGCTGGCAAAACTCACGAGGTCGTTGGTCATGTACTTTTCGGTGGTGGAGGTGGGGAAGTGCTGGCCGCCGTCAGTGTAAATCGAGAAATAGACGTTGCAGGTATTGACGGTGTTGGGCGTCACGCTGACCTGCGTGCGGTCTTTGGTCTCGCCGCCTACGAAGGGACTGCTGCACTTGGAATTTTGCAGGGCTGAGTCGAGGTTGTAGAGCGGGAGTTGGGCCGAGGTGATGGTTTCGCTAGAGCCGCTGTAACCCCCGTAGCTGAGTGGGTTTTGTTGCAGCAGCTTGAGGGTCTCGGAGCCGTCGTAATAGTAGGCGGCCAGCATCAAGTTCTGGGCGTCGGCGCGGCTGATGGCCGGAAACGTGAAGGTCAAGTTGACGTTGCTGTAGGACGGCGGCGGTACTGGTCTGGGGCAGGCCGTAAGCGAGGCGATGAGCCCCGCGCCGAGCGCCGACAGCTTCAGCGTATTCTTCTGTCGTTTATTTAATGGTGAATTCATATAGCTCTTAGATTAGCAACATTTTGCCGAGATAGTGAGGGTTGATCTGTTCTTCCGCCTCTGAGCCGTCGCGAGCCTATCCCAGCAGCCTGACGCCGCTCATCCAGCTTCGGCGCTGGCGAGTGCCCATGAACGGCTGGACCAGGCCGTCGCCGCTGCTTACGGCTGGGCGTGGCCGCTGCCCGAAGACGAGGTACTCTCGCGGCTGCTCGCTCTAAATCTGGAGCGAGCTGCAGAGCAAATGTTGCCTGCCTGAATGCAAGCTGAACGCCCCCGCCCTGGCCGATGCCGGGAGCGGGGGCTTTTTCGTTGTCAATGAGCATTTAGGACGACGTCGAGGTCAAGGCCTGTCTTGAATGCCGCCGCCGCTTGACCGCGTACATCCGCTCGTCGGCCAGGGCCAGCAACGCCTCTCCCACACCCTCACTGCTATACGCCACACCGACGCTGGCCCCGCGCAGCGCGCCGACCTGACGTGCAGCCAGCACCGCCGTGTCCACCGCCTCCAGGACAAGGTCCTCGTCGACGTGGCCCATCACGACGAACTCGTCGCCGCCCAGCCGGTACACCTCGCCCGCGTCGCCCAAGCTCACCTTGAGGGTTTTGGCGAACACCTGCAGGAGCTTGTCGCCCTGGGCATGCCCCTCCTGATCGTTGAGCGCCTTGAGGCCGTCGAGGTCCAGCCCAGCCAGCAGGAAGGGCATGCCCTCCTGTTCCCGCCGGAGCAGGTCTTCTTCCTGCGCCCGGCGGTTGAGCAACCCCGTCAGCTTGTCCTGCCGGGCTTCCTGATGGCTCAACTTGACTTCGAGCTTGCGGTTCAGGGCGCCGCGTACGCTGCGCCCTGCTGCTTCCAGCAGCACACGGTCACTGCCCCGCCAGCGCTGGACGGGGTTACTCGAGTGTCGAGAAGCCATCAGCAGGGACGTGACCCCAGATCGCCTCCCCAGCGGGAGCCACGCGACTTGCTGGATCCCGCCATCTACCACAGTCTTCAGGGCACCTGGATAAGCTGGATAATCGTCGACGTAGAGGGGCTGATCCAGCGCTCTGAGCCTCCAGGTGACGGAGTCGGGCCAGTGAGGCAACTGAGTCGGGAGATCACGGATCTCCCGTGGCAACTGGGGGTTGAGATGCGCGGCCTCCACCCGCAAGGCCTGGTCTTCAAAGATCAGCAGCGCGATGTGGTCAGCACTCAGCGCTTCACCCAGCAGGGCCGAAGCGTTGAGGGCCATCTCTTCGGGCGTCAGGTCCAGGTCGATCAGCTCAGCGATGCCCTCCAGCACCTGGGCATGATCCAGGCCGCGCTTCAAATCGGCGTTGCGGCGGGTCTGGGCATCGAGCTCACGGCTCAATTCCAGGGTGCGCGTCCGCAGCTCCAGTTCGCCCACCACCAGCGCGGCCAGATCCTGCAACACAGCGAGGTCGTCCGCTGTCAGCGGGTGCGGCTGGTGATCGGTGACGCAGAGCGTGCCGATGCGGTGGCCTGCCGGAGTGGTCAGGGGCGCGCCCGCGTACATGTGAATGTACGGCGCGCCCGTGACCATCGGGTTGTGGGCGAAGCGCGGATCGGTGTGGGCGTTCTCGATCACCATCGGCTCTGAGCCCAGAATGGTCCAGGCGCACACGGAGTCGCAGCGCGGCGCGGTGGTATCGCCCGGACCGCTGGCGGCCTTACTCCACTGGCGGTGCTGGTCCACGAAGTTGATAAAGGCCACCGGGGCGTTCAGCAGGCGAGCAGCCAGCCGGGTGATACGGTCATACGCCTCTTCCTGGGGCGTGTCGAGAATCTCGTACCGGGCCAGGTCTAGCAGGCGAGCGTACTCATCGGGTGGAAGTGGCGCGCCGGTCATGAACTGTAGCGTACACGTTCAAATCCTTCGGGAGTCTAACAACTGGCTGAAGGTCATTGCCAGGCTATCCTCAACGGACTCAACCACAGGGACGGCAATGAACTTAAGCGGTTGGGCTGCCTTCGGGCAAGTCCATCTCGACTCGGTACACCTCGTCTTCCTCTTCCGCGACCCATAGATCATCCGGACTGCGCGCCCAGAACAGCAGTCGACCAGCGTGCTCGCTGCAGGCACTGCGGGCCTGGCTAACCGTCTCGTACCACCCGAGGTCTTCCAGAAGCTCGCCGGTCTTCGCATCGATGAGCTGCGTGCGGGGCATGGGGAGAGGATGAGGCAAGCGAAAAGCCCCTGCCCTGGGCAAGTGCCAGGAGCAGGACTTCTTCTATTGCTCACCTGCTCATATCGTCTTCTGATTCAATCCCGTTCATGACTTGTCGCAAGAAGCGCCAAAAGTCACCATTTTTAAGCAAGGATGAATGCGCTGAACAGAATCACACCGTCGCTGCGTCCATGCTGAAGGGATGAACGCTCTCCTCGCGCGGACCCCCCAGAAGCACGCGGCGATGTCCCTGTCACTCAGTTGTCCCGCCCTGACCTCCACCCCGCACAACGACATCGGCAGCCTGCGCCGCGTGGCCGCGCAAGCCGACGGTGATTTCGCGGCCGGGCGACTGCTGCTCCTGACGCCCCTTGACGCCGCACACCTGACGACGCGGACCTCGATGACGGCCTGAAGACGATGCTCACTCCGGTTCAAGGTCATCTGCGCCGCGCTCTCTGGAAAGGCATCCGGTGGTTGAATCACGGGTTCAGCACCACCCGAGCACGGCAGTGCTGAAACGCCTGTTCGCGCTGCCCAGCAACAAGCGGCCCGTGGCCCTGCACGTCCTGGGGGAGAACAGTCCGCACATCACCTTGCGGGATCTGACGCACCACCTCGCGCTGATCGGGCCACGTGCCGAAACGCTGCGCGTGCAACAGCATCTTGCCGCCCAGATGCAGCTGCGCACGTTGCCCGTCACGTCCGTCTGCACGCCCGAAGACCCACAGCCACCCTTCACGCCGCCGACCCTGGCGCTGACGGCCAGTCGTGACCTGAGCGCCGATCAACTCGCCCAACCTGTGCGGCACTTCCTGGAACACCGCGCCACGTCCAGCGCCATCCCGACCAATCTGCTGCTCTACGGCCCCCATGTGCCGGTGCCCCTCTCCCATGACCTTACGGCCCTGATGCGGCTGTGGCGCAGTTGCGCGGTCTACACCTTCACGCCCGAACAGTTGCTCAGCATCCGGATGGCCCCGTACCGCTTGAAGCTCGACACCCTGTTCGCTTCCGCGTTGATCCTCCCGAATGCCCTGAGCGCTTATCAGACGGTCAGCGGCGTGCCGCTGGGTATCGTGCCTGCGGGTCACGCGGTCCTGATCGTTCGCGGCGGTGCTGGGCAGCACTTCTCGTGGCCATTGCACGGGCCAACCCCGTTCTGGGCGTCCGGCACTTGAGAGGCCTTCCTGTGTGATAGTTGTCCGGTGCCTTCAAAAATCAGCCCGTGGACTGACGCCTGAGCACCGGACCAAGCAGCAAGGCACTTCGCTCCCCTTCAACTGAGGGGATGGCGCAGCAGGCTGGGAAACAGGTTGATCCACAGATGATCGACGTGTTCCTGGCCCTGGCGACAACTTCGCTGGAAGAAGGGCGTTCGAGCGGTTGAAGGGTGTCACCACGCCTTCTCTCGATCGGCCAAGGATAAGACAAACGAGAATACTCCGCCCTGGCCGATGCCGGGAGCGGGGGCTTTTTGCGGTGAATGACTGGAAACTGTTTTTATTCCAGGCCCAAGACCGCTGTTACACTTCTCAAGATGAACCACCGAACGATTTTGCCGCTCCTGTGCCTGCTTCCCCTCCTCTCCTCCTGCCAGTCCACCAAAACGACACCCATCAATTTCAACACGGACCCTCAAATCCTTCGGGGTCACTGGACAGGGACCATCACTCTGAATGATGGTCAGACGAAGAACCTGGCCCTCGACCTCGTTCCAAACTATTACAGTGAACACGCGTACACCGTCGCAGGGACCGGTAACTTCGATGCTGTACCAGTAACGGTAGCAGGCGTGGCTTCTGCCCTCTCTGGTAAAAGGTTTATTCATCCACAAACGTCGCCAATTCTCTTTGACATCTCGCTGAATCTTACAGACGATCAGACAAGAGCCCTTATTGAATGCAGGGCATTTGAATCGACTGGACAGCTGTCTACGTGGAACTGTAGGTTTTCCTCACTCAAAATTAGCAGTTTCTTCAAACTGCAACAAAGCAAACTCTGAACGGCAGGGGCTTCAGCAAACACCCGCCGTCATCTGTCCCCAGGGCATCCGGCACCGGTAACGGCGGGCGTCAAGGTGGACAGTAAGCAGATCTGGCCGAAGTAAAACCCCACAAATCCGCAAGTCAAAGGCACCCTGCATCCGCTTCGGCGGTCGTGCAGGGGGCTTTTTAAAATGAGAAAATCCCGTCTGCCGGGATTAAATGTTTTATTAGGCTTTCATATTTGGAGAAGTTAAGTTCGATTGAGAGGCGAATGCAAATCGCATTTGGGCTTCAAAACTTCCTTCTCGGGTTAAATTTGATCTCAATAACGAGGCTAATATTCGCCACCCTGGCAAACTGAGTGAAGCAATTCTGTGAGCTAGGACAATATCATCGATTCGTGCAATGGCAGGATCATCAAAGCTGATAACGTTTGCGATTACATTCTCTGGGTCTCCAGGTAAGGGTGGCAAGTACATATATTGGACTTCTTTGAATCTCAAAAGGGTGTTCAACCTAGACTTTGTTAGATCTACCTCTTCTTTGTTTGTTGGCTTATAAATGGGGTGAACCTCATAGAGCAGTGCTTTTGACCTTTTGCGGCCTCGGACGGTATCACAGGTGGAGCTAACTACTACAAATTTTGCTCCACCTGTGATTCTTTCCCCCAACGAAAAAGCTGCTTCAGTATGGATGATATCTCCTTGAAGCAGCAAAAACATATCCTCTCGAGCTGGGTAGCAGCCAATCTCTACTGCCTCATCGAATGTGATAGGCCGTGTCACAAGGGCTCCGGCACTGTTCAGTAAGTCTGCGCGCGCCTGAGTATTCGGGAGTTTGGCAGCAAACTCAGTACCCGACAACTTCCGTTTAAGCCGCTCCTGGAGCTGAGAAAGAACTTATCAGCACTGTAAACAGCACGGCCAAGTCGTCTGGATCCCATCTCAGCGCGTTTCTGAGGCGCTCGGCACCGTAGCGCACCAGACTCATGGCTTTGCGGCCAT
>NZ_WXZL01000098.1 GCF_009982895.1 Deinococcus alpinitundrae | reverse complement strand
CGTCCTGGCATTGAGGCTCCTTCGCGCTGTGAGCAGCCTAGCGGCTGGTCTGGGCGAAGTGGCTTGGCCGTTGGTCCGCTCGAGGGGGTTCATTCCAGATCAACGCGTTTCAGGAACGCTGCCATCGTCAAAAACTTCGGGCTTATAGCGACCAACAGGGTCAGCCCGAGCAGCATCAGGCCCATGACCTTTGGGTCGTAATGAGAACCGCTCACGGGAAAAGCATCGATGCTGGTGTTGATGGCGGCGTGAAACAGAGTGGAGGTTAGGACACTGCGCCCAGCATGGTTGTAAATCCAAACCATAATGATGCAAAACATCACTGTGGCCAGACCCTGCCAGAGGATCCAATCTGTTGAGCGTCCGGTCACGTGATAAGGGATGACGTGCCACAGCCACCACAACACGCCCAAGCCTACGCTGGCCATCAGACAACCGTACCGGTGTTGCAGCGGGTCGAGTGCGTAGCCCGTCCAGCCCAGCTCCTCGCTTATCGCCCCAAAAAAGTACACGGCAAAGCTGAACACCAGCGTGAGTGACCAAACAGCCTGCGGCAAGGACGGGTCGAGCAGTCGCTGCACAGCGTAAGAGAGCAGCATGGCAGCAGGCGTGATGCCAACGGAAAGTAGCAACCAGGTTTTGTTCGGGATG
>NZ_WXZL01000097.1 GCF_009982895.1 Deinococcus alpinitundrae | reverse complement strand
GGTATGGGGCTCAGGGACGCTGCACCTGACGCCACGCGAGATGCTACGTCTCGGCCAATTGGTGCTTCAGCAAGGCTGGTGGCAGGGAAGGTCGGTGGTGCCTGCGGTCTGGATCAGCCAGATGACCTGTCCGCGAGTCAAGGGATACAGCTTTATGGAGGGTCTGCCGGAGTACGGCTGGCTCTGGTGGTTGCCAGGACCGGATGAAACACCTGGCTGGTATGCCACCGGGTACGGTGGGCAATACATCGCTGTGTTTCCCACGCTTGACCTCGTGGTAGTCATGACAGGACAGATCAGCGATCATCCCAACCACCGCCACGTCATTGCTGAACTCGCGAGGCACGTGTCAGCTGCTGAGCCTGCATGATTAAGCTCAGGCTTACCGTGTTCATTCATGACGTAGACGGCGCTGTCCAGATGCTAGACGCTCACCAGGTACCACCGGGCCGGGCTAATGAACCGCGTGATAAAGCGCCCTGCCGATGTCCATGCCAGCCAAAAAGATGAAGGTCAAGCAGAGCATTGTCCATATCGGCTTCTGACGTTTCGGAATTGGAGTGAACCCAAAACGCAGGACCAGCAGGCAAGTCACTTCTAGGTTGGATGATAGCGGGCAGCGAACTCGGCAGGGGGGACATAGCCAAGACTGGA
>NZ_WXZL01000096.1 GCF_009982895.1 Deinococcus alpinitundrae | reverse complement strand
GTTGTCGATTTGCAGGGCGGTGGTGGGCACCAGCGTGCCCTTGCCCACCGTGGAGATGTACTGCACCGTGCCCACTGCGCCGAGCGGGGGCAACTTCTCGCCAGTAAAGCGGGCGGTGAGCTGCACGCTGCCGCCGGTGGGCGCGCCGGGATTTTGCGAAATCTTGATGGGATAGCTCGTCTGCCCGACCTTGAAGCTGAGCAGGCGGCCCACCGTCAGGGCGGCGGCCTCGCTGGGCGGCGCATTGAAGGTGAGGGTGCGCACCGAACTGACCAGGCTGAAGGCCTCGCTGCCCGCATTGAGGTACTCGCCGCCCGTGACGGCCACTGCGGTAATCTGCCCGCTGAAGGGAGCCACCACCTTGACATTGGCCGCCGCCGTCTGGGCCTGTTGCAGGGCGATGCGGGCACTGTCCACGCTGATCTGCAAATTCTTAAGGCCGCTGCCGCTGGCGGTCGCGTTGGCGCTGAGGTTGGCCTGGGCCGTCACCAGGTTGCCCTGGGCCTGCTGCACCGCCAGGGCCTGGGTATCGAGGGCACTCTTGGCAAGCGCGCCCACGTCATAAATTTGCTTGGAAGCGTTGTAGGTCTCCTGGGCGTTTTGCAGGGCGAGCTGGGCCGATTTGACCGCCTGCTCGAGCTGGGTGCGGTTGGAGGTGAG
>NZ_WXZL01000095.1 GCF_009982895.1 Deinococcus alpinitundrae | reverse complement strand
CAGCTTCTCCACAGCCTGCTGAGTGCCGCCGCCCTCGTGTCCGTTGAACGGGTAAACGCATATGGACTTCTCGCCGCCATACCGGTTATAAGCCGCGTAAACGGTGCTGGGGGGACACACGGTGTCCATCAGGGCAACCGAAAACAAAGCCTGCGCCCTGGCCCTCTTCGCGAAGTGCATGCCATCGAAGTAGCTCAGGGTCTGCATGACTTCCGGCACCCGGTTGCGGTGCACCCGCAGGTAGGCGGCCACTTCACTGAAGGGAGCGCTATCGGTGAGGGTCAAGGCGCGGCTGAAGTGGCACAGAAACGGGACGTCCGGCAGGCAAATCGCCACGTCCGGTGTCAGGCCAGCGGCAGCCAGGGCCAGCCCACCCCCCTGGCTGCCGCCACTCACGGCGACGCGCTCAGGGTCGATCAGCGGATGACTGCGCGCCGCTTCCACGGCGCGCACGGCATCGGTGTAGAGTCGGCGGTAGTAGTACGTCTCCCGCATCGCGATGCCCTGCGTCATAAAGCCCGGCAGGTGCGGCTCTCCGCCCGCCTGCGGATCGGGGGTGTCGCCGGTACTCCACGCGCTGCCCTGACCGCGGGTATCCATGACCACACAGGCGTAGCCCGCCGACGGCCACAGCAACCAGTCGGTCGGCAGTCCCCGGCCTCCGCCGTA
>NZ_WXZL01000094.1 GCF_009982895.1 Deinococcus alpinitundrae | reverse complement strand
TATTGATCTCGGCTGAAGTTCACGATGGGAGGTAGCTGTGCAGGAGGCGATCAGGGAGGCGCACATATCGGACGCGCTGCCACCCGACCTTCAGGCGTGCCTTGAGTTCCTTCAACGTCCGTGCGCAGAAATTCCCTAGCACATTCCGCTTGATGTAGGCCCACACCAGTTCAATAGGGTTCAACTCTGGGGCATAGGGTGGAAGGTACTGGAGGGACAGCCGGGATTCACCCGAGACGAAGGCCGTGACGGCCTTCGTCTTGTGGATGCCCGCATTGTCCAGCACCACCACGACCGCTCCTGGGACGTGCGTCAACACGTGCTGCAGGAAGCGAATCACATCCGGGCCTTTGAACGCGCCATGTTGCGTGTGCTGCAGGAACTGACCCGTAGTGCTGACTGCACCGATTGTCGAAACCTTGTCCCAGCTGGCTTTCCCGAACACCACAGGCGTCTGGCCGCGCAGCGCCCAGGTGCCCTTGACTGTCCCTTTGAGACTGAAGCCGACTTCATCCAGGAAGACCAGTGTCGCTCCAGCAGCTACTTTTTTTTGATCTCGGGAAGGGTGGTGTGAATCCAGGTAGCCACCGCTTCCGGGTTCTGTTCCAGTGCGCGTTTGTCGGGCTTCTGACGGGAAAAGCCCAACTGATGCAGGATTCTGCGCACGTGATCGCGGTGATGC
>NZ_WXZL01000093.1 GCF_009982895.1 Deinococcus alpinitundrae | reverse complement strand
CCGTTAACCTCAAAGGCTGTACTGCGCTTCCGTACTGCTGGGGACGGCGTGCTGCCCCCCATCGGCTACTTCGTCTTGCGCGGCTCCTACCCCCGTGAGCGGCGCTTGTGGCTCACCGCCCGGTCAGATGACGGCGGCGTGCCGAGGGTCGAACAGCGATTCAACGGTGAGTGGAACACCATCTGGCGGGCCGGGCAATGAGGGCGGCCAGATGGCGCATCCGGATCAACTACGCCGTGAGCCTGCTCGTTTCAGCTGGAATGCTGTGCTGGCCGAACGGCAGACCCTCTTACGTGGCGCTGGAAACCTTCGGCGGGCTGGACGTGCCGTGGTGGGTGTGGCCGGCGCTGCTGGTCTTCGGCGCGGCCTTCCTGCTCGCGGCGCGGGGCCGGGTATGGCTGACGCTGGGCTACATCCTGACTGGCGTACTGGTCATGACCATCGGCCTGGGCGTGGCACTCAGTGTCGGTCCTACCGTCCAGTTCGGCCCCGCCGTGGCGTTGGTGCTCGGCTGCATCCGGCAGGGCGTGAATGCCAAGAGTGAGGCGACGTGAATGCTTCTCCCGGCGAGTTGCTGGCCTGGATCGTTCCTGTCGCTGGCAGCATCATCGCGGCCTGGACGCTGTTCGGCAAGAACAAGCAGGACAGCTTCTCGCGCACCGAAGCGGAGCGGGCGCGGCTGGA
>NZ_WXZL01000092.1 GCF_009982895.1 Deinococcus alpinitundrae | reverse complement strand
CACTCGACTAGTGAGCTATTACGCACTCTTTAAATGATGGCTGCTTCTAAGCCAACATCCTAGTTGTCTGGGCAACGCCACATCCTTTTCCACTTAACATATATTTTGGGACCTTAGCTGGTGGTCTGGGCTGTTTCCCTTTCGAACACGGACCTTATCACCCATGTTCTGACTCCCAAGTTAAATTAATTGGCATTCGGAGTTTGTCTGAATTCGGTAACCCATGACGGGCCCCTAGTCCAAACAGTGGCTCTACCTCCACGATCCTAATTCCGAGGCTAGCCCTAAAGCTATTTCGGAGAGAACCAGCTATCTCCAGGTTCGATTGGAATTTCTCCGCTACCCTCAGTTCATCCGCTCACTTTTCAACGTAAGTCGGTTCGGTCCTCCATTCAGTGTTACCTGAACTTCAACCTGACCAAGGGTAGATCACCTGGTTTCGGGTCTACGACCAAATACTAAACGCCCTATTCAGACTCGCTTTCGCTACGGCTCCACATTTACTGCTTAACCTTGCATCAAATCGTAACTCGCCGGTTCATTCTACAAAAGGCACGCCATCACCCATTAACGGGCTCTGACTACTTGTAGGCACACGGTTTCAGGTACTATTTCACTCCCCTTCCGGGGTGCTTTTCACCTTTCCCTCACGGTACTGGTTCACTATCGGTCACTAGGTAGTATTTAGCCTTGGGAGATGGTCCTCCCGGATTCCG
>NZ_WXZL01000091.1 GCF_009982895.1 Deinococcus alpinitundrae | reverse complement strand
TCGAAGAGTTGCTGTTTGAGCGGGGTATCGAAGTGTCCCGCGAATCCATCCGCGCCTGGTGCATCAATTTCAGTGGTGAATTCGCTCAACACTTGCGCCACCGGGAACCCCGCCGGGGTTCCCGGTGGCATCTGGACGAGATGCACGTCGTCGTGGGTGGGGTGATCCATTGGCTATGGCGGGCTGTCGACGAACACGGAACCGTGCTCGACGTGTTCCTCCAGCGGCACCGCGACACCTCGGCAGCGACGGCATTCTTCCAACGTCTGCTGGGTGAATATCACGTCCCAGAAACAGTCTGCACTGACAAGCTGGCAAGCTATGGGGCGGCCATCCGCGAGCTTCCGACGCTGGATGACGTCGATCACCAGGAGGTGATCTCGTCCGCTCGCTGCAATAACCTGATTGAACAATCTCATCGGCCCACACGACGTCAAGAACGGGCCCAGCTGGGTTTCCGGCAGGTCAGGCGAACCCAAGGATTTCTCGACCTGCACGCCAGAATCAGCGGGCAAGCGTCGTCATCGGCGCTGTTCTGCCCAAGACACCAACCTTCACGGCTCTACCCGCTCAACTATCCCCGCTCACGACCGGCGATTTTTCCTGGGAACTGCGCTGCGAAGCTGGAAGGCCGTCGTACAACAGGTGGCCTGAACTTCAGGCGATCTGCTCCCATTGCTCCTCGATTACGCCCTACCAGCAATAACTTGCCAGAACCCC
>NZ_WXZL01000090.1 GCF_009982895.1 Deinococcus alpinitundrae | reverse complement strand
GTGCGTACCCGAGTGATGTCGATGACGAGACGTACCACTTCTTACTGCCGTACCTGGCGTTGACCCCGGAGGATGCCCCGCAGCGGAAATTTCCGCTGCGGGAAGTGCTCAATGCACTGTTGTGGATGAGTCGAACAGGAGCGCAATGGGCCTTTCTGCCGCATGATCTTCCACCGGCAGAGGTGGTTCGCAGCCAGGCGAAACGCTGGTTCGACGCCGGGTGTTTTGAGAACGCCGTCCATGACTTGCGCCTGCTCAGCCGCGTTCAGCAGCAGCGTGGTGGTGAGCCCACGGCAATCATCATCGACAGCCGCACCCTGCAAAGCACGCCGGAGAGTGGTCACCGCGCCGGGTTTGATGGCGCGAAGAAGCGCAAGGGCACCAAGGTCCATCTCGCGGTGGATACGCTGGGTCACCTGTTGACGTTGACCACGTCGCCCGCCAATGAACAGGACCGGACGCAGGTGGAGGCACTGTGCCACAACGCCCAGGAGTTGACCGGTGGGATGCTGGAAGTGGTGTTTGCCGATCAGGGTTACACCGGCGAACACGCGCTTGAAGCCGCGCGCAAGAGCAACATTGAGTTGGTCGTCGTGAAGCGTCCGGACGCTTCACGAGGATTCGTGCTACTGCCAAAACGCTGGGTGGTCGAGCGTTCGTTCGCGTGGTTGTCACGTTTTCGTCGATTGGGCCGGGATCTAGAACGCCTCTCCTCAACCTTGATCGGCTTTCATTTCGTCG
>NZ_WXZL01000089.1 GCF_009982895.1 Deinococcus alpinitundrae | reverse complement strand
GTCGTACTGCTGTACCTCTGTTGCGGAGAACTGCGCCTGCCTTGGTCCTTCTTAATCTGGCGGGGCAAGGGCGAGCCCTCGCCTACCCAACTGGCCTTGAAGCTCCTGCGCGGACTTCCAGCGGAAGTCCGCCACAGCAGCAAGACCATTCACCTGCTGGCTGATGGAGGATTCAGCAGCAAAGAATTCATCCAAGGCATCATCGCGCTCAAGTTCGCGGGATTCATCGGGATGCGGGCAGATCGAAAAACTTCGACTGGGCAACACTTGCGGGACATCACGACCTCAGGCAGGAAGATCGAGTTGCACGATCTTCCTGGCGTGACGCTTTGGGTGACTTGGGTGTGGCTGCCTGCCAAAAAAGGCGACGCTCAGGAACGGCGCTTCATCGTCTCGACCGTACCACGCACGGCCCAGGTCATCCAGCGCACCGGGAAACGTCGCTGGAAAATCGAGGCCCTCTTCAAAACCCTCAAGAGTCGCTTTGGCTTTGGGAGGTTCGGCCAACAGACCAAACGAGGCGTGCTGCGCTTCCTCTGCTTGAGTCTCCTTAGCTTCTTGCTCTGCCACTTTGAGTTCTTGGATCGCCCGGATCCGGGCGATCCAGCCTGGCCTGACTGGGGCAAATTGGCACGATACGTTCGACAGAAGTTCCTGACCGAGGTGCGCCTCGCGGAGTTATTTCTAGAAATGAATCAGCTGAATGCCGTTCACGACGCACTTTTTTGCATGAAACTATAAACCGCA
>NZ_WXZL01000008.1 GCF_009982895.1 Deinococcus alpinitundrae | reverse complement strand
ATGGGTACTTGCTCACGGACGTCTAGCCGTTTCGGTGATGCGGTACGGCCTCAATACCCTCAAGACTGCCCTCGTCAATATGCTCTGGAGCAGCACTGAACGCGCGTCTATCCGCGCCTTCCACACGTGCGCCCAGAAACTGTCACCTACTTAGCCCCGCCTGTCCGCTTCTTATCCTTGGCGCGTCAGTTCTCGCAGTGCTCTTGCTGATAGACCATCAGTGGCGTGGACAGTGGTTGGCTGAACTACCTCTCTTGGCCTGGAGTGCGCTGGTCCTGGCTGTCATCATTTTTCTGACTCAGTGGCCACAGCTCTCGAATCTCGCGGCGCTGAGGCCTGTGCCTCTGGGCTGGTGGTGGGCATGACGACAGGACTCTTCATGTTTCTCTTCACCCTGGCCCATACGCTGCGCCGCGCCCCGATTTGTTCTTCGCCCTGTGGAGGGGTCTAACGATGGGCCTGATCTTCAGCTATACCTGGAACCAGAGTTACGCTTTTAAAAGGAGCCGCCCATGATTCAGGAAGTCGCCTTGCTCCACATCCGTCCCGGCCAGACCGCCGATTTCGAGGCGGCGTTTGCTGAGGCTCAGGCCATCATCAGCACTATGCCTGGCTACCTCCGCCACGAGTTGCAACGATGCCTCGAGGACGACCACAAGTACGTCCTGTTCGTCTGGTGGGAAACGCTGGCGGACCACACCGAGGGCTTTCGCGGCAGCCCGGAGTATGAGCAGTGGAGAACGTTGCTGCACCACTTTTACTATCCTTTCCCGACGGTGGAGCATTATCAACAGGTTTTACTGTGACGAATCCATCGGCTATGAAACGGCTTAAGGCAATGCATCCGACCGAGGACTCTTGCCCACCCCTCCCGCTGCCCTGATCCCTTACGACATGCAGACCGGGCACCCGGCCCGGCAGGCAAACTGCCGTTCACAGATGCTACTGCTTCGTCTGTTCGTCCGGCGACGTCTTTGGCCTCAGCCAGAAGGCCGGAATGGACTGGAATCTCGTCCAACTTGGCCGCAAGGAAATGCTGATCCTCTCGACCCAGAGCGGTATCCGCGTCCAGGACGTAACGCCGTCGCTCCCAGCCAACACACCCGACACTGGGGAGTAGGGCTTCTGATGCAGGCCGCCGCTCAGCGTTATTCAGCTCACATCGCATCGTTCAGGGAGGGGGGATCTGAATTTCACGCCACCTCTTCCAGCCGTATTTCGAGGGCAGAGTCAGGGCAACAAGACGGACGACGTGATAAGTATGGTGCATGTCTATCGAGATGCTCGGCCCTGTTCCGAAGTTCGGTCTGGGAACTTTCCGCTTAAAAGACCAAGTGGTGACCGATTCAGTGCGCATGGCTCTGGCGGCGGGCTACCGGGCCATCGACATGGCTCAGGGCTACGGCAACGAGGCGGAGATTGGCAAAGTGCTGGGCGAAAGTGGCCTGGTCAGGGACGCGCTGTTCATCACGACCAAGATCATGCCCCCCAACTAACGGGCGCGACCGCCTGGTGCCCAGCCTGCGCAAGAGTGTAGAGAAGCTGGGAGTGGACGCCGTGGACCTAACGCTGATTCACTGGCCCGCACCCCAGGGTGAAGTGAAGCCGGAAGAATACCTGACGGCGCTGGCACAGGCGCGAGACCTGGGGCTGACAAAACAGATCGGGGTATCGAATTTCACCATCCAGGGGTTGAAACAGGCCCGCGAGATTCTGGGTGATGTGCCGATTGTCACCAACCAGGTCGAGATCCACCCCTATTTACAAAACCGCGCCCTGGTCGACTTTGCCAAGAATGAGGGGCTTCATCTGACGTCATATATGACGCTGGTCGTGGGGAAAGTCATGAACGATGAGGTGATGAAAGACATCGCCCGGCAGCATCAGGCGACCCCCGCCCAGGTCGCGCTCGCCTGGGCAATGGCGCAGGGCCATTCGGTAATTTCCTCGTCCACCCGCCGCGAGAACCTGGAAAGCAACCTGAAGGCCCTGGACTTACAGTTGAGTGAAGAGGACATAGCCCGGATCGCCACGCTCGACCGGGGCGAGCGGATTGCCAACCCACCACAACTGGCCCCTGACTGGGATTGATCGCCGCCACTGCTCTCCTCTGAGTGACTGGGATATGTAAGGATAGCTGCACCAGCATGTCGTCCAAGACAGGCAAGAAATCTTGCGCGAGGGGGCCATCAAGTTTGGTCCCCTCCTCGTCGAAGAGCTTCGTCACTGATCATTTCGCCAGGAAGTGCTCAACAGTGTGCGGGTGGCTTCGCCGCAGGGATTGCTGACAGTTCAGAGACCGAAACTGAACCTGTCTGCGGATTTGGGTCTGAATTCAGGCTTGGGAAATCTCCTTCATTGAAGAAGGAACAGCGCTGGCAGCCCACAGCAGGCCACGCAGGGTCAGCTCTCTGGCTTCCTTGACCTCGAAGTCGGCGTTGACATGGCCCAGGCCGCAGTAAAACACCTTGCCCACTCCCCAGCGCCGCTTCCACACCACCGGCATGACGGTCCCGGCAATCCACGGCAGCACGTCGCCGCCGAAGGTGGTGGTCGCCAGCACCTCGTTGCTGGGATCGACATGCATGTAGTACTGCTCGGAGTGCATGGCAAAGTCGCTCAGGCCCTCGGTGATGGGGTCTTGCCCGGTGATCTGAACCGTGTAATCGATGATGTTGCCGGGGTGCGCCACCCACTGCCCGCCGACCATGAACTGATACTCCGGGTTGTTGCGAAAGGCGTCGCCGCTGCCGCCATGCCAGCCGCCAAATCCCACCCCGCCGCGAATGGCCGCCAGCAAACCCTGTTCCTGCTCGGCAGTCAAGGTACTCATGGTGTAGCACTGCACGATCAGCGACTGGGAGGCGAGCAGATCGGCGTCCAGGTAAACGTCCAGATCACCCGTGACGGTGACCTCGAAGCCCTCGGCCCGCAGCAATTCGGCGAAGCGCTGGGTGGTTTGCTGCGGTTCGTGGCCTTCCCAGCCGCCCCAGACCATCAGGGCGCGTTTGGGCGTGTTAGCGGTGGACGGTTCAGTCATGGGCAGTCTCCAGTGCGGGGGTGCGGGAGGGTAGGGGCGCGGCGCTCAGCGGCTCAGGACGCGCCGGGCGGCTGTCTATCGTCACCTCGGCGCGGGTTTCGGCACTCCTGAGCAGGCCGTGCATGATCTCCAGAACGTGGTAGGCCACTTCTCCGCTGGCCCGGTGGGGCCGCCCCTGCTCAATGGCCTGAGCCAGATCGGCGACACCCAGCCCGCGCGAGTTTTCAGCGTAAGGCCGGCTGACGCTCACGTCTTCCCACTCGCCCCCGCTGCGCTTGAGCCGCACCGGGCCGCCGAAGGTGTTGGGGTCGGGCAGGCTCAGGCTGCCTTCGGTGCCGTGAATCTCCAGCAGCGGCAGGTGTGAGCCCCACACGTCAAACGAGGTGATCAGCGTGCCGATCGCGCCGTTTTCAAACGCCAGTTGTCCGGCGATGTGGGTGGGGGTGTTGACCTGCACCGTCTGACCCGCTCGTGGCTGGCTGGTGATGGTACGCGTCTCGAAGCTGGCCCGCGCCATGCCCGATACGCGCTCCACCGGGCCCATCAGGTTGATCAGCGCCGTCAGGTAATACGGCCCCATATCGAACAGTGGACCTGCGCCCGGCTGATAGTAGAAGTCCGGCTGCGGATGCCAGCTCTCGTGGCCGTGGTTGGCCATGAAAGCGGTGGCGGCGACCGGCTGGCCGATGACGCCGCTGTCCAGAAGTTCGCGGCAGGTTTGCAAGCCCGCGCCCAGCACCGTGTCGGGGGCGCAACCGATACGCAGCCCCCGCTCGGCGGCCAGTTGAAGCATCTCCTGCGCCTCAGCCAGCCCCAGCGCCAGCGGTTTTTCGTTGTAGACGTGCTTGCCGCCGTGCAGGGCCGCGAGCGAGACTTCGGCGTGGGCTGCCGGAATGGTCAGGTTGAGAACCAAATCAATGTCGGGGTGGGCGTAGGCTTCTGCGGGCGTCAGCACCTGGGCGATGCCGTACTGCCCGGCCGCCCGCTCGGCCTGCTGAGGGTTCAGATCGGCGCAGGCCACCACCTGCACGTTCGCGAAGGTTTGAAGGGTCTGGAAGTAGATGTCGCTGATAAAGCCGCAGCCGACCACGGCCACACGTAGGGGAGTTGTCATGGCTTGGGGGTTCCTTTGAGGAGTTGAGTCACGTCAGCCTTTGACCGAACCGGCCATCATGCCTTTGATGATACGTTCCTGGCCGAAGATGTAGGCGACGATCAGTGGCAGGGCCGTCAGCGTGACGACTGCCAGAATCGCGGGCATGTTGGCGCTGTGTTCGCTCTGAAAGTCCCAGATCGCCAGCGGCAGGGTGCGGTGGGCCGGAGTGGAGGTCAGCACGTAGGCGAAGATGAACTCGTTCCACATGCCGATGCCGTTGTAGATCGCCACCGTAGCCAGTCCCGGCCCGCTGAGCGGCAGGAAGATGGAGGCGAACATCCGGAACGGCCCGCAGCCGTCAATCTGCGCCGATTCTTCCATCTCGCGGGGAATCTGGCGCATGAACTCGGTCAGGATAAAGATGCTGATCGGCAGGCTGAAGGCCACATACGGCCCGATCAAGGCGAATACCGTGTCGTATAGGCCCAGCGAGCGCATCAGCAGATAAATCGGAATCAGCGTGACGTGTACCGGCACGATGAGCGAGGCGACGATCAGGCCGAAGACCGCGCCGCTGAAGCGAAACTTGAGCCGGGCGAAGGCGAAGGCTGCCATGCTGCTGAGCAGCACCGTCAGTATGATGGAGACGACGACCACCAGGGCGCTGTTTTTCAGGTAGGTCCAGAAGGAACCCTGTAAGACCAGCAGGTAATTGCTGAAATCCAGTGTTTTGGGCAATGCCCAGACCGGCGTGGAGTAGATGTCGGCCTGAGATTTTAAGGTGGTGAACACCAGAAACACGAAGGGCAGGGTGGTGATCAGCAGCCACAGCACGGCCATGCCGCCGGTGAGGACCCGACTCGACGAATTGGAGCGGACTGGTGCGGTCATCTCACACCTCCGTTTCGAAGCGCCGGGTGGCGCGCAGGGTCAGAGCGGACGCGATAATCACGATCACGAACATGGCGCTGGAGATGGCCGCCCCGTAGCCGATGTTGAAGCCGCTGAACACGGTGCGGTACATGTAGGTCGCCATCACCTCCGACGATCCAGAGGGGCCGCCCCCGGTCATCACGAAGATCAGATCGAAGTAGCGCAGCGAACCGATCAACGACAGCACCAGGGCGGTACGGATGGTGCCCTGCAAGAAGGGAATGGTGATGCGCCGGAAAATCACCGACTCGGACGCGCCGTCGAGGGTGGCGGCCTCACGCAGTTCGGCGGGCATCCCCGACAGCCCGGCCAGAAACAGCAGCATATAAAAGGGAATGTTCTGCCAGCAGACCACTAGGATCACCGAGGCCATCGCCAGCGCCGGGTCACCCAGCCAGTCACGGGCCAGGCCATCCAAGTGGGCGGCGCGCAGCACGGCATTGAGCGGCCCGAAATTGGGGTCGTACAGATTCTTGAAGATGGTGCCAATCGCCACGCTCGACATCAGCAACGGCAGGAAGTACAACACCTTGAGCACCACCGAGCCGCGCCCGGCCTTGTCGAGCATGAAGGCCAGCGTCAACCCCAGCGGCAGCTGAATCAAAATCGAGAGCGCGGCCAGC
The DNA here is from genome assembly GCF_009982895.1 of Deinococcus alpinitundrae. GTDB lineage: Bacteria > Deinococcota > Deinococci > Deinococcales > Deinococcaceae > Deinococcus > Deinococcus alpinitundrae. The sequence continues at coordinate 193,841 of NZ_WXZL01000008.1, read as the reverse complement.
GTCAGGTTGTTGAGAATGGCCCGCAGGAACACCGGGTCGTGAACGAGTTGCACCCAGTTTTGCAGACCGACGAACTTGGCGGTGTTGCCCAGGCCGTTCCATTCGACAAACGACAGCCGGAAATTGGCCAGCAGCGGATACAGCAAGAACAGCAGCAACAGCAGCACGGCGGGCAGCAAGAACACGGCGGCGACCAGTGCGTTGGAGCGCCGGGTCTGCTGGATCAGGGTCGCCTGGGGGCGGATTCTCTCGGTGACAAGACTCATGGTCAAGCTCCTTGCGGTGCAGGTGGGGCCGCCGGAGCGCGGCCAACTGGATCAGGTTCGGGCAGCCCCAGATGCTTTACTTCGCGAGTTTCTTGGCCAGCGTTTCCATCTGATCGGCGGCGGCCTGCGGGGTGGTCGACAGGCCCAGCAGCGCCTGGCTGGTGTCGAGGTGCAGCTGGCCGAGTTGCGGAGACAGGTCCTGGTCGTACCACAGCTGCACGCTGGGGGCCCTGGCCACCGTGTTGGCAATCTTGATGAGCACCGGGTCGGTCAGTTTCAGGTTCTTCATTGGCGGCAGGCGGTTGTCGGCCACCCGACCCTGCACCGACTGCTCGTCGGTCAGGTAGGTCAACAGCTTGTAGGCGGCGTCGGGGTTCTTGCACGACTTCGAGACGCTGAAGAAGTTGTCGCCCACCGTGCCCAGCACGTTGTTGGGGTTGCCCTTGCCGCCTGCGACTGCCGGGAACGGGAAGAAGTCGATGTTCTTGGCGAAGGCCGGGTTCTCGGACGCGATGGTGGAAATCTCCCAGGTGCCCATCAGCTCCATGGCCGCCCGCCCGGAATAGAGCAGCTGACGCGAGGCCCCGCTGTCGTAGTCCAGGCCGTTGTAGCCCTGCGCGAAAGCCCCGGCCTTGACCAGGTCCTGAAGCATGCTGCCCGCCTTGACGAACACCGGGTTGGCGAAGCTGCCGCCGTTTTCGCGGGTTACGGCGTCGCTGAAGACCTGCGGGCCGCCGATCCGGTCGACCAGGTAGCCGTAGAACATCGACCCCGGCCACCTGGGCTTGTTGGCCAGCGAGAAGGCAGAGACATTCTTGGTTTTGAAGAAGGCCACCAGCTTGAGCAGGTCGTCCCAGGTTTTGGGCGGCGTCTGGTTGTACTGCTTGAAGAGGGCCTTGTTGTAGAGCACGACAGCCACCGAGGTATTTTCTGAGGGAATACCGTACACCTTGTTGCCGAAGGTCACGGCGCTGAAGCTGGCCGGGACGAAGCGGTTCTTGAAGGCGGCGTCCTTTTTCAGGTAGGACGTCAGATCAAGGACCTGATTCGATTTGATGTACTCGTACAGCGGCCCGCCGCCCCACGACGTGAAGATGCAGGGCGCGTCGTTGGCGCCCACTGCGATTTTCAGTTTGGTCTTGTAGGTGTCGTTGGCAATCGGGGTCACTTCCACCTTGACGCTGGGGTTGGCCTTGGTGAAGCGGTCCACCGCGTCCTGAATGATCTTCTTGGCCCCCGGCTGGGTCTGGATGTGCCACAGCGTCAGGGTGGATTGGGCCTGGGCCAGACTGCTGGCGCTGAGCAACATCGAGGTGAGCAGAGCAGTGTATTTCATGGCAACTCCTTGAAGGGGTGGGCAAGTCGGAAGGCCGCAGACGAACGGTGGATGGGCCGGTTTGATGAGGCATCTACATGGGTCAACCTGCCTTTGGTCTGGAAGGGCCTGAGACCGGGAACGTCGCGAGGACAGGAGCGCCGGAGCGTCCTTGGGCAGAAAGCAAAGGTTGAGGAGCCGCTGAAGTTACATCCGGCGGTCCACAGACAAGAGCGGCCCGGTGGAAGCGCGGATGATCAGTTCGGTGGGCACGATCAGGCGGTCTGTCACGGCTCCCACGCCCTGAATCAGATTGAGCAGCTGCCGTGTTCCGGCAGCCCCCATTTCCAGCAGGGGCTGTTCGATGGTCGTCAGCGCCGGGAAGACCTGGCTGGCCTGCGGGATGTTGTCGAAGCCGATCACGGAGATGTCTTCGGGCACGCGCAGCCCTGCGTCCTTGATGGCTTCGATGGCCCCGAACGCCGAGACGTCGTTGAGCGCGAAAATGGCGGTGGGCCGTTCCGCCAGGGCCAGCAGCTCTCGGGCCGCCTGAAAACCGCTGCGCTGACTGAAATCACTGGTGACTTGCAGGGCGGCGTCGGGGGCGATGCTGGCGGTCAGCAGCCCTTCACGGTAGCCGCGCAGGCGCTCACGGCTGGGGGTCAGGTGCGGCGGGCCGCCGATAAAGGCGATCCGGCGATGGCCGAGTGAGAGCAGATGCTGCATGGCCTGGCGCGCTCCGCTGTAGTGGTCGGCGTCCACGCTGGGGAAGTGCTGCTGCTCCGCCGACGCCTGTGTGCCGGGCGCGATCACGACCACCGGCAGGCTCAGCGCCCTGAGGCTGCGCTCGTAGGGAGCGAGCGAGGCTGGAAACACCATCAGCAGACCGTCAACCAGACCGTGCGCCAGCCGCCCGATGTTGCGGTGTTCGTGACTGGCCCGCGTGGTCGAGATCAGCAATTCCAGGCCCGCGTCTCGGGCAGTCATGTCCGCGCCGCGCATCAGTTCGCTGAAGTACTGCGAATCCAGCGAGGACACCACCACGCCCAGGGTATGGGTGCGGCCCCCGGCCAGCGCACGGGCGGAGGCGTGAACGGTGTAGCCGAGTTCATCGACCGCCTGCATGACACGCTGCCGGGTGGTCTCGGAGATGCCGGGTTTCTTGTTGATGACCTTTGAAACCGTCATTTTGGAGACGCCTGCCTGACTGGCCACATCGGCCAGCGTAATGGATGATGAAGTCACGACACTCCTTGGAAACGAGAATTCTTTACTTTTGAGTTACCGCTAACCTTACACGTAACATTAAGAGCTGTCAAGGGTAGTGCTGGCCTGATTGGAGCTGGGCCAGTGGACTGACCATGACCGACTCGAAGCTTTAACGCCGTCTGACGGGTGGACAAGCGCTCTGGTTGTAGGGTGCCTCCGTACCGGGCTGTTCACAGCAGGTCAGGGCGTTTACTCGCTTAATCCGAGAGGTTAACCGGAATGACGTGCAGAGCACTGGTTTTCCCGGTGGGGCTGTTGCGCTGAGGTTGCCGGGTAGACTGCCCTTCATGTATCCACTTCTCCGGATCGCCCTTATCGCTGCCGTGATCATGGCGGCCCTCAATGTCTTTTTCGCGGCCAGTCAGTACGGCGGCCTGAATACCTTGCCGCTGTGGTTTTTTCTGTCGCAACTGCTGCTGATCCCGGCCTTCATCTTCAATGTCCAGCTCTTTCCGCAGGCCAGCCGCACCGCCGACTTCGCTCGGCGCACCGGGCTGTACGCGCTCGGCTGGGCACTGCCGTTCGGCGTCTACAAGCTCAGCCAGGACCTGCTCTCGCCCGCCTTCAGCCTCGGTGTGAGCCTTGTTTCGCTGCTGGTGACCTGTCTGCTCTTCGGCGTCGTGATGTCCTTTTTGCGGCGTCCCCAATCGTAGGGCCGCTGACATGAGATTGGCGGTTCTGTCCGACGTTCACGGCAACGCCTTTGCGTTGGAGGCGGTGCTGGCCGACATCAAGGCCGCTGCGCCGGACGTCCTCTACAACCTCGGTGACACGGCCTGGGGCGCGGCGGATCCGGGCCGGGCCTGGGCGCTGCAGGCTGAGCACGCCCCGTCGAGCGTGCGCGGCAACACCGACGAGCGGGTCTCGGGCCAGCGGGCAGGGAAGGAGGCGATGCGTGACTGGGTGCGCTCGCAGTTGCCCGCCGACGCGCCGCAGCAGCTCAGCGCTTTGCCCACTTTCCTCGACGTGGCGGGCGGTGAGGTGCGCCTGGCCCACGGCAGCCCGCGTGATCCCTGGGAAGCCTTGATGCTCACCGCAACTGGCAGGGGAGAGCAGGAGCGGCCCGCCACCTTCGCTGAACTTCGGGAGCGCCTGGACGGCTTTGAGGGCAAACTCTGCATCGTCGGCCACACCCACCGCGAGATGCTGACGGTGGTGGGCGGCGTCACGGTGGTCAACGCTGGCCCGGTGTCGCGCCAGAAAGATGGCCTACCGCTGGCCCGCTGGGTTCTCCTCACCCACACGGCTGGAAGCTGGAACGTGGAGTACCGCCGGGTGCCCTACGACATCGCGGCGGCGGTGATGTGGACGACCCGGCACGCGCCCGCTCACTTCGCCGCCAATGAAATCTCCTGGCTGGAGCGCGGGCGCGAGCCTTGACGCCCGCCCACGAGCGCCCGTTGCGGGTCGTGTTCGTCTGCACCCACAACAAACTACGCAGCCCCACCGCCGAGCTGGTTTTTCGCAGCGTGCCCGGCTGGCAGGTCGCCTCGGCAGGCACCGACAGGCGCGCCGAGACGCCGCTGACCCGCGACCTGCTGGAGTGGGCCGATGTCGCCGTGTGCATGGAAAAGCGTCACCGTGACGAACTGCGGACCCGCTTCAGAGGTGCGCTGCCCGACGAACGCATTCTCACGCTGGGTATTCCCGACGATTACGAATTCATGGCCGACGATTTGGTGGCGCTGCTGCAGCGGCTGGTGCCGGGGCGACTCGGCACCGTCCACCCGCGAGCGTAGCCCCCCGCGCAGTCTCCCGGCGTCCGGCCCGCCTAGAGTGAGCCATGAAACGCTTGCTCTGGCTGGCTCCCGTGCTCCTGACTGCCTGCGTGCCCCGCGCCGTCGCCTTCGACCCGGACCGGATGCCCGACCCCGCCGCCCTGGGACCGAACAACGCCGCCACCGAATGGTGGTATGTCTCCGGCTACCTGCCCGACACCCGGCAGGCTTTTCACTGGGCGCAGTTCAAGGTCAACTACAAGGGCATTCCGTACTTCGCCGCGCACCTGGCGATCACCGACCTCACCACCGGTAAGCTGACGTTTCTGGAAGAGGGGCGGCAGGACGGCAAATTCTCGTTTCCGCCGCTGAATGTCCGGCAGGGCGACTGGACGCTGACCCAGAGCGCCAACACGCCCGCCGCGCCGTTTGATCTCAGGGCCGGGCCGCTGCAACTCACCCTGATGCCCGAAAAGGGACCGGTGGTGCATCCGCCCGGCTACTCCGGCACACCTGCAACCGGGCAACTGTATTACCAGAGTGTGACCCGGCTTAATGTCACGGGCACCATTGGCGGCCAACCGGCGCGGGGGCTGGCCTGGCTCGACCACCAGTGGGGCGATCAGCAGCCGGGCCGCAATGCGTTGTGGGACTGGTTCGGGGTGCACCTCTCGGACGGCTCGGACCTGATGCTCTACCGGGTCAAGGATTTGAGCGGCGCGGTGGTGCAACTTGCCGGGTCGGAAGTCGGCGCGGACGGGGTGGCCCGCGCGGTCGGCAACGTGACTATGGCCCCGCAACGCCAGTGGATCTCGCCCTCGGGCCGCAGCTACACCCTCGACTGGAAGGTGACGTCCGACCGGGGCGATTTGACCTTGAATGCCGTGCGCGACGATCAGGAACTTCTCTCCAAGACGACCTCGGTGGCCTACTGGGAAGGTCCGGTGCAGGGCCAGGGCACCTGGGGCGGCGCACCCGTCACGGTACTGGGCATGGGTGAATTCGTCGGCGGCGTACTGAGCAAGGCCGAGGGCGGCATCTTCGGCTCACGGTAAGCCCTACACTCTCGCCATGAAACTGGTCGGCGTCATCGGCGGCATGTCGTGGACTTCCACGGCCCAGTATTACCGCCTGCTCAACGAGGGGGTGGCCCGTGAGCGCGGCGGCCTGTCCTCGGCGCGGCTGCTGCTGCATAGTGTCGACTTTGCCGAAATCGCGGCCCTGCAAAAGAATGGCGAGTGGGACGCGGCGGGTGGGCTGCTGGCCGACATCGCACGCGGTCTGGAGCGCGCCGGAGCCGAGGGCCTGCTGCTCGCCACCAACACCATGCACAAGGTCGCCCCGCAGATCGAGGCGGCCACCCGCTTGCCGCTGCTGCACATCGCCGACGCCACCGGGGAGGCCATCCGGGCCGCTGGCCTGAAGAAAGTTGGCCTGATCGCCACCGCTTTCACGATGGAGCAGGGCTTCTACACAGATCGGCTCTCGGAGAAGTACGGCCTGGAGGTGATCGTGCCCAGTACAGCAGACCGCGCCGAGGTGCACCGCATCATCTTCGACGAGCTGTGCCAGAACGTCGCCACGGACGACTCGCGCCAGATGTACCGCCGGGTCATGGCCGAACTGGTGTCGCGCGGCGCACAGGCCATCATCCTCGGCTGCACCGAAATCGGCCTGCTGGTCGGAGCGGATGACGTTGCGGTGCCGGTGTTCGATACCACTGCCATTCACGTGGGAACGGCGGTGCGGTTCATGCTGGAGTGAGCCGCCCCGTATGCTCTGGGTATGGCTCCCCATCTGCCGCTGACCGACCCGGCCTTCGTCCAGAACCCTTACCCGGCGCTCGAACGCTTGCGCGACGAGACGCCTCTCTTCTTCGACGCGGCGCTGGGCAAGACGGTGGTGCTGCGCTACGACGACATTTCCGGTATCCTGCGCGATAAGCGCTTCGGGCGCACCCTAACCCACCTGTATTCGCGCGACGAACTCGGCTGGCCGCCGCCCGACCCGGCCCAGCAGCACTTCGACGCCTTCAACGGCAACCACATGCTCGACTCGGAAGGCGAAAAGCACACCCGGCTGCGCTCGCTAGTGGGCAAGGCCTTCACGCCTCGGCGGGTGGAGACCTTGCAGCCGCGCATCGAGGCAATTCTGGACGAGCGGCTCTCGGCGCTGGGGCGCGCGTTCGATCTGGTGACCGACTACGCCGAGCCGCTGCCGGTCACGGTGATTGCCGAGCTGCTGGGCGTGCCGGAGGCCGAGCGCGCTCAGCTGCGCCCCTGGAGCGCGGCCATCGTCAAGCTGTACGAGCCGCACTTTACCCGCTCGCAGCAATCGGCAGCCGAGCGGGCCGTCGTGGAATTCAGCGCCCTGGTTCGCACCCTGGCCGCCGAGCGCCGCGCCGACCCCCAGGATGACCTGATTACCGCGCTGGTGCAGGTCGAGGACGGCGGCCAGGTGCTGAGTGAGTCCGAGCTGACCGATACCTGCATCCTGCTACTCAACGCCGGGCACGAGGCCAGCGTCAACGGATTGTCGGCGGGCATATTGGCGTTGCTGCGGCAGCCTGAGCACTGGGAGCAGCTTGTTCAGGCGTCGGGCGCGAGTGACCTCAAGCCGTTTCGCAGCGCCGTCGAGGAACTGCTGCGCTTCGATACGCCGCTGCCGATGTTCGAGCGCTACGTGCTGGAAGACCTGATCTGGAACGGCGTCCCCCTGAAGACGGGCGATCAGGTGGCCCTGGTCTACGCCAGCGGCAACCGCGATCCGCGCCGATTCGACTCGCCGGACGAACTGAATCTTCGCCGCGATCCCAACCCGCATCTAACTTTCGGGCTGGGCCGCCACTACTGCCTCGGCGCGCCGCTGGCTCGGTTGGAACTCTCACTCAGCCTGCGGGCGCTGGTCCGGCACGCGCCCGGCCTGCACTTGGCTGACCCCGACGCCCCGGCGGAGTACGGCGGCGGCTTCGTGATCCGGGGGTTGAATCAGTTGCAGGTGCGAGTCTGAGTGAAATTCAGTGCATGGTCCTTGACTTCGCCTGTATACCGCGCTATCCTTTAGAAATCAGCGGCCCGAGTGGTCGCTTTTTTCATTCCCCGGCTGCCCAGACGCCTGATCGCCGCGGCGCGCTCCAGGCTCTAGACTAGCCGTATGACCGACACCACCACCAAGCGGAAGCTCAACTGGAACTCCCATCACGTCACCCAGGGCGACGAGCGCGCGCCCAACCGGGCCATGCTGCGGGCAGTGGGCTTTACCGACGGCGATTTCGAAAAGCCGATCATCGGGGTGGCGCACGCCCAGAGCAACATCACGCCCTGCAACAACGGGCTGGGCGAACTGGCTGGGCACATCACCGGCGCGATTCAGGAAGGCGGCGGCATGCCGCAGGTTTACGGCACCATCACCGTGTCGGACGGTATCAGCATGGGCACCGAGGGCATGAAGTGCTCGCTGGTGTCGCGTGAAGTCATCGCCGACAGCATCGAGACGGTCAGCCGGGGCCAGTCGCACGACGGCGTGATCGTGGTGGGCGGCTGCGACAAGAATATGCCGGGAGCCATGATCGGCATTGCCCGACTGAACATCCCGGCCATCTTCGTCTACGGCGGCACCATCAAGCCCGGCCACTACGACGGCAAAGACCTGACCATCGTGTCGGTCTTCGAGGCGGTGGGCGCACTCGGCGCGGGCAAGATGAGCCGCGAGGACTTCAACGAGATCGAGCGCCGCGCCTGCCCCGGCAACGGCAGTTGCGGCGGCATGTACACCGCCAACACCATGTCGTCGGCCTTCGAGGCGATGGGCATGAGCCTGCCGTTTTCCAGCACCATGAGCGCGGTGGACGCCGAGAAAGCCGTTTCCAGTGCCGACAGCGCCCGCGCCCTGCTCAAACTCATCGAGGCCGACATCCGCCCGCTGGATATCCTGACCAAGAAAGCCTTCGAGAACGCCATCACCGTGACCATGGGCGTCGGCGGCTCGACCAATGCCGTGCTGCACCTGATGGCGATTGCCCACGCCTGCGACATCGACCTGACCCTGGCCGACTTCGAGCGCATCCGTGAGGCGACCCCGGTGTTCTGTGACCTCAAGCCCAGCGGCCAGTACGTCGCCACCGATCTGCACGAGGTCGGCGGCATTCCCCGCGTCATGAAGATGCTGCTGAAGGCCGGACTGCTCCACGGCGACTGCCTGACCGTGACCGGCAAGACCATCGCCGAGAATCTCGAGGGTGAGCCGGACGTGCCGAACGAGGGCCAGGACGTGATTCGTCCCTACGATCAGCCGCTCTACGCCCAGGGCCACCTCGCCATCCTGCGCGGCAACCTCGCGCCCGAAGGCTCTGTGGCCAAGATCAGCGGCCTGAAATCCATCAAGATCACCGGCCCGGCCCGCGTCTTCGAGTCGGAGGAAGAATCGATGCACGCCATCATGAGTGACCGGATCAACCCCGGCGACGTGCTGGTCATCCGCTACGAGGGGCCGAAGGGTGGCCCCGGTATGCGCGAAATGCTCTCGCCCACCTCGGCCATCATCGGCAAGGGCCTGGGCGACAGCGTGGGGCTGATCACCGACGGGCGCTTCTCGGGCGGCACCTTCGGGCTGGTCGTCGGCCACGTGGCGCCGGAAGCCTACGTGGGCGGGCCGATTGCGTTGGTCCACGAGGGCGACACCATCGAGTTGAACGCCGAAACCTGCGAACTGACCCTCCACGTGCCGGAAGCCGAGATCGAGCGCCGCCGCCAGGCGTGGGTGCAGCCGGAGCCGAGGTACAAGCGCGGGGTGCTGGCCAAGTACGCCAAGCTGGTCAGCAGCGCGGCGGTGGGGGCGTACACGGACTGAGCATCAGGGACTGAAGAAAGCCGTCTGCCGCTGGGTGGGCGGCTTTTCGGTGCGGGCTAAAGTAAGGCGATGCCGGTTCCAGACTTTCAGAGTTTTTTTCGCCCAACGCTTGAAGCTTTACAGGATGGACATGAGTATCGCTGGCGCGAAATTCGAGAAACCGTCGCGGACCTTACGGGAATTAGCCAAGAAGACCGGGAAGATTTAGTTCCTAGCGGTGCGGAGCCAAGATATGTCAATCGCATCCATTGGACAGTGCCCTACTTAGCTAAAGCAGGTTTGGTTATGACTACCAAAAGAGGTTACGGGCGTATTTCAGATCGTGGCCTCGCGCTCCTAAAACAAAAGCCAGGAAAAATCATCACCTCTGATCTCGATGAATATCCAGAATTTCTAGCTTTCCGAACAGCCAATCGTAAAGCCGGTTCTCAAGAGGTAGCCCCAGTAATTGTCTCGGTGTCTATCGAGTCGCCCGATGAGCAGCTCGACGCCCTCTACGCCGAACTCAGCGCGGACTTGGCCGATGAACTCCTCGCCCAAGTCCGCGCCCTGACGCCGCAGCAATTCGAGATTCTGGTGGTGCAGCTTCTGGTGGCTATGGGCTACGGCGGCAGTGTGCGAGACGCGGGGCAGGCGCTGGGACGCAGCGATGACAACGGCATCGACGGGGTCGTCAAGCAAAAGACCCGCTGGGACTGGACAAGGTGTGCGTCCAGGCCAAGCAGTGGGCCAGCAATGTGGGCAGCCAGGAAGTGCGAAACTTTTCCGGCAGCCTGACCTGTCACAAAGCGTCCAAGGGCGTTTTGGTCATCACTGCAGGCTTCAGTTCCAGTGCTGTGGACACGGCCCATCAGATCGGCAACATCATCCTGATCGGCGGCGAAATGTTGGCCGACCTGATGATCCAGTACGGCGTGGGCGTGCTGACCCGCAGCACCTACTAGTGGTCTGCCATAGGCATGGCTTGGCTTATGACTCCACGATGATGAGAATTGCGAAAGCTGTTCAGGACGCAATAGCTGCAATCTTGGTTCATACGAGTTTTCAGTGCCTCATGCCTGCGATCATCCACTAGGTCAAGAAAATAGACAGCGACTTCTTCGGGGGCATCTGAACCGCGCTCAGGGCAATTTGCGTGCCTGCAAGCCCCGCACGAAGGCTACCACCTGCGCGGCCACCCCGGCGCTCAGGTGCGAGCCGCCCAGATGCGGGCCGCTGGTGTGCACCAGCTGGCTGCCGACGCCCGCCGCCTTGCTGTAGAGCGCCTCGCCATTGCGCTTGAAGTTGACGGTGGTGTCCTGCGGGCTGCCGAAGACTAGGAGCGGCAGCCGGAAGCTGGCGGGCAGTGAGGCCAGCGGGTCCTCGTGGGCGGCGGGGGCGCGGCCTTTCAGGGCGTAGGCGGCACTCAGTTCCGGCTGGCGCGACTGGCCGCTGTTCCAGGCGTCGGTGAGATTGACCCGGCCGTCTATCAGAATCAGACCGTGCACGTCGAACACGGCGTCCACCGCCGCCCGTAGCGCCGACATCCCGCCCATCGAGACACCCAGCGCGTAAGTACGCCCCGAGAAGTTGAATCTCGTCACCGACAGCGTGTAGTCGCGGGTGAGTTGCCACAGCGCTTCCGGGCCGCCCCAGCCGTCGGGGCCGCCCTCGGCGGAGATCAGCAGCGGCAGGCCAGCGCCCAGCAGCGAGCGCAAAAACGGCTGGAAGCTGGCACTCTCCAGTAGCTCGGTAGGCGTGCGCCCACGCGAGTGCGAGAGGGTCAGCAGCGGGCAGCGCTCCGAGCGGCACTCCGGCGGCACTAGCAGCACGCCGCCGCCCGGCAACTGGTAGGCCCTGGCCGGGTCGAAAGCGGGCAGCCGGGTCGCCACGATGCGCTGCGGCGGGCCAGGCAGTTCCGAACTGGGCAAGCTGGACAGGTTGGTCAGGGCCGCTGCCGGGGCCGTGCCCAGTATCACCAGTCCCAGGAAGATCAAGAGAAAACGCCGCATCGCCCTCAGTCTAGCGGCCCGGTGCTCGGCGGTTCCAACCCCAGCTGCCCCAGCCTCAGCGTCCAAAGAACACCCCGCTCAGTCGCAACCGGGCGATCAGCCGCGAGAGGACCACCGGCAGCACCAGCGAGAGCGCGACCATCAGTAGAAACATCAGCAGGGCGGGTGCGCCGTCCAGTCCCTCCATGCGCTCAGGCGGCGAGAGCCGTTCCAGTCCTTCCAGAAGGGCCGGGTGAATCAGGTAAATCTGCAGGGACAGCCCACCGAGAAGACCCACCCAGCGCGCCCATCCACGTCGCCACAAGCTGTAGCCCGCCCCCAGCACCACCAGCGCCATCGGGGTGGTGTAGGCCCAGGTGGACGCGCTGTAGAGCCAGGGACTCACCTGCATGCCGTCGAGGAAGTCCAGGGCCATCGGCAGGTGCAGCGCCAGCGCGGCGGCGGTGAGTAGCAGCACCTTGCTGCGCCGCCGCCGCCACCAGTCCTGAAATTCGCTCCAGCGCCCGCCCACCGCCGCGCCCAGCACCACCGGGGCCAGATACCACAGCACCGTGGATGCCGGATAGCTCAGTTGCCACCACGTTTTGTTGGCCCAGTAGATCCCGATCTGCACGGCCAGTCCCAGCGCCAGCGCCGCCGAGATACGGATGCGGGCGCGGGACAGCGGCAGCAACAGCGGCAGCAGCACATACGACTCCAGTGCCACCAGCAGAAAGTACAGGTGGTAGTTGCCCTTGCCGTAGCCCAGCCAGAGTTGCCACTTGTCGGGCTTCAGCAGATCGTCCCAGGGCCGGTCACCCAGCCAGGCACTCCAGACCAAGTACAGCAGCGTCCACAGCAGATAAGGCCAGGCCCCACGCACGATGCGCCGCCAGAAGTAGCGCCCGTAATCGGGTCTGGCCAGCAAGCTGCGCGTCAGCACCGCCGCCGACAGAAACAGAAAGCCGGGCACCGCGAAATGCAGCACCCGGTTGAGAATATTGAAAAACAGCAGCACGCTGCTGCCGTCCTCGGCGTATCGCCGCGCCGCGCCGGACGAGTGGTGCAGCACCACCTCCAGAATCGCCAGTCCCCGGAAGTAGTCCACCGGAGTCAAAGCGGCGCGGCGGCCCTGTTCCGCTGGCTCGGCGGCCTGTTCGGGCGGGATCAGGGTCGGCGCAGACATATAAGGCGGCATTGTGTCACGGATGGGGAAAGCCGCCACCGACTTTTCTTACCTTCTGGTACGGTTTGGCGGCGGGCGCTCCCAGTTCACCTTACTCGCTCAGCACCTCGCCGTCCGGCGCCAGCTTTTCCAGGTAGGCCGTGCCGCCCTCCACTTCTGCCGCGAAGCCCGAGGCCGGGCCGAACACCAGCGTCTCGGCCAGCGTTTCCGACATCAGGTACTCCTGCCACGCCTCGGCAGCGTCTCTGGCGTCGCCCGACAGCTCCAGGTGCAGGCTGATGCGGTCCGAGACCTCGAAGCCCGCCTTCTTGCGCCCGTCCTGAATGCCGCGCACCAGATCGCGGGCCAGGCCTTCGAGTTCCAGCTCGCGGGTCAGCGCCGTGTCGAAGGCCACCAGGTACCCGGCTTCCTCCATCGCGGCAAAGCCCTCCGGCGATTTGGCGTCCACGAGGACCTCGTCCGGCCCCAGCTCGAAGCGCTGCCCGTCCGGCGTCGTCACTTCAAACTGCTGTCCGTCCCGGACGAAGCGGGCGATCTCGGCGGCGTCGGCGGCCAGCAGCGCCGCCCGCACCTGCGGCACCGCCTTGCCGAACTTCTTGCCCAGTAGCGGTAAATTCGGGCGCAACTGGTAGCTGACCAGTTCGGCGTACTGCCCCAGCAACTCCACTTCCTTGACGTTGAGCTCCTCCTTGATCTGCTCGGCAAACCGTCCCAGGGCCTGGGTCATCTCGCCGCTGCGGGCACGCAGCATCACGCGCGGGAGCGGCTGGCGCTGGCGCAGTCCGGTCTGCCCGCGCACCGCCCGGCCCAGGCTGACCACCCGCAGCACGGCGTCCATCTCGCCTACTAGCGCCGGAGCGCTCAGCGCGGCGTCCACCACCGGCCAGCTGGCCAAGTGCACGCTCTCTGGGGCGCTGGCGTCCACGCTCCGCACCAGATTCTGGTACAGCGTCTCGGCCAGAAAAGGGGTGAACGGGGCCGTCAGCAGCGTCACAGTCTTGAGCGCGGCGTGCAGGGTAGCGTAGGCGCTCAGATCTACCGCGCCGTCCTTGCTGTAAAAGCGCCGGCGATTGCGCCTCACGTACCAGTTGCTCAGGTCCTCGGTCACAAAATCTTGCAGGGCGCGGCTCGACCCGGTGGGGTCGTAGTTCTCCAGCCGCTCGGTTACGGTGGCGATCAGCGTTTGCAGCTTGGCCATCAGCCAGCGGTCGACTTCCGGGCGCTCGCTGACAGGTGGTGCGGCGCTCAACTCCGGCTGGTCGAGGTTGGCGTACAGCACGAAGAAGCTGTAGGTGTTCCACAGCGTCAGGAAGTAGCTGCGGAAGGCCTCGCCCACCAGATTCATCCCGAAGCGGCGGCTGAGTTCCGGTGGGGCCGACACGTACATATACCAGCGGGCGGCGTCGGCTCCGTACTGCTCGAACACGTCCCAGGGATTGACGATATTGCCCTTGCTCTTGGACATCTTCAGGCCCTTCTCGTCGAGGATGTGCCCGGAGCAGATCACCGACTTGTAGGCCACCGAGTCGAACACCATCGTCCCTATCTGGTGCAGCGAGTTGAACCAGCCGCGCGTCTGGTCGATCGCCTCGGCGATGAAGTCGGCGGGGAAGCCGCCCTGTTCGAACTGCTCCTTGTTCTCGAACGGGTAGTGGTGTTGCGCGAACGGCATCGAACCGGAGTCGTACCACACGTCCATCACGTAGGGTACCCGGCGATAACTCTCGCCCTCGAACTCGAAGGTGATGTCGTCTATAAAAGGCCGGTGCGGGTCGAAGTCGGGGCCGGTCAATTCGGGCCGCCCACTCAGCTCGGCGAGTTCGCCGTAGCTGCCGATGACTTTGTACTTGCTTCCGTCCACCGTTTCCCAGATCGGCAGCGGCGTGCCCCAGTAGCGGCTGCGCGACAGATTCCAGTCGATCAGGTTCTCCAGCCAGCCGCCGTAACGCCCGTTCCTGATGTGAGGCGGGTGCCAGTCGATGCTCTGGTTCAGTTCGATCAGGCGCGCCTTGATGGAGGTGTTGTTCAGATACCAGCTCTCAGTGGCGTAATACATCAGCGGCGTGCCGCATCTCCAGCAGTGGGGGTAGGAGTGGACGAAGTTCTTCTCCTTCCACATCACGCCGCGTGCCCGCAGGTCGCGGATGATGTCCTGGTTGGCGTCGCGGAAAAAGACGCCCTTCCAGGGACCGAAGCGGTGCTTGCCGGTCTCGTCCACGCCCACGATGACCGGGAAGCCGTAGTTACGACTCAGGCGCATGTCGTCCTCACCAAAGGCCGGGGCAGTATGCACGATGCCGGTGCCGTCCGCGTCTGAAACGTAGGTATCCAGGCCGCTCATCCAGACGGTCTTGCCCTCGCCCTCGGCGTCGTAGGCCTCGGTGAACGGGGGAGAGTACGGCACCCGCTCCAGCTCGCTGCCCCTGAACGTCTTTACCACCTCGGCGTCCTTGCCCAGCACTTCGGTCAGCAGGCTGCGGGCCAGAATCACCACCTTGCCGTCCTTGTCCTTGGCAGCCACGTACTCGAAGTCCGGGTGAATCGCCACGCCCACGTTGTACGGCAGCGTCCATGGCGTCGTCGTCCAGACCAGAAAGGCCGCGCCGTCCTCCAGGCTGAGCTTCCGCGGGTCGGTCAGGTCGAAGGTCACGTAGATGCTGGGGTCCTGAATATCCTTGTAGCCCTCGCTGACCTCGGCGTTGCTCAGCGTGGTGCCGTCCTTGGGGCAGTATGGTGCGACCCGGAAGCCCTTGTAGAGCAGGCCCTTGTCCTGAAGCTGTTTGACGCTCCACCAGATCGACTCGATGTAGTCCTTGTTGAGCGTCATGTAGGCGTCGTCCAGATCGACCCAGTAGCCCATTCTTTCCGTGAACTTGCGCCACTCGCCCTCGTAGGCGAACACGCTCTGACGGCACTCGGCGTTGAAGCGGTCAATCCCGTAAGCCTCGACCTCGCGCTTGGAATTCAGGCCCAGCTTCTTCTCCACGCCGATCTCGACCGGCAGGCCGTGGGTGTCCCAGCCTGCCTTGCGCGGCACATGGTATCCCTGCATGGTCTTGAAGCGCGGAAACAGGTCCTTGAAGCTGCGGGCCTGCACATGGTGCACGCCGGGCTGGCCGTTGGCGGTGGGCGGCCCCTCGTAGAAGCTGTAGCGCGGCCCGCTCTCGGTCTGCTTCAGTGAGCGCTCGAAGATGCCCCGCTCGGTCCACCACTGAAGGGTCTGCTCCTCCAGGGCTGGGAACTTGGGATTTTGCTGAACGGGTTGAAACAGCGGCTTTTGGTCTGTGGTGGTCATAAGCAGTCCTTGTCGAACATCTGGAATATATATAAAGTGAGGGGAGGGTTTGTTCAGTCCACGACAAACAACTTCGCGCCCGCCACTGTCTGCGAACGATGCGCCTCAGCCTCATCGGCCACCTGATAGCTCATGCCCGGCGTCATGGTGAAGCGGCGTCCGTCTTCGAGTTCGGTGACGAGTTCGCCCTCCAGTACCAGCAGAATGTGGCCCTTGCGGCACCAGTGGTCGGCCAGGTAGCCGGGTGTGTACTCGACTTGCCGCACCCGCACGTTGCCGAACTGCCGGGTGCGCCACAACGCTTCTCCAATCTCGCCCGCGTGCTTTGTCACCGGCACATCGGCCCAGTCGGTCACGCCAAACGCAATATCCGTCATCTTCATTCTGAGCTCTCCCCGGAGCGCCGCGAAACAGCGCGCCCCACAACTGCTGGGACGCGCCGTGATGAACGGTCTGCGTGGTACCACCCAACTTCGTCAGCGCTCGCCGACCTCGTTGCAAGCCCTCTGCCGGGGGGTGTCCGGGGCGGTCTAATCGGCCACAGGGAATCGGCCTTTCTTCGCCCAGCGCGGGAGGTGATCTTCGGCGGAGCGCGGACCGTCAGGCTTTCACCGTCCCTGATTCGCTCATGATCCCGTGTGCTCCGTCTACTGTCCTCGCGTTCGCCTGGAGGGTTGTTTGACCCCGCTGTGGGGCTGAGCTTCATGCTAAACTCGGCGGCTCGCCGGGTCAACCGTCAGGGGTACTTTTGCCTGCCCGCGCTTCAGACCGCTAGACTGCGAACCAAGCCCACCTGCCATTTTGCATCCTTCCCGCTCCCACCGGGGCCGACCCCCACTGAGGCATCACTGTGAACGACCACCTGGGCACCGATACCCTGCCCTTTTACGAGCTTCAACAAAAAATCCTGCCGGAACTGCATCTGATCGCGGCGCAGGCGGGCATCGAGAATTACCGCAAGCTCAAGAAAGACGCCCTGGCCCTGGCCATCATGGAGCGTCAGGCCGAGCGCGAGGGCCAGACCCTGGCCCGCGGCTTTCTGGAAATCAGTCCTGACGGCTACGGCTTCCTGCAGGGTGACCTGCTCGACCCGTCGTCGCGCACGGTGCTGATCACGGCGGGCATTATCAAGCAGTTCTTCCTGCGCAGCGGCGACGAGGTCATCGGCCGCGCCCGCCGCCCGCGCGAGAACGAGCGCTACGGCTCACTCATTCAGGTGGAGGCGGTCAACGGCCTGTCGCCCGAGGCGGCCCGCCTGCGTCCGCGCTTCGACGACCTGACCCCGACCTTCCCCGATCAGCAACTGGTGCTCGAAGAACCCGGCGTCGCCGACGGTGTGAGCCTGCGGGTCGTCGACCTGCTGGTCCCGATTGGCCGGGGCCAGCGCGCGCTCATCGTCGCGCCGCCAAAAGCCGGCAAGACCACCCTGCTGAAAAAGATCGCCAACTCGATTACCCGCAACTACCCCGACGTGACCGTGATCGTGCTGCTGGTTGACGAGCGCCCCGAGGAGGTCACCGATTTCCGCGAGAGCGTGCAGGGCGCGCAGGTGATCGCCTCCACCTTCGACGAGCCGCCGCAGCACCACGTGCGGGTGGCCGAGTTCGTGCATGAGCGCGCCCGCCGCTTGGTTGAAGACGGCGGTCACGTGGTCATCCTGCTCGACAGCATCACCCGCCTGGCCCGCGCGAACAATCTGGTCACGCCGCCCACCGGGCGCACCTTATCCGGTGGTCTGGATTCCAACGCCCTGCATTGGCCCAAAAGGTTCCTCGGCGCGGCGCGCAACATTCGCGAGGGCGGCAGCCTCACCATCCTCGCCACCGCCCTGGTCGAGACCGGCTCGCGCATGGACGACGTGATCTTCGAGGAGTTCAAGGGCACCGGCAACGCCGAACTCGTCTTGTCACGCCGATTGGAAGAGCGGCGCATCTTCCCGGCCATGGACATCACCAAGTCCTCGACCCGCCGCGACGAACTGCTGCTCGACCCGGCGGTACTCAACAAGATGTGGCTGCTGCGCAAGGTCATCAGCGACATGGATCCGGCCGACGCCATGGAAATGTTGCTGGGGAGAATGGGCAAGACCCGCAACAACCAGGAGTTCCTGGCGGCTCTGGGTGGTGGCTGAACCCCGAAGTCGTCGGGTCGGGAAGCAGTAAAGTCGAATTCTTCACACCTGAAGTCGGGCGTCTGCGCTTGAATGCTAACGAATCATTCATCTTTCGACCCGGAGACCTGCCTTGGCCCACGACGCTTTGCCCCAGCCATTTTTGCGCTCTGCCTGCCATCTGTTTCCCCGACAGCTGGCCGCCTGCCTGAATCTGGCGCTGGTGGGTCTGGCTCTGGCCGCTCCCACACCGCTGCCTCCGCTGCCCTGGCCCGCGCCGGGTGCTCTGCCCATCGGTACGCTGCTGCGCCCCGCTCTCGCGCCGCGCCCGCATCCCCCATTCCGGCTCCAGACCCAGGCACCCCAGGACCGCTCCGGCCGCTGGGCCGCCTGGGTCATCGCCGCGCCGCGTGAGCGCCCCGCCCAGATTGCCGAGCGCTACGGCGTGACGCTCTCGGCCTTGCGGGTGGCACAACCCGGCGGCGAGCGTGCGCCCTCGGGCCTCCCGCTCCCGGCAGGGCAGGTGGTGCGGGTGCCGCTGCCGCCGCCGACCACCACTGTTCGCCGCCCGGCCAGCTTCAAAACCGTGACGCTGCGCTACGGCGATACCCTCAGCGCCCTGATGCTGCGCTATGACCTCTCGGAGCGTGAGCTGATCAGCGCCAACCTCGACCTGGGTAGCCTCGACAAGCTGGCGGTCGGCACCCGGCTCAACATTCCCACCCGTGAAACCGGCCTGCTGCTACGCATCAAGCCCGGCCAGAGCGCCGCCGAGCTGATCCGGCTCTACCATGCCGCGCCCATCGCGGTGGCGCGTGCCAACGCCATCACGCTGCCCACGGAGCTCAAGGTCGGTGACGAGCTGCTGTTGCCCGGCATCTACGCCGACTCGCGCCGTGACGAACTGCTGGCCCGCCGGGAGCGCGCCGCCCAGCAGGCCAGGGAAGCGGTGGTGCTGGCGCAGTATCGGGCGTTCGAGGCCTGGAAGACGGCCCGGCTCAAGGAGCGGCAGCGCCGCTACGACGCTTACCAGGCGTGGCTGAGCAGCCCCGAGCGCCTGGCCCTGGTTTCCAAGTACCAGCGCCAGGCCAAATACGATACCTGGACAGCCCAGCAAGCCGCCGAGGCCGCCGTCCGGCAGGCCGAGTATCAGGCGTTCGTGGCCCAGCAAACCGCCGAGGATGCCGCCCGCACCCAGGAGATCAAGGGCCAGATGCTCGATCTGGCCGCCAACGATCCGCGTCCGCAGATGCAGGCGGCGGTGCTGGCCGAGCGCCAAGCGCCGGATCTGCACCTGATCTGGCCGCTCGACCGTCCGCGCCTTACCAGCCGCTTCGGAGAAGAAGACATCGAGTTTCACGTCGAGCAGTTTCACGGCGGCCTCGACATGGTGCAGCCGACCGGTACCCCGGTTCACGCGGCCCAGGACGGCGAGGTCACCAAGAGCGGCGACGGCGCGTTCGGCACCAACGTTTACACCGTGGACGACAGCCTGGGCCTGACCGTCGTCTACGGCCACCTCAGCGCCACCGCCGTGGACATCGGTCAGCACATCAAGCAGGGCGATCTGATCGGCTACGTGGGCTGCAGCGGCGAATGCACCGGGCCGCACCTGCACTTCGAACTGCGCTTGGGCGGCACCCCGGTCGATCCGCTGGCCTTCTTGCCGTGATTCATTGAAACTGGTTCCCCCGACTTCTCCATTCTGGCCCTGGCGAGGGAACCAGTTCAGGGCTATGCTGCCAGGCATGACCAACCACTCGACCCAGCAAGGTACCCCTGAAATCAAGTTCGGTTTCGCCGAGATGTTCAAGGGCGGCGTGATCATGGACGTGGTGACGCCCGAGCACGCCCGCATCGCCGAGGCTGCCGGAGCCACCGCCGTGATGGCCCTGGAGCGCGTTCCTGCCGATATCCGCAAGGACGGCGGCGTGGCCCGTATGAGCGACCCTAGCATGATCAAGGAGATCATCGCCGCCGTGACCATTCCGGTGATGGCCAAGGTCCGCATCGGGCATTTCGTGGAGGCCCAGATCTTGCAGGCGCTGGGCGTGGACTTCATCGACGAGTCCGAGGTGCTGACCCCCGCTGACGAGAGCTACCACATCGAGAAGAGCAAATTCAACGTGCCGTTCGTGTGCGGGGCCAAAAATCTCGGCGAGGCGCTGCGGCGGGTGGGCGAGGGAGCCAGCATGATCCGCACCAAGGGCGAGGCCGGCACCGGCAACGTCGTGGAAGCGGTCCGGCACGCCCGCACCATTCTGGGCGAGATGCGCTCGATTCAGGCCCGTCCCGCCGAGGAACTGATGTCGGTGGCCCGCGACCTGGGCGCGCCCTACCATCTGGTGCAGTATGTCCACGCCCACGGCACCCTGCCGGTGGTCAACTTCGCAGCGGGCGGCGTGGCGACCCCCGCCGACGCGGCGCTGATGATGCAGCTCGGCCTCGACGGGGTGTTCGTCGGCAGCGGCATCTTCAAGAGCGGCGGCGGCGACCTCTCGCAGATCGAGAAGCGCGCCCGCGCCATCGTCAAGGCCGTGACCCACTTCAACAACCCCGACATCCTGGCCGAGGTCAGCGAGAACCTGGGCCTGCCGATGACCGGCATCAACATCGATTCGCTGATTCCCGAAGAGCGTCTGGCCAGCCGGGGCTGGTGAGGGTTCGGTGGCCCCGGGCCGTCGCCGCGATCATTCACTCATTTCCTGGGGCAGGGCGGCGCGCGTGTGGCCCCCTGCCTTCCCCCGTTCAATTCTTGGAGCCTGCATGACCCCATCTCCCTCCCCCCCCACCATCGGCGTGCTGGCCCTCCAGGGGGCCTTTCGCGAGCACAAGCGCTTGTTGCAGACCCTCGGCGCGCAGGTCAGCGAGGTCCGGCTGCCGCAGCAGCTCGAAGGGTTGTCGGGCCTGATCTTGCCGGGCGGCGAGAGCACCACCATCGGCAACCTGATGGTCGAGTACGGGCTGATTCAGGCCATCCGCGACTTTCACGCCTCGGGCGGCGCGATCTTCGGCACCTGCGCGGGCATGATCTTGCTGGCCCGCACCATTCACGGCACGCCGCCGCAGTTCGGCGTCCAACCTTGCCTCGATTTGATGGACATCACCGTGCAGCGCAACGCCTTTGGCCGTCAGGTCGATTCGTTTCGCACCTCGCTCGACGTGTCGGGCTTCGAGACGCCGTTCCCGGCGGTCTTCATCCGCGCGCCCATCATCGAGGCGGTGTTGCCGGGCATTGAGGTGCTGGCCGAGCACCAGGGCCAGATTGTGCTGGCCCGCAGCGGCAACTTGCTGGCCGGCAGCTTTCACCCCGAACTGACCGGCGACGCCCGCATCCACGAGCTGTTCCTGAGCATGAGCCGCCGCCCCGAGCAGGCCCACTGACGCAGACACCACGCAGGGATGAAGTGCGCCTGAAAACCGCCGCGCCGACCCGCCTGCTATGCTCCAGGCCGTGCGTTCTCTGATCCGGCCCCCGCTGACCCCCCACACCTTCAAAGACGGTGAGCGCACCCTGCGCTACACCCGCCAGGGCACGGGGCCGCCGATCATCCTGATTCACGGCCTGAGCGGTTCGGGGCAGTGGTGGCGCTTCAATGCCCCGGTGCTGGCCGAGGCCCACGAGGTGCTTACCCTGGAGTTGCTCGGCGGGGTGGGCGTGCAAGACGCCGCCCGCCTGATCGTCGCCTGGGCGCAGCACCTCGGTCTGCCGCCCGCCGCCGTGGTTGGGCACAGCATGGGCGGGCAGATCGCGTTGTACGTGAGTGCCTTCGCTCCCGAGCGGGTCAGCCGCCTGGTGCTGGCCTGTGCCAGCGGCCTGCTGCACGCCAAATGGTGGCGGGTGGCGCTCAATCTGCCGCGTGCCGGGTTCTCGGGCCGCCCGCGCTTCGTGCCGGTGGTCGTGCGCGACTCGCTCAGAACCGGGCTGCCCAACCTCTACCGCTCGGCGCGCGACCTGCTGCGCGACGATGTGGCGGCGCTGCTGCCCACCGTCGAAGCCCCGACCCTGGTGATCTGGGGATCGCGCGACCCGCTGGTGCCGCCCAAACTCGGTCAGCAGCTGGCCGCCAGCTTGCCGCACGCGCGCTACGTTGAGCTGGCCCACGCCGGTCACGTCGTGATGGTTGATCAACCGCGCGCCTTCAACGCGGCGGTGCTGGCTTTTCTGGCCGAAGCCGACCCCGCATGACCCAGGCGCGCAACGCCGCCGCCGGGCACCCCACCCAGTCGGGCCAGTCTCACTTCAGCACGGTTCGCAGGCTGCGAACCCACGCCCGTGTCTACGGCGCGGCCCACCCCGAGGGCGTCATCATCGTGCCGGGGCTGGGCTGCGCCTCGTGGATGTACCGCCGCCTGGCGCGCACCCTATCTCGCTGGCGCAAGGTCTGGGTTTACGATCCGCCGGCCCACGGCTTCTCGGCGGGGCGGCTGATGTACCCGGCGCGCATCGAGCAGCTCACCGACCATCTGGCCGAATGGCTCAGCCTGAATCAGCTGTCCGGCACGCCGCTGCTGGGCCACTCGCTGGGCGGCGAGGTCATCATCGATCTGGCGGCCCGCTACCCGCAGCTCGCCGGGCCGCTGATCGCCTGCGCGCCCACCGGCATTCCCGAGAACCCCAATGTGGCCGTGCAGTTGTGGCGGCTGACGCTGGACATGCCGCGCGAACGGGTGCAGCTGTGGCCTTTCGGCCTGGCCTCGTATTTGCGCACCGGCCCGCTGCACTTCTATCAGCTCGCCCAGGACCAGTACGACCACGACACCGGCCCGCTGCTGGGGCGCGTGCGCTCGCCAGTGCTGGTGATCGACGGCACCGCCGACCCGGTGATCCGGGCCTGGACCCTGGAGAGGATGTCGCAGGCCATTCCCGGCGCGCGGGCGGTGCGGGTGGCGGGCGGGACCCACGCCCTGACCGACTCACACCCGATCGAGGTGGCGATGCACACCCTCGATTTTCTGGAAGACCTCTCGGGGCGCTGAAGTCAAAGCACCTGGCGCAAAAGACGCCTTTCTGTTGCATCCGGGCGGACATGCAAAGTGGGCGAGAGCGGGCGGGCCCCTCCCCAGGTGCTGCTTAAGGCAGTGGCGTTGACTGCGCGCTGTGCCCACAAACAAACGCTCTAGACTGAAGCCATGCCGCCTGAACCACCTGCTCCGGCAGCCAACCCGCAGGACATTCCGCTCAGCCGCCTGCACGGCCTGAGTGACGGCGTCTTTGCCATCGTGATGACCCTGCTGGTACTGGAACTCAATGTGCCGGAGGTGGTGCGCGGGCTGGGTCAGGCGGCCGAGGCTGCCGCCGTGAACGAAGCGCTGATCTCGCTGATCGGGAAACTCGCCATCTACGCCCTGACCTTTGTGGTCACCGGTCTGAGCTGGCTGAGCCACAGCCGCCTGTATACCTACGTGCGCCGCAGCGACCAGCGCCTCGCCTTCCTCAATATCCTCTACCTGATGATGGTCTCGCTGCTGCCGTTCACGGCCGCCTTGCTCGGCGCGCATGGCAACGTTCCGGCGGGCATCTGGCCCTACGCCCTCAACCAGATGCTGATCAGCGCCTCGTATGTGCTGATGCTGCGCTACGGCCGCCTCCACGCGCTGGCCGAAACCCACGCACCGATCCGGATGCTGGCGATCCGGGCCTGGCTGAACCTGGCCGTCTTCATAGTGATGGGTCTGGTGGGGTTCGTTCAGCCGAGTCTGGCCTGGTTCGCGCCGAGTCTGCTGGGCGTCGTTCAGCCGCTGCTGTCGCGCTTGTTGTCGCGCGACTGACGGCGGCCCCGCCCGGCGCGTCTTCCTGGTTGCCCTCATAAACGGGCCTGCTAGAATGCGGCCCGTGTATACCAACCGCCGCGCGAACTTTGAATACGAACTGCTGGAGCGGTTCGAGGCGGGCATCAGTCTGACCGGCAGCGAGGTCAAGAGCATCCGCGCCGGGGGCGTCGATTTCCGCGACGCCTTTGCCCGCTTGCAGGGCCACGACATTGACCTCGAAGGGCTGTACATTCCCGAATACAAAGATGCCAGCTACAACAACCACACCCCCCGCCGCACCCGCCGCCTGTTGCTGGGCCGTGAGGAAATCGCCAAGATCGAGCGTCAGCTCAAGGTCAAGGGCCTGACCCTGATTCCCACCCGGCTGTATCAGAAAGGCCGCTTTTTCAAGGTGGAGGTGGCGCTGGCCCGCGGCAGGAAACTGCACGACAAGCGCCGCGCCGAGGCCGACAAGGAAGCGCGCAAAGAGATCAGAAACGCATGAACCTGCGCGCTGATCTGCGGCTGCGCGCCGCGCTGCTGGCCGCCCTGCTGCTGCTGGGGGTGGCCGGAGCGCAGTACGCCTACAGCAAACTGATGCTGGGCGGCCAGGAAACCCAGGCCATCGTGCTGGGCGGAGCCGAGTACGCCGCCCAGGGCACCCTGTCGGGCGTGGTGCAGGTCAGCCGCCAGGACCCCTACGTGGTCGTGCAGGGACTGGGCCACGAACTGATCTTGCCGATCGACCAGGACGCCGAGCGCGCCGCTACCACCTTCAATACCGTGCAGCTCGACAACACCCGGCTTAACGCCCGCACCGCCACGCTGGTAAACGGCGAGCTGTACCTGCCACTCGACACCCTGGCGCGCGGGCTGGGGGCCGATTATAAGACCGGCGCCTTCTCGCTGCCTGCCGCCGCGCTGACCAACGTTTCCTCACGCGCCGGCAAGGACACCGACCGCATCGTGCTGGATTTCAGCCGCGACCCGCAGTACGCCGTCAACGTGGTCGGCAATACCCTGACCCTGATTCTCAAAGGCGTCAACGCCAATCCGCAGACCTACGCCACGCGCGGGGCCTTCGTGCCGAGCTTCACGGTCACCTCGGCCAGCGGCAACGCCCGGCTGGGCCTCACACTGGGCAGCGGCGCGGGCTACCGGCTCTTCAAGGTGGTGCGCCCCGGCAGCGTGCGGCTGGTGCTCGACATCGGGCCAGGCCTGCCGCGCAACGTCGCGGCCCTGACCGACGCGCCGCGCGCCCCGCTGATCGTGCTCGACCCGGCCCCCAAGGGCGGCGGCAGCCTGGACATCCCGCTGGAAGTGGCGCGCGCCACCGGTGAACTGCTGAGCAAATCCGGCTGGCAGGTCAAACTGACCCGCAGCGCGGCGGGGCGGCTGCCGATTGCCGAGCGCGAGAAATTGGCCCGCCAGAGCCAGGTGTTCGTGACGCTCAGCCTGGGCCGCTTTCCCGGCGCGAATCGTCAGGGCATCACCCTCTATCAGCCGGTGGGCGAGCAAAACGCCCAGGTGATCAACGCCTACCGTGACGCGGCCAATGTCAGCCCGCTGATCAGCGCGGCGGTGGGCGACGGCGGCGAAACCAAGCGGCTCTCCGAATTGCTGCTCGGTGAACTCGGCGCGCGCGGCCTCAAGGCGGGTGCCCAGCCGGTGCCGCGCCTGTATCTGGCTGGGCAGGCCCCCCACGCCGCTTTCGAACTCGAACTTGGCTGGCCGCAAAACGCCGGTGACCTCGCCAACCTGATCACCCCGCAGCGCACCGGTAAGGTCGCCGACGCCCTGGCGCTGAGCGTGGCCACCTTCCTCAAGGCGCGCGCCGCCAACCTCAGTGGGAGCGGCCAGTGAGACGGCTGATCACGCCCTTCAATCTGGTGGGCCTGCTGCTCTTGGTCGCCTCGCTCTTCGTGCGCGAGTGGGTCTCCAGACCGCCCACCTCGCCCACCCCGCCGCCGCTGCAACTCGAACTGGTGCAGCCACTGCCCGTCACGCTCTACTTTTCCAACGACAAGGTCGACGGCTTCGTCAAGGAAAACCGCACCGTGTCGGTGGAGGGCAAATCGCCGGGCAAGCTGGCGCAGGCGGCGCTGGTGGCCTGGGCCCGCGGACCGCTGAACGGCAAAGGCCTGCGCGACGTGCCGCAGGGCAGCGCGGTGCCGGACGTGTGGGTGCGCGGGGTGCACTTCTATGTCAATCTGCCGACCAGCTACACCCAGTTCAACTACGGCGTCAGCGGCGAGCGTATGGTCATCTGCTCGCTGACCCGCACCCTGCTCGAGCAGTCGGGCAAGGACGTGCTGTTTCTGGTGGGGTCGCAGAGCAGCCCGACCCTGCTCGGCCACATGGACCTGACCCGCCCCTACACCAAAGCGGACTGCGCCGACTGAGCAGCTGACGTGATCGAGTCCATCACCCTGCAAGGCTTCAAGAGCTTTGCCGAGCGCACCCGCCTGGAGTTCGGTGCCGGTATCACGGCCGTTATCGGCCCCAACGGCTCGGGCAAGAGCAATGTGGTGGAGGCCATCCGCTGGGCCACCCACCAGGCCCGCGCCCGTGAGCTGCGGGCCAGCCGGGCCACCGAGCTGATCTTTCACGGCTCCGGCGGTAAGGCCCCGCAAGGGCTGGCCGAGGTGCAGCTCGAACTGCAGACCCCCCAGGGCCAGCTCAGTTTCAGCCGCCGCATCTACCGCGACGGGAGCGCCGAGCAGGACCTGGCCGGACGCGCCGCCCGCGCCCGCGACATTCACGCTGCGCTGCGCGGCACCGGTCTCGGCCCCGGCGGGCTGGCCATCATCGGGCAGGGCGAGGTCAGCGCGGTGGTACAGGCCGAGGGCAAGACCCTGCTCGGCTACCTTCAGGAAGCGGCGGGCCTGAGCCGGGCGGTGGCTGCCCGCGAGGACGCCGGGCAGCAGCTGGCGGGCGCAGCCACGGCGCTGGCAGAGCTGGAGCGTACCGAAACCGAGCTGGCCTTGCGGGTGCGGCAGCTGGAGACCGAGGCCGGGGCCGCCCGCCGCCACCGCCAGCTGGGCCTGCGCGAACTCGCCCTTGCAGACGCGCTGCACCGACAGCGCCAGGACACGCTGCTGGCCGAATGGCGGGCCGCCCGCGAGCAGGCCGCCCGGTTCGGCAACGAGTCCGCCGAGGTGGCCCGCCAGACCCAGCGGGCCGCTGCCGAGCTGGAAGCCGCCCGGACGGTGCTGAGCACACTGCGCGCTGATCAGCAACTTCACCAGCAGGCGCTGGAACTGCTGGCGGCGGCCCAGGACGCCGAGCGCCGGATCCACCGCTCGCTGGCACACCTCCAGACCGAGCGTGCCCAGACCGAGGCCGAACTTGCGTCCCTCGTCTCGGCGGCTGAGCCACTGCCCGAGGCCTCCGACCCCATACCGCTGCAAGCTGCCCTCGCCCGGATTCGCGCCGAGCTGGCCCGCCTTGACGACCGCCAGCGCCCACTCAGCGCCGAGATCCAGCGTGCCCGCCGCCTGGAGGCCCAGCAGGCCGAAGCCGCCACCCGCACCCAGACGCAGCGCGGCAGCCTGGAAACCGAACTCGCCGAGCTGAGCGCCGCGCTTGGCGACCTCGCGCCCCAGCTGATGCAGGCCCGCGCGGAGCTGAGCGCCGCTGCCGCTGCTCGCCAGCATGCTGAGCAGGCGGCCCAAATCGACGCCCGCCAGCGCGGCGAGCTGCAGGCCCAGCTCACCCGGCTGATGCGCGAACTGGCTGAGCGCCGGGCCGAGCGCGCTCCCTTGCAGCGCGAGCAGTCGCGCCTGGAAGCGGCTCTGAGCAGCTACGCCCGCTACGGCGAGGGACCGCGCCACGCCCTGACGAGCGGCCACCCCGGTCTCGTCGGCTCGGTGGCTGACCTGATCGAGATCGGGGAAGGGGTGCAGGTGGCGCTCAGCGCCGCGCTGGGTCGCCGCACCGAGCAGGTGGTGGTGCGCCGCGCGGACGACGCCCGCGAGATCATCGACCTGCTCAAGCGCCGGGGCGGACGGGCCACCTTTTTGCCGCTCGATCTGCTGCGGGTGCGCCCCCGCCGCGACGCCGCCTTCCTGAACCTGCCGGGCGTGGTTGGCAATCTGGCTGAGCTGTGCCCCAGCGACCCGCCGCAGATCAGCGGGGCGCTGCTGGCCGATACCCTGCTGCTCGAAGACTTGGCCGCCGCCACCCGGCTGGCCCGACAGTTTGCCAACCGCCCCCGGCTGGTGACGCGGGATGGCGAACTGCTCGAACCTGGCGGGGCGCTGACCGGAGGCCGCACCCAGGGCGGCGGCACGGGCGTGCTGGCCGATCAGCGCCGGATGCAGGAGCTGATGGACGAACTCTCGGCGCTGGACGCTGCCGAGGCCCGCCTCCAGCTCGCCGAGCAACAACTCGGTGCCCAGCTCGCCGCGCTGCCCGCGCTAACCCGCGCCGGAACGGTTGAAGCCGAGCGCGAGGCCGAGCGCCGCGTCACCCGCCTCGACACGGCCCTCCAGGCGGCCCAGATGCGCCGCCAGCTGGTCCTGGGCCGCCTCGAACCGCTGACGACAGCGCCCCATCCCACCCCGTCTCCGTCTCCCGAGGTGCCGCTGGCCGAGCTGGAAGCCCAACTCACCGAACTCGCGGTGGCCCAGGAACGGCTGCGTGCCCAGGAGCGCGACCAGACCGAGCAGCTGGCCCGCGCCCGCGATCTCGCGGCCCGCCGGGCACTGGCCGAGGCCGCCGCCGCCCGCCAGCAGGCTGCCGAGAATCGTCTGGCGGCCAATGCCGGATTGATTGCCGAGCAGCTGGTTCAGCAGCGTCTGGTGGCCGCCGAGGTGGCGCGCCGCCAGCAGGAGGCCGAGTCGCGCCGCCCCGCCGGGCTGACTGACGCCGAGCAGTGCCAACAAGAGGTCAGCCGCGACTACGCCAACCTGCTGGCCCGCCAGAACAAGCTGCGCGAGCAGCTGGAGGCTGCTCAGCTGCTCGCCGCCCGCCGTGAGGGCAGCCTGGAAATTTTGCCCGACGGTGCGCAACTGCCCGGCAGCGCCCGCGAGTGGAGCGCCGAACTCGCCCGCGTGCGGGCCGAGTTGTCAGACCTCGGCCCAGTCAACGCGCTGGCCGGGGCCGAGCATGCCGAGCAGACCGCCCGCCTGAACCAGCTTCAGGCCCAGCGCCAGGACGCCGCTGCCGCCGCCCAGGTCCTGACCGACCACCTGATCGGGCTGGCACGCGGCGAGGAGACGGCCACCAGCGCCGCTTTCCGGCGGGTCAATGCCGCTTTCGCCGAGTACAGCCGCGAACTGCTGGGCGGCGAGGGCGAACTGGAAGCCGAGCGCGGCGAGGATGGGCGGCTCTGCGGTCTGAAACTCCAGGTGCAGCCCAAAGGCAAGCGCACCCGCAGCCTGACCCTGCTCTCGGCCGGCGAGCGCACGATGGCGGGCCTGGGCTTTCTCTTTGCGCTCAATCATGCTGTTGCAGATGGAACCAGCGGCCTGCCGCTGGCGGTGCTCGACGAGGTGGACGCTCCGCTGGACGAGGCCAACATTCGCCGCTTCACCCACTTTCTGGAGGTGTTCGCGGCCAGAGGCGCGCAGTTCGTGCTGGTGACCCACCAGAAAGCGACCATGGAGGTGGCCCAGGCCATCTGGGGCGTGACCACCGATCAGAGCGGCGCGTCACGGCTGCTGAGCATCCGTCAGGGCGAGCGCGGCTGAATCAGCGCCCGGCCCACGCCGCCAGAAAGTCCTGATAGGCCGCCTCGATCTCGTCCGAGAAGCCCCAGCCGGAGCCCTGGCTCCGGTGCCGTACGCTTTCCAGCTGGGTCCAGGGCACTTCGTCCTCCGGCAAGCCGAGACCGCGCTTGAGGGCCTGCGCCCACAGCCGCTCCAGGCTTCGGGAGACGCTTTCTTCCAGATCGCCCGACTCGGCCATGCAGCGAATCCCCGCCGCAACCGCGTCCAGCTCAGCGTGCATCAGCGCTTCCGGCGAGGCGACGCGGGCGTACTGCCGCAGCGCGGCCCGCAGGCCCGCCGTTTTCAGCGTGGGCAAGCGCGAACCCGCACCGAACGCCTTGCCGATCTCGCGGTTGACCTGCGCCCGCAGGCTGGTGGCGTCACCTTCCAGCAGCGCCGTCAGCAGACGTTTGTTGTCGCTGCTGGCCCCGAACAGTTGAACAATGACCTCACCGAGTTCGGCTGCCTCCAGACCGTGCAGGTGCTGCTTGAGGCGTGCCAGGGTCAGAACACCTTCAGCCGCCCAGCCGTGACCGCTCCGCCCAGAACGCCATCCGGTGCGAATCCAGCGACTCGGCCAGTGCCACCGGCACCTTCGTCTCACCGCGTAAGGACGCCAGCCACCCCGCCACCAGCCCCGCGTCGCCGCCGCCGTGGTTGCCGCCTGTCTCCACGAACCGCGTCTGTACCTCGCCGCTCAGAAAGTCGTGCACCTCGGTCTCGCCCCGGTCCATCTGCCCGCGCAACTCGCCGTGCGAACCGAGCAGTTTCAGGGTGCGGGTGTTGTTGTGCGTGAAAGCGCTGGCGGTGAGCTGACCCGTGACGCCGTTGCCGAACGTCACCGTGACTGCCTGGTGATCGGCCACGTTGTTGCGGCCCAGGTACACGCACTCGCCGTAAGGACCGCTTCTCAGCGTGTCTTCCAGGCTTTGCCCGCCCGCCGTCAGCACCGTGACTGGCCAGGCGTCTGTGGGCCGCGCACCGTAAATCTGCCGGGCGTCGTAGGGGCAGGCCACCGAACAGTCCAGGCAGCACGCCGCCGCGCCGGGAGGCCGCGATTCGGGCCGAAAGTGGTGCAGGCCGCCCTGACTCTCTACCCGAACCGGCGCGGCCCCGGCCAGCCAGCGCAGCACGTCCAGATCATGCACGCTCTTGGCCAGAATGAACGGCGCGGCGGGCGGCGACACCCGCCAGTTGCCGCGCACGTAGGAATGGGCATAGTGCCAGCTGGCCACGTTCTCTGTCAGCACGATCCCCACCAGTTGCCCCAGCCGCCCGCTGGCCACCACGTCCGCCACCGCCCGGAAAAACGGCGTGGCCCGCAGCACGTGGCAGACCGTGACCCGCCCGGCACTGGCCTGTTCGGCGGCCAGCAGCGCGTCCAGTTCTGTTTCGGCCAGGCAGACCGGCTTTTCCAGCAGCACGTCGTAACCCAGCGCCAGCGCCGCCAGGCAGGGCGCCACGTGCTGGTCGTCCGGCGTGGCGATCACCACCGCGTCGGCCACCTTGCCCAGCGCGAAAAAGGCCGGCCAGTCGGCAAACTGCCGCTCCGGCGGAATCTGGTGCCGCCCCGCCACTTCCCGCAGGCGCGGCGCTCTGGCCTCGACCAGATGCGTCACCTCGGCTCCCTGCTGGGCCAGCAGCCGGGCGTAGGCGTCGCCGCCCCGGTTGCCACCGCCGACGATGGCCACCCGGATCACTGCGGGTTCACGCCCCAGCCGATGCCCACCGGCCGCGCCAGCTGTCCGGCCTGCCACGCCAGGCCCTCAAACGGATCGTCCGCCAGCAGCAGCGCGCCGTCGAGGTCGGCCCAGTCGGCCAGTCCCGAAAGCTGCGCTGCCCCCGCGATGCCCAGCGACGACTCGATCATGCAGCCCACCATGATGCCCAGCCCCAGCGCCCGCGCCGTTCGCAGTGCGGCGAGCGCCTGCAGCGGTCCGCCCAGCTTGGCGGTCTTGAGGTTGATGCCGTCGAAGGCGGCGGCCAGCCTGGGCACGTCGGAAACGTGGTGCAGGCTCTCGTCGGCGACGATCGGCAGCCGCGCCAATGCCCGCAGCGCTGCGTGCCCCTCCAGATCGTCCGCCGCCAGCGGCTGCTCGAGCAACTCCACGCCGAGCGCTTCGAGCACCCCCAGCATCCGCCGGGCCTGCGGGCGGCTCCAGGCGGCGTTGGCGTCCACCCGCAATTTGGCCTGCGGCACTTCTTCCCGTAGCGCCTCCACGATCTGCTGGTCCTGGGTCGTGCCGAGCTTGACTTTCAGAATGGTGTGGCCACCCGCCCAGGCGTCGCGGGCCTGCCGCCGCATGTCGGGCAACTCGGCCAGGCTCACGGTGTAGCTCGACTCGGGAATCGGCAGCGCCGATAGGCCCAGCAGCCGCCAGACCGGCAGGTTCACCGAAGCGGCGCACCATTCCAGCGCCGCCATCTCCAGGGCGCACTTGACGCTGGGGTGGCCCTGCGGCATCCGGGCGGTCAGGTTCGCCTGAAGTCCCTGCCAGTCCCAGGGATCGCTAAGGGCGCCCTCCAGCAGCGGACCCACCACCCTGGCCGTCTCGCCGGTTTCGCCGTAGTAGGCGTTGGGCGCGGCCTCGCCCCGGCCCACCACCCCGCCCTGCTCGAAGGTGACGAAGCTGCGCGGGTAGCGGCTGTGGGTCCAGCGGGCGATGCCGAATGGGGCCTTGGTGTGCAGCTCGCGGTGCGTCCAGCGAATCACGCCTCCCACCGCCCGAAGCCGAGCAGCTCGCCCTGCAACTTGCGTCCGTACTCGCCCTCGCCCAGCGTTTCCACGCTGACGCCCATCCAGGTGGCGTTGGCGTGAACCATCTGCTGTTCACCGAGCATGATCCCCACGTGCCCCGGAAAGAAGGCCAGGTCGCCGCGCCTGGCGAAGTCCACGGCTCCCAGTGCCGCTTGCTGCTGGTCGGCGTCGCGCGGCAGCGCCCGTCTGAAGGCCCCGAAGACCAGTTGCGCCAGCCCCGAGCAGTCCAGCCCCCAGGCGCTGCGCCCGCCCCAGACATACGGCGTGCCCACGAAGCGCAGGGCCAGCGCCGCCGGGTCCGCGTCCGGCAGCGGCGCGAAGCAGACGGCCTGTACCCAGCCCTGCTCGGTCGCTTGCCAGCGCCGCCCGTGTTCGGTGATGACCTCACCCGTCAGTGGCACCTGCGCGCCCAGGCACAGTTCCGCCACCACAGCACTCTTGATGCTCGGCTGGGCGTAGACGTGGCCCCGCAGGGCCGTCACTGTGCGCGCCCCGGTGGGGGCCTGGGCGCGCAGGGCCTCGGCCCGCGCGAAGCCCAGGTAGCCGTCGGCCCGCGTGCGCAGCCAGGCCCAGCCGTCGGCGCGGCGCACGACGACTTCCAGCGCCTCGCCGGGCAGCGCCTCGGTCACCTGCGGGCTGGCCACGTCGGGCCGGGCGTGCAGGCCCAGCCGCGCCGCCCCGGTCCAGGCGGGCGCGGGGTCTATGAAGGTGAACGAGTGGTCGAGCCGCCCAAGCAGTGCGGTCTCGGCCAGCCGCCCGGTGTCGTCGTAGGCGTGAATGCGGGGGTCCAGCCCGCTCATACATTCGCTCCCAGCCAGCTCAGCCAGTTGCCGCCCATCACGCCGCCCGCTTCCGGCGGCAGGGCTGCGGCCAGCCGTTCCAGATCGCGGTAGGCGTCGATCCCCTGCGGGGTCTTCTCGTTACCGAAGCCGCCGTCCATGTCGCTGCCCAGCCCTACGTGGTCCCAGCCGATCAGGGAAGCGTAGTGCTCGGCGTGCCGCACCACCTCGCCCAGCCCGACCCGGGGCTGCTCCGTGGTCCAGCCGCGCTTGAGAAAGAGGCTCAGCAGCACCAGCCCGATCATGCCGCCGCGCTCGCCGATGGCCTGCACCATCTCGTCACTCAAGTGGCGGTTGTCGTCAGGTGTGCCGTTGCGAACCAGGGTGCGGCTGTTGCTGTGCGAGGCAAAGCAGCGGGGCTGCACTTCGACGGCCTCGAAAAACGCGCGCTCGTCGAGGTGCGAGAGGTCCTGCGCTACGTTCAGCTCGCGCATGCCGCCGAGCAGTTCGCGGCCCCGGTCGGTTAGCGGCCCCGGCGCGGCGGTGCCCCCGGCAAAGCGTGTCTTGCCCCAGCTCAGCCCGATGGCGCGCACCCCCGCCTCAGCCCAGAACGGCAGATCGTCCACGTCGCGCAGCGGGTCGGCTCCCTCCATCAAGAGGATCACGCCCAGTGGGGAAGAGGCCGGATCGTAGCGGGCGGCGTGCTGGCGCACCTCGGCTCCGCTTCTGATGAGCGCGATGTGCCCGGCGTCTTCCCAGCGGCGGTACTGGTCGAGCTGCGCCAGCGCCTGCGCCCGCGCGTCCTGCCAGTCGGTGTAACCGGCGTGCTCGGCCGTCTGCGGCATGGCGAACAGTGTGCCCAGGCACAGCCCCACCCCTGAGCGCCGCAGTTCTCCGAAGGTGACGGTGGCGGTGTCGGGCGACTGCGGCTCGCGTTCGCGCAGGGTCGTCAGGTCCAGGGTCAGATCACGGCCGTTGAGTGCGTTGTAGGCCAGGTCCAGATGGGCATCGATCCACATCTGCCTATGCTAGCTTGCCGCGTCCCCAGAGGCAGCAACTTTGAATATATACAATCAGATTCTACTCGTCCAGCAACCCTATCACTTCCCACAACCCCGCCAATGCTCCCGCCGCCTCACCGCTCAGGTCCACCAACGCCGCGCGCATCCCCACGGCCCTGGCCGCCACCACATTCTCCGGCTTGTCGTCCAGAAACAGCACCTCGTCACAGGCCACGCCCAGCTCGTGGGCCGCCAATCGGAAGACCTCCAGCTCGGGCTTGTGGATGCCCAGCGCGCAACTGCTCAGCGCCACGTCGATCAGACCGGCCAGGCCGATGGCCTCCAGGGTGGGCCAGATGTTCGGCAGGGTGTTGCTCAGCACGCCGATTTTCAGGCCGCGTGTCCGCAGCGCTTCCAGCACTTCCCGTGCCCCGGGAGCCGCCTTCATGAATACCTGATACGGAAACTGCGTCAGGAACGCCTCGCCCTGCGCTTCACTCAGCGAGAGGTCGGCTGCCAGACCGCGCGCGTACTCGGCCCAGAAGGCCCGCTCGTCGTCGAGGGTGCGCAGATCCCACCACTCGCCGAAGGCGCGCTGCCAGTGCTGCTGCATCACCCGCAGCACCTTCTTCTCATCCACGCCGTACTCCCGCTGCGCCCAGGCGGCCGCCAGCGGATACTTGCCCGCGTCCATCACGCTGAGGGTGTCGTCGCGGTCGAACAGAACAGCCTGGATCATGGCTTCAGCACGAAGGCCATGGCCGTCTTGGGCGGCAGACTCAGATGCAGGTAGCCGCCACGGACGCTCAGCTTGGCGCTGCTGATACTCTCGCCGGGATCGAGAAACAGACCCCGCGTGAGCGCCTGCGCGGGTAGGCTACTTTTCAGGGAGTAGCTGGCCCGATCCTCGCCGCCGTGCCAGGCGACCAGCACCCGCTGGCCGCTGGCCTTGTCCTCGCGCATGAATAACAGCAGCTGGTCCGAGAGCTTGTCCGGGACGTCCAGCAGCGTCTGGTCGCCTAGCGAGAGGGCCTTGGACGCCCGGCGCACCCCGACCGCGTTGCTCGCCACCGCGAACACACTCTGCTCGGCGGGCGTCCACTGCGACTCGAAACGCATGTCGCGGCGGTTGTCGGGATCGGCCCCGCCGCGCATGGCGATCTCGGTGCCCTGCCAGATTACCGGCACGCCGCGCAGGGTCATCAGCGCCCGCAATCCGTACTTGGTGCGGGCCTGGCCCAGATCCTCGAACAAGGTGCCCTGGGCGAAGCGCGGCAAGTCGTGGTTGTCCAGAAAGAGCGCCACCTCGTCCGGCTGCGGCACCTTGGCGAGTTCAGTCAGCGCGCTGCGGACCCGCGCCAGCGTGCTACCGCCCATGATGCTGGCCTTCATGGCGTCTTGCAGCTGAAAGTCGAACAGGCTGTCGAAGCCGAGCCGCTGCTGCTGGCCGACGGTCAGGGCGTCCGCGCCGTAAGACTCCCCGAGCGTCCAGCTGCCCGCTGCCCGGTCGCGGGCCAGCAGCGCCCCCAGAAAGTCGTCGGGCACATTCTTGATGGCGTCGTAGCGGTAGGCGTCCACCCCCTGACTGCGCCAGTCGTCGTCGTTGCCGAACAGAAAATCGCGCACGGCGGGCGTTTCCTGCTTCAGATCCGGCAGCCCCGCCAGCGGACATACCACGTCCTTGTCCTTCGCAGCGTCGCAGTCGGCCTGGGTGTGAAACCACTCGGGGTGTTGCGCCACGGCAGGAGCGGTGTACCCGAAGTGGTTGATAACCTGGTCGAGCACCACCTTCAGGCCGCCCGCGTGTGCCGCCTTGACGAACGCCGCCCACTCGGCCTGGGTGCCGAAATGCGAATCGACTTGGCGAAAATCGGCGGGCCAGTAGCCGTGGTACCCGTCAGTGTCGAAGCTGCGTCCTGGCTGCTGCTGA
This sequence comes from Deinococcus alpinitundrae, assembly GCF_009982895.1. Taxonomy (GTDB): domain Bacteria; phylum Deinococcota; class Deinococci; order Deinococcales; family Deinococcaceae; genus Deinococcus; species Deinococcus alpinitundrae. Next base: position 157,931 of record NZ_WXZL01000008.1, on the reverse strand, counting down.
TAGATGGGAGTGAGCCATACCGCGCTGACGCCCAGCTTGTTCAGGTACCCGAGTTTGCTGCCCAGGCCCGCCAGATCGCCGCCGTGCCAGGCCCGTGGATTGCCGGGATCACTCGCACCATCGTTGGTCTTGTCGCCGTTGAAAAAGCGGTCGGGCATCACCTGATAGATAACCTGCCCGGCGAACGAGGCGGCGGCAGCAGTCGGCAGCAGCGCCAAAGTCACCAGGGCAGGCAGAACACTCACGCGCCGGGGCAAGCAGGATCTGGACATGGCCGCCAGTTTAACCCGTCCAGCTGCCTGGTTAGACGCGCCGCCGGAGCAGGCGGCCGCCGCGCCCTACACTGAGCGCCATGTCAGATGCTCCCACTCTCCTCGTGATGAAATTCGGCGGCACCAATATGGGCGACGCCCGCGCCATCCGCCACTCGGCTTATCTGGCCGGGCGCAGCCTCAAAGAAGGCGTCAAGGTGGTGGTGGTGGTCTCGGCCATGTCGGGTGTCACCAATCAATTGCTGAACATCGCCGAGGCCGCCGAGAAGGGCGACATCGCCCACGCCAACGACCAGATCGCCGCCCTCCGGACCCGCCATTTCACGGCGGCCCAGGATCTGGGGGCCGCGCCTGACGCTGAGACGGTGCGTGAGATCCGCGAACTGCTCGAAACGCTGCGCCAGGCCGTCTACGGCGTGTACCTGCTGCGCGAACTGACCCCGCGCAGCCGCGATCTGATTGTGGCCTTCGGCGAGCGGCTCTCGGCTCCGCTGATGGCGCTGGCGCTCGAAACCTCCACCTTGCGCGCCCACCACCTGACCGGCGGGCAGGCCGGTATCGTCACCGACAGCCACTTCGGCAGCGCCCGCCCGCTCGGCACGGCGGCGGGGCGCATCCGTGACCGCCTCAGCGGGCTGCTCGGCGCGGGCCTGACCCCGGTGGTCGCGGGCTTCATGGGCGAAACCGAGAAGGGAGCCATCACCACCCTGGGGCGCGGCGGCACCGACTACTCGGCCACCATCATCGGCGCGGCCTTGCACGCCGACGAGGTGTGGGCCTGGAAGGACGTGGACGGGGTGATGTCGGCTGACCCCCGCAGCGTCAGGGGCGCGCAGAACATCGCCCAGCTCAGTTACGGCGAGGTGATGGAGCTGGCCTACTTCGGCGCGAAGGTGCTGCATCCGCTGGCCGTGACCCCGCTGCAAGACGCCGGAATTCCCCTGCGGGTCAAGAGCGCCGCCGACCCGGAGTTCGCCGGAACGTTGGTCACCACCCAGGCGGCGGGCGACGGCGCGCACCCGGTCAAGGCGGTCACGGCCATCAAGGGCGTCAGCATCATCAACGTCTCGGGCGCAGGCATTCTCGGCGTGCCGGATGTGGTGGCCGACCTCTTCGCGGCGCTGGCCAGAGAAAACATCACCCTGCTGATGGTCTCGCAGTCCAGCAGCATGAGTAACGTCTCGCTGGTCATCCTCGGCAGCGACGAGGAGCGCACCCTGGCGGCCCTGACCCCCCCGATGGGCGGGCGGCAGCTGCAGGTGGACGTGCAGCGCGGTGTGGCGGTGCTGGCCATCGTAGGCGCGGGCATGCGCGGCACCAAGGGTGTCTCGGCCCGGCTGTTCAGTGCCCTGGCCGGAGACGATATCAATATCCTGATGATCTCGCAGGGCAGCAGCGAGCTGAACATCAGCGTGGCCATCGAGGGCGAGGACGTGGAGCGCGCCACCCGCACCGTTCACAGTGCCTTCGGCCTCGACGCCCCGGTCAGCGAGATTGCCGGGCAGGCCGGGATTCAGTAGGCCGGTCAGCCACCCACTAAGCCAGAAGGCCCACCCCGCCGCTGGGCCAGCCTGCCGATTCGCTCCGGCCCCGTTGCCGCGCAACATGACTCTATCAGCGAGCTCTCCAACCCGCTGACAGGAGCGTGAAGAGCCATGATTTCGAACAGTGACCACTGGGCCGCCCAGGCCCGCCTCAGCCAGCTTCACCAGGACGCCAGCCGCGCCCGACTCGTCCGTCAGCTCCGTGCCCAGTCGGTGTCCAGACACTGGCTCAGCCGCCTGCTCGACCGCCTGATGCACCGTCAGCCCCGCCCCGCCGCCGCGTGAGCGGCTGCCCCCTTCCAAACCAGCCGCGGCGAATCCTGAGATGGGATTCGCCGCGGTCTCATTGACTGGAATTCGTCTCAGGTCTGTGCCAGCCGTGCCCGCGCGATGGCCATGACGAGTTGCGGCAGGACCCCGAACGTGTAGGGCGCAAACACCCGCTCGCCGCGCTGGTGGTAGTCGCGACCCCAGGGACCGGCGTTGACGACCGGCACGCGCAGGGTGGGCAGGGGGCTTTCTTCCAGGGTCATGCGGCTTTCCCAGGCCGGGGTATTGGCCCGCAGCACGTTCGTCGCCGCCGCGCCGCCGAGAAAGCTCATGTCCGAGACGCCGGGAAAGAAGGGCCGCAGCCGGACGCTGACGCCGGTCTGGGCTTCCACCTCGGTGACGGCGTGCTCCACCGCTGTTCTCAGGGCCGCCGACGAGGCGTCCTGACCGAGCTGAGCCACCGGATACGGCAGCGAGCCGAAGCCGAGGATGGCCGCTGGCCCGCTCAGGTTGGCCTCGCGGGCGGCGGCCAGGGTGAGCTGCTGGCACAGGCGCGGGGTGTCGAGCGCCGCCCCCGCTGCCGCCAGTGCCGAGAGGCGGTCCAGTGCTGCCTGACCGCCTCTGGCCTGGGCCAGCGTCAGCACCTGCGCGTAGGTCAGGACCTGCACGGCTGCCGCCTGCATGAGCATGCCGCTGGCCCGTGCCCGCGCTTCCAGCTCGGTCATGGCCGAGGCCAGCCCCGCCTGCACGGCCCCGCGCAGTTGCTCCAGCACATCCTCGGGCGTACGCGCGCGCAGCAGCACGTTGAAGGTGCACCACAGTGCTTCAGGGGTGGTCACGTCGTACTGATCCTTGAGGTCCGAGAGTTGCAGCAGCGCCGCTGGGGGTCCCGGCTCGGCGAGATGCGGATCGATGAAGTCGGGATGCAGCTCGACGCGCTGGATCACCTCCGCGAGCAGCAGCGCCGCGCTCAGGCCGTCGAACGGCGCACCGGCGTGGGCGGGTCTCCCCAGCAGCAGCATGCTGGGCAGCACCTTGCCGACGCTGCCCAGAAACACCGCCTGCCCGCGCCCGTCGCCTGCCGGGTCCACCTCGGCGTCGAGGCTGACGGCGGCCACGATTTCCAGGCCGTAGCGGCGCTCGATTTCCGGCAGTTGACGTACCAGCGAGCGCATGCCGTGCGAGTTCTCCTCCTCGTCCGGCACCGCCGCGAACAGCAGGTTGCCCGCATTTCCCGAAGCCGTCCAGGCTTCCAGCACCGCCAGACCCGCCGCCAGCCCGCTTTTCATGTCGAGGCTGCCGCGTCCAAACATGAAGTTCCCGCTCTCCAGATCGGCCAGCAGCGGGCCGTCGTGCTCCGGCGAGAGCGAGGCAGCCAGCCGGGTCGCCAGTTCGCCGGGCGAGAACGCCTGGGCCGCGAGGTCGCCGTAGTTGGTCACACCTACCACGTCGTAGTGCCCGGTCAGCAGTACGGTGCTGGACCCGCTGCCGCGCGCCAGGGCGCACACCGAGGCCCGCGTCCGGCCCGCGTCGTGCAGGGTCGGCTCCAGCCAGACCTGCTGCGGTTGCTCCGCAAAGGCGGGCCGCGCCTGGAGTTCGCCGCGTAGCCACGGTCCGAAAGCCGCCTCGCCCGGCGAGTTGGTGACGCTCGGCTGCCCGACCAACTTCATGGTCCAGTCCCGGGCCACCAACTCGGGTTCCGGGGGCGGGTTCAAGGCGAGAGCCGGGTCAGCATTCTCGGAAAGGGAATCGCCTCGCGGATGTGTCCCAGCCCGCAGATCCAGGCGATCAAGCGCTCCAGGCCCATCCCGTAGCCCGCGTGCGGCACGCTGCCGTAGCGCCGCAGATCGAGATACCACTCGAACGGCTCCAGCGGCAGGCCCTGCTCGTCGAGGCGGTTTTTGAGCAGCTGATAGTCGTGAATGCGCTCCGAGCCGCCGATGATCTCACCGTAGCCCTCGGGCGCGATCATGTCGTCGCACAGGGCCAGCCGGGGGTCTTCGGGGTCCGGTTGCATATAAAACGCCTTGATGGCCGCCGGGTACTTCTCGATGATGACGGGGCGGTCAAACTGTGATCCCACGATGGTCTCGTGCGGCGCGCCCAGGTCGTCGCCCCACTCGACCGGCTGGGTCTCCGCTGAGACGTTGGGTGGCAAGTCGCCTGAGGCTAGCACCCGGCGAATCAGCTCCAGCGCCTCGGTGTAGGTGACGCGCGGAAAGTTGCCTTCAGTGGCGGGGCGCAGCTTCTCCACGTCGCGCTCCAGCACCGCCAGTTCCTCAGCACAGCCCTCCAGTACCTGCCTGACGACGAAGCTGACCATCCGCTCCTGTAAGGCCATGTTCTCGGCGTGGCTGCTGGGAGCAACTTCCGGCTCGATCATCCAGAATTCGAGCAGATGGCGACGGGTCTTGGACTTCTCGGCGCGGAAGGTGGGACCAAAGGTGTAGACCTTCCCGAAGGCTAGCGCGCCCGCCTCGGCGTGCAGCTGTCCGGTTTGCGAGAGGTAGGCCTTGTCCTCGCCGAAGAGGTCGATCTCGAACAGCTCGGTGGTGTCCTCGGCGGCGTTGGGTGTGAAAAACGGCGCGTCGAAGCGAATGAAGCCCTCAGCGTGAAAGAAGTCCATGATTGCCCGCTGCACCGCGTCGCGCACCCGCAGCACGGCCCAGGGACGGCGGTGGCGCAGCCACAGATGGCGGTGGTCTTGCAGAAATTCGGGGCCGTGCTCCTTGGGCGTGATCGGGTACTCGCCCGAGCTGCCGACAATTTCCAGCCCGCTCACCGCCAGCTCGACGCCGCCCGGCGCACGCTCGTCGGCCCGCACCTCGCCGGTCACTCGCAGACTGCTTTCCTGTGTCATGTGCCGGGCTGCCTCGAACACGGCCTCGCTGACGTCCGTTTTGAAGACGGTGGCCTGCACGAAGCCGCTGCCGTCGCGCAGTTTCAGAAACTGGAGCTTGCCCTTGCCGCTCTTGTCTTGCAGCCAGGCGCTGAGGGTCACCGTCTGACCGATCAGGCCCGGCAAATCATGAATGGAAGTCACGCCGCAGAGTATAGACAATGTCGCTCCCTGCCTCACATTCGAACTTAATTTCACAAACGAATATGTAAAAACTCTTTTTCACAAATTGAGATATGAAAAACCGGGCACACTTGCCCGGTACAGTCTTGTCTCAGGCCTGCGGCTGCGGCTGGGTGATCTGGACGCCTTCCAGGAACGCGTAGTCATCTTGGAAATGCATCAGCACGCCGCCGAAGAGGGTGTCGAAGGTTTCCTGGGGCATCTCGGTGAGGGTGGGGTAAAAGCCGACGTATTCGAGCCAGACGTTGCCGTCGTTGTCGATGCTGCGCGCGAAGGCACGCTCACGGTTGCGCTCGTTGAGCACGCCCATAACTTCCTGCTTGCGCTCGACGTAGGTCTTCTGGGTCACGCAGGTGACTTCCAGGCGCGAGGTGTTGTTGGGGCCGTCGTTGACGCTTACCAGCACGGCGGCGTCGCCCATCTCAAAGCGCCAGCCCATGCGGATGAAACGCTGGCCGTTGTTTTCTTCCATATCCAGCTGAACCTCGCGCTCTTTCAGGTACTTGGCGATGGTTTCCAGCGTGAGTAATGCGGTTTCGGTCATGTGGTACTTCCTCCTGAGGTGATGATGCCTGCAAGATTCTATCGTAAATATGCCCCCAGGGAAGCGCCCCCGACAACCCACCTCCGAATATATATAAATTTCGTTCAAAGTCCCTCCTCAACTCTCACATCCCGCCCCTTGAAATCAATGTTTAGGTGAGCCTAAAATCACCGATATGAAGATTCCCAGAAATTCCGACCAAAATCAGGTGCACCGTGCGCCGTGAGGAAATGGGCTGGCGACAGGAGAGCCGGGACGAATCGCTGAGCGACGTTACGCGCATCGAAGTGAATTACAGCCAACCTGCCTGGAAACGCTTTATGGCTTTCCTGGGACCCGGTGCGCTGGTGGCGGTGGGCTACATGGACCCCGGCAACTGGGCCACATCCATCGCGGGCGGCAGTGCCTACGGCTACACCCTGCTGAGCATGGTGCTGATCTCCTCGTTGATGGCCATCTATCTGCAGGCCCTTTCAGCCCGTCTGGGCATTGCCACCGGACGCGATCTGGCGCAGGCTTGCCGCGACCATTTCAGCAAACCCACCGGAATTCTGCTGTGGCTCTCGGCCGAGGTGGCCATCATCGCCACCGATCTGGCTGAGGTGATTGGTACCGCCATCGCCCTGAACCTGCTGTTCGGCTTGCCGCTGATCATCGGAGTGTGCCTGACAGTGGCCGACGTGCTGCTGATCCTGCTACTCCAAAACAAGGGTTTCAAGTACATTGAGGCGCTGGTCATCACGCTGATCGCTACCATCGCCGTGGCCTTTTTGTTCGAGATGATCTTCTCAAAGCCCGAGCTTGCGCCGCTGCTGGGCGGTCTAGTGCCGTCGAGGTAACTGCTCGACCCCGCCGTCTTGTACGTCGGCATCGGCATTCTGGGCGCGACGGTGATGCCGCACAACCTGTATCTGCACTCGGCCATCGTCAACACTCGCGGCTACCGCAAAACCCCGGAAGGCAAGCGCGAGGCCATCAAGTTCGCCACCTGGGATTCGAGCATCGCGCTGACCCTGGCTTTCTTTATCAACGCCTCAATCCTGATTCTGGCCGCCGCCGCCTTTCATTACGCCGGGCGCACCAACGTTGCCGAGATTCAGGACGCTTACAAACTGCTCTCGCCGATGCTGGGCGCGGGTGCGGCCAGCATTCTGTTCGCGGTGGCGCTGCTGGCTTCGGGACAAAACAGCACCCTGACCGGCACCCTGACCGGGCAGATCGTGATGGAGGGGTTCGTCAACATCAAGCTCAAGCCCTGGGTACGGCGGCTAGTCACCCGCTTGATCGCCATTATCCCGACCGTCATCGTGGTGCTGCTCTACGGCGAGAAAGGCACGGGCAGCTTGCTAATCTTCTCGCAGGTCGTGCTCTCGATGCAGCTCTCGTTCGCGGTGGTGCCGCTGATGTTGTTCGTGACCGATCGGCGCAAGATGGGAGAATTCACCGTCAACCCGTTCTGGAAGTGGGTCGGCTGGTTTATTACCGCCCTGATCATCGGCCTGAACGTCTTTTTGCTGGAGCAGATCTTCTTTCCGCCCGCCGGATCACGGCAAGATCAGGTTCGCTCGGCCCTGTCAGCGCCGCCCTGAACCGTACCTAAGCACCCGCACGTCCACCTCGGCCACGCCGCGTCCCAGAATGCCTAGCCGGGCCGCTGCTGTCCGCGAGAGATCGATGATGCGCCGCGAATTGCCGAACGGTCCCCGGTCGTTGATCAACACGTCCACACTGTGACCGCTGGGCAGCGTCACACGCACCCAGCTCCCGAACGGCAGGGTGCGGTGCGCGGCGGTCAGGCGGGTGTGCGGGTTGTATTTACCGCCGTAATACACCGCCTGACCGCTCACGGCAGTGGCAGTAGAGGAGAGCAGTAGCGACGCGAGCAGCAGGCCTGACCAGTTCACAGCCGCACCCTGGGACTCTGCGACAGCACTTCGTGGCTGCTCTCGGTCAGCAGCAGCAGATCCTCAATGCGCACACCGCCCACACCCGGCAGGTAGACACCCGGCTCGATGGTAATGGTCATGCCGGGGCGCAGCACCTCGTCCGACGCGGCGCGCAGGCCCGGTCCCTCGTGGATGTCCAGACCCACACCGTGCCCCAGCGAATGGGTGAAGGCGTCGGCCAGCCCGTGTCCGGCCAGCACCGTACGGGCCAGGGCGTCAAGGTCGGCAGCGCGCACGCCCGGCCTGACAGCGGCGATGGCCTGCTCCTCGGCGTCGAGGACGGCCATGTAGAGGCGGCGCAACTCTGGACCGACGTCGCCGACCGGTACGGTGCGGGTCATGTCGGAGTGGTAACCGCCGAGCAGCGCACCGAAATCCAGGGTGACCAGTTCGCCCACCGCCAGCTGCTTGTCGCTGGCCCGGCCATGCGGCAGCGCCCCGCGTTCACCGCTGGCGACGATGGTCTCGAAGCTCGGGCCGTCTGCGCCTAAGCGGCGCATGGCCAGTTCCAGGGCCAGCGCCAGATCGCTCTCGCGTGCCCCGGCCACGATCTGTGGCTGCACCTCGGCGTAGGCCGCATCGGCGATGGCCTGTGCCCGGCGGATCAGGACAATCTCATCGTCGGACTTGACCAGCCGCTGCATCTCGATGAGTTGCCGCAGCGGGATGAGTTCGGCCTGCCAGGACTGCTTGAGATCATCTAAGCCTGCGACAGTGAGGTGCTCGGCCTCGAAGCCGACCTTGAGGCCCCGGACCCGCCCGGCGGCGTGCTCCAGGGTGGCGGGCGAGCGGGCGATGTGCACCTCGGTGACCACTTCCTGGGCCGCCTGAAGGGCGTAGCGGCTGTCGGTGTAGAGCAGTGCGGCTTCAGGCGTGAGCAGCAGCTTGGCATCTTCGGGGCTGGAAAACCCGCTGAGGTAGCGAATATTGGCGGGCTGACTGATCCACAAAGCGTCCACACCGGCGTGCTGCATGGCCGAGCGGGTCGCCTGGAGGACGGCGGATTCAGAAACGGGTGACATCCGGCGAGTTTAAAGCATCTGCCCGGCCCGAAATTGTGCCGCTGTCTGGCGGCGCTTACTCCGACCCGACTTCAACCTGCAGGCCCAGCTCGGCCAGCTGCGCTCCACTCGCTGCCGAGGGCGCCTGGGCCATCAGGTCGCTGCCGCGGTTGTTCTTGGGAAAGGCGATCACCTCGCGGATGCTGGCAGCCCCACTCATGACCATCATCAGGCGGTCAAAGCCCCAGGCGATGCCGCCGTGCGGGGGCGTGCCGAAGGAAAGCGCATCGAGAAAGAAGCCGAACTGTTCACTGGCCGCCTCAGGCGTGAAGCCGATGGCCCCGAACATCTGCTGCTGCACCGCCGGGTCGTGGATGCGCACCGAGCCACCGCCGATCTCGAAGCCGTTGAGCACCAGGTCATACGCCTGGGCGCGAATCTCGTGCTGGCGCTCGGTGCCGAACAGTGCCAGGTCATTGGGATGCGGTGCGGTGAAGGGGTGGTGCATGTAGGTCCAGGTGCCGCTGTCCTCATCGTAATTGAGCTGCGGAAAGTCGGTGATCCAGGCGACCTGAAACCCCTCGGTGGCGAGTGACAGCAGATCCCGCAGGGCATTGCGCACGGCTCCCAGCGCCGTCACGGCCTTCTTCCATTCGCCCGCCGCCAGCAGCAGCGTGCCGCCTTCCTTCACCCCGGTTCGGGTGATCAGCTCGGTGGCCATGTCGCCCACGAACTTGCTGATGCCGCCGGAAAAGCCCTCGCCCTCACGGCGCAGCCAGGCCAGGCCACCCGCGCCGTTTTGTTTGGCGACGCGTTCCAGCTCGTCGATCTGTTTGCGGGTCAGCTCACTGGTCGCCAGTACCTTGACGCTCGGGGCCGAGGCGAAGGCGGTGAACGCCCCGCCCCGGAACAGTTCGGTGACCTCGACGAGCGGCAGCCCGAAGCGCAGATCGGGCTTATCGGAGCCGTAGGTGTTCATGGCCTGCTGATAGGTCAGGCGCGGGAAGGGATCGGGCAGTTCCTCGTTCAGCACCGTCTTGAACAGGTGGCGCAGCAGCCGCTCACTGACGTCCAGAATGTCGTCTTGCTCGACGAAGCTCATCTCGATGTCGAGCTGGGTGAAGTCCGGCTGGCGGTCGGCGCGCAGGTCCTCGTCACGAAAGCAGCGGGCCAGCTGGAAGTAGCGGTCCACCCCAGCAATCATCAGCAGTTGCTTGAAGAGTTGCGGACTTTGCGGCAGGGCGTAGAACTCGCCGGGCGTCTGGCGCGAGGGCACCAGGAAGTCGCGCGCGCCCTCGGGGGTAGAGCGGGTCAGCAGCGGCGTTTCCACGTTGAGAAAACCCTCGGCGGTGAGAAAGGCGGTGATGGCCGCCGAGACCTGTGAGCGCATTTTCAGCTTCTCGAACATCTCGGGGCGGCGCAGATCAAGGTAGCGGTACTTGAGGCGGATGTCCTCGGCGACCTCGCGCCCCTTACTCAGTTCGAACGGTGGCGTGACGGCGAGGCTGAGCAGCGTCGCTCGGTCGGCGATCAGCTCATACGCGCCGCTGCCCGCCTTGCGCTGGTTCTCGGGGCGCAGGCGCAGCATACCGGTGAACTCGGCGACCGATTCGCCACGCATCCGGTCAGCCTCGGCAAACGCGGGCGATTCCGGCTCGATTTGAATCTGCAGGGTGCCGCTGCGGTCACGCAGGTCGATGAAGATCAGCTTGCCGAGGTCGCGGCGGCGGGCGACCCAGCCCTGCACGGTGACCGTCTGGTCGAGGTGGGCGGAAGTCAGGTCGGCAAGGTAGGCGGTGCGTTTCATGAAGGCTCCAGCAAAAAGGCGTTGAGATCGTTGACGTTGACGTGGTGCTGGGTGCCGTTCTGGAGGTGCTTGAGGGTCACGCTGCCCGAGGCGGCTTCCTCGCTGCCGATCAGCGCCGCGTAGGTGGCGCGGCGGCGCTCGGCCTCCTTGAAGACGTTGCCAGGCTTGAGCGCCCGGTAAGCGAACTCGGCGCTGGCCACAGCGCGCACCTGCAAGGCGATCTGGGCGGCCAGGCCGGTGTGTTCGGGGTCCAACGCTGCGATGAACAGCAGCGGCCCGGCCTGCTGGGGCAGCTCGATTCCCTCGGCGTCGAGGGCGATCAGCAGGCGCTCGATGCCGAACGCCCAGCCGACGGCGGGAATCTCGGGACCGCCCAATTCGGCGCTCAACCCGTCGTAGCGCCCGCCACCGCCGAGGGCCGACTTCGCACCGACGCCCTCGTGGTGAAGCTCCCAGGCGGTGCGGCGGTAGTAGTCCAGCCCGCGCACGATGCTGGGGTCGAGGTCGTAGCCGACGCCCCAGGCGTCCAGATACCCACGCACCTGGGTGAAATGCCCGGCGGCGGCCTCGCCCAGGAAGTCGAGCATCGGCCGGACGCCCAGTTCGGCGATCAGCGCTTGATCCGTCTGGCTCTTGGAATCGAGAATCCGCATCGGATTGCGCTCCAGGCGGTCTTTCGAGTCGTCCGAGAGCCGCTCAAAGTGCGGCGTGAACGTTTCGCGCAGATACCCGTTGTACGTCTCCCGGTCTGCCGGATCGCCGATCGAGCCGAGCTTGACGCGCGCGCCCTTGAGGCCGAGGGTCTGCACGACCTCGACCATCAGCGCGATGGCCTCGGCGTCGATAAGGGCGTCGGCCACCCCGATTACCTCGTAGTCCACCTGATGAAACTGGCGCAGGCGGCCTTTTTGTACGTTCTCGGCACGGAACATCGGGCCGTGGGTCCACAGTTTCAGGGGACTCGGCCACTGCTTGAGACCATTTTCCAGATACGCCCGGACAATCCCGGCGGTGCCCTCGGGCCGCAGGATGAAGCCGCCGTGATCGCCGAAGTAATGCACCGTGAACATCTCCTTGCGGACGATGTCGGTGGAGCCGCCTACGCCGCGCCGGACGAGATCGGCTTCCTCGAAGATGGGTGTCTGGATTAGCCGCGCGCCGCCGCGCGTGAGAATACGCCGGGCCGTTTCGGTGACGTGGGCGAAGGCTTCGGCGCGAGTGTCGCTGCGTGCTGCTTTGGAGTGTGAGCCGGAACTGCCGTCCGGCAGATGATCCTGGGTACCTTTGGGCCGCTGAAGTGCCATAACCGCGAGTCTAGCAGGGGAGGATGCGGCGGCAGGCAAAGGCGACAAAAACCGCCGCCCCAGGTGGGACGGCGGCGTGCTGACGTGCTTTACTGGCCGCTAACGCTGAACGGCAACCCGGTGCTCTGGCGTCCGTTGACCTCGACGAACAGCCAGCTGCCACCCGCCGGAGCTGTGGCGGGCACACTGAAGACGATCTCGCTGTCGGTCCACGAGGTGACGGCCCCGGCCGGAATTAGGTAGCCGCCCGCGCCGTTCTCGTCGGCACCCAGCCGAATACGTCCGGTGGTGGGACCACCCAGGTAGCGTCCCTGAAGCGTGACGGCCTGGCCCCTGGCCGCGCCAGACGAGACTTTCACCAGCACTGGCGTCTGGGTCACGCCCATCACCGTGCCCACCCTCGGCGCGCACGATGTGAGGGTGCCCACCAACAGTAAAGATCCAAGCAAGAATATGCGCATACACAGCCTCCGTTGCCACAGTCTAATGGTTTGATGACGGCCCAGACCACCCCCCCCAGACGTGCGCTGCTGATCTTCAATCCCAAGTCCGGCAACGGCCAGAGTCCCTTGCCGCGTTTCATCACAGCGTTGGGTGAGAAAGGCTGGCAGGTGGACGCTGAGGAGTTGCCTCCCAAAGGTGGGTTCGGTCCGCTGCTCGACCACAAGGAGCGTTACCAGGCCGTGATCGCAGCGGGCGGTGACGGTACGGTCAGCAGCCTGGCCTACGCGCTGCGCGGCAGCGGGGTGCCGCTGCTGGCGTATCCGGCAGGCACCGCCAACCTGATCGCACAAAATCTCAAGCTGCCCGAGGGCCCCGAGGAGCTGGCCCAGGTGGTGGATGATCTGTGCAGCGTGCAGGTGGATCTCGGCGAGCTGACGGTCGCCGGCCAGACGCGCGGCTTTGTGCTCCTGGCCGGAGCTGGAGCCGACGCCACCATGATCCAGGGAGCCGAGAAGCTCAAGGACCGGCTTGGGGTGCTGGCTTACGTGGTGAGTGCTTTCCAGCAGCTCAGCCCACGGGCGACCACTTTCGAACTGATGCTCGACGGTGAGTCGAAAACTGTCGAGGCGATGGCCGTGATGGTGGCGAATTTCGGGATGGCCAATTTCCGGCTGCCGATTGCCAAGGGCGTCAGTCCCAGCGATGGTCAGTTCACGGTGCTGGTGCTCAAGCCCGGCACCCTGCTCGAACTGCTCCCGAACCTGATCGACTCGCTGCGTGCCCGGCTCAACCTGGGGGAACCGGCCCTCGACAAGAATCTGGAGAGCTTCCGCGCCAGCACCGTGACGGTCACGTCCCAGGAGCCGTTTCCGCTGCAATACGACGGCGAGATGCACGAGGAGATGACCCCGTTCGAAGCGCGGGTCTTACCGGGAGCTGGGTTGTTTCTGACCGGGGCGAGTCAGGAGGAGTTGGAGACCTGACGGCTTGAACGGGTCCGATCTTAGGTTCTATAATTCCGATTATGAAACCTAAGAGGATTGCCTGACAGGGTCTGCTTTGGTGCTGGCCTCGCGCTGGGCATCTGGTGCCAACCGCCGACGCGAGGGCCTGCGCGCGGCTTATCAGCAAGACGCCGACGCGCTTACCGATCTGCTGCACACCTACCTGCGGCTCAAGTCAGTCAAGGGCGGGCGCATCAGCGATTTGACTCTTAGCCACTACGCCGAGTCGCTCAGAAAGTTCCTGGCCTTCGCTGGGCCGCCCGATTCGCCAAGGCATGCGCTCAATCAGCTCGAAGCCGAGGTGTTTGAGGTCTGGTTACTGACTTTGCAGGCCCAGGGCCTGTCGGCGTCCAGCGTTAAGCGCCACCTCTACGGGGTCAGGAATCTGATGCGAGCGCTGGTGTGGGCTGGGGTGCTGGACGCCGATCCCAGTGCCAGCGTGCGCCCGCCTGCCGAGAGTGAGGCCGCCCATACCCGGAAGATGGCCCTGAGTGCTGCCACCTTCAAAGCGCTGCTGGCCCTGCCCGAGCAGCAGCACCCGCACGACCCCGGTCTGGCGTCCCGTGATCAGTTGCTTCTGCTGCTTGGCGGTCAGCTTGGGCTGCGGGCCGCCGAACTTATCGGGCTGAACGTGGACGATCTCGAACTGACTCTGGGGCATTTGACGGTGCGTGGTAAGGGCCGCAAAGTCCGGCAGGTGCCGTTGACGGCGCGGATGGTCTCGGCGCTCAGGCGCTGGCTGGTCTTGCGCGGTGGTCTGGACGCCGTTTCCCCGGCCCTGCTGATCTCGCTCAGTCACCGCAACATCGGTGGGCGGCTGAGTACCAAGGGGGCGCGCGATATCGCTCAGCGCTATTACCAGGCACTGGGGCTACCGCCCTCGGTGTGGGGGCTGCATACCCTGCGCCGCACGGCAGGCACCCAGCTCTACCGCGCCACCCGTGATCTGCATGTGGTGGCCGATGTGTTGGGGCACGCTTCGGTGAATACCAGTGCGATTTACGCCAAGATGGATGTCTCGGTGCGGCGAGAAGCATTGGCGGCGGCAGAAGCGTTGGGGGATGTGGAGGTGTAACGCTTATTGTATTGTTCCCGGCATTTCTTAATCTAAACCGAAAGTGTATATATTACCTGCGGCGGTCTGCCCTGGCCGCGTAGCCGATCAGCAGCAGCGCGGCCATCAATGCTGGGACGTCACCGAGGCGCATATAAAGAGTCGTTGTGCTCAGCAGCGGGAATTCGGCGTGGAGGACGCCCTCCCCCGCTGTCAGGATCTGTACCGGCTGGCCAAGGTCGTCAACCACGGCAGCCACCCCCTTGTTGACGCTTCTCAGCACGTAGCGGCGGGTCTCGATGGCCCGCACCCGGCCCATGTCGAAGTGCTGCCAGACCCCCCAACCGCTGTACCAGCCGTCGTTACTGACGTTCACCAGCACCTGCGCGCCACCCAGAGCCTGCCAGCGGGCCACGCTCGCCACGATGCTGTCGTAGCAGATATAGACGCCGTAGAGAACACCGCCGAGCGGGATGGGGGTGTACGACTGACCAGGAAACTGGGGATCGAAGGCAAAACCAATCAAGTTGAAGATAAGGTCATAAAGTGGGCGCAGCACACCCGACAAGGGAAAGTATTCTCCCATCGGCACCGGGTGGGCCTTGTCGAAGCTGCCGGTGATGGTCTGACTGTCCCAGCCGACGGCGGTGTTGCGGGGACGCTGTGCCAGTCCATAGAGACCAGGCGCGGGCACACCAGGAAAATCCGAAGTTCCCAGCAGGGATGCCGGATCCGGCACGGCCGTCTCGCTCCAGATCAGAACTTCGCCGGGGCGGCGTTGAGAACTGAGCTTCAACTGAGTTTGCCAGAACTGGTCGAAACTCAGACCCGCCGCCTTACTAAACGAGTCAAAATCAGTTCGCAACAGTAGCGCCTGTCCTACCGGCCCCTGCCCCGGCACGCGGGTCAGGCCGTAGCCAAGGCCGAAAAGCCACAGCACCGCCATCAGGAACGCTGGGCGGGGGTTCTTGAGCTGCGCCAGCGTCACCAGCGCTGCTGCCGAGGCCGTGATCAGCGCCGAGAGCAGCAGCACGCCGCCCAGATCGGCCACCTGAATCAACGGGGTGCGCAGCAGGGTGTAGCCCAGGCCCGACCAGGGAAAGGCCAGTGCGCCCAGAGTGCGGGTCCATTCCAGAATGACCCAACCCCCGGCCAGCCCCCACAAGCGGGCCTGCGGCGTTCGGAAGATGCGTGCCACCAGCGTCGCCAGGATGGCCCAGAACACCCCCTCCAGCATGAATAACAGTGAAAGCGCGAGCGCGGCCAGCACCCAGGCCAGCGCTGAGGGCAATCCGCCGTCACTGGCCATCAGATTGTGCATGAACACCACCAGCCAGAACAGTTGCGCAGCAAAGTAGGCGCTGATGGCCCAGAACGTCTGGAGCACGACCTGGCGAGCACTGGGCTGGCGGCTGAGCTGCCACAGCAGTACCGAGAGCGGCAACACACTCAGTGCGCTCCACCACAGCGGCAAGCCGCACAAAGCCGTCAGCACCCCCAGCGCGGCGGACAGCAGTCCCTGAAGGCGGGCATGGAGAGGCAGTCGCATGGCCGGGAGTGTAGCAGCCCCACCGGGGGGAAAGCAGCTCAGGGCAAGCCGGGTAAGGTATTCTGACCCCACCTTGCGAATTGCTTTTATCAGTGACCTTCACGGCAACATTCATGCGCTGACCTCGGTGCAGCGTTTTCTGAGCGAACACATCGTCAACTCGGTGGTGGTGGTGGGCGACCTGGTCGGCTACGGAGCCAGTCCAGGGCCGGTGATCGACTTCGTGCAGCAGGAAAACTGGAAAGTCGGCCTGGGTTCGAGCGATCTGCGCGTGGCGATGGAATTCGGTGAACGAGAAAACCGCCGGGGCGTGGCCGACCAGGTCCTGTCATGGACCCGCACCGTGTTATCGCCCGAGCAGCTCGAATACCTGCGCCGCCTGCCGCCGGGCGGACGGATCATGACCCCGGTGGGCCGCATCCGCTACTTTCACGGCGCGCCGCACGACCCCGAAGCGCGGCTCGACCTGATGGCCGCCGAAAACGAGATGCAGGACCTCGCCGAACAGCTCGGCTCACGGGTGGTCGTCTCGGCAGGCACCCACGTGCCGTTCGTGCGCGAGGTCAGCGACACCATCTTCATCGATCCCGGCTCGGTGGGGTTGTCCCTCAACCACGAACCCGGCGCGGACGTGATTTTGGTGGACTGTGCCGGACGCCGCCCCAAGGTCAGCATGCACAAGGTACCGTATGACTACTCCTCGGCGGCCTTCGACATCATGGCCTGGAACCTGCCGCCGATCATCGCCGACGTGATTCGCAGCGGCAAGATGGGTGTCTGAGCCGGAACCTGGCCTTCGCGCACGGCTACCCGGGTACAAAAAGACGTCTGGTTCAGGATAGAGGCTTTAAGTGTACTGTGAACACTTGTCCAGTTGTCTGGGGTCTCATCCGGGCGCAGGTTCGCTCGGCTGCGTTAAACTGCGGCCTGGAACTTCAGTGGACCTGACCGGGCGAGACTCCGGCGCAGGTGAGCAGCACCCGGCCCACCGCGGGCCGTCAGGGAGACATTATGAAAGTAGGAATCAACGGGTTTGGCCGCATTGGTCGTCTGGTGTTCAGAATTCTGGTTTCGCGCGGCGTCGAGGTCGTGGCCATCAATGACCTGACCGACAACAAGACGCTGGCCACCCTGCTCAAGTACGATTCCACCGCCGGGAAGTTCGACGGCACCGTGAGCTACGACGACGACGCCCTGATCGTCAACGGCACGTCGATCAGGGCGCTGGCCGAGCGCGACCCGGCCAACATCAAGTGGGGCGACCTGGGAGCCGACATCGTCATCGAGTCGACCGGCATCTTCACTGACCGGGCAGGCGCGAGCAAGCACATCGCGGGCGGCGCGAAGAAAGTCATCATCACCGCGCCGGCCAAGGACGAGGACATCTCGCTCGTGCTGGGCGTCAACGAGCAGGACTACGACCCCCAGAAGCACCACATCGTCAGCAACGCGTCTTGCACCACCAACTCGCTGGCTGCCCCGATGAAGCTGCTTGACGAGGCCTTCGGCATCGAGAAGGCCATCATGACCACCGTTCACAGCTACACCAACGACCAGCGGCTGCTCGATTTGCCGCACAAGGATCTGCGCCGTGCCCGCGCCGCCGCCGTCAACATCATTCCCACCTCGACCGGCGCGGCCAAGGCCGTCTCACAGGTCTACCCCAAGCTCAAGGGCAAGTTTGACGGCACTTCCCTGCGTGTGCCGACGCCAGTGGGAAGCATCAGTGACGTGTCCGTGATTCTGGGCCGCGACGTGACGGCAGACGAGGTCAACGCCGTGTTCAAAGCCGCCGCCGAGGGCAGCCACAAGGGCATCGTCAGCTACACCGAAGATCCCATCGTGCTGCAAGACATCGTGGGCGATTCGCACAGCGCCATCATCGACGGCGGCCTGACCATGGCGATGGGCAATCTGGTCAAGTTCTTCTCGTGGTACGACAACGAGTGGGGCTTCTCCAACCGCGTGGCCGATCTGGTGCAGTTGATGGAGCAGAAAGCGAACTGAGCTGGCATCAAGTCTGTACACCGACGGCCCCAGGCCCCGCTCAGCGCTTCACTGAACGCTGTCTCTGAAACGTTTCCTCCTCACGACAACGTAAACCCGCTCAAAAGGCTCAGGCGCAGGTTGAACTGGGCCTTTTTTGGAGAATCCATGCAGAATCTAGAGTCCCTCGATGTGTCCGGCAAACGCGTTCTGGTGCGGGTCGATTACAACGTACCGATGCAGGGCGGGGTCATTCAGGACGACACCCGCATCACCGCCTCGCTGCCGACGCTGAACAAGCTGCTTCAGGGCGGCGCGTCGCTCGTCTTGATGAGCCACCTGGGGCGGCCCAAGGGCGGGCCGGACCCGAAGTACAGCCTGAAGCTGGTGGCGGATGCGCTGAGCACGGCGCTGGGGAGGCCGGTGCAGTTTATCGCCAGTTTGCCGGGCAGTGACGAGACGCTGGCGGCGGTGCAGCAGCTCCAGCCCGGCGAGGTGGCCCTGCTGGAAAACGTGCGCTTCGAGGCGGGCGAGGAAAAGAACGACCCGGCCCTTACTGCGAAGCTGGCCCGCCTCGGCGACGCCTTCGTGCTCGACGCCTTCGGCAGCGCCCACCGCGCCCACGCCTCGGTCAGCGGAGTGGCCAGCCAACTGCCGCACGCCGCCGGAACGCTGCTACAAACCGAGGTGGACGCGCTCGACAAGCTGATCAACAATCCGGTTCACCCCTACGTGGTCATCATCGGCGGCGCGAAGGTCAGCGACAAGCTCCTGGTCATCGAGAACCTGCTGCCCCGGGTGGACAAGCTGCTGATCGGCGGCGGCATGGCCTACACCTTCATCAAGGCGCGCGGCGGAATGATCGGCGAGAGTATCCACGAGGACGATCAACTGGACCTGGCCCGGCGGCTGCTGGGCGAGTACGCGGGCAAGATCATGCTGCCCACCGACGTGATCGCCGCCGACGCCTTCAGCGAGGACGCCCACACCCAGGTCGTGCCGAGCGGCGAGATTCCTGACGGCTGGCAGGGGCTGGACGCCGGACCGGACACCGTCAGGGCCTACACGGCGGCCTTGCAGGGCGCGAAGACGGTGTTCTGGAACGGGCCGCTGGGCGTGTTCGAGTTCGCCAAGTTCGCGGGCGGTACCAACGCGGTGGCCGAGGCGGTCGCCCATCTGGGCGCGGGCACCTACAGCGTCGTGGGCGGCGGCGACTCGGTCAGTGCCATCAACAGGAGCGGTCAGTCCAGCAAGGTCTCACACGTCTCCACCGGCGGCGGCGCGAGCCTGGAGTTGCTGGAAGGCAAGACGCTGCCCGGCGTCGAGGCGATGAAGTAAGGAGAGCGGAGTGGGTGGAGTTGATCGTTTCGTTTTCCTGCTCGACCTGAACACGGCCCACTGCCTACGCTTTCCTTCCTCTGCGACCCACCACTGACCAGCCACCCCACCTCCCCGAAGGAGCAACAATGCCCCAGAATCTGCTGGCCCTCAACTGGAAGATGAACAAGACACCCTCACAGGCCGTGAGCTGGGTCGGAGAACTGCTCACCGGGCTGCCGCAAACCTCGGCAGAACTGGCCATCATGGCCCCGGCCACCGCGTTGTCGGGACTGGGTCAGGCCCTCTCCGGCAGCCCGGTCAAGCTGGGCGCGCAGGACCTCTCGGCGCACGAATCGGGCGCGTATACCGGCGAGATCAGCGCGGCGATGCTGCAGGACGTGGGCACCCGCTACGTCGTCGTCGGGCACTCGGAGCGCCGGGCCTACCACGCTGAGAGCAGCCAGATCGTGGCAGCCAAGGCAGCTGCAGCCGTCGCGGGCGGCCTGATTCCGATTATCTGCGTGGGCGAGGCGCTCGACGTGCGCGAACGCGGTGAGCAGGTCGACTTCACGCTCGACCAGTTGCGCGATTCGCTTTCCCAAATGCCGGTGCTGGGCGCGGGTGAGATCGTCATCGCCTACGAGCCGGTGTGGGCCATCGGCACCGGTAAGACCGCCACCGCCCAGGACGCCTCGGAGATGGCCGATGCCATTCGGGGTGCGCTGGGCGGGCTGTACCGCGACTACGCTGACGGCGTGCGTATTCTCTACGGCGGCAGTGTCAAACCGGAAAATATCGCCGAGCTGTGCGCCCAGCCGAACGTCAACGGCGCGCTGGTCGGCGGTGCGAGCCTGGACGTCGCCTCGGTCGTCGGGATGGCGCGGGCGCTGGTATAAGTAGCGGGGGTGTGCCGATTTGGCAGGCCCTTTTTCCGCTGGTGCTCGTGAAATGATTCTTGAGCGAATTGGCTTGTACACTTCAGTGGCATAGACGGCCCGCCCGGGGGCAGGCCGTACAGCGGCTAGACTGCCCGGCATGTTGAGCATGATCTGTGTGGATGTGGACGGCACCCTGGTGGGCACGGGCAATGTGGTGCTGCCGGAAGTCTGGGAAGCGCTCTCGGAGGCCAGGAAGGCCGGGGTCCGGATCGTACTATGTTCGGGGCGTCCTGCTGTGGGCCGGGCGCTGGACTATGCCCAGCGGCTCGACCCGGACGGCTGGCACATCTTCCAGAACGGCGCGAGCATCGTCAAGGTGGACAGCGGCGAATCGCGCAGCGAGGAATTGCCCCGCGCGCTGCTCACGGGGCTGGTCGAGAAAGCCAAGGCCACTGGCCGCATTCTGGAGGTCTACACCGACCGCGAATACGCCGTCGAGGACACCTCACCCGCCTCGGTGGCCCACGCCGATCTGCTGGGGGTACCGTTTGCGCCGCGCGATCTGCTGGGTCTCGGCGGCACGGTGGTCCGCGCCCAGTGGCTGATTCCGCACGCCGACAAGGACGCCCTGCTGGCCGAGGCCCACAGGGGCTTGCAGCTTCATCCGGCCAGCAGCCCGGTGATGCCGGAGACTTTGTTTGTCAGCGTGACCCGCGACGGCGTGAACAAGGGCAGCGCCGTGAAGCGGGTGGCCGGGTTCTACGGCTTCGAGCTGGACCGGGTAATGATGGTCGGCGACGGCCACAACGACGTGACCGCCATGCAGGTGGTCGGCCATCCGGTGGCGATGGGCAACGCCGACAAGGAGGCGCGCGCGGCAGGCAGGCACCACGTCGCCGACGTGGACGCGGGCGGGCTGGTGGAGGCCGTGCAGCTGGCGATGGCGCTGTAAAGGGCCACCATCTCCTGCCCCGCTCCGGGCCTTTTGCCACGATTCATCCTCCACTTTTACGCCTTGACCGTAACGCTGTTCTGTTATAGACTAAATCCATGAAACTGAGCGATGTACAGAAACGACTTCAGGCCCCGTTTCCCGTCAAGGAAGTCAACTGGAAACCGGCCAGTTTTACCCGCGACCGTAGCCGTGCCCTGCTGCTGGCGCATATCGACGCTCGCGCCGTGCAAGACCGGCTCGACGCGGTCTGTCCCGACGCCTGGAGCTTCGAGATGGAAGTGGTCAGCGCGGCGGGCCGTCCCACCATCAAGGGACGCCTGACGGTGCTGGGCGTGGTCCGTGAGGACATCGGCGAGGCCCTGGAAGGCGATCTCGGGACCTTCAAGGCAGCGGCCAGCGACGCCCTCAAGCGGTGCGCGGTGCAGTTCGGCATCGGGCGCTACCTCTACGACCTGCCCAAAACCTGGGCCGAATGGGACGACGCCAAACGTGCCCCCACCCAGACGCCCGAGCTGCCACAATGGGCGCGGCCCGACCACGAGCGCAGCCCTGGCGGCGCGCACCTGATCTCAGCCATTGACCAGCTCAAGTACGAGTTGCCCGACGATCTGGAGTTGCAGCGCGAGCTGTACAAGCATCTCAAGGCCGCGCTGGGCAGCCTGCACCCGGCTGGGAAGGCCGCATGATCTCGCTACGCTCCGGGCAAGCCCCGTCGCCGCGCCGCCGTGCCTCGCACGAGACTGAGCGCCTGCCTGCCGTGTGGCTCGTCGCCGCCCTGCTGCCGCTGATCTTGCTGGGCGGCTGGCTCTCGCAATTTGCCTGAGTGACCGGTCAGGCTTGGGCTCCATGCCAGAACAGTGGCGAAAGCGAGTTGCCGTCGCTTTCCCATGGTATTGAGCGGAGCGAACTGTTTCCTGCAAGCGGTTTGATCTGACGTCTGTATGCAGTGAGTGCGGCCCCCGACTGATGCTCGGGGGCCGCTTTGCGTGGTCGGCGCAATCAGTCTTTGCGGCAGCCTGTCACGATCTGGGCCGCCAGCCCGGCCAGGTCCTGTCCAGCCACCACGGCGTCAATGAAGGCACTGCCCACCACCACGCCGTCGGCATCAGCGTCCACCGCAACGGCGCGGGCGCTCCGGGCGTCCTTGACCCCGAAGCCCACCGCGATCGGCAGCTCGGTGTGTGCTTTGGCGAGCTTCACCAGCGCTGGAACCTCACTCAGCGCGCCGCTCTCGCGGGCGCCGGTCACGCCGGTCACGCTCACGGCGTAGACGAAGCCGGTGCAGGCTGCCGTCACGATGCGCACCCGCTCGGAGGTACTGGTGGGCGCGATCAAGAACGTCAGCGCCAGACCCGCTTCGGCGGCCAGTTGGCGGATCTCGATGTCCTCGTCGGGCGGCAAGTCCGGCAGAATCAAGCCGTCCACCCCGGCCTCCACCGCCAGGCGCATGAACGCGCGCGGTCCCACGGCGTAGACCGGATTGATGTAGGTCATGATCACGATGGGCTTCTCGGTGTGCTGGCGCAGTTCCTTGACCAGCTCCAAGGTGCGCCGGGTGCTGGTGCCGTGCGCCAGGGCGAGTTCGCTGGCCCGCTGGACCGTCGGTCCATCACCCAGCGGATCGGAATACGGCAACCCGACTTCCATCAGGTCAGCTTGCTCCAGTAGCGTCCTGGCTACAGTCACGAAGCGCCCGGCGTCGGGGTAGCCCGCCGTCATGAAGGGAATGAAGGCGGCGCGGTGCTCAGCCTTGGCGGTCTTGAAGGCGGCGTGAATGCGCTGAATCCGGCTGGGGTTGGTATCGATGGTCGTCATGCTCGGGCCTCTCCTTCTTCCCTGGTCAGCAGTCGGGCGACCTCGGCCACATCCTTGTCGCCACGCCCCGAGAGATTGACGACCACGATCTTGCCCTCGCCGAGCTCGCGGGCAGTAATAATGGCCTGGTGGATGGCGTGGGCACTCTCCAGCGCCGGAATGATGCCTTCAAGCTTGGCCAGCAGTTGCAGGGCGTCAAGCGCCTGGGCATCGGTCACCGGCACGTACTCGGCCACCTGATGATCGCTGTAGTAGCAGTGCTCCGGGCCGATGCCGGGGTAGTCCAGCCCGGCACTGATCGAGTGGGCTTCCTGAATCTGGCCCTCGGCGTCGTGCAGCAGGTACATCATCGAGCCGTGCAGCACGCCCACCCGGCCCCCGGCCACGCTGGCGGCGTGAAAGCCCGAGGCAACGCCCTGGCCCGCCGCCTCGGTGCCGATCAGGCGCGGACGCTCGTGCTCGGGCAGGTAGGCGAACGGTGCGAAGATGCCGATGGCATTGCTGCCGCCGCCCACGCAGGCGATGACGGCGTCGGGCACCTGGCGGCCCTCCAGCGCTTCGAGCTGCCACTTGGTTTCCTCGCCGATGACGCTCTGAAAGTCGCGCACCATCGCCGGGTAGGGATGCGGCCCCACCACCGAGCCGAGAATGTAAAAGGTGCCGCGCACGTTGGTGACCCAGTCGCGGATGGCCTCGTTGGTGGCGTCTTTCAAGGTGGCACTGCCGGAGGTGACCTCGCGCACCTCCGCACCGAGCAGCTTCATCCGAAAGACGTTGAGGGCCTGGCGGCGGATGTCCTCACGGCCCATATACACGACGCATTCCAGGCCCAGGAGCGCGGCAGCGGTGGCACTGGCGACCCCGTGCTGTCCGGCTCCGGTCTCGGCCACCACCCGTTTCTTGCCCATCCGGACGGCCAGCAGCGCTTGCCCCAGACAGTTGTTGATCTTGTGCGCCCCGGTGTGGTTGAGGTCCTCACGCTTGAGATAGATCTTCGCGCCGCCCGCGTGTTTGGTCAGGTTCTCGGCGAAGTACAGCAAGCTGGGGCGGCCCACGTAGTCGCGCAGCAATCGCTCGAAATCGCCCAGAAAGCCGGGGTCCGTCTTGGCCTCAGCGTAGGCGTCGCGCAGTTCGTCGAGCGCCGGGATCAGGGTTTCTGGCACGTAGCGCCCGCCGAAGATGCCGTAGCGCCCGCGCTCGTCCGGTAGCGGATAGGTGGGAAGGTTCATGGCTTCAGGGTAAGTTGCCGGATGCCGTTCTGAATGTGAAACTTAGACAACTTGTCTAAAAGTTATTTATCTACATTATGAAGATAGGTGGCATAGACGCCGACGAGTTCTCGCGCCATCACCTCTCTCGGCACTGACCAGCCCAGCGAGGTCGCCAGGTCGCTGAGCAGGCGTTCGGCGGACGCACCCTTCTCCCTCATGTTGGAAAGGCTCGGAGCGCCACCGCGTTTGGCCAGCCGTTCACCATTGAAGTCGGTCATCAGCGGCACGTGGAAGTAACGAGGCGTCAAATACCCGAGGGCACGCTGCAGCGCGATCTGCCGCGGGGTGCTGCCCAGTAGGTCGGCCCCACGTACCACGTCGGTGACGCCCATCGCCGCGTCATCCACGACCACCGCCAGGTGGTAGGCGTACACGCCGTCGCCGCGCCGCACCACGAAGTCGCCCACCTCGCTCGGGAGGTGCTGACAGAGGGTGGTGTAGCTCCAGTGGTCTGTGAAGCAGATCGTCTCGTTGGGCACTCGCCAGCGCAGCGCAGCCGTGGGGGTTTTTGGCTGGAGCGAGCGGCAAGTACCGGGATAGACCGCTTCTGGGCCGTGCGGCGCGCCTGCGCTGGCCTGAACAGCCTCAGCGATCTGGCGGCGGCTGCAGCTGCAGGGATAGGTGGAGAGATGGAGGAGGGCGGCGGCATAGAGGTCAATCCGTTCTGACTGTATATATTCAGAATCCCAGTCGAGCCCCAGCCAAGTGAGGTCGCGACGAACCAGGTCGGCCGCACCGGGACGGACACGACTTGTATCGAGGTCTTCAATACGCAACAGGTGCTGACCGCCCTGTGCCCGACTGTGCAGCCAGGCCAGCAGGGCAGTGCGGGCATTGCCGAGGTGCATTGGCCCCGTGGGACTGGGAGCATAGCGGCCGATGACGTGCATGGGATCAGGATAAAATGGCAAGCGGCATCAGAACTGGAAAAAAGGTCGTCAACCTACTGTCATGTCTTACGCCCACATCTCCCCTGCTGGACACCCGGGTATCGCCTGCCCGCTGGTCGAACACGCCACCAGAATTTTTGGGACCACCAACTCAGGACACGCTCTCCAGTGCCGCGTCGAAGCGCCGCACCAGGCCCGGCGCGTCCAAGATGTCTTCCAGGGCGGCCATCAGGATGCGGTAGGGCGCGTGACGGGCGGCCTCGCCCATCAGGCCCAAGCGCCAGATCAAGCCCGCCGTCGGGCCGAGGCCGCCGGTCACGCTGATCTCGCGGCGGCGCAACTCGGCCCGCACGCCCGCATCGTCGAAGCCCTCGGGGAGCCGCAGCGCCAGCACAGTGGGCAGCCTGGCCTCGGGACGCTTGACGTAGGGCGAGAACCCCAGCGGAGCAAGGGTGCCGACAATAGCCTGACCCATCTGCCGAACCCGCTCGCGGCGCTCGGGCAAGCCCTCTTCCAACGCGGCGCGCAGGGCCTCGGCGAAAGCAAAATGTAGATTGACCGGTACGGTGTGGTGGTAGGTATGCTCGGTCCAGTAATCGCGCAGGCCAGCGAAGTCGCAGTACCACAGCGGCGTGGGGTGGCGGCGGGCTGCATAGCGGGCGAAGGCGCGCTCGCTGATAGCGACGGGCGCGAGGCCGGGCGGGGCCGATAAGCACTTCTGCGCCCCGGTGTAGGCGTAGTCCACGCCCCAGCCCTGCATGTCGAACGGCTCCATGCCCGCCGTCGTCACCGCGTCGACCGTCAGCAAGGCCCCCGAGTGGCGCACGATCTCGGCGATCTCCGGCACCGGGTTGAGCACCCCGGTACTCGTCTCGCCGTGCACGACCGCCACCATCTGCGCTCCGCCCAGGTGGTCGGCCACGTCCGCCGGGTTGATCGGCTCGCCCAGCGGCGCGGTCACCAGCCGGACCTTCGCGCCGTAGCGGGCGGCCATCTCGGCCATCCGGCGACCAAACGAACCGTTGGCGCACACCAGCACGTCGTCGCCCTTTTCCACCAGGTTGGCGAATCCCGCCTCCATGCCCAGACTGCCGGTGCCGGCCAGCAGCGCCGTGAAAGCCTCCGGCTCGGTGCCGTACATCTCGCGCAGATCGGTTTGAATGGCCCGGTTGATGGCAAAGACTTCTGGGTCCATGTGGCCGAGCATCGGGCGGGTCAGTGCCCGCATGGCACGCGGGTGAATCGGGGTGGGGCCGGGGGTGAGCAGGGTGTGTTCAGGATAGTTGGGGGTGACAGGAACAGGCTGGGGAGCTTCAAGCAATTTCATAGAGGCAGTATAACGTAAAAAGAAGGAATGTTGCGTGCGCTCCAGCTTTTAGGGGTATAAGCGCAATTTTATTGCTCGAAAATAGAAGTAGGCTGGCCGTTTACTTTAACGAGAGGGACAGCCACCAGACGCACAGCCCGCCGCGCAGCAGCCAGGCCAGGGTACGAAGCCAGTTGCCGACGACGAGCTGCCGGTGGAGCTGGGCGTCGAAGGCAGCGGATAAGCGGCCATGTAGCGGCGACTGAAACAGGCCGGTGGACACCCAGATCACCAGCACGAGGGACAGACCCAGGGTCAGGCTCCAGTTGGGCAGCGCGGGCGGAACGTGCAGGGCCAGCCAGGCGGCGCTGAACAATTCGGCGAGCATCAGCGGGCCGACCAGAAAGGTGATGCGGGTCTGGTGTTCGTGCTCATAGGCGGGCCAGTTCAGGGGACCGACGCGCGCGAACAGCGGATAGTGCACCCACTGGATAATCAGGATCAGCCCGATCAGTGCCCAGGTGACGGCGGCATGCAGGATCAGGAGCATTCAGAGGCCCAGCGCCGCGCGGGTCTGGCGGGCGATCTCGCCCTCCTCGTCGGTGGGAATGACCAGGGCGGGCTTGCTGCCCGCCCTGGTGATGCGCCGCTCCCCACCGCGCACGGCGTTGGCCGCCGGATCGAGTTCAAAGCCGAGAAAGCCCAGACCAGCAATCACGTCGGCGCGGAGTTGGGCGTCGTTCTCACCCGCGCCGCCGGTGAAGACCAGCGCGTCGAGGCCGTTCAGGGCAGCGGCGTAGGCCCCGATCTGCTTGATCAGGCGGTAGGTCATGACCGACAGGGCCAGCCGGGCGCGTTCGGTGGCCGCAGCACGCACGTCGCGCAGGTCATTGGACACGCCCGACAATCCCTTGAGGCCGCTGTCCTTGTTCAGCAGCCGCGACGTTTCCTCCAGGCCGTAAATCTCGCCGAGGCGCAGCACCGCGCCGGGGTCGAGGTCGCCGCTACGGGTGCCCATGACCAGGCCCTCCAGAGGAGTCAAGCCCATGCTGGTGTCTATACTCACGCCGCGCAGCACGGCGGCGGCACTGGCGCCGTTGCCGAGGTGCAGGGTGACGAGCTTGTCCACGCCGCCGAGCAGGGCCTCGGCCCGGCGCGAAACGTAGGCGTGCGAGGTGCCGTGAAAGCCGTAGCGGCGGATGCCCTCTTTGGTGTAGAGCGCGTAAGGCAAGGCGTAGAGGTAGGCATGGGGCGGCAAGGTCGCGTGGAAGGCCGTGTCGAAGACGGCCACGTTCGGCACGCCCGGCAGGGCAACCAGGGCGGCCCGAATGCCCTGCACGGCGGGCGGGTTGTGCAGCGGCGCGAGGTCGGCTAAAGCGGCAATGATTTCGAGCACCTCCAGCGTGATCAAAGTGGCCTCGCGGAACGCCTCGCCGCCGTGGACCACCCGGTGGCCGACCGCCTGAACCGTGACGTCCGGGGGCAGCTCCGCCAGAACGCGCCTCAAAGCGCTGGCGTGGTCGGGGTCGCCCCCCGGTTCGCCGATACGCTCGACCAGACCGCTGAGCAATTTCTCGGGGCCGTCGAGAAGCTGGTACTTGAGGCTGCTGGAACCGGCATTGGTGACGAGAACGGCGCTGCGGGTCATGGGCGCTATCTTAACTGAGTGAGTAATTTCACGAGGTTGGATATTCGTGAAATCAGTCGTTTGACGGAAGGCGCTACCCTGCTGGGCATGGACGAACTTTACAGAGGCCACCGTATCAAGATCGAGCGCCCGCAACTCCCGCAGTTTGCCAGCGGGCCACTGCGGGGCGGGGCAGCACAGACTTGGAAAATCAGCGTGGACGGGCGCGACGTTTCCCGGCACATTGTCAAACGCAAGATGGACAGCATGGAGGAAGCGCTCGCGGCCGCCCAGAAATACGTGGAGCGGCTGGAACCGCGCCCACCCAGCGAGTAACGCCTGATCAGTTGGTCTGGGCTACTGCGTCTCGTTGGGCCAGCAGTTCCTCCAGCCGGTCCACATACCCGGCAAGCACCTTGAAGGTCTCCTCCACCGGCTGCGCGGTCGTCAGGTCCACACCCGCCGCGTTCAGGGCGTCGAGCGGATCGAGTCGGCCGCCTTCCGAGAGAAATTGCAGGTAGCGAGCCCGTGCGCCTTCGGGGTCGGCGTCGAATCCGGCCCTGAGCTGGTGGGCGGCGCTGATACCGGTGGCGTACTGGTAGGCGTAGAAATTGCTGTAGAGGTGGGTGGAGAACTCGGCCCAGGTGACGCCGCTGCGCTCACGGTCCACCTTGACGCCATCACCGTAGCCGTCTTGCAGCAGATCGGCCATTAAAGTGTTGAGGGCCGGAGCGCTGAGGCTCTCGCCCGCCTCGATGCGGCGGTGAATTTCCAGCTCGAAGCGGGCGAGCGTCGGCATGATGAAGAAGTAGCGGTGAAAGTTGGAAACGGCCTCCTCGATCAGCGCGACCTCGAAATCGGGGTCGGTATTGTGCTCGAAGAGATGATGACGCACCATCGCCTGATTGAAGTTGCTGGCGACCTCGGCGGCGAACAGGGTGTAACGCGGCACACTGCTGGCCTGAGCCTGTTGCGAGAGCCAGGAGTGCATGCTGTGACCGATCTCGTGGGCCAGGGTGCTCATGCTACCCAGCCCGCCCTGAAAGCTCATGAAGATGTACGGCTTGACCCGCGCGCCGCCGTTGCTGTAGGCCCCCTGGCGCTTGCCCGCGTTGCTGGCCCAGTCGACCCAGCGCTCGGTGGTCAGGCCCGCGCGCGTCTGGGTCTGGTAGGTGTCGCCGAGCGGAGCCATGCCGTTGACGATGGCGTCGACCGCTTCGGGATAGGACATTTCCGGGGCGTCAACCAGTGGCGCTTTTACGTCGTACTCGCGCAATTCGCCCAGCCTCAGCCAGCGGCGGCGCACGTCCCAGTACCGGTGCCAGATGTGGATGTTGGCGAGGTAGCTCTCGATCAGGGTGTGAAAGACGGAGGTGGGGATGTGGTCGGGCGTCAGGGCCGCCTTGAGCGCGTCAGGGTAGCGGCGGGCGCGGGCCATGAACACGTTCTGGCGCACATGGGTGGAGAGCGCCGCCGCCATGCTGTGCTGGGCAGCCAGGTGGGCGTCGGCGTAAGCCTCCCAGGCTTCCTGCCGCACCGCGCGGTCCGGGTCGGCGGTCAGGCGGTCGATGTTGCCCTGGCCGATCTTGATTCCTCCCACCGTGCCGAAATCCAAGTCCATGTTGACCAGCGCCGGGTGAATGCCGCGCTCGCTGGCAAAGGGAGCCTGCACCAGGCCCAGCAATTCTTCCACCTCGGCGCTGCGGACGTGGGGGCGCTCGCGCCAGATGCGCTCGACCATCACCGCGAAGTCGGCCAGGTCGGGCCGGTCGAGCCAGGGGCGCACCTCGGCCTCGTCGAGGGACAGCAGTTCGGGTTTGGCGAAGGCGGTGCTGGCGGCGAAGACGCTGCCGAGCGAAGCCGCCTGGTCGCGGCGGTCGGCGGCTTCGGTGTCCTTGCCGTCCACGCTGGCCGACATGCTGGCATACGACATCAGGCGGCTCAGGCGCATCCGCAGGGCCTCGTAAGCGCCCAGATAGCGGGCGAGTGCTTCGGGCGACTGGCCAAGTGTCCCAGCGAACTGGCCAAGCGGCGGAATATCGGCGGCGAGGGCGGCGGCCTCGGCTTCCCAGGTTTGCGGCGTGGCGTAGAGGGCCTCAATGTCCCAGGTCTGCTCGGTCGGCACGTCGCGGCGGGCGGGCGGGGTGGTGGTCATGGAGGGAGTCTAGGGGGCGGGGGTGTGTGGGAAATTGGAATGGGATGGTGGTGACACGCATGGTCATGCTAGCGGCTGCCAACAAGAACGGGGTTGAAGAGAGGCCGCTCTCTTCTGGGCACAACACAATGATGGGATGACCCAGTGAAACCCTCCAGCCCTTTGCCGCCACCCAGCCTCAGGTGCAACGGCTGAAGATCACCAGCGAACAGTGCTAGGGGGTCAACCGGCTCCACTGGCCTTCGGAGATCACCTCGATGTTACCGTCCACCACTTTGATGGCGGTCTGGTCATCAATCGCGTAACACGGCACCGTCATGCCAGCCGCCCACCGCGTTGCAGAGGTTACGGTGTTCCAAGG
This sequence comes from Deinococcus alpinitundrae, assembly GCF_009982895.1. Classification (GTDB taxonomy): domain Bacteria; phylum Deinococcota; class Deinococci; order Deinococcales; family Deinococcaceae; genus Deinococcus; species Deinococcus alpinitundrae. The sequence goes on along the minus strand of NZ_WXZL01000008.1, from coordinate 127,546 downwards.
GAGATCCGGGTGATCCAGGTGTGGAAAAATCGAGAAGTCGACGACCCCTAGGGTACGGTCGTCGGCTGCGGACGGCCAGTTGACGAAGTCGACGCCGATCCGAGGCGTCATGACCATGCTCCCGGCACTGAGCCCCACCCAGACGGTCTCGGAGAGCGAAGGCAGGAGTTCTGCCAGTCCGGATTCCCGCATCCAGTGGCCCAGGTACGTCGCGTCGCCACCATCCACGAGCAGCACGTCCGTTTCCTGGACCCACGGCATCCACCGATCTCGGCCGATACTCGGGAGCGCGGTCAGTTCGAGGACGCCGACCGATTTCCATCCCAGACCGCACATGGTCGCTGGGGTCTGGTCGGTGATGAACCGCCGCGCGGAGGCCGGGCCACACATCGGGTGGCCCCACTGCGCTGTCGGGATACACAGGGCGCTGGACTCAACGATCGGTTTGCCAAGCATGCCGACCAGGGCGTTGTGGATACTTGGGTTGGTGATGCCGCCGGAAGTGAGCAGAAGTTTCATAGGTTCCCTCCTGACTGATCTTTGAGCACTGAAAACGAGAGGTTTGGTGGCCGCTGTCAATGGATCGCCTGTGGTAGCCACCCCCCCCATTCTGCTCCTTGCGGATTCAGCAGTCTCAATTTCAAATCTATTGTTGACAAATTCTGTTATATATTCTTTGGGTGTTCGTAAGACTGGTGGGAGTCGTCCGAGCCTCCCGCGGCCTAAACTGAGGCAATGCACGTTGACGATCTGCCGGTGCTGCCGACCACTCCCGGCGTCTACATTTTTCGCGGCAAGGGGGGCACGCCGATCTATATCGGCAAGGCCAACAACATCCGCAGCCGGGTAGGGCAGCACTTCAAGGCGGGCGGCAAGTCGGGCCGCTTTACCCGCGAGGCCTCGGAACTCGAATGGATCTCGGCACGCAACGAAGTGGAAGCGCTGGTGCTGGAAGCCAACCTGATCAAGCAGCACCGGCCCCACTACAACGTGCTGCTCAAGGACGACAAGCATTACCCCTTCCTGAAACTGACGCACGAGGCCTTTCCGATGCTGGTCGTCACCCGGCGGGTCATCAAGGACGGAGCCAGCTATTACGGCCCGTACCCGGACGCCTCCGCCGTGCGTCGGGTCAAGCACCTGATCGACACCATGTTTCCGCTGCGCAAGAATTCCGGACTGCCGATGCAGAAAAAACCGCGCCCCTGCCTGAACTTCCACATGGGCCGCTGCCTGGGGCCGTGCGTGGACAAAGCCGATCCCGCCGAGTACGCACGGGTGGTCGACGACGTGAAGGCACTCCTGGAAGGCCGGGCGGCGGGCGTGGTGGCGCAGCTCAAGGTCGATATGAAGGCGGCGGCCCAGGGACAGGACTTCGAGCAGGCGGGCCGACTGCGTGACCGACTGCAAGCGGTGGAGAAGCTGTTCGGCACCGAGCAGGCCGCCATGCAGACCGGCAGCGACGATCTGGACTTTCTGGGCTACGCGCAGGCGGGCGAGTTCGCCATGGTGCAACTTTTCAGGATGCGCGGCGGGCGGGTGGTGGGGCGCGACAAGCGGTTCCTGACCGGGGCCGACGAGGCAGGGGGTGGGGAGATTCTGGGGGCGTTCGTGCAGGATTACTACGCCCAGGCCACCCACGTGCCGCCGCTGATCTTGCTGCCCGCCGAATACGCCGACGCGCCGCTGTGGACCGATCTGCTCAGCCAGCGGGCCGGGCACCGCATCGAAATGAGACTGCCCAAGCGCGGCGACAAGACCGAACTCACCGAGATGGCCCAGCGCAACGCCGAAACCGGCCTCGAATCGGAGCTCGCCCTTCTGGAGCGCCGGGGCGACCATCCGGGGCTGGACGCCCTGCGCGAAGTGCTGGCGCTGCCGGAGCGGCCCTGGCGCATCGAGGGCTATGACAATTCCAACCTGTTCGGCACCAATATCGTCTCGGGCATGGTGGTGTTCGAGGGCGGGCGCTCACGGCGCGGCGAGCACCGACGCTTCAAGGTGAAGGGCCTGGACCATCCCGACGACTACACCTCCATGCGCCAGACCGTGACCCGGCGCTTTTCGGGGAGCCTGTCCGACAAGTTGCCGCTGCCGGATTTGATCGTCATCGACGGCGGGCGTGGGCAGGTCAACGCGGCGCTGGACGCCCTCAAGGAAGTCGGGGTGAACGTGCCGGTGGTGGGACTCGCCAAGCGCGAGGAGCGCATCATCTTGCCGGGGCGCTACGGCGCGCAGTTCTGGCTGACCGGCGGCTCGGAAGTGGGCGTGGACCGCGAACTGCTGCTGCCGCACACCCACCCAGCCTTACGGGTCCTCATCGGCGTGCGCGACGAGGTGCACAACTACGCCATCACCTACCACCGCAAGCTGCGCGGGCAGGACATGCTCAGAAGCGTCTTCGACGACCTGCCGGGCATCGGCGAGAAACGCCAATACGCCCTGCTGGAACACTTCTCCAGCCTGGAAGATCTGGGGGCCGCCAGCGTGGACGAGATCGCCCGCGTGCCGGGCATGAACGCGCGCGCCGCGCAGAGCGTCAAGGATTTTCTGGCGGCGAGGGCAGTCAACGGGCAGCCGAGCTGAGGGCAGAACCGGCTTAAGCGCTCTTATCGCGCCCCAGACTCCATCCCCCCACTAGCCCGCCTGCGACGGCCAGCAGGCCCGATCCCCAGCACACCAGCCGGAAGCTGTCTGCGAACGCCTGCTTGACCGCCAGTACGGCGGCAGCCGTCTGAGTGGCCCTGAGACCGCTGGGCACCGGCACCTGGGCGAGGCGGGCGCTCTGCGCGGTCATGCTGCGGCGAACCGACTCGGGCAACTCGGCGGCTTGCAGGAAGGTGTCGAGCGCTCCCCGGAAGTGGCTGAGCATCAGCAGGGTGAACACGACCAGCGCGATCAGGCCCGCTGCCCGTGACACGGCATTGTTGACGCCCGAGGCGGTGCCGGAGTATTCACTGCCCACCGAGCCCATGACCGCCGCCGTCAGCGGGGCCACCGTGATCGCCATGCCCAGACCGATCACCAGCATGGACGGCAGCACCTTGGTCCAGTAGCTGCCGCCCACACCCAGGCCGCCGAGCAGGGCGAAACCCAGGCCCGCCAGCACCGGGCCAGCCGTAAGCAACCAGCGGGGGCCGATGCGGTCGGCCAGACCGCCGAAGTAGCCGGACAGCCCGGCCAGCAGCAGCGAGAGCGGCAGAAAGGCCGTACCCGCCAGGGCGGCGCTGTAGCCCTGCACCCCGATCAGGTTGAGTGGCAAGAAGAACAGCGCCGCGCCGAGGGCGCCGTAGAGCAGGAAGGTGAGCAGGTTGGTGCCGGAAAAGGCAGCCGAGCGAAAGAGGCCCAGCGGCAGCATCGGTGCCCTGGCGAGGGCTTCCCAGAGGACAAACAGCCCCAGCACTGCCGCGCCGCCCAGGGTAGTCAGCAGCGGCAGGCCAGCCAGACCGCTGGCTCCAGCGCGGATCAGGCCGTACGTCAGCGCGCCGAGGCCCAGCACCGCCAGCGCCGAGCCGATCAGATCGGGCCGGGCGTCCGTGGGGGTGGGCTGAACGCTCGGTACCGCCCGCAGGCTCAGCAGCACCAGCACCGCCAGCGGCAGGTTGATCAGAAAAACGACGCGCCACGAGGCCGTATCGACCAGCACGCCGCCCAACGCCGGGCCGAAGATGGTCACCAGGCTGGTCGTGGACGACCACAGCCCGATGGCCCGCCCGCGCGAGTGGCCGGGAAAGACAGTGTTGATCAGCGCCAGGCTGCCGGGAATCAGCAGGGCTCCGCCGACCCCCTGAAGGATGCGGGCGGCGATCAGCAACTCCAGACTCGGCGCGAGGCCGCAGCCCAGCGAGGCCGCCGCGAAGATCAGCACGCCCAGCCCGAACAGCCGCTTGCGCCCGTAGAGGTCGCCCAGCGCTCCGCCGGTCAGGATCAGGGCGGCCAGCATCAGGGTGTAGGCGTTGACCACCCACTGCGCCGCCGCCAGATCGGCCCCGAAGTCCTTTTGCAGAGCGTTGAGCGCCACATTGACCACCGAACCGTCGATGAAGGCCATGCTCGACCCCAGCACGGTGGCGATCAGCGTCCAGCGCTGGGCCGCAGTGAAGGGGGCCGGGACGGCGGGGGTCACGACGCTTCAGTGTAGGCGCTGGGGTGCGGTTCCGCTTGAGCTTCCGCGGTCTGATCTTCGGCGATGTCGGTCAGGTCCATGGCGCGCAGTTCGGGAGCCAGGTAAGCGGTGACGCCCACCACGATCAGGGTCACGATGCCACCCAGCCAGACGCTGCGGGCGGTGCCGAGCAGCTTGGCCGCCACGCCGCTCTCGAAGGCCCCCAATTCGTTGCTCGCGCCGATAAACATGCCGCTGACGGCGTTGACCCGCCCGCGCATGTGGTCGGGGGCCTTGAGCTGCAAGGTGGCGTTGCGAATGACCATGCTGATGCCGTCAAAGAGGCCGGTGGCGACCAGCGCGGCCACGCTGAGGTAAAAGTTGCGCGACAACCCGAAGACGATGATGCTGACGCCGAAGCCCGCGATGACAATCAGCAGGGTGCGCCCCGCGTTCTTGCCGGGCGGGCGGCGGGTGGCGTAGAGCATGACGGCCAGCGCCCCGATGCTGGGGGCCGAGACCAGCACGCCCAGGCCGGTCGGCCCGACCTTCAGGATGTCGGAGGCGAAGATCGGCAGCAGGGCCACCGCGCCACCGAACAGCACGCTGAACAGATCGAGCGCCATGCTGCCCACCAGCACCTGCCGCTGGAGCACGAAGGCCAGGCCTTCTTTGATGCTCTGGACGAACGGCTCGCCCGCTTTGAAGGTGGGAATAGGTTTGGGCTTGACGAAGAAAACGCAGCTCAGCGAGACCAGCAGCAGCACGAAGGCAAAGATGTACGAGCCGCCCGCGCCCACCGAAGCGTAGAGCACGCCGCCGAGCGCTGGGCCGAAGATCGAGGCCGCCTGCCCCGCGCTCGATCGCCAGGCCGAGGCCCGCAGCAGCAGTTCGCGCGGCACCACCTGGGCCTGAAACGCGGGCAGCGCCGGGTCGGAGAAGCCGCGTGCCACCCCGAGGGTAAAGATCAGCGCCAGAATCGGTACGGTGCCGTAGACGGACGCGTGACTGGCGTAAAGGGCAAAGCCCAGGGCGCACAGCACCTCCACCGAGATGGTCATCAGCAGGATGCGGCGGCGGTCGTTGCGGTCGGCCACCACGCCACCGAAGAGGGCCAGACTCAGCGCGGGAATGGCCTCCACCAGCCCCAGGAGGCCCAGCGTCAGGGGATTCTTGGTGATCTGGTAGAGCTGGTAGGCCACCGTCAGGGCCACGGCGCGGCTGGCCAGGGTGCTGGTGACGGCGGCCAGCAGCATGGCGCGGAATTCGGGCAACTGGAGAACGGCGCGGCTGGACGCAGAGTCGGTCACTTCACGGGCGGACATGGGCCGCAGTCTAGGCCCGACGGGGCCTTTACTTCGTGGGGGACAGAAACGTGTTCAGTTCATCTTCGGCCTGGGCCTCGCTCTGAATCACCGCGCCGAGCTGGGTTCTGGCCCAGGTGAGCTGGCGCTTGGCATACTGGCGGGTCTGGAGCGTGATCTGGTCAAGGGCCGGCTGGGCGCCGAGTTGCTGACGGGCGACAGCCAGCGCCTCACGGTAGCCAAGCACCTGCCAGACGGTGGCCGACCCCGACGGCGCAACCTGCTCAGCCAGCCAGGCGGCCTCCTGGGGCCAGCCCGCAGCGAGCATGACCCGGACGCGCTGTCGGATGCGACTTTCCAGATCGGGCTGACTGAACGCGAACACCTGGTAGCGGTAAGCGGGTGGGCTGTGGCCGAACTCGCCGGGGAAGCGCCCGGTGCGGCGGAAAATTTCTAGCGCCCGGACAACCCGGCGCGGATTGCGCTCCATCCGGGCGGCTTCCTGGGGGTAGCGGGCGGCAATCTCGGCCAGCAGGGCGTCGAGGCCGCGTTCCTCCAGCTCGGCTTCGACCTCGGCGCGGGCGGGCGGGTCACTCGGCGGGGTCAGCGGCAGGCCACGCAGAAGGGCCTTGAGGTAAAAGCCGCTGCCGCCCACGATCAGCGGGACTTTTCCCCGGCCCAGGATGTCTGTGATGGCCTCCTCCGCCAGCCGCAACCACCGGGCCACGTCGAAGGAATCGGTCACGTCCGCCACGTCGAGCAGATGGTGCGGCACTTCTTGCTGCTCGGCAGGTGTGGGCTTGGCGGTGCCGATGTCGAGTCCCTTGTAGACCGTGAAGGCGTCGGCACTGATAATTTCAAGCGGGGACTGCCGGGCCAGCCGCAGGGCCAGGGCACTCTTCCCGGCGGCGGTGGGTGCGGTGAGAATCGGCAGCATCAAGCTGGGGCCGCCGGGAAGCGGAGCTGGCGGCGCTCCCAGGTGAAAAAGCGCTTGAGCAACGTTCGCAGGGCAAACAGGGCCACGAACAGAGCGATCTGGTGCCAGGTCTGCACATCGAGGGTCTTGAGCAGGGTGGCGCCCACCTTGAAATTCAGCGCCGTCAGCGCGCCGTCGGCGATAAGCAGTCTGGCCCTGGCGGCGTTGGTTTCGTTCCAGCCGTGCAGCAAGGCCCACAGTGCGGCCAGGACGTAGCCAACCAGGGCCAGGCTACCAACCCCCTCGATGATCAGGGCGGCGGGAGCGGTCCAGGCATTCACGGGTCACTCAACGCAGGCAGGGCGGCCGGGCGGCTGCGCCTCGCCTGCGAGTCGATTTCCTGCTGCAAGAAGTAGTTGAGCAGGGTCCTGAGCGCGGCGATGGCGGCCAGCTTGCCGATCTCCTCCCAGCTCGGTGCGATGGCCGTTCGCAGGATGTCGGCGGCCAGTTCGAACTCCAGCGCCACTGCCAGCCAGCGGGCCAGCTGCAGCCGCACGTTCTCCTTGGCCTCGTCTGGGGCCGCCGGGAGCGCGAAAAAGACGCTCAGCGCCCGCCAGGTGGCTTGCAGGGCCGCCAGCGCGATGATCAGACCGGCGGCTCCCTCCACGCCCGAGGCGAGATAAAAGGTCCACTGTTTGAAGAGTTCCTGCACGAGGAAGACTGTAGAGGATCGGGGGAGCACCCGTTGCAAAGCATGGCAATTATATATTCTAGACTGACTGCATTCCCCGCTTCGCCTGCGCTAGTATGCTCGCCTTGACCCGTGGCCCTGGACTCCCTCCAGCCCGCCCAGGAGGACCATCATGAAAGCGCACATCATCACCTACGGCTGCCAGATGAACGAGTACGACTCGCATCTGGTGCAGTCTCAACTCGTCTCGCTGGGGGCCGACATGGTCGACTCCATCGACGAGGCCGACTTCGTGCTGCTCAACACCTGCGCGGTGCGCGGCAAGCCGGTCGACAAGGTCCGCAGCGTGCTGGGGCAGTTGCGCAAGGAAAAGGCCGTGCGCCCGCTGGTGATCGGCATGATGGGCTGCCTGGCACAGCTGGAGGAAGGCCAGCAGATCGCCCGCAAGTTCGAGGTAGACGTGCTGCTCGGGCCGGGCAGCCTGCTCGACATCGGCGCGGCGCTGGAAAGCAACGAGCGCTTCTGGAGCCTGCAGTTCAAGGACGAACTGCACGACCACATTCCGCCGCCGCCGGTGGGCAAGTTGCAGGCGCACCTGACCATCATGCGCGGCTGTGATCATCACTGCACCTACTGCATCGTGCCGACCACGCGCGGCCCGCAGGTCAGCCGCCACCCCGACCAGATTCTGCGCGAACTTGACAGCCTGCTCGGTGCCGGGGTGCGGGAAGTGACCTTGCTCGGCCAGAACGTGAACGCCTACGGCTTCGACGCGGGCGCGAAACTGGCGGGCTACCCGAGCTTCGCCGACCTGCTGCGGATGGTGGGCGGCAGCGGCATCGAGCGCGTCAAGTTCACGACCAGCCACCCGATGAACTTCACCGAGGACGTGGCCGTGGCGATGAGCGAAACGCCCGCCGTATGCGACTTCGTGCATCTGCCGGTACAGAGCGGCTCGGATAGGGTGCTGCGCCGGATGGCCCGCGAGTACAGCCGCGAGAAATACCTGACGCACATCGGCCAGATCAAAAAACACCTGCCGGACGCGGTGCTGGCCACCGACATCATCGTGGGCTTTCCCGGCGAGACGGAAGAGGATTTTCAAGACACCCTGAGCTTGTACGACGAGGTCGGTTTCGACTCGGCCTATATGTTCATCTACTCGCCCCGGCCCGGGACGCCGAGCTACAAGCACTTTCAGGATCTGCCGCGCGAGGTCAAGACCGAGCGACTCCAGCGCCTGATCGTCAAGCAAAAAGAGTGGAGCGCGAGGCGCAACGCCCGCTTTCAGGGCACGCTGCAGGAAGTGCTGCTGCGCGGCGACGCCTACTCGGCGGGCCACCTGGAAGGCCACACGCGCGGCAACCACCCGATCGTGGTGCCCAGGGCCATCGGTGCAGAGGGCGCGGGGCTGTACCGGGCGCGGGTGACGGCCACCACGCCGCACATGTTCTACGGCGAACTCGTCGGCGCGGATGGTCAGGCGCTGCCGCTGCTGCCCAACCTCGCGCCGGAAGCGGCGGGGCTGACCAGTCCGCTGATGATGGTTTGAGCAGGCTGCTCCGCCTCACTTCATGAACCCGCCGCGCCCGGCTTCTCACTGCCCGCACCCGCACAATCGCAGCATGATTGTTGCTGCCCGCGCCGCTGCCCTGCTGCTCGCCTGCTCTGCCTCCGCCCTGGCCGCGCCGCCCGCCGCCACCCAGCTCTCGGGCATCCGGCACGAGTACCAGCGGCTCAACAACTGCGGCCCCGTGACCATCGGGATGGCCATGAGCTACTGGGGCGGCCGCCAGACGCAGGCCCAGATCGCGCCGAAGCTCAAGGACGACGCCTTCGACAAGAACGTGAATTTCAGCGAGCTGAAGCCGTATGCCGAGGCCCAGGGCTACGTGGTGCATCAGGGGGTGGGCGGCACGCTGCCGCTCCTCAAGTCGCTGATCGCCAGCGGCTACCCGGTGATGGTGGAAACCTGGTTCGTGACCGGCAGCGACGGCGGCATGGGCCACTACCGCCTGCTGAGCGGCTATGACGATGCGGCGGGCACCTTCCGGGCCTTCGACTCGTACCTGGGGCCGAAGCTGAGCCTGAACTCCGCCGGGTTCGACCGGCTGTGGCGCGGCTACAACCGCAGCTACATGGTGGTGGTGCCGCCGAACCGGGCCAGCAAGCTCAGGGCGCTGCTGGGCACGGCGCATCAGGGCCAGGCAATGTGGCGCGGCGCGCTCAGGACGGCGCAGGCGGAGGTGAGGGCCAGGCCCGACGCTTTCGGCTACCTCAATCTGGGCGCGGCCAAACTGCATCTCGGAGATGCACGCGGCGCGGCGCGGGCCTTCGATGCGGCGCAGAACAGCAAACCCGACGCCTCGCTCGATCCGACCCGGCCCGCCTCCGCCGTGGGCGGCTGGCCCTGGCGCACCCTGTGGTACCGCTTCGAGCCGCTGGAGGCTTACCTGCGGGTGGGCCGCAAGACCGAGGTGCAGCGCCTCACCGCCGCCGTCCTGCGTGACACGCCGGGACACAAGGAGGTGCTGGACTGGCAGCGGCGCAGTCGGTGAGACCCGGCACGGCACGCGCCCGCTCTCCCCTGCTACACTCCGGCCCATGCGCCTGACTGCCCTCGTTTCCGGAACCGTGCAGGGCGTGGGCTACCGCCTGTATGTGCAGCGCCACGCCCGCGACCTTAACCTTGTCGGCTTTGCCGAGAACATGAGCGACGGGCGGGTGGAAATCGTCGCCGAGGGCCACGAGGAAGATTTGCAGCACCTGGCCCACCAGCTCCGGCGCGGCCCCAAGCACGCCAGGGTGCTCAGCGTGGACACCCAGTGGTCGGAGAGCACCGGGCTGGCCGGGTTTCACATTTACTGAAAGGAGCGCTCAGCCGTCTAGGCCGATGCCGAAGCCCTCGTCGAGCGCCGAGGTGCTGTAGGCGCGGAAGGCCAGCATGGTCTGGGTCTTGAGGATGCCGGGGAGCTTGCGCAGGTGGGCCGTAACCACGTCGTCGAGGTCGTCGTAGCTGGGCAGCTTGAGCATCGCCACGATGTCCCAGTCGCCGGTGACGCTGTAGACCTCCTTGACGTGCTTGACCTGGGCCAGCAGGGCGGCGGTTTCGGGAATGCGGGCGCGCTCGGCCTGAACCATGACAATCGCAGTGACCATACCTGGAGTCTAGCGGCTCTCGGCGGCGGTGGCCGCCTCCACCTGCGTCGCCTGAATGGCCGTCAGCGCGATGGTGTAGACGATGTCGTCGACGAGTGCGCCTCGCGAGAGATCGTTGACCGGCTTGCGCAGCCCCTGAAGCATCGGCCCCACCGCCACCACGCCTGCCGAACGCTGCACCGCCTTGTAGGTGGTGTTGCCGGTGTTGAGGTCGGGAAAAATGAAGACGGTGGCCCGGCCCGCCACCTTGGAGCCGGGGGCTTTTTGAGCGCCGACACTCAGCACGCTGGCGGCGTCGTATTGCAGCGGGCCGTCGACGTTGAGGTCCGGGCGGCGCTCGCGCACCAGCCGGGTCGCCTCGACCACCTTCTCCACGTCCTCGCCCGAGCCGGAGGTACCGGTCGAGTAGCTGAGCATCGCCACCCTCGGCTCGATCCCGAAGGCCGCCGCCGAATCCGCCGACTGAATGGCGATGTCGGCCAGCTCCTGGGCATTGGGATTGGGATTGATCGCCGCGTCGCCGTAGACCAGCACCTGTTCGGGCATCAGCATGAAGAAGATGCTGCTGACCAGGGCCGCTCCCGGCGCGGTTTTGATGAGTTGCAGCGCGGGGCGCACGGTGTTGGCCGTGGTATGCACCGCGCCCGACACCAGGCCGTCCACCTCACCCAGTGAGAGCATCATGGTGCCGAGCACCACGTTGTCTTCGAGCTGCGCCTCGGCCATCGGCTCGGTCAGTCCTTTGCTCCTCCGCTGCTCGACCATCGGTGCGACGTAGCGCCCCCGCACCGCCTCGGGGTCCAGGATTTCCAGCTCGGGCGGCAGCATCACGCCCTGGGCCTCGGCGACCACCCGCACCCGCTCGGGGGAAGCCAGCAGCACGCAGCGGGCGATACCCTTTTCGTGGCAGATCACGGCAGCTTTGATGGTGCGCGGCTCGTCCCCTTCCGGCAGCACCACCCGCTTGGCGGCGGCGCGGGACTGCTCGACCAGATAGTGCCGGAAAGCGGGCGGGGTCATCCGGCGCTCGCGCAGGGCGGCGGCGCCGCTCAGCAGCCCCCTCAGCGGCTGGATATCGAGGCGGTCGGCCATGAATTCCAGGGTGCGCTCCAATCTTTCCAGGTCGTCGAGCGGGATCTTACGCTCCATCTGGGTCAGGCGTCCGGCGGTGGTGTAGGTGTTGGCCGCCACCTGCAGTACCGGCATCGAGCCGCTGAGCGCCGAGCGGCACAACCGGGCAATCGAGTCGTCGGGCGCGCTGCCCGCCGTGAGCAGCAAGCCCGCCAGCGGCACGCCCGAGAGGTGCGCCAGGCTGGCGGCCATCACGATGTCCTCGCGGTCGCCGGGGGCCACCACCAGTGCGCCGGGCTTCAGGAGATCGGCCACGTAGGGCGCGCTGCGGGCCGAGACCACCGTACTGAGAACGCGGCGGGTACTCAGTTCGCCCTCGTTGAGCACGGTGGCTCCCAAGATGCGGGCCACATCGGTGGTGCGCGGCGCGTACAGCTCGGTCTGCTCTCCCACCACACCGAGGAGCGGCAACTTGCCCCCGGCCAGGCTGGGCGCGTGGCGGCGCAACTCGGCCAGCGCCGCGCCGAAGTCGGTGCCCAGCGGCACGTGGTTGAGAATCAGCCCCGCCAGCCCGCCGCCGTCCGAGCGGTCATAATCGCGGGCGGTAATTTCCAGGCTGTCGCCGAGCGCGCCCACCCCCGTGCTGCCCAGGCCAGAGCCGGATTCCGCGCCACGCATCGAGGCCACCAGCACCGCCTCCGCGCCGAGCGTGCGCGAGATCAGGGCGTTGAGGCCGCCCGCATAGCTGTTGCCGCCGCTGAGATTTAGCCCCTCGACCACCACGATGTCCGCGCCGCTGCGGGCCTGCTCGGCGAGGGCCACGATCTCTTCGAGCAGATCGTCGCTGTCTTCACGTCCCAGCAACATCTCGGCGTGGGCGCGCGGCAGGGGATCAGGAACGGTGTGCAGGAAGGTGCGGGCAAACACCGTGCTGCGGTCCAACGCGCCGTGGTCCTGGGCAATCGGCTTGAGAAATGCGATGCTGGCTCCGCTGCGCGCGAGGGCGCGGGCCAGGCCGAGCGCCAGGCTGGTCAGGCCGACATCCTGGCCGACGGGGCCGACGAAAAAGGTGGTTGTCATGGACGGTTCCTCATGAGGAGAGTGTACCCTGGCCGGGCGATTGGTCAGCCCCAGCTTTTCCTGGCAGCAAGTTTTGTATAGTGACCGCTATTAGATACGTTTCCTTCCAGATTAGTCACAGGCGGGCGAGAACCTCGTGCCGGGCCTGCCCTTCTGTGTGCTTCCCGTCTTCTGAAGCGAGAGCACAAGTCCGCCAATCGGCCCACCCTCCCGCTCCCTTATTTCCCATCTGCTTTCAGAGGTTCGAATGACCAAGGCCAACGACGACATCAATCTCTTGCAGGTATTCAGTACCCTGCGCCGCAGCCTATTGCCGATCCTGGGGGCGACGGTGCTGATCGGCGCAGGCACCTACTTGGTGTCGCGTTCGCAAGCGCCAGTCTATGAATCGCGCAGCAGCATCATCAGTTTGTTCAGCAACGCGGGCAACCAGGTGGTCAACAACACCCTGGTCACCGCGCCACCGCTGCCGCAGGGTGCACTCGACGAAGCCCTGCGCTCCAGCAGCGTGACCAAAGCCATCATGCAGACCGTGACGGCGGCGCAGCTCGGCCCCAAGCCCACCGAGCAGATTCAGAAAGGGCTGCAGGCCAGCCTGGCCACCGGCGACAGCAGTCTGATCAAGGTCAACTCGCGCCTCGATACCCAGCAGCGCGGCGTCTACGAGATCGTGGCCCAGGCCGGGACGCCCAGGGCCGCCCAGGTGCTGTCCGGGGCCACGGTGAGCGCCCTGCTCGGCTGGGACGGTGCCCGTGCCCAGCGCGGCGTCACCAACGCCCGGCGCAACATCGAGGCCCAGCTCAAGGCCCTCGACACCCGCCTGGCCACAGTGCCGGTGGGCAGCCCTGACAACCTGAGTCTGACGGCGGCGCGCGGCCTGCTGCTGCAAAACCTCTCGCAGGTGGCTGTGCTGGAGCAGACTTCCAGCGGCACCCTCTCGCCAGGAGCCGATCCCAGCGATCCGGTGACGCCGGTCGCGCCCCGGCCTGCTCGCAACGCGGCATTGGCAGCTCTGCTGACACTGTTTGCCGCCAGCGGCCTGACCCTGCTGCTCAGTTCGCTGCGCGGGCGGGTCAACAGCGCCGCCGATCTGATGCCGCTGGGCCTGCCGCTGCTGGGCCAGGTGCCGCTGCTGGGTCGGCGCGACCTGAACGGAGGCATGGTGCGGGCCAGCCGCTCGGGCCGACTCTACGAGTCGTTGGGCTTCTTGCGAATCAACCTTAGTAGTGTGGGCGGCGAGAACACTAAGATTCTGGCCATCACCAGTAGTCGCCCCGGTGCGGGCAAGAGCAGTCTGGCGGCCACCCTCAGCGCCAGCTTCGCCGAGGAAGGCCGCAGGGTACTGCTGATCGACGCCGATTTGCACCGCCCTACCCAGCACCGGATTTGGAACATGGCCAGCACCCAGCTCGTGCCGCTGGCGGGCGCGCAGACGGACTTGAGCGCAGCGCAGGCCACCCTGCCGTTCGCCTTGCAGCACCCGGACCTCGCCTGCGCGGTGCATGACCCGGCGTATCCCAACTTCGATCTGCTGCCCGCCGGGCAGGCCAACCGCCAGGGCCAGCAACTGCTCAACCGCCCCGATCTGGCTACGCTGCTACACCGCTGGGCCAGCGGTTACGACTTGGTGGTTGTCGACACGCCGCCGATTCTGGCGCTGGCCGAGACCCTCAAGCTGGCGATCAGCACCGACGGCGTGGTGCTGGTGGTCGAGTCGGGCGAAACCAGTCTGGACGAACTGGAGCGGGTGCAGCAGATCGCTCAGCAAAATGGCGTCAAGTTGCTCGGCACAGTAATCAACAAGGTGCCGCGCTCGGAGCAGAGCTACTATTACGGGTATAATTACGCGGAGCCGGAGCAGAAGTGAACGAACTTGCGGAGATCAAAATGGATGAAGTAAGTACACAATTGCCTTCGGTACAGATTTTCGGCCTTGGTTATATTGGACTCCCAACGGCAGCAGTAATGGCTGATGCAGGCTTCCGGGTTCACGGTGTAGATGTTGTAGTGAGAGTGGTTGACACCATTAACCGAGGACAGATCCACATCAGTGAACATGGACTGGAAGATCTCGTAAAGACTGGTGTCGCGTCGGGACGATTGTCTGCTTCTATCCACCCTAGAGAAGCCGACGTGCACATCGTTGCAGTTCCAACACCAATCCACGCGGATAAATCGCCAGATATTGATTATGTGGTCTCCGCTATTTCACTGGTATCGAGCATCCTAAGGAAAGGCGATCTTGTCATTATTGAGTCTACCATTCCCCCACGTACTTGTGCGGATGTAATAGCTCCGCAAATAGAACGTGAGACAGGATTTAAATCGGATAAGGACTATTATCTTGTTCACTGCCCAGAGCGTGTTATTCCAGGGAAAATTCTGCAAGAGATAGTCAACAATGACCGAATCATTGGAGGATTAACCGAAGAGGCAACGCAATATGCCGTGGGAATTTACAATCGCTTCGTAAAAGGCAAGCTTCTACAGACAACGGCGACTACAGCTGAAATGTGCAAGCTAATGGAGAATACTTTCCGTGATGTCAATATTGCGCTTGCGAATGAATTTGCTGCGATTGCAGAAAGATTGGATTTTGACGTATTTAAGGCTATTGAGTTAGCTAATCATCATCCGAGGGTCAACATCCATACTCCCAGCATCGGTGTCGGCGGCCACTGCATACCCGTTGATCCGTGGTTTATTGTCGATGCTGCTCCTGTAGAGTCACAGTTGATTCGGAGAGCAAGACAAATTAACGATGCTAAACCTAATGAAATTAGCCAAAAAATACTCGCGATTATAAACGAAAATAAAATTGAGTCAGTAGCTTTACTCGGACTCACATACAAAGCAAACGTAGATGATTTTCGTGAATCCCCTGCCGTTGAGATCGCTCATATTCTTTCAAGGTCCACCAACGCAACGATATATATTGCTGATCCATTCATTTCATCTTTCCATGCCCAGAACCCATCTGAAAAAAACATGAGATCTTCAGAATATTTAGACGCGATTTATAATTCAGAGTTAGTAGTCAAGCTGGTCGATCATAACGAGTATGAAAATTTAATTATAGACAAGGATAAGAAATACCTTGATGTTAAAAACAATTTTGTCCTACAAACAGCGCAGTCAGTTGAACTATGATCAACACATGAATTTAATGCGCAAAATTGAAAATAATAGATTCGCAAAAAATACGCTGATACTTGTCGGGGGTACAGCATCTGGACAACTTATTCTTGTAGCCGTCTCGCCCTTACTCACTCGTCTTTATTCTCCCGCAGATTTCGGTGTTCTCTCTGTATATATATCGATTTTGGGTCTTACCTCTATAATATCGTCCTTGCGATATGATCAAGCTATATTACTTCCAAAGGAAGAAAAAGTTGCTACAGATGTTTTAAATTTATCCCTAGTAGCTGCTATCTTTAGCGCAATTTTTAGTAGTGTTGTGATCATTGCTATTAAGTCGGTGCCTCTTATCAACCTAAAGTTGGCTCCTTTCGCGCAGTTTTTTTGGATTATCCCGTTTGGCATCCTAACGAGTGGATTTTATCAAAGTCTCTCGAGTTGGGCAGTAAGAAATCAAAATTTCTCATCAATAGCTACTACCAGGCTTTATCAAGGTGCTATCAGTGCATTAATACAAGTAATTTCTGGGTTTTTAGGATTAAAGCCGTTTGGCTTAATACTGGGACAATTTATGGGTCAATTCATGGGAACAAATAATTTATGGAGATCATATACGCAATCCAAGCCGGTAGATTACAAACTTGAAATATCAAACTTGAGATACTCTGCCCATTTCTATAGAAGATTTCCTCTTTTAGCTATGCCTGCTTCTCTTTTAAACAGTAGCTCCCTCCTTGTCCCACCAATTTTATTAGCGTTTTTGTATGGCTCCCATGTTGCAGGTTGGTTTGCCCTCGCTCAGCGTGTCATTGGAACTCCTATGACCGTTATTGGCGGTGCGGTTTCACAAGTTTACGCTGGAGAAGCGGCCGTTCTCATAAGTAAAAATTCCTATAGGGAATTGGATGTATTGTTCAGTAGAACCATCAAACGCACTTTACCTATTGTATTTCTTATTGTAATTTTGGGATTCATTGCGCCATATCTGTTTCCCTTTGTGTTTGGAGAAGCTTGGCAGAGGGTGGGAATTTATACATCTATCCTATCCTTCGCTTTTGCCAGTCAAATCTTGATTTCGCCAGTTTCCTCAACGGCAAATCTAGTTGGTAGACAGGACCTACAGTTAATTGCCGATATATCAAGGACATTCTTCACTATTCTTGGAATTTATATATCATACGCATCGAAACAAAACGATATAGTCGCTGTATCAGTTATAAGTGGAATCTTGACATTTCACTATCTTATTTTCTATATTCTAAATCGCTACTCGATCAAGAGTTTGGAACGCAATACTATATGAGACTTAGTGAACAAGAGGTACTGAAATGGGAGTAAATAAAATAAAAATCATAACGCCATTTTCTGACATAGAGAGTGTACCGAGAATGGCAAAATTGCTAGATGCTCTTGATGCTTTAAACGTAGAGGTGGAGCATTGGTGTTGGCTACGAGAGCAAAGGGAACAAAAATATCACAGCAATAATATACACCCACGAGTATTACTAGTTGGCGGTGGATATTCCAATAAGACCCTCATATTATATTATATTATATTCTTTCTAAAAGTCACAAGCGCTCTTTTTTCCACAAAGGGCGAGAGATTTTACGCTATAGGATTTATTTCGTCAATTCCTTTGGCCTTAATGTCGAGGAGTCGTAAAATTGAGTATATTTTCGACAATAACGATAATTTTTCGAAAAGTCACAAATGGCCCAAGCCGCTAAAGTATATAATTGAATGTTTTGAAAATTTAATAGCATCGAGAGCGAAAATTCATATAGTTCCTTCGAAATTTAGATGGATGAAAGCAGATAAAAATCTAAGATTTCTGCCAAATTTGCCGACTAAAAAGACAGTAGCTAGAGCGAAGGAGTTATCAAGAAAGGAGAATTACGATAGAGATGGAAAGTTTACGATATATGTAAATGGTCTACTTACATTACCGAGAGGGATAGATAAAATCTACCATATTGCAAAATATATTGATGCAGACAAATCACGAATTATTGTCGCAGGCAAACTAATCTCCGAGGAGGCTAGAGAGATGGTCAAGCTTCCCAGTGTTGAGTATTTAGGAGAGCTTTCAAATTATGAATCACTTGCGCAGTACTTTCGCTCAAATCTAGTTTTGACTTTGTATGATCCCTCAATAGAAATAAATCGTCTAGCCGAACCCAATAAATGGGGGGACTGCATAGCAACTTCGACACCTTTTCTCGTCAATAATGAAGTGCAAACAGCAAAAGAATACATTGATAGTGGAATTTGTTTTTCTTGTCCTTATGAGAATAAATCTCTACTTCCTCTGATAAATACTTTAATCGCCAATCCTAGACTCTTGACTGAGGCCGAAGAGAAAATGAGTGCCTATAATCAACTAGACTGGGAGGATAGGATGCGCGAAATACTAGAAGAATTCTTTGTCGATAATAGTTATGTATAGGCACTTCTCTTTAGAGTCCAATTGTCGAGATTACTTATGCTCATAAGCATAATACCGACCGTAGCTGTCTATATTCTGTACTATAGATTAGTTGTTGCAAAGCTTGGGGTTGCTTCAATAGATAATATATTCATAATCACTAATTTTATAATGATGTATGGCACGCTTTTAATCCTAGATCCTCATTCTTACATCGATCGAGATTATTCATCTATTCTTTCGTATACTTTAGTAATATTCATGGTATCTAGCTTTCTTACTTTCACAATTTTGTATGGATTCAGAGGAAAAATCAATCAAACAAAGATCATAGATACCAGATTGCCGAAATTTATTTACTATCTTTGGATGATTTCGGTAATAATTACCTTTTTATACTATTTTACTATCGGATATAATGTTTTTACCTTAGGGATTTCCTCTATACTTTCTGGCACACAAGAGGATATAGCGACATTGCGGCTGGATTCCTATTCTGGATCTAGATATTTATTCCCAGGATACGTCAATCAATTCAAAAACATATTCTTACCTGCAACTACAGTATTAATTATTGGCCAGATGTTATTGAATCGCACTCGTAATAGAAAAATATTTATACCTATAATGATTACCATCCTATTAATAGGCATCTTGGGTACAGGGCAACGGGGAGCTTTTATCTCTTTCGCTTTAACAACAATTGTCTATTTGATCTATAGAAATAGACAAAATCTAATTAAAATCAGCGCCAGAGCATTAGTACTTGCCTTGCCTATTCTACTGATTTCAACTCTAATACTTAATAGAAAAGGAACTCAGTCAAACATAGAAGACAATCCACTTAGTGCCCTATTCGCTCTTTTAGGAGAGTTTTCAGATCGAGTTTTCTATGACAATCAGTTTTCTGCTGTTGCCGGATTCAGGTACGTATCTAGTTTGACAGTCCGAAATGGGAGCGAGTGGCTACTAGGTCTGACAGGTCTACTCCCTGGAAGCGGCGGGAGCGACCTATCAAATCAGATTTTTGCTACTATATACGGCACTACAAGAGGCACTGCGCCAGTAGGTCTATGGGGTTCTACTTATTACAATTTTGGTATAGCAGGCACAGTAATTCTCCCAATCACTTTGGGCATATCCTACCAGTTAATATATTTCCTCTTAATGAAGAAGGGATATATTAATTCAATTCAGTGCTTTGCAGCAGCTGGTATATTTGTTACTTTTGGATTATGGGTAGCAGAAGGTCCATCGATTTTGTTCAATACTGGCTTAGTTGCATACATCTTTCTATACATAGTAGGAGCGAGACTAAATGACCGATACAGCTAAGGTAAACGATCAAATTATCCTTATCACCGGAGGTACCGGTTCATTCGGCAATGAACTCCTCCAGTTGGTCAAGAACTCTGAGGTTCGCGAAATCCGCATCTTTAGCCGCGACGAACTCAAGCAGGAGCAGATGCGTGTGCGCCTTAATAATCCCAAAGTCAAGTTCTATATTGGCGATGTGCGCGACCGCAGCAGCGTGGATGAGGTGATGGAGGGCGTCGATCTGGCTTTTCACGCAGCAGCGCTCAAACAAGTGCCGTCATGCGAGTTCTTCCCTATGCAAGCAGTCCTCACCAACATCGTGGGCAGCCACAACGTGGTCGAGTCGGCCATTGCCCACAGGGTCAAGTCACTTGTGTGCCTCAGTACCGATAAAGCGGTGTTCCCGGTCAACGCAATGGGCATGAGCAAGGGCATGATGGAAAAGGTAGCGACGGCGGCAGCGCGACGGCTGGGCGAGAGTGACACCGTAATTTCCAGTGTGCGCTACGGTAACGTCATGTATTCGCGTGGCTCAGTCATTCCATTATTTATTGATCAGATCAAACGCGGTCAGGCTCTGACGGTCACCGACCCGCAGATGACCCGGTTTCTGCTGTCTCTCAGAAGCGCCATTGATCTGGTGCTATTCGCCTTCGAGAACGCGGCGCAGGGCGACATTTTCGTCCGCAAAGCGCCTGCCTGCACAGTGGCCGATCTGGCTCAGGCGCTAACCAACCTATTCATGTCTGATGTGCCGGTACAGGTTATCGGCACGCGGCATGCCGAAAAAACTTACGAGACACTGGCGACAGCAGGCGAGATTGCCAAGGCAGAGGATATGGGCGATTATTTGCGTGTCCGCATGGATGACCGCGACCTCAACTATGCCAAGTACTTCACCGAGGGCCGCCCGGAGGAAGCGTCTCTAGAGGATTACACTTCACACAACACCCAACGCCTGAGTGTGCCCGAAGTAGAGCAACTGTTGATGGCCTTACCAGATGTTCAGCGCGAACTGACCGTATGGCGGGCCAAGTGAAGGTCGGCATCACTGGAGCGGCAGGGATGCTGGGCACCCATATCCGCGCCTACCTTTACGGCCTAGGCGATATTGAGGTCCGGGCGGCAGATCGCCAAACATTCGACGCAGGTGTCCTGCCTGAGTTCGTGAATGGCTGCGATGTGATTCTTCATCTGGCGGGAATGAATCGGGGTGAAGATTCGCTAGTCGCCCAGACCAACCTCGACCTGACCCGGCAACTGATCACGGCGCTGGAAACGAACAGCAGCCGGGCGCATATTCTGTTTTCGTCATCCACCCACATCGAGCGTGATACGGCTTACGGCACGTCTAAGCGCGAGGCGGCCGCACTGCTCTCAGAATGGGCAGAGGGTAGCGGGGGGCGATTTACCAATGTCATTCTGCCAGGCGTCTTCGGTGAAGGCGGCAAACCATACTACAACTCGGTGGTATCCACCTTCTGTCACCAACTGTCTACAGGGGAGGTGCCGACACCTCACACCGATTCTCCCATTGAACAAATTCATGCTCAGGCAGTGGCTCGACACTTCGAGACTTTGTTTCGCAAAGGAGTGATAGGTGACGTACGGATTCAGGGTCAAGACATGACCGTATACAGTCTACTGGACATCTTGAGCGGTCTGCGCGATCTATACGCTCAGCACATCATTCCCGATCTGCGCGAGGACATCCGGCGCGATCTGTTCAACACCTACCGCTCTTATCTGTATCCAGAGCATTATCCGGTGGCGCTGACATTGCACACTGACCCGCGTGGCAGTTTATTTGAGGCGGTCAAGAGTCCCAACGGTGGGCAGAGTTTCATATCCACCACCTATCCAGGTATCACACGCGGCAATCATTATCACACTCAAAAAGTTGAGCGATTCCTGGTCATCGGCGGCGAAGCCGAGATTAAACTGCGTCACCTCTTCAGGAGCGAGGTGCAGACTTTCAGAGTGTCGGGCGAGCGGCCTAGTTACGTAGACATTCCCACGCTGCATACCCATAACATTACCAACATCGGGGACGGCATCCTGACGACTTTATTCTGGACTCATGAACTGTTTGACCCAGCCCAGCCCGACACGGTAGCAGAACTGGTAGAACGCACATGAGTCAGGTAGAACTGACAACTAAAAAACTTAAGGTCATGACAGTAGTCGGCACCCGCCCAGAGATCATTCGCTTATCGCGTGTCCTGGCAAAGCTGGATGACTACACTGAACACGTCATTGTGCACACAGGCCAGAACTATGATTATGAGCTCAACGAGATTTTCTTCTCTGACCTATCCATTCGTAAACCTGACCACTTTCTGAACGCGGCAGTGGGTACGGCAGCAGAAACCATCGGTCACATTCTAATTAAAGTCGACGCGGTGCTGGCACAAGAACAACCTGATGCGATGCTGATTTTGGGCGACACAAACAGTTGTCTGTCAGCCATTCCTGCGAAACGCCGCAGGGTGCCTATCTTCCATATGGAGGCGGGCAACCGCTGTTTCGATCAGCGTGTACCAGAAGAAACCAACCGCAAAATTGTAGATCACACCAGCGATATCAACCTGACCTACAGCGATATCGCCCGCGAATATCTGCTGCGCGAAGGCTTGCCACCTGACCGCATCATCAAGACTGGCAGCCCGATGTTCGAAGTGCTGACCCATTACCTGCCGCAAATTGAGGCATCTAACGTATTAATGCGCTTGGAGCTGAATGCTGGGCAGTATTTCGTAGTCAGCGCCCACCGAGAAGAAAATATTGATTCGGATATCAATTTGGACAATCTGGCGCTGTCGTTGAATACTATTGCCCAGAACTACGGTCAACGCGTGATCGTTACCACACATCCACGCACGCAAAAGCGTATTGACGCACGGGCCATCACCTTCCATCCAAATGTAGAACTGCTTAAGCCGTTGGGCTTTCACGATTACGTTCATTTGCAAATGCACGCCCGCGCAGTACTATCAGACAGCGGCACCATCACTGAGGAGTCGAGCATTCTCAACTTCCCAGCCCTCAACATCCGCGAGGCCCACGAGCGACCCGAGGGCATGGAGGAGGCGAGCGTAATGATGGTAGGCCTGTCGCCAGAGCGGATCATGCAGGGGCTAAACATTCTAGAAGACCAGCCTCACGGCAATCAGCGGTTACTGCGGCAGGTGTCTGATTACAGCATGCCCAATGTCTCAGAAAAGGTGCTGAGGATTCTGATCAGTTACACGGATTACGTCAACCGTGTGGTGTGGCGGAAGGGCTGATGCATATCTTGGTGATCACGCAGTATTTCTGGCCTGAGAATTTTCGTATCAACGATATGGTCACTGGGTTACACGAGCGTGGCCACCAGATTACAGTACTGACCGGTCACCCCAACTATCCGGGGGGGAGTTTCACCCACGGTTACCAGGGCAAGCAGGTTGTTGAAGAACAGTACGAGAATATTCGGGTCATCCGGGTGCCGATGGTGGCGAGGGGACAGGGCAGCGGCTTGAAACTGGCCCTCAACTACCTCTCGTTCGCCGTGTCGGGCAGCCTGTTCGGTCCTGGTCTGGTGGGTAGAGACTTCGACACTATCTTCGTCTATGAACCCTCACCCATGACGGTAGGGTTTCCAGCGATGGCAATTAAGCATAGGACGGGTCGCCCCCTTCTGTTCTACATTCAAGACCTCTGGCCCGAAAGCCTGTTAGCCACTGGATTCGTGACACAACCGCTCTTGCTGCGCGCCGTGGAATTGATGGTCCGGGGCATCTACCGGGCATGTGATCAGATTCTGGTAACTTCACAGGCCTTTATCCCGAAGGTCCAGAGACTGGGCGTACTGCTAGAGCGGATTCATTATTACCCGCAGTATGCCGAAAGTTTTTACCAGCCCCAGATTCCGGATTTTGCCTGGGCCAGAGCCAAGGGTCTGCCAGATGGCTTCAAAATCATGTTCGCAGGCAACATGGGAGCTGCTCAAGATCTATTCACCGTCCTCGAAGCGGCAGAGCGGACCCGGAGCCACGGTATCCAGTGGATTTTCCTTGGAGACGGCAGCGTCCGTGAAGAAATGAGGCTGCAAGCAGCGGCACTTGGACTAGACAACGTGCATTTCCTAGGCAGTCACCCAGCGTCCGAAATGCCCACTTATTTTGCCCAGGCCGATACGCTTCTAGTATCCCTAACAGCGGATGATCTATTTGCTTTAACTGTTCCCGCCAAGTTGCAATCATATCTGGCCTGTGGACGGCCTATTCTGGCCGCGTTAGAAGGTGAAGGCGCACAAATCGTGCGAGAGGCAGGCGCTGGCTTGGCCGTTCCGCCGGGCAACAGCGAGGCACTGGCGAACGCTGCTATCCAATTACAGCAAATGGATCAAGCCGCGCGAAAGAATTTGGGGCAGCTTGGCCGGAAATACTTCGAGAAACACTTCGAACGCGAAACTCTCCTCTCAGAGCTGGAAAACATGCTCAAACAAGCATTATTAGAACGACCGAGACAGAAACAGGTAGGGCAGCGATAATGGGAAGAACAGTACTTGTGGTGGGCGCAAGTGGATTTGTGGGCAAAGCACTGGTGGGCTATCTGTTAAAGGGGAGGTACACTGTGCGGGCCGCCGCCAGACAGCCTGCGGGAATTCCCGATGGTGCAGAGTACACAGTACTACCTGATCTGACACAGCCTGACATTGCCTGGGGTGCACTGCTGGATGGTATAGACAGCGTCGTTTACTTGGCTGCACGCGTACATGTCATGAATGACACTCACCCCGACCCGCTGGCAGCATATATGGCAGTCAACCATGACGCAGCACTATCGCTGGCACAGGCAGCAGCCCAACGCGGCATCGGACGTTTCGTTTACCTCAGCTCGGTCAAGGTCAACGGTGAGCAGACTTCAAGACCCCTTACTGAGCTGGATATACCCAGTCCGACGGACCCTTACGGCGTCAGCAAATTTAGAGCCGAGAACGCTCTACTGCAACTTGGACGAGAAACCGGGCTGGATATTGTCGTGTTGCGTCCCCCACTGGTGTATGGTCCTGGCGTAAAAGCCAATTTCATGGCTCTGGGCCGGGCAGCAGGCCGGGGGGTGCCGCTGCCCATTGGGGCAGTACGAAACCAGCGAAGCATGATTTATGTCGAGAATTTGGCCGATCTGATTACGCTGACACTAGAACACCCCGCCGCCGCTGGCGAAGTGTTCTTTGCCTCCGACGGTGAAGACCTGTCTACCGCCGCGCTTACCCGTGACCTGGCTGAAGCACAGGGCAAGATTGCTCACCTACCACGCGTTCCCGTGGGCATTCTAGCCCTAGTAGGCCGCATGACAGGGCGTACAAACATGATCAAGCGTCTAACTGGTTCGCTTCAGATCAGCAGCGAAAAGGCCCAAAGACGGCTGGAATGGAGCGCACCTTATCCTGTATGGCAGGCCGTCGCCCGAACAGGGCGCAGCATGAATCAGGCCGAGCCTTCTTCTGCAATACAATCCAAAATCCAGCTTGGCCTTAGTCAGAAACTCTATTTGCTTCTGCGTACCCTGTTGGAAAAGATCGCTGCTACCTTAGGTCTGATTGTCCTGCTCCCTATTTATCTATTTTTGGCGATCCTCATTCGTCTCGATTCTCCTGGCCCCGCCATTTTCCGTCAGGAAAGAGCAGGGCGATTGCATCAGCCCTTCAAGATCTACAAATTCAGGACTATGCGGTCTGACGCCCCGAATCTCTCAACTGAGGAAATGCAGCAGTCTGGCTTGAAGGTCATTACCCGCCTAGGAGCTTTCCTACGCCGCACCAGTCTAGATGAATTACCGCAACTTCTAAACGTGTTGAAGGGTGAAATGAGCTTTATCGGTCCCCGTCCCGCCCTGATGACCCAATACCCAGTCTTGCACCTGCGTGAGCAAACCGGGGTGGATCAACTGTTACCTGGTATTACTGGACATGCTCAGGTTACAGGACGTGACAATTTAAGTGATAAGGAAAAAGTAGAACGCGACAGTTACTATTTAAAGCGGTTAGGACCCAAAATGGATTGGAGAATTCTGAAAATCACTCTGAACTCCATATTAAGCGGGGTTGGAAACAAATAGGCCACACTTAAATCAACATATGTTAAAAAGCAATGAATATTTATATGAATGTAACAATGCCACATTAGCGTTTAAGCGCTATTGACGGTACTTTCCGGCAGCAGACGGCGGATGGTGCGGCGTACGCCCTCGCCGTCGCCTGCTAACGCCTGGCGTTCAATGACGGTCAGCTCCTCACCAAATAGCTCGGGGTGAGGATGCTCCAGCGCTGCCACCATAATGTCCTGGTGGGTGGTTCGGCCGACATGCTCGCTTGCCGTCAGCAGCTCCTCGTAGAGCTTTTCACCGGGCCGGGTGCCGGTAAAGACGATCTCAATGTCCCTGGCCCCGGAAAGCTGTACCACGTCCCGTGCCAGATCCACGATCTTGACCGGCTGGCCCATGTCGAGCACGTATACGTTGTTGTTGCTGGCCAGACCTCCGGCTTGCAGCACCAGCCGAGCCGCTTCGGGAATGGTCATGAAGAAGCGCACCATATCGGGGTGCGTCACCGTCACCGGACCACCTGCCCGGATCTGCGCCAGGAAGGTCGGCACCACGCTACCCCGACTGCCCAGCACATTGCCGAAGCGCACCGACATGAAGGCCTGACCCAGTTTGGCGCGCTGCGCCGCCGCCGACACGACCATTTCTGCCAGCCGCTTAGTTGAACCCATCACTGAGCTGGGATTGACCGCCTTGTCTGTAGAGATATTCACCAGTCGTTGCACCTGGAAGTCAAGGCATAGCTCAGCAATATTTCGGGTTCCGAAGACATTGTTGAGCACCGCCTCGCCGGGCTGAGCCTCCATCAGCGGCACGTGTTTGTGCGCCGCCGCGTGGTAGACGACCTCTGGCCTGTACTGATCGAACACTTGACGCAGGCGGTCACGCCCGCGCACATCCGCGATAATCGCCACTGTCGGCACCTCGGGCCAATTCATCCGGAGTTCCTGCTGAATGCTGAAGATGCTGTTCTCACCGCGCCCCAGCAACACGATCTGATGCGGCTGAAAACGCGCTACCTGCCGCACGATTTCCGAGCCGATGGAGCCGCCCGCACCGGTCACCAATACCGTGCGATTCTCAACGTAGCGAGCGATGCTGTCCAGATCGAGACGCACTGGGGTACGGCGCAGCAGATCCTCGACGTTGACATCGCGTAGTTGAAAGAGGGCATCCTGCCCCTGCAAGATCTCGCCCAGACTCGGTAGGATGCGGTAGCGCAGATGAGCAGCCCTGGCAGCGCTGGTCAGTTGACGGATCAGTGTGCCCTGTACTGAGGGCATGGCGATCACCACTTCTTCCACAGCGAGTTGCTGGGCCACTTGAGGCAGCGCCGACAACGGCCCATTAATCGGCAAGCCCATCAGCAGGCGGCCCTGCTTGACCGGATCATCATCCAGGAAACTAACGGGCACGAACCCGGCGGCGGCGTTGTTGAGCATCTCTCTGGCGAGCATGGTGCCCGCCTCACCTGCCCCCACGATCAGGGTACGTTTTCTGACGACCTCACCATGTCTCCTTCTGTCTGAGGTCACGTAGGTTCTCGTCAACACACGCACGGCAGTCATACCGATCAAAGCCAGGGCCGTCGAGATCACCGGGACGCTACGGGGGACGCTGAAATTAACCGGCAGTAAAAAGGTCAACAGCACCATCAGCAGCCCGCCCAGCGCCACCGCACGTGCCAAATGCTGTAAGTCAATGAGGCTGACCCGGTGCCAGATTCGCAGATGAGGTTTTGAGAAGCCCAGCATCAGCGCCTTGAGCAACAAACCAACCAGAGTATAGATCAGGATGATATTGAGATAACCGGTCAGGCGCTCACCACTAAGCCGTAGCACAAATGCCAGCGGCGCTGCGAGTGTCCAGATAAACAAATCAATGACATATTTCAGGACTCGGTTCTGCACATTTCCCCCAGTTGATAAAGATACCCTTTAATTTACCAAGACGTGCCGAAGTATATTACGATGCTATAGTACGTTACGGTACTATCCAGTGACCGGCGCTCTGTCAAGGAGCAGTAGGCTGCGAGGGCAAAAGAACCAGATGAGCTGGACAGTAAATTTATCGAAGAATGCATAGAGGCAGAAGGATCTGCCGAGGTGCAGTAAATTGGTAACTGACAGTTAGCGTGGCGAAAACTTTAGTCGAGTGATGATCAGATTCCTGTCTGCTAACGTCTTGCCGTAAGGATTGAGCAATATTATTTTAACGGGCGAGGCCCCCACCTCCAAGCTGACCGTTTGGGATTGCGCCCTACTGAGTGGCTGAGCCAACACCTTGCCTCCCTGCATGATGCTGAGTTGAGGAAAAGCATTGTTCCCCTCACGGCCTACTAAACTGAAGGTCAACTGACCGGGACCACAGGGAACAGCGGTTAAGATAGAACTGGAAATGATCGTGGCGACGTTAGCCGATTCATACCACTTGCTACTACTGGCTCTAGTCACATTTATTCTCGGTACACCAATGCATTGAGAGGACTTGACTTCAAAGTGCGACAAGGTCGCCACCCGCACATCCGCCAGATAATAGTCGTTGAAGTAACCCAGGATCAGGCGGCCCGGTGCCGGAATTCTCAGCTTCCAGGTGTGCTCCTGGGTGAAAGACTGGATATCAAGAACTTGGCTATTGAGGATCGCAGCTAATCTGGGCGCTTCATCACCAGCCTCCTCACCGTAGCCTGAGATTTCCAATATTCCTGCCGAGCAGAGGTCTACTTGCAGCCAGGAAGTGCTCTGAAAGTGGTAAGTTTTATTTCGCATCACGAGATAATTCTCGCCACCCTCATAGCCCACTTCGAATTTTGGCGGCTCGATACAGTCGAGCTCTAAAGGCAGATCTATCTGGAGCGGCTGGGGATTCAGTCTCTGAGCCATTGTGCCCAGACAACCCGCCACGACCAAAGGCAGGCCAATCAGGGAAGCCTTATTCCACAAGCTCATGGCTGCCACTCGACCATCCAGCTCCGTTGGGCAAAAGGTACTGGGCGCAGCGTTGAGTCGCCAGGATAGAGCAGCAGCTCCAGACGCTGGCGTGGCTGAGGATATAGATCCTGCGTGAAAGCCAACAACGGCGCTGCGATCTTAGCCTGAACATTGAGTGGTACGGTGACGAGATAGGTACAGCTCTTGAGACAGGTCCGCAATTCAGCTCTATATTTTCCAGGCGGCAAATCAAACTGGACATAGACACTGTATTTCTGGGTTGTCTTGACTGTAGTGGGCGCGATCAAAGTAGACAGCCGATAAGCCGGATTGGGCGGCGGCACCTTCAAGGAAGCTAGGAACGGCAGCGACAGGGCCAGCATCAAGCCCGCTGCTGTCAGGCCCGCTGGCCAACCCAGCAGCGGCCAGCGGGCCACAGGCACATCACAGGGCAGCTGGCCCAGCACCGCTCCGACCATGACCCAGAAGATCTCAGCCACGCCCGGACTTGGCACCACCAGCGTATTGTCGGTGGCCGTGGCCAGCAGCAGCCCTGAGATGACCGCCACACCCAGCGGATCGCGGACCCAGGCGGCACTCACGGCCACCACGCCAAGCAACACGAACAACCCCAGCAAGCCCAGTGGCCCCGTTTCGGCCAACTGCTGCAAGGTCACGTTGTGGGCGATCAGCCAGGGGTACCCCAGGCGGCTGATGAAGTTTGGGCAAGCGGGCACGGGGTTATTGGGTGCCGTCCACAATACGCACTGGCCCCCCGGCGGCGCGAAGCGTGCGCCCAGGCGGTAGCTGCCCACGCCCGAGAGGGGAGCGCTCTGAATGACCGAGATGGCATTCCACCACACCACATCGCGTCCCGAAGTGTCGGTGCTCAGTAAGCGCGTTACCGACGACACGTCGAAGCGCTGGGCCGCGTACAGGCCACCGCCCAGCAGCCCCAGGGTCAACAGCAGACTGAGCGCGATCTGCCAGCGCAAGCGCACCAGAGACCCCAGCAGCGCGCCCAGACCCGCCGCCGCCAACCCACCCCGACTACCGGAGAGCAGCAGAATGGCAATGGCGACGACGCCTAGCGGCACGCGCCACCACCAGCGCCCCCCCGCGAAGAGTGCCCACCAGAGACCGAAGGCCCCCGTCAGGCCCAGAGTAATCGAGGTCATGTAGGGGTGAAAGAGTCGCTGCTGGGTCAGCTCCGTCATGCCCAAGCCACTATAAATCAGTGCCGTGGCGTAAACCGTCGCCAGCCCCCAGGCCAGCCCCCGGAGCCAGGACGTCCCTGACAGCGCCAGCCCAGCCCCGATCAGGCCGAACATCAGCAGCGTGCGGGCCAGGGCCAGGAGGCTGGCCAGCAACGGCTCAGGTGAGAGCAGGGCCGGAAGCTGCTGGCTGAGCGCGTAGCCGCCCAGCACCCACCACAACGGGCGTGGCAGACGGCGAAGCTGTGGCAGGGCCAGCAACGAGAGCGGGGAGAGCACATAGAGCGGTACCAGCACAGCCCACCAGAGCCGTATCCAGATGGGCGAGATGGGCGGTGCGGGCTGTTGGAGGGGGGCAGTCACGGGTGCACCAACGCGTCAGAGCATGGATGTAGGGGCGGCAAAAAGATTTTCGAAGCCTGGTTCAAAACTCCGTCACCTGCGGCCTGAAGTCCATCCGCGCGATCAGATCGCGGTACTGCGCCTCGCTGAGGGCCGCGCCCGCGCCCTGATAGGCCACGAACATCGCTTCCATCACGTTGGTGGCAAAGTTGCGGCTGCCGATCCGCGGCGTGGTGGTGATCAGCCGCTTGATCCCGTGCGAGCGCGCCCATTCGCGGTCGGCTTCGGTGATGGTCTGGGTCAGGATGGTCTTGCCGGTGAGCTGATCCGGCGCGTAGCGCTTGACGTAGTGGGTGTCCCCGGCGATCACCTCGGCCCAGTCGTAATACCGGGTGCCCACGCCCTTGACACTCAGTTCCTGCTTCTCGCCGGTCGGATAAAACCACTTGAACGGCAGGAAGGTCAAGGCAGGCAAAATAACCCGCGCCACCTTGCGGATGCTGTTCATGGTCCGCAGCGGCACGTTCAGGTTCAGCCCGAAGACGATGTCGCCGTACAGCACGTCCGCGCCTGCTTCCGATAAGGCCTCGGCCATGCCGAAGCGGTCCACGCTCGACACCAGCAGGGTGCGGCAACCCTTCCAGTGAATCAGCGGCTCAAGCTGCTCGATGGCCTCGCGCTCCAAAGTGTGCTTGAGGCCGGAGCCGTCCACCACCGGGGTTTTCAGGCCCGCCACCAGCGGCGCGATCTCACGGAAGGTGTAGCGCTTTTCCCCCGCCACGATGTAGATGTCGGTGCCGCCCAGCCCGAAAGCGTCCACCCTGCCGTCGAGCAGGAGCAGCATCTCGCGCAGCTTCTTCATGTCGCCGTCGGTGCCCAGGCGCTCCAGCACGAACTTCTGGCCCAGCAATTCGGTTTCCTCACGGGCATCGCGCTGACTTGAGCCGAGCGAAACGCTCACGACATGCTTGAACCCGGCCGGGGCCGCCTGCCAGTGGGTGAGCAGTTCGGCAGCACTCTGGTCTTTTCTTGACTTTGTGGAAGTGGACTGGGCTGAAGTGGGCAAGAGGAAAGCTCCTTGTGGGCGGGAAGCGGGAGAAGAAATGGAACCGGACTTTGCGGCATTCTAGGCTGTTGGCAGGGCTAGAGCGCCTGCTCGCCCACCGCACGGCCATACAGGCGGGCGGCGCGCAGCAGTTCGCGGCGCAACCCCGCCGCCTCGCGCGACAGCCGGGCACGCACCTGCGAGAGTTCGTTGACGCTCAGGTGCGCCGCGACCTGATACTGGCCCTGGGCATCGGGGCCGCTGACGCTGGCGGGCACCCGGCTCAGCGCCGCACAGAGGGCCGCCAGAAAGGCCGCTTCGTACCCGTCCGCGGCCTTGAGGGTTCGCTCGGGGCGCACCTGCGAGGCCGCGTGCAGCAAGCTCAAATCGCGGGCCGAGTCGGCCAGGGTCGCGCCGGGATGGCGGGCCACGTCCGATTCGCCGAGCGAGCGGCCCGCCTGGGCCACTGACTCGGCGGTGAGTTCGTCGTCCGATTGGGCCTGCACCCAGCCCTCGGCGCGCGAGACCACCAAGCGGCCCACGTCCAGAAAACGCAGCACCCGTTCGCGCTCGGCCACACTCAGGTTCGGCAGATCGGCCAGGCGGGTCAGGGCCGTGTCGCGCTCTGTCGGACTGCCGTCCAGGGCGGCCAGCAGGGTGTCGGCCTCGCGCAGCGTCAGGGTATCTTCCGGGTCGCGGCCGGGCGGTAGGCCCGGCTCCAGGTCGCGCAGGGTCAGGTTTGCGCCCTCCAACACCCGCATCAGGGCTCCGCGCGCCTTGCTTTTCTCGCCGCCCACCGCGCCGCGCCACAGCGAGAGCAGTTTACGGGCGCGGTCCACGGTATGGGGGTCGGGGTGAGGGTCGGGCGAGGTCACCGGGGCATTCTAGCGGGCCTGAGGGGTCTTTAAGGAAAAGGGTCTGGGCGGAAAGCCCACGGATAAATCCGTGGGCTGGATAGCCCAGGCGCCCGAAGGGCGGGGTGCTGATGCTCAGCGCTGAATCGAAAGCCCTGCCGCGTTGTGGTAGAATTGCAGAGCAAAACCCCGCCGCCTTTCTGGGGAGTCAGGCGCGGGGGACGGCAACACCTTTCAAGGAGGTGACTGCAAATCAAGCCTACCACGCACATAAAGGCGTTTCGATACCGGTTACGCCCTACAAAGGCGCAGGAAGCCGCGCTGACCGAGCAACTGAGCTTGTGCCGCCAGCTCTACAACTGCGCCCTAGAAGAACGCATCGGGGCGTACAAGAAAGAGAAAAAGACCATCAGCGGATACGACCAGATGAAGGCGCTGCCCGAAATCAAAGAAGCCCTACCGGAATACAAGGGCGTCTACTCCCAAGTCTTGCAAGACGTTCTCAAACGGCTGGACAAGACCTATCAGAACTTCTTTCGACGCGTCAGGCAGGGCGCAAAGAAGGTTGGCTTCCCGCGCTTCAAGGGGGCGGGCTGGTACGATTCGCTGACCTACCCGCAGCTCGGATTCAGCGTAGCCGGAGAAACGGCGTACTTCAGTAAGATTGGAAACATCCGGCTCCGGTTGAGCAGGTCGCTGGAAGGCAAGCTCAAGACGGCCACCATCACACGGGATTGTGGCGAGTGGTATGTGAGCTACGTTTGCGAAGTGGAACCCCAGCCGCTTCCGAAAACCGGAAGCTCAGTGGGAGTGGACGTAGGGATAACGTGGTTTGCCATCACCTCCGATGGGGAGTTCGTGGAAAACCCACGCCACTTCAAAACCGCCATGAAGAAGCTCAGGGTGGTTCAGCGTTCACTCAGCCGCAAGAAACGAGGGTCTGGACAGCGCAAGAAGGTCAAGGCTCAACTCGCCAAGTTGCGCCGCAAGGTCAGTCGGCAACGGCTGGACTTCCACCACAAGACGGCGACAAAACTGGTCAAAGAAAACGACCTCATCGCCCACGAGGATTTGAACGTGGGCGGCTTGGGTCGCGGCAACTTGGCCCAGTCAATCCACGATGTCGGGTGGAGTCAATTCTTCTCTCTCCTGTCTCAGAAGGCTGCAAGCGCCGCTCGGACAGTCATCCGCGTTGACCCCCGATACACCTCGCAGGCGTGCCATAAATGCGGGCATACCTGCAAAGCCAACCGGATCAGCCAATCGCGCTTTGTGTGCGTCAACTGCGGGCATCAGGACAATGCCGACGTGAACGCAGCACGCAACATCCTGGCTCGGGCAGAGCCGTTAAGCCAGAACGTAGCGGCAGTCAGCGCAAGCGTGGTTTAAGAATCCCACGGTTGAAACCGTGGGATTGTCAAGGGTAGAGGCCGCGCAATGCACGCGCTTCGAGCACCCGCGTGCAGGCCACGATGTAGGCCGCCGTCCGCAGGGTCACACCGTGACGCTCGGCCACATCCCACAAGCTGTTGAAGGCCTCGCCCATGATCCGGTCCAGCCGGGCGTTGATCTCGTCTTCGGTCCAGAAGAAGCTGGAGAAGTCCTGCACCCACTCGAAGTAGCTCACC
Source organism: Deinococcus alpinitundrae (assembly GCF_009982895.1). Lineage (GTDB taxonomy): Bacteria > Deinococcota > Deinococci > Deinococcales > Deinococcaceae > Deinococcus > Deinococcus alpinitundrae. Next base: position 94,236 of record NZ_WXZL01000008.1, on the reverse strand, counting down.
GTCACGCCGCCCGCGTTGGCCAGCACGTCCGGCACCACCGTCACGCCGCGCCCGCGCAGAATGTCGTCGGCGGCGGGGGTGGTCGGGCCGTTTGCGCCCTCCACGACGACGCGCGCCTGGATCTGGTCGGCGTTGTCCGCCGTGATCTGCTTTTCCAGCGCGGCGGGAATCAGAATGTCGCACGGCACCTGCCAGAACTCGGCCCCCTTCAGCGTGTCGCTGCCGACGAAACCGGTCACGCTGCCGGTGGCCTGAAGGTGCGCCTGCACCGCGTAGGGGTCGAGGCCGCCCGCGCTGAAGATGGTGCCGGACACGTCCTGAATGGCGATGACCCGCGCGCCGTGGTCGTGGAAGATGCGTGCCGCCGCGTAGCCCACGTTGCCGAAGCCCTGCACAGCGACTTTTGCGCCCTCCAGCGGCATGCCCAGCTTGATCAGCGCCTGCGCGCCCGCCACGAACACCCCGCGCCCGGTGGCGTCGGCGCGGCCCAGCGAGCCGCCGAGCTGCACCGGCTTGCCGGTCACCACGCCCGTGGCGGTGCGGCCCACGTTCATCGAGTAGGTGTCCATCATCCAGGCCATGGTCTGGGGATTGGTGTTCACGTCCGGCGCGGGAATGTCCTTGTCCGGCCCGATGACCAGCCCGATCTCGGTGGTGTAGCGGCGGGTCAGGCGTTCGAGTTCGCCCTGCGAGTAGTTGCGCGGGTCAATCCGGACCCCGCCCTTGCCGCCGCCGTACGGCAGGTTCACGGCGGCGTTCTTGATGGTCATCCAGGCCGAGAGCGCCATCACCTCGCTGAGCGTCACGTCCTGGTGGAACCGGACGCCGCCCTTGGCCGGGCCGCGCGAGGTGTTGTGCTGCACCCGGTAGCCCTCGAAGTGCGCCACCGTGCCGTCGTCGAGGTGAATCGGCACGTCCACGATCAGGATGCGCTTGGGGCGCTTCAGGGTCTCGGCCCAGTAGCTCAGCTTGCCGAGGTACGGCGTGACCCGGTCCACCTGCTCCAGGTAGATTTCCCAGGGGCCGAGGTTGCTCTTGTCGAGATACGAGGGCACGCTGTGCAGGGTGCGGGGCATGGAATCGGGCGGCAGGGTGGTCATGCAGGCTCCTTGACGGGAAATGCGGGTTGTTGGGAAATGCGGTTAATTGTGGAAAGGCGAAGACGAACGCCGGAAGCGCTCATGGATACACGCCGCGCAGCACCGACGCGCCGTGCAGCTTGTTGAGGGCGATGGCGTAGGCGGCAGTGCGCAGGTCGGGCGCGCCGTGCTCGCGCGCGAAGGCCATCACCTCGTCCACGGCGGCGTTGACGCGCTTGTCGAGGGCCGCGTAGATCTCGTCTTCCAGCCAGAAGAAGTTACTGGCATCCTGTACCCACTCCAGGTAATTGGAGATGACCCCGCCGATGCTGGCGATCAGGTCCGGGATGACCGTGACACCCTGCAATTTGAGGTAGCGCTCGGCCTCGGGCAGCACGGCGCGGTTGCTGGCCTCGATGACGAGCGGTGCGCGGATGCTGGCGGCGTTTCCGGCATAGATGCTGCCGTGGTCGTAGGCCAGAATCAGGATGTCGGCGTTGAGCGCGAGGGCTTCTTCCGGGTCGAGGGCAGTGGCGAACCCCGCCACGCTGCCCGAGACCTCGCGGTGGGCGCTCAGGGCGTCGAGGTCCAGGCCCGACGAGGCGTAGGTGGCCCCGCCGGAATCGGCCACCCCGATGACGCGCGCGCCGCGCTGGGCCAGGTACTGCGCCGCCGAGCGCCCCGCGTCGCCGTAGCCGTGCACGACCACGCTGCGGTTTTCTATCGACTCGCCCCGGTCTTCGAGCACCCGCATGGTCACGATGGCCGCGCCGCGCCCGCGCGCGCCCTTGGTGCCCAGCGAGCCGCCCAGTGGCACCGGCTTGCCCACCACCATGCCGCTCGAGGTGGTGCCCAGGTTCTCGTTGTGGGTGTCGAGCATCCAGGCCATGATCTGCTCGTCGGTGCCCACGTCGGGGGCCAGCACGTCGCTCTGGTGGCCGATCAGGTCAATGAGTTCGGAGGTGTAGCGGCGGGTCAGGCGCTCGAGTTCACCCGCACTGAGCGTCTCCGGATCCACGTTGATGCCACCCTTGGCGCCGCCCAGCGGCAGATCGGCCACCGCGTTCTTGAGGGTCATGATGGCGGCCAGCACCTCGCATTCGTGGCTGCTGAGGCCCCCCTTGTAGCGCACTCCGCCCATCGCCGGGCCGCGCGCGATGCTATGCACCGTGCGGTAGCCCCGGAACATTTTCACGTGGCCGTCGTCCATCCGCAGCGGCAGGCTGAGACTCACCGTGCGCTTGGGAAACTTGAAATAGGCCAGACTCTGCTCGTCTGCCGTGGTGAAGGGCAGGGCCTGTTCGAGCTGTTCGAGAAGGCCCTGCCAGTTGAGTCCAGATACGCGCACTTGAGTCCTCCTGACGGCCCCGGCACCTGCCCGGCCCACCTTTTCTTCAGGGGCTGAACACCCGGATGAGAAAGAGCGGAGCAACCGGCTTGGCCGGAGCTGTCTAGTTGTCTTTCCGTTCGATTCTAGACAACCGCCGCCGCAAATGTAACCCCTCTGTGCGGGCTGGCGGCAACCTCAGCGCACCCGCTGGGCTTCGTGCGCGGCGTAGGCTTCCAGCCGGTCACGGTCGGGGCTGGGCGGCAACTGGTGCAGCGCCTGAATGGCCAGGTGGGCGCGGCGCACGATCTCGGCGCGGGTGCGCTCGTAGACGCCCTGGGCGGTGACCAGTTCACGTACCCGCGTCACGTCGCCCGGCTCGGCGGCCCGGCGCTCCAGGATGGCGCGCACCTCGCCCTCGCTCTCCCCTTCCAGCAGGTACAGCACCGGCAAGGTGGCCTTGCCCTCGCGCAGATCGCCGCCCACCGGCTTGCCGATGGTGGCCTCGTCACCCATCAAGTCGAGCAGGTCGTCTTGCATCTGAAAGGCCAGGCCATATTCGCGTCCGTAGGTCGAGAGCGCCGCCTCGGTTTCCGGAGGCGCGCCGCGCAGCAGGGCCGGAGCGCAGGCGGCCAGCTCGAACACCGCCGCCGTCTTGCCGTAGATGACCTGAAGATAATTGCCCAGCGAGTAGTCGCCGTAGGCCGCCACCTGAAACTGCAGCACCTCGCCCTCGCACACCGCACTGGCGGCCAGTCCGAAGGCGCGGGTCAGACTCTGCGGCATGTTCGAGAGCAGCACCAGCAGGCGGCTGAGCATGAAGTCGCCGCTCATCACGCTGACCACGTTGCCGAACTTGCGAAAGGCCGTCTCGCGCCCGCGCCGGGTCTCGGAGTCGTCGATCAGATCGTCGTGCAAGAGAGAGGCCGAGTGCAGCAGTTCGACACACACGGCCAGATCAGTATCTGCCGCCGTGATGTCGGGCAAATGCGCCGCGCTACCCAGCACCTTCGAGGCCAGGACCGTAATGGCCGGGCGCACCCGCTTGCCACCCGCCGCCACCAGATCCTCCCCGATCAGCTCGATGAATTCCACCTTCGAGCGCAGCACCTCGCGCAGTCGGGCCTCGAATTCGGGCATTGGCACGGCGCTGGGAGCGGTCATGCCCCGCAGTATAGAGGGCGCGGCAGGGGCAAAACGCCCGGTGGGCGGGTGGTGAGGCGGCGGGCCAGCGCACCGAAGACCGTATGATGCGGCCTGGCACCGCATTCGTTTCTGCCCGGCCCATTCCTGGCTTTGCCCGCTCTCACGGAGGACACCATGTCGAAGCGTTCCTTGCCCGTCACCGACCGCCGCCAGACCCCATCCACCCCACCCCGGCGACCTGCCCTGAGACTGGCCTGGCTCTTAGGCGGCGCAGTGCTCGGCAGCCTAAGTCTGGGCAGCTCGGCCAGCGCCGCCAGCTTGGTCTACGGCATGGGCGGCGATCCGGTGTCGCTCGATTCCGGCACCATCACCGACGGCAACTCGTCACTGGTGCAGTCACTCGTTTACGACATGCTGGTGCGCTTCAAGAAAGGCACGACCACCATCACGCCGGGGCTGGCCACCCGCTGGACGGCCAATAAGGACGCCACCGAGTGGACCTTCACCCTGCGCAAGAACGTCAAATTCAGCGACGGCACGCCGTTCAACGCTGACGCGGTGGTCTACAACGTCAACCGCTGGTGGGACACGGCGGCTCCTGAAGGCGCGCCGATGGGCAAGACCTTCACGTCGTGGCAGTTCATCTTCGGCGGCTTCAAGAGTGACAAGAACAGCTTCCTGAAAAGCGTGCGCGCCGACGGTCCCGACAAGGTGATCTTCACACTGAGCCATCCCTTCGCGCCGTTTCCGGAGTCGCTGGCGACCACCTTCTTCGGCATCGCCTCGCCCGCCGCCATCAAGAAAGCCGGAGCCAAGTACGGCACGCCCGCCGCCCTGCCCGTCGGCACCGGGCCGTTCGTGATGCAGTCGTGGCAGACCGGCGACCGGATCGTGCTGACGCCCAACAAAACCCACTGGGGCAAGAAAGCCAAGTACGACAGCCTGGTGATGCGCTTTATCAAGGATCCTAGCGCCCGCCTCAACGAACTCAAGGCCGGGACCATCGACTTCACCTCCGACCTCAACCCCGATCAACTCGGCGCGGTGAAGGCCGACCCCAACCTGACGGCAGTCATCGTGCCGTCGTTCAACGTGGGCACGCTGAGCCTGAACATTCGCAATCAATACCTCAAGAACGACAAGGTGAGGCAGGCGATCAGCATGGCCATCAACAAGAAGGCCATCGTGGAGGGCTTCTGGAACGGCCTGGGCGTGTCCGACGCCAGCTTTCTGCCCCCGGCGCTGGCCTGGGCCAATCCCAAGACCGTGCCCGCCGACTACACCTACGACCCGGCAGCGGCCAAGAAGCTGCTGACCGAGGCGGGCTACCCCAACGGCATCAGCCTGGATTTGTGGTACATGCCAGTGAGCCGCCCGTACTTCCCGACGCCCAAGCCGATCGCCGAGGCGATGGCCGCCGACCTGGCGGGCATCGGCATCAAGGTCAACCTCAAGACCGAGGACTGGGCCAAGTACCTCGAAGACCGCAACACCGCGCCCGGCTTCGACATGTACATGATCGGCTGGACCGGGCCGTATGCCAGCCCCTACAACTTCTACAACACCTACTACGGCGAGTCGTCGCCCGCCGACACCGGCTACGCCAACCCCAAGCTGTTCTCGCTGCTCAGCATGGCGGTGGCCAGCAGTTCGCGCACGGTGAGCGCCAAGGCCTACGCCCAGATCGGGCAGATCACCTACGACGCCAATATCCGGCTGCCGATCGTCCACTCGCGTCCGCTGGGGGCCGCCCGCAGCTATGTCAAGGGCTGGCAGCCCGGTCCCTCGGCGCTGACGCCGTTCGAGGACATCACGATTGAGGGCAAGAAGTAAACAGCAGCGGGGGGCAGATGAGTGCCCCCCACTTTCCTTGTGCCGCGTCTCCACTCTCCTGAGCGAGGTTTGCCATGACCCAGATTGCCAGCACCGACCAGCCCACGCCCGCTGACCTCCAGCAGGTCACCGAGTGGCGACGCCACTTGCACCAGCACCCCGAGCTGTCGTTTCACGAATTCAAGACCGCCGACTTCGTGGAGGGTGAGCTGCGCCAGATGCCCCACCTCCAGATCAGCCGCCCCACCCCGACCAGCGTGCTGGCGGTGCTGAGGGGCCAGGCCGGGCCGGGCCGCACGGTGCTGCTGCGCGCCGACATGGACGCCCTGCCGATTCAGGAGGACACCGGGCTGGCGTTCGCCTCGCAGAATCCCGGCGTGATGCACGCCTGCGGGCACGACGGCCACACTGCCATGCTGCTGGGCGCGGCCAAACTGCTCGCGGCCCAGCCGGAAACGCTCAGCGGCGAAGTCAGAATGATCTTCCAGCACGCCGAGGAATTGTTTCCCGGCGGCGCACAGCAGATCGTGGACGCGGGCGTGATGGACGGGGTGGACGTGGCGGTCGGCACCCACCTGATGAGCCCGGTACCGACCGGCGTGATCGTGCTGCGCGACGGCCCGCTGCTGGCCGCTTCCGACGCGTTCGAGATCGTGATCGAGGGGCGCGGCGGGCACGCTGCCAGCCCGCACCAGACGGTTGATCCGGTCATCATCGCCGCCCAGATCGTGCTGGCCTTCCAGAGCATCGTCTCGCGGCAGCGCGACCCTCTCGAACCTGCCGTGCTGAGCGTGACCCAGATTCACGGCGGCAGCGCCCATAACGTCATCCCGAACAGCGTCACGCTCGGCGGCACAGTGCGCACCTTCGATGCCGCACTGCGCGACCTGATGCCGCAGCGTATGGAGCAGCTCATCAAGGGGATCAGCGAGGGCTACGGAGCCTCGTACACCTTCGATTACCAGCGCGGCTACCGCGCCCTGCACAACGACCCGGCGACCACCGCCGTGCTGAGGGAAGTGACGCGCGAGACGCTCGGGCCGGACATTCAGATCGTCGAGGGCCAGCCCAATATGGGCGGCGAGGACTTCAGCGCCTACCTGACCAAGGTTCCCGGCACCTTCATCGTGATCGGAGCAGGTGGCCCGGACGCCGCACCGCACCACCACCCGCACTTCACGGTGGACGAGCGCGCCCTGGAGCACGGCGTGCGGCTGTACGCAGCGGCGGCCCGGCGACTGACTCAGGCGGTGTAGCCCCCGTTCAGTGCAGCGGCACGTGCCCGGGAAAGCCCAGCACACAGTCCATGATGTCGCCCACCACCGCGCTGGCCGTCACCAGGCCGCCCGCGCCGCCGCCCGCGAACACCAGTTCGCCGCACTCCTCGCCCTGGTAGACCATCGCGTTGCGTCCCTCGCCCGCCGTGCAGATCGGATGGCTGTCCGGCAGGCGGATGGGAGCGACCTCGGCGCGCCAGCCATCGCCCTCACGCTCCAGGGTGGCGACCAGCTTGATCTTCTCGCCCGCCGCTCTGGCGTCCGCGATGTCGTTCAGGGTGACATCTTCGATGCCCCGCACCTTGACGTCCTCGTAGCGGAAATCGCCGTCGGCGCAGAAGCGGGCCAGCACCGCCAGCTTGTGGGCCGTGTCGAAGCCGCCGACGTCCAGGGTGGGCGGCGTCTCGGCGTAGCCCAGGGCCTGCGCCTCCGCCAGCGCCTGGGCGTAGGGCTTGCCGTGCTCCATCTGGCCCAGGATGTAGGCGCAGGTGCCGTTGAGCACCGCCTGAAGCCGCACGAAACGGCTGGCCCGCAGCACCGTGCTCATCGGCCCGATGATGGGGGTTCCAGCCATCACGGCGGATTCGTAGTAGAGCTGGCCGCCCAGGGCGTAGTCGCGCAGCGTGTCCCAGCGTTCGGCCAGCATGGCCTTGTTGGCGGTCACGACCGGCCGCCTGGAGCGCAGCACCGGGGCCAGCAGTCCCAGGGGCCGGTCCACCCCGCCCATCAGCTCCACCACGATGCTGCACTCGCCGAGGAAGGCCGGGTCGCTCGTGAGTGGGGTTCCGGCGGGCACGTCGCGCGGCTGGGTCAGGTCGCGCACCAGCACGCCGCAGACCGAGAGCTGCACCCCCAGGTCGGCAAAGATGGCTTCCCGGCGCTGGAGCAGCTGCAAGACAGCCTGGCCCACCGTCCCGCAGCCGAGCAGGCCGATGGTCACGGTTCGCAGCCCGGTGCGCGGGGCGTCAGGCAGGGCCGGGGCAGGCTGGGCAAGCAGAAAAGCGGTCATATGCAGCGAAGTATACGGAAAGAGGGATTTGCGAAAGACGCGCCGCGCTAGACTGGGTGCATGAATCCCGTGTTCACCGTTTGCCGCCCTCACCTGCATCACTGCCCGGCAGGCCCGCCGTGTTGAGGCCCAGTCTCAGCGCCCGACTCTCGGAACTGGCCCACGAATACGATCTGACCCTGCGCCAGCTGGCCGACCCCCAGGTGCTGGCCGATTCCCCCCGGCTCGTCAAGCTGACCCGCCGCCAGCGCGAGCTGGAGCCCATCACCTCGCTGTACGCCGAGGATCTGGCCCTGGCAGAGAGTGAGGCGCAGGCCCGCGACCTGCTGGCCGACCCTGAGATGCGCGAACTGGCCGAGGCCGAGTTGCAGGAGAGCCGGGCACGCCGCAGCGCCGTTGCCGCCGAGCTGGAAGTGCTGCTGCTGCCCACTGACCCTGACGACGCCAAGGACGTGATCCTGGAAATCCGGGCCGGCGCGGGCGGCGACGAGGCGGGGCTGTTTGCCGCCGATCTGCTGCGGCTCTACGAGCGCTACCTTTCCGAGCGCGGCTTCAGGCTCAGCATTCTCGACGAGAGCACCAGCAGCCTGGGCGGATTTTCCAAGGTGATGGCCGAGGTCAGCGGCGACTACGCCTACCGCACCCTCAAATTCGAGCGCGGCGTGCACCGGGTGCAGCGCATTCCTGCCACCGAAACGCAGGGCCGCATTCATACCAGCACCGTGACGGTGGCGGTACTGCCGGTGGCCGAGCCGAGCGACGTGCAGCTCGACCTCTCGGACGTGCGCATCGACGTGTACCGTTCGCAGGGCGCAGGTGGGCAGAGCGTCAACACCACCGACTCGGCGGTGCGGGCGGTGTACAAGGGCGGCACCCCCGACGAGATCATGGTGGTCTGCCAGGAAACCCGGTCGCAGATCAAGAACCGCGAGAAGGCCCTGGAGGTCTTGCGGACCCGCTTGGCCGAGCGCGAGCGCGAGGTCTTCGAGGCCAGCCGCAGCGAGAGCCGCGCCGCGCAGGTGGGCAGCGGCGACCGCAGCGAGAAGGTCCGCACCTACAACTACCCGCAAAACCGCGTCACCGACCACCGCCTCAGCGGCGAGGACAAGAACTTTGCCCTCGACAGCGTGATGAACGGCTCGCTCGGCGGCGTTCTCGACGCCCTGACCCGGCTCGAGCGCGAGGCGCTGCTGGCCAGCATGACCGATGGCGCGGCTTAAGTTTCGCGCCGCCCGTCTCCCCCTCCCAAAACCTCCGCAGGTGACGCATGCCCCGGCGTGACCTGCTGGTGACGGCGGCCATCCTGCGCGACGCACACGGGCGGGTGCTGCTGGTGGGCAACGACTGGCAGGGCCAGGGGCGGGTGCGCTACACGCTGCCCGGCGGCATGGTCGAACCCGGCGAGACGGCCCCCGAAGCGGTCTACCGCGAAATCTACGAGGAAACTGGCCTCAAGCTGACCAGCATCCGGCACATGGCCTACACCGTACATATCGAGGACGCCCGGCGCAGCGAGCGGGCCATCGCCATCGTGTTCGACGCGACCTGGGAAGGCCTGCTCAACCCCGACGACCCCGACGGTCTGATTGTGGAGGCCCGCTTCTACACCCCCGAGGAAGCGCTCGCCAAGCTCGACAGCCCGCCGATGCGCGAGCCGCTGACCGATTACCTCAATACGGCCCAGCCAGGGCGGTTCTACGCCTTTCAGGGCTGGGACGGGCGCGGGGGGCTGCGGATTCCGGCCTTGAAGTGAACTGGGATGCTGCCCTTTGATCCGTCGCCAGCGCAACTGAGCGCCCTGACCCGCCTCAACGACCTGGGAGCCGTCCGGCAGGTGACCTTGCTCAAGCGGCACAACGATGTGTGGCGTGTCGAGGCGGACGCGGGAACGTTTTATCTCAAGGCGTACACCAAAGTCTGGTACGGCGATGATCTGGCGGCCACAGCCGGTTGTGTTCAGCACGAGCTGGCGGCTTACCACAGCCTTGAACAGCGTGGCCTGCCTGTCCCTCAGCAGCGCTGGGGCGACACGACAGGGAAAGTTCTGGGCCGCCCGGCGCTGCTGCTCAGTTCGCTTCCCGGCTGGCCGCTGACGACGGCACTGAGCCGGTTTCCCGGCGACGCCACCGAACTGCTGCGGCAGGTGGGTCAGTATCTGGCGCGGATGCACGCCCTCACTTTTCAGTTCCCCGGCTACCTGATGAACCCGGCAGGGCCGCAAGGTGCGCCGGACGCGGCGGACTGGACCCATCCGCTGTGGACTGTAGAGGCGGCGCAGGCCGAGGCGCACCGTCAGTTGAATAATCTGGACTTGCCGGTAACGCTGCACGAAGAACTCACCCGACGTTTCGCTGAGCTGACCGCGCTGCTGGCGGCGGCCTATCATCCGCCCCGCTTCACGCACGGTGACTGCCACGCCAGCCAGTTCTTCGTGGCGCGTTCGGCACACGGCTGGCGGGTGAGCGGCGTCCTCGATCTGGAAGTTGCTTCGGCAGGCGCAGCCGAAGCGGATTTCGTCAAGTTGGCGCTGGAGTTGCGCGGCGCAGCACCGTCTCTGGAGTGGTGGACACCACTGTTTGAAGGCTACGGCCAGATTCCAGATTTCGAGCGGCTGCGGCTGTGGTTGCTCGTGGCAGGTGATGAGAGTTGGCAGGCACATGGCCCACTCGATTATTCCGCTGCCCTGAGCCGCGTGTTGACGGCGCGTGACTGGCCCGGACTCCTCAAGACGCCACCCATTTGAAGTGGGAAATGGCGGATTTCGGCCTTGAAGTCACGTTGAGCGGGCCTTGAGATGGCGAGATTTCACCCTACCCGAGCACACAGGGCGTGGCAACGTGGCTTCATGAACCCTGTGCATCCGCTGCGGGCCAGCCTCCTATTCACCGATCCCCGCACGGCTTTGCTGTGGCTGCTGGCGCGGCTGTGGCTGGGTTACAACTGGCTGACTTCCGGCATCGAGAAGTTCGGTGACCCGGCCTGGGTGGGCGCGGACGCGGGCAAGGCCATCCACACCTTTTTCGGCAAGGCCATCGCTAGCGCCCAGGGACCGGACGCCACCGTCACCGGCTGGTACGCCGCCGTCCTGAAGGGGGTGGCCCAGCCCAGTGCAGGCGTCCTCACTTACGTGATTCCATTGACCGAGGTCACGGTGGGAGCGCTGCTGATTCTCGGTCTGCTGAGCGGGCTGGCCGCTCTGGTCGGGGCGCTGCTCAATCTGAATTTTTTGTTGTCCGGGTCGCTGGGCCTCAACCCATTGATGCTGACCCTTAGCTTGCTGCTGGTCGCCGCCTCGGCGGTCGCTGGCTGGTGGGGACTGGACGGCTGGCGTGCACGCCGGGGCCGCCTCCCAGCTTCAGAGCCCGCTGCCTGACCGCTGCCCCGGCGCTACCTTGGGCGGCATGTATACCACTTACGGCACACCCCAGCCTCTTGCCTGGCTGGTGCTGGCTCCCCACCCCGACGACGCCGAGATCGGTGCGGGCGGCACGCTGGCGAGGCTCGCGCGCGGCGGGCAGCCGGTGGGCATCCTGGAACTCACGCGCGGTGAGGGCGGCACCCAGGGCGACCCCGACACCCGCGAGGCCGAGTGCGTGGACGCCGCCCGCATCCTCAGACTGGCCTGGCGCGGTCAGCTCGGCCTGCCCGACGGCGGCCTGATGGAGACGCCCGAACAGGCCCGCGCCCTGGCGATTGCCCTGCGGCTGGTGCGCCCGCGCGTGCTGGTGATTCCGCACCACCGCGACCGCCATCCGGACCACTTCGGGGCCTACCACCTGGCCAAGCGGGCGGTGCATCTGGCGGCCCTCGCCCGGGCCGACGTGCCGGGCCCACCGCACCGCATCTCACGACTGCTGATGTACCAGGGCAACGCCGACATCGCCGCCAATATTCTGGTGGATGTGGAAGCAGAGTTGCCCACCTGGGAAGCGGCGGTCCGGGCGCACGTCAGCCAGTTCACTGGAGCCGCTATCAGCGAGACGGTCACCCCGGAAATCGTGGAGCGGCGCAGGGCCAGAATGATGTACTGGGGCACCCTAGGCCGGGCGCGCTCCTGCGAGGCCTTCGAGAGCGAGGAACTGCTGGTGCTCGACCCGGCGCAGCTGTAGCGTGACCGTCAGATCAGGTCAGTCCACCACCTCGAAGCCCAGCTTCCCGGCCTGCTCCACGAAGAAGTTGATGTTCTCGGTGAGCGTCTGCGGCCCTAGGCTCTTGCGCCCATGTTCACCGGTCGCGGTGATGATCAGGGTCTCGGCCAGGCAGGCGGGCACGGCGCCCTCGCCGAAGTGCAGGTCCACGCTGGAGGTCATGCCGCCGGGCGGGCGCACCACGCCGCCGGGAATGACCCGCACGCCCGGCAGGAGCGCCACCGACTCGGCCACGTCGGCTGGGCGGCCCTCGTCAAAAATCCAGGTACCCGGCTTGACGTGTTCGGGGAAGATAACCGGGTTTGGGTCGCTGGTGGCGGTGAAGATCAGGTCGGCTTCTTTGAGGGCGGCGTAGTCGGTGGTCGTGACGATCTCGGTGGTCTTGTTGGCCCGGCGCAGGGTAGCCGCGCTGCGCTCCAAGCGCTCCAGGTCGCGGCCAACCATGATGACCTTGCCCACCTGCGGCGCGATGGTGCGGGCGATGCCAAAGGCCACCACGCCGTTTGCGCCCACCACCGCGGCCGTCGCCTTCGACAAATCGCGGCCCTCCGAGGCGAAGTGCTGCAGGATGCCGGGAATGGCCGCCTTGATGGTGCCGGAGGTGTAAGCCCCGCCGTTGGTCACGGTGATGCCCGGCACCGCTGCCTGCACGTCCACACCCTTATTCCCAACCACACTCCAGAAGGCCCCCAAACCGAACACTTCCGCACCGAGTTCCTGGGCCAGCCGCGCACCCTCGATGGCCCGCCGGGTCGCCAGTTCCGGATCGTCGCGAAACACCTCGGGCAACAGCGGGCTGCTGAGCAGGTACGCCCGGATGCGCTTACCGTCGTTGGTCTTGATGCCGTGCAGTTCGCCCACCTTCATGGGCCGCAGACTGCTGGCGACGTTGCGGACGGTGGCCTCGCTCAGCACGCCGCGCTCGACCAGCGGGCGCATCCAGGCAAAGCGCCGGGTCTGCCAGAAGTCCTCCAGGGTCAGCGGGTGAATCATGAAGGCGGCCAGTACCTCCCCCTCGCGCTTGCCCATCATCGGCACGTCGTCGCCCAGGCGCGGCTCGGTCCCGTCGAGAATGCGGCCCAGGTTCTCCTTGAAGCGCCACGCCGCCGAGAGCACCAGTCCCAGCGCTCCCAGCTTGGCCGGAATATCCAGCGGCGAGAGGGCGATCAGCACCGCGAACACGCCCAGCCCCGCCACCGTCGCCAGGCTGACGTAGCCGCCGAAGCCCAGCACGGCGGCGTAGACGACCAGCGGCGGCACGGTCAGCCACAAGCTGAGGTGCCCCGCCACGCTCAGCGCCGCGAACACGCCCAGCAGCACCAGATTGCCCCGGCCACGTGGCGGCGTCTGCCCGAACAGGAGCCGGGGCGGATTGAGGTGGCCCAGATACGCCGCCAGCCCCGCCAATACACACAGTTCCGGCTGGTTCAGTGAGGAGGCGACCAGCACGGCGGCGAAGCCCTTGGCTGCGTCGAGGGCCGCGCTGCCCACCGCCGCACCCAGCCCGACGCGCCGCACCACGTTCTCCACGCCCAGGTTGTACGCATTGTGCAGCCGCGACTCGAAGCCGCGCCGCGAGAGCAGCCAGTGGCCCAGCGGCAAGCTGCCGATCAGGTAGGCAAGGGCCAGCAGCAGGAACGATAAGAACACCATGCGGGCATTCTAGGCGAGGCGGAGCGCCAGCACAGGTCAGGTCAACCCTCGCCGAGCTGCTCCTGCATCTGGGCGCGCTGGTCCGGTACGTCCAGCGCGGGCGGCATCAGCGCCGCGTCCAGCCAGCCGAGGTACTCGCCCAGCCGCTCGGCGCGGCGGTCGGGGCGTCCGGCACGGCTGAGTTCGTGGTCCTCGTCCGGGAAGCGCACGAAGCGGACCGGAACGCCGTGCAGCTTGAGGGCCGCAAACCACTGCTCGGCCTGCTCGACGGGGCAGCGGTGGTCGAGCACGCTGTGGACGATCAGGGTCGGCGTCTTGACCTGCTCGACGTAGCGCAGCGGACTCATGGCCCACAGCTTGTCGATGTCGGCGCTGCGGTGGAAGTTGCCGCCGAGTTCGTCGTCCCAGAAGCGCATGCCGATGTCGGAGGTGCCGCCGAACGAAATCAGGTTGCAAATGCTGCGGTCAGTGACGGCCACCTGAAAGCGGTTGGTGTGCGAGGTGAGCCAGTTGGTCATATAGCCGCCGTAGCTGCCGCCCATCACCCCGGTGCGCGTCCGGTCGAGCGGCAACTGAGAGAGGCAGGTATCAAAGAAGTTGAGCAGATCGTCCGCGTCCACGCTGCCCCAGCGCCCGAAGATGTCGGACGACCAGGCCTGACCGTAGCCCAGCGAGCCGCGCGGATTGCTGTAGCACACGGCGTAGCCCCGTGCAGCCAGCAGCTGGAACTCGTGCATGAAGCCGTGTCCGTAGGTGCTGTGCGGCCCGCCGTGAATGCTCAGCAGGGCGGGCGGCGCGGCTGGCGATTCGGTGGGCCGCAGCACCCAGCCCTCGCCCTCACCGCGTTCGTTCTGGAAGGCGAGGCGCTCCGGCGAGCTAAGGGCAAAGTCGGGCGCGGGACAATGACTGACCTGCACGCCGTTGAGTATGACCTGCGGCACCTGGGTGGCCGACTCCGAGAGCCAGGCCGCGCCACGGTCGTTCGCGCCAAAGGCCACCACCACCCGTGCCGGATCAAAGGTGTGCGGCTTAACCGTTCCAGCGAGGTCGGCCACGTACACCCCGCTCGCGCCGCCCACCGTCACCAGGAAAGCCAACCGGGTGTCGCTGAGCCAGCAGGGCCGGTCCGGCATGCTTCCGACATGCAGATCGCCCGACACGTTGCTGCCCGCCGGGAGGTCGTGGACATCGAGGCGCGTGACTTCTGCTCCATTGCCGAACAGGTACAGATGTGCGTCGGTGTCGTTGCGCTCGGTGCGGAATCTGGCCTGGGCCGCGAAGCGCACGCCGTCCGGGTGCGGCGCGAGTTGCGAGATCGGCGCAGCCCAGTCGGTGAGCTGGCTCGGTGAACCGTCGAGCGGCAGTTCATACGCTTCCTGCTGCCACAGCGTTCCTGCCATCTCATTTGTGCTGCTGACGTAGAGCACCCCGCGTGAGTCGGGCCACCAGGCGAACTCCGTGATGGACTGCTCCGGCCTCAGCCAGCACTCGGTCTGGCCGCTGGCGACCTCGCAGCGCCACAGGGCAGCAGGCACATCCGGTAGAAAGTCGGCTCCGTTGGCGCGGTACTTGAGCCGGGTGATGATGCGGGCCGCTCCGCGCTCGGGACCAGGGTCGGCCTCGCCCTCGGGCGCCAGGAACGCCAGCCAGCGGCCATCGGGACTCCACTGCGCCGCCGAGACGCCCTGCGGAAACTGAGCGGCCATCGTGAGCGCACGGGCCTCGCCGCCGTTGACGGAAATCCGATAGAGCTGCGGCTTCCCGGCCCGGTCCGAGACGAACACCAGCGATTGCCCATCCGGCGACCAGCACGGCGCGGTGTCGCGGCCCGTCCCGGCAGTCAGCGGGCGCGGCCCACTGGCGTCGGCCAGCACGATCTGGCTGCGGTAGCGGGGTTTGGGCCAGGCAGCGTCCACCCGGTTCGGGTCGTCCTCCTCCACCCGGCCCAGCACGTAGGCCACCGACTGCCCGTCCGGCGAGAGCTGCAGATCGGAGGGAAACTCAAGGCCAAACAAGCTGTCCGGTGAGGCGGCATTCATATGCAGACGTTATATCGCCGCAGCGTCCCCCCACCGCTTTCATCTGGGCTTGATGTTCACGCCCGGCACAGCGCGAGGCCGGGGCAGGCAAAGGTAAGATTCACAAGAGCAGTTCGCGAAACGTCTGCTAGACTAACCCGTTCAGTGAAACGCAGACTTTGGCCTGCAAGGCGTCTGGTTTCACCCACCCCACCCACCGACTGGTAACCGTTCTCCCCCAACCTTCACCCCGCGCCGCAACACGCCCCACCTCTGGCCTGTTTCGTTGGGGCCACCTTGGAGCAAGCATGGCTGAACAATCCCCCCGCCGCAAAAAAATCCAACCGCCCATCCCCCCTGTTCTGGGAAGCAACCTCCCCGCCGCACCCAAGTCCAAGGCCACCGTCAAGTCGCGGGCCAAGACCCCGGCGGTCAGTTCCGCCGAAGCCGACACCGCTGAAACCAACGCCGCCGGGCGCGCCCCGCTGGACCAGAACACAGAGAGCCAGGCCACGCCGGAAGGCGCTGCGGCCAGCAAACCAGCGGCCAAGAAAGCACCAGCTACCAAGGCGGCTCCCAAGAAGGCAGCGGCCAAGACTGCGGCCAGTGAAGCCGGGGAAGCGGCCAGCGCCGACGCCGCGCCCAGGCCCGCCAAAGCCAGCAAAGCCGGGTCTGCCAGCACCGCCGATAAGACTGACAAACCCGCCAAGAAAGCGGGCAAGGCGGCGGCCAGCAGCGCTCAGGAAAAGCCGTACTACCAGCACGCCAGCATTCAGGAGCTGCTCAAGACCGGCAAGGCGGCGGGCATTCTCAGCGCCGAGGAGATTGCCGCGGCCCTGACCACCGCGATGGAAGCGGCGGGCCTTGATCCCGAGAGCGCCGACGCCTTCGAGGAGTTGCAGCTCTACATCCAGAGCCAGCACATCGAAATCCAGGACCTCGACGAGGACGACGAGGAAGAGGACGCCGAGGCCGAGGAAAAGGAAAAGGAAGAAGCCGAAGAAGAGGAAAAATACTTCGACGACATGCCCCGCGCCGTGTCCAACGACCCGGTGCGCCAGTACCTCCACGAGATCGGGCGGGTGCCGCTGCTGACCCTGGAAGAGGAAATCGCGCTGGCCCGCCGCATCGAGGAAGGTGAGGAAGCCAGAAAGGGCTACGAGGAGGAACCCGACCTCGAAGAACGCGCCCAGCGCCGCCTCAAGCGCCAGATGGAAGACGGCGCGGCAGCCCGCCAGGGCCTGATCGAGGCCAACTTGCGCTTGGTTGTCAGCATCGCCAAAAAGTACACCGGGCGCGGGCTGGGCTTTCTCGATCTGATTCAGGAAGGTAACCAGGGCCTGATCCGGGCCGTCGAGAAGTTCGAGTACCGCCGCCGCTACAAGTTCTCGACCTACGCAACTTGGTGGATTCGCCAGGCCATCAACCGGGCCATCGCCGATCAGGCGCGCACCATCCGCATCCCGGTCCACATGGTCGAGACCATCAACAAGCTGACCCGCACCGCCCGGCAGCTTCAGCAGGAACTCAGCCGCGAACCCACCTACGAGGAGATCGCCGAGGCGATGGGACCCGGCTGGGACGCGCCCAAGGTCGAGGAAGTTCAGAAAGTCTCTCAGGAGCCGGTGTCGCTCGAAACGCCTATCGGCGACGAGAAAGACAGCTTCTACGGCGATTTCATTCCCGACGAGAACCTCGATTCGCCTGTCGAGAACGCCGCCAAGACGCTGCTTTCCGAGGAGCTGGAAAAGGCACTGGGCAAGCTGACCGAGCGCGAGGCGATGGTGCTGAAGTTCCGCAAGGGACTCGTTGACGGACGCGAGCACACGCTTGAGGAAGTCGGCCAGCGCTTCAACGTGACCCGCGAACGCATCCGCCAGATCGAGAACAAGGCGCTGCGTAAACTCAAGTACCACGAGAGCCGCACCCGCAAGCTGCGCGACTTTCTGGACTGAGGTCAGCGAATGGAGAGCGCCGAACCCCCACAGTGGAGGTTCGGCGCTTTGCTGAGACCGTACAAAAAAGCGGCGCACCCGAACCGGGCCGCCGCTCCTTTACGGTGAACTCAGGCCACTTGCTTTTTCTTGGTGTCTTTCTGATCGATCAGGGCCTGGGCCTCACGCAACCGGAAGACCACCAAGCTGCCGACAAAGGTGCAGGTGATCTGCTTGTGGGCATTGAGCAAGCTGAGCGCCGCCATGATGTCCTCGCGGGTCATGCGCAGCTGCTCGGCCATGTGCAGAGCGCTGTCGGCACGGCCTTCGAGGTAATCGCGGATCTTCTTGGCGTCGGCGGTCAGCGGGGTGGCGGGCACGTCGGCCAGGCCAGGATCGGCCAGACCGTACACGGCGCGGGTGCCGGTGCCGGGCAGGCGGCGCACCCGGCCCTGGTCAAGCAGGCTGGCGAGCGCGGCGCGCAGGTGCGACAGGGCCAGGCTGGTCGTCTTGGCGAGTTCGGTTTCGACCCATTCAGGCTTGCTGTCAAGGGCGGCCAGCACCAGCTTCTCGTTGGCGCGGCGGGTTTCTTGCAGGTCTTCGACGGTGGGGGGATTGAACATTGGGCCTCCGAGGCAGTGGGCGGCGGCTTTCCAACCCGAACAGTTCGGGTGAAAGCGCCAGCAGAAGCGCGAAAATCAGTCGAATCAGTGGGTGCGAATAGGTCTATGAGTGTCAGTCGTTGCGCCGAAATTTTGAATCAGGCTCAACTTTTCTATTTTGACATAAAATCATCCAAGTCTGGTGAGTTTATGTCTCTTTTCGGCAAATCAAGCTTGAAGAAATGGAGCTGTCAGCTCAGCCGACGATCTCTGGGTGAATCCCGAAGTCCTGGGCAATCAGGCGGGCCGTCATCTTGGCTGACATCATGACACTGGGGGTGCCCGCGCCCGGCTGCGCGCCCGCGCCGACCATGTACAGGTGGGTCACGTCTTCCGAGCGGTTGTGCGGGCGGAAGAAAGCCGACTGGGCCAGCAGCGGCTCCGGCCCGAAGGCATTGCCCAGGTGGCTGTCGAGGGTCTGCTCGAAGTAATCGGGCGTCACGTAATCAAGGTGGGTCAGGCGGCTCCGCAGCCCCGGAATGTAGCCCCGGTCGTCGAGCATCCCCATGACCCGGTCGACCAGGCGCGGTCCCTGCACGGCCCAGTCGAGGCCGCTGGCGTTGTTGGGCACCGGCACCAGCGTGTAGGCGGCGTGGTGACCCGCCGGGGCCAGCGCCGGGTCGGTCAGGGTGGGCACGTGCAGGTACTGGCTGAAATCCTGGCCCAGCACCTTCTTGCCGAAGATCTCGCGCAGCAGTTCCTCGTAGCGCGGCCCCAGGATGATGTTGTGGTGGCGCAGCTTGAGGGGGCGCTCAGGGTCATCGCGGAAGCCGAAATAGATGACCAGCAGGCTCATACTCTGCGGCGAGAGCTTGACGCGGGTGTCGGAGTTGACTTTGCGGACCTTCTTGTCCAGGCGCTTGAGGTAAGTATTCGCCCAATCGCCGTTGCTTACGACGATATCGGCAGACAGCTCCTCACCGCCCTCCAGTCGCACACCGCGCGCCACCGGCTGACGGCCCTCCTTCTCGGTGACGATTTCCGAGACGCCCGCGCCGTAGCGCATGGTGCCGCCGAGTTCCTCGAACTTCTGCACGAAGGCGCGCACCAGCGCCCCGGTGCCGCCGACGGCGTAGTGAATGCCCCAGGTCTTCTCGACGAAATGGATCATGGCGTAGATGGCCGGAACGCTCAGCGGGTTGCCGCCGATCAGCAGGGTCTCGAACGAGAAGACCTGCTGCATCTTGGGGTTCTGGAAGTACTTGCGGGTAAACGAGAAGAGGGTGCGGACCGCGTCGAGCTTGAGCAGGTCCGGCACGGCTTTGAGCATGGTGGGCAAATCACCGAAATGGGTGTAGCCGAGTTCGAGAAAGCCGCGCTCGAAAATGGCCCCGGCGTCGCGCTGAAACTGCTCGTAGCCGCTGAGGTCCTCAGGGGCCAGCGCCTTGATCTGGGCGCGGGTGCGCTGCGGGTCGCCGTCGTAGTCGAAGAAGGTGCCGTCATCGAAATAGATGCGGTAAAACGGCGAGATCGGCACCAACTTGACGTACTTCTCGGTGTGGGGCCGCTCGGTGGGAGCCGGGTCGCCGCCGTTCGGGAAATCGGGAGCCGAGAGCCGGGCCTGATCGCGCTGGAGGGCGAACAGTTCCTCGATGAACTGCGGCACGGTGATGACCGTCGGCCCCATGTCGAAGGTATAACCGTTGACCTGGCGCTGGTAGGCCCGTCCGCCCGGCGCGTCGAGGCGCTCCAGGATGGTGGTGTTGAAGCCCAGGCTCTGAAGGCGGATGCCCAGGCTCAGGCCGCCAATGCCGCTACCGATGATCAGCGCGGTCTTGCGGCGGGGGCTAAACGGCTCGGCGAGCGCGGGTTGAATCTCGGACGCTGGAATCGAAGCAGAAGTCATGAAAAATCCTCGGGAAAGCGGGATGAACGGTGGATCAGGGGAGGGCCTGTGGCGAACAGCTCAGACCGGGCTGGGACTGGAGCGCACTTCCCACCAGGCCCCCGGCAGCATCAGCAACTTGCGCGGACCACTGACGTGAGCGCGGCGGCTGAAATTATCGTAATCGTTGGCTTCCAGGGCGTCGAGAATGCCCTCGTAGGCTCGGGCCGCCGCCGTGACCGCCAGCCGCCCCGAGCCGTGCAGATACGGCAGCCCGGCGCGGCCCTCACGGTACCAGTCGCGGGCCTGCTGGGTCAGGAAACGCATCAGGGCGCGGTAGGGCGGCGTGACCTGGCCCGCTTCCAGGGTGGCGCGGCTGACGCCGTACTGGGCCATCAGGTTGTGCGGCAGGTAAATGCGGCCCCGCGACAGGTCCTCGCCCACGTCGCGCAGGATGTTGGTGAGCTGCATGGCCTGGCCAAGTCTCAGGGCGTACTCCAGGGTCTGATTGCCGCCGCTGTAACCCGAGATCGGCGCGATCATGAAGCCGATGACACCCGCGACCCGGCGGCAGTAGAGTTCGAGTTCGCCGAAGGTGCGGTAGGGCGTGCCGCCCGCGTCCATGCGCAGATCCATCTGCAAGCCCAAATACAGCTCGTGAAACGCCTCCTCGGGCAGCGGGTAGCGCCGGGCCGCCCAGTGCAGGGCCGTGGACACCGGCTGGGCCAAGCTGGTCGCCTGGACCGGGTCGCCGCGCAGCGCCGTGCGCGTGGTGAGCCACCACGCTTCGAGCGCCGCCTCGCCGCCGCCCGGTTCGTCCACGATGTCATCGCCCTGACGGCAGGCGGCATACACCGCCCAGACCGCTTCGCGCTGCACGGCCGGAAAGAAGCGTGAGCCGAAATAGAACGTCTTGGAGTGGTGCCTGGTCAGCTCCCGGCAATGCTGCAAAGCGCCGAGTTGCTCCGGGGTCCAGCCGCGTGGGTGACCGTCTTGCACGTCTCCTCCTTAGGGTTGCAGTGTAAACGCAGCGGCAGGCCACAGAGAGAGCACATTCTTACAGACTTCTCGGCAAGTAGCGCTGCCATATGAACCGGAACGCTTCACGCCTTGATCCACTGGCCGAACAGCACGTTGGCCCGCCGCCAGCTGCCGACGGCTTCAAGCTGCGGGAGCCAGGCGTGAAGCTGGGCCTCGTCGGGAAAGCTCAGGCCCCCGAACCGGCCCAGCGCCGCCTGGAGACCGGAGCCGTCGCGGGCCAGCGTCATCAGCCAGAGTTGCCCACCGGGGCGTAGCAAGCGGGCGGCCTCGGCCAGCATCTGCCGGGGGCGCGCCGTCTCGTTGAGGGTCGCGCCGATGGTCACGCCGTCGAAGCTCTGATCCGGCAGGCCGCTGCGCTCGGCGTCGAGCAGGGCGTACTGAATCAGCGGACTCGTTTCGCGCCGGGCCGCGACCTTCAGCATGGCCGGGCTGATGTCGCAGGCCAGCACCCGGGCACCCGCACGGGCCAACACCCCGGCGTAAAAGCCGCTGCTGGTGCCGATATCGAGCCAGGCCTGACCCGCCTGTGGGCGGCAAAGTGCCCCGAAGTAGGCCGCCTCGCGCGAAAGCGGCAGCGGCCTGCCGGTGAGCAGCGTCAGCGACTGCTCGCGCCACGACTGGTAGCCGAGCGCCGTGAGGGTCAGCAGGTTGCTGCGCTGGGCTGGCGTGCGCTCCGCCGGGGAGCCTGGAGGCGCGCTCACTGCCGCTAGCGCGAAACCGGAGTCGTTTACCCTTTCTTCAAGTTGCCCGGGGATGGTCATGCTGCCATTATGCTAGGCAGATGACCACGGCTGCCCAAGGCAGCCAGCGTCGGCACGGAGGGTTTTTATGGAACAGAACAAAGGTCTCGGCGGGTCATTGATTGATGTCTTTGACGCTGCCGTGAATCTGATCAAGACCGAGGCAGGCGTGCTGACCAAGCGCGCCACCGACACCGTCAAGGCCAAGGGACTGGGTGTGGTGTTGCTGCTGGCCGCCACCGGACCGCTCATTCTGGGCCTGATCTTCATCATTCTGGCACTCTTTTACGGCCTGATGCGGCTGGGGCTGGGAGCCTGGGCCGCCGCCTTCTTCATCGCGCTGGCGAGCTTCGGGCTGGCGGGCGTGCTGGTGGTCATCGGCCTGGGCCGACTGTCGGCCAAAGTCAAGGAAGACCCCATGCAAGACAACGACTACGATCTCAAAACCCCCTACACCGAGCAGGAAGGTGAGCTGCGGGGTGATCCGGAACTCATCTCGGGCCGCGCTTCGGTGCCGCCGGGCCAGCAGGTCGGACGGGTGCAGCAAGTCCATCTGCACGGCGCGGCCAAGGTGGAAGACCTCAAAGGCGATCAGGGCCGGGATGGTCGGAGCGTCGCCGGGCCAAGCACGCCACTGGCCGCCGGTCGTAACGCGGGCGAGCACAACCCGGTACCGGGCAAGACCCACAGCCAGGACGCCGGACCCCAGGTGCCGGACAAGTCCAGCACCGCGCCCGAGGGGATCAGCGTGAGCACCGTGCCGACCTACAAAGACGACATGAAAAAGGAGGGGTACTGATGAGTGAGCGCGAGGACGCCCGGATGCGGCTGCAGGAATCAGTGGACCAGCTCGGCCAGCAGGCCAGCTTGCAGGTGCAGCTCCAAAAAGAGCCGCTGAAGATGCTCGGCATCGCCACCGGCGTCGGCGCAGTCATCGGTATCGTGCTAGGGCGCTCGCTGAGCAAGACCAAGAAGATTTACGTGGACGACACGCTCTCGAAGAAGGATCAGAAGGCGTTCGCCAAGGCGCAAGCCCGCTACAAGGGGCCCGCCGGGAACATCGGCGGCGCGCTGCTGGCGACCCTCGGCACGCTGGCCTTCAAGATCGTGCAGGACCGATTTATTGCCCCCAAGCTCGAAGAACTCGCCCAGAACCTGAGCCAGCAGGCCGACAATGCGGGCAAGACGCCCCGCCCGCCCCGGCCCAGCAAGGACGTCGTCATTCGCGACTTTCGTGCCCCCGCCGAGAAGGCCCACGCCGACGAGCGCGGCAACCTCAACCTGACGCCCGCCCAGCAGGCCGCTGGGGAGGTCGCTTACGCCGCCCGCGACGTGCCGGTGCGCGACTTCCGGGTCCCCGCCGAGAAGGCCCACGCCGATCAGTTCGGCAGCGTGATCTCGGACGCCGCCGCGCCGATCGTGCCAGCCGTCAGCGCTGCCGGAGCCGCACCGGCAGACACCAAGACCGAGGTCGTCACACCCGACGTGCCAAAAACCAATTTGCAGAAGTAAATCGAGCACAGCAAGCGGCCCGGACCTTCATCAGGCCGGGCCGCTTGCTGGAGCGCCGAGAGCTAATTTTTCAGGCGCGGCGGCTGGGCATCACTTTCGTAGAGGTCGGTCAAGTGGCGCATCATCTGGCGACCCAGGGCCAGCAGATCGGCCTCACTTACCAGATGCAGCCGGAACTGCCCCTGCGGACCGTATTCGCCCACGAAGTCGGCTCCGTCGCGGCGCACCCGCACCCGTACCTCGCACAGGCCCAGCCGGAACCAAGCGGCGTGCCAGGCTCCCAGCGGCGGGGGCCGCAAGGTCACCACCGGATCGGTGGCCACTTCGGTCGTGACGTTGTTGAGCGGCAGGCCCGGCCCGCTGGCGTGCCTGAGCGCGTGATAGAGCGCCGTCAGAAACGCCTCGCAGGCCCGCGTCTCGGCCTGCCGCTTGGACGCCGAGCGCTCGACGGCGTGTTGCAGGGCGTCGAACTCAGTCATGGTAAGGGAGAAAGATCACTCCTCGACGTCCAGTTCCTCGGCGGCCCGCTTGCCCGCCAGCCACTCCAGGCCCGCCCACATGAACTCGTCGAGGTCGCCGTCCAGAATGCCCGATGAATCGTGGCGCATCACCCCAGTGCGGTGGTCCTTGACGTACTGCTTGTCGAGCACGTAGCTGCGAATCTGCGATCCCCACTCGATCTGCTTTTGCTCGCCGCGCGCCGCCGCTTCCTCGGCCTCGCGCTTTTTCATCTCGATGTCGTACAGGCGCTGCTTGAGAATCTGCAGGGCAATGTCGTGGTTCTTGATCTGGCTGCGCGTCACCTGCGAGGCCACCGCGATGCCGGTAGGAATATGGGTGAGGCGCACGGCGGAGTCGGTGGTGTTGACGCCCTGCCCGCCCGCACCCTGCGAGCGGAACACGTCGCGGCGCAGATCCGAGTCGGGAATGTGGATGTTGATTTCCTCGACTGGCACTTCCGGCACCACGTCCACACTGGCAAAAGAAGTGTGACGGCGGTTGTTGGAATCAAAGGGGGAAACCCGCACCAGCCGGTGCACACCGTTTTCGGGAGCCAGCATGCCGAAGGCCTTCTCGCCCCGGATGATGAATTCCGCCGAGGTGATCCCGGCCTGGTCGCCGTCCTGCTGGTCGAGCAGTTCGACCTTGTAGCCCCGGCGTTCACCCCAGCGCATGAACATCCGTTCGAGCATCCCAGCCCAGTCCTGCGATTCGGTGCCGCCCGCGCCGCTCTTGACCCGGACGATGGCCGCCGCATCGGCGTGCTTCATGATGAAGAGCGTCTCGCGGTACAGTTCGTCCACATCACGCTGAAGGCGGGCCTGCTCTTCAGCGAGCATCTCGGCTTCCTCGGCGGTCGCCATCTCCAGCATCTCTGCTAAGCCGTCGGCGTCGGATTGCAAGCGGGTGTAGGCGTCCACGATTTTTCGCAGACTCCCGGCTTCCTGGTTGACGTTCCGGGCGCGCTCAGGGTTGTTCCACAGATCGGGGTTGCTCAGATCGCGGTCGAGTTCGTTGAGGCGGCGCGTTTTGCCGGGAACGTCAAAGATACTCCCGGAGCGCGGCCAGTTTTTCCAGTAATTCTTGCATGGCCTCTCCCTTCTGCTGTTTCGCAGTGCGCGCTCAGCAGGCAGACAGAGAGTATAGCGGCTAGGGCCGGGACAGCAGTGTCTTCACCGTGACCAAGTGGTAGCCCTCGGCCTTCAGGCCCGCGATGATGTCTAGGAGCGCCAGGCCGGTGGCGGGCGCATGGCCGCCGCTGACGTGCAGCACCACGATGCTGCCGACCTGGACCCGGCGTCCTTGAAGATCACTGCCGGGTCGGGCTGATTGGCGTCGCCGCCGATCACGTCCCAGTGGACTGCCGTGAAGACCGCGGCGAGCGCTCGATATGGGCCAACGACAGCGCTGAGGCCGGGTACACCTGCGCCCACATGCCAGTCAGAAAGAAGGTGGCAGGCGTCCGGGTCTCCTCGAGCACCCGCACCACCGCCTCGTTGTCAAAGCTCTTCACCTTGCCGCTGCGGAGTTCGCCCTCCATGCCGGGCGTCATGTCGGCGTCGAAGGTCAGGGCGACTTCTCTGGGCCGCCCGACTCCGGCAGGCTGCGGCTTGCGGGTCACGATGCCGGAGGCGTTCAGCGAGGGGCGCAGCAGCATGGCCTGGGCCGAGGAGAGCAGCAAGGCCAGCAGCGCGAGGTGGTTCACGAATGCAAGCCAAAGACCACAGATCAACCGGAGGTAGAACGCTCCAGTTCGGCCCAGAAGCCCTCCTGCCAGGGCCAGGCCCGGCCCCCGGTGAGGCGGCGCGTGGCCTGCAGGGTCAGTCCGCCTGCCGCACCGTAAAACAGCAGGTCGAGGATGATAGCGGCCGGAAAGGTGAGGGCGTGGGCGCGGGCCACCTGGGCATTGAACCCGGCCACGCCGAACGGCAGTGTCACCAGCCATATGGCCACCGCGTAGCTGACTGTGCCCAGCAGCAGGGCCTTGAGGGCGACCAGCCCGGTGGCCCAGCCGAGGGCCCGGCGCACCTGGGGCCGCGAGAGCGCGGCGCTGAGGAGTTGCTTGCGCTGCGGCGTTTCCGGCGACACCAGACCGTAGAACAGGAATTCGAAGAGGGGCCGCCTCAGCAGCAGCGACACCCCACAGACGAGCACCAGCAGGGCCGAGTGCAGCGCGTCTTTGAGGGCAAAGGCCACCCCGTCGAGCCGCAGAAAGCTGACCGCCGCACCGCTGAGCGCTCCGGCCAGCAAAAAGAGGCTGAACGGATTGAGCACCTTGCGGTGCAGGGTATCCAGAACGATGTAGAGGGTCGGCAGCACGCCCGCCAACACGTAGACGCCGTAGTTGCCCAGGCTTAGCGACAGGTCGGGCAGGCCGAACGGAATGGGATTGAGCAGGACGTAGGGCAGCACGAAGGTAAAGACCACGTCGAGGCTGAGGCGAACGAGGCGCTGCCAGACGACCCGCCGTCCGCTGGTTGTTGGTTTGGCCGACTTCAGCACAACCTCAGTGTAGAGCACGGACAGACGACTTCCCGGGCCGCCCGGCACGGCTGTGTTACGCTTCGGAGCATGACTGACACCCTCGCCAGACCAGCCGCCGGGCCGCGCGACACCGCCGTTTTCGATCTGATTCAGGAGGAAGCCGAGCGCCAGCGCTATGGGCTGGAGCTGATCGCCTCGGAAAACTTCACCAGCGCTGCCGTGCGCGAGGCGGTGGGCAGCATCCTGACCAACAAGTACGCCGAGGGCTATCCCGGCAAGCGCTGGTATGGCGGCTGCGAGGTCGTGGATAAGGTCGAGTTGCTGGCCATCGAGCGGGCCAAGCAACTGTTCGGAGCCGCCTGGGCCAATGTGCAGCCGCACTCGGGCAGCAGCGCCAACATCGCGGTCTACGGCGCCCTCCTCAATCAGGGCGACACGGTGCTGGGCATGGACCTGGCGCACGGCGGCCACCTGACCCACGGCTCGCCGGTCAACTTCTCGGGCATGCGCTACCAGATCGTCGGCTATCAGGTGGACCGCGAAACCGAGCGCATCGACATGGCGCAAGTAAGGCGACTGGCCCACGAACACAAACCCAGGATGATCATCGCGGGCGCGAGCGCCTACAGCCGGATCATCGACTTCGCGGCGTTCCGCGAGATCGCCGACGAGGTGGGGGCGATTCTGTTTGCCGACATCGCCCACATCGCCGGACTGGTAGCAGCGGGATTGCACCCCAGCCCGCTGCCGCACGCGCACGTCGTCGCCACCACCACCCACAAGACGCTGCGCGGCCCGAGAAGCGGTCTGCTGCTGAGCAGCGACATGGAGATCGCCGCCAAGCTCGACCGGGCCATCTTCCCCGGTCACCAGGGCGGGCCGCTGGAACACGTCATCGCGGGCAAGGCCGTGGCCTTCGGCGAGGCGCTCACCCCCGAATTCGTGACCTACAGCGCCCAGATCATCAAGAACGCGCAGGCGCTGGCCGCCGAGTTCCAGGCGCTCGGCTACCGGGTGGTGTCGGGCGGAACCGACAACCATCTGTTCGTCCTCGATCTGCGTCCTCAGGGTCTCAACGGCACCAAGGCCACCAAAGCGCTCGACGCCGTGCACATCACCATCTCCAAGTCCACGCTGCCGTTCGATACCGAGAAGATTCTGCACGGCGGCGGCATCCGCATCGGCACGCCCGCCGTGACCACGCGCGGGATGGTCGAGAGCGACATGCCGAAGATCGCCAACCTGATCGACAGAGCACTCCGGGGCGAGAACGTGAAGGCTGAGGTTCACGACTGGATGGGCGGTTTCGATCTGCCGTAAGCGAGGCGGGAGCAACGAAACCGGGCCGCGCCTTAAATGGGCGCGGCCCGTGTTTTATCGGCTGGCGGGGAAATAGAGAGGAGAGACAGTGAGATCGAACCTCTTCTGGATCCCGTAGACAACAGAAAACCGAATTCCTGTCCGAAGTGCCCGAACTGGAGGTCACTCTCCCCTACCACCGGACGCTCTTTCAGATCCCTGGCTATCGGCTCTCAGTCACACCCTGTTTAAAGGCGGCACTTCACTGACAGCCGACACGCTCAGAAGGTGTAGCTCTTCGGCACCACCACCACGCCGTTGTCGGTCACGGTAAATCCTCTGGCACGGTCATGCTCGACATCGTGGCCGATTTTGGTCCCGGGCGGCACGATCACGTCCTTGTCGATGATGGTGCGGCGAATCTGGCTATGGCGGCCAATCTGCACATTATCGAACAGCACCGCGCTCTCGACCAGCGAGTACGAGTGGGTATGCACGGCGCGGCCCAGCACGCTGTCACGCACGGTGCCGCCGGAAATGATGGTGCCCCCGGCCATGATGCTGTTGAAGGCCTGCCCGCGCCGTCCCTCGGATTCGTGAACGAACTTGGCGGGCGGCGAGAACTCACTACTGGTGCGCAGCGGCCACTCGCCGTTGTAGATGTCGAACTCCGGATTGACCGTCACCAAGTCCATGTTGGCCTCGAAGTAGGCGTCGAGCGTGCCCACGTCGCGCCAGTACAGATTGGGACGGTCCTGGCCGGGAATCGGGTTCTTGTGAAAATCGTAGGCCATGACGTTGTAGCCGTCCGACAGCGCACGCGGAATCACGTCCTTGCCGAAATCGAAGCCCTCCTCGCCGCCCGCCATGTTGGTTTCGAGCAACTCTTCCAAGGCACGGCGCGAGAAGATGTAGTTGCCCATGCTGGTCAGGCTGGTGCCGGGCTGACCGGGAATGCTGGGCGGATCTTTCGGCTTTTCCAGAAAGTCGGTGACCTTCCACTTCTCGTCCACGTGCATGATGCCGAACTGGTGCGCCTGTGCCTGCGGCATCGGGTAGGCGGCGATCGAGATGTCGGCGCGCGAATCGATGTGCTGCTGGAGCATGTGCTCGACGTTCATCTTGTAGATGTGGTCGCCCGAAAAGATGGCCACGTAGTCGGCGTCATGGTTGCCCACCAGATGCAGATTCTGGTAGACGGCGTCGGCGGTACCCCGGTACCACACCGGGCCGAGTTCCTCGAAGCGGTACATCTGCGCCGGAACCAGCGTGATGAAGTAGTCGCTCAGGAAGGTGCCGAAGCGCCAGCCGCGCTGGATGTGCTCGGTGAGGCTCTGGGCCTTGTACTGGGTCAGCACGTAGATGCTGAACAAGCCCGAGTTGATGAAATTGTTGATGGCGAAATCGATGATGCGGTACTTGCTCCCGAACGGCACGGCGGGTTTGGAGCGCCGCATCGTCAGCGGCGAGAGGCGTGAGCCTTGACCGCCCGCGAGAATCATTCCCAGTACGCGTGGTTTCATAGAGTCCCCCTGATGATGGTTGAGAAGGTGAACGTGTGTAGAACGCCTGACAGTCTACCGTCAGAAATGAAGGGTGGTGTTCTTTACGTTTGCTTGGCGCTTGACCCGACGCGGCGACCGGATTGCCGCAGGACCAGCCCCACGAAGCGGGCCAGCCGGGGCGCGCGGCCCCAGCGCTTGCGGTCGCCCACCACCCGCCAGATCCATTCCACGCCCAGCCGCCGGGTCCAGGCCGGGGCCAGCGCCGCCGTGCCCGCCAGCACGTCCAGCACGCCGCCGCAGCCCAGCATCACCGGCACGCCGAGCTGAGCGCGCCTTGTGTCGTTGAAGATTTCCTGCCGCCCGGCGCCCATGCCGGTCAGCAGCAGGTCCGCGCCACTGTGGGCGACGAGTTCGGCCACCCGCGCGTCGTCTTCCGGGCCAAAATACCCGTGATGCACGCCCGCCACCTGAATGCCGTACTGCGTTCGCGCCGCCGCCGCCGCCGCCTCAGCCACGCCGGGTTTCGATCCCAGGAAAAAGACCCGGAGGGCCGCGCCGCGCCGAAGCATCAGGCCGGTCGCCAGATCGAAGCCCGGCGCGCGCGGCACCGCCTCGCCCAGCAGTCGCCGCGCCGCCCAGACGGTGCCCACCCCATCCGCCGTGACCAGATCGGCACGGCGCATGGCCTGGGTGAACGCGCCCGGCCCGCCGCTGTGGGCGTCCTCGGCGCGGGCCTGGATGATGAACTCGGGGTTGAGCGTCACCACCGTCTGCGGCGTGCGCGCTGCGGCGCTGAGCCAACTTTCCAGTCGGTCGAGCGCTTGTTCGAGCGTCACGGGGTCGAGCGGCAGGCCAAGCAGGGTCAGGCGGGATCGGGTCATGTTTGCGAGTTTAGCGAGTTCGGAGTCCGGCGGCGCTGCCCGGCGCTCCCCCCACCACCCGGCGCAGCGCGGCACCTTAATGTGCCCTGTCTTTCCTTTGCCGGGGGGCGTACATGAAAATACTATGAAGCATGTTGCCTGGCTTCCTTGCCGCCCTGCCTGAAGCGGCCCGCGTGCCGCTGCTCGCCGCCACCCGCCAGCACCGCTGGAGCCGCGGCAGCATCGTGCTGCATGCCGACGACCCTGCCGAGACGCTCTACATGCTCCAAAGCGGCCACGCCCGGCTCTACCGCCTGGGCGCGAGTGCCCGCGAGGTGACGGTCAACGTGCACGGCCCCGGTGATCTGCTGGGCCTCACCGCGCTGCTCGACGACGGCAAGTACGGCCTGTATGCCGAGGCGATGGACGACCTCTCGGCGCTGATGATCGGCGGTGAGGCGCTGCGCGAACTGATGGCCCGCCATCCGGACCTGAGCGTGGCGCTCAGCACCCAGGTCGTGCGCCAGACGCGCGGTCTGCAAGACCGGCTCTCGCAACTGGTATTTCTGGAAGTCTCGCAGCGCCTGGCCCTGGCCCTGCTCGAACTCGCCAACGAGAGCGGCGAGGCCAGCGACCATCAGGTGGCGCTGCGCGGGCGCATCTCGCATCAGGATCTGGCGCACGCGGTGGGCAGCACCCGTGAGACCATCACCAAGCTGCTGGGCGAATTCCGGTCCAAGGGCCTGCTCGATCTGGGCTACCGCCGCATCGTGGTGATGGACCGCACCGGGCTGGAGCGCGCCGCGCGGCAGCCGCTGGGCGCTTGACCCCTGGGGCAGCGCAGGCAAGCAGGACATCGGCACACACAGCCCGGCTTCCGGCGTGCATGATGGTGAACGCATGACGCCCGCCTCCCCCCTACCCAGCCTGACCGACGCCTACCGGGCGGGCCAACTGACCGAGTTCTTTGCCCACACCCCCGCTGACCTCAACGCCGTGCTGGACACGCCCCGCGAGCTGGACCGCCCTGTTTTGGTGGCCGCCCTGCGCGCCTACCACGCCGACCTGAACCTGCCGGACGGCGGGGGCAAGAAAGCCGACAGCGCGGCCAGAACGCTCAGCGCCCAGCTCGATCTGCTGGCGCACCCCGAGGCCCGCGTGGTCGTGGCCGGGCAGCAGGCCGGTCTCCTGGGCGGCCCGGCCTACAGCGTGCACAAGGCCGCCGACGCCGTGCTGCTGGCCCGCCAGCTCAGCACCGAAGCGCGCCCGGTGCTGCCGGTGTTCTGGATCGCCAGCCAGGACCACGACGCGGGCGAGGTGGCCTCGACCAGCCTGCTCGACTTCTCCGAGCGCGAGTTCCGGCCCCGCCTGGAGTTGCCGCAGGGCGTGCCGGTGGGTCGCATCGGGTGGCGGACTGAGTGGACGGCGCAGCTTCTGGCGTTGATCGGCGAATTCGACGCGCCCGAACGGCACAAGGCGGCGGTGCGCGCCCACCTGGAGTTTGCCTTTCAGGGACAGACCTACGCCGATGTGTTTGCCCGGCTGATGTTCCGCTTGCTGGGCGAACACGGCCTGATCGTGCTCGATCCGCTACACCCGGCGCTGGCCCGCTTGATGGCCCCGGCCCTGAAACGTGAGCTGGAGCGCCCGCTCGATGGACCGCAGCGCATTGAGGAAGCGGCAGAGCGCCTCTCGGCACGCGGTTACACGCCGCAACTACGCCGCCCCGCCGGAGCGACCAATCTGTTTCTCGAAGGGGATGACGGCCAGCGCACCCTGCTGCGCGTGGACGGCCAGCGGTTTGAATCGGCTGGCCGCCCGTACAGCACATCGGAGGTCCTGAAGGTGCTGGAGCAAGACCCCAGCCGCCTCACACCTGCCGCCGGACTGCGCCCGATCATCCAGGACACCCTGCTGCCCACCGCCGCCTTTGTGGTCGGACCGGGCGAACTGGCCTACGCTGCCGAGCTGCGCGGCGTCTACGAACTGCATGGCCTGACGCAGCCGGTCCTGTGGCCGCGCCTGAGCGTGACTTGGCTGGAACCCAACGTGGCGCGGCTGCTCACGCGCTTCGGTGTCACGGCGGCACAGTTTCAGCGCGATCCGGCCGGCACGCTGGGCCGAGCGCTGGCGACCCCACAGCAGGCCGCTGCACTGGGAAGTGAGCGCCTGAATACCCTCCAGGCCCAGTTCACGGCGCTGGCCAGCGAGCTGGCCGCCCTTGACCCGACCCTGGGGAATAGCGTGGCGCGCACCCGTGAGCGCACCCTGGCCCGGCTGGAGCGTCACCGCGTACAGGCCGAGCGCGCCCTGGGCCGCGCCGAGGACGAGAGGAGCGGGCAGCTGACGCGCCTCGAGAAACACCTGCTGCCTGCCGGGCATCCGCAGGAACGCGAGATGAACTTCCTGACCTACCTGCTCAAGCACGGCCAGACGCCGCTGAGCATGCTGATGGCGCAGGAGCCGGGCACAACGGTCGAACTGGTGATTCCCTAGCGGGTTAGCCCGTCAGCCGCCGCAGCCACTCCAGCAACAGGCGCTGTTCTGCCGCCGTGAACGGAGTCGGCAGGCCGGGCAACAGCGCGGCCAGCGACACGGCGTGGGCGGCGGCCTGGCGCTCGGCGGCGTCACTGGCCGACCACTGCTCGGGCGTCAGAATGGCGCTCAGCACCGCCTCGCGCATTCGTTCGGAGAAGTGCGGATCGGCGACTGGGGCACTCAGTAAACTCAGCGTGACGCCCATCGCCGCCGCGTGAATCATGACGGCGGCGCTCTCCACGCTGACGGCCAGCCCCCCAGTCTCGGCCACGCTCTGCAAGAGTCGGCGCAGCAGCTCGGCGGCTTCGAGTGCCGCTGGCACCGCCGCACCCGGCTGGGGGGCGGCGTACATCAGGGCGTAGAGGTGCGGATGGTCCAACCCGAACTGCACGTGACCGTCCCAGCCCGCCCGCAGCTCCGTCAGTGGGTCACCCACACCCGCCCGCGCCGTCTTGGTCTGGAGGTAGGTCGCAAACCCGGCACTCGCCACCGCGCCGAGCAGGCCCTGCATATCGCCGAACTGCCGGTAGAGGGTGGGCACCTGCACCCCGGCGGCAGCGCTGACGGCGCGGGTGGACACCGCGTCCACGCCGCCGCTCTCCAGCAGCGCCAGGGCCGCCTGAACGATGCGCTCACGGGGAGGCGATGAAACGGGCATGGTCATGGAAAGATGATAACACGTGTCTGTTAGCAGTTTGACATATCGCTGCTCAAGGGTTTAGGTTAGCGCTGTAAACATCTCGCCTTTCCTTCTCACTTTCAGGAGCCCACACCATGACCATTGCCCCAACCCCGTCCGGCACCTTCACCCTCGGAACCCGCCAGGTCAAGCGCCTGGGCTACGGAGCCATGCAACTGGCTGGCCCCGGCGTGTTCGGCCCGCCCAGAGACCACGCTGCCGCTCTGGCGGTGCTGCGAGAAGCCGTGGCCCTGGGGATCGATCACATCGACACCAGCGACTTCTACGGGCCGCACATCACCAACCGGCTGATTCGGGAAGCGCTGCACCCCTACCCGGACGATCTGGTCATCGTCACCAAAGTCGGCGCACGCCGCCCGGACGACGGCTCGTGGGTTGCGGCCATGTCAGCAGCCGACCTCAAGCGAGCGGTGCAGGACAACCTGGACAACCTCGGCCTGGACGCCCTGGACGTCGTCAACCTCCGCATGATGGGCGGCAGCGGTCACGGCCCGGCGGAAGGCCTACTCGCAGAGCCGCTGAGCGTGCTGGCCGAACTGCAACAGCAGGGCCTGATCCGGCACCTGGGCCTGAGCAACGTCACTCCCGCGCAACTGGCCGAGGCGCAGGGCATCGCCGAGATCGTCTGTGTGCAAAACGAGTACAACCTCGCTCAGCGCACAGACGACGCCTTCATCGACGACCTGGCCCGGCAGGGGATCGCCTACGTGCCGTTCTTTCCGCTGGGCGGGTTCTCGCCGCTGCAATCGTCGGCACTCAGCGCGGTGGCTGCTTCGCTCAGCGCCACGCCGATGCAGGTGGCGCTGGCCTGGCTGCTCCAGCGCTCGCCCAACATCCTGCTGATTCCCGGCACGTCGTCCTCGGCGCACCTGCGCGAGAATGTGGCCGCCGCCGAGCTGAGCCTGCCCGCTGAGGCTTTGGAACAGCTCGAAACCATCGGGAGCACCGCATGATCCTGGTGACTGGAGCGACGGGGCAGCTCGGCAGGGCCGTGACCGAGACCCTGCTGAAGAAAACCTCAGCCGATCAGGTCGCCGCCCTGGTACGCGACGAGGGCAAAGCCGCAGCCTTGAGGGAAAGTGGAATCCGTCTGCGGATCGGCAGTTACGATGACGCGGGTTCGCTCGACCGGGCCATGCAGGGCATCCAGAAAGTGCTGCTGATCGCCGGAACTGACGAGGACCGCCGAGTCGAGCAGCACCGGAATGTCGTGGAGGCCGCGAAGAAAGCCGGGGTGCAGGCCATCGCCTACACCAGCCGCACCTTGAAAGACCGGAACACGTTGGAAAACAAATTGATGCTGGGGCACTTCGAGACCGAGGAACTCATCGTCCGCAGCGGCCTGGACTACACCATCTTTCGCAACGTCTTGTACATGGACGTCTTGCCGCAGTTTCTGGGCGAGCGGGTTTTCGAGGACGGCATCCGCCTTCCCACCGGGCCGGGCCGGGTGCCGTTCGCCCTGCGCCGCGATATGGGCGAGGCCATCGCCAACGAACTGCTGTCGGAGGGCGGCGGAAAGCGGCTCTATAAGTTCACCGGACGCGAGGCGTATTCATTCGCAGACGTCGCTGCGGCCCTCTCCGAACTCACCGGCAAGGCGGTGGCGTACCAGCCTGTCGAAAAATCGGACTTCGAGGCGCAGCTGAAAGCGCGTGGCCTGCCCGATGTGGTGGCCCGGCGCATCGTCGGGTTCATGATGGACATCAAAAACGGCCAGGAAGACGAGGTGACCTCAGATCTGGAAGATTGGCTGGGCCGCCCGCCCACGCCGCTCAGAGAGGGATTGAAACTCCTGTTCAAACGGTGAGCGCCCCGCCCTGCCTATACTCCTTCCCATGCTGAGCTTCACCGATCTGCCGTTTGCCGCCGACATTCACGCCGAGGCGCAGCCTGCCCAGCGCCTCACCTGGGACTCGCGCGAGGCTGGCCCGGACACCGCGTTCGTGGCCCTGCCCGGCGAGCAGATGCACGGCAACGCCTTCGTCGAGCAGGCACTCGCGCGCGGCGCACCCTTTGTCCTGACCGATCTGGACGTTCCGCGTGCCGTGCGGGTCTCCGACGCCCGCGCCGCTCTGTTTGCCTGGGCCACCGCCGAGCGCCGCTACAGCCCGCTGGTCGTCGGCATCACCGGCAGCGTGGGCAAGACCACCGCCAAGAGCTACGCCGCCGCCGCGCTGGAAGCCCACTTCATGCCGGTGTTCAATACCCTGCCGGCCATCGCCTGCTTTCTGCTGGCGTTTGGCCGCTCGCCGCAGCCGCTGGTGGTGGAGATGGGCATTGACCGGCGGGGCGAGATGCGCGAATTGGTTGACCTGGTGCGGCCCGATGTGGGGGTCATCACCAGCATCGGCGCGGCCCATCTGGAAGCGCTGGGCAGTCTGGAGGGCGTGGCAAGCGAGAAGGGCGTCATTCTGGAAGTGTCGCGAACACTGGTGTCGCAACAAGCGGCGGCATGGTTTCCCGGCGTGGACACCTACGGCTTCGAGGGAGCGACGTTTGCCGGCCAGGGTCTTCAGGTCAACGCTGAGGGCGCTTCCTTCCGCTTCGGAGAGGTGTCGGTGAACCTGCCGCACGCCTCGCGGGTGCAGGCCGAGGCCGCCGTGCTAGGTCTGGCGCTGGCCGGGCAAGCTGGACTGGACCTACCGGCGGCTGCCGCCCGCCTCGCCGCCGTGAGCGTGCCGGGGGGCCGCTACCGGGTGCTGCCGGGGCGCTTTACCATCATCGATGACACCTACAACGCCTCGCCGCTGAGTGTCGGGGCCGCACTCGAAGCGCTGAGCGCGTATCCAGGCCGCAAGATCAGCGTGCTGGGCCGGATGCTCGAACTCGGCGAGAACGAACAGGCCATGCACGCCGAGGTCGGCGCACTCGCCCGCCAGCACGCCGACCTCACCTACGGTGTGGGCCAGTTTGCCGCCCTGTTGGGCGAGCGGGCCTTCGCCCAGGTGCCGGAGCTGATCAGCGCCCTCGAAGCCGAGGTCAAAGACGGCGACGTGATGCTCATCAAGGCCAGCCGGGGCATCTCGTGGACGCCGGAGAAGCGGGCGCACGAGGGTGTAGGACTGGAGAGCGTGGTCAACGCCCTGCTGAGCGGGCGAGGCGAATGAAGCGGCTGGCGCTCACGCTGCTGGGCCTATCCAGTCTGGGCCTGCTAGGAGCCTGCGCTCCGGCTCCGACCCAGCGAACGCAGAGTCAGCGAATCCAGACCCCTCCTGCCCGGGCCGCGCTCAATTCTCTGCCTTTTCAGGCCGACTTCAGCGACGCGGGCGTGACCTGGGTCTCGAGCGGCCAGGCATACGTGGCCCGCGCCCCCAGCTTGCGGGTGCAGCCTGCGCCGCTGCCCACGCCCGCCGTGGCCGCTGCCTGGGTCGGGAGCGTGGCCTGGGGAGCCTTGCCCGACGCTGGGCTGATCGTGACGCTCGACGGGCCGCCCGAGACGCGGGTGGTGGGCCGGGCGGTGCGGCTGAGCAGTCAGCGTATCTACCGGCAAGACGGCAGCGCCGTGAACTACGGCGGCGGCGCGGCGGGCGGCGTCCTGGGCTTCCCGCAGGCGGTGCTAACCGGCGGCGACGGCGAGGAGTATGCGCTGGTCGGCGGTGATCTGGAGCGGCCCGGTAGCCCGCCCACCGTGCTCAGCGCCGGAGCGCAGGCCTACCTCTACCGCCTGCCGGGGCGCGGCGCGGCCACCTCGAACGTGCCTACCGTTCAGACCGACCAGGGCCTCTACCGCCTGAGCGGCACACAACTGGAGCGCCTGGACGCTGCGGGCCGCACGGTGACGGGCCTGCCGCACGGCCCCGGACTGATCGGCGTGGTGGGCGGGCGCATCGTGACGCTGAGCGCGGACGGCCGCATCCGGGTGTTTCTGAGCGATTTGCGCGAAGTCCGGCCCTGAGAAGCGGCGTCAAACGGCCTCCAAAACCGCCGTGCTACTCTGCTCGCATTGTGTCTGAACCTTCAAATGCTTTCCTATTCTGTGCGCCGGAACCGGCGTGATCTTCACGGCGCTGCTCTCGTGGTTCTTGCTGGGCCTGTTCATTCACGTATCCAAGCTGCGTGGCTGGGGCCAGCCAGTGCGCCAGGAAGGCCCGCAGACCCACCTGAAAAAGGAAGGCACCCCCACTGCAGGGGGCGTGGCCTTCGTGCTGGCGTTCGTGGCGATGTGGCTCGTCTACTTCTTCGCCGACCCGCTGGAAGGCGCAGCGCGAAGCCGCGAGATCATGATCGTGCTCTCGGCTATCGGCATGGGCCTGATCGGCTTTGCCGACGATTTTCTCAAGATTCGCTGGCGGATGGTGGGCGGCAAGAAGGAATTGCTGGCGCGCGAGAAGTTCCCGCTGCAACTGATCGTCGGGGCGGTGTTCGCTTATTTCGCCGCGCCGCTCGCCTCGCACCTGCTGATTCAGAGCTTCGGGCCGGTGTGGGACGTGGTGCTGATCACGCTGGTGATGGTGGCCTCCGTCAACGCCTTCAACTTCACCGACGGCCTCGACGGTCTGCTCGGCGGAGTGAGCCTGATCGTGCTGCTGCCGTTTCTGGGTGTCTCGCCCGCCGCGCTGCTCCTGGTCGGCGGTGTGCTGGGCTTCATGTGGTACAACGCCCACCCGGCGCGCGTCTTTATGGGCGATATGGGCAGCCACGCCATCGGCGCGGTGGCGGCGGGCGTCTATGTCCTTTACGCCGATCCCTGGCTGTTGCCGGTCGCGGCGATTATTCCGGTGGTCGCGGTGCTAAGCGTCATCATTCAGGTGGCCTCGTTCAAGACCACCGGCAGGCGCGTCTTTAAGATGAGTCCGATTCAGCATCACTTCGAGCTGAGTGGCTGGAAGGAAACCCAGGTGACAGTCCGCTTCTGGATGATCACCGCGCTGGCGACGGCGGCGGCCTGGGGACTGATGGGCGGGAAGTGGTGAAACACACAGGAATCAAGTCAGGCAGGCTGGGTCAGGCGCTGCGTTAGAGCGGCCTGCAAGTCCGGTCCGAACCCATGCCGCGCCAGATTCTCCAGACCGCCGAGATCGCGCAGGAAAGCCAGCGCTGCGAGCATGTTTGCCGGATCACTGGTCAAGAAGCGGGCGAGTTCGTCGCGGTTCTGTAAATCGGTCTGACGCGAGAGCATCTCGGCGTGCAGCAGCTGCACATGCCGATCGGTTTCGGCATAGTCAGCAGCGATCTCGGCTCCGGCACGCCCGCCACAAACAATGCCAACGCGACCGCCAGTCTGGTGCGGTCCTTGCCGACGTGGCAGTGAATGACCACTGGGCCTGCTGGCGCGTCCACGATCTGCTGCAAAAGCACGGCAAAATTGTTGCAGGCATGTTCGAGCCATGCACGGTAAAAGTCGGCGTTGCTGCGGGCCGCCGCGCTGGCGGCGTTCAGGTTGCGGTTGCCGTGCGGCAGGGCGGGCAAATTGAGAGACAGCGCCTCACCCCCAGAAAGGGAGTGGGGTCAATGGAACGCTCCCCAGGGTCTCGCCGGTCCAGAATGCGCGACACTCCCAACGCGCGAATCAGGCGGCGCGGCTGAACAGGGCCGCTCGGCGTGGAAAGTCCGGCGAGGTCGCGGGCATTGAGAGAACCTTCCCAGGTGAGCTGCTCGGGCATCCTGGCAATGTGGCGCTTAGCGGACCGCCCGGCCAGCCCATATTGACCCGTGACGCCCGGTCACAAGCCCTAAACTGGTGGCCTCAGAAACCAGCCTTTACCAATCGGCCACAAACCCGCTTAGCTTCCCAAAGGCCGGAAGCGTGGCCGCGACACTGTGAACGCTCACAACCTGGTTTTATTCAAGGAGGCAACACCATGACCACCTATCGTCAACTGGGCCGCAGCGGCCTGCATCTCTTTCCCCTGGGCCTGGGCACCATGCAGTTCGGCTGGAGCGCAGGCGAGGACACCGCCTTCGAGATCATGGACGCCTACTATGCGGCGGGCGGCAACTTTCTCGACACCGCCGACATCTACACCACCTGGACCCCCGGCAACCCCGGCGGCGTGTCCGAGGAGATCATGGGACGCTGGATGAAGGCGCGTGGCAACCGCGACGACATCGTGGTGGCGACCAAGGTGCGCGGCGCGATGGGCGGCATGGACGACAACCAGGGG
The DNA here is from genome assembly GCF_009982895.1 of Deinococcus alpinitundrae. GTDB lineage: Bacteria > Deinococcota > Deinococci > Deinococcales > Deinococcaceae > Deinococcus > Deinococcus alpinitundrae. The sequence continues at coordinate 55,038 of NZ_WXZL01000008.1, read as the reverse complement.
CGCGGCAGCGTCCATCAGCGCGAGGGGTTATCGCGACGCTGGATTCTGAAAGCCTGCGAGGACAGCCTCAAGCGCCTTCAGGTCGATCATATCGATCTGTACCAGGCCCACTGGGTCGATTCCCAGACCCCCATCGAGGAAACGCTCTCGGCCTTTACCGAGCTGGTCAAGCGCGGCTACGTACGCTACATCGGCTGCTCGAACTTCAGCGCCTGGCGGCTGATGCAGGCGCTGTGGACGAGCGACAGGAAAAACCTCGAATCGTTCGTCAGCATTCAGCCGGAATACAGCCTGCTCTCGCCCACCCGCGCCAACTTCGAGCGCGAGTTGCAGCGGGTGGCAGTGGAGTACGGCATCGGGGTGATTCCCTGGAGTCCGCTGGGCGGCGGCATGCTGACCGGCAAGTACCAGCGCGGTCAGCCGCTGCCAGAAAGTGTGCGGGCCGACGAGAATGCGGCAGGACGCTTCAGTGATCAGAACTTCGACGTGGTAGACACCTTGAAGGCGGTGGCCGGGCGCACCAACGCCGTGCCCGCACAGGTGGCGCTGGCCTGGATGCTGGCCCAGCCTGCCATGACCGCACCGATCATCGGGGCCAACAGCGTCGCGCAGCTTCAGGAGTTGCTGGGCACCGTGGACCTGACCCTGAACAATGATGACCTGGCCCAGATCAGCAAAGCCAGCGACTGGGAGCGGGCGCGCACCGAGTTGGAGCGCTGAGCAGCCCCTTCATGAGCCCACCTTTTCTGAGCGAGACTTAGAACACACGCCCGGCAGCGGACCTCCTCATCTGACATCGGTGAGAATGGAATCCTGGCGGGCGGCAGGCTGTCTGGTGTCTGACATCCCCGCGCCGCCCCCAAAGGAGACTCAAGATGGGATTTCTCGATCAGCTCAAGACCCTCGCCAACCAGGGCATGACCGCCGGGCAGGAAGGTTTCGCCCGCTTCAACAACGCCACCTTCGCCGACGCCAGCATGGCCGCCTGCGCTCTCATTGCCGCCGCCGACGGCAAGATCGACACCCAGGAGCGCAGCCGCACCGCCGCCTTCATCACCAGCAGCGACAAGCTCAAGGCCTTTGACGTGAACAAGCTGCGCGGCAAGTACGACGAATACTGCAACAAGGTGACCCAGGACTTCGATTTTGGCAAGATCGAGCTCCTTCAGCTGGTTGGCAAAGCCGCCAAGAAGCCTGAGGAGGCCCGCGCGGTGGTGCAGCTCGCGGTGGTCATCGCCAACGCCGACGGCGATTTCGACGAGAAGGAGCAGATGATCATGCGCGACATCATCTACGCCCTCAAGCTCAATCCTTCCGAGTTCGGGCTGTAGGTCGCAGCCGGGGGCATGGCATCCCGTACACTCGGCGCATGACCGGCCCCCGCAAACCAACTTCCCAACCGTCGCGTTCTCCCAAGCCAAAATCCCAGCAACTCAAGCTGCGCCGCCCTGAACCGAGGGCGGCTGCTGGTTATTTCCAGATTCTTCCCGCCGCGCTGCCGCCGCGCCTGGCCCGCCTGACAGCGCTGACCAAGCCCGGCGTGCGCGGCGCGCCTGATGTGGACGCGGCCCAGGTGCTGCTGGCCGAAACGCTGCTCAAAGCACGGATCAAGGGTGAGGTACTGGATCTGAGCGCCATGGGCGGGTTGATCGCCAGCTTGCCTGGCGTGACCCTGCGGGCCGCCGAAGGATCGGCCCCAGCCCTGGCGGTGCTCCAGGCGGCGGGAATCAATGCCGTGGCGGCTATCCCCGGCGACCCGCTGGAACGCGCCCCCACCGTCACCCTGATTCTGGCGGGCGACCGGGGCAACGCCTACGCCCAGGCCCAGGTGAGCTGGGCGCACGCCTGCACCCCGCCGGGCGGCATCCTGTATCTGGCCGGAGACCGCGACAAGGGCTTCGACCGCTATGTGCGCGCGGCGGGCGCGGCGTTCGGCAGCGGCGAAACCATCGCCCGCGACGGCGGCATGCGGGTCGCCAAGCTGGTGCGCCGCCCCGGCCCGACCCCACCGCAACCGCCCGCCGAAACCTATAAGTACGAGGACCTGAAGGTGGTGGCGCTGCCGGGTGTATTCAGTGCGGGCAAGGCCGACAAGGCGACAGCGCTGCTGCTGCGTACATTGGACGATCTGGACGTGTCCGGCAAGGCGGTCCTCGACTTGGGCTGCGGCGCTGGCCTCATCGGGGCGTGGGCAGCGCGGCGCGGCGGCATGGCCACCCTGACCGACGCCGACCTCAGCAGTGTGCGTAGCGCCGAGCAGACGCTCGCGGCCAACCAGCTCACCGGCGAGACCCTACACAGCGACGTGGACGCGGCACTGGGCGAACGCCGCTTCGATCTGATTCTCTCCAATCCGCCGTTTCACGTCGGGCGCGGCGTGGTGCTGGACGTGGCTGCCGAGTTCCTGAAGACGGCCGAGCGCCGCCTGAAACCGGGCGGAGCCGCCTACTACGTCGCCAACGACTTTCTGCCCTACGAGAAACTGCTGACCGGTTGGGCCAGCGTCACGGAAGTGGTTCGTGAAAGCGGGTTCAAGGTCTTGCGGGCCGAGCGCCTTTAAAGCACTCGTCAAAAAGAAGCGCGCTTTCGGCTTCTTTATCCCTTCGGACCGCTCTCATCCGGCCCGCGGCCCCCTACACTGTTCGGCATGGAAACTTTCGCTTCCTTCAGGGTCGGCGGTCAGCGCGTCTACGGCATGGTCCATTTGCCCGAACCGGACTTAAACGGCATTCCCAGACCCGCTCACGGCTTTCCCGGCGTGGTCATCCTGCACGGCTTCACCGGCGACCGGAGCGGCGATCACCGCCTGCTACCGCTGCTGTCGCGCCACCTGGCTGACCGGGGCATCGCCTCGCTGAGATTCGACTTTCGGGGCAGCGGTGAATCGGAGGGCGACTTTTCCGAGATGACCGTCAGCCGCGAGGTGGAGGACGCCGTGGCGGGCTTCGGGTACTTTAAGGATCTGCCCGAAATCGACCCGAAACGCGCCATGCTGCTGGGCTTCTCGATGGGCGGGCTGGTGGCCGCACTGAGCGCCCCGAAAGTCAACCCGCACCGGCTGGCGCTGTGGGCACCCGCCCTGCCGGAACTGTGGCTCAGGATGCTGCCGGGGGGCCATCTTCCGCCCGCCATCATGGACCAGGGCGGCTGGCCGATTGGCCGCGAGTTCTTGCTGGAAATGACGCGCCTGGACCCTCTCAAGGCCGCCGGGCAATACCGGGGGCAGGCGCGGGTTTTTCACGGCGACGCCGACACGGCCGTGCCGATAGAGATGGGTATGCGTTACGCTCAGGCGCTCGGCTGCGACACCATCGCCATTCCCGGCGGCACCCACACCTTCGACAGCCTGGAAACGACGGAGATGCTGTACAAGGTGACCGGGGAATTTTTGCTGGGAAACTGAGTACACCGCTGCGAAAATGGTGGGGCACTGAGCCATTTCGCCTACAGCCCGCGTCCGACCCGACCCGTTAAGCTGTCAACCATCATGCCCGTCCCCACAACCGATCCCGACATCACCGTGCGGGCCGCCCAGCTTCGCAAGGCGTACACCGTCACCGAGAAGGAACCCGGCTTTCTGGGCAGCCTGCGGGCCTTCGTGCGGCCCAACACCCGCACGGTGGAGGCGGTCAAGGGGGTGAGCTTCGAGCTGCGCGGCGGCGAGATGGTGGGCTTTCTTGGTCCCAACGGCGCGGGCAAGACCACCACCCTGAAGATGCTCTCGGGCCTGCTGCACCCGACCTCCGGCGCGGCCACAGTGCAGGGCCACACGCCGCAGAAGCGCGGGACCGCCTTTCTGAAGCAGATCACCTTGGTCATGGGGCAAAAGCAGCAGCTCATCTGGGATTTGCCCGCCCAGGACAGCTTTCTGGTCAATCAGGCGATCTACGAGATTCCGGACGCCGAGTACAGAGCCACCATGCGCGAGTTCGATGAGGTGCTGGATTTGTCGGGCATTCTCAGCAAGCAGGTGCGCAAGCTTTCGCTCGGCGAGCGAATGAAGTGCGAGCTGGCCGCCGCGCTCTTGCACCGCCCCAAAGTTCTGTTTCTCGACGAACCGACCATCGGGCTGGACGTGAACATGCAGGAGCGCATCCGTGAATTCGTGCGCGAGTACAACGCCCGCTTCAACGCCACCGTGATGCTGACGAGTCACTACATGGCCGACGTGACCGCACTCTGTCAGCGGATTCTGGTGATCGACGGCGGCGAGCTGGTCTTCGACGGCGACCTCTCGGCCCTGACATCCGGCCCCGACGCCCGCAAGACCGTGCGCCTGCAACTCTCGCGCCCGGAAACGGCGGCGCGGCTTTCAACCTTCGGCGAACTGATCCGCCTGGACGGGCTGGACGTGGAACTGGCGGTCCCGCGCGGTGAGGTCAGCGCCCGCGCCGCCGCCATGCTCACCCACTTGGACGTGGCCGATCTGACGGTGGTGGACCCGCCGATCGAGCAGGTCATCGGGCAGCTGTTCAGGAGTGACAAGAAGCCCGAGCCGGTCAAGGCACTGGCATGAACGCCCACACCTGGCGCAAGTTCCGGGTGCTGATGGCAACCCAGTTCGCCCATATGACGGTCTACCGGGCCGAAATCGTCATCTGGATGCTATCGGGTACGCTGAGCCTGGTCATGGGCCTGATCTGGATGCAGCAAGCCGCTTCCGCGCCGGGCGGCGAGATCGGCGGCTACACCGCCCGCGATTTTGCCTCCTACTTCATCGCCACCTGGGGCACGGCGCAGATCCTGGTGGTGTGGGTGGCCTGGGAGCTGAGCTTCGACGTGCGGCAAGGCACCCTGTCCCCCAAGCTGCTACGCCCGATCGACCCGTTCTGGATGCACTACGTCGGCCACTGGGCCGAGCGAATCGTGCGACTGCCGCTGATGTTCGTGCTGCTGGTCATCTTCGCCGTGCTGACCGGGGCGCAGTACACCACTCAGCTCTCGCACTGGCTGGCCTACCTGCTGCTGGTGCCGCTGGCCTTCACCCTGCGCTTCCTGCTGGAGTACTGCATCGGCCTGCTGGCCTTCTGGTTCGAGGCCGCCGAAAACTTTCAGGAACTCGTCTGGGTGCTGTACGCCGCGCTGGGCGGGCTGCTGGCTCCGCTGAGCCTGTACCCGGCGGCCGTGCAGAAAGTGGCCGCCTTTACGCCCTTTCCATACATGCTGGGCCTCCCCTGCGATCTGCTGACCGGCAAGGCCGACTTGAGCGACGTCTTGCGCGGCTTCTTTATTTTGCTGGCATGGACGGTGGGATTCGGCCTGCTGCGGGCCTTGATGTGGCGGCACGGCGTCAGAAAATACGGCGCAGTGGGAGCCTGATGCGGTTCTGGAAGCTGCTGCGGATCTACCTCTCGGCCAGCCTCAGCGTGCAGCTGGCGTACCGGGCCAACTTTCTGGCGGCCATTCTCAGCAGCTTCGCTAACCTCGCCACCGGATTGCTGGGCGTGCTGCTGTTTTACAGCCGCCCCGAGATCAAGGAACTCGGCGGCTGGAATCTGGAAGGCGCCTTGATGGTGGTGGGCTTTTTCACCCTCACCGAGGGGCTGATCAGCGTCTGGTTGCGGCCCAATCTGACCCAGCTCTCGGAGGGTATCCGCACCGGCACGCTGGACTTTTTGCTGCTCAAGCCGGTGGACGCGCAGTTTCAGCTCTCGGCGCGCAACCTCAACCTCTTGCGGCTGCCCGACATGCTGCTGGGCCTGGGCCTGATCGTCTGGGCGGGGGCGGCGCTCGGCACGGTCACACTCAGCGGGGCGCTGCTCTCGGCGGTGCTGTATCTCAGCGCGATTGCGATGGTCTACGCCATCTGGTTCATGCTCAACACCACTGCCTTCTGGCTGGTCAACGTGCAGAACATCACCGAGCTGTTTCAGGGCGTCTTCAGCGCCGGGCGCTACCCCTTGCAGGCGCTGCCGCTGTGGATTCGCCCGGTGCTGACCTTCGTGATTCCGGTGGCCTTCATCACCACCATTCCGGCCCAGGCGCTGCGCGGCGAGCTGGGCACGGCGGCCCTGTTCAGCCCGCTGGTGGCCCTCATTTTGCTGGCGATCTGCCGGGTGCTATGGCTGCGGGCGCTGGGGAGCTATACCAGTGCCAGCAGTTGAGAAGCTTGCAAATGACCAGTGCTCCCTGCGCTAGCTTTGCGGCATGACCGCTCCTCTCCAACTTGCCACTTCGCCCGAAGACACGCTGTATTCGCGCATCGGCCCCGCCACCCTGCACGACCTGGTGACCCGATTCTACGGCCACGTCGCCCAGCACCCCGACTTGATCCCGATTTTTCCCACCGACCTGAGCCTCACCGCCCGCAAGCAGGAGGCCTTCCTGAGCGGCTTCTTGGGCGGGCCGCCGCTGTACCACCAGCAGTTCGGCCACCCCCGCCTGCGGGCGCGGCACCTGCCGTTCGAGATCACGCCGACGCGGGGGCGTGCATGGCTGAGTTGCATGAACGCCGCCATGCGCGAGACGCCGGGGCTGAAGCCCGAGGACGCCGCCGAACTCTTCGCCGCGCTGAGGCGCACCGCCGCCGCCATGGTCAACACCCCGGACCCGGAACAATGAGCGAGCTGGAACTGATTCAGGTTGACATCCTCTACACCGGGATGGGCCTGCCGATTCGCAGCGGGGCGGTCGTGGTGGGTGGGCAGACCATCGCCGCCGCCGGGGACTTCGACACCCTCCACGCCCAGTATCCGCAGGCCGAACAGGGCCGCACGGTGAACGTCATCTCTCCCCTTCCGGTCAACGCGCACGCCCACCTGGACATGTCCGACTACGCATTTCGGGCACTGCCCTACTTCCAGTGGATTCCCGAAGTGGTCATCGCTGGCAGGCTCTCACGCGGACTGGCGGGCGCGAGGAAGGGACTGGAGCAGGTGCGGGCCAGCGGCGCGGCAGCCCTGGGCGACATCGTGTGGCCGGGCACGCCGGAAGTGATGGCGTGGCTGCTGACGGAAGCCGAGATGAGCGGCGTGGCCTACTGGGAGGTGCTCGATCCCAACCCGGCCACCGCTAACGCGACTTTTACCCAGGTCGTGCAGGACGTGGCCCGTTTCCGCCCACTGGAGCGCCCCGGCGGGATGCGGCTGGGTCTCTCACCGCACGCGGCACATACCGTGTCGCACAAACTCCACCGTTTGCTGGCCGCCTTCACCCGGCGCGAGAACTTGCCGCTGCAGATTCACGTGGCCGAGCATCCCAGTGAGCTGGAACTCTTCGCGTCGGGCACCGGGCCGCTGGCCGAGAGCTTCGCGAAGATGGTGCAGTTCAGCTCGCCGGGACTGACCTTACCGGAAGTGCTGGGCCGTGCTCCCGACCCCAAGCTGACGCCCGTGTCGTATCTTGCCGATCTGGGTGTGCTGGACGCCAGACCGACGCTCATTCACCTGGTCAACGTGACGGACGACGACATCCGCACGGTGGCGCAGTCGGGCGCGAACGTCGTGACCTGTCCGCGCAGCAACGCCAACTTGCAGTGCGGCACCTTTCGCTGGACCGACTTCGTGGCGGCAGGCGTGGACGTGGCCCTGGGCACCGACAGCGTGGCGAGCGGCGAAACCCTGAACATCTTCGACGAGATCGCGGCGGCGCGGCGCATTCACGCAGACCTGGACCCCCGGCTCATCGTGCGGGCGGCGGTCAAGGGTGGGCATCGGGTGTTGGGCAGCAAGGCACCCTTCCTGCGCCGCGGCGAGGCCTGGGACGAGCGCTTCGTGTGGCCCTCAGCGTGATTCGGCGGCACTAAACCGGCAAGACAAAACCGGGCACGTGGCCCAACAGGAAAGGGCAAGCTGAATCGAGCTGGCTTCAGGGCGTGGTCGGGGCCTTGGGGGGATCGGTCGGCGTGGCCGAGCAGGTACCGCGCTGAACCGTGGCGTCATTCTGGCGCTGCACGCTCAACACACCAGTCAGCGGCAGGCTCTCGTTACTCAGGACCAGGCACTCGTACTGATCCACACCGCCGCCCGCCGCCGCCACGTTCCACAGGAATCGGGTCTTCTTGAGTTGATCATTGTTGGTGTATGACACGTACTGGTAGTCGCCGCTCGGCAACTGCACGTCTCTCGCCTGATCGGCCACGCTGAGGGTGCCCTTGCCGTTTTGCACCTCGACCAGGCGCGGCACGGCCAGCGTTTTGCTGACGCTCACATCGGCGAGCTGTCCGCTGAGGGCCCAGGTCTGACCGACCAGCAGCGGTCCGGCCCGGCTGGGAGAAGTGGTGTCGATGACGTTGCCCAGGTTGAGGGTGGGCGCGCAGGCGCTTAGGGTCAGGCCGCACAACAGAGCAGGCCAGACAACGGACAGCGGACGTTTGGACATGCTCCCAGCATACGGGCCGCAGATGAGCAGGAAGATGAGGAAGCTGACCGGGCATGTCGGCTCAGCGGCCCGGCGAAACGAGGTCCTGCAGGGCTGGAGCCTCTGATCGCTTCAGAGTTCACCACGTGCAAAGGCGCTCATCAGATCCGGCGCGGCCGTGTCGAAGCCCACCACGTCGAGCATGTCGCTTCTGTGTGGGTCGGCGATGCTGAACTGGGTGGCCGTCAACCCGACCACGATCAGGCGGGCGGCCAGGCCGGTGCGCTGACGGTACTGGTCCAACGCGACGCTCGGATGAACCGTTCCGGCCCAGGTCTCATTGTCGGTGTAGACGACGAAAGTGTCCACATCTACGTTCGCCTGCGCCGCCCAACGCATCGGCTGCGCGCAGTCGGTGGCCCCGAAGCTGGCCGACTGGGCCTTTCGCATGGTCGCCTCCAGGCTGTCGCGCGGCGTGATGCCCAGTGCCCGGAACTGATCGGCAAAGCCCATCGTGAGCGCCTCGGGTTCGGTTCTCAGCGCCAGCATGCTCATGGCTGCCGCCGCCATATTGGGTGTCAGGCCCGGCACGCCTGCCACCTCGCCCCAGGTCATTGAGCCGCTGACATCCAGCGCCAGCAGGTGCCGCGTTCCGGCGGGCCGCACCTGTCCGAAGGCCATGTGAAACGCTTCTTCCAGTGCGTCCACCACGCGCGGCACCGGCAGCCAGGTGCCCTTGCCGCGCACACCCCGGCCCGCCGCGTAGACCAGCCGGGCTTTGAGGGCGTCGAGCGGGTGAATGCGGCCCCGTGCCAGCGCCAGCGGATCGGTCAGGCGGGCCACCGCCGCGTCCACCAGTTCGCGGTCATTGACGCTCAGCACCTCTACCCGGCTGAGGTTGCCGAGGTTTCGCAGCAGCCAGGTCAGCCCGTTGGTCTGCATGGCCGCCCGGTAGACCTCGGGGCCGCGCAGGTGGGTCGGCACGCCCTCGACGGGCAGGCCGTAGTCGAGCATCAACCGTGCAGCGGCCTCGTCGTTAGGCGCTTCCTGCACCCGCTGATGCCCCTCAATAACGCGCAAGGCCGGAGCGTCGGCGGCTGGGGGCGGCACCAGATCGCCGCTGACCATGAATTTCAAAACGGCGTTGCGCACCGGATCGGCGGTTCTGGGATGCGCAAGACGTAGCGCGTCGGCCTGCGTCCAGCCGTCCCGGCCCTTATATTTGACGGCCCAGAGGGTCAGCCTGTCCACGTCTAGATTCTCGTAGACGTTCGCCACGCCCCGGCGGGTCAGCCGCCCCCAGCCGCCCAGGGCCTTCACGAACGCCAGAAAATGCAGCAGCATGGTGCCGGTGCGGGCCACCTCGGGCAGCGCTCGCCAGGCCGCCTGCCGGTCGGCCACATCAGGCGCTGTTTTGGCAATCAGGGCCAGCACCAGCAGCGCCGGGTCGGGCCGGGGCGCACGGCCTGCACGCACCACGTCCAGCATGATCCGCAGGGCCAGGGCCGCGTCGCGCTCCACCAGCGCGCGCAGAAAGTCGGTGGCCTGCACGGTGTGGGCCTGTGCCCCGGCGTAAAAGGTGCCGCCGTCGCTGCCCAGCACCAGAAAGCGGGTCAGCCGGGCCTCGTCACCCAGGGCGTAGACGAAGCCGCCCGCGTTGTTCCTGACCTGAGGCGTGTCGAGCGGATGCTGCTGGCCACGCTGAAGGGGGTTGATGGCACTGAGCAGGGTCTTTAAGGCAGAGTTCTTCGCGGCGTCGGTCATGCGGGCGGCCCTCCTTGGGTGGCAATGACAACCGGCGGCCTCTCGCTGAACCGCCGCAAACCGGGCAGGGCCTCGAAATGAGCCGCTGCTTCAGTGGGTGTAGGTTGAGGTCTGACGTCAACAGTGGGAAGACAGCTGGGACCCGAGGCTCGATCAGCCTCGCCAGGTCGGCGCAGCCGAGAGGCCCGGCAACCGGCGCTGAGCGACTGAACGGTCACCCCCCAATTGAAATGCCGATCTGTCTCGCGCGGCGCTGAAGTGTGGTTGAAGCGGAAAACAGCCTGGCCTGCACAGCGCGTTCAGGGCAAGGGTTCTGGTCACGGAAGGAGAGGAGCCAGTTCGGGCCGGACAACGCAGGCCCGGCGCAGTGGAATGGTCTGCCCGGCTCCCAGGCGTGCCGACGCAGCGACCATGGGCTATGTAAGGGGTCACCGTGACCATTTCGGCCCTGAACGCCGACAAGCAGGCAAAACGTTGACCGGACAAGGAACGGAACAGGGGGGTATTTTTTCGAGCAATAACCCTGAACCTTCGGCCCGGTCAAACAGCTGGAGGCAGATCGAATCAGGGGCTGCTCCGGAGTGTCTGCACCGCACCTGCCCCTGATTGCCCGGTCAGTCTAGGCGGTCAGGCGGCGGCTGCCTATGGGCCGTGTGGCGCAGCGCCGGGCTAGGCCAATCGGCTCAGCGCGCCCCGAGTTGGGCGATACTGCGCCATGCTGACCACCCTGAGTTTTGGCGACGCCCGCGCCCACCACCTGATGGCCGAGCAGCAGCGCGAACTCCGGCGGCTTTATCAGGACACGGACGAACGCACCGAACCGTTCGACCCCGCGACGCTCGCGGGCGGCGTGCTACTCGGCTGGGAGGAAGGTGGCGAGCTGCTGGCCATCGGCGGCCTCAAACCGCTTGACCATCTCGGCACTCAGATCAGCAGGGCCGAGATCAAGCGGATGTATACGCAGCCGGGGGCACGGGGGCGCAAGCTGGGCCGCGCCGTGCTGGACGGTCTGATCGTCTGGGCACGCGAACACGGCTTGGGTGAGGTGGTGCTGGAAACCGGCGATCTCCAGGCGGCGGCTATCGGCCTCTATGAAAGTGCCGGATTCAAGCGCATCCCCAACTTCGGGTACTACGTCGGCATTGAGAACAGCTGGTGCTACGGCCTTGAGCTGAACATTGAGGAAGGCTGAGGGAAGAAGCTTGGACCCGCCGCACCGATATGCCCTGACGCCGCATGGCAGGTCGCTTGAGCGCTCGGAAACGTCCACGTTTCCAATCCGAAAGTGCGCTAAGGGGCGACGCTACTGGCACAGCACCCAGGTGACATTCCCGACCACACCGCTCTTTCCAGCCCAGACTTCCCAGTACAGGTGCGGCTGAACCTGTCCGGCCTTTCCGAGCCGCTACCATAGAAGTCCATGATGAAGCCGACTTTCAAATCCTCCGTCTCCAGACAGTGCTGGAGCGCCGCCGCGCTGCTGCTGCTCAGCGCCGTGCTGGTGGGCTGCCCCAAACAGAGCACCACGACAACGGGCAGCGGCGACAACTGCACCGACGAGTTTGCCGACGGCTCGCCCGAAGCGCCGGTCAGCACCGTCGTGCTGTGCCGCACCGAGTACATCAGCGTCTACGATCCGGCCAAAAAGGTGCCGCTCCTGGTGGCCGAGAAACTGCAACCCACCGAATTCGACGGCTCGGTCAGCCGCGCCGACAACTTCCAGCAGGACCCCGACCTGGCCGAGTCGCAGAGCGCGGCCCTGGGTGACTACCGCAAGTCCGGCTACGCGCGCGGCCACATGGCCCCTGCTGCTGACTTCACCAGCACCGACGAGGCCATGAACCAGTCATTTTATTTGTCGAACATGGTGCCGCAAGACAGCGGCATGAACAGCGGCATCTGGGCCAGCCTGGAGAGCGCCACCCGCAACTGCGCCAAGCAGCTTGGCAGCGTATATGTCATGACTGGGCCAGTGTTCGAGGGCAAACCCAGGACCATCGGCGACGATCAGGTAGCGGTGCCGAGTTCGATCTACAAGATCGTGGTCAGCGGCAATGCAGCCCGCGCTTTTCTGATGCCCAACCGCAAGCTGCCAGCGGCCCGCAGCAACTTCACCCGTTACGAGGTCACGGTGGGCGAGGTGCAGCGCGCCACCGGCCTGACCTTTTTTCCCGGCGGCAACGTCAACTTGCAGGCGCACGCCAGCTTCTGCGGGGGCAGCTACGGCAGCTGACCTGCCGGGTGCGCGGTGACGGCGGCCCAGCCCAGCGCTGCTTCTGCACCAGTCAGCACGCTGGAACTCTTTCTCGATCTGGTGTTCGTTTTCACGGTTACCCAGATCACCAGTCTGGTCGTGCATCCCCACGGCGCGGCCGATTACCTGGGGGCCAGCCTGGTCCTGTTGATCGTCTGGTGGATGTACAGCGGCTACATCTGGCTCACCAACAATCTCGGTACCGGCAACACGGCCTACCGCCTGCTGATGTTCGGCGGCATGGGCGGCTTTCTGCTGATGGCGCTGAGTATTCCCCACGCCTTCGGCGCAGCGGGCCTGGCCTTCGCGCTGGGTTATCTGGCCGTCACGCTGATTCACGCCGGACTCTTCAAGCACGCGCCCAACAGCAGCGCCCAGGCGATCCGGGGCATCTTCGGCTACAACCTGGCGGCGGCTTTGCTGCTGCTGGTCGCCGCCCTCCTGCCGGGTCAGGCGCTGGCCTGCTGGGGACTGGCGGTAGGCGTACTGGTGATCAGCGGGGTCTTCCGGCGTGAGAGCGGCTTTCAGCTGCGTCCGGCCCATTTTGCCGAACGTCACGGCCTGATCCTGATCATCGCGCTGGGCGAGAGCGTGGTCGCCATCGGCGTGGGCGCGGGCGACTCGGCCATCACTTGGCGGCTGGCCCTCGGTGCGCTGCTGGGGCTGGCGCTCAGCGCCGCGCTGTGGTGGAGCTACTTCAGCGGCGACGACGAGCGGGCCGCCAGAGCGCTCGAACCGCCCCGGCCCAGAGACGCCCGCACCTGGCGCTGCGGGGATTCGGCTTCGGCCACGTGCTGATGATCGCGGGCATCATCGGGCTGGCGGCGGGCGTCAAGCTGGTGGTGGGCCACCTCGGCGGCGCGCCCAGCGCCCTCACGGCCTGGAGCCTGGCGGGCGGGGTCAGTCTGTATCTGCTCGGCGACGTGCTGTTCCGCTGGGTGGTGGGCATTGGCCGCGCCGGGACCCGGCTCGGGTTCGCCGGACTGGCCCTACTGAGTGCGCCAGTTGGCCTGCTGAGCGGCGGACTGGTTCAACTGGCCGGACTGGTGGCGCTGCTGGTGGGACTGCTGTGGCTGGAAGGGCGGCGCGAGCGTGGCTGACCCGTTCGTGTCTGACCGGCCCGATCTGTTCGCGGCCCCGCCCGAATATCCGCCGCGCAGCGCCTGGCAACGCGAGTGCTCGGGGTGCGGCGCGTGCTGCGCGGCCCCCGACATCGCCGCACTCGGCAAGCCACTGGGCGTGGTCTGTTCGCATCTGGGGGCGGGCTGCTTGTGCCAGATTTATTTGGAGCGTCCGCAGGTCTGCCGCAACTACCAGCCCGACTGGGTGTGCGGCGAGGTCTCGGTGCTGCCGACGCTGACCGCCAGGGTGAAGCGCTTTCTGGAAATTTATGGCCTGGACAGTGCCGGGGGCGCTGAGCCGCTTCAGCCCGCTGGCTGAGAACGCAGCCGCACACCCAGGGGCGTCAGGCCCGCATCTCGAAGCTGCCGCAGCAGGTCGTCAACCGCCTCCGTTCCCAGCGAACCAAAACTGGGCCGGGCTTCCAGCGTCTGATCGCCCAGTCGGGCCACCGGCCAGAGCCGGGTGATCCAGCCGGGCAGGCACACCGGGCCGCCGCCGGGGTTGATGAGTTCCACGAACACCACGCCGAAGATCTCCCGCACTGGACATTGGGTCTCGTTCATACCTGGCAGTCTGGGCCGGGGCGCAGGAACACGCCATCGGGCACAGCGCCCACCCTGCCGGGGCGCATTCGGGTTTCCCGATAGCTGCCTTCACCGCTCCCCTAGACTGAGCACATGACCAGGCCAACGCTTTCCCAGCTGCGCGTCTTTGTGACGGTGGCTGAGCAGGGCAGCTTTTCCGGAGCCGCCGCCGAGCTGGAAATGTCGCAGAGCAGCCTCAGCGAAGCGGTGCGTTCGCTGGAGAAAGCCCTGGGCCGCGCCCTGCTCCAGCGTCAGGCCCAGGGGACCCGGCTGACCGAGGCGGGCCAGCGAATCCTCGAACACGCCCGGCGAGCGCTCCAGGCCGCCGACGATCTGGAACGCTCGCTGCAAGACGAGGTGCTCAGCGGCGAACTGCGGCTGGCGACGTTTCGCAGCGTGGGCACCCATCTCCTGCCGCCCACCCTGGCGCGCTTCCGGCAGCTTCATCCCGCCGTCAGCGTCAGGGTCATCGCGGTCAATGCCGACGCGCACGCCGAGCAGATGCTCCGACTCGGTCAGGCCGACGCCGCACTGACCTCGCTGCCGCTGGCCGGGCCGCTGGTGCAGTGGCCGCTCCTGCACGATCCCTACGTCGTGCTGACTCCCACCCGGCGCGGCCCGCACCCCTTCGACCTTGCCGAGCTGGCCCACACGCCGCTGCTGCTGCCAGGGCAGGGCGATTCGTGCCACCTGAAGATCGTGCAGTATCTCCAGGCGCAGGGCGTCAGCGTACCGGCAGCTCAGCACATCGAGGAAGACAGTGTGATTCTGGGCATGGTGCAGCACAACCTGGGCGTCAGTATCATGTCGGCCCTCACCGCTCAGCCGCTGCTGCCGGGCATTCAGGTGCTGGCCCTGCCGGTGCCGCTTGAGCGCGCCCTGGGCCTCTCGGTGCAGGCGGCGCGGGCCAGCTTGCCACTGCTGCGCGCCTTTGTCGCCGTCACGCGCGACACTACCAACCGCACGTTCCATCTGCCAGCGGGGCAACTCTACCCGGCGGTGTGACAACCGCTCAGGGATGAAGCCCCAGCTTCCTGAGCACCACCTCAAGCTGAACGGCCAGATCGACCTCATCTCCCCCGTTCTCGATCACCGCGTCGGCCAGGCGGCGTTTTTGCTCGGCGGGCATCTGGGCGGCGTCGCGGGCCAGCACAGCCTCGCGGCTCAGACCGTCGCGGCCCATGACCCGGGACAGGCGCACCTCGAGCGGTGCGTCGATCAGCAGCACGGCGTCGAACAGCGCCCGTGAGCCGCCCTCGAACAGTAGCGGCACGTCCTGAACGACGGTTCGCGCGCCTGCCTGGGCTGCGGCCGCTTCCAGCTCAGCCATTCGGGCACGCACGCGGGGATGAACGACAGCGTTCAGCTTGGCCAGCTCTGCCGGAAAGCCGAACACGCGGGCCGACAGCGCGGGGCGGTCGAGCTGGCCGCCGACCACCACACCGGGAAACAGCGTTTCGATGGCGTGGAGGGTCTGCGGCTCCTGGGTCGCCAGCCGGGCCTGTGCGTCGGCGTCGAGCACCGTGAAGCCGCGCTCACGCAGCAGCCGGGCCAGCGTGCTTTTTCCCGCACCGATCGAGCCGGTGAGGCCAAGGCGTTTGAAGGAAGCCGGAGCCATGAATGCAGTCTAGAGGCTCACAGCCAGCGAAACGCCAGGAACGCCGCCAGCACACCGATGATGGTACCGACCAGCACCTCCAGGTAGGTATGCCCGAGCAGCACCCTGAGCGGCTTGGGCGCAAAGCCCTCGCGGACCACCGCCCGCAGTTCCTCGACGAGTTCGTTGATCAGCCGGGCCTGCTGGCCGCTGCTGTGGCGCACGCCGGTGGCGTCGTACATCACGATCAGGGCGAAGGTGGTCGCCACGGCGAACAGCGGGCTGCCCAGTCCCTCGGTGAGCGCCACGCCCGTCGCCAGCGCCGAAACCATCGCGCTGTGGCTGCTGGGCATGCCGCCAGTTTCCAGCGCCTTCTCGGGCCGCCAGCGCCGCTCAATGAGCAAGATCAGCAGCACCTTGACGATTTGCGCCCCGGTACTGGAGAACACGGCGGTCCACAACCAGCGGTTGCCGAGCAGTTCAGCCAATGAGTTC
Source organism: Deinococcus alpinitundrae (assembly GCF_009982895.1). Taxonomy (GTDB): domain Bacteria; phylum Deinococcota; class Deinococci; order Deinococcales; family Deinococcaceae; genus Deinococcus; species Deinococcus alpinitundrae. The sequence goes on along the minus strand of NZ_WXZL01000008.1, from coordinate 38,924 downwards.
ACGGGCACGGCCAGGAAGGAATGCGGAAGAAGGTGTCCACGTCTGGGCGGCATTCTACAGGCCCAAACATGACAACCGGCTGTCAGCGCGGTGCGGTGGCGCTTACCAGCTCGGTGACCCGCTCGCCCGCTTGCAGCCGCTCAGCGGCCAGCACCGTGTTCATGATCAGCTGGGCCACCGTCATCGGGCCGACGCCGCCGGGCACCGGGGTCAGGGCGGCGGCGACTTCGGCCACGTCCGGGTGAACGTCCCCGGCCAGTTTGGCCTTGCCGCTCTTGCTCAGGCCGACGCGGTTGACCCCCACATCGACCACCGCTGCGCCGGGGCGCACCATCTCGGGGGTGATCAGGTGGGCCTGACCCACCGCCACCACCAGCAACTCGGCCTGCCGGGTCACAGCCGCCAGGTCGGGCGTGCGCGAGTGGGCAATCGTCACGGTGGCGTCTCGGGCCAGTAGCAAAGCGGCCAGCGGCTTGCCGACGATGGTGCTGCGGCCCACGATGACGGCACAGCGACCGGCGATGGGAACGCGGTAGTAATCGAGCAGCGCCACCACCCCGGCGGGCGTGCAGGGCGGCAGCGCCGCCTCTCCGGTCCACAACCGCCCCACGTTGACCGGGTGAAAGCCGTCCACATCCTTTTCCGGACTGATGGCTTCCAGGACCGTACCAACCTCGATATGGGCGGGCAGCGGCAACTGCACCAGCAGCCCGCTCACGGCCGAATCCAGGTTGAGGCGCTCGATCAGGGCCAGCAATTCGGGCTGGGTGGTTGTTTCGGGCAGGGCGTGAACGGTGCTGCCCAGGCCGACTTCCAGCGCCTTCCTTTCCTTGAGGCTGACATAGCTCACGCTCGCCGGGTCCTCGCCCAGCCGGATGACGTGTAGCTCGGGGCGGCGCGGCAGCCGGGCGGCGCGCTCCCCGGCCTCAGTCAACAGCGCCTGGGCCGCAGGCGGGCCGGAGAGAAGAACCGCGCTCAACGCTCCGCCTCGCCGACTTCTTCTGGCACAGCGGCCTCTCGCGGCAGCGCTGACCCAGCCTCCAGACTGCGCGACAGCCCGCCCAGCACCCCGTTGACGAAACGGCCCGAGTCGTCGCCACCGAACTTGCGGGCAATACGCACGGCGCTCTCGATGACCGGCGGGTGGGCTTCCTGGGTATGAATCATCTCGAAGACCGCCAGCCGCAGCACATTGAGATCGGTCTGGGCCATCTGCTCGAAGCTCCAGCCGCGAATGGTGCGCTGCAAGAGTTCGTTGATGGCCGGCTCGTGCTGGTGGTAGCCGAACACCAGCTCATGCGCGAAGGCCAGCGCCTCGGGGTTGAGGTGCGGATAGGTGTCATCGCCCGAGAGCATGGCCCCCTCGGCGCGGGTGTAGATTTGTTGAAAAGGCAAGCCGCCCTGCCCGGCCTCGAACAGCACCCGGAAAGCAAACTCGCGGGCGGCCCGGCGGGTGCCGACCGGCTGGGCCGCGGTGCGCTCACGGCGGGTCACGGCTGACCTGCCGGCGGCTGGACCGCAGGCGGGGTCGGCAGGCTCAGACTCTGCACCGTCACGTTGACAGCCCTGACCTTGAGGCCGGTCATCAGTTCGATATTTTCCTGCAGGGCACGCTGGGCCTGCTGGGCCAGGGCATGCAGATTCTTGCCGTACTCGATGGTGAGGCCAACGTCCAGGCTGACCTGCTGACCCTCGCGGGTGATTTTGAGCGCCCGGGGACGGCGCGAGGTCGGCAATTCGCCCGCGCCGAGGCTGCCGAGCGAGTCACTTAGAGAATCGCTGATCGCCTCGCCCAGCTTGCCGGGACGCGGCGCGGCGGCGGCGGCGATGCTCAGGCCCTCGATGTGCTCCAGGGTGGAGGTGGCGATATCGGTCAGGACGTTCTTGCTGATCTCAAGTTCCATAGACTTCTCCCGGTGCAGTGCTTTTGCTGTCATGCGGCGCGGAGCCGAGGAGCGGCTCCAGAATGAATCATCAGTCTAGCAGCGGCGCGCCCAGCTCCGAGAGCAGCGCTGCCAGCGCCGCCTCGTCGAGCACCGGCAGGCCGAGTTCCTGGGCACGGGTCAGCTTGCTTCCGGCGTCCTCGCCCGCCACCAGGTAACTCGTTTTGCCGGTCACGCTGCCGGTGACGCGCGCGCCGCGCGCTTCCAGGGCCGCTTTCAGCACGTCGCGGGGGCGCGAGAGGCTGCCGGTCAGCACGAAGTTGAGACCTGCGAGTTGTGCCGTGCGGCTCTCGGCCTCGCTGACCTGCTGGCCGAGTCCGGCGGCGCGCAGCTTGGCGATCAGGCCCTGCAACCGCTCGCTGCCCAACTCGGCGCTGACGCTGTGGGCCAACACCCCGCCCAGCCCCGGCACCGCCTCGATCTGCTCGGGGGTGGCCGCTTCCAGCGCGCTCAGCGACCCGAAGGCGCGGGCCAGCGCCTTGGCGTTGCGGTCCCCGACGCCGCTCATGCCCAGCGCGTTGATCAATCGCCACAGCGGTTTGGCCTTGCTGTCTTCGAGCTGCGCCAGGATGTTGGCGGCCTTCTTGTCGCCGCCGCGCTCCAGGTTGGCGAGTTGCTCGGCGGTGAGCTGGTAGAAGTCGGCGGCGTCCTTGACCAGTCCGGCCTCCAGCAGTTGCCGGGTCAGCTTCTCGCCAATGCCGCGAATGTCCAGCGCCCCGCGCGAGACGAAGTAGCGCAGCCCCTCGTAGAGCTTGGCCGGGCACGCGGGGTTGGTGCAGTAGCGGTTGGCATCGCCCTCCTCCCGCACGGCGGGAAAGTCGCAGATGGGGCAGTGGTCCGGGAAACGGTACGGCCCGGCTCCCTCAGGGCGCAGCTCGGGCAGCACCCGCACGATCTCGGGGATGACGCCCCCGGCCTTGCGGACGATCACGGTGTCGCCCACATGTAGGTCCAAGTCGCGGATGAAGTCCTCGTTGTGCAACGTCGCCTTGCTGACGGTGCTGCCCTCGATCAGCCGGGGCGAGAGGTGCGCCAGCGGAGCCAGCTTGCCGGTGCGGCCCACATTGATGCTGATGCTCTCCAGTACCGTCTGCGCCTCCTCCACCGGAAACTTGTAAGCGATGGCCCACTTGGGCGCGCGGCTGGTAAAGCCGGATTCGGCCTGCAAGTTCAGGTCGTCGAGCTTGATGACGGTGCCGTCCACGTCGAAGGGCAGGTCGCCGCGCACGGCCAGCAGGTCGGCGTGGTACTGCACGGCCTCGTCAATGCCCCGAACGTGGCGCGAATATTCGCTGACCGGAAAGCCCTTTTCGCGCAGCCACTCCAGCACCTCCCACTGGGTCTGCACCGGCACGCCGTCGCGCTTGCCCAGCGCGTACAGAATGGCGCTGAGGTTGCGTGAGCGCGTGAGTTCCGGGTCTTTCTGGCGCAGCGCTCCGGCCGCTCCGTTGCGGGGGTTTTTCAGCGGCGCACTGCCCAGCTCCTCGGCGCGCTCATTGTAGGCGGCGAACTCCTCGCGGCTCAGATACACCTCGCCGCGCACTTCCAGCTCGCCCTTCAGTCCTTCGAGCTTTTGCGGCAACCCGGCAATGGTCAACACCTGGGCGGTCACGATCTCGCCGGTCAGTCCGTTGCCGCGCGTGGCGGCCCACTGCAACTCGCCGTCGATGTAATACAGATTGACGCTCAGGCCGTCGATCTTGAGTTCGCAGGTATACGCGAAGTCGGCGGCGTCCGGCGCAATGTTGAGTGACCGCGCCAGCTTTTCCTGAAAGCCGCGCAACTCGTCGTCGCCGAACACGTTATCGAGGCTGGTCATGGGGGTGGGGTGATTGACTGCTGCGAAGGCGCTGCTGGGCGCGCCGCCCACCGCCTGCGCGGGCGAGGTAGCCTGGGTCAACCAATCGGGATGCCCGGCTTCCAGGGCGCGGGCTTCTCTGGCCAGGGCGTCGTACTCGTGGTCGGCGATCTCGGGCGCGTCCTGCTCGTGGTAGAGACGGTTGTGGCGGGCGAGTTCGGCCGTCAGCCAGTCGTAACGTTGCCGGGCTAGGCTACCCTGGCTCGTTTTCTCCTGGTCTGTTACGCCCTGGGCTGAATCTTCGTTTGGGGTTCGTTGTTCGGCACTCATGGGCCCACGCTACCATTGACACGGGGGCCGTGTGCCCGACCCTGACCCACCGCGCGCGCCCGGGCACACCTTTAGCGTTTCGTCATTTCGCGTATACTTTCGCCTTAGAAGAACAGCGCTGGGCTGAACATCAGTCGACGAACAGCGTTTCGAGTACCTGATCCAGGAGGACATCCATGAAAAAACTTTCCAAGACCGCCCTGACCCTTTCACTGCTGACCCTGACGGGCCTGGCCGCCGCCCAGAGCGGCATTCGCGTGGGCATGGCCTACGACGCGGGCGGCAAGTTCGACAAGAGCTTCAACCAGTCGGCCTACGAAGGCTCGCAGCGCGCCGTCAAGACTGGCGGCGTGAGCGTCAAGGACTTCGAGCCGTCCGATCCCAGCCAGACGGTGCAGGGCATTCGCGGCTTTGCCCAGGACGGCTTTGACCTCACCGTCGCGGTGGGCTTTGCCAACAACGCCAGCCTCACCCAGGTCGCCAAGGAAAACCCCGATCTGGCCTTCGGTCTGGTCGATGACGTTTCCGACGCCAAGAATGTCCAGAGCATGACCTTCAAGGAAGAGGAGGGCAGCTACCTGGTGGGCTACCTGGCCGCGCTCAACAGCTCGACCGGCGTGCTCGGCTTCCTCGGCGGCATGGACATTCCGCTGATCCACAAGTTCGAGGCCGGGTACATCGCGGGCGCGAAGGCGGCCAATTCCAAGATTCAGATTATCAGCCAGTACGTGGGCACCACTCCCGACGCCTGGAACAACCCCGGCAAGGCCAAGGAAATCTCGGCCAGCATGAAGGCCAAGGGAGCGGACATCGTGTTCGCCGCTGCCGGAGCCTCGGGCAAGGGCCTGCAGGACTACGTCAAGCAGCAGCAGTGCCTCAAGGCCGCGCAGCTTCCCAAGGGTGTGACCTTCAAGACCGACAACTTCAAGAATGTGCCCAAGTCGGCCAGCTACACGGCAAGCTGCGCGGGCAGCACCCGCCCGATGTTCTTTATCGGCGTGGACAGCAACCAGAACTACCTGGGCGATTTCGACAGCAAGCCCGGCACCTTGAATCACGGCCTGACCAGCATGATGAAGCGGGTTGACAACGCCGTCTACACCCTGGTTCAGGATGTCAAGGCCGACAAGTTCAAGGGTGGCCAGCGCGTCTTCGGCCTCAAGGAAGGCGGCGTGGGCTACGCCATCGACCAGTACAACAAGGCCCTGATTCCCAGCTCGCAGGTCGCCAAGGTTGAGGCCATCAAGGCCAAGATCATCAGCGGCACGATCAAGGTGCCCAGCGACCGCTGATCGTAAGCTCTGGGGGCGACAAGCCTTACACTTTCCTTTAGACTGACGTTCAAGGCCCCGCACGTTTCCCGTGAACGTGCGGGCCTCTTTTGGCGATTTTGTGCTTTTGGTCCTGAGCAACCTTCACCCTTTGCGAGTACCTTGAAGCGGTGAACATTCCTTTTTTGAACAGCCTTTCCGAGCAGTCGGGCGCGGCGTTGCCCGCAGGCGTGAGCAAACCGACTTGGGTGGTCGTGGACATCGGCGGCGCGCTGCCTGCCCGCCAGCCGACGAATCCCATCGCGGCGCTCCTGAGCCGCAACGAGACGCTGGAATCGCTCTCGGCCAAATTCGAAAAGCTGAGCAAGGCCGAGTGGCTGCACGGCGTCTTGCTGCGTTTCGGCAACCTGGAGACCGATCTGGCCTCGGCCCACGCGCTGCGGGCCATGCTGCGCCGCTTGTCAGAAACCAAGCGCACGGTGAGTTACCTGCCGAGCGTCAACAAGGTCAGTTTGCTCGCCGCCTCAGGCGCGCAGGAGGTGGTGGCCCCCGAGTCGGCGGAGTTCATGCTGCACGGCTTCGGGGCTGAGATCACCTACCTGGGCGCGTTCCTGAAAAAGCACGGGGTCGATTTCGAGAACCTGCGGATCGGCGAATTCAAGAGCGCCCTGACCCGCTTCTCGCAAGACCACATGGACGAGGCGCAGCGCCTTCAGACCGCCGAGTTGCTGCGCGGCATGGAGGACGCCTGGGCGAGCGATCTGGCCGAGGCGCGCGGCGTCAGCGAGGCGGCGGTGCGGGCCTGGATCGGCGAGGGCGTCTCGAGCGCCGAGCGGGCGCTGGAACTCGGCCTGATCAGCAAAATCGCTTACGAGGACGAGCTGATCGGCCCGGCCACCCGGCCCCTGGCCGCCGTGGTCGAGCTGCTGATGCCCGCACGCAGCCAGCGCGGGGCGGGGCGCATCGCGCTGGTGCCGGTCGTCGGCAACATCGTCACCGGCAAGTCGCGCACCAACCCGCTGCCCATTCCGCTGCTGGGCGGCGCGATGGCCGGGTCCGACACGGTGGTGGCGGCCCTGCGCCGGGCCAAGGCCGACAAACAGACCAAAGCCATCGTGCTGTATGTCGATTCCGGCGGCGGCTCGGCGCTGGCTTCCGATCTGATCTGGCGCGAGGTGAAGACGTCCGAGAAACCCGTCGTGGCGGTGATGGGCAGTGTGGCGGCGTCGGGCGGCTACTACGTGCTGGCGGGGGCAGCGCACGTGATCGCTTCGCCCTATACCATCACTGGCAGCATCGGCGTGGTGACGGGCAAGCCGGTGTTCAAAGACTTCAATCAGCGCCAGGGCTTCACGCCCGAACGGGTCGAGCGCCAGGACAACGCCCTGATCTACAGCTCGTCGCAGCCGTTCAGCGACGCCGAGCGGAGCGAACTGGAGCGCGGCATCGCCGAGGTCTACCAGCGCTTCGTGGCGCGGGTGGCCGAGGGCCGCCGGCTCAGCACGGCGCAGGTCGACAGCCTGGGCCGCGGGCGGGTCTGGAGCGGGTCCGACGCCCTGACGGCGGGCCTCGTCGACGAACTCGGCGATGTGCACACCGCGTTGCAGCGCGCCTGCGAACTGGCCGGGTTGAGCTACGACGCGCCCGTCTGGACCGCTGGCCCGCCCAATCGGGGACCGCTGCCGGAGTTCGCCCAGCAGGCCGCCGCCGTGAGCCTGAAGCCGCCGTTCCTGAACGATCAGGCGCTGCTGTGGCTGGACCTCAACCTGACCCTGAAGTAACACGCGCGGGGGCCGGGACTTGCACTTTGCGGCCCCGTCACCCAGCATGGACTGTATGCCGACCAGTTACGCGGGCAACGATCAGCAGCGGGCCGCGTTGGGCGCATACATCAAGCTGTGGCGGGCAGCGCATCTGGTCGAGATGGAGGCCAACCGCCACCTTGCCGACTTTGATCTCACCATCAGCCAGTTCGGGGTGCTTGAAGCGCTCTACCATCTCGGCCCGATGAACCAGCGTCAGCTCGCCAGCAAGATTCTGCGCTCCAGCGGCAACCTGACCATGGTAATCGACAATCTGGAGCGGGCCGATCTGGTGCGGCGCGAGCGCAGCGAACAGGACCGCCGCGTCACCAACGTCTCGCTGACCGCAGGAGGTCACGGGCTGATCGCGCGCGTGCTGCCGCCACATGTAGACGGCGTGGTGAGCGTGTTCAGTGCGCTCAGTGAGGACGAGCTCGCCCAGCTCTCCAATCTGACCCGCAAACTGGGTCTGTCCCTCAGCGCGGCCGAAACCGACTGATTGCTCCGGACAGCCGCCCGTGACCTTCAGGGGTGACATTCATCACTGAAATTGTTCAATGTTAAGTGATTAAATATCGGCATGACCGATTCGACTTCTCCCGCTCCCGGCTTCTCGCCGGTCCAAGGCCTGCATCACCTCACCGTGATGGCCAGCGACCCGCAGCGCAACATCGACTTCTACAGCCAGACGCTGGGCCAGCGCCTCGTGAAGGTGACGGTCAATTTCGACGACCCCGGCACCTATCACCTGTACTACGGTGATTTGACCGGCAAGCCCGGCACGATCATGACCCACTTTCCCTGGCCCGGCGCGAAGCGCGGCGTGCGTGGCAACGGAGAAGTGGTGGCCGCCGCCTACAGCGCGCCCCGGCAGAGCCTGGACTTCTGGCGCTCACGGCTACGGCTGGCCGACTTCGGACCGCAGGAGAGCGTGCGTTTCGGCGACCGCGTGCTGCGCATCGCCGACCCGGACGGGACCTGGGTGGAGCTGATTTTCGACACGGACGACGCCGTTTCGCCGGTCGAAGCCTGGCCCCACTCCCCCATTCCTGTCGAGTACGCCCTGCGCGGCTTTCACTCGGTCACGGCCTGGGTGGGCCAGACGGCGGCGGTGGCCGAACTCCTGGTGGGGCACCTGGGCTTCAGCGAGGTGGGCAGCGAAGCCGACCCAGAAGGTCAGCGCACCCGATTTCAGGGCAGCGGCCAGAACGTCGGGCTGTTTGTGGACGCCGTGGAGCGCCCCGGCCAGCCACGCGGCAGCTTCGGCGCGGGCAGCGTGCATCACGTCGCCCTGCGGACCCGTGACGACGCCGAGCAGGCCGCTTATCTGGAAAGCCTGACGGCGGCGGCCTACCGGCCCACCCCGGTTCAGGACCGTCAGTACTTCCACAGCATCTACTTCCGCGAGCCGAACGGCGTGCTGTTTGAAATCGCCACCGACGCACCCGGCTTTCCCGACGACGAAGCGGTCGACGAACTCGGCCAGCACCTCAAGTTGCCCGAGTGGTATGAGGCGCAGCGCGACGCGATTGAGCGTCAGGTGCCGAAGATCGTCAGCCGCGAGTACGGCGTGACCATCGGGCAGCGTGAGTTGGCCGCCGCGCCGAATCCACAAGCGGCGCAGACGCAGCCTTCCATTTCGGTCATGACGGCCGGCCGGCCGCTGGGTGAGGGCCGCATGGCCGCCGTGCTGCTGCACGGGCGCGGCAGCACGGCGCAGGACATCCTGGGGCTGGAACCGCAGCTCAATCTCAGCGCCTACAGCTACCTCGCGCCGCAGGCCGAAGGCGGAAGCTGGTATCCGCAGTCGTTCCTGGCCCCCATCGAGCACAACCAGCCACAACTGGACAACGCCCTGACCACCATCGACGTGCTGATGGCCGAACTGGAGGAACGGGGTCTCAAACCCGAGCAGATCGTGCTGGGCGGCTTCTCGCAGGGCGCGTGCCTGGCGCTGGAATACGCGGCCAGACGCGGAGAGAAGCTGGGCGGCGTGCTGGCCTTTTCGGGCGCACTGATCACGCTGGAGCACGGCGGCGACCTCGCCGGAACGCCGGTGTTCATGGGCGTGGCCCCGGACGACGCGCACATTCCGCTGGAGCGCTTTGAGAAAAGTGTCGAGGTGCTGCGGAGGCTGGGTGCGAGCGTCGACGCCCAGGTGTATCCGGGACTGGGCCACAGCATCGACAAGGCCGAGCTGGACACGGCGCGCGAGCTGATGCGGCGGGCCGCAAGCCTGGGCTGATGGATTACTTCAGCTCGGCCGTCACCACCAGCGGCGTCGCGTCCGGCCCCTCGAAGCCCGGCGAGTAGACCCGCACAATGACCGCCAGCGCCGACTTGGAGCGGTAGGCCGTCTCCAGCCGATAGCCGCTGGCACACGCCCGCGAGGCGGGCAGGCGGGTGTCGCGCTGCAACTCGCGCCCGCCCAGGGTCAGCGCCAGGCCCAGCGTGGGCCGCTCCGAGACGCGGCACCCGGAGTGGAGCGGCAGGCTGACGAGGGTGAAGGTGCCCGCTTTCGTCAGGGTGCTGATGGGCGCGGTGCTGGGGTAGCCCGGCTGTAGCGCGGCGTTGAAGAGGCGCTGGCCCGGCATGGGCGCGGTCAGGCCGTAGCGCTTGAGCACCTTGAGCTGTCCACCACGCCAGGTCTTGACCAGGCTGGACAGTCTGGCTGCGCTCACCGTTTCCTGCTTCCAGGTGTGCTGCAGGCGGTAGGCCACCGCGTTGCGCCGGACATCGGTGATTTGCAGCGCCGCCGCCGCAAAGCCGCTGCCGTCCTGAATCCAGGCGGTCAGCAGCAGGTGGTAGTGGGCGTCGCGGCTGAAGCCCTGCTGGACGATGTGGGGAGAATCAGCGGCGTGGGCCAGGCCGCAGAGGGCCGCCAGCAACACGAGAAAGCGTTTCATACCTCAGGGTAAGCTGCCCGGCGCATTTTGCCACGCTCCGGCGTGCGCTAGACTGAAACCATGACCCGCTGCTGCACCCTGCGAATGCTGCGAATGCGCCCGTGCTAGCCGCTGCGGGGCGGTGGTGAGCGGGCTTTTTCCGAAGAGGGGAAAGGCCCGCTCTCTTTTGGGCGAAACGCACAGAAGCCTTCCCGCACCCTGCACCGCCTCCCTTCCACGGCCTACCCGCTATCCTGTTCACGCTACGCCTTCACGGGCCTCAGAAGGAGCGCTTCCATGTCCACAGCCAGAGAACCCTTTTACATCACCACGGCCATCGACTACGCCAACGGTGCGCCGCACATTGGGCACGTCTACGAGAAGATCCTGACCGACGCGATTGCGCGCTATCACCGCCTGGCCGGGTACGACGTGTACTTCGTGACCGGCACCGACGAGCACGGCGAGAAGATCAGCAAGGCCGCCGCCAAGGCCGGACAGACGCCGCAACGCTTCGTCGACGACCTGTCGCAGCGGGCCTTCAAGGGCCTGTGGGACCGGCTCAACATCAGTTACGACGACTTCATCCGCACCACCGAAACCAGACACAAGACGTATGTACAGGCTGTGTTGCAGCGCGTCTACGAGGCGGGCGACATCTACTTCGCCGAGTACGAGGGCCTGTATTCGGTGGGGGCCGAGCGTTACGTCACCGAGAAGGAACTGGTGGCCGGGCCGGACGGGGTCAAGCGCTTTCCCGGCGACAAGGACCCGCCGGAACTGCGGCGCGAGGCCAACTACTTCTTCAACATGGAGAAGTATCAGCCTTGGCTGCTGGAGCACATCCAGACGCACCCGGAGTTCATTCAGCCGAGCGGCTACCGCAACGAAGTCATCGAGATGCTGCGCGAACCCATCGGGCCGCTGAGTATTTCCAGGCCCAAGAGCCGGGTGCCGTGGGGCATCGAGCTGCCCTGGGACGCCGATCATGTGACCTACGTGTGGTTTGATGCCCTGCTGAACTACCTCTCGGCCCCCAGCAGCAAGGGCCGCCCGGAGCTGTTCGACCATGCCTGGCACGTCATCGGCAAGGACATCCTCAAACCGCACGCGGTGTTCTGGCCCACCATGCTGCGGGCGGCGGGCGTCGCTCCCTACCAGAAACTGGTCGTCCACGCGCACATCCTGGCCGAGGACGGACGCAAGATGGGCAAGTCGCTGGGCAACGCCATCGACCCCGAAGCGCTGGTGAGCGCGTACGGCGTGGACGCGGTACGCTACACCATTTTGCGCGAGGCGACCCTCAGCGCCGACAGCCCCTACGGCGAGGGCATCCTGATCAACCGCCAGAACGCCGACCTCGCCAACGACCTGGGCAATCTGCTCTCGCGCACCGTCAGCATGATTCAGAAGTACCGGGGCGGTGTGCTGCCCGCTGCCGGGGCACTCAATGACCGCGAGCAGGGCATCAGGGCGGCGGCGTTGGGCCTGCCGGAGCGGATCATGGGCCTGGTGCGCGACCTTAAGGTCAATATGGCGCTGGAAGCCGCGATGGAGTTCGTGCGCGACCTCAACCGCTACATCGCCGAGAGTGCCCCCTGGGCACTGGCGAAGAATCCGGGCGACGCCGGGAGGCTGGATACCGTGCTCTACACCGCTGCCGAGGGCCTGCGGGTGGCGAGCGTGGCACTGGAAGCGGCCATTCCCAGCAAGGCCCGCGAGCTCAGAATCCAGCTCGGACTAGGCGGCCAGAGCTACACCCTGACGCCCGCCTGGGGCCTGATCGCCGCCGGAACACAGATCCCGGGCGGGCCAGTGCTGTTTCCCAAACCAGAGCCGAAGGGCGAGCCCACTGACGCCGCGCCTCCCGCCCAAACCAAACCCCAGTCCGAAAAGCTCCAGCCAGAAAAAGAAAAGAAGGAGCAGCCCATGACCTCGGAAATGCCCACCAGGCCCGCCGCAGCTACGCCGGAGGCTGACTCAGACAACCTGATCAGCATCGACGACTTCGCCAAGATTGATCTCCGCATCGTGGAAGTCGTGGCGGCAGAGGCGGTGGCGAAGGCCGACAAGCTGCTCAAGCTGACGGTGAGGCTGGGCGATGAGGAGCGCACCGTCGTCAGCGGCATCCGCCAGTGGTTCGCGCCGGAAGACCTGGTGGGGCGCAAGGTGGTGCTGGTCGCCAATCTCAAGCCCGCCAAGCTACGCGGCATTCAGTCGCAGGGCATGATTCTGGCCGCTGAGGACGCCGAGGGCAAGCTGGACTTGCTGGGCACGGGGCTGGATTTGCCGAGCGGAACGAAGGTGAGGTAAATGGGTCACACTAAACAGCACACAGAGCCGGCCACTCTGCCGACTCTCTTTGTCATGGTCGGCCTGCCCGGCTCCGGAAAGACCACGCTCGCCAGGGCGCTAGAGCTTGAGCACCATGCCCTGCGCCTCACCAAGGACGATTGGATGATGCCTCTGTTCGGCTGGGGCGAATCCGGCGACAAACGAGAAGTGGTCGAAACCCTGCTGTGGACCCTGGGAGCGCGGGCCTTGAGCTTGGGCGTGAACGTGGTGCTGGATTACGGGTTGTGGGGACACTCGGAGCGCGAGGACTACAGCGCCAGAGCCAGAGCACTGGGAGCAAGAGTCGACTTCCGCTTTCTGGACGTGCCCCACGAAGAGCTGATGCGCCGGGTCGAGGCCCGCAATGGGCGGCTCGGCGTGGGCGACGTGCCGATCAGCGCGGCCCAACTGGAAGAGATGATCCCCAGGTTTCAGCGGCCCACCGAAGAAGAACGGGCAAGCTGGGAACGGCTCAGGTAGTACGGGTTCGGCCGGGTCCGTACGGCTTTAGAAAAACCGCGCCAGATCGCGCACCAGCACAAAGGCGGTGAGCAGCATCACCAGGCCGAAGCCCGCCGCCGTGACCACCTGTTCCTGGGCGAAGGTCAGCGGACGGCCCCGCAGCACGCCGACGATGACCAGCAAAATGCGCCCACCGTCGAGGCCCGGAATCGGCAGCAGATTGAAAAACCCGAGGCTGAGGTTGATGGCCGCCGCGATCCCCAGCAGCGTCCAGCCGCCTAGACTGGCCGCCTGAGACACGACCTGCACCGTGCCAACCGGCCCGACCACGCCCTCATCGGTCTTGAGGTTGAGGGTGAAGAAGCGGACGAACAGGTTCTTGAAGGCGTTGAGCACCTGCGGCACGGCACCCACCAGGGTTTTTCCGGCCTGCGAGGCGGCCTGAGGCAAGTTCAGCGGCGTGGTGCTGAGGCCAGGGCCGTAGGCGACCCCGAGCTTTTGCTGCACGCCGCCCACACTGGCCGTCCAGGTAAACGGTACCTGCACCAGCTGACCGGCCCGCTCCAGCGTCAGGGTGTGCGGCCCGCTGACAGCCAGCACCGAGGCCAGGCGCTGCCAGCCGGGTTTGACCTGCCCGGCGTCCTGGTAGGTTTCCGGCAGCGGCTGATTATCGATGGCGGTGATGGTGTCGCCCACCTTGAGGCCCAGCGCCTGCGCCCGCGAATCCGGCAGCACCTGCGAAATGCTGATCTGGGTATTGACGGGTGTGCTCAGGCCGTTGGCGTTCAAGGTGGCCGTAATGATCAGGAACGCCACCAGCAGGTTCATGACCGGCCCAGCCAGCAGCACCGCGACCTTGCCGGGTGCGCCCAGCGCCGCGAACCCGCGCGTGGGCGCGCGCACCGAGTCGCCCTCGATGTCGGGAGCCATGCCGTCGATCTCGACGTAGCCGCCGATCGGCAGCAGGCTCAAGCGCCATTCGGTGCCGCGCCACATCCGCCGCGCCAGGACTGGCCCCATGCCGATGGAAAACGAATTGACCTTGACGCCCTGCCTTCTGGCCAGCGCGTAGTGCGCCAGCTCGTGCAAAAAGGTGGCGACGGTGATGATCAGCAAAGTCCACAGCAGCCCGGCGGGGGTCAGCGCCGAAGCGATGCCTTGAAAAAAACTCATGGTGTTGTCCTCACAGTTTTACCTCAGTCCCAATCAGTTCGGTGGCCCGGCGCCGTGCCCAGGTGTCGGTTTGCGCCAGCGTGTCCCAGGTGAGTTGGCCGCCCGGCGCTTCGTCCAGCACGGTTTCCAGCACCCTGGCGATGCCCAGGAAACTGAGCTGGCCGTCCAGAAAAGCGTCCACCGCCACCTCGTCGGCGGCATTGAGGGCGGTGGGTGCGAGCTGGCCCGTTGCCCCGGCGCGGTAGGCCAGCCCCAGGCAGGGAAAGCGGGTCAGGTCAGGAGCGGAAAATTCCAGCTGGCCGGTCAGATCAAAGCCCAGATGCCCGGCGACCTCTCCCCTGCGCCGCGCGCCGCGCACGTCGCCGGGAAAGCGCATGCCGCTGGGCGCGGCGTCGATGGCGTAGGCAATCGACAGGCGCATGTCGGTGGGACCGAGCTGGGCCTTCAGGCTGCCGTCGCGGAAGCGCACCAGCGCGTGCACGATGCTCTGCGGATGCACCAGCACGCCGACTTGCGACACTGGCACGCCGTAGAGGCTGGCGGCCTCCATGACCTCCAGCCCCTTGTTGAAGAGGGTGGCCGAATCAATGGTGATCTTGCGGCCCATGCTCCACGAGGGATGCCTCAGCGCCTGCGTGGGGGTGATCTGGCTGAGATCAGCGGGGCCTTGCCGGAAGGGACCGCCCGAAGCGGTCAGAATCAGCTCGGCCACGTCGTCCAGATGTTCGCCGGTCAGCGCCTGATACACGCCGGTATGCTCGGAATCCACCGGCACGATGCGCCCGCCACCGCGCGCCGCCGCTTCCCAGATTAGATGGTGACTGATGACCATCGCCTCCTTGGTCGCCAACGCCACCGCCCGGCCCGCTTCCAGGGCGGCGCGAGTGGGCGCCAGACCCTTGAGGCCGCTCATAGCATTGACGCACACGTCGGCGTCCTGAACAGCGACCTCGGCAGGGTCGGCGATGACGCGGGCCAGCGAACCGAGACGTTCACGGGCTTCAGGCAGCACGCTTTGCTCCACGCTGACCAGCCGGGGACGAAACTCACGCACCTGGGCTTCAAGGAGGTCGAGGTTGCGGCCTGCCGCCAGAGCCGCCACCGTGTCGCCGCGCTCTCGAATGACGTCGAGCGTCTGGGTACCGATGGAGCCGGTGGAGCCGAGCAGGGTCAGGTACATTGCCGATCAGTCTGCCGCATTTGCGCGGGCAGGATGGGCGCATGCATGACGAAGCCAGTCGACCCAGATCGGCCCAGACGGTTTACCCTGAGGGCATGACGCCACTGCTGCTCGGCCACCGGGGCACGCCCCGCCTGCATCCCGAAAACTCGCTGATCGGCTTTCAGGCCGCGCTGGACGCCGGGCTGGACGGCATCGAAACCGATGTGCGGCGGCTGGGTGACGGCGGGCTGGTCATCTGCCACGATCCGCACCTCAAGGACGGCCGCAAGCTGGGCACACTCAGCCGCGCCGAGTTGCCCGACCACGTGCCGCTGCTGCCCGAGGTGCTGGCCTGGGCCGCCCAGACCGGGGCATACCTCAACATCGAGATCAAGCCCGAACTCGGCAAGGGTGACGGACGCGTCGAGGAAACCCTGGACCTTATTCGCGCCTACGGCCTGGCCAAGCAGGTCCTGGTCAGCTCGTTCAGCCCGCTACAACTACTGGCGGCCTTGCAGCACGCTCCGCAAATCGAGCGCGGGTTTCTGTACCACCGGCCCTACGTGATCGGCGGCTGCGCGCTGGTGCCGCCCATCGCCCGGCGGCTGAGGGTGGCCGCACTCCACCCACATTTCAGCCTCGTGACGCCGGAAGTCATGGACACCGCCCGGCAGGAAGGCTGGCGGGTCAACACCTGGACAGTCAATGACGCCGGGGAAGGTCGGCGGCTGTTGGACCTGGGCGTTTCTGCCCTGATCGGTGACGTGCCCGAGGTGCTGCTGGCGGCGCGCGACGAGCACTGAGCCGGATTACAGACACATAAAATAAGGCAGAGTCTGTAACGAATCCTAGAACAGCATAAACAGACAGCCGCTACTCTGAAAGGCCAGTCAAGACATTGGGCTGGCCTTTGTATTTGCTCAGTTGTGCCCAGACCAGAGTAAAGAAGTCAAGTATGCCTCAGTAACCATACAGAGAAAAGGGGAAGGATGAAGAGAATGATAGTGATGCTGGCGCTCGGCAGTGCCGCGCAGCTCGCCCAAGCTCAGACGACCATCGAGTTCTGGCACACCTTCGGCGACGCCAAGCGCGGCGGCTGGATTCAGGACCGCGCCGACGAGTTCAACAAGCTCCACCCCGATCTCAAGGTGGTGCCCGCCTTCAAGGGCGGCGACAATGAACTCATCTCCGCCACCATCCTCTCCGCCCGCCAGGGCAACCCCCCCGCCATCTCCCAGATCTTCGAGGGCGGCTCCCAGCTCGCCCTCGATTCCGGCGTCTTTCAACCGGTCAGCGCCATCAAGAACGTCGATTTCTCGGACTACATCAAGCCCGTCATCAACTTCTACACTATCGGCGGCAAGGTCAACAGCTTGCCGTTCAACAGCTCCTCGCCGGTGCTGTACTACAACAAGACTCTGATGAAAAAGGCCGGGCTCAATCCGCTCAGACCGCCCACCACCTTCGGGGCGCTCCTGAGCGACTGCAAGAAGATTCAGGCCGCCAACATCGGCGCGAGCTGCTTCGGGATGAGCATCAACGGCTGGTTCATCGAGAACTGGCTGGCCGAGCAGGGCCAGACCATCCTCAACAACGACAATGGCCGCAGCGGGCGGGCCACCACCAGCAACTTAGAGAGCGCCGCCGCCAAGACCATCTTCAATTTCTTCAAGACCTTGCAGGACAATAAGTATTACTCCTACACCGGCAAGCTGGAAGACTACGACGGCTCCGACGCCATCTTCAACAACCAGAAGGTGGTGTTTCACATCACCTCGACCTCCAAGATCGGCAACAATTCCGACGCGGCCAAGCGCGCGGGCTTCTCGCTGGGCGTGGCCCGGCTACCGATTCCCGACAACACCAAACGCAACGGCGTGGTGCTGGGTGGCGCAAGCTTGTGGATTGCCAAGAACCTGAGCAAGGAAAAGGCCGAGGGCGCACTCGATTTTGCCCTTTACATGACCAATACCAAGAACATGGCGTCGTGGCACCAGCTGACCGGCTATTACCCGGTGCGCCAGAGCAGCATCAATCTGCTCAAGGAGCAGGGCTGGTTTGCCAAAGCGCCGCTGCAACTCGTGGCGTTCAATCAGCAGACCGATACCGTGGCGAGTCCGGCGACGGCAGGTGCACTCAACGGTGCGGGACCGGAAACCCGCAAGATTACCGAGCAGGCGCTGCAAAAAGTACTCAACGGTACACCGGTCAACGACGCGCTGAGCGAGGCCAAGGCCCGCGCGGACGCCGCCCTGGCCGATTACAACGCCAACTTCAAGTAAGCACCGAGCACTCAGCATTGGGCTGACCTGGGCCAGACATCAACGGTGAACACCTAGCCTGCGGCGGTTGTGTCAGGATAAAGTGACTGACAATCACCTGACCTGCACTACCTACCCTCATCCGGGACTCACTCCGGGCGAAGGGGCAATTGGTCGCTGGCCGGGTGAGAAAGGAGCGATATGAAACGATTGATGTTGATGCTGGCCCTCGGCAGCGGGCTTCAGACGGCGGCAGCCCAGACGACCATTGAATTCTGGCACTCGTTCGGCGATGCCAAGCGCGGCGATTGGATCAAGGCCCGTGCCGACGAGTACAACAAAGCGCACCCCGGCGTGACGGTGGTCCCGAGCTACAAGGGCGCCTACAACGACTCACTCCAGGCCACCATTCTGGCCGCCCGCCAGAACAAGGCCCCGGCCCTGGTGCAGATCTTTGAGGTCGGCAGTCAGCTGGCGCTCGATTCGGGCATGTTCCAGCCGGTCAGCAGTGTCAAGGGCGTGGATTTCGGCGATTACATCAAGCCGGTCATCAATTACTACACCATCAACGGCAAGGTCAACAGCTTGCCGTTCAACAGCTCCTCGCCGGTGCTGTACTACAACAAGGACCTGATGACCAAGGCGGGCCTGAGTGCCGCCACCCCGCCCACGACCTTCGGCGGCGTACTGCGCGCCTGCGCCAAGATCAAGGTGGCGCTGCCCGACACCAAATGCATGAGCCTGGCGCTCTACGGCTGGTTCGTTGAGCAGTGGATGTCCGAGCAAAATGCCCTGCTGTTCAACAATAGCAACGGGCGCGCGGGCCGCGCCACCGCCACCACCCTCAACGGCGCGGCTGGCAAGAAGATTTTTCAGTTCTTCAAAGACCTCCAGGACAAGGGCTACCTCACCAACACCGGCAAGCTGGCCGACACCGACGGCACCAACGCCATCTTCAGCAACCAGCGCGCCGTCTTCACCATCAACAGCACCGCCGACCTGGGCAACCAGATCGCAGCGGCCAAGACGGCGGGCTTCCAGCTCGGCGTCAGCGTGCTCCCGATTCCCGACGGCACGGCGCGCAACGGCGTGGTCATCGGCGGCGCCTCGCTGTGGATTCCCAAAAACCTCAGCAAGCCCCAGGCCGAGGCCGCGCTCGACTTTGCCCTCTACATGACCAACACCAAGAACATGGCGGACTGGCACAAACTCACCGGCTACTACCCGGTGCGCAACACCAGCATCACGGCGCTGCGGGGCCAGGGCTGGTTTACCAGTTCGCCGCTCCAGATCACGGCCTTCAACCAGTTGCTGGCGACCAAGTCCAACCCCGCCAGCGCGGGCGCGCTCAACGGTGTGGCGATCCAGACCCGCACCCTGATGGAGCAGGGCCTTCAGAAGGTCACCGGCGGTCAGGGCGTGGACGCTGTACTGAGCGACACTGCCAACCAGATCAACGCGGCACTGACCGACTACAACAAGAACTTCAAGTAATCCTGAGCTGAACCGGGCACACCAGCTTCTCTCGCCAGACCCCCCGATTCGCTCCGGGGGGTTCTCCCCGTTCTCGCCCAGCTGCTCGCTTCACCGGAGGAACGCCCCTTGAGCTTGATCTCTCGCCGCCCCCGCCCGCCTGCCGCTGCCGCCGAGCCGCAGGAACGGGCCACCTTCAAAAGCCCGGTGCTGCCCTGGCTCTTCTTGCTGCCCACCTTCATCATTCTGGCCGTGTTCCTGTATTACCCAGCGGTGCGCACCCTGCGCCTGAGCTTATACCGCGCCAACATCATTCTGGGCAACGAAACCTTCGAGGGCCTGGGACAGTTCGCCGAGCTGCTGTCGAGCCCGGTCTACCACCAGGTCATCTTGCAGACGCTCATCTACTGCGCGCTGGTGGTGATGCTGGGGCTCCTGCTGGCGATGGGCCTGGCCTGGCTGGCCAGTCGCCCGATTGCCGGAGCCAAGTTCTACCGCCTGATGCTGATCTACCCCTACGCCCTGTCCCCGGCCATCGCGGGCACCATCTGGCTGTTCTTGTTCAACCCGGAAATCGGCGTCATCAACAACGTGCTGTCGTCGCTGATCGGGGTGCGCCCCCGTTGGCTCGACAACCCGCTGCTGGCCTTCGGGCTGGTGGTGCTGGCCGCCATCTGGAAGGGGCTGGGCTACAACGTGGTCTTTTATCTGGCGGCCATTCAGAACATTCCCGGCGAGGTCAGCGAGGCCGCCGCCATCGACGGCGCGACCGGCTGGCAGGCCTACTGGAAAGTGATTTTCCCGCTGCTCTCGCCGATGACGTTCTTTCTGGTGTTCACCAACCTGATCTACGCCCTCTTCGACAGCTTCGGCCTGGTCGATATCCTCACGCGTGGCGGCCCGGTCTACGGCCAGACCGGCATCACCACCTTCCTGATCTACCAGCTCTATGAGGACGGCTTTCGCAACTTCAAAACTGGCGTGGCCGCCGCTGAGGCCGTGCTGATGCTGATCATGGTGGGCGTCATCACCGTGATGCAGTTTCGTTACGGCAACCGGAGGGTTCACTATGGCGCGTAAAGCGGTTTCGGCGGCCCCAAGCTACGCCACTGCGCCGCGCCCGACCCGGGCCGGGCCCGCCCGCCATTTGTGGATTCACGTGGTGCTGATCATCGCCGTGCTGGTGATCGCCTCGCCGCTCTTGTTCGCGCTGATCAAGGCCACCCAGGCCAGCGACGTGGTGATCGGCCCCAGCCTGCTGCCCGGCACGCACTTTCTGGAGAACCTCGCCAGCGTCTGGAACGGCGCGCACCTGGGCCGCTACATGACCAACTCGCTGATCGTCACGGTCTGCGTCACGGTGGGCAAGACCATTCTGTCGCTGCTGGCCGCACTCGCCTTCGTGTACTTCCGCTTTCCGCTCAAGAGCCTGGCCTTCGCGCTGGTGCTGTTCACCCTGATGCTGCCCACCGAACTGCTGATCGTGGCGCTGTTCGACCTGATGTCCGGCACGCTGAAGTGGGCCGACTCCTACGCCGCCATCATCGTGCCGTTCCTGGCCTCGGCCACCGGCACCTTCCTGTTTCGCCAGCACTTTCTCAACATCCCCGCCAGCCTCGCGGACGCCGCGCGCATTGACGGCTGCGGCCCGATGACCTTCCTGAGCCGGGTGCTGATTCCCATGAGCTGGAACACCATCGGCGCGATGGCCGTCATTCAGTTCGTCTCGGCCTGGGACCAGTACCTGTGGCCGCTGGTAATCATGCAGTCCGACGACAAACAGGTGGTGCAGGTGGGGCTGCGCCGCCTGATCGACGCGGGCGGGCAGACCGACTGGGGCGCGGTGATGGCCGGGGCGATGATCACCCTGATTCCGCCCCTCCTGATCTTCACCTTGCTGCAAGAGCAGTTCAGTAAGGGCTTCGCGCTGGGGCAGGACAAGTAAAAAAACATCCCACCCCGGCCACAGAAAGCAGCCCACCCTCGAATGCGGTGGGCTGCTTTCTGTGGCAAACGTTCTAGAACACGTTGATATTCAGGAAGATGTACGTGATCGGCACCGCGAACAGCAAAGAATCCAGCCTATCCAGAATGCCGCCGTGACCGGGCAGGCTGTTGCCGCTGTCTTTCGCGCCCAGCGAGCGTTTGATCAGGCTCTCGCTGAGGTCGCCGAGCTGCGAGGCACTCGCCACCATCACGGCGTACAGGAAGGCGTCGGGCAGGCTCCAGATGTTGGCCAGCCGGGTCACCAGCACCACAATAAAGAAGCTGAACAGCAACCCCCCGAGCGCGCCCTCCACGGTCTTACCGGGGCTGACCTCGGGCGCGAGCTTGCGCTTGCCGAAAAAATAGCCGAAGAAATAACCGCCGATGTCAGCGGCAAAGGTAGCCAGCAGCGGCAGCGCGAAGAACAGCAGGCCGCCCTCCTCATCGGGGGTATAGCGCAGCATCAGCGCGTAGCCGAGCAACCAGGGAATGTAGAGCAGCCCGAAGAGGCTGTAGACGATGCGCTCGAGTGGCCGCTCGCCCGGCTGCGTCACTTCGGCGACCAGCAGGTAGCCCACCGCCACCGTCAGCACCACCTCGCGCCACGAACCGCCGACCCAGGGAGCAGACCAGCCGGGATAACTGGCGACCACGATGGCCGCGCCGAACAGGTAGAGGGCCGCGCGGCGCACGTCGATGTCGCGCCGGTCGACCATCCGCACGTACTCGCGCAGCGCCAGAAAACCGATGACCAGCAAGAAGGGCAGCAGCGTGGTCCAGCCGAAATACACCGCCAAGCACACCAGAGCAAAGCCCACCACCGACGTGGTGACGCGGGTGCTGAGCGACTCCATGCGCTTTGGCCCCGGTTGAGAACTGGGCGGCGCTAACGGCGGGCCGGACGGAAGGCTCACCCGAGGATGTCCTGCTCCTTGGCGCTCACCGTGTCATCCACCCGCTTGATGAACTCGTCGGTGAGCTTTTGTACATCGGCCTCGCCGCGCTTGATCTCGTCCTCGCCTACCCCGTCGACTTTCTTGAGGTCATCAAGAGCGTGCTTTCGCAGGCTGCGCACGGCCACCTTGGCGTCCTCGCCGTAGGTCCGGGCATTCTTGATCAGGTCCTTGCGGCGCTCCTCGGTGAGCATCGGCAAGCTGATGAAGATGGTGTCGCCCTTGTTGTTGGGGTTCAGGCCCAGGTCCGAATCGCGGATGGCCTTCTCGATCGGGTTGAGCGCGCCCCGGTCCCAGGGCGTGATGACCAGGGTGCGGGCGTCGGGCGTGCTGATGCTGGCCACCTGATCGATCGGCATGGTGGAGCCGTAGTAATCGACCTGCACCTTTTTGAGAATGCCGGGGTTGGCACGGCCCGTGCGCAGCACCGAGAGGCTCTGGTCGAGCGCCTCGATGGCCTTGAGCATCTTGCTGCGCGATTCGGTCTGAATTTGTTTCATGTCCATAACAATTGACTCCTTGGCGTGCCGGGTGCGGTCCGCCCAGCGCCCACTACGACGTGATCAGTGTGCCGACCCGCTCGCCCAGGAAGAGGCGGCGCAGGTTGCCTGCCTGAAAAATATCAAAGACGACCAGCGGCAGGCCCTTGTCCATACACAAAGTGATGGCGGTGGCGTCCATCACGGCCAGGCGCTGCTCCACCACGTCCATGTGGCTGAGCGAATCGTAGCGCACGGCGTCGGGGTTTTTCTGGGGATCGGAATCGTACACGCCGTCCACCTTGTTCTTGGCATAGAGCACCACTTCCGCCCCGACTTCCAGGGCGCGCAGGGTCGCGGTGGTGTCGGTGGTGAAGAAGGGCGCGCCGTTGCCGCCGCCGAAGATGACCACCCGGCCTTTCTCCAGGTGGCGCATGGCCCGGCGGCGGATATAAGGCTCGGCCACCGCCGCCATGTGAATGGCGCTCATGACCCGGGTGGGTTGCCCGGCGCGCTCCATCGAGTCTTGCAGCGCCATGGCGTTCATGACGGTGCCGAGCATGCCGATGTAATCGGCGGTGGCCGGGTCCATACTCTTGCCGTTTTGCGCGCCGCGCCAGAAGTTGCCGCCGCCGATGACGATGCTCAGCTCCACATCGGTGCCCTCCAGCGCCGAGACGATGTCGCGGGCGAGCTGGTCGGTGGCCTCGGGCACGATGCCGAACCCCTGGTTGCCCGACAGAAACTCGCCGGACAGTTTGAGAAGAACCCGTTTGTACATACTTGACCTCTCAGAGGACGCGTAGGCAGGAAAGCCGTGAAGAGGAGGGGTGCCGCGTTGAGGCCGAACCAAGAAGAAAGCCCAGCAGCGCCGGGCGACTGGGCAAAGTAGAACGTGGCCCGAACTCGAGAAGAAGGAGCGTCTACGAAGTCAAAAAAGAAGGCGACTTGCGCCGCCCTCCTGTGTGCCCTTACGCGCCGATCTCGAAGCGCACGAAGCGCTTGATGGCGGTGTCACCGAGGTACTTGCCCACCGTCAGGCTGTTGTCCTTAACGAATTTCTGCTCGGGCAGCACCCGCTCCTCGTAGAACTTGCCGATCTGTCCGCCCACGATCTTGGCCGCCAGCTCGGGGTTCTTGCCCTCGTTGATGGCCTTGTTGGTCAGAATCTCGCGCTCTTTCTCGATGTCGTCGGCATTGACCTCGTCGCGGCTGAGGTACTGGGGGCGCTCGGCGGCCACGTGCAGGGCCACGTCCTTGGCCTGCTGCTCGGCTCCGCCCGCCAGATCAACCAGCACGCCGATCTTGCCGTTGCTGTGCACGTACCCGGCCACGTTCTGGCCTTCCAGGTAGGCCACCCGGTTGAGCACCAGATTCTCGCCGATGGTGCCCGCCGCCGCCGCCACAGCGGTCTCGACGGTGTCGCCGTTTTCCAACTTGAACTGCTTGAACTCGGCCAGATCGTTGGTCTTGGCCTTCAGCGCAGCCTGGGCCAGGCTTTCCACCAGCGCCTGAAAGTCGGCGTTGCGGGCCACGAAATCGGTCTCACTGTTGAGTTCGACCATCGCGGCACTGTTGCCGCCAATGACAAAGCGCACCAGGCCCTCTTTGGCCTCGCGGTCCGACTTCTTGGCGGCCTTGACGATGCCGCGCTCACGCAGCAAGGCCACCGCTTTGGTCTCATCGTTGCCCGCGTCGGCGAGCGCCTTCTTCACGTCCATCATGCCTGCGCCGGTCATTTCGCGCAGCTTTTTAATTGATTCCAGCATGTCGTTCCCTCTCTTTTTTCGGTTGTGGTGTGATGTTCAGGATCACTCAGAAAAATGCGGGGCCTGAACACTGAAGTCCAGGGCCGCCGCAGGGTGAAAGCTTGAACAGGGCGGCCTCAGCCCCGGATTTCGTTGTCCAGCGCCTGCTCCGCGCCCGAGGCGATCTGCTGGCCCTGGGTGTCGTTCTGGCTCGCCTCGCCGCCGATACCGCCCTGGGTGGTGAACATCGCCACGTCGTCGGGCAGCGGCTCCTGGGCCGCCTCGATCTCGGCGTTGTCCTCGCCCACGCGCTCACTGCTGACATCCTCGCCGCCGCCGCGGGCTTCGACGATCAGGTCGCCGACGCGGTGGGTGATCAGCTGGATGCTGCGAATGGCGTCGTCGTTGCCCGGCACGATGTAATCGATGACATCGGGGTCGGAGTCGGTGTCGGCCAGTGCAATCACCGGGATGCCCAGCTTGTTGGCTTCCTGCACGGCGATGACTTCCTTGGTGGGGTCCACCACGAAGATCGCGTCGGGCAGACGGGTCATCTTACGGATGCCGCCCACGTAACGCAGCAGCCGGTCACGCTCGCTGCCGAGCTGGATGCGCTCGGCTTTGGGGCGGTCGTTGATGCGGCCCGACTCGAACAGTTCGTCGAGTTCGCCGAGGCGGTCAATCCGGGTGCGGATGGTGCGGAAGTTGGTCATCATGCCGCCGAGCCAGCGGCTGGTCACGTAGGGCATGCCCGAGCGGCGGGCTTCGAGCTCCACGATTTCCTGGGCCTGCTTCTTGGTGCCGACGAACAAGATGGTGCCGCCGCGCTCCGAGAGGTCCTTGATGAAATCGAAGCTGCGGTCGATCTGCTTGAGGGTCTTTTGCAGGTCGATGATGAAAATCCCGTTGCGCTCGGCAAAGATAAAGCGTTTGAACTTGGGGTTCCAGCGCTTGGTCTCGTGACCGAAGTGCACTCCGGCTTCGAGTAACTGCTTCATTCCGATATAGGACATCATTTCTCCTGAGCGTTCAGTAAGTGAAGTTTGCCGTCCGTGCGCCGAGTTGAAGCACTCAGTCGCAAGGCCGCGACGCTCGAGCGCGGCCTGCTGGGAACACGGGGGCACCCAAACGAAGAGTTTATCATGCTTGGAGGGGCGGTGGAAAGAGGCACACAGAAGATGGGGGGAAAGGCCCATTGGCTCTCCCCTGCTGGCGGTCTCTCAGCGGCTCGACTCGCCTGCCTGTCTCTTCCAGACCTGCACTCCTGTGGCCCCCCGGTGCGCCCGCTACACTGCACGCATGCTTCGCGCCGCTTACTGGCTTTCTGCCATCATTTATCTGCCGCTGGGGCTGATCCTGTACTTTTTTCCGACCAGCCTCAGCCAACTCCTGAGTCTCAGTCCGCTGTGGCTGGCCCGCCTCAGCGGCGCGCTGCTCACCGCCTGGGGCGGCCTGATCATCGCTGCCGCCTTCAAACCCGACAGCATCACCCGCTACGGCCTGGCCACCGCCAATCTGCTGGCCGTCGCCACCCTGGTTCCGGCGACGCTGCGCGGCACGGTGGGCGCGGCGTCGAGCGCCGTCCTGGCCGTCTGCGGCGTGCTGGGCGTGTCGGGCCTGCTGGCTCTTGCCGGAGGAGAACGCCGTGTCTGAACATATTCCTGAAATGACTCCTGAACCCGCCACCCAGGAACCCAGCACCCAGGAACCCAGCACCCAGGGTGGCGAGCGGTTGCAAAAGCGCCTGGCCCGTGCCGGAGTCGCCTCCCGCCGCGCCGCCGAGGAACTGATCAAGGCGGGGCGCGTCACCGTCAACGGTCAGCAGGCCACCCTGGGCCAGAGCGTGACCGAGCGCGACGTGATCGAGGTAGACGAACTGGTGGTGGGCGCAGGCCAGCAAGCGCACCGCACCTTCGCCATGTACAAGCGCCGGGGCGTCATCGTCACCGCCCACGACGAGAAGGGTCGCCCCGCCGTGCTCGACCACATGCCGGTCATTCCGGGCCTGCATCCGGTGGGCAGGCTCGACCGCGACTCGGAAGGACTGCTACTGCTCACCACCGACGGCGAACTGACCCTGCGCCTGACCCACCCGCGCTACGGCCACGACAAGGTCTACCGCGCCTGGATCGAGGGCGGGATTCCCGACAACGCCACCCTGGACGCACTGGAAGACGGCATCGAGTTGGAAGACGGCTTCACGTCTCCGTCGCGGGTGGACCGGGCCGGCAAGGGTGTCTACGTGACGCTGCGCGAGGGCAAGAACCGTCAGGTACGCCGGATGCTGGAAGCGGTGGGCCACCCGGTCACACGGTTGGTGCGGGTGCGCCTCGGCGGGCTGTGGCTCGAAGATTTGGTGCCGGGTGAGTGGCGCGAACTCGGCAGCCGCGACCTGTTCGACTTGGAGAACCCCGACAAGACCCCGGAGAACGTCTGGGACCGCAAGGAAAAACTGACGCGGGAGCGCTGGGGCTGAGCGGCCTCCGCCTCACGACAACGTATTGAAGATGTAAAAGACCAGCAAGCTGAGCATCACCATCCAGGCTCCCAGCCGCTGCTGGCGCGGCAGGAACTGGCCGCTGGTCACGGCG
Source organism: Deinococcus alpinitundrae (assembly GCF_009982895.1). Taxonomy (GTDB): domain Bacteria; phylum Deinococcota; class Deinococci; order Deinococcales; family Deinococcaceae; genus Deinococcus; species Deinococcus alpinitundrae. The sequence continues at coordinate 12,273 of NZ_WXZL01000008.1, read as the reverse complement.
GAGAGCTGCACGCCCGCACCCAGCAGGCTCAGCCCGAACGGCAGCAGGCCGGGACTCAGGCGGCTGAGCTGCCACAGCGCCAGGATGTAGATCACGCTCACCACAAAGGTGACGCCCACCGCCAGCAGCACCAGGGCCGTCAGGCGGCGGGGGGCCGTGTCGGATGTTACCGTGCTGCCCACCGAGATCAGGACGACCAGTTGAAGCAGTAAGGCGGCGACGACTAGCAGGGGCATGACTTCACACCGAACAGCTTAGCGGCTCGGGAGGGCGATTCGCCCAGCGCCCCGTGTATACTCCTGAACGCGGGAAGGAACACGGTCGCGCCCTGGCTCAACCCAGGGTGAGGAAAGTCCGGGCACCGCAGGGCAAGATGCCAGCTAACGGCTGGGCGGCGAGTGAACCGGCGTGACCTGAGAGGGCGCACGCACAGGCGCGAAGCCGACGGACAGTGCCACAGAAACCAGACCGCCCGCCGCGCAACGGCCGCTCTCACGGCGGCGGCGGGTCAGGGTGAAACGGTGCGGTAAGAGCGCACCAGACGCGTTGGAGACATCGCGTGCCTGGTAAACCCCATCTGGTGCAAGACCCGACAGTGGAGGAGGGCGGCCCGCCCGATGATTCCCAGGATGGTCGCTTCAGGAGCGCGGCGACGCGCTTCGCAGAGAGATGACCGTGATTCCGCAAGGAAGACAGAACCCGGCTTACTCCCTTCCCGCACCCGAGAAAACGGCCGCCCGGCATCCTGTTGGGCGGCCGTTTTTGGCCCGGTGAAAGCCGTTAGACTGGGGCATGACTGTCAACAACGAACGTGATCTGGAAGGCATGAAGCGGGCGGGCCGGGTGGTGGCCCAGACGCTGGCCACACTCAGGGCCGCCATCGAACCGGGCATGACGCCCTTAGAGCTCGACGAATTGGCCGGACAGGTGTTCGAAGCCCACGGCGCAGTCTCGGCTCCGCACTTGGAATACGCGGCACCCGTGAACGTGTTTATCAGTGTGAACGAGGATATTGTTCACGGCCTGCCCACCACCCGGCCCCTGGCGGCAGGCGATGTGGTCAAGATCGATGTGACGCCGAACGTGCACGGCTACATTGCCGACGCGGCGATCACGGTGGCCGTGCCCCCCGTCTCGCCGACGGCCTCGCGCCTGCTGGCCTGCGGTGAGGCGGCACTGGCGGAAGCTATCAAGGTGGCCCGGCTGGGCCGTCCCCTCAACGGAATTGGCCGGGCCATCGAGTCAGAAGTCAGGAAGCGCGGCTTCACCTTGCTGCGGGAGTTGCAGGGTCACGGCGTGGGCCGGGCCATCCATGAAGCGCCCAATGTGCCGAACTTTTTCCAGCCCAATTTGAAAAAGCCCCTGCACGAGGGGCTGGTACTGGCTATCGAACCGATGATCTCCAGTGGCCGCGCCTGGCGCACGCGCACCCGCCGCGACGGCTGGACCATCTGCACCACCGACGGCGGGCTGGCCGCCCACTTCGAGCACACCGTCATGATCACGCGCGGCGCACCGCTAATTCTGACTGCCTGATTCAGGACGGCGGCAGGACGGCCTGAACCGACACAGCTTGAGGCGTAGCGGCCCGAGTCGGCTCCGTCTGACCTGCCAGCGCCGCCGCGATGAATCCGGCGAACGGCGGGCTGGGGCGCATCGGGCGCGACTTGAATTCGGGATGGGCCTGCAAGCCCACAAAAAAGGGATGCTCCGGCAGTTCGATGCTCTCGACCAGGCCCGCGCCGCGCCCGGCCATACCGGGGGTCACACCGCTGATCAGCAGGCCCGCGTCCTTGAGCCGCTCGACATAAACCGGGTTGACCTCGTAACGGTGACGGTGGCGCTCCTGCACCTCGCCGCCCTGCGGGACGCTGTAGAGCCGCGCCAACCGGGTTCCGGCCAGCAGATCCATCGGCCAGTCGCCCAGGCGCATGGTGCCGCCCAGATCGGCATTCTGAAGCTGCTCGGGCATCAGGTCGATGACCTTGTGCGGTGCGTAGGGATCGAACTCGGTGGAATTGGCTCCGCCGAGGCCCACCACGTTTCGGGCGTACTCCAGCACCGCCACCTGCATGCCCAGGCAGATGCCCAGGTACGGCACGGCGCGGGTACGGGCGTACTCGGCGGCCCGGATCTTGCCCTCGATGCCGCGCACACCGAAGCCCCCCGGCACCAGAATGCCGTCCACATCGCCGAGCTGGGCCTCGATCTCGGCAGCCTCCTCCAGCGATTCGGTGTTGACCCACTTGATGTTGACGCGGGCGTCGTTGGCGATTCCGGCGTGCAGCAGCGCCTCCATCATCGAGAGGTAGGCGTCGGGCATGGCCGTGTACTTGCCCGCCAGCGCGATGGTGACTTCCCGCGCGGGCGACTTGATAACCCGCACGGCGTTTTGCCACACGCCCAGGTTGGGGTGGATGTGCTCCAGATCGAGCAGCGTTTCGACAGCCTTGCCCAATCCCTGTTCTTCCAGCGCCAGCGGTATCTCGTAGACGTGCGGCACGTCAAAAGACGAGAACACACGGTTGGCCCTGACGCTGGTGAACAGCGCTATTTTCTTGGTGATGTCTTCCGGCAGCTTTTCCTTGCTGCGCACCATCACGATGTCGGGGCTGATACCCACCGATCTGAGGGTCGCCACCGAGTGCTGGGTAGGCTTGGTCTTGAACTCGTTGGAGGTGCCGAGGTACGGTACCAGTGTCAGGTGCAGATAGAGGGTGTGCTCGTCGCCCACATCGAAGCGAAACTGCCGGATGGCTTCCAGAAACGGCAGTGACTCGATGTCGCCCACCGTGCCACCCACCTCGATCAGCACGATGTCGGCTCCGGCACGCTCACCTGCCTCGGTGATGCGGCGCTTGATCTCATCGGTGACATGTGGAATGACCTGCACCGTCTGCGAGAGGTAGTCTCCGGCCCGCTCCTTGCGAATGACTTCGAGGTACACCTGCCCGGTGGTGATGTTGCTGCCCGGCGGCACGTCGAGGTCGAGAAAGCGCTCGTAGTTGCCCAGATCGAGGTCGGTTTCGGCCCCGGAAGCGGTCACGAACACCTCGCCGTGCTCGTAGGGCCTCATGGTCCCGGCGTCAATATTGATATACGGATCAATCTTGACGGCAGTGACTTTGTAGCCGCGCGCCCGCAGCAGCGCCCCGAGCGAGGCGGTGGCCACGCCCTTACCCAGGCTTGAAACGACGCCGCCGGTCACGAAAATATATTTGGTCTGCATCGCTGTGTGCCTCCTGCCCCTGCCTGTTGCCCGGCTCCAAAAGAAAACCCGGGAGCGCAGAGGCTTCCGGGATTTCAGAATAGCACAGCTTGAAATTATGGATTCCAGTTACGTGGATAGACATTCACAGTCTGGGGACCGATCAAAGAAGAATTTGCCGAGGCGACCCGGAACCGTTGCCCCGTCAGCGTGATGGAAACCTTGCCAGGTGTTGCAGCCGCAGGAGTAACAACATCGAATTTCACGTTATTTAGGCTGGGCTGAATATAGTCAGATAGAATTCTTCCCACCCCACCCGTATAATAAGTCGGAGCACTTGAAAGAGTTTTGACGGAATCACTTGACAGAATTGCCCCTGGGCTCCAGGCAATACCACCTGAAAACATATTTTGTCTGTATTCCATGATCACCCATTGGCTGGCATTGCTAGCATCGGCGTTAGGCACATCCACTAAAGCACTATTCAACAGAGCAGAACGCAGCATAGGATAGTAGGCAAAAAATCGATAGCACCCATCCGTAATAGTCGATGCATCGGGTGTCGTTCCTTGACAATCTGATGTGGGAACAGAAGGTGGTAAAATCATCGCTAAAAACGGCTGTGTTCCAACTGTCCATGTTTGCGAACTGGGGGTCACAAGAGTGTTGAGGGTGCTTGCACCACTTGTATTTAGCTTCAACACACTCCCTGACGGATAAACGTAAATAGCGTCGTTCGTTCGTCCAGCAATGACCTGTTGCGTGAGTTGAATTTCACTAACAAGATCATTGCGCGAATTGATGTCTGTGGAAGAAAAAAGAGTAGTCGTGAAAAGGCTTGTGGCAACAGCCAAGATAATACCGGTAATCGCTAAGCCGATCAACAATTCTAAAAGAGTAAATCCAGCCTGGCCTTTCATGGCCTCACATCCAGACTCAGAATCACCGGAGATTGATCTAGGATTGTAGTGGTAACAGTTAAACGACGTAAGAAAGGAGTATTTCCGGAAGTATCGGCACAAGTCGCACTGATCGAAAAATCAGGGGCCACATCCTGACATAGAACCGTCGAAGTCGCCGGTTTGGACATAACATTCAAGTCCGCTTGGGGACTCGCGTAATCACCCACGACTGTAGCGCGAGCACGTTCGAGAACATCTTGGGCTTCTCTAGTTCCGTTCAACGTTTTTTCTGAGGTTCCACTGAGCCTAAGAGAACTGAGAAGAGGCTGGGCAGTGATGATGATGATAATTCCTAGAATGAAGACAGCCACGAGAATCTCTATAATGGTAAAGCCTTGATTCGCATGTTTTTTCATCTGATAACCTTGCCGGTAACACCGATAACTCTGATCGTACTTGTATAACTTGGATTCGCTGCCTCTAGAGTAAAAGTTCCACTTATGGCGCCTGTATCAGCAAAAGGAGCGCTATATGAAATAGCGTTGGCTAGGCTGGTCGGAGAGAGGGAAGCTGTCACCCCATCGGGGAAAATAACCGTAGAGCTTGAACCTCCCTGCTGATAGGTATATCCCGTTCTGTTACTGAGGAGCTGGACTTTAGTATTCTGTCCTGAACGCCAGGAAACACTACGTGCCCGCTCTAGATCACTAGAGAGTATAGTTACGGCATTGCGAAGGCGGGTTTTTTGAAGTTGAGCATTAAAATTAAAGAACAATATGGTTGCCAGAATACCAATAATGACCATGACAATTAGTATTTCGAGAAGTGTGAATCCATACTGCTTTTTATTCATGGGGCTGTCTGCCTGACATTGCCCGTGAGTAGGATATTCGCGGCATTTATGCTATCCCTATCCCCAGCCGTCAGGTTATATTTCATGCTTATATCCCAATTCTTCTGCGTCGGAAAACTAGGGGGCGAGAAGCCGATGTCCATACGAGGATCGTAAACGAAATTACGATTGAATCCTGTCGACTGAACGCCAGTAGTTCCATTGAATGTGAAAAAAGCGCCATAAATATTTTCAATGACCCCACCCGTCAAATTCAAGGCTCCACGAGCGCTTCCCAGTGCATAATTTTGAACCTGAATTGCTCCTTTTGAAGCCATAAGTACAGCCTGTACGGTAAGGTTATTAGGAGCATTGACCGTGCCTTTGTCAGGGTCAGTCACTTGGGTAGTGTTAGTTGAATTGTTTGCAATCTCAATATTCCCATTGGAAGAGTAGATCCCAAGAACGTTTTGGATGATATTTCCATTACCATCGAAGCTAGAGCACACTGCTGTCTTAGCTGTTCCAGAGTCACAAGGAGACTGTTCATATTTCAGGTTTCCAGTCAATACGATATCTTGATCTGCCGAAAGAGTCATTTGAGCAAAACTTGCAACAGCAGGGTCAGCGCTTCCATAGACGCTTTTGACTCCACCTTTGGCGTAAATAACCCCATTAAATTTGGCAGAACTACCTCCTGGAATCGTTGATGCCTGCCATTCTCCTGTTGATAGGTTCTTATTGGCGTTCACCCAGTTCGGCGCACTGATTGTTCCTGTGTTGATTTGCATCGTCTTACTAGCATCAAAACGAAGATAAATATCTTTAGAGTCTGATCTGGTATAATTTATAAGTTGATATTTATTAACACCTGTTCCAGATATCCCGTAACTTATCTTTTTTATGGCACTATCTAGATATAAACCTGTCTGGTCAATTCCATTAATGTTCGTTATATTTTTTGAGTCGTTGATCTGATTCTGACCGTTTTCGGGAAGCTGAATAAAGTCGCTATTCCACTTCGCATCACCGACAATTGGTTTGTCAGAGGTATTGTTTCCGAACGAAAGCTCCTTGAAAGGCTTTCCACTGATGCTGGTCGCTGATGACTTGATATTGGCGGAACTCTGAATTGTAGTCTGGCTAGAGCTATAGAAGCGAGCGCCAGCCGATTGCGCAATAGCACAATAGTCGGCTCCCATAGAGTCCGTCTTGATCTGCCCAGCCGGACAACCAGCCGAGGTCATCTGCCCTCCGAAGTAAGGATTCGCATTAAAATTAAAGTTTTGATTGGTGTGGACAGGACCACTGAATTGGGTATCCTTAGTAAACCAAAGGGTATTAGTATCAGATGAATTTGAATAGTGATGGTTTGTAAACAACGCATATTTAGCGAAGCTAGGCTTTGCAACAGTGAGTGTATAAACTTGACGTTTGGAGAAATCAGTGGCGTCTGAACGTACACTCCGAACCCCGGCACTCTGGTTTCCTGTACTTTTTAAGTCACTCACCATGAATGTAAAATTGAAGACATCAAGGCCAGGTCGTGTAATTGCAATAGGGATGACCCCAAACGAGAGTGAGCTTTGATTATTGCTTGAAGAAGTCGACAGGGTCCCGTCGCTGTTCAGCGTACCCTGTTTAAACACTGACGTAATGTAAGCGTCGAGCTTTGTTCCACCGAGTCCCATATCGGAAAGAGTGCTCGTTGGGTTTGTAGTATTGAAATAATTTCTAAAGAGCGCTGTTAAACCCTTGACCGGAGAGGGCTTATTAGTTAGGTCACAGAAGATTAAACCACTCAGATTTCTTATGAAATGAGTGCCGTCTAATGCAACGAACGAGGGCAGCGGGGAGGCAGTGTTGATATTCGACGGAGCGCCCGCCTCGCTACAGATACTTACAAACATATCCTGCATATTATTGCGATAAACAGTATTGGCAGGCTTAAGATTGTCCGTTAAAATATCGAAGAAATCCAATTGTGCTTGAGCCTGCGAAACCCCGGATTCTGCACGATATTGGGCTTGAAGCAACGCCCGCTGATCAGCCGTGTTTCGACGAGTATTAACCGCTAAATTGGCGTTCACGACGATGACTCCGGCCAGAATCACCAGGATCATCAGGACCAGCACCACCAGCGCCGCGCCCTCTTCCAACCTCTTTCCCTTCATAAGTTTAACTATGGCGCAAGGGGTCTTACGAAAAAACACCTGTTCAGGGGGAGTACGGTAAGGGATGCCTTCCGTCACCGCTCGGCCAGTTCTAGTCTCCGCCCTCCCCCGGCCGCTCGACTTCGCCTATCCCTCCAACCGCTGGGCCGCTGCCGGACTGGGCCTGGGATTGCTGAGCGCCAAACTGCTGGGACACTCCTGGCCCGCCAGCCTGCGCATCGGCCTGGGTACCTTCACCAGCTGGGCCATCGGCCGCGAACTCGACCCCGATCATTCGCAGACGGCACTGATCGCCATGCCGCTGGCCTTCGTGGCCTCGCTGGGGCGGCCCGCAGACGCGGCCGAGCCGCCCGAAGGGCTGAGCAGCCTACGCCACGTCCTGCCGGGCTTCGTGGCACTCAGCAGCACCCGCGCCCTAGTCGCCACGGTAGGGCCAGCGCCGAGTGCCCAAGACGCTGCCGCCCTGGGCGTGCAGGCCGCTGCCGCCGCCCTCAGCAGCAGCAGCGTTTCCAGCTTGATGCCGGGCGCGGCGCTGGCGTGGTCGAGTCAGGCGCGTGACCGCTTCAGCGCGCCACCGCTTTCTGGTCTGGGGGTGCTGGCCGCCGGAGCACTGCCTGCCGCCGGTCGGGGTGCGGGCCACAGCGTCCTGGCCGATTTGCTGAGCCTGACGGCACTGGGCCTGAGCAATCAGCTCGCCGCCTCCGAACGCATCACCAGTTCGTGCGATCTGGTGCCGGGTAAGGTTTCGGACGAGCGGGTGCGGGCCGCTCGACTGCTCAGCCTCGGCACGCTGGTGCTGGGGCTGCTGCGGCGCGAAACGCTGGCACTGGCTCCCCTTGCCGCCGCCTGCGTGAGCATCGGCGCGCGGCGTACCCTTCGCCGCTGACTTCTAAAAGATGATTGGCTGAAGCCTTGCTCAAGCACTGAGGGCGTCCGTTGGCAACTTCCCCCGCAGTCAGTTGACGGCGAGAACCGTTAGGGTAAATCCATGACAGGCCTTTCCAGACAGATCACCTTGGTCCTGGCCACGCTGCTGACGCTGGTCATGAACTATCTCTCCAACGCCCTGCCGCTGTTCGGTAACAGCAACGGTGAGATTTCGGACTCGCTGCCCAACGCCTTTACACCCGCCGGACTGACCTTCGCCATCTGGGGCATCATCTTCCTGGGCCTGCTGGTCTTTGCGGTATATCAGGCGCTGCCGGGCCAGCGGGGAGCGCGCTACGACGCTCTGTTCTGGCCGTACATGCTGGCCAATCTGCTCAACGTCAGCTGGCTGCTGGCCTTTCAGAGCCTTCATTTCGGGTTGAGCGTGCTGATCATGCTGGCACTGCTTGGCTCGCTGATCTGGCTCTACACGCGGCTCAGAAGCCTGGAACTCAAACGCAGCGAGACGCTCGCCCTGGGGCTGAGCGGCCCCATCTGGTCGGCGCTACTGGTCGTCGTCGCCTCGCTGGTGGGGGCGTTTCTGCTGCGCGCCAACCGCGATCTGGCCGTCAGCGGCGTAATTTTGTGGGCCTACTGGGGCGTTTATCTGGCCCGCCCGGAGATGACCGTCGTGCTCGGCGGTTTGATCGTCGGGGTCTTGATTCTGCTGGCCGCCGCCTTCGTGCGCAGCGGTAAACCCGGCAGCGGGACACGGCGACTGACAGCCTGAGCCGACGATCTCCCGGTAACCGTTCAACCTGTAGGAAGCGAGGCGTCTAAAGCACATTCTTTAGACGCCTCGCTTCCTGCTGACTTTCAACTTGGAGCAGTGATCCGGTTGCAGGGACGAGACAAACTTCCACAGACGCCACTACCAGCTCGTTCACGCCCAAAGATCGTGCTTCCAGCGTCCGCTCAACGGAGCGGCCTCAATCCAGGCTCTTGATCTTGTACTTCATCTGCTTGCCGCTCTCCAGATTCACGACGAAGCTCTCACCCTTCTTGCGCCCCAGCAACTCGCGGCCCACTGGGCTGTCGTCACTGATCTTAGAGAGGCTGCCGCCGCGCATGGTGGCTTCCGGCGCGCTGACGAGCTGCACCTTCATGTCCTGCTTGGTAGCCTCGTTATAAAGGACCAGCACACTGCCGAGTTCGACCTTGCCGGTGTGCTCATCGCCGGTGATCAGGGTGGCGCGCGCCAGGGTGTCCTCGAATTCCTCGATGCGCGCCTCAATCATGACCTTCTCGCGCTTGGCGTCTTCCAAGCCCGTGTCCTCGAAATCGGCACTGGCTTCCATCTGCTCTTGCAAGATGCGGGTGGCCTCGGCCAGACGGCCCTGCTCCTGCTCCAGATTGCGCTGAAGGCGCTCGAAGCCTTCCTGGGTCAGCTTGATCTGCTTATGCTCTGCGGCCATACGTCCTCCGTGATGAAGTCCCGCTTTTTGCCAGTGGCGCGGGAGCTGAAGTGAAGCTGAAACCAGACTTGAAGCGGCGTCATTCTGCCACAGGCGGTCTTGGTGGGGCAAGAATTGCCAAAGCATAGAGCATGCGTCATGGAAATACGTCTCTTTTCATGCCCGGGCGGACTTGCAAAGCGCACAGGTAGAGCGAGTGGAAGCCGTGCGAGAGCGGATGGCAGCGAGCAGGCCCTCTACAGCGGCTGAAGGCAACGCCCACCTCAGCGGGAGAGCCGCGCCGCGCCGAACGCCGCCGGACGCCCAAGCCAGCGCAGGTTGAGCGCCGACGGCCCACTGTAGATCACGTGGTCCTGCGGCCTGAAGGTGGCGTGACAGTCGTAAATCGCCGTGCGGCGGCGCAGGAGGGGCCACACCACCGCCGCCGCACGGCCTGCGATGTCGCGCCGGGCCACAAGCCCGAAAAGCCGCGAGTCTTCCGAGCCGCTTGCCGTGCGGTTGTCGCCCATCAGGAAGTATTGCCCAGCCCCCAGCGTCACTTCACCGCTTGCCTGGCCTGTTGCCACGTCCAGGCGGGCGTGATTGGCGACAGCGCTGCTCTGGTCCCAGCAGCCCTGGGCCTGCCAGTAAGCCGCCGTGAACTGCTGACTGATCCGCACGCCATTCACGAACACCTCGCCACCCGACACCCGCACCCGGTCGCCCGGCAGCCCGATCAGCCTCTTAACCAGAAAGGGCCGGTAGGTGAGGTGATTGGTCCACTGACCCAGCCAATCGCCCAACAGCGGACGGTCGAGATCGTGCGTGGGTGGTTTGAACACCAGAATGTCGCCGCGCCGGAAGTCGCCCACGCCCAGCTTGTGCAGCCAGGTTTCGTACTTGGGAATCAACAGGCGTTCGTGGTGGCGCAGGTTGGGCATCATGCTCGCACCGTCCACGCCCACCAGCGTCACACCGACCTGGGTGATGACGACGGCCAGCACCAGCGGCTCCAGCCACGCCCACAGCATCCGCCAGCCCGACAACTTTGTTATCAGATTCTTATACATAGCTAGTGATTATCAGAATCTGATATGAGAATGCCGAGGCCGTCTCCGATTCGTGCTGTGTCTCCCTCGGCTCCTGCGGTCAGTCGCGCAGCTTGAGCCGCACCCACACCACCAAGAAGCCCAGCAGCACGGCGTCGGCGGCCACCGTCAGCGCGACGGCCTGCACGCCGAAGCGGGCCACCAGCACGCCGATCAAAGCAGGCATCACCGCGCCGCCCAGACTGCCCGCCGTGAGCATCAGCGGCGCGGCACGCACCGGAAAGCGGGCCGTGAACCAGGCCAGCAGCGTGGAAAAGACCGGCGCGACGCCCAGCCCCACGACCACATACCCCAGCGCCGCCAGAACTGGAACGGCGATCAGCAAGCTCCCGATCAACGCCAGCGCCGCGCAGGTCAGCACGACCCGGAACGGCTGAAAGCGGGCGGCGATGGCGGCAAAGCCCAGGCGGCCCGCTGTCAGCGCCAGCCAGTAGAGGCTGGTGACGGCTTCCGGATGCGGGTTGCCGATGCGGCTGAGGTGAACGGTGGCCCAGCTGCCCAGCCCCGCCTCGATGCCGACGTAAGCGAAAAACAGCAGTCCGAAGCGGGCGACCTGGCCGACCGGCACGCGGCCCTGGGCCAGTTCGGCAGGCTGGACAGGCCAGATTCGCACGCTGCGCAGCGAGGCAGTGAGCAAAGCGGCCAGCAACGCCACCAGCACGAACGGACCAGGGTACGCGCCCAGTCCCAGCGCCAGCAGCGGCGCGGCCACCGAGCCGATGCCGAACATGGCGTTGACCAGACTCGACGGCCCGGCCCCCAGGGTGGCAAACGCCGCGTTAAAGCCCCCCGAGAGCGCCCCGAAACCCAGGCCGGTGAGCAGGGCGGCAGCCAGCATCAGCGGCCAGCCCACCCCGAGCAGCCCTGCGCCGATTAGTCCCAGCACGCCCAGTGCGAAGGCAGCGCTGCCGATCATGACCGAGGTCCGCAGCGCAAAGCGGGTCAGCAGCGCAGCGAGGAGCAGCGGCCCCAACGCGCTGCCAAAAAAGTGGGCGCTACTGATGCCTGCCACCGTGGCCGTGCTGACGCCGAACCTCGCCTCGAACCTCGGAAAGGCCGGGCCGTAGCCCGCTTGAATGAGGCCCAGCAGCAAAAAAGCACCGAAACCCACCACGAACAGCGCGGCGTGGGGTGAGGACAGGCGGGCAGCAGGCAGTGGGCGGCTCATCAGCCGAAAGAGCCTAGCACGAAGCTGGGCACAGATTCAGCGCAAGGGTAAACGCCGCTTAAGGCAAGTGCTCAGTCGCCGCGCACCCGCTTCCCCTAGGCTGACCGGATGACTGACCGTGACGCTGTGAATGATGGCTTGCTGGGCGAAGTGGTGGACGAGGGAACCACCGCCGAACTGCTCGAAGAAAAGAACATCGCCGAGAACCTGCTGCGCGCCGACGTGAAGGCGGACCGCGCCAACCCCAACGACCAGCCGGGCTTCGACGATGGCCGTCTGGGCGGCTTCGACTACGAGGACCGCCAGGGCGAACCCAACGACACGGGTGAGGGCAGCGACACAGCGGGCAAGGAAACCGGCGGCGTGGGAACGAGCAGCAACGGCGGCGTGGACGGCGGCCCGGCCCGCACCCGTCCGCTGCCGGGCAAGGACGGCAAGTGAGCAGAATCAGTTCGTAACTTATTGATACCTGCTTAAATCGGTCACGCTTGGCTGCCGGAGAGCAATCGGGTCGGGAGTTGAATGTACCGAACACGCTGCCACGCCTGAATGAGTCGTG
>NZ_WXZL01000088.1 GCF_009982895.1 Deinococcus alpinitundrae | reverse complement strand
TCGACATCACTCGGGTACGCACGGCGATCCATCGCTCCAGTTTGCCAGCGGCAAAATCATCCCGCCAAACTTCGATCCCGTCTCAACTAGCCTCTAGAAGACCGCTCCCCGAATGAATACGCCCGCCTGAAACAGGCGGGCTGAGGTACGCTTTAAAGTGCAATCGGACTGGACCGACCGAGGGGGGAACCTCACAGCCAGTACCGAGAGAAGCCGTTCATACCTATCTCAATGCCCTCGGGCTGGAGGGCATCATTCAGCCCAAAGGTAGGTGCATAAGCGTCGATGACCTTCCGGCTTGTTACAAAAACTTGCGAGCACAGTACGAAACGCTGCGACGAGACCATCAACACCATCTGACCATCAATACCATCTTAAGAGGGCCGCTCAGGTCAAAAAAACACGAGAAGATAGCGCTGAGCTTGTCCAAAATCCCTGACCCGGGAGCGAGGAAAGAAGACATCAAGCTGCTACAGATTACCCAGGGTTTTCACAGTGAAATAAAGGTAGAACTGCTGAAAGCGCACTGGAGAGATTTCCCGACCCTGAGCGATATTTTGGGAGAATCCAGCTGAGCTTCCAACACAAGACTTATCCACAGGAATCAGCGCGGGCCTGTAGATAAGTCTTGTGGACAACTTAAGTAAATGACAGTTTTGGAGGGATAAAAGGCTAGAGCCGCTCTGGGAAGGTGTTTTCGGTTATGAAAACACACCCGAGCGGCTCGCCCCACTCTATCGTCCTCAACCACCTGCGACAGCATCCTTGGGGACTCGGTC
>NZ_WXZL01000087.1 GCF_009982895.1 Deinococcus alpinitundrae | reverse complement strand
TAGTGGCTATTTTGCGTGGTGGAGAAGGCCAGAGAACCGTTACGTTCAGGCAGACGTGACGCTCACAGCGTCAATTCAGAGGATTCATAAGGAGAGTCGGGGCACCTAGGGTGCCCCCCGCGTCCAGGTCGTTCTGGCGGACGAGGGGATGCAGGTTAGTCGGGCGCGGATCACCCGGCTAATGAAGGCGGCAGGGCTCAAGGTGCGCTGCAAGCGGAAGTTTCGCACCACCACCAACTCAAAACACCGGCATTCAGTGGCTAACAACCTACTCAACCGCAACTTCACTGCGGACCAGCAGAACCGGAAATGGGTAACAGACATCACGTATTTACCCGTGTCCGAGGGTTGGATCTACCTGGCGGTGGTGATGGATTTGTTCTCCAGGAAGATCATCGGTTGGGCCATGCGCAAGACGCTTCATACCGAGCTGGTCGTGGCTGCACTCACGATGGCCCAGCGAACCCGACGTCCTGGACAGGAAATTCTCCATCACTCGGACCAGGGGGTTCAATACGCCAGTAGCGAGTATCGACAGGCCTTGGAGCGCCTCCAGGCGCTCCAGAGCATGAGCAGGAAAGGGGAATGCTGGGACAATGCCGCGATGGAGAGCTTCTTCGCCACTCTCAAGATGGAACTCGATCTCCACAAGGTACAGGGAAACCGCGCTGACACGCGTAATTTGGTCTTCGAGTGGATTGAGATCTTCTACAACCGCGAGCGACGCCATTCCAGCCTGGGGTACCGCTCACCCACTCGATTCGAAGAATACTGGGCCAGACCGAACTGATCCTCCACAGGGGTCTTGCAATATCA
>NZ_WXZL01000086.1 GCF_009982895.1 Deinococcus alpinitundrae | reverse complement strand
CAGGCACGCCTGTCCCTGCGCCTGCTGGCCGACAAGATGGTCGAACTCGGATACGTTCCGGCAGTGAGTCACGAGACCATCCGGAAAACGCTGAAAAAAACGTCCTCAAGCCGCATCTGAAGGAACAGTGGGTGATTCCGCCGACTGAAAACGCCGCGTTCGTTGCGGCGATGGAGGACGTGCTGGATCTCTATGCTCAGCCACTGGATCCGCTCTTTCCGGTGATCTGCTTCGACGAACGACCATGTCAGTTGCTGGCGGATGTCCTGACCCCCATCCCCTTGAAGCCGGGCCAGCCGCTCCGTGAAAACGACGAGTACGAACGTAAGGGGACGGCCAACCTCTTCGGCGTGTTGGAACCGCTCAGCGGCAAACGCTGGCTGAAGGTGACCGAACAGCGCACCAAGACCGAGTTCGCAATCTGTATGCAGCACGTCTGCGACGTGCTGTATCCCCATGCAGTCACTATCCGCGTGGTGCTGGACAATCTCAACACCCACACCGTCGCGGCCCTGTACGAGACGTTCCCAGCCGCCGAAGCGCGGCGGCTGGCCACACGGTTGGAGTTCCATTTCACGCCCAAGCACGGCAGTTGGCTGAATGCTGTCGAGATCGAGTTCGCTGTGCTGTCACGTCAATGTCTGGATCGTCGGATCGACAGTGTAGAGCGGCTTCGTAGCGAAGTCGAGGCCTGGTCGAGGAAGCGCAACCAGAAGCGGGTGGGCGTGAAGTGGCGGTTCACCACCGACGATGCCCGCCGAAAGCTGCCCTGCCTCTACCCGAAAATTCCATCAAATCCTTCTTGACGGACTACTAG
>NZ_WXZL01000085.1 GCF_009982895.1 Deinococcus alpinitundrae | reverse complement strand
CAGGTCTTCCTGGCGTTGCTGCTGGTCCACCTTCCGCCGGGGAAGATCCTGATGAGCTTGGATCGAACGACCTGGGAGCACGGCGAAGCGCCGCTCAACCTCTTGGTGCTCGGTGCGGTTGTCCACGGGTACACCATCCCCCTGGTGTGGATCGCTTTAAACCACACCGGCAACAGCCACACCAGAGCCCGCATGTGGCTGGTCCTCAAGCTCCTGCAGGCCCTTCCAGCGACGCGCTGGAAGGGCCTAGTCGCCGATCGCGAGTTCATTGGTGCCGAGTGGTTTCGGTTTCTCCGACGTCAGGGTATCCGGCGAGCGATCCGCATTCGCAAGGACACCCTCGTGGATGGCCTTCGGGCTGAAGAATGGTTTAACGACGTCCAGCAGGGTGAATTTCGAGAGGTGGCGGACAAGGTCTGCGTGTTTGGAGAATGGTTGCGGGTGGTGGCGACCAGATCCTCAACAGGGGATCTCCTCATCATCGCCACCGATTTTGGCCTCTGGGAGACTCGAAGGCTGTACAAACTTCGCTGGTCCATTGAATGCACTTTTGGCAGCCTCAAGTCCCGGGGCTTCGACTTGGAGCGGACGGGCGTCACCCAGCCCAAACGGCTCGAACGGCTGTTCGGTCTGGTCCTCCTGGCCTGGACCAGTCTGCTGCGGGTGGGCGTCTGGTTGCACGAAGTCAAGCCCATCAGGATCCTGGCCCATGGCCGGAAGGCCATGAGCTTGGTGCGCTACGGTTCGGAGCGCTTGAGAAACGCGCTGAGATGGAACCCAGACGACCTCAAGGTGCTCTTCAGCCTGCTGATTACACCTTTTTCAGCGCTGGGAGCGGCTTGAACT
>NZ_WXZL01000084.1 GCF_009982895.1 Deinococcus alpinitundrae | reverse complement strand
CGCCGCTCCTCCAGTTGGGGACGCGTCAGCCTTTCAGGTCGCCAAATCTGCGGCATAGCCGAAGGGTAAGCTGTTCCCAAATTACGCAGGTATCAGTAGCAGGCGTTTCACAGTTCACCACGCTCCTTGAGGTGCTTGATTTCTTCCTACACCTTCAGTCGGTTCTCGGCGGAGAGGTGTGCGTCGCCATCGGCCAGGTCCAGCACGACTGGCGCGAGGATCGGCGCGAGCTCGACGACCGCCTTAATCGGCAACGTGGTACCTAACATGTCGGTGAGCAGCTTTAGCAGTTCGTTCATGGGGTCTCCTAAACCAAGGGCGTCGCCACGGTGACGGCGGAAACGAGGGGTTGAACGCTGGGCAGATCGGCGAGCGGTGCGTCATCACCAACCACGGCGGGCCAGTCGGTGCAGGTCGCAGAAGGAAAATCGGGGTCATCTTGCGGTGGCTCGGCAGCTGGGAAGCTCAGCAGTGGCATGGTCTCTAAGCTGCCCGTCGAAGGCACGGCTATGACTGCCGGGACTTTCCAGCTTCCGAACCAGTCGAATGCCGTTTTTAGACCATCGCGTCCGAATACCGCAGCAACTGCGGCGGTCAGGCTGTAGAAGATAGAAGTGGGCCAGCCCATCGGGCCAAACAGCGGTAGAAGTCATCCAGAAATTTGGCGGAGCAGGATGAGGATGCAGGCGAGCTGAACAAAGCCCAGGGAGTGCTGGGCCTTGTGTTCATCGCGGATCCGGACGCGCTGGAACGACTGCAGCCAGGCCATGGTTCGTTCCCTCACTCAGTACGGGACAACTTGGCTTCAAGCTGCTCCTAGCGCTGGAAAAGGGCTCATGAGGATGGACAGCAGTGATTCCAGCCCGTCCAAGCGCCACCTGA
>NZ_WXZL01000083.1 GCF_009982895.1 Deinococcus alpinitundrae | reverse complement strand
GAGATGGGATCCAGACGACTTGGCCGTGCTGTTTACAGTGCTGATAAGTTCTTTCTCAGCTCCAGGAGCGGCTTAAACGGAAGTTGTCGGGTACTGAGGTGCCGGACATATGTGCCAAACAATTCCTGGCAACCAACTTGACGCTGTGTTACAGGCCGCTCTGCTTGAAGCCCTTTCACCAGCGCGAGTGGATAGCGTCTTGCGCCTGTCACAGGATGCGGATCATCAGTTGAAGCAGCAACGCCGACTCAGTGCAAAGCGGCTCGCCGATGCTCAGGCCATGGTTTCCCAGGCGGAGGCTATGGTGCGGGTGGCCGTCACTCACGATGCACAATCGATATCGGCGCAGCGGTTGATGCGGGAGCTGGTCATTGCCGAGGTTGAGCTGGAGACTGTTAAGGGTCAGTTAGCTGCAATGCATGAAAATGAACCATCGTTGAGCCAGGATGACGTAATTTTGATTTCAGAGCTTTCGCAAAACATTGGTCTGCTGTGGGAGCACTCTGCCATGACAATCCCACAAAAAAACAAATCATTCGAGAGCTCATTAAGCAAATAACATTAACCAGAAAAAAGGATAAAGTCACCGCAATAGTAGTCTGGTCTTCTGGGACTAAGAGTTTACTGAATTTTGATGTAGAATCCACCAAAATTCTGGACACTTCGCCAATTCTTGTTGAGCGAATAAGAGATCTATATCTATTGCATAATCGAGCAGAAGTTGCGGAAATTTTGAATAGTGAAGGATTTAAAACTCAGAAGGGATTGGATTTTACGGCATATAACGTTGATTCCGTAAGAAAAGTGCACGGGATTAAGTCGAAGAAAAGGAGGAAGGTGAAGTTCAACCCTAAAAGGCAATTTCATCCCATTTTCTTCGAGAAGATAAGAATGTTGTCTCAATCTCGTAATAATACTGAAATAGCTGATATATTATCGCAAGAGGGATATACTACTCCAAGTGGTAAGCCACTAAACGACACCATTATTCGCCGCTTAAGGAAAAGCCATAGTATCAATAGACCTCCTGCGAAAGTCACGCTCTCTCAGTAAGCGAGTGATTGCACAGCGCGGCGATGAGATTCGCGCGGAGGGAAAAGCGCCGTCTCCGGTGA
>NZ_WXZL01000082.1 GCF_009982895.1 Deinococcus alpinitundrae | reverse complement strand
GCACTGTAAACAGCACGGCCAAGTCGTCTGGATCCCATCTCAGCGCGTTTCTGAGGCGCTCGGCACCGTAGCGCACCAGACTCATGGCTTTGCGGCCATGGGCCAAGGTCTTGATGGGCTTGATTTCATGTAGCCAAATGCCTACCCGCAAGAGACTGATCCAGGCGAGGATCGCCAGCCCAAACAGGCGTTCGAGCCGTTTGGGCTGGGTGACGCCGGTGCGTTCCAAATCGAAGCCTCGGGTCTTGAGGCTTCCAAAGGTGCATTCGATGGACCAGCGGAGCTTATACAGCTTCCACGTCTCCCAGACGCCGAAATCTGTGGCGATGATGACGAGATCCCCCGAAGGGGATCTCGTGGCCACCACGCGCATCCATTCCCCGAAGACCTGGGTCTTCTCTGCCATGACGCGGAATTCTCCTTGCTGGACATCATCAAACCATTCATCTGCTCGCAGCTCATCCAGGACCGTGTCTTTGCGGATCCGGATCGCTCGACGAATCCCCTGACGCCGAAGGAAATGGAACCACTCGGCACCAATGAACTCACGGTCGGCGACCAGGCCCTTCCAGCGACGGGCTGGAAGGGCCTCCAAGAGCTTAAGGACGAGCCACATCCGCGCTCTGGTATGGCTGTTGCCGGTGTGGTCCAAGGCAATCCAGACCAGCGGGATGGTGTACCCGTGGACCACAGCCCCGAGCACGAGGAGATTCAGGGGCGCTGCTCCGTGCTCCCACGTCGTCCGGTCCAAGCTCATCAACACCTTCCCGGGTGGAAGGTGGACGAGCAACAGCGCTAAGAACACCTGCATGGTCAGTTGTTCATCGTGAATTGCGCGTCCCACGCGCCGTTTCTTGGCTTCAGGTGAGCTGCTGCCAGGCATCTGCGGGGCCAGATCGCTGTGGTTGACGCTCTGGGCCGTGATCATCGCCAGGACCAGGTCGACGACACGCTGGAGCGTGTCGATTCGCAGGAAGGGGACGCAAGCTTTGAAGTGTTCGGTCAGTTCGGTACGCTGGGGGCAAGCGGGAGTTGAGGAGGTCATTGCTTCAACTCACCGCTTTTCGCCGTCCTTGTCGAGGGACAAGAGGGAATTGACAGTTTCCCCGTCTAGGACAGCCTCAAACCAAAGTTGTCAGGTACTGAG
>NZ_WXZL01000081.1 GCF_009982895.1 Deinococcus alpinitundrae | reverse complement strand
AGCATTTCATCGAAGGCGCGGCGGTTGCCCAGGCCGGTGAGCGGGTCGGTGCGCGCTGCGGCCTCGAGCAGGGCGGCATGGTGCTGGCGTTCCATGGCCACGGTGATGTTCTGTGCTGCGACTTCCAGCAGACGCCGTTCGCTCTCTGTCCATGGTGTGAAGGTGTGGCGCAGGCAGGTCAGCACGTACGTTGCGCGGCTGGTATACAGCGGAAGGTGCGCGAGGGTATTCACGTTGAGCTCAATCCGTTCGTGCACCACACCTGAAAAGCTGGACGCCTCATTAATGTAGAGGACCGTCCGGTGATCGAGCGCCTTCCATATCGATCCCCGTGGGCGGTCGAGGCCGTTTTTAAAGAAGGCTGTGTGAGTGACATCGATGCTGCCCTGCCTGTAAATGACCTGGGCATGGTCACCCTGAATGCTCCACAGCTGGAAGCTATCCACCTTTGTCACGTCTGCCAACAGAACCGCTGCTTCTCGCAGCACATCTTCGACGTTCTGGGCGCGTTCCAGACTGGACGACAAGGCATAGAGGACTTCCGTGTCTTTCAGCGCTTGTTGCAGCCGCTGGTTGGTCTCTTCGAGCTCCTGTTGCTGCGTGGTGACGCGCTCGTCTGCATTGATCAGGGCGGTAATGCGGGGGATCAGGTGAGGCAATGCGGCGGCCGTCGCCACACTGACGATGGCGGTAATGGCCCGCAGATACCCGTCGAGCCACAGGACTGGAAGGAAGCGGGTGACGACGTGCATCACGTGCGTGATGCCACACGCGACAATGAACAACCCGAAGGAGAGGATGACCCAGTCGAAGGGCAGTCGGTTGCGGTTGAGATACACCACATAAGCAATCAGACCAGCGATCACGGTGTACGCGAGGCCGATCAGGGCGTCGGAGCCGACCTGCAGGGCGGTAAGAGCGAGGGGTGTGGCGCTGTGCATGCTGGACATGGCGCTACTGGTGTCAAAAAAATGACTCAAGAGGCCGGGCCACAGGAGCGGCAGGAGCAACCCGCATAAGGCAATTGCAAGGGTTCGCAGCAGTGTTGATTGTTGAGGCAACTTCAGCATAATTTGTTCATTATACTCTTTATAGAAACTTGCCTCTATCACACACTCCGATGTTCAGCTTTTGAGAACTTAGCCAGTGCGGGAATACTTGCTATTTTTAGGCGTTAAGCCCGGTCATTATTTTACTAATTGCCAGTAGGTAAATCGGATTCGAGACGCCTAAAAAAGCGGAGTC
>NZ_WXZL01000080.1 GCF_009982895.1 Deinococcus alpinitundrae | reverse complement strand
GCGACGTTCTTCGAGTTGAGCTCGGGTGAGGTGCGATGGGAGCCAACGGTCAGTCATCCAATCATTCTACCGTCGTTCACTTCAGCCGAGATCAATAGTGCTGGCCATGATCGACGGGCGCACGGTCTGCTTGTATCAATTGGTCTCGCGAGTCCGCTTACCGGGTGGTGAAGAGACGCTGTACCAGCGTCTCAAGCGGTTCGTGCAATTTGACTGGCCAGATCAACAACAGCGCATTGCCGCCTTCATCCTCAAGCATGTTCAGGACGAGTCGGAGCTGATCTTGATCATGGACCGCACCAACTGGAAGTGGGGGCAGCGCGACCTTAACTTCTTGACCCTCAGCGTGATGTGGTGCTCGTTTAGCTTCCCGATTGCCTGGACGCTGTTGCCCCATGGAGGCAACAGCAAGACCGCCACCCGAACGGCACTCTTGCGTACGGTGATGCCGCTCCTTGAGGGGAAGCGTCTGGCCCTGCTCGCTGATCGAGAATTCGTCGGCCAGGACTGGTTTCGCACACTGAAAGATCTGGGCATCAAGCCGACCATTCGACTCAAAGCCGATACCCGGGTGAACAAAGCGCCGGTATGGGTCTATTTCAAGAAACTCCAGCCGGGTGAACTGCGGATCTGGCATTGCCCGATGACGGTCTATGGCGTTCAGATGCGAGTCTTGGCCTGCAAGAACGCCCATGGCCAAACTCTGTTCCTGGCCTATCACGGTTGGGGAACACAGGCCGTGACTCGCTACGCCTGGCGCTGGAACGCAGAAAACATGCACCAAGCGCTCAAATCCAGAGGATTTGAGCTGGAAGCGACCCGCTTGACCACTGATACGCGCCTCTCGCTCTTGTTCGGCGTGGTGGTGCTCGCATTCGTCTGGTGCTGTCTGTCTGGCGAATGGCTTGAACAGCGGACACCGAGCAAACGGCTGAAGCACGGTTACCTGCAGAAAAGCCTCTTTCGGCGCGGTCTGGATGCCCTTCAACGTGCTCTACGTCCTCGGTCAGGTCGAAGAATGCTGTCCCAGCCGAGGTTTACCCAGCTCCTCGCCACTTTTGACCCCTAGAGGGCGCAGCTACAAGAACGATCTTGAGAATGCAGCACTGCAAGAAGAATTTAGGAAGTGAGACATTCTTACTTAAACCGATACTCGACGAGTTTATCTCGAATTTTATGATGGATGAAGGTGATTAGAATATGCGCGGGGCTCCTATCCTCGACAGGAGCCTCTCTACTAAAACGCATCGCCTGCCTGAATGAGTGGGGGACTAGAATTCTCTCTATAAGTCAAAAGTCGGAAGTAGACCGGAAAAATCGGCTTCAGTACAGTATTTCCTCGATAAAAACACCCGGAGATTCATGACTGAAGAGCCCCATCTAGTGCTCCATCCGAGAAGGGATGCTGACGTTCAGCTGCGGTGTGTCTGGACGCTGAGGAGTAGGAGCTCAGTACCTGACAACTTTGGTTTGAGGCTGTCCTAGACGGGGAAACTGTCAATTCCCTCTTGTCCCTCGACAAGGACGGCGAAAAGCGGTGAGTTGAA
>NZ_WXZL01000007.1 GCF_009982895.1 Deinococcus alpinitundrae | reverse complement strand
GGCGACGTTCTTCGAGTTGAGCTCGGGTGAGGTGCGATGGGAGCCAACGGTCAGTCATCCAATCATTCTACCGTCGTTCACTTCAGCCGAGATCAATAAGCGGGCAAGGGCCGTTCTGAGCGTCACATCGTCGTAACGTCTCAACCCCTGCGCAATGGCGAGGGTGAGCAGCTGTGGACCTGTTCTCGCGATCTCTGCCGAGGCGCTGGAGAGCAAGGCATGTTCGATTGAACCGCTGAGGACGACGTGTGATTTCCAAGGGGAGGTCATCGGCTGTCAGTATAGAAAACGCTGTGCCTGCTGGCCGATAGCAATGCAAATCAGGTGAGAGGCTGGCCGATAGCGTGGGGAATCAGCCGGGGTGGGGCTGAGGCTGTGTGGGGTCAGTTGCGGTCAATCTTTGCACCCATGCCTCGCTGTGGCTGATGGCAGCAGCAAAAACCCCGCTTTCCAGCGGGGCGAAATTCATCGGTAAGGGTTAAAGATCGGCACCCATTGCACGTAGCAGGTCGTCGAAGGAGACGGTGTGGTCCTCGGACTGAGCATTTCTTCCAAGATTCTGGGATGCAGGCATTTCCGGCGCAGAAGGAAAGGGCGTCGCTGATGCCTCGAGCGTCAGGAATCGTTTCAGGAAGTGCATCAGGGAAGCCATGCGGCAGTCTGTCAGAGGGAGCCTTGAAGTACGTTCAGAAGCCCTAAACGTTGTGTTTGGTTGACCTTCACAGAGTGGGGAGGGGGGGTTGGCTGGCTGATCGTTGACGGTGTGGGCGAGAGGCTGGTCAATGCTCGCCCGGGTCAGGTCTCAGGAAGAGATCAGTCACAATCGCTAAAGTGCCAACAATGAAAAAGCTCTCGCTCCTCCTCATGGCCCTCAGCGGCTTTGCCTTCGCCCAAGAAGGCCTCTACGACCCGGCCCCACCTGCCAATAGTGCCTTCGTCCGGGTGCTGAACGCCCCAGCGGCCACCCTCGGCGATAAGCCCATCACGGCTGACAAAAATGCGGCCAGCGTCTACGTCGTCATTCCTCAGGGCGACTTCACTGCCAAAGTCGGCAGTGTCAGCACCAAGCTGAAGGTCGAGGCAGGCAAGTTCTACAGTGTGGTCGCTGACGGGGCCAAGCTCAATATCCTGACTGATCCCTCGGCTGACAACCGCGCCAAGGCCTTGCTGGTGATCTACAACCTCAGCAAGGTAGCGAGTATCGACCTCAAGACCGCCGACGGCAAAACCGCTGTGGTCAGTGGCGTCAAGCCCGGCCAGAGTGGCAGCCGCGCCGTCAACGGTATTACCGTCGATCTGGCGGCATTCAGCGGCACCAAGGCATTGGGCACCCTGAAAGGCGTTAAGTTGGAGCGCGGCAGCGCCTACGCCCTGGTCCTCACCGACAGTGGCTTCACCCTGACCACCAGCAGCACCAAGACCAAGTAAGGCGGTGCCCGGGATAGATTCTGCATATATGCTCTCCTCCTTGAGGTGCAGTAAATGACTGAGTTTGCCCAGGACACCGTCAAACCCAATCCGGACAACCCGGCTGCTCCAAAGATCTTGCAGTGGCTGCCCGCTGCCTTTCTGCTGGCAGTGGTGGGTGTGGGCGCAGTGCTGACGCTCAGCTCCAAGGGCACCCGCACTTTTCCCGCCGGGCAAGACGTGGTAACGGGGCAGTGGATGGCGAGTTACGAAAAGACCAATCTCGACCCCGGTGTGCCCTGGCGGGATGCCAGTGTGAACCTATGGGGCGGGCTGAACTACCGGCTGTTCGGTGAGGCCCGCGACGGCGCGGTGATCGGTAAGGACGGCTGGCTGTTCACCAGCGAGGAATTTCAGACCAGCAAGACCGACCCTGCCGAGGTCGCAGGCAAGGTCGAGTATGTCAAGCAAGTCCGGGACGAACTGGCGAAACAGGGCGCGAAACTGGTAGTAGCGCTCATTCCAGCGAAAGTGCGGGTCTACGCCGACGAGTTGAGCGGCGCGAAGGCTCCAGCGGTCAATGCTGGGCTGTACGAGAACTTCCGCCAGCAGCTCACCCAGGCGGGCATCCCGACGCCGGATCTGGCGTCGGACCTCAAGGCAGCCAAAGCGCAGGGAGACCTGTTCCTCCATACAGATACCCACTGGACACCGCTGGGCGCGCAGGTGGCGGCGCAGGCCCTCGCACCTGTCGTGAACGAATTGGACCTGGATCTACCAACAGCGACGTATGGGGCATCGAAGAAGCCTCCAGTGAAACGCTCAGGGGACCTGCTGAGGTACGTGCCGGTGCCGGAAGGCGAAGGGCCGCCGCCCGACACGGTGCAGGAGGCGGTCTACACCCGCACCGACGAGGGCGGCGGTGGCCTGCTGGGCGACGACAGCTTGGCCGTCACGCTGGTCGGTACCAGCTACAGTGCAGTCAGCAAAAACAATGCCTGGCACTTCGATGGGGCGCTCTCGCGGGCGCTCAATACCGAAGTGCTGAATGCCGCTCAGGAAGGGAAAGGCCCGATTGTGCCAATGCGCGAGTATCTGTTGAGTCAGGATCGGAAAGACAACTCACCCCAGGTCATGATTTGGGAAATTCCAGAACGCTTCTTGCGCGTGAAGTATCCAGTACAACAGTCAACCGCCAAAACAGCTCTACCTTGATCAATGACAGTTTCCCAAATCATTTTGGTTTAGAATGAGTGTTTTGGTGCGGTATTCAGTATAGCTCACGTACCGGTCCATACTCAACAAGAAAAGCTGGTCAAGAGCGTCTTCCGAGGTTCTGGGCCTCGCCAGAAATTTTGCATCCAGTGAAAGCAGGCAAGACAGTTGCGCTGACCTGCTATACCGATCGAGTTCATCATTTCTACGGATCAGATAAACGAGATCAGAGTGGGTTCTATCTATGAAAAGGCCGCTTGAATAATAGCGCATGGCGATATCGCCAAGATCTTCGACTGATCCGTTGGCGATGATTTTGGCTCTGGACAGGTAAGTTGATTTGTCGCAGCAGTCTACTTCGCCAACCGCGCCTTCCACGTCGAATTCAACCAGGCCCAGGACGGGCTTCGACTCTGCTGTGAAGGCCACGTCCCATACCCTGACCTGACCCTCTTTCGCCGTGTAGATGGGCGTCATTTTCGACAGATCCGCAACAAATTTTCCATGAATGTCCTTCCAGAGTATTCTTCTGGTATCGGACTGGGCGTAAAACACGCTCTGGTGAGTCTTGGTGATCTGATCGAAATAATCCCAGGCAATCCCAATTATATTTCCGTGCTGCTCAGCGATGTAGTAAACGGTTTTATTCTTGGGTGCCAGGATCAGCTTCCTTGTCTGAAGGCTCGCCAGATCCATATCCTGATTGATCTCAGCAAATGAGATGTCGCCTTGCGAGATGGTGCTGTCTCTGAAAAAGCAGATGATTTTGTTGTCGCTCGTGAAGAAGAGCTGCGGATAGGTAGCGGACTGATGGATCACGAACTCTTCACCCCAGTCCTCAATGCTCTCGGGAGATTTCGACAGCTTCCCGTAAAGCGTTGAAGTGTGCAGTGAATACACCAGCAGGATTTTACCTCTCTGCGGTCCTTTGGGAATCACCAAAAGGGCAGCGCTGGAATGATCGTCTGGGCGAGGCCAGGACTTGATCAGGACAGGCTGCGAACGTGTGCCGTCCCGGTTGTCCAGGTACTGAATGGAGGCTTTCCCCTCGGCACTAACGGAGGTGAAATAGGTTCGATCATGCTCGCCAACATAATGTTGAATTTGTGGCGCGTTGTACCAGAGATTGGTAGCATCGTTGATAACGACCGGTGCAGCAAGCGATAACCCAATGTATTGCACCAAGATTATGAGACAAATCAACATCCTCGGCATATTTGTTCCCCCACTCATGCAATTTCTTATACCGATTGGTCGGCAGACTTGATGGGCTTATTTCAAATTGAAGAGCTGCAACACGCCGTCATTCAAAACGACCGGAGTCTCTGTTGAAGTCGGGAACGTGACCGTGATCTGGCGCAGTCGACCTACGTTCACAGGTACCTCAGCTAAAAACTCCTTGGCCTGGATCAGTTTGTTTCCGTCTCGGCGCAGATCAAGCTGCGCTGTACCCCGTTCTCCCTCTATCTTCACGACCGGACTCAAGGCAGTGGCTTTCCCAAGCTTCAACTGGAAGTACAGACGGGCTCCTGTACTAGGTAGGGGATCAAACGAGAACACCACCTCGTTGCCTGTTACCACTGGACGCCCGGACGCGACGGGCCGTTCAACTGGATTCGACAGTCGGGAGAGGCGAGCCATCATCTGTGCCAGAAAAGTCTGGTTATGCTCTTTGTTTTCAGTGGCGAAGTCAGAAATGGGAAATTCCCAGATCGCCAGACGCCGTTTGGCTACGTTGGCAGGGTCACCGAAAAGCTCCAGCATGGATGTTTCGGAACCACCGCTGATGCTTTCGTTCTGAAAGTCGGTGTGCAATAGGCTGATCAACCATTGCTCGAAGCCGTATCCCAACGCATACGGGTTGATGCCCTGGTTGGTCGTCACACTGCGCGAAAAGCTGCTGCCGAAGATTACGCCACCTGGCAGGTCATCACTGATCAGGTTCTGAGAAGGTTCTGGGAGAGCGATCGTAGCAAACGTTTCTTCCGACGGGAAGGTGAACTTACACAGCCGCTCAACGGGCACGGCGAAGCCCCCCAGAAACTGAAAGCGGCCCTGAAAGACGGGCGGCACCTCTTCGGGCTGCCCTACGGTGGCCAAGGCTTGCTTCACTGGCCGAGGTACAGCATCTGTAACACTTCGTGCCGCCAGCTCGACCGCTGGAAGTTTCCAATGATGGTCGGTCTTGAAATAGAGGTCCTGAGTCTGATGGGCCAGAAAGGGAGTGAGCAGATCAATTATGTTGATCCCAGCCTTTCTAAAGTTCTCGATGACTTGCCAATAGCCGAGGCGGGCCAGCAAGGGAGAATAATGAAACGTCCCAGGTGTGCCGACCAGAGATTCCGGAAAGTAGAGCATGGCGGCCCAGGGAACGGGCACAACCACCAGTTCGATACCGAGATTCTGAAGACGGCGCTCAAGTTCACGAAGGTCTGGAACAAGTGTGGCGGCTGAGAAATCAGTCCCCAGGGTCAACTGGCTATAGAGCCGACCTTGGCCGTCGGAAACCACGTAAGGCGGCTTTTCGGTCGCGGCGGTACAGACCTCCGGCACCGCTGTCTGGGCGAGGCCCGGACTGGCGAAAAGCAGGGCAGCGCAAATGGCAAGAGGAAAACACTTGCTGGAAATCATGGCGTCGGTCTCCAGATCAGCGGTATGTGAACCCTAGTCATTCTTTGCAAGTATGCCTCCGCTGGGCAAGCGGACGCCCCCGCGTGGAGCCGGGGGCTGGGTGGCGGGCAACTTATGACCGTGTCTTGAGCTTGAGAACCTCGGAGCGCTGCAGGTCAACCGTCACGCTGACCCCGCCCAGCCACGTCGCCGTGAGCAGGTTGCCGAACGTGCTGGCCGAGGCGGGCCGCCCGGCAGTCAGGCCGTTGACCTCCTGGCAGGCCTGGAGGAACGCCAGCTCCAGCGCCACCGGCAAGACCCCCTCTGCGCTCAGCAGGGAGTAGCCGAGCAGGCCGTCCAGGCCAGCGGCGGCCGCGACCCACACCTGCGCCCGGATCTGCTGAGGCGTCGGTCGCGGCTGGTCCGGCCCGAGCGGGTGCAGTTGGCTGTTGCCGATGGCCTGCACCCCAGCCTTGTCAGCGTTCTGCCGCGCGGCCTGCCACACCAGCCAGGACGCCTACAGCGACTCGGTGGGAAAGGGGTAACTCTGGACGCCCACAGCCTCCTTCTCGTAAAGCACCTCGAATACCTCATCGGAGACGAACGCAATGACCGGCTCCACCGTTTCGGGCGTTGCCACTCCCCCGAAGGCGTATTCATGGTATTGGTCCCTGGACCCGTACAGGTAGCTCTCGCTGATGATGCACGGTATCCCCGTGCGGTATACGGCGTCACCTCCTACCTGTTCATCGCTCGGCTGGTTTTCGGAAAGCCAGGGGCGCAAAGTCCAGGGATGCGCCTCATTCCTGACTAAGCCTGCGCCGTTAATCCAAGCGTGGGGTCCGGTTTCGCGGGAGAGGTTTTCGTCGTCGTGTTCGGGGTTTTGCGTGGTCATGCTTCTTCCTCCGTCTTTGTCATGCGGGCGGTTCGTGCCTGTTCCTGGGCGATGGCCTGGGCGAGCGCGAAGGCTTGGTATGTCTGGTCGCGCACGCTAGCGTCAGGATTCGTCAGCAGCCCCAACAGCTCTCGCTCCTGCGCATGGGCCGCTTCCTGCTCGACAATCAGTTGCCGCAGGCCCTTGATCTGCCCCTCGGCTTCTTCCAGCGCTTTTTCCAGCGTCTCGACATGAGCTGTCGCCCGGTTCAGTTCAGCGGTGGTCTGCTGCTCAGCGCGACTTGCGACCGCAGCCGCTTCCTGGGCAGACTGCAACTCGGCTTCGCTTTGGCGATGCTGTTCCAGCGCGCCCGCCGCCACGTCGCCCAGCGCCGCCATCACGACCCCTTCGTCTTCTGGTGCCAGATTGTTCAGGTCAACGCGCTCCATCGGCAGCGCCAGGGTGTCGCTCAGCTCCCCGTCCTCGAAGGTCTGCCGGTGGCGCTGAATCTCGATGATCGGCGGGGCCGAAATACGGATGAACAGGCTGTGAATCACGGTCTGGCGGGTCAGTGTGGTCATTTTCGTACTCCTTAGCTCGCGGGCGAGAGCCGCAGGTGAATCACTCGGTTCGGCGGGTCGATGGCCGCACTGGAGGCATTGGTCAGGTTCAGCGTGACGGTGCCCGCCGCCGTGACCTGGCCTGTCAGGAACAGCCCTGCATTCCAGCCGCCCTCAGCAAACACATCCACGAAATCGCTCAGCGCCGCGTTGGGGACCGAGACATTGAGCGGCGTCGCTGAAGCCCCCGCAGCAATCGAGGCTGGGTCCCAGGTCACGGTCTGATTCATGACCCTGACGAGCGGAACGGTGTGCATCGGCCCGCCAGACAGGGAAGTTTGCACCCATGCCCACGTACCTACAGGCACATTGTTGATGAAGGCGTCCGCTGCTCGATAAGACCCAGCAGTCGGGATCGACGCCGTGTTGAACTCGCGGCCTCGGCCTCGGCCTTCTCGAATCGTCCCGCCGCTCCAGTCAAAGGCCGTCAACGTTGAAAGGGACGTGTAGATCGTGCCGATGTTTGGGCCGTCAATTTTACTCAGCGTCCCGGCGATAATCACTGGCAGGGAACTCGGCGCGTAGACGCTGCGCTCGATCTCAAGGGTCGTGGCAGTGTCCTCGTTGTAGATCGACGCCACCGCGCCGCCGACCGAACCGGAACTTCTGGTCGTTCGTACGTTGATCGTGCCGCCGCCTGACAGCGCCATCAGGGATTTCTGCGGGTTCGTCAGCGTTGCGCCCCCTATGCCGGGCTGTGCTGCGCTGCCAGCGTTGACGGGGTTCGCGCCCCCGTCGATGATCGCAGTATCGCTGATCTGGAGACGCCCACCTGTTGAAACGCCCGCGTAAAGTGGCGTCCAGGCCGCGCCCTTCAAGATGTGATTGTTGATGGCCCCGTTCATGTCCAGCACGTAGACGCCGTAAGTGCCCACGTCCACCACGACTGAGGTCGTCAGCATCCCGTGATCGGTCGCCCGCATCGTCCAGCCACCCGAGTTCGTCTGCGCCGTGACGTTCCCGCCCATCAGCGAGGCGATGTGGCGGAAGGAACCGCTGACCCGACTTTGGTTCAAGCTCCAGCTCGATCCTCGGCCAGCCATAAACGAGTTGCCCCAGTAGATATTGGCAACCGAGTCAGCCGTGTCGCCTGAGCTGATCTGATTCTTCAGCCCGTCGTAGACGTAATCGTTAGTAGCGTTCCCCCCGTAGAACAGTTGCTCGGTGCCGCTGAGGTAAACCGCGTGCTGCCCGCGAATCTTCGTGAAGGTGTTGTAGGTGATCTTCAGCCGCTTGAGGTCAGGCGCGACTTGCAGCCCCATCGCCAGCTTCGTGAACAGGTTGCTGTGAACCCAGTGATCGGGGTACAGGATGGAAATAATGAGGTGAATGCCGAAATGGTAGTTGCCGCTGGCCGTGTCCCCGGTGATGAGGCCGTTCTTGACCCCGCGCTGGTTGTTCGTCGCGTCGTATTCGTCCACCCCGATGAAGGTGCTGTCGAGCGTGCGGGTCGAGGCGATGTTCGTGTGATAAACCGCCGCCTGTCCGAACTTCTCGAAGTAGGCGTTGCGGATGGTGAAGTGGAAGCCGCCACTGGTGGCGATAGCGCGTCCGCCGGTACGGGGGGCGAAGTTACCGTCCGTCGCGTCCTTGTAATCGGTGCCCACGCCGATCATGTGCAGGTTCTCCAGCAGCAGGTTATTTGCGCTGAAGAACGTCCACATGTTGTTGAGGCCCTGGGTCATCTGCAACACCGTGCCCGCACCGCTAATCACGGCGTCAGTCACGGGCACAGTGGCCGATTTGGAGATGTTGGCTTTCATGGCCGAGTTGCCACGCCCACCGACATCGAGGTGGCCAGTGAACCAGGCGGCCATGAAGGCGGACCACTCGGTCTGGTTGGCGACGACGTTGACATCGGCGGCGTCCACGGTGCTGGCGTCCTGAGCGAGATTGTTGCTGGCGAGGTAGGTGGTCGAGCGCTGATTGACGGCCTGCTCAGCCTTCATCCGGGCGTCGAAGCGCACCCATTTGCGCGGCGACACCCCGCTGTAAACCGTGACGCCGTTGGCCGTGCGCGTATCGTCCCGAACCCAGACGCCCCTGCCGGGTCCGGTCTGCACGGCCAGGATGGTGGCTGCGCCTTGGTAGGCGGCCAGGGCGGCTAGATCAAAGGCATTGCCAGGGACAGCGGAAGTGAGCGGAACGCCGTTGCCTTCGAGCACCCACGCGCCTGCGGTGCGGGTCCAGAACGCGCCAGTCGCCAGCACAAAGGCTTTGGTGTTGTCCGGGGGCGTGGCGGCTGCGCGCAGGGCGTCGGTGGTGTAGAAGGTGCGGCCCGCCGCGACGAGGGCGGCAGCAGCAGCGGTACCGGCATCGCTGACGGCCTGCGCGCCCGCCGCTGCCGCGCCACTGACCGCCTGCGTCCCAGCGGCCGCCACGCTGCTGATGGCTGCGGCCACGTTGGCGTTCCGCTGGGACTCGCTGAGCACGGTGGCGTCGAGCGACTGCTGCATCTGCGGTACCAGCGCTGTGGCCTGCGCGAGCAGATCCGTGAGGTTCGCCAGCACGCCAGGCGTGACCGGCTGCACCTTCCCCTGCAGGTACAGCGCCTTGATGTCCACGATGCCGGCGCTGCTCTCGATCAGGTCGAATTGCAGCACTCCACCGACCGGTGCGCCGTTGAACAGGATCGTCAGGCTGGCCCGGGCGATGTGGCCCAGGGAGCCGCCGACCGCCGCCGCGATGACGTAATCGCTCGTGCCGTCCGCCGCCTTCAGATTGCCGGAGCTGTCGTAGGTGATCGGCTTGAACACGGTCAGGCCCAGCCCGTTCGGCCCGATGCTGCCGATGTCACCGTCGACCTCCAGGTAGCCGGTGTACGTCCCGGCGGGTGCGCCGGTCAGATCGAGTTTCTGCGTCAGGATGCTCAAATGACTCCTTCCCTCCAGCTGACAACGGCGCTGGCTCCCGGTGCGGTGATGGTGATGGTCTGCAGGCCGGGGGCCAGACGAGGCTGCGGCCCACGCAGGGCCGTCCGCACGTCATTGCCGTTCAGGGTCACGCTCCAGGTGCCGGGCGTGGCGTCGATGGTCAACGTCTGCCCGGCGGGCACGGTGCCCAGCCAGGTCGTGATTCCGGCGTCGGTCTGCACTACTGGGTTCAGGACCGCGCTCCCGCCCGCCGTGAGGCTCAGCCGCAGCGGTGCGGGCATCTGGCCACCGTTGCTGAGTGGAACCGCGCTGCCCACAGCCACGATCTGAGGTGACTTCGGCGGGCGCAGCCAGTAAGCGCTGGCCGCTTCGAAGGTCGCCTTGACCATGCTCCCGAGTGCTGCCGAGCCGCGCCAGCTCTTCTCAACGCCACTCATGATCACTGGCAGCGTCAGGTTCCCGCTCACCGCATACCGGGTGCGGATGGCGGCCAGCATCACCTGGCCGCTGAGTTCCCGCTGGGAGAGTCGGTCCCCCGCCCAGATACCCACCGACACGGTGTACTGACTTGCCACCAGACCGTCGTACCCGGCGTAGATGCGTTGCCCGGTCTGCGGCACCGTCTCCGCTGTCCCCAGCAGCTTAAGGCTCGGCAGCATCTCTTCGAGCGGCCTGATCTCATGGCCGTCCGCGAATTTGTACAGGCCGAAGAGGGGCTGCTGGTTGATGTCCAGCCAGCGCAGCAGTTGTGGTTCATCGTGCTCGTCGGGGAGTTGACTCGGAAAATTGTGCATTCAGTTCACCCCCAATGTTCTGATTTGCCGCTGCAAGCTCTCGATGCGGCCCACCGCCGCCGCGTCACTACGGGCCACCGGCGTTCCGGCTTCCACCGTGACCGTGCCCTTGTCCAGGTCGTAGACGCAGCGCTGAATGTCCAGCCCCACGTCGCCGCCGGCCACCTCGAAGTTCGCCACCCCTCGGCACGGCACGCGCTTCAAAGTGCGGATCAGGCCCACCCACTGCCGCACCGGCTCGATGCGGTAGCGCAGGAGTCCGTAGGCGTAGGCGATCAGGGCACTCTGGTCCGCGATGGCCGCGCCCACCCAGCCGATCTGGTTCGGGTCGCCGGTCACGATGACCTGCGAAGCGGTGATGTCCTGCGGCGTCGCCCAGATCCGCCGCCGCCCAACTTCCGGGTGGGCTGGGTCCGGGCCGTCCACATCGTCCTTGCGGATCAACGTGACTGCCGTGGTCAGGTCTTGCAGCACCACGCCGCTCACGTTGACGTCGGTGGTCACGGTGTCCCCGGCCCGCCAGATGAACACGCCGGGGAGGCCCACTCGCACCGTGCTCGGAGCCGAGAGTGGGCGCACCTGATACGGCGTGATCCCAGCGCTCTCCGTGCCCGCTGTCGCCAGGACCTGCCCCATTGCAGGCAGCCCACCCGTGCTGCTGACTGCTGAGACGGCAGGCAGGTAAACCTTCAGAGACGACCCCGGCAGCTGAACGGAAAAATCGAAGGCCACCGGCCGGTGGCCAGTCGCCGTGATGTAAGCATCGACGTCCGCCTGCACATACCGCAGTAGCGCCTCACTGCCGGTGATGGTGAACTGCCGGACGCTGTTGGGGACGTAAGGAATCGTTGTCCAGGCCCCGCCGTCGATCTGATATTCCAGGTCAACGACTTTTGCCGTTCCCCCGGAAGGGGTATAGACCACGATGTCGGAGATGTTGCCCTTGCTGCCTGTCGAGGCGGTTTGGGTCACCCTGACGGTTTCTTGCTGGTTCTGGGTGAGCTGGAGGCCTGCGCCCTGATTCACGGCCAGCGTCCCCGGCCCGATGCCCAGCCCATCACTCAAGTGGCCCGCCCAGCTCGGCGTCAGGGCCGTGTTGGTGACATGCAGGTTGAGATTGAAGGTCGGTTCGTCTGGATGAACCACCGGAATGTTGATGTCGACCGTCGTTCCGGCGTAAGGATTGTTCTGCGTGGTCGTGACGTTGGTGGGGAGCCCGGCGCTCTCCCACAGCTCACCGCGCACGTCCACCTCGCTCTGCACCCGGCCCTCGAAGTAGGTGTCGACATCATCGGGCCGTTTGTAAGCGAAGCGGACGCAATTGGCGTAGTCGCCGCTCACGCCGGGCGGGGTCTGCGCCTCTCCGAGCACGAAGCGGTGCGTTACCTCGCTGCTGTACTGGGAGACACTCCAGACCGCGTGGCTGTTGACCCCGGCTGTCGCGCTCGCCACGGGCAACGCTTGCGCGAGGGTGTCGCCGAACTCTTCGAACAGCGTGTTGGATTTGAGCGTGGCCACCACGTCGGGAATGAATCCCAGGGTGATGCCCTTGGGGGAGGCGGCATTGAAGGCAGCGGTCAGGTAGACCTTGAACCCGGCCGTCGCCTTGCCCCGCCAGGCCGCCTTGCCCACCGTGACGCTGAGCGGGCGGCATTTCAGTTCACCGGCTCCGGCTTCCCAGGGTTCCCCCTCAGCCTCCCCCAGATAAGTCGGATCATCGTCGGGGTCATCGTCGAGGTAGATCCGGACCCAGTCTCCGGCCCGGAACTCCGGCGGGGCCGAGAGTTTGAGCGTCGCGGCCCCGCAGAAATCCCCACGCAGGTGCTCGAAATTGCCGCCCAGCGGCGCGATCTCCCCCGGCGCGTAGGGCGTGTCGCGGGCGTGGACGGTCAGGTAGGGCGTCAGGGCCGCCGTGCGGCTGAGCGTGTAATACATCTATTCACCTCCTTTAGCGGGTGGGGAGCATGCCGACCAGGCCCAGGCCCGGGGTGCTCGGCAGGGTGAAGTTCACAAGTGTGGTGCCGAACTGCTGCTCCTGCACCGCAGCGGTGTTCTCTTTGGTCGCATCGGTATTGGCCTTGAGTGCCGCGTTGTTGGCCGCGTAAAAGGGTTGCAGCGCGTCGAACACGGGATGAAAGTCATTCCCGAGGGTGACGATTCCGGCTTGGATATCGGCAATGGCGGCCAGGTCGTCCTGAATGCCTGCGGTCTTGAGGGCCTGGCGGTACTTCTCGACGGCCGGGCGCAGTTCTTCCTCGGCCATGCTCTTGAACAGCCCAGCCACCGTGCCTTCCAGCGTGGCGCGGGTCAGATCGGCCTTGAACTTGTTGAAGAAGGTGTCGAAGTTTGCGGCGTCGAGACCCGCCGTGAACGCGGTGGCGAAGGTGCCACCCCAGGTGTTGAGGATGCCGTCCTGCTCGCTCTTGAGGGCATCTACGGCCTGTTGCGCGGCTTGTGCCACCTGCTGAGCGGATTGGAGGCGGGCCGCATCAGCATTGATCTGGGCAACTTGACGCTGGGTGTCGAAATTCTCGTTGATGCTGGCGATCTGGGCAGCGGTGAGGCCCTCGGCGCTGAGGGCCGCTTCCTGCTCCAGGTCGATGCGTTTGAGGGTGCGGGCCAGCTTGTCCGCGTTGTACGCATCGTCGATAGCGCGTTTCTGATCATCGGTGCTGGCCGCCGCGAGCACCTCGGCATGCTGAGCGTCGGCGAGACCATCCGCGTTGGTCAAGGTCTGCAGGCGGATGCCGCGCTCAATTTCCGCCGCTCGTTTGTTCGCTGCCGTTTGCCAGTCGAGGTAATCCTGCTCGATCCCCTGACGGCGCAGGCTGAACTGCTGGAGCAGGATCAAGCGTTGTTCATCGGTGAGGGCCTGGTTGGCGAGTGCGGCGGCCTGTTCTTCGTCCACCTGGCGCAGGGCCAAGTCACGCTTCCTGGCCTGATACACGTCGTCGCCCATCCCAGCACGCTTGGCGAGTTCGAGGGCAGTCTGTTCGTTGTTCAAGCGGTCCATCGCGTTTTTCTGGCGAATGGCACGCAGGGTGTTCTCGTTTTCGGTCTCGGCAGCGATGTCTTTCTGGCGGTAGAGGGTGCGGATGAGGGCGATTTGTTCCTGGGTCAGTCCCTCCTTGCTGAGTTCTTCGGCCATCTGGGCCGCGTTCGTTCGTTTGGTCAGGGCCAGTTGTTCACGGGCCGCGTCCTCGTCGCTGATCAGCTGGGCATTCTTTCGAATGTCCAAGCTGGCTTGCTCGATGCTGAGCTGCCGGGACGCGAGGTCGCGCTGCACCGCCGCCATCGCCTCGGGGGAGTAGCGGCCCGTGCCGTTGGCCTTGTCGATCGCGTCGAGGGTGGCCAGCAGCTCTTTGGCCTGTTGTGTGGTCGCTTTGGCATCCGCTTTGAGCCGATCCAACGCGCTGGCCATCCCCACCGAGTCACCCGCTTTTTGGGCATCGGTGTAGGCCTTGATGTCCGCAGAAAAGGTGGCCTGCCGGGCGGGATCGTTCTTGAAGCCGTCGATCAGCCCTTGCTTGGCCGCGTCCACAATGCTGCCCGTCAGGGCCTTTTCGAAGTCGTCGAGGTTGCCGGTCTCGGCGTATTTCTTGAACCCGGCGTCGAGGCCGTTGAACACGCCAGTGGCCAGGCCCTGCGCCACCTTCAAGCCGAGCTTGTCGATATCGTTGACCACCTCGGGGCCGCCGCCGAACGTGTCGGCAAACCAGCCCCGCGAGCGAGTGAACGTCTTCTGGTAGTCGCCAGGGTTGAGGAGCGGATTCTGCTCGGCGAAATCAGCCTTGTTCTTGAGTACCGCAGCCTGGGCCTTCTTGAATCCAGCCAGGGCGTCGGCGATCGAGTTGATCACGTCGGCAAACAGCTTGCCCCAGGCCTTGATGTCCAGCGGATTGGTGATGATGGCCAGCGCGTCACCGGCGATGGTCTGGAGAGTGTTAAAGGCCTTGCCCGCCCCCGCAAGATTGGCTGACAAATCCTTCCAGGGGGTCTGGAGCTTTGCGCCCGTCAAGGAGTCGTAGGACTGTTCGGTCTCGCCCATCGCTCCAGCCAAGTCCCCAAACGCTCCGGACACCTGCCCCACTGTGCCTGCCCAGTCGGCAAATTTGTTCAGGCCCATATAGGCCTTGAGCGCCATTCCGCCCAGCGCCCCAAGCTCCTTTGCCATCTGGCGGTATTGGTCAGCAAGGTCGGTTCGCCCCGCCGCCTGGGCAGCTTTTGCTAGGTCCAATAGCTTAGGGATGCCCGCTGCGGCCTCTGTGCGGAACTCTTGAAGCGTGATAGCTCCGTCCTGCAATCCGGTGACCAGTTTAACGAGCCCGACGACGAGGTCGCCCCCCGCCTAGTCGGCCAGCGTACCTAGCACGTCGCCCACGTCCATGCCGGGCTTGATCATCCCCTTGAGCTCGGCCGCCATTTCGCGGTACTGGGCGGCCAGCTCAGGGTTACCGGCCCGGTCCTGAGCCTGGGCCAGGCGCTCGAGCACGGTGATGTTCTCCAGCGCCTGAGTATTGAAATCTTCCTGGGTGACTGTGCCGATGTCGAGCTGCTGCGTGAGACCCACGAGCTTAGTGACCAGATCCGCACCGGCTTGCTCGGCGAGGTTGCCTATCACATCGACAGCCTGCTCTCCAATCACCACCATGTTTTTCAGCTCGGCGGCTATTTGTCGGTACTGTGCGGCCAACTCTGGGTTGTTCGCCTTGTCTTGAGCCTGGGCCATGCGCTCCAGCACGACGATGTTGTCGAGCGCCTGGTTGTTGAAGTCCTCCTGCGTGGTGGGGCCGATCTCCAGCTGCTGCGTCAGCCCAACCAGCCTCGTGACCAGCTCTGCCCCGACCTGCTCTGCAAGGCTGCCCATCACGTCCACAGCCTCAGCGCCAATCACGACCATGCCTTTCAGCTCGGCGGCAATCTGACGGTACTGCGCGGCCAACTCTGGGTTACCCGCCCGGTCCTGGACCTGGGCCATGCGTTCCAGGATGGTGATGTTCTCCAGGGCCTGGGTGTTGAAATCGGTCTGCGCGAGGGTGCCCATGTCCAGCTGCTGGGTCAATCCCACGAGCTTCGTCACCAGATCGGCCCCGACTTGCTCAGCAAGGTTGCCCATCACGTCGACCGCTTCAGCACCGACGACGATCATGCCCTTCAGCTCGGTCGCGATCTGCCGGTACTGGGCAGCCAGTTCTGGGTTGTGGGCTTTCTCCTGCGCGTCGGCCATCCGGCCCAGCACCACGATGTTGTCCAGCGCCTGAGTGTTGAAGTCCTGCTGGGTGAGCGTCCCAATGCTCAGTTGCTCGGTCAGGCCCACGAGCCTGGTGACCAGATCCGCTCCGGCCTGCTCGGCGAGCGACCCAAGAACATCGACGGCCTGCGCCGCGACGACGACCATGCCCTTCAGTTCGCTGGCTACCTGCCGGTATTGAGCGGCGAGCGCCGGGTTACCGGCCTTGTCCTGCGCCTGCGCCATCCGTTCCAAGACCGTGATGTTCTCGAGGGCCTGGCTATTGAAGTCCTCTTGAGAGGTTGCACCGATCTCCAGTTGCTGAGTCAGGCTGACGAGCTTCGTAATCAGGTCTGCTCCAGCCTGCTCTGCGAGGCTGCCCATCACGTCCACAGCCTCCGCCCCAATGACAACCATGCCTTTCAGCTCGGTAGCGATCTGCCGGTACTGAGCGGCCAACTCAGGATTGTTCGCTTCGTCCTGAGCCTGCGCCATCCGTTCCAAGATCAAAATGTTGTCCGTGGCCTGCGAGTTGAAATCCGCTTGGGAGACAGCCCCCTCGCTAAGCTGCTCGGCGAGACCCACCAACCTAGTGATCAGGTCGGCCCCGGCCTGTTCAGCGAGGCTACCCATCACATCGACCGCTTCGGCCCCCACCACGACCATGCCCTTCAGTTCAGCGGCGATCTGTCGGTACTGCGCCGCCAACTCTGGGTTGTTCGCCTTGTCCTGGGCTTGAGCCATGCGCTCCAGCACCAGAATGCTGTCCGTGGCCTGCGAGTTGAAATCCGCCTGGGAGACAACCCCCTCACCAAGTTGCTCAGTGAGGCTCACCAGCTTGGTGATCAGATCGGCTCCGGCTTGCTCGGCCAGTGATCCGAGCACCTCGACCACATCCTGAGCGGGCTTGATCATCTGACCCAACCCAGTGGCCGCCGCCCGGTAGTACCCGGCCAGATCAGCATGGCCCTGTTTCTCGGCGGCCTGAGCTTCGGATCAGCAGCAGGCGCTTTCCAGTTTGGATCACGCTGAGGAACAGCCGCCGCAGCGCTGCCGGTCACGTCCCCGACCCTCACATATCCAGCAATGGGCCCCAGCGAGGTCATCTTCTCGGTCGACACGACGTCGCGGCCATGCTGAGTGCCCCAGCGGTTGTTGCCGCGCACGGCGTCCTGCATTTTGCCGTCGATCATCTGCTTACCGACGTAGATCCCAACATGGTTATCGTCATAGACCACCACGTCGCCGGGCTGGAGCTGCTTCAGATCAGTACGGAGTTTCTTGCTGTTCGTGGCCGTGGTCTTGATGTCGTTCGCATCACCGGCGAAAAATTTCTCGATCTGCTTGGCCGCGTGCGGCTCGGCCTTATCGAGCGTGAGCCGCACCCAGCGGGCACACCAGCCCGCCACAGTGTCGGCTTCCAAGTTGCCGGTGTTCCCCAGGAGCGCTGCGCCGACCACATTCCAATTTCCAGTTGAACCGGCACCAGGAGGCGCGGCCAGAGGTCCCGGCCCACCGAACCCGGTCATTCCTGGCACGTTCAGCGGAGCCGCACCGACCTGGGCGATCTTCTTGTTGAGCATCGCCTCGTACATCGGCAGCTTGTCCAGAATGGCGAAGAACTGCTTGAGCTTGTCGGCCCCGCTCTTTTCTTGCAGCACGCCGAGGTTGACCAGGCGGCTCTGGACTTCTTCAGCGCGGCCCTGGGCCGCCGGGCCTTTATCGTTGGGCATGGCCCAGGCCTTGACCGCGCTCAGGCCTGCGAACCCGCCCATGAACAGTTTGAGGATCTTCTCGGTTCCGCTGTCGGCCGAGGTGATCTTGAGACTGAGCTGAAGCTCTTTGGGGCTCTTGTTGCCGTCGAAAATAGCCAGCACCTTGTTGACTTCGGTCAGCACGGTTGTCGCCGCTGTCGCCGCTGCCGTCAGCGCAGGCGTGAAGGTCTTGGCGAAGGTCAAGCTCAGGTTCTTGGTGGCCGCGTCGAGGCGCTTCTGGCTGCCTTCCAGCCCGCTGACCACCGTGCCGCTGTAGGTGGTCAGGAAGCCGCCCGAGTTCTTGACCTCGGCGGTCATGTCCTTGAGGTTGCCGAGGGTGCTCAGGAAGGCGGTGGCGCTGCGGGTACCGAAGATCCTGAACGACATGGCGGCCAGGTCGTTGCTGGTGATGATCTCGCCGGTCGTCTTGCTGTACACCGGCGCGGTGGAACTGAAGACCTTCTGGAGGTCTTGCATGATGTCCCGGCCCGAGCGCATGTGCCCGGTGGAATCTTCCATGTTGACGCCGAGCTGAGCGTAGATAGCCGCCGCATCCTTGCTGGGGGTGAGCACCTTCTGCATGGCGTTGCGCAGACCGGTTGCGCCGATGGTGGCCGGGTCCATGCCCTTCTGGGCGAGGCGCACCAGCATCGCCAGCGTTTCTTCGACCGAGAAACCCATGGTGTGGGCTGTCGCACCGGCCACGTTCAGGCCCTTGGACAGGTTGTCCATTGAGGCCATGCTCAGGTGGGAAGCGCGCGCGAGCTTGTCGCCGAACCCGCTGGCCTCGTCGGCGGTCATGTCGAGATGCTGGAGGTTGCCGTAGAGCCGCTCGGTGGCCTCGGAGAGTTTGATGTGCTCCGCCGCCGCGAGTTGACTGGAGACCTTCAGCACGGTCAGGGCATCCGAACCCTTCACGCCGCCGCGGGCCAGTGCAGCCAGGGCGGTGGCCAGTTCGGATTTGCTGAACATGCGTTCGGCATCGGAGCCGTTGGCGACCATATCGTTCAGCTCAGCGTTGATCTTGTCGATGTCCCGAATGCCGTTGGCTGACATGACCAGGTAGGCCTGTTGGAGTTTCTTCGCCTCGTCCTGGCCGTCCTTGGTGAGCTTGACGACCCCGCCCAGTGCTAGGCCCACAGCGGCAGCTCCGGCGACGACAGGGCCCATGCTCGCGGCCATCGCAATCATGCCTGCCTGAGGGCTGATGAACGATAAGGCCATTGCCGCGCTATTCATGCCGCTCGCCTTACCTGCACCTGCTGCGCCCAGCCCAGCCCGCAGCGGAGCCGCTGCTGCTGCCTTAGCCGCCGCGTTCTGCTGGAGCAGCGCGGCAGTCGCTGCCGCCGCGCTGGCCACCAATGCCCGCTCCGCTGCGGTCAGCTCAGCGAGCCGGACGGTCTCCTGCGCAGTGTTGACGCCCAAGCCTTTAAGGGCTGTCGCCTCAGCTTGCACGGCCAGCATCTGAGTGCGAAGAGCCAGGGTCTGGCCTTCCATGGCCAGCTTGAAGTCATTGCCAACAAGAGTTCCGGCCCGCTGCTGATCAAGCAGGAATTTCGTGTTACCAGTCAGGTTCTTGAGGGCGGTGGCTTCCGTTCCCGCTGCCACGCTCGCCGCCAGGCTGCCCTTCTGAATCTCGCCCGCGATCTGCATCTGGACGCTGGAGGTGGTCCTAAGCGCGTTGTTGAACGTATTCCGCTGCGCGATCAGCGCTGTCACTCGTGCCTGATCCTGCTCTTCCAGGACCCCTAAGCTACGCAGGCTGGCGATCTCGGCGTCGATGGCGTTTTTCTGGCTGAGGATGCCTGCTTCGAGCCGCTTCATGATGGAAGCGGTCGTCGCGTCGTCGTTGGCCTTGCGCTGCCAGGCGATGCGGTAGTTGTTGACGTCCTGCACCGCTTCGCGGGCTAGTGCCTGCTCCTGGCGCAGCTGGTTGATGACAGGGCTGGTCGAACTGCGAGCGGTCCCGAGTGCGGCGCGGCCCTGCTCGATCACGCCGGTCAGCACGCGGGCCTCCGCCGTGCCCGCTTCGAAGCCTGGTTTCAAGGCGCGGGCCTCGGCAACGATCCCAGCAACCTTGGCCTTGGTCGCAGCCGCATCGGCGTCCATCGTGCGGAACTCACTCCCCGCCTGGCGCAGCTGGTTGCGGAGGTTGGTCGCTTCGTTTCCGGCCCCGCCGAGGTTGCGGGTAACGGTCCGAGTAGCCTGGTCCGCGATGCCCTGGAGATCCTTCCAGCTGGTACTGGTGCGGGCGATCTCGGCGCGCATGGCGGTGGTGTCCAGTCCGGTCTTGACCTGCACCGTGCCGATCTTGTTCGATTCCTCGCGCACACGGTTCAAGCCAGCAAAAAAGCCGCTCAGATCGAGTGCCGTGCTCGCTACCAGTGATCCCAGCGTGCTTTCCATTCCACCACCAACCCTTCGTTACATTGAAAAAGCCGCGCTAAGGCGGCTCGTCTTGTGTTTAGTTCATCGCCCCCACAACCCCTTCCCAGATCCGGCTGAGCGGCTTGCCGTCCCTTGAGGCAGGCCAGCTCGACATCAGCGGCCCGGTGATCAACCCGAGGGACATCGCTTTGTCCAGGCCGCGCGCCACCGTCGCTGGGAGGTCGTAGCGCTGGCCGGAGCCGTTAATCACGTCACTGCCGTCGATGGCGGCGTAGACCTGCACAGTGCCGCGCTCGTGGCCCCGCTTGGCGACTTCCATCAGGTCGGTGCTGCCTGACATGGCCCGCACGGCAAACTCACCGGTCGTGACAGCGCGGGCATACGCCCTAGCTTCTCTCGCCTGCAAATGCTCGTGCAGGAAGTAGACCCGGTCCATCGGCGCGTCATACCAGTCGAAGCCAGGGTGCTCCAGGCTCAGGTCGGCGAAGATGGCGGCGAGATCGGCCCGGTAGCGCTTGCCGCCGGAACCGCCTGCGCTTTTGGGTCTTGCCCCCCGTTCGCGGTGCGGACGCGCCAGGCGCTCAGATCTTCCTCGCTCAGCTCGTCATAGACCTGCTCTTTGGTGGGGGCTTCGCTGCCCATGCGCCGTGCGAACAGCCGCGCATACGTCTCGGAAGCGAACTGCCGCACGACCCGCAGTTGCTGAGCGAAGTCGCGCGCCTTGGTGTCGGAGGGGAGGCTCTGCACTTCCTCGCGAGCGACATCGACGTCGAGCAGATCGTCCAGCTCGCGCTGGCTGAAGCTCAGGTAGGGAATCAGGAAGGGGCCGACTTGCCAGCCGTTCTCGCTGTCTGGCTGGCCGAGCGCGGCTTTGACGGTGCGGGTGGGTGAGGTGTCTTTAGGAGCCATGGCCATCCTTCGGCGTCAAAATGACTCTGATCGATGGTACGAAAGGGCGCATCTTCTGCAGCTCCTCCAGGACTTGCCGCGCTTCCGCTTTCGGCGACGGCACCTGTTTGCCAACGACGGTGCCCTGGGGACCGATATAGAAGCCGTTCATCGTCATCATCGACATATTTGTTCTCCCTAATCCATGACCCTTTTCAAGGTAATGGCCTTGTGGATGTGGTGGCCGGAGTCGTGCGCCGGGAAAATGACGGTGATGCCTGGCGAGAGCCTCACCCAGTTCTTGTCTTGCGGATTGTCGTGTTCGAGTGCGCTGAGCGGGCCGTCCGGGAGTTTGTAGCGGACGCTGTAGCCCTGGGCGGTGACGTGGTCCTGGGCCAGCTCCACGCCGTAAAGGAGGAGCAGGGGCATGCGCCCCTGCTCTCCCATGACCAGAAGGTCAAGGTGGGTCATTAGGGCGTGGGCACCGCCAGCGTGCCGATCGGGTACCACTGCGGGGTGGTTTCGTTCAGGTCAGCCCAGAACATCTTGCCGGCGAGGTTGCCGCTGAACTCGTAGCGCTGGGTGCTGCCTACCGCGCCGGTCGGCTTGGGGGAGCCGATGTTGACGGTCGCCAGGATGGCAAAGCCGTCGGCATACTTGAAGATCAAGCGGGCGCGGTTGCCAGGGCTGATCTGGGTGCCAAGGATAACAAGGCGCTTGATCACCGGATCGTCGATGGCCGCCACGGTCTTGACCATGGCGGTGAGGTCCTTGCCGTTGACAGTGCGGATCGGGGTGATCCTGCCGTGGACTTTTACAGTCTCTTCGTCGTCGGTGAGGGTCGGCGCGAAGTCCTCAGCCAGCGGGATCTCGTCGAAGTTCTGGTAGGCGGCCGTCGCCCCAGCAGGAATCGAGGCACTGAGCGCCGAGACGGTCAGGGCAGTTGCGCTCGCAGCCGCAGCAGCGGTCAGGGTGGCCTTGACGCCACCGAAGTCCAGCACCGTGCCACTGGGCAACGCGACGGGGAGCGCTGTCACGGTGATGGTGGTCGCAGCGGCGGCCGTCAGGGTCCCGCCCGTGGTCACGGTGCCGGTCACCAGGGTCGTCTGGCCCGCCAGCAGCAGGTACGCGGTCAGCAGGGTACCGGAGTAGGTCTTGGGGGTGTTGTCAGTCGGAAGAGCAGTGGGCAAGGGCTGCTGGGTCATGTGGAGACTCCTTGAAGGAATGAGAGGACGAAGCGAATTGACGCGTAGTGGCTTTGCGTGCCCACATCCCGCATGACGGGCGACTCGTCGGCCGCCTGACACTCGGTGATGCGCGGGTACCCGGCGAGGCGATCAACCTCGCGGGCGCGGGCGCGCAGGTGAGCAAGGACGATGCCGCAGCTCTGGAAGCCTGCGGCGTCGGCGGTGAAGCCGTAAATGCTGATGAGCACCTGCGCGCGCCGGGTCTGCGCGCCGCCGTGCAGCAACGTTTCGCGGCTGCCGTTAAGCAGTTGGGTGACCGCGTATGGCGCTTTTGGGAGCGGATTGGGCGGGGCGTTGCTGAGGTAATTTCCGGCTGGATCGCGGTTGAGGATGAGGCCCAGCCCGTATAAAAGTTGGTCGACGGTCAGTGCCGCATCACCTCCCACATGGCGTGCATAACCCGCTCGCGGGCGTCCGGATCGGCCAGCATTTTGCTTAGCCAGGGCCGCGCCGTGCGCCCAGGAGCTGGGTATTCCAGTGCGAATGCCTCAACTGGCGCGTTGAAGCTGCCAAAGGCCCAGAACTGGCCCATCGGCTGGGCGTCGATGGATTTGAGAAGCTTCCCGCTCTGCTCAGCCGGGTACTCCCCTGGGGCGGAGCTGGTGTTCGGGAGGCCCGGCCACTTGTTGCCCGTACCTGCGCCTTCCAGCTTCTCGCGCAGGAATGCCGCCGCTTCTTCCGCGCCTGC
Source organism: Deinococcus alpinitundrae (assembly GCF_009982895.1). Lineage (GTDB taxonomy): Bacteria > Deinococcota > Deinococci > Deinococcales > Deinococcaceae > Deinococcus > Deinococcus alpinitundrae. The sequence goes on along the minus strand of NZ_WXZL01000007.1, from coordinate 177,051 downwards.
CTTCTCGGCGAGCGCGGCTCTCGCCAGCAACATGGCCCGCAGTTGTGGGTTCTCAGTCCAGGTCATCAGCGCTGTCCAACCGCCTGGCAGATCAGCCGCCAGACCACGCCCGCCGCGCCGACCAGCTCGGCGTCACCGACTGGCTTGAGCGGCACCGGGGCCGTCAGCTTGTCGCCGCTGAGCGTGAGGCTGAACCCTGGCTTGTTGAGATCGGCCCGCCGGTCGATCAGCACGCGCCACAGCGGAATACCGATGTCCGCGCCGAGGCTGGCGTACTGCTGGCGTTCCTTGTCGCTGACCTGATACCCGTAGGCAGGGAAATCGTCGGTGAGGTGGACGGGCTGACCTACCGGGAGGGTAATCACGCCGTCCTCGATGTCAGGCGGCGGGCCGTCCGGCACGGGCACAGGGCGGCTGACCTTGATGGACTGCCCCAGGAGTGGGAGCAGTAGGTCGAACTCCACGCCGCTGATCGCCTCGGCGCGGGTGGAGAGTTCGGACGCGGCGGCCAGCAGGCGCGCGTCCACCAATCGGCATACGCCGGTGCTGGTGCCGGTGAAGTCGCTGATGTCGGTCTGGGAACCGCGCACCAACAGACCGGACTGGTAAGGCGTGCTCGCGCCAGGAGCGGGCATCACGTCATCCGGGTGGACCTTCAGACGTCTGAGACTCGCATCGAGCGGAGAGGTGCTCAGCCGCTGCGGGTTAGAACGTCCATCCTTCGCCGGGTCCTGCACGCTAAAGCGGCAAGTGGTGCCGTCGCTCCAGGTGGCCGAGTGACGAAAGCGAAGTTCGTTCAGCTCGGCGTCCTGCTGAATGCCCTGCACCGCGCCCAGCACTTCACTGAGCAGGCTCATCTCGACGCTCCCACCACGGACTGCCAGACGCTGATCCCTGCCGCCCGCAGGTGCATGCGTGCCTGCTGAAGCCAGGTGTCAGCAGCCAGACCCGCACTCGCGGCGGACTGCTCGGCATTCAGGGCGGCGCGCTCGATCTTGATCTCACCGACCACCTCCACCGATTTGAGTGCCCCCTCGCTCACGCTCGTCCGGCTGCCCGCACCGACGCCCTGCGCCGCGACGTACAGGGCATACGCGCACTCGGCCCGCTCGACCTCGCGCAACTCCCGCTCGTCCAGCGAAGCCGGATCCACCTTGCCGCGCTTGATCATCCAGGCCACCCAGTCCACAGCCAGGGCGCAGTGCTCCGCCGAGACGCCGGGACTGGCCGGGGCGTAGGCTGCCACGTCAGTAGGCGTGATGTCCGGCGGCACGGCTTAAACCAGCGCCAGTTCTTCCTGGCGGATCTTCTGGGCCGTCCAGTCGTCATCCGTGACCAGCACCGGCGTCTCACCGATAGTCACCTTGTCGATGGGGTGCAGGAACGTCACGCCGGGCTGGGCTTTCTTGCCGAGCTTGACGCGGCGCTTGCCCTCGGTGTCACTGCCAGTCGCGGCGCTGCTGGCCGCCGGGTCCGGGGTATTGGGGTCGCCCAGCAACGCATCGAAGGCAGCCTTGTCTTCTGCGGCGAGCAGCTCGTCGAGCTTCTTCTGGCTCAGCGCCTCATCGACGTCCACGCTGAACTTTTCCTTGATGGCCTTCACGGTGTCAGATTTCGCCACAGTTCATTCCTCCCTTTCTGGCCAATGCCAGCTCTCTTTGGCCTTGCCGCTCTGGTCTTCCTGAACGGCGTAGACGAACGAACCGGGCACGCTTGGGTGCATGACAAACAGCGTCAAGCCCTCCGGCGTCACCTCGGATACCGTGGCGGCCCGGTGAGCATCCTTCGACTCACCAGGGAGAACCTTGGACGGTACGAAATGCACCGCCCGCCCAACGGAGATCTTCGCCATGTTCGCGCTCAGGGCCGCACGAAGGCCTGGAAGCTGTTGGCCCAGGGCTTGGCGTAGCCGATGTTGATGCTCATGGTGAATTCCTGCGTCTGGTTGCTGATCTGGCGGGCCTGTTCCTGGATCTGCGAGCCGTTCTCGATGACCTGCTCCAGGGCGCGGGCCGCGTTCCAGCCGAGCAGGGTCTTGCTGCCGTCGAGCAGGCTGCCCTTGGGCGCGAGCTTGAGGGGAGATCCGTCGGGCATCTGGTAGGCCATGCCGGTGTACATGGCCAGCTGGTCGGGGTTGAGCGTCACCGCGCCGGTCGAGGCGTAGCACAGCGCGCGGGTGCCCTGCACCTCGGTCAGATCGCCCACGTAGCGGTCCAGGCCCACGCGGGCGTTGTAGGCCACGCCCATGCCGAACTCGTCGATGCTCTGAATCGTCCAAGCTCCAGCGGCATTGGTGGTCACAGCCGCGTTGCCGTTGCCGTCGCCGTTGCGGGCCACGTCCAGTGCGGCCAGGATGCGGCGCACGTACTCGTCGTACGCCATGTTCTGCATCAGCACGGCGAGCTGGTTGATGCGCTGGCGGCGTAGCGCTTCGTAGGTGAACTTCACGCGCGCGCCGTACTTGTAGACCCGCACCACGTTGTCACCCAGCTTGATCTCGTAGAGCGGCAGGTCAGCACCTTCGGCCACGCGGCCCATGGTGGTGGCTCCGTCCACGCGGTTGATCTGCGCCGCCTTGTAGCCGTCGCCGTCGATGCCGACCGTCAGCGAGACCAGGTCGTCGATGGTGACGACGTTCTCGGGGTACGGCAGGCGCTGATCGACGGGTGGGCGCATGTCCAGCGGGTAGAGGGTGTCGCCAGCCACGCCGGGGCGACTGGTCATGGTTAGGTCACCCGCTCCGGCGTTGATGCCGAGGTTCCCCTCGAACATTTCCTGCAGCAGGATCGGGAAGACCACGTCCGCGCCCTTGATGGAGTTGGCGTTGCCCCGGAAGAAGACGTCGCATTTGGTGGCGTTCAAGCCGCCCAGGGTGATGCCCTCGGCGTGCAAGAGCTGGCGCACGGGGCTGATGCCCGCCGCGACCCACTCCTCGCGGATGAGGCCCTCGGCGATGTCACCTTTTTCGGCCATGCCGAGGAGGTGGGCATTCATGTCCACGTAGGCCATCCCGTGGTTGGCGGAGGTCTTGGCGGCATCCTCGAAGATGCCCGCCTGGAATTCAGCGAGTTTTTTAATGGTCATGGTTGGGTCTCCGGTGCAACAAAAATCCGCCTCTACGGGCGGCTGGGAAGGTTTGGCGGGAGCGACTCAGAGTCGATTGACGGCGATATAAACCACGCTGCTAATCGTCTGGCTACCCAGGACGTTGACGAGCAGACTGCCAGCCGTGCCAGCGGTCACCAGCTTGCCGCTGCCGTCCCCTTTGCCCTGGAGTCCGGCGGGTCCGAGGATCACGCTGCCGGTCAGCTTGATGACGGTGACTTCCTCGAAGCTCTGCACCCGGCCCAGCTGGTCGCCGTCGATGTTGGTGACCAGGCCGATGGGCAAAGCCCCGTCCGCGCCGCGAATGGCTTTGTTGGCCACGGCAGCGTCGGCGGTGACCACGTCGCCCACCACCACGGCGTTGTCGATGATGAAGGTGATGCCGTTGCTGGGGTCCTGGCCGCCGTGAACCACGTTGCCGATTCGAATGCTGTTCATCGTTTCCCTCCAAGCCCGAAGGCGCTGAGTTTGAGCTTCTGAGCGGGGGCGGCGGTATTAGCGGGCGCTTTGCTCTGCTGCCCGGCGGGGAGAGTGTCGCGGCGGGCTTCGAGGCGGGTGATCTGGCCGCTGATGCGCTCCAGGGACTGCGCGGCGTAGACCTCGCGGGCATCGTCGGCAGCCTGAATACCTGCGGGGTCGTTGCCTTCCATCGTGATGGTCAGCGCGTGCAGGCGGTCGAGCTGGGCTTCGCGGTAAACAGCGCCGTCTTTGGCCTGAGCGGCCAGGGCGGTGAGGTTGGCGGGCTTGCCGGGTTCTTCGCTGAGGCCCAGCGCGGCGAGCATATTGGTGCGTTCGGTAGCAGCAGCGGTTTTGCGCTGTTCCTGGATGGCGCCCTGGATCTGCTCCGGGGTCGCCTCTGCGCTCAGGCCGAGCATGGCAAGGACTTCTGGGGGCACGAGGCCACCTCCTGGGGTCTCTACCGCTGCGCTGAGGCGGGTAGGCGATTTGGCGGCGGGCCGCTGGGCATCGGGCTGGGCACTGAAGGCTCCAGCGAGGGCTTGCTGAACGGTGCCCACCGCATCGGCCAGGCCCACGTCCACGGCGGCCTGACCGATCCACGTTCGTCCCGTGGCCAGCAATTGCACCTGGGCAACGGTCATGCCGCGCCCCTTTGCAACCGCTTCGACGAACTGGTCGTGGAAGGTCATCAGCTGCTCGTTGTAATGGGCGAGCGTGGCATCGGTAATGGCCTCACCCGGCTGCCCGAGAGCTTTCTCGACACCGGAGCGCAGCACATGGGTCTGCACACCGTCCTTGGCGTTCTTCTCGCTGGTGTCCTTGAGGGCCATGATCACGCCGATGCTGCCCACCGTCGCGCCAGGGTCGGCGATGAACTTGGTAGCCTGCGCGCCGATCCAGTACGCGGCACTGGCCGCCATGTCATCGGCAACAGCCACCACTTCCTTCTTGCTGGCGGCGTAGGCCACGGCGTCACCAGCGGTGCGGGTCCCGCTCACCGATCCGCCGGGGCTGTCGATGCTCAGCACGATGCGCGAGATGCTCGGATCATCGGCAGCGCGCCGCATGTTCGCGGCGAAACGCTGCGGATCGGTATACCCGCTCATGGTCATGTCCCCACTGGCGCGGCTGAGAATCACGCCGTGCAGGTTCATCAGGGCCACCTGCTGCTGAGGAGCCTCTGCGCCAGAGCCGTAGTCCTGACTAGCGGCACGCAGCTGCTTCTCCTCAGCGGAGAGGCGCACCCCGGACAGGTGCGCCTCGATGATGCCAGTCATGAGATTCATTCCGGCTTCGGTAATGGCCCACGGCGTGCCGTACAGGGCCCGCTGGATTGATTCAAGGTTGCTGATTTGGATCACCTCCTTGTTGGGGTTTCACGTCTTCTTTGATGCTCATTGGGGGCGGCGCGGGCTTGTTGGCTTCACGCCAGGCCAGCACCTTCTGCGGATCGAGGTCGAGGCGAGCGGCGACCATCTGGGTGTACTCGGGGCCGAGTTGTTCCATGTAGATCGCATCCGCTTGAGCTGTAACGAGTTCGGCGCGGGCATGATCGAGCTTGAACGGGTTGGGTGGTGCGACGAATCCCAGCTCTACGCTCGCTGGGATTCCAGCCAGCCGCAGGTGCAGATTCATCACATGCTCGACCACGCTGCGGGCCACGATCTGCAGGTTCTCCGCATGCGAGAGCAGGATCGGGTACATGACTTCGGCCAGGGCTTGGGTGGTGCCCTCGGTCTTCCCGCGCAGGAAGGGTAAGGTCATCAGGCCGGACCACAAGCGCATGTTGTTCATGGCGTGCAGATCGGCAATGCCGCCAACATTGCTGGTCAGCGGGACGGCGCGGGAATTGACGCCGTCAGGCACGACCATGGCCCCTCGGCTGCGTGCTTGGGTGGCAATTTCCAGGTAAGCCGTGAACCACATGGCGCGCCTGGTGCCGTATTCCGGGTCTGCTGTGCTGTCCAAGCCGAGATCGTCGAGCGTTGGAGGGGGCACGCCAATTTCCAGGAAGGGCCCATCACTGATCATGTTGATGATCTTGTCGGTGCCGTTGACGAGCGTGAGCTTGCGCTCGAGTTCAATCAGGGCCGAGACCATCACGGGGGTGCCGTGCGGATCTCGGGCGTGCTGGCCGAACGGGCTGTAGACGTAGGTGCGGGGGTCGAGGTCGGTGCCGTAGAGGGTCTGCCGGTACACCCGAGCGTTGCCTTCACGCAGGATGGTGATCTCTTCGGCGGGGACGATTTCCACGCCAGCCACACCGCCACGGCTCGGGAACGGGTAGGCTTCCAGGCTGCCTGCTCCGGCTTCGAAGGCCTCGCTGAGCTGGTGGTTGATCAGCTCGTCCCAGCCTCGGAAGTCACCGAGTCGCTTTTCGAGCTGATCGAGTTCGCGCTTGGCCTGCGCTTTGGCCCGGTCGGAGCCGGTGAATTGCAGGCTGTAGCCGGGGTTCGCCAGGGCGATGATGTCCCGCTTGGCTCCAGCTGCGTCGCTGTCAGCCTGGCAAGCGTCCCGGCAGAGTTGGATCACCTCCTGACGACTGCGGCCTGCCAGGAGCTCGCTGGGCCACCACCACCCGGCCGCCATGTCGGACGGGCTGCGGGACAGCCTCCCCTTGGGGAGCGGAGCCTGCTTGCGCTGAGCGTTGGCCAGCACCACCGGCACCAGTGTCGGCATCGGGCTGATGGGCGAGGCGCGTGCGGGAGAAGCGCGAGCGAGGGGACGTGGGTACTTCTCCGCCAGCACCTTGTTGAGTTCATCGGCCATAGATCACCTCCTTGCAGGTAGGACGGACAGAACGGCTTGCATGGCAGCCATAGCGTCACCTGCCGTCCGTGCCGGCTTCCGTTCACCGAGCTGGTCGACATACGCGCAGGCGTACCTCATCGTGTCCATTCCGTGATCGTCACGTTTGACCGGCGCTTCTTTCTCCGTGACGCCCGCTTTCGAGGTCGGGTAGACGTAGCCGGGCAGCTCGTCGTAGGTGTTGGTGGGCTTCTTGGCTTCCACCAGGTCCACGTCGGTCTCGACCAGGACGCCGCGCATGATGGTCAACCTGGGCTTGCCGTCTTTCGCGGGGCGGATGCGGCCTTCAACCGCTTGGATGCCGGTCGTCACCGCCTTGTAGGCCGGGAGGGTCGAGCAGCGCAGGTACCGCTCCAGCGTGGCGCGGTCTTCCGCGTCGTGATCGCAGATGGTCGCCTCGTAGCGCTCGCTGCCGCTCAGTTCCCGGATCTGGGCGGCGTGGTCTTCGACCAGGCGGTGGGTGAAGTAGATTTCGCGGTACAGGAACATTCGCCCGTCCGGGTCGATGGCCCACCACTGGCAGACGAAGGGGTTGGTATACCCGAAGTCCACCACCCGGATCTTGCTCCAGGCACTCGGCGGGTCGAAAAACTCAACCAGGTTCAGCTTGTCGTCCCAGTCGCTGTAGACCATGCCTTCAGCGGCCACCCACTGGCCTTTACGCAAGCGCTGGTAACGCACGCCGGTGAGGTTGTCGAGTTTGGAGATGTAGTCCTGGCCGTAACCCGTGAGTTTTCCCTGCCGGTCGAAGAGTCGTGGGTTGTCCTCGTGCTGGCAGAGGATGCGGCGGGCCTGGCCACGCTTCATCCGCACGTTCAGCCAGTGCCCTGGTGCACCCGGGTTGCAGTCACCCAGCAGCTGCTGGTACGGCATCACGCCGTTGCGCAGGCGGGTGGTCATGGCTTCCCAGTCCTCTTCGTAGAACTCGGTCGCCTCGAAAGCGCAGATGATGTCGTATTCGCTGGACATGATCTTGATGGACTTATCCATGCCGCCCACGACGATTTCGGAACCGTTGGGATACGTGTAGGACTGCCTGACCCGGCGCTGCTGATTGGTGGTGTCGCAGCCGGGGTGGACATGCTCTTCCCAGGTGACGAGGGTGGTGTCGGTCAGGCTGGCCCGCGTTTTGCGGACGATCAGCGCCCGCATGCCGGGGTATTTCAGCGCCAGGGCGTTGAGCTTCTCCAGGATGCCTCTCGATTTCCCAGTGCCGGCCGGGCCATCGAGCACCACCTCCGCATCGCGCGCGAAGAACAGTTCGCGGGCCGCACCGAGCGGTTCGTAGAGCAGTGCTCCAGCGGGAAGCGGCTCTTGTAGGGCGGTCACAGGGCGTCCTCTGGAATGCCCACCAGGAATTTGAGTGGCGTGCCGTCCGGGTTCTCCAGGGAGAGCCGGTCACCCCACAGCCGGTAGTGCTTCCCGAGCAGCTCGCGCGCCGAAGCCGCATCATGCAGCTCGATTTCCAGCCCGAACTTCGTCTCCTTCATCTTCTTGATGAGGTGGAGCTTCCCGGCGTCGCGCGCCTTCTCCAGGTCGATCCTGACGACGGTGCGTTCTTTCCACTCGACATCGATGAGCATCTCGGTACTGGGCTCTTTTTCCGGGTCGCCGGCATCGGCTTTCTGCATCACCCGGTTGCAGCGCTTCTCCAGCCGGCGCAGGCGCTTAAGTTCCTGGGCGATCCAGTCGCCGCGCTCCACGCTGGCGCTGTCGAGTTCCTCGCCGTAATAGACGATCTTGTCCTGAATGAGGTCGATCGCGTCTTCGGCATCCATGTAGACCGGATCGGTGTACGGCACGCGCTCGATGCTCAGAAAATCCTCGACGGTCGCGGCGGCCACCTCGGCTGTCCGGGCCCGGACCTCGTGTTTCCCCATCGTCTGCTCGAAGCCAGCTTCGATAGTCGCGAGGATCTCAGGTTTTCTCAGGTTTTCGCTGCCGATCGAGTAAGCCGTTTCCTCGCTGTAGCCGGCCTTTTTCGCGGCTTTGGTGGCGTTCGGCTCCTGAACGTAGTACTTGACGAATTGTCGCTGCTTACCGGTGAGGTCGGCCAGGAGCTGTTTGTAGGTTTTGGGCTGGTCGACTTCTGGCACGATTTCACCTCCTTCGTGCATGGCAAAGCCCCAGCCTCGCGTCTGCGGGTGCTGGGGCTGGGGGCGCTGCTAGTAAAAGATGCAGCTCCTGAAAAATACGGCCTACAGCATGCGCATCACGATGGGACAATTGACGACCACGCCGCTGGAGCCGAACTTCGTGCCGCCAGGGCCGGTAATGAAGCCTTTCTGCACCAGCGAGAGGTATTGGAACTCGTCGATGATGCGTGAGCGGTAGCCTTTGTTCACCGCGTCCGCCGTCCAGACGCCCACATTCACGTCCCACAGCGGGCTGTAATCGGTAGCGACGGTCGGAATGCCGCCGAGAACATTGAGGGGACCGTCCGGAGCCTTGTCGCCCAGCGCGCTGTTGAGACCCTGGCGCTGTGGGTTGTCCAAGCCCATCGGCCCGTTGACGGTGGTAAAGAGGCGCTCTACTGCGCTGAACGCCCCGTCGTCTCGGCCCACCAGGGTGTCTTGCAGCCCCGGCGCAAGGGTCACATTCTCAATGGACGCCACGGCAGGGTCACTGGCTTCCATGCTCAGGTACGAGACCGGTTTGCCAAAGCTGAAACCTGGCGTCAGGGCCAGCGTCACAGTCTGGTCGTCGGGGCAAATCTTCAGCACTTTGTCATGCACAAGGTCATGGTTGACGCCGCCATCACAGTTGTTGATCTGCGCGGCACTGACGTTGAAAGCCACAATCGGCGCGTTGTAGATGTGGCCACCCGCGTTGGTGATCGAAATGATCGGGCTGTAATCACGGTCCCCGACGCCGCCAGGCTGAAACGCTTTGGGCGGAAAGAAATCCGGAGCGTCGCCAGGGGTAACGGCGTGCTTGGGCGCAAAATTCACGGTGCCGCGTGAAAAGGTCAAGCTGCCGTCTTTTTCCAGTTTGGCGGGACGGGCTGAGCGTGCCGTATTGCCGTAGGTGAGTTTGGACGAGTAGTTGAGGCCCAGCGCGTTGGCGTTGCCCTGATCGTCGGTGTCGGTCAGGATGTACCACACCGAGCGACCATCTTTCATCTGGCCTTTGTAGAGCGGCAACGTCACGCTCTTGCCGTCACTGCTGACTTTGCCCGCCCTGAGCAGTAGCAGGGGCCCGACGAGTTCTTTCTGAAAGCTGGAGGGCGCTGGTCCCTGATAATCCTGGCTGATATTTGAGCCAATGGCTGAGGGCGGCGGCGTGATGTCACTGGCATTCTGGGCCAAGCTGCTGGAAGCTGTGAGCGCCAAACTGGCGAGCAACATTCTGGATGAACTGGGGAAAATCATACGATGAGGCCTCCTGACGCCAAAGCTGCGTCTCTTTCGACAGCTTTGAATGGGTGTCTGACATTTGGATAGGCTTTATAAAATTTCTTGACCGGTCTTATTTAGAGATACGTAGCTGCTTTCAGGAAGGTTCATTTTGAAATTGTTTTGGAATTTTATCTAACGTTAATGAATGAACGGCTGTTCTGACACAGAAGTTCAGGCTTCGTGTCGAAGGTGCACAGCAGGACGTTGCGTTGGATGAGCGATGATGCAGTGGTCAGCCACGAAAAAGCCCCCACAATCGCGGGGGATACCGTCAACTTCACTCGGTTGATTGTTTGGATAACACCAGCGTACCGGCGAGCTGTCACGGTGGCGTCACACGCACAAGCCTTCGCAGTGGGTGGAACTGTACTTGAGATCGATGTCGTCAAACTGCCGGTGCTTCGAAGCGAGGGCCGCGCCCAGCTCCTCGGCAGTCTTGTGTTTGGGTGAAGTATCGGTCATGGGCGCGGTCACCTCCTGGGAGTAGGGTGGGGGATGGAAAACATCAAACTGATGAATCTGCTAAGCGTTGACGAATACACCGTCGAGAAACTCAACGAACTCCAAGCGTTAGGCGTACGGTTCGAGGTTGATGAAACAAATCGAGAAGTTGTTGCGAAAGATTCTCGCGTAGGAAGGCCCAAAGAAGAAGATCATGAACTGGCTCGGCAGAAAATAGAAGATTTTAGAGATATTTCCATCAAAAGAGAGTCAGCGCGTCTTTTTCTTCTAAATACCTCAAGAGCGTATTTTTTACTTCAGCCCCTCATTGATGTCGCACCTAAAGAGACTTAGTTTCAGCTCCTCATTCCTCCCAAGCTGCTTAAATCATTTTCTTTTGTGGCGAGGGCCGCGCCCAGCTCCTCAGCGGTTTCTTGATTGGCGTCGGTCATGGGCGGGGTCACCTCCTAGGAGTAGGGTAAGGATGTGGCAAATCTTCAGCGAATAATTCCACGCCGGGGCACGGGTGTTCAACTTTGGCGGCGTGTTTCCCCTCACTACTTGAAAAAGCCCCCGCAGGCAAGCGAGGGCCAGTTCAGTGCGCAGGCTCATTAAGGATCACAAATGCTGAGCGTGGTGATCAATATGTCATTCATCTCCACACTCAGCGGACGCTAAGCTCTCTCAGGACTGGGTGACTCCTCGTTCAATACCTGCTGAGGAAAGAAGGAGCAGCCGCTACTTAAGACGTTAGGAAGTCGTTTTGGGATTGGTCATGGAAGTCTGATCGCCTTCCACACGAACTTCGCCCGTCTTCGTCACGTCCAGAACCTCTCGGCCGACGGTTTCCGTCACTGTCTGGTTTTCCGTCACGGTGCGCTTGCCCAATCCGATCTCTTCCGTAACGTACGCTTCCTTCCCGATCTTGGCACGCTCAGCTTCGAGATCCACCTGAATCGTCTCACTTGCTGAGCCCAGCACCACGCCCTCAGCAGCAACGCGAGTCTCAGCGACCGGATGACGCTCGATGACAACCTCCTCACGCTGCAAAGCCACATTGACCTGCTCCTGGCGGGTTTCGACGTGCTTGCTGATCTCGATACTGCCAGCCACAAAGCGGTCTTTGTTCACCACCAAGCGCTCTTCGAGGAGCCGCAATTTGTCTGGCGTACGCAGTGCTTGCTCACGGTAGCTGGTCTGGGCCTCATCCTGAATGTCGGGTGATGTGGCCTGCACATTGGTCTGGGCAGCATGAAGAACGCGTTCCCCGCTTGCTTCAGTCGTCTGCGCTCCACGCAGCACGCGCTCGTCTGCTTCCTGCGCTGCTGGACCGTAGCCCTCTTCGAAGCTGTAGGTCTGCATCCGCCCCACCTGTTCGGTGGTGAGCTGATCGAAATACACCCCCTGGTCATCGATTCGGGCGTTACCGACTGGAATCAGGACTTGCTTGGAATTGGCGTCAATCAGAAAGTAGCGGATGAGGCCCGTGTCGTACTCTACTAAGGCGTCTCGAACGGTGCCGATTCGCTCGCCGTTAGTGCCGTAGGCGGTATCACCAGTTGGATCGTAGACACCTTCGGCGCTGGTGTCATAGCTCTGATCACGGGTCAGATCGGAAAGGCGGACAAAGTCGTTTTCACTCATAAGGGGATCCTCCAAACAGCGACTAGGACTACGGCGCGTTTCGAGCTGTAGTGTGCCGATTTTGAGTGGTTTGGAGCTGAAGCGAAGGAGGGGCGTTCCTACACTCAGCCTTATCCTTCTATTTATCCTCAGGGCAAGGCGAGGGAACATCTCGAGCGCGGCCCTCGGCTCAGCGCCGGGGCACGGCTGGAAGGTTACGCTTCGGTGATCTCGCCGCCGTAGGGCTCGAAGTCGGCGAAGTGATCGGTCGGGATGTACACAATGTCAGTGTGGTCCAACCAGATCACCACGAGTTTGCTGTGCCACTCTTCTTCCAGGGCTGATTCGATCACGCTCAGGCTGCTGTGAGGATCAAGGCCCAGTTGCTCAGCGGCCTCGCGTATGAAGTCGGCATTCGATTGGCCCGGATCCGAACGCTCGGGGTCGCTGAGCATCAGCGCTTTCTCGATGTCTTTATCCCAAAGCAGTTCCTGTAGATCGAGGAGGCGGGGGTCTTTGAACTTCCGGGCGTCAATCGTCATGGTCTGCACCCAGAAACGGTAGCAACTGCGCCCCGAGTCGCGGTGCAGGGTTCTTTAATGCGCTCTTTCGTTACGCTCGACGAACCTGCGGTGGCGAGGTTGGAGGGCCGCGCCCAGCTCCTCAGCGATCTTCGGGTTGGCGTCGGGCATGGGTGCGGTCACCTCCTGGGGCAACAAAAACCGCCCTCTTCAGGACGGTTGGACAAGCGAATTGGGTTTACGCAGCCAGCAGAGCTTGGATCACGTGCGGGCTATGACCTTCAGCAATCTCGCGAGCGATCACGACCCGAAACTCGTTCGCAGTCTCTAACCCGATTTCCTCCACCAGCCGGAGGAAATCCAACTGGGTGAATTGTTTTTCATTTTGAGGCTGGCGATAGAAAAAGTAAGAAACAAGTTCCTCAAGTTGAAGGTGAGTCATGGCACTTCGTACTTTAACGGGTCATGGTGACAAAAGTGTCACAGCCATGAGTTCCCGTAATGCAGGCAGGTTGAACCATTCAGGTCACAGATGCGGTCGCCTCCTTTGGTAGTCTGGGGAATGGACAAGTGGCAAATTGATATGGGCACTGTGAGACAACAGCTCACCGGGTTTGACGGCGGCAACGCCTTATCACTGACCGCGCTCAACGCTTTAGAGGCTTGGGGCGTACGGGTGACGTGCTGGGCTGATGATCAGATGCGCTATCAACTACGGGCGGAACTTGATGGGGAGATGGTCGAAACGCAGCTTCAACGAGAAATTACGTTTGCCATGACCGTGGAGTTGCAAAACCTCACGCTGCCACTCGTCAACGCTCGCAGGAACTGACCGACTTGGTTGGATGGATCGTTTTGGGCCACTGGCGGGAGCAGGTCTGTGGCTTATGCATCTTGAAGTACTCTGGGGGATGAGTGAATCGGAAATCCGCATGGAGCAGTTGCGCCAAGAACTTACTGAGCAAAGCGGCGGCAAGCCTGATGAATTCACCTCACTTGAATTCTTGTTGGGTAAAGGCGTGATCGTGACCGCGTGGGTTGATACTTCACAGCAGCGGTACTTGTGTGGGGAGATTGAGGGACATAAGTTCAAAACGAAGCAGGCTAGGCATTTCTCCTACGCGATGCTTAAAGAGTTGGTAGACCTTGCGACGCCTTCAATCAATGAGCAGGAGTCCCGCAAGAACAGCCCGTAAAACTAGCTCAGTAGTTCCTTTAGGAGCCCACAAATCAGTGTTCTTCCCCGCACCTGTCTAAGCAGGTAAAACTTCCGGATGCCGTGCCATGCTCGCCAGTTCGCCTTCGCCTCTTTGCTCTCGCGGGTGTTCGTGTTCATCGGACTCCAATCAATGCCCGTGACGGGCACTAACCTCTGGCCATGAGCGAGGAATCCAGCTTCAAAGCCGCCGTGGAAATCGCCCTTGACAAGAAGGGAATCAATGTTGATGACCTTTCAGCCAGAATGGGAACGCACAAAAATATGCTGATGCGACTCATTAACGAGGAGCACCCGATCAACCCCAGTCCGTTACTGCCCCGTCTCCTTGCGGCGCTGGACATCGAAATAGAAATCATTTACCGGGTGAAGTAGGTCTCGACGAACTTGCGGTGGCAAAGCTGTAGGGCCGCGCCCAGCTCCTCGGCGGTCTTGGATGGCTTGTCAAACATGAGTGCGAACACCTCCTTTAGGATGAGGAGTGGATAAAGACGCGAAGGTGTACACCGTCAGGAGTAGTCGAATTAACTGGCACGGATCAGGAGCGGGGATGAGCTCGGCGGAGCAATACTTCGTTTCGGTCAATGGCGTCGGGAAGTACGTTTTTGATCTTGAAGATCAAGGGGTCGACAGCAGGGAAAAAGCGATCGCTCTCGCCAAAAAGCTTAAAGGGTGAGTCTCTAAGCCTGATACCTTTGGTGGGAACATCCGGATTCGAACCGGATCGGGCTTTGGCACCCGCTATCACCGCTCGCTGCCGTTGCCGTTCCGCCTGGATTCCCGCACGGGCAACTCAGTCCTCACCGTCGCCGTCGCTCCGGCTGCTGCCTATTGGGAGCGGCTGAGCGAGCAGGTCTCGCTGAGCCTTAATCCTTCGAGAGAATCAGAATTCAGTATGTCGTTTTTCTGAGAATAGGTTCATGGTGATGGACACTGCCCGGTATAAGGATCGATTGATCGAAATCCAAAGCCACCTGTTGGCTGAAGAGGAACCGGAGCTTTCGATGATCGAGATTTACGTCGATGGACAGTTGGTCAATACCACGCTTTTCGCTGGTGATGTAGGGCATCCCCAGGTTTACTTGAGAGCAGGCAAAACCTACATCGATCGACTCTAAGTGAACAAGGTGCTCCAGCTGGGCGACTCGATGAACCGAGTCGCTCTAAGTGGGACGATTGCCTAAACAAAAGAAGCGCCAACCTTTCGGCGGCGCTTGTATTTTTTACTTTTGTGGAACTCTATCAAAACAGTACCTTTATTCCACCGTAATTTCAACACCGGGACGCTCCATAACCTGCCGGCAGTAGGGCAGAAACTGCTCAGCGCGTTCGTCGCATACCTGAATTGCGAGAGTGAGCACCGCCACCGCGTAGGCTGCATGACGTGGCGCATCGGGTTGCCAGCGCCCGTCCTCCCTGAGGAGCGTCTGCGGCGTAACATTACCGCTCCGGATGCGCTCGAGCAGCAGGCCAGCGGCGCGGGCTTCCCGCACACCACTCTCGGCCATGCGGGTGATCAACCGCCCAACCTCTACTTCGCTCACCTCGCCGATCGGCGTTCGGAGCACCGTGGCCTTCTCCGGCCCGCCCTGGCCCATCGTGCCTTCCGGTTCCCAGCCGGGCCGGTACTGGGCATAACTCATCTTGGGCAGCCGGTTGACCACCATCCGAACTTCTCAGCGGTTGAGGGCTTGGTACCAGGCCTCGGCATGTTGCCGCGCCAGCTGGCCCTGCGGCTGTGGTTTGATGCCGCGCGACTTGGCCACATAGCGACGGCGCTGTTTGGGTTGTGTCATCAGGTGGGCCTCCAGGGTCAGGGTCATGCTTGGGTTTCGCTGCGCGACTTCATGGTCGAAGTGAAAGTAGACATTCCAGCTTAGACATCCGCAGAAGTCGTTTAAGCTTGTCTATGGCTACCTTGCGGCGTCTGAAGACGTTGGAGATCTCCCACAACCCATTTGAAGACATCACTGTCTGGCTGCAAAAATCCGAGGCGGCCCCGAAAGAAGGTGAGCAAGTCGCGTTGGACCGAAGAGCCGGAACATACGTGGTTCTAGAAGCAAAGATCGATCACCTTGGTCCCTTTGTCCTTAAACTGCGCCAAATCAGATCAGAACCTCAATTGCCTTGAACTTCTTCTCCAAGTTGCCGCCCGATCACGAACAGCAGCGGGTAGAGGCTGTCAGTGAAGTTGCGCCAGGGATCGACGTGAATCACGGGTGGCAGCAGCGCAGCCGGCAGTCGAGGAACCAGCGCGCCGACGCTGGGGCTGAACACGATCTCCGGCACCGGGCGGGGCTGCTGCGCCTGGGCGATCAGGGCGCGGGTGAGTTTGCGGGAGCGGTAGCTCATTCGAGCCGCCCACTGCCGGTCACGTCAGCCAGGAACTCTTCAAGCGTCTGCCAGTACGGAGCGCGGCCGCTGGTCGGCAAGACACGCAGCCACCAGTCGGAGCGCAGCCACCGGTGCGCGATCACCGGCAGCTTCTCCGGCCCCGCGTCGCGTCTGGCCTGCGCCTCCCAGTCCCTGAGTTGAGCGGGACGGGTCATCTGGCACTCGCGGTAGATCTTGATTTCCCAGTGGACGAACGGCAGGGCGGGGCAGCGCACGTCCGGACTGTCTGAGCCGCCCGCGTGCTGCTATCCGCGCGTGGCGGGGAACCCGGCGTCGGTGAGGGCGCGGGCGAATTCTCGCTCGCCCTCTTTGCCCTTTCGGTTGCCATTTACGCGCTTCTTGGGTGTAGACTCACCGCTGCCTCCGTTTGAGCGCGACGCGACGCTGCTCACGGAGGCTTTTTGCTGCCGGATCTCAAGAGGCGTAGACTCGCCTCTGCCTCCGCTTGAGCACCCTGCCTCGCTCGCGGAGGCGATCTTTTGGCGGGTCATGGCTGCGCCTCTGGGTCTTTGGCAACCAAGGCGAGCACGTACCATGAATCCGTCTTCAAGCCCATGACGGGGAAGCGCCGAAGTTGACAAAAAAAAGACATTAAAAGAACTTCCTAAAGTAAGACTTTAGAAACTTCTCAGGTGTTCTACTCGGCCCAGACCTGGTGCGGTCGTTCTGCGCCTTCTCTGGAGACCTGCTGTGGAGACTGCTCTGACCCACATTCCCAACATGACACTCCTTTCTGGGACCCTGGGCATCATCACGTCCCTGATCTCTCTTTTTACGTTGGGCATCGCCTGGCTTCGGCCCTCGTACCCTGGCTGGCGCAGCTGGTCGGTGGGCCATGCCGCCTTGGTCCTGGGTCTCTTGGTCGGTGTCGTCCGAACGCCGCAGATCATGTTGTTGTCCATCGTGCTGGGAAACGGCCTGGTCATGATCGGAACCGGCTTGTTCGTGGATGCTTTTCAGCGCTTCGGTGGTCAGCAGCCCACCAAAAAGATGGTGTGGGGGCAACTCGTGAGCACAGCGGTGGTGTTGCTGATGCTGGTCGCCTTGACCGTCTACGACAATCTTACGGCCCGGTATCTGTTGGTGACAGGCTACTTGCTTGTGCAGAGCATGTTGCTGGTGCAGTTGTTCATCCGCCGCATCGTCGCGCACCCTGGCCTTCGCAGTGCTTATCTGTTCAACTTCGCTGTTCTGATCATGGTTCAAGTCCTGAGCTTGCCCAGGATGCTGATGCTTGCTTCCGGGAAGCATCCTGAAGCAGTCTTCGCTCTGAACGTGCCCAATCTGCTGATGTACTTCTCTGTTCTGCTCTTTTCGGTTGGTGGAACCTTCGCATTCTGGATTTTGCACGATGACCGCCGAAAGCATGAAGTTCAACAACTGCATCACAAGATGACCGCCTTGGCATACAACGATCCACTGACCTCGGTCTTGAACCGCCGCGGCCTGTGGGAAGCGTTCGGCTGTTGGAGTCAGGCCGAGGTCGGAACCTCCTCGGTGCTGGTGGTCATGGACATTGACGGCTTCAAGGTGATCAATGATCAACAGGGTCATCAAGTCGGCGATCAGCATTTGAAAGATCTGGTCCTCTTGCTTCAGGAAATTGCCCAGCCAAAGGACCTGATCGGCCGCTTGGGCGGCGACGAATTCACCTTGCTGCTCAGCGGCCCGGTGGTCCAGATGACACGGCAACTGAACGTTTTGGGGGGCATCTTGAGCCAGGGGGTAAGTGGTGCTCTGGGCTTCTCGGTCAGCTTCGGTCATACCGACGTGGAACGCTTCGAGTCGCTGGATGACGCGCTGAACCGGGCCGATCAAGCGATGTACCGCAATAAATTGGCCCGTAAGTTGATGTTGCCTGCTCATGGCCCAGCAGTGGATCTTGCCGTGGACGAAATCAGCAATGTCTCTGGACGGAGATCGGTTGCCCGTGGGCGCTATCGGCAACGTCATTGAGTGGAAGGGGGGTGCGATGTGACCGTCCCATTCACCTCCCTGCGCCGCTTTACTCAGCTCTCGGTAACCAAGAGGCTCGAAGCTAGAGCCTCGGCAGAGCTTTCTGGGCGTTCTGATTGCAGTCATGGCTGCACCTTTGTTGGCGCAAGGGCGGCAGCCAGTTCTCGGAGGTATTCAGGCGTGAGCGCGTAGAGCGCGCCTTCAAGACTCACCCGGCGCTCCTGCCCTGCAGCAATGAGGTGCGGCGCAAGCTGACCTTGGCTGTAAAGCCAGACTTGCCACCTGTGCTTTGTGACCTCATCTTTGAGATCGGCCATCATCGTCAGCACTTCAATAGCGCTCGGCTGGCTGTCATTTCCCGAAAGTGGGGAGTCATTAGAAGTCATTTCACTCATAAATCAGGCCCTCCTTAAAACGGGGCGACATCGAGGTCGAGCAGTGGCAGCTTCAACATCCGGTTGAGGTAGACGACGGCTAGGGCGTTCAGGTGGAAGTCCTCGCTGGCCGGGTGGTGGAAGACCGGCAGGGCGTTGGGCGGCGTGTCTGGCCTCGCGTCTTCGTCTTGCTCGGTGGTCAGCGTTTCGATGCCGCACCACTCGTAGCCCATCTCCAGCTGGGTGCCGCCAGTGCCGGTGTAGGTGTAGCTGGCGCAGCTCTCGGCGTAGGCGGGCCAGGCACGGGTCCGCAGCAAGTCCACCTGCTTGTCCCGCTCGGCGAACAGCGCCAGCCCGTCCTGGGATTCCAGCCGCTTGAGGTAGGCGCAGAGCCGGGGCAGGCGCTGGGCTTCGTAACCTTTGGGGAATTTGTAGGTGTAGGGGTCGCCGTTGATCCAGTACAGGCCGCAGTGGGCGGCGACGAAGACGTAATTGAGGAACGCCAGTTCGTCCGGGTCGACCACGTTGGTCTGCGCTTCACCGGCTTCCGCCTGGAGCTGCTGATCGAGCGCGGCGAGGTTGATCTTTCTGGTGGTGCGGGCCACTTGTGGGGTGATCGGCATGTTATTGGCCTCCCTGTTGCAGGTTGGTGGCAGGTTCGCAGGCAACCTGCAACAGGCTGAACGCCGTGCTGGCGCTCGCTGTTGCAGGTGTTGCAGGTATGTAGGGTTTTTTCGACTTGCTTCCATGCGCGTGCGCGTGTGTATGCGAGGTATAGAAATAACCTGCCACACCTGCCACACCTGCAACCGATATGTGTAGGACGGTGTTTTTCTGTGGCAGGTTGGAAATGAACCTGCCACAACCTGCAACACGGTCTTTCACTTGGCTTCCTTTTTTTCCCAGTCGTAGGGATGACTGGCCAGGACAATGCCGTTAAAAGTGGTTCCGGCTCTCTCGCGGACCCGTTTAACCTCTTTCCCAAAGTGCTTCGCCGCTGCGATCAGGTCACGCGGGAAGCGGGTCGAACTGACCGGACGGTGGCGGGTCTTGAAGCACCACTCTTCGTAAGCGGCGTAGAGTTCGCCGCTCTTGATCTCGCCGCTGGGCGCGCAGGATTCGCGCAGGAACTCGATGACCTTGTTGCTCTCTTCGACGATCTCGCGGGTCAGATCGTTCAGGCCGTCACCCGGGAACTGCATCGCACCGGCTTGGAGGCTACGCAGCCCGTCGATCATCCAGTTGAGCACTCCGGCCAGCTCGTCCGGCGCGGTCAGGCGGGCCTCCAGGAGGGGGTCAGGCGTGGCCGGCTTGACGTTAAAGGCGACCGGAAGGAAGCGGCGCATCAGCGACGTGTTGGTGGCGTCGTCGCCCAGCAGCGGAATGGTATTGCTGAGGATGATCAGCTTGGTGTCGAGCTTGACGGTGTACGGCGTCTTGTTCTTGACGTCCACCGCGATCTTGTCCTCGCCAGTGATGCGCTTGAACGGCAGCCAATCGACGTTGCGCTGCAACTCGCTGACCACACACATGCGCTTCCCGACCAGCGTGCCCACCAGAAAGGAACCATCGCGGATGTTCTCGAGCGCCGAGCCAGTGGCCAGACTGCCCAGCACCGCTGAGAGGATGCGGGTGAAGGTTGACTTGCCGGTGCCGCCCTCGCCCACCAGCAGCAGGGCACGCTGCGGACTGGTGTCGCCGGTCAAGCACAGGCCTGCGAACTGCTGCAAGCGCCGCCGGTCTGCCGCGTCAGGAATGGCTTCGAAAAGAAAGTCGAGCCACTCGTAAGGCACCACGCCGGGCCGGTAACTGGCGGCACTCTGGATCGTCGAGAAGAACTCGGGCGAGTGTTCGTGCAGCGTGCCGCTGGCGAGGTCGAGCAGGCCATTGGTGACATTCAGGTGGTACGGCCCCAGATCGACGTCGAGCGCCCCGATGTGTTCCTCACGGGCCACCTTGTCGAGCACGTCTTTCAGGCGGGCGCTGCCGAGGTCAGACAGTCCCTTCGCTTGCAGCACCAGGTCAAGGCGCTGGAGCATCACCTCGTCGATCACTTCTTCGTAGACCCCGGCGCGGTACTGCCACCAGCTGCGCCACACCTGATGGAACTTGTAGATGTGGCCTTGCTCCAGGCACCAGGTCAGGAAGTGGTCGCGCAGCTCGACCAGTGTGGGCGCGCCGTCCTTGCGCTTGCCGGGAGGAAGCGGCTTGCCGTCTTCGCCCATCACGGCGGCGGACTTGCCGACGCGCATGCCGGGCCGGTCGCGCTGGGTCAGCTCGGCCCAGGGTTGCCGCGCTGGCTGGCGGTAGACGCTGCGGGCCGCGTGCATGGCTTCTTGCAGCGTGAACGGGTCGGTGCTGCTGCCCACGATGCTCTGGAACTCGCGCATGACGCTCTCGGCTTCATGCAGCGGATAGCCGTTGTCGCGGACCTGACAGGCCAGCTTGAAGGCGGTGTTGTTGCGTCCCTCCTGCATGTCGGCGCGGCTGAGCACCACTTCCATGATCTTTTGCGGACTTGGCCGCCCGGTGCTGCTGCGCGGGGCCGTGTACGCCACGCTGGGGGCAGCTGGGGCAGCCGGTAGGGAAAAGGCGCGGGCAATATCGGCGAGGGCGTAGAGATGCCCAGGGGCGCAAAGCAGACGAGTCGGTACCGCGCCATTCTTGTGGTGGGTGAAGCCCGGCACCCGCATCACGCGGCTCAGGCCCTTGCAGTCGTTGGGTCGACTGCCGACAGCCTTGGCGATGGCTTCCTGCTGGCGGTTGAACTCGACGTTGTTCAGCTCTGGCGACTCCGAGAGCAGCCAGTAGGTGTGGAACTTGCCGGGGCTGCTCTCGACGATGGTCGACGGGACCAGCGGCCAGGTGCTGGGCAGCTCAGCCCCGTCGAAGTCGCTGAAGTACGCCCGAATGCGTGTCACGTTGTCGTTGCTGCGCCCGGCCCCGTCGCCTTCGTTGATCATCAGGAAGATGCCCGCACCGCGTTCGTTCAGCCCCACCAAGGCATCGGTGCTGTACTCGATGCGCGCCAGGGTCGGGTCGTCTTTGCGGTCAGCGAAGGTCTGGAACGTCTGCTGGCCTGGAAAAAAAGACAAAAAGCGGGCGGTGTCGGGATTCATCCCGCCGCCCCTTTACTGCCGGTGTACTGCTGTGTCAACATGTTGGCACCTCAAGTAGGACGAAGCCCCGCCCCGCCGGCACAGCACGGCGGGGCTTCGGTTTTGGGTCAGTAGCCGAATTCCGGCTCTGTAGTGGCGTTCCGGCGCTGCGCGGGTGGCGGGTCGAGCAGCTGCCCAGACTCCGCCTCGACTGCGGCGGCCTTCTTCTTCTTGCCGCCCGCGCTGGGCAGCGGCGAAGCGCCAGCGGCGGCGCAGGTGTTGTAGCCCTTGGGATTCACGCCCAAGGTCAGCTGTGCCTGGCGTCCGAACAGGCTCTCGCCGTCGAAAGTCAGCGCCTTGACTTTAAAGAAGGCCGGCCGGCCGTTATCCAGAACGTCGGTGACCGCATCATCCAGATCGTCGTAGTTCTCGATGCCGTCGCGGATGTCGATGCTGAGCCGGTGCGCGTCTTCGTCCGTCAAAGGGCGGCCCACCAGGGCGCTGAGGCGGTTGGTCCACTTGGCCTTGTCGTTGAGCTTGAAGCCCAGCGGAATGCGGATAAACGAGTCACTGAAGGTGTCACCGTCCGCGTCCGCCCAGACGAACCGCGCTTGAGGGTATTTCTGGGACTTGTCCTCATACTCGCTGCCCTGGTCAATAACGATTTCCTGCAGAGTGAAAACGTAGGTGCCGGGATCGCCCTCGAAGCGGTTGGTGTCGTCACTGCTGCGGCCTGCGCTGGGTTGCATCTTGATCGGCATGTTGGTTCTCCTTGTGGCCCGTCGGTGGTCGGCGCTGTGCCAGTGGTCGCTGGGCGGTGGTGAGGCGAGAGGTCAGCGGACTGTCTTGGCGTGATTAAGGGAATGCGCCAGCCCTCCCGAGGGGTTACTGGAGGCCGCCGCCCGTCTCGCCGTTGATGAAGAGCAGCAGCAGGCAGACCACGACGAACAGCGCCACGGCCAGGCCGCTGGCGAGGTAGCGGATCACTGGGCACCGGCCAGTGTCAGCATCTGCTCGGTGTCCGCCAGTTCGCGGTAGGTGGCGCGGCCCTCGCAGATGGCGACGCAGACCTGCTCCAGTTGGTCCTGGGCGCTGCTGGTGGGCGGAGTGGCGATGAGCCGGTCAAACTCGCGCCCCGCGTCATTCATCATCTCCACGATTCCCGGCACGCTCAGGGCGCGCCTCGCCTCGCCGATCAGGGCGATACTGTCGGCCCGGCCCAGGTGCCCGTGCTCATGCAGGCGCGCTTCGATCTCCGCTAGCTGCTCGGGGTTCACTGGGCCACCGCCATGTACCGCCCATCGGTGCAGGTGCGTTCGCCGCTGCCGTCTTCGATCAGGCAGGGGTCGCCGGGCTTGGTGTTGCGGCTGCTGATGTGCCGGTCGCCGCACCTGTCGCACTTGAGCTTCATGCCCAACGCGGCCAGGTTTGCCGTTTTCCCTGGGAGATCATGTCATGAAGCCTGCTGCCTTCTACGCCCGCGTCTCCACCAGTCCGCAACTGGAGAAGTTCGGCCCCCAGGTACAGCGCGAGGCCGCCCAGCGCTACGCCGCACGCCTGGGCCTCGACATCGTGCAGACTTACGAAGACGCCATTACCGGCACGGCGGCACGGCGCGAGGCGCTCGACCGGCTACTGACCGAGGCCGTGCGCTACCAGGCGGTCATCATTTCCTCAGTGGACCGGCTGGCCCGCCGCGTGCCGATCGCATACGGCGTGCTGGGTGAGCTGGCCGAAGCGGGACTCGAGCTGCACTCGGCAGACATGGGGCTGATCGATCTCGATGACGAATCGAGCAGCATGCAGTTCGGCATCCGCAGTCTGTTCGCCGATGTCGACCACCGGCGCATCTCCAAGCGGCTGGAAGCCTCACGGGTCAGCAAGGTACAGGGCGGTTCGCCCGTCCAGCGCCTCAACGGTTACGGCTGGCGGCAGGGCGTGCGGGACGAGGCGGAAGCGGCCTGGGTCGTCTACATGTACCAGCAGATCATCCATGTGGGCGCGCGGATGCTGGTGGCTGATCTGACGGCCAGGGGCGTGCGGACCCGGCACGGCGCGGCGTGGGGCGAGTCGCGCCTGCGGTCGCTGCTGCAAAACCCCACCTACAAAGGCCAGTACCAGTACGGGCGGCGCAGCGGCGGCCGCGGCCGCGTCAAGGCTGTGTGCCAGGTCGAAGCGCTGGTCAGTCCTGAGTTGTGGGCCGCCGCCCAGGACGCCATGTCACGGCGCAGCCTCAACACCGGCAGACGCGGGGGCAGATCGGACGTGTACCCGCTGCAAGGTCGCCTCACCTGCGCCGAGTGTGGGCGGGCCATCGGTGGGAACACCACCATCAAGGCCAATCGGCCCTACCACTACTACGGCTGCGCCGACCGCTGCAACGCCGAGCGTACCTGCACCCACCGCAAGCTCTACCCGGCGGCGTCGGTTCATGCTTTTGTGCGGGGCATTCTGGAAGAAGCCAGGGAGAACCCGGCCTCGCTCGCCGAGCTGGTCCAGCGGCCGGCCCCAGCTGCGCCTGACCTGGCGACCATGCACGCGGCCATAGACCGGAAGCTCAGCCGCCTGGAAGCCGCCTACGACGCCGGAGCCTACACCGCGCCCGAGTACGCCGAGCGCCGCGCTGCCCTCAAGCGGGAGCGGGAAGCCCTGAGTGTGCTGGAAGCGCCCACTGCTCAGGCTCCAGCTGACCTCGCCGCTGTGCAGGCGGCCGTCGGGCACGCGCTCAGCTGTGCAGACCTGCTGGACGTGGCCGAGGCCTTAAACCTGCGCGGCGTGCTGGGCAGTGGGGGAGAGCTGACGCTGAGCCTCAACCCGCTGTAGGCTTGCTGCCCGGTATCGTGAGGCGAGTTCGTAGGAACGACGTGCTCAGTACGATGGAGGTGTCGCAGGTAAAGCCCATCTGGATCAGGTCGCCAAGCAGGTCTTCGAGCGCCGCTACATCCGGCAGCGCCACCTTGAGGATGCAGGAATTATCGCCGGTGACCGAATGGCACTCCAGCACGCCGTCATTTTTTTGCGCCCAGCGCAGGAGTTCGGGGTCGCGTTTGCCGCTGTCGCGCACACCCACAAAGGCGGTGATGGCGCGGCCCAGTGGTTTGCTGGCAATGCGCGCGCCGTAGCCCAGAATCACGCCGCTATCTTCCAGCCGCCGCACCCGCTCGGTCACCGCGGGGGCCGACAGCCCGACCCGGCGGCCCAACTCGCGCATCGAGAGCCGGGCATCCTCCTGAACTTCCTGCAAAATGCGCTGGTCGAGCGAGTCCAGCGTGCCGCCAAAAGTCTTCATCCCGCAAGTTTAGCGTCTCTCCTTTCAAATGAAAAGGAGGGCGTGCCGTTTGACAGGGATTTGGAGTCATTTTCCCCCCATTCGGAGTGTCGACGAATCTTCCAATTCGCCGCGCAGGCGCTTACTCTGGAGTTCAAGAACCTGTGTGCCCTCCCACCCAGCGGGCGTTGACCGCTGATCGTCCATGCTCCTCTGTAGATGCCGCTTTGAGTGCGGCAGGGGTCTTCTTATGCCGCAACATCAGATTCATCCTCAGGCCACCACCGACTCGCAAGTGATGCTGCCGCGCGGCCACCGCGCCGCCAAATGGCAGGATGTGCCCGACACCCAGTGGTTCGACTGGAAATGGCAGCTCAAGAACCGCATCAACACCGTGCCGGAACTCGAAGAGGTGCTGAGTCTCACCGAGTCCGAGCGGGCCGGGGCCAGCGCCGAGGGCATTTTCCGTCTCGACATCACGCCGTATTTCGCCTCGCTGATGCACCCCACCGACCCGACCTGCCCGGTGCGCCGTCAGGTCATTCCGACGCACCACGAACTCGAACCATTCACGTCAATGATGGAAGACTCGCTCGCCGAGGACAAGCACAGCCCGGTGCCGGGGCTGGTTCACCGCTACCCCGACCGGGTGCTGATGCTGGTGACGACCCAGTGCGCCAGCTACTGCCGCTACTGCACCCGCTCGCGCATCGTGGGTGACCCCGCCGAAACGTTTAACCCGGCCGAATTCGAGGCGCAGCTCAACTACCTGCGCCACACCCCGCAGGTGCGCGACGTGCTGCTGTCGGGCGGCGATCCGCTGACGCTCGCGCCCAAGGTGCTGGGCCGGTTGCTGAGTGAGTTGCGGGCCATTCCCCATATCGAGATCATCCGCATCGGCACCCGCGTGCCGGTCTTCATGCCGATGCGCGTCACCGACGAGTTGTGTCAGGTGCTGTCTGACAATCACCCGCTGTGGATTAACATTCACGTCAACCATCCCAAGGAAATCACGCCGGAAGTGGCCGACGCCTGTGACAAGCTGACCCGCGCCGGGATTCCGCTGGGCAACCAGAGCGTGCTGCTGCGCGGCGTCAACGACCATCCGGTCATCATGCAAAAGCTGCTGCGCGAACTGGTCAAGATCCGGGTGCGGCCCTACTACATTTATCAGTGCGACCTCGTACACGGCGCGGGCCACCTGCGCACCACCGTCAGCAAGGGCCTGGAGATCATGGAGAGCCTGCGCGGACACACGTCGGGCTACAGCATTCCCACCTACGTGGTGGACGCGCCCGGCGGCGGCGGCAAGATTCCGGTCGCGCCGAATTACGTGCTGTCACATAGCCCCGACAAGCTGATTCTGCGGAACTTCGAGGGCTACATCGCCGCTTACACCGAGCCGACCGACTACGTGGGACCGGACATGGCCGTGCCCGCCGAGTGGCAGCGCTCGGAACCCGGCCAGAGCGGCATCTTCGGCTTGATGCAAGGCGAGCGCCTCAGCATCGAACCTGCCGGATTCAGTGACACCCACCACCGCCCCGGCGCGGTCAGCCACCGCTTGAATTCCCGCGAGGACAAGTGGGCAGCCTACGGGGTGGGTGCGGCCAGCATCAGCGACACCGCCCCGGACGGCCAGATGAACGTGCCGATTCCAGTGCATAGCAGAGACTGAAGCGTCGTCCCTCCGTTGCTCACGCCCCGCCTTCGTGTCCATTTCTAGGAGCCAGCATGACCACCCTGGATCAACCCAAAACCAAACCCCGCCAGCCCGTCCTCACGACCTCGCTGCCCGGCCCCAAGTCTGCCGAGATCATGCAGCGCGACGCCGCCGAACTCTCCACCTCCTACATGCGGCCTTACCCTTTCGTCCCCGACCACGGCGAGGGTGTCTGGCTCACCGACCCGGACGGCAACACCATGTTGGACTTCTTCGCGGGGATCGCGGTGAGCACCACCGGTTACGCCCACCCGCATGTGGTCGACAGCGTCACTGCCCAGATGAAGAAGTTCGCCCACGTCTGCCTGACCGATTACCCGCAGGAAATTACGACCAGGCTGGCCGAGCGGCTGGTCAGGCATATCGAGAAGCCCGGTGAAAAGTGGCGCGTCTTCTTCGGCAATTCGGGTGCGGAAGCGGTCGAGGCGGCCATCAAGCTGGCGCGCAACCACACCGGACGCAGCCACATCATCAGCACGCTGGGCAGCTTTCACGGACGCACCTACGGCGCGATCACCCTGACCGGCAGCAAGACCAAGTACAAGGCCGGATTCGGGCCGCTGCTGCCCAACGTGACCCATATTCCCTACCCGAATCCGTTTCGCCCGCCGCTGGGTAGCACGCCGGAAACCTGTGGCGACGCGGTGCTGGCTTACTTAGAAACCCTCTTCAAGACGGTCATTCCGCCGCAGGAAGTTGCCGCCTTCATCATCGAGCCGATGCAGGGCGAGGGCGGCTACATCGTTCCGCCCGCCGGATTCCTGGCCAAGCTGCGCCGAATGGCCGATCAGCACGGCTTCCTGCTGATCTTCGACGAGGTGCAGGCGGGCATGGGACGCACGGGCGAGCTGTTCAGCTTTCAGCACCCGGCCGTCGGTGAGGCCGTGCAGCCCGACATCGTGACGCTCGCCAAAGGCATCGCTTCGGGCCTGCCGCTGAGCGCCATGCTCGCCAAGGAAAGCGTGATGACCTGGGCCCCCGGCTCGCACGGCTCCACCTTCGGCGGTAATCCGGTGGCGGCGGCGGCGGCCCATGCCACGCTCGATCTGCTCGAAGGCGTGGTCAAGCA
Source organism: Deinococcus alpinitundrae (assembly GCF_009982895.1). Lineage (GTDB taxonomy): Bacteria > Deinococcota > Deinococci > Deinococcales > Deinococcaceae > Deinococcus > Deinococcus alpinitundrae. The sequence goes on along the minus strand of NZ_WXZL01000007.1, from coordinate 149,598 downwards.
CCCTGGCTGCGGCGACTCGCTGATGCGCAACGCTGCCGAGGTGGGCGCGTACATCCTGGCCGAACTCAGGAAGATGCAGGCCGAGTTTGCTTTCATCGGCGACGTGCGCGGCGAGGGGTTGTTCATCGGCATCGAGTTCGTGGGGCCGGACGGCAGCCCCGACGGTAAGTTGCGCGACGCGGCCAGCCAGGCGATGTTCGAGCGCGGCCTGCTTAACCTCGACTGCGGCGAGAGTGTCATCCGGGTCAGCCCGCCGCTGATCCTGACCCGCGAGGACGCGCAGACCGGCGTGGAGATCATGCGCGAGGCGCTGCGTAGCCTGAGCTGAGCGGCTCGAAAACGAAACCGGGGCCGCATAAGCTGGCCCCGGTTTCGCTTGCTGCTCCCGCGTTATTCCAGCGTCACCAGATAGTCGTACAGGTCTGGTCCGCCTGCGTGGGTTTCCACTTCCGAGTCGGGAAACGCCTCGCGGATGCGCCCGGCCAGCGTGTCGAGGTCGGCCTGGGTTTTTTGCGGCCCGCCGAACACGGTCACGATCTCCTGGCCCTGGTGGCCCTGCATCAGCATCTCCAGCACGGCGTCCTCGGGCGTGCCGCCCGACTGCACCAGCTCGTCGTCTTGCAGACCGATCACGTCGTTGTCGGCAATCGTCAGTTCCTTACCGGCCGACGTGGTGAGGGTGGTGGCCCGGCTGGCCCGCGTGACCTCGAAGGTGGTTACTGCTTTGGCCGCTTCCTCCATCTGTGCAGCCAGCTCATCGGCGTTCTGGTCAGCCTGGAAGCTGAGCGCCGCGCCCATGCCCTGCCCCAGCGTGCGCGTCGGAATGATCACGGCGCGGCCTTCGAGCAGCTCGGCGGCCTTCTGGGCGGCCATCAGCACATTCTTGTTGTTGGGCAGCACGATCACCTTCTCGGCGCTCACGCTGCGCACCGCGTCCACGATGTCCTGCACGCTGGGATTGGCGGTCTGTCCGCCCGAGACGATGCGTGCCCCCAGCGACCGGAACAGCTTGACCAGACCGTAGCCGCTGGCCACCGCCACCAGACCCGAGGGCGGCACTTCGGCCTCGGCCCGGGCCGCCGCACCCGCCATGCCCAGAATCTCGGTGTGCTGCTCGGCCATGTCTTCCACCTTGGTCTTGAGCATCTTGCCGTAGCGGCCCACAGCCGCCAGCAGCTCGTCGGGCTGGTTGGTGTGGATGTGGCCCTTGACGTAGCCCTCCGCGCCGACCACCAAGAGGCTGTCGCCAAACGGCGAAACCAGTTCGCGGATCTCTTCGATGGGCTTGGTCGCCTCGCTCATCAGAAACTCGGTGCAAAACCCGAACGCCTCGTTCTCAAACTGCTGCTGGGCGTAGCTGCTGATTTCGGGCGCGGGCGGCAGTGACTCGCCCCGCAGCTGACCGAGCATTCCCTCGATCAGGTACAGGTAGCCTTGCCCGCCGCTGTCGACCACGCCCGCCTGCTTGAGTGCCGGGAGCATGTCGGGCGTTTTGTCGAGCATGCCCTGCCCGGCAAAGAGGGCCTGTTCCAGCACCTGATCCGGCGTTTCGCCCTTCGCACCTTCGGCCACGCCGCGCGCCACCGTCAGGATGGTGCCCTCCACCGGCTTCATGACGGCCCCATAGCCGCTTTTCTGGGCGGCCTGAAGCGCGGCGATCAGGGTTCTGGCGTCTACCTGGGCGATATCTTTAATGGTCTCGGCAAAGCCCTTGAGCAGCTGAGAGAGAATCACGCCGCTGTTGCCGCGTGCGCCGAGCAGCGCGCCGTAACTGATGGCGCGGGCCACGCTGGGCATGCTGGTGGTGTCGCAGGTATCGAGTTCGCGCCGGACCGACTGCATGGTGAGGTGCATATTGGTGCCGGTGTCGCCGTCAGGCACCGGATAGACGTTGAGGGCGTTGACCTGCTCGCGGTAGACGCCCAGCCAGTCGGTGGCGTACCTGAGCATGGCGGCCAGGTCGGCGGGCAAGAGGGCGCGCTTGACCGGAGTGGAGTGGGTGCTCTCAGACACGGCGCACCCCCACAGCGTGCACGCGGGTGGCGCTCAGTTCGAAGCCCGCCTGGGTTTTGACGGTGTGCTCGACCCGCTCGGCGATGTTCTTGGCGACCGCCGGGATATTGACTCCGTAGGCGACGACCACGTAGAGATCGGCGCTGGTCTGTGCGCCCTCCTTGACGATCACCACGCCGTCGCGGGCCTGGGCGCGGCCCAGCACGCGCTGGAGGCCCTCCTTGAGGTTGGCCGGGGCCATGCCCACCACGCCGGGAATTTCGTGGGCCGTCAGGCCGATGAGGGAGGCGAGGGCCGCCTCGCTGATTTGAATGGTTCCGTTCACGGTGCAGGCAGTATACGGGAGCCGCCGCTTTTCGGCGGCCCTGCACTCCCTTCGCCTGCAGTATTCTTGCCCGCCGCCGCCCGAGTGGAGTAGAATGGCGGCTGTTGCCGACGCGGCGCTCGAGCAGGTGAGCGCTCCGGCTTAAGGAGTCCCCAACAGAATGATCAGCGTAACAGACCTCAGAAACGGCACCAAAGTGGAAATGGACGGCGGCTTGTGGGAGTGCCTCGACTACTCGCACCTCAAGATGGGACGCGGCGGCGCGAAAGTCGTCACCAAGTTCCGCAACATGGAAACAGGCAGCATCGTGGACCGCACCTTCAACAGCACCGAAAAGTTGCAGGACATCTACGTGGAAGGCAAGGCCATGCAGTACCTCTACAAAGACGGCGAGGACTACATGTTCATGGACATGGAGACCTTCGAGCAGCTGCATTTGCCCCCGGTGCTGGCGGGAGACGCAGCCAAGTTCATGAAAGAGAATATGGACGTGGAAGTGACCATGTACGGCGACAAGCCGCTCAAGATCACCCTGCCCAATCAGGTCATCCTGCAGATTGTCGAGACCGACCCCGGGATTCGCGGCGATACGGTGTCGGGTGGCACCAAGCCTGCCAAGCTGGAGAGCGGCGCGACGGTGCAGGTGCCCTTGTTCGTCGAGAACGGCACCTCGGTCAAGGTGGATACCCGTACCGGCGAGTACCTCAGCCGGGCGTAAGCTTTCCCTCAGGGTCCGGTCAGGCGGCGATGTTTGCTGGCCTGGCCGGATTTTTTGGGTGTGCCACGAACCCCGACCAGATGGGCAGGCCAGTGTCATGAACGAACACCCGGATGGCGCCTTCCTCCGCGTTCACGACGTCATGCGGAAACACCGAAGCCCTTTCTCGGCTGGTCCGGAATTGAGTGGGTCGCCTATGCCGTACGCGGCCTGAGCGCCGCCGCGACACTTGCGGGCCGCCACACCTTACAATCCGGTCTGAACCCAACACGCCCCCACGTCGCCAAGCGGCGCTGCCCTGGGCATTCTCTTTTCCGGAGGCCAATTGTCATGAATCCCGAAGACCTGAAAAAAATACTGGACGCCCTGAGCGCCGCTGACGTGCGCGAGTTCGCCCTCAAGACCGGAGAATTCGATCTGAGCCTGCGCCGAGGCCCGCAGGCCATGCAGGGCGGCGCAGCCCTGCCAAGTGCCAGTTCTGGCGCGGCAGCGGCCACCCCCGTTGCCAATCAGCCGCTGGCCACTCCTTCAGTGTCCGGCCAGCCGGTCGCCAGCAGTACGGCGGCCAGCCCGGCAGCCAGCAGCGGATCGGTTGAGGCCGCACCCACCCCGGCGACCGAAGCGCCCGCAACTGCCCCGGCGGCCAAGGCGTCCGGCACGCCGCTCAAGGCCCCCATCGTCGGCACCTTCTATGCCAGCTCCAGCCCCGACGCCGCGCCCTATGTCAAGGTGGGCGACACGGTCAGCGCCGGGCAGGTGCTGTGCATCATCGAGGCCATGAAGCTGATGAACGAGATCGAGGCCGAAACCGGCGGCGTGGTCCGCGAGATTCTGGTCAAGAACGCCGAGCCGGTGGAATACGGGCAGACGCTGTTTCTCATTGAATAAGTTCTGAGCCGAAGTGAGTCCTCAGTACTTCGCTTCCCATTCCTGAAGGAACCTGTATGTTCAAGAAAATACTCATCGCCAACCGGGGCGAGATTGCCCTGAGAATCATGCGGACGGCCCGCGAGATGGGCATCCAGACTGTCGTGATCTACTCGCAGGCCGACGAAAAGAGTTTGCCGGTGCTGCTGGCCGACGAATCGGTGTGCGTGGGGCCTGCTGCCAGTAACGCTTCGTACCTCAACATTCCCAATATCCTCTCGGCGGCGCTGATGACTGGCGCGGAAGCCATTCACCCCGGCTACGGCTTCATGGCCGAAAACCCCGATTTTGCCGAGATGTGCCGCGAGCACGGCATCGTGTTCATCGGCCCCACCCCGGAGAGCATGCGGGCGCTGGGGAGCAAGGCGGGCGGGCGCGAGATCGCCGCACTCAGCAACGTGCCGGTGGTGCCGGGCACCGGCATTCTGGAAGACCTCGACGCAGCGGTGCTGGCCGCCAAGCAGATCGGCTACCCGGTGCTGCTCAAGGCCAGCGCGGGTGGTGGCGGGCGTGGGCAGAAAGTCATTCGCACCCAGGACGAGCTGAAAAAGGGCTTTGCCCAGGCGCAGGAAGAAGCGCGGCTGTACTTCAGCGATCCGGACCTGATCATGGAGAAGTTCCTCGAAGAGTTCCGGCACGTCGAGGTGCAGGTGATGGGTGACGGTCAGGGCCATGTCATTCATATCGGCGAGCGCGACTGCTCGATTCAGCGCCGCAACCAGAAACTGATCGAGGAAGCGCCCAGCAATCTGCCGGCTACCCTGAGGCAGGAGATTCTGGACGCGGGCGTGCGCCTGGCACAGCACGTCAACTACGCTGGGGCCGGAACCCTGGAATTCATCGTGGACCGCGACGGCGGCTTTTATTTCATGGAGATGAACACCCGCATTCAGGTGGAACACTGCGTTTCCGAGATGATCTCGGGTCTGGACTTCGTGAAGTTGCAGTTGCAAATTGCGGCGGGCGAGGGTCTGGCGCTGACGCAAAGTGACATCGTGCTACGCGGTCACGCCATCGAGTGTCGCCTCAACGCCGAGGATCCCGACAAGGATTTTCGCCCGGCGGCGGGCAAGATCGAGGAGGTCTACTTTCCTGGCGGCCCTGGCGTGCGGGTCGACAGCCACGTCTACGAGGGCTACGTCATTCCGCCGCACTACGACTCGCTGATCGGCAAGCTGATTGTCTGGCATGAGAGCCGCGAGCAGGCCATCCCCAGGATGAAGCGCGCTTTGCAGGAAGCGGTCATCGGCGGCCCCAAAACCACCATCCCGCTGTACATCCGCATCATGGACAATCCCTTTTACAAGCGCGGCGCGGTCATGACCAATTTCCTCAAGACCCGTATGGACATGTAAGTCGGTCCATCATCAAGCATTGAAGGGGCGTTGAGCTGGTCTTATTCCAGCTTGATAACCGCTTCAGAAGGAAAGAAACCTCACGATTGCTGGTGCCTACACGCGGCAATCTGCCACCCAAGTTCATTGGCTGCCCGAACCACTACGGGCAACAAGGTACAAGGGGGATTCACATGAAAGTATCCAATATCTTCTATATTCTGGGCTTCGTTTCTATTGCCATTTCGGCCACCAATTATCTCAAGGGCAAGTCAGGCGGTACCCAAGAGTCCAGCGAGCAGGAAAAGCAGCGCGACGGCCTCTTCACCGGCCACTGGGCACCTACCTTCTTTATCTTGGGCAAGATCGTGGAAGACCGTGAAGACAAGAACGAGTCGCTGGTGACGGGCAACTGAATCTTGCCCTAATCAGAGGGTTGAAGGGCGCTTCGGCGCTCTTTTTTCGTGCTCTGCCCTGGAGGGCGTGAACGCCCGTGACACCCTGCCCTCCCACGTCTGCGGCTAGGGCTGGACGTTCGAACCGTTACCGTTACTAGACGCGATCGATCTGCCTCCTGCCGCTGCCGTGCTCGACATCGGCGCGGGTGGAGGGAAGTTGGTTGAAGACCTGCGGCGGCGCGGCCATACTGGATTGTTGATCGGCCTCGATATGAAGCCGGGAGCAGGTGTGCTGCCGTTCGCGGATGCCCACTTCGACGCCGCCTTGCTGATCCGGGTGTTGCTGTACGTCGCCGATCCGCAGCAGGCGCTGGCAGAAGCTTGGCAGGTGCTAAGCCCCGGCGGAACAATGGTGGTGGCTGTGCAGGGTGCGGCGCATCTGGCGGCCTTCTGGGCGCTGTTCGGCTCGCCGGAAGGAGAATCGGCGGACGCGGCCACTCGGCGGCAGCTTGCTCCGTGGCTCTTTGATCGACTGGATCTTTAAGGTGCCTGTCGCGCTGGAACCGCAGACGGTTCACGGTCCGCCCGCCGCCCTGTGATTCGAAGGATCAGCTGCCTTGCCTAATTACTTGCACCTGATCGTGTTCCGATGCATCCGCTGAGTGACCCGGAGAACTGGTTCAGCGCGGGCACGACAAACAAAAAAGGCCCAGTGCTTAACTGGACCTCTGCTGTGCTCGCTTGAATTCAGCCCTGACCGCTTTGGCCGTTGCCACCCCGGCGACCCCGGCGACGGCGACGGCGGCGGGCCTCGTCGGCAGCGCTGCTCTCGGCACTGGGCGCGGGTGCGCTGGCCTGGGCGGCAGCGGGGCGCGGACGCTGGCCCTGGGCCTCACCGCGTGGGCGCTCGGTGCGGCTTTGATTGCCGCGCTGCACCTGACCCGGGTTCTGGCTGCGGCCCCGGAAGGTGGGCTGGTTGCTGCGGGAACTGCCCGAGTCGCGGCCCTGACCTTCTTCCGGTGGCATGTTGTCCAGCGTCCAGTCACCGAAATACATTCGCTGCACCGTCACGTTGACCGGGCGCAGGTGCTCGTTGCGGGGTCGGTCCAGCGTGACCACCCGGCGACGAAACCCGCCGCTGGGCCGCTCACTGGTCCGCTCGCCTGAGCGCTGCGGGTTGCCGCGTCCTGTCTGGGCGCTGGGCCTCTCGCCCCGTGCTGGAGCCTCACGGCGCACGCCGGTGCCGGAATCGCTGCCGGGGCGCTGGAGAGACTGGCTGTGTGGCGGCTGACCCTCCTGAGACTGGCCCTGTTGTTCGGGCGCGGCCTGGGCGGGCAACTGCGTGCCCTCAGCGCTGCTCTCCTCGGGGTCGCCGGGTTTACGGGGCAGGAAGCTGCTGAGTTTCTCGCGCTTTTGCGTCTCACGGTCTTCGCGGCGGCGGGCGCGGGGGCGGGGGTCGTTGCCGTCCATACTGTTCTCCTGATTCTGGTCAAACTGAGTGAAGTCGATCTGGCGTGCCAGCGGATTGACGCCGCTGATGGTCACGTCTATTCGCTCGCCGATGCGGTAGATGCGGCCACTGGTGCGGCCTTTGAGGATGCTGGCATCCTCGATGTAGAAGTAGTAGTCGTCGCCCAGGTTGGAGATGTGCAGGCGGCCCTCGACGCCGTTTTCGAGCGAGACGAACAGGCCCGAGGCGATGACGCCCGAGACCCGGCCCTCGAAGTTCTCCTCGAGGTGCTCCTGCGCCCACTTGGCTTGGTAGTACTTGGTCAGGTCGCGCTCGGCGTCGGAGGCGGTGCGCTCGCGCTCGGAGGTGTGGCGGCCCTGCTCGGGCAGCGCTGCGGCCAGCTCAGTGCGCACCCGGTCCGATACGGGTCCGCTCAGCGCCGCCTTGAGCGCTCTGTGCACCAGCAGATCGGGGTAGCGGCGAATCGGCGAGGTGAAGTGCAGGTACTCGCCGAAGGCCAGCCCGAAGTGCCCCAGGTTTTCCCCGGCGTATTTGGCCTGCTGCATGCTTCTGAGCAGCAGGGTATTGACGGCGCTCTCCTGCCCGGTGCCGCGCACCGCCTTGAGCACCGCCTGGTATGCCTGCGGGGTGGGCTCGCCGCCGGGGAAACTCAGCCCCATGCGGCCAATCGCCCCGGTGACTTCCTGAAAGCGGGCCAGGGTCGGCTCCTCGTGGATGCGAAACAGGGTCGGCACATTCTTTTCGAGCAGAAAATGCGCGACGGCCTTGTTGGCCAGCAGCATCAAATCCTCGATCATGCCACGCGCGGTTTCCTCGCGGATGGGGATGAGCTGCATGTGGCCGCCCGCGTCCACGTCTACTTTCACCTCGCGCAGCTTGAAATCGAGGCTGCCCTCGCGCAGCCGCTTCTGGCGTAGCTTGGCGGTGATTTTGAGCAGGAGGTGCAGATCGCCTTCCAGCACCCGGGCGTCGCCCTGGAGGGTCGCCACCGCTTCTGAGTAGGCCTGCACCTCGTCGTAGGTGAGCCGGGCCTTGCTGCGAATCACGCTGGGCGTGAAGGTGGCGCTGAGAATCTCGCCGTCGCCGGAGAGCTCCATCATGGCGCTCATGGTGAGGCGGTCCTCGTGCGGCACCAAGCTGCACACCCCGTTGCTGAGGTGCTCGGGCAGCATCGGCAGCACCTTGCCCGGCAGATAGACGCTGGTGGCGCGGGCATACGCCTCGTCGTCGAGGGCCGTGCCAGGGCGGACATAGTGACCCACGTCGGCGATGTGCACGCCCACCACGAAGGTGCCTTCCGGCGTCGCCTGAATGTGGATGGCGTCGTCGAAATCCTTGGAATCGCTGCCGTCCACCGTGAAGATGTGGTAGTCGCGCAGATCGAGTCGGCCTTTCAGGGCGTCGTCGGGCAGGCGGGTGGGAATGGCGTCGGCCTCGGCCAGCACGTTGGCCGGGAACTCGTCGCGCAAACCGTACTTGACGATCACGGCCTGGGTCTCGGTGGCCGGGTCATCCTCATGGCCCAACACCCGCACGATCTCGCCGTACACCTCGTCCTCGCCGGTGTGCTCGGGCCAGAACAGCTGGGTGACCACCCGCGCGCCGTTGGGCAGCCCCTCGGTGCCGCCGGGCATCAGCATGATGCGGTGGCGGGCGCGGTGGTCGTCGGGCTTGAGAAAGGCGTAGGTCTGCTGGTGGTCGAGCGAGCCGACGAGCTGCGAGTAGGCCCGGTTGACGATGCGAACGACGGCGGCGCGCGGCGAGTCGTTGCGGCGGTTGCCGCCGCGCCCGCGCTCGTTGTAGCGCTCGTTGCCGCCGCTGCGGCCTTCCGGGCGAATCAGGACGATGTCGCCGTTCCAGGCTTCAAGGGTCTCGCCCTCGCGGATATAGAAATCCTCGCCGCCCGCGCCCGAATCAGGAACGACGAAGCCGAAGCCGCCGCTCGACGCCTGAAAGCGTCCGCGTACCAGATTCATGGCCTCGGGCAGACCGTAGGTGTGGCGGCGGGTACGAATCACGTCGCCGCTGCGGGTCAGGTCCTCGAGCAGTCCGGCCAGATCGCGCCGCACGCCCAGTTTCTCGCGGCCCTGGCGAGTAAAGGTGCGCTCGAAGTCGCGCACATGCACCGGGCGGCCCAGCTTGCGAAGCTGCGCGGTGATCAGTTCCCTGGCCTCGGCGCTGACGCCGTGCGCGCCGGACGTTTCCTGCTGATCGCTGCCGGAAGTCTCGGCACTGTCCTGGTCGTCACCCGCCTCGTCCGCCGTGGCCGTTTCGAGCGATTGAGCGGGGGTCAGCGCGGCCGGCTGCTGAAGCTCGACCTGCTTGCGACTCCCCGGCGGGCGTCCGCGCCGTGGTCTGGTGGGGGCCGGGGCAAGCTCGACGCCGGCGGCTGCCGGTTCGGCTCCGCTGCTCAGGTCTGCTGCCGCCTCGCCCGACTGGGCGTCTGTGAGCCGGGTGACGCTAGGAATCAGGTCAGTCTGGTCCGGCTCGGCAAGCTGCGGCGCGGCTTTGGGTGGGCGGCCTCGGCGCGGGCGGGCCGGTCTGGGGTCGCTGTCCGCCCCGGTGCTCGGGTGATCAGCAACCGGGTCAGCTTGTGTGGGGTCCACCTGGGGGAGCGGCTCAACGGTGGCCACCAGTTCAGAGGCAGGTTGCTCGGACGTCGCCACCTTCCTGGGCCGACCGGGGCCGCGTTTGACGGGGGTTGCGGGCACAGTGGCCTCGCTGGCCTGAACCGGCTGGAGAGCAGCAGAGACCTCCAGAAGTTCGGCTTCCGGCAGGGCCAGTGGCGGCTCGGTGATCGGGGTCGCTATTTTTTTGCGGCGTCCTGGCTTCCTGGCCTCAGGCATGACCAGCTCAGGAGCGGTGACTTCAGGCAGTGCGACTTCAGCGGTCATGGGAGCTGGGTCGGGCGTGAGAGCGGTGGTGCTGGCGCTTCGTCTGCCACGCCGCGCAGGGGCCGCAGGCTCAGCAAGCGGTTCCTGGGTGGTCGGCAACCCGGTTGCGGCGACGGGTAACCCGTCAATCGTCTGTTCGCCAGTCGTTGGCTCGGTGGGTAGGAGCTTGCGGCGGCGGGTCTGGCGCGGCACGCTGGGGGTGGACGATTCCACCGTCGGGGCGGCGTCTTGCGACTCGGCGGCAGCAGTCTTCTTGCGGCGGGAGGTGGTGGGATTGTTCGTAGTCGTGGCCTTGGGGAGCTTCACGCTCTGGGTGGTGGGAGAGGGGGGAGTGACTTCCTCGCTCGCTGGATCAGTCCGGCTGAGCGTGGAAGCGGCGTTGCGGCGCGGCGCGGCGTGCTGACCGCTGCGGCGGCCCGGACGGGGTGCAGACGGTTGCGCTTGTTCCTGCGCTGCGGCGACGTCGGTGGCGGTGGGCGCTGGGCGCTCCTGTTTCTTTCTCGGCACTTTGCACCTGTTTCAGGACTGGGGGCGCAAACCCGGTGCAGTGTGACGCCTTTGGGGGGCGTCTGCGTTGCGGCGGTCTGCGCGGTCATTTCGCTTGTCTGGGGCATTGCGCTCACGGCGCGTCCTGTGCCCGGAAGCTCTTGTAGTTTAGCACACCGCTCCTCATTTGCAGGGCCGACCCGATGGGGGAGGCGGCTCAACTGCGCCGGGGCCGCCGGATGAGCGGGGCCAAATCCAGGGCGGCGGCACCGACTGGGCCTGGACTGGCCGCTGCCGGAGCGGGGAAAGACGGTGCGAAGGGGTTGTGGGCCAATGGATTCTGGGCAAACGACTTCTCTACAGATTGGATGACACTTCTGAGTTCACTGGGCGAGATCAGGTTCATCGCCATGGCGTGAAAAGCGGCGGCCAGCGAGTCGCGGGTGAGGACCAGTTCCACGCCCGCCTTCTGCACCTCAGCGCGAAGTTGTTGCACGCCCTCGTCACGGGCCGCGCCGGTCACCCTGCGGATGTAGACAGCCAGCACCCGCCCCGGATTGCGCCGGACCACCTCGGCGTAGATCTCGGGGTCCTGCTCGCCGCTGTCGCCGATCAGCACGAACGGCAGCGCCGGATAGGTCTTCATCAGCCGCTCGATGATGGTGTGCTTGTGATGGCCACCGCCGGAAAACAGCTCCGCACCCCAGTCGCGCAGAAAAATCGGTCCCAGCGGCAAGCGGCGGTACTTGAGGAAGGTCCAGAGCAGGTCGTAGAAATTCCAGGGACTGCTCGACACGTAAAAGATCGGATTGGTTCCGGTTTTTTCACGCACCAGCGCCCGGTAGAGGGCACTCACGCCGGGAAACGGCAGCCGGGTGCGGGCGTTGCCGGTCAGGACGGTGCCGAGCATCTGCGGCAAGCTGGTCACGTCCGACTTGAGCACCGTATCGTCGAGGTCGCTGATGATGCCGAACCGGGGACGGCGCACCACCCGCACTTGGGCGAAGGTCTTTTTGCTGCGGCCCTCGATAGAGAGCGAGGCTTCCAGCCAGCCGCCCGCATCGGGAGTCGCCGCCGCTACTTCGGGGCGCTCCCAGGTCAGGGTGAAGTAACCGCCGGTGTCCGACACGGCGCTGACGGTCTGGCCTTCCAGCACGCCGTAAACGATGACGCCGCCGACCTCGCGTGAGAGCAGCCGCCGCAGGATGCCCACGAAGTTGCGCCACCTCGGATCGCCACGTTTGGGGACCGCCAGCGTGCGCGGCAGCAACACCCGCCCGGTGAGTTCGAGGTGCTGCGGGGTGCCCCAGCCAGTGTACGGCGTGATGATGATGTCGCCTCTGCGTCGGCGCGGCTGGATAAAGGCCGAGAAGCGGGTGTCGGCCAGCGCCAGCAGCCGCTCGAAGGTGGGTTGTAGCAATCTGCCGAGCTGCTTGAGGCTGAGTTGCCGCCGCACGAACTTTCCCAGCCGCGAGAGCAGCCGCGTCTGCTCGAGCGGCCCCGGCCCCTGGGCGGAAGTGTGCTGGCCTGAATCCATGCTGGTCAGTCTAGAGAGTCGGAGGCGGCTGGATGTAAGCCAAACATTCAGAGACGGTGGGTAGGTGATGCCTGACCCGGCTGCTCGTCGGCCCCGCCGCTCAGCGGTAGCGCCGCGCCTGGATCAGCGGCAAAACCCGGTCGACCACACCGGGAAAGAGGGTGTCGAGCAGCGCGGGCAACTTATACCAGCCCGGCACCACCACCTCGCGCCGGGGTCGCTCCAGCACATCCGCGATGACCTGAGCCACGATCTGCGGTCCCGGCATCGGCAGGCTGGCCCGCGCCGTCAGCTCGGTGCGCACGAAGCCCGGCGAGACGAGCGACACATTCACGCCGCTGCCCATCAGTTCGCGCCGCAGCGAGAGCGAGAAGCCGCGCAGCCCGAACTTGCTGGCGCTGTACATACCCTGAAAAGCGATGATACCCGCCACCGAGGCCACGTTGACGATTGCGCCCTGCCTGCGGGCGCGCATGGCGGGCAACACCAGCCGGGTCAGCTCGATGGGCGCGCTTAAATTGGTATGCAGCACCCGCAGCGGGTCGGCGTCGTCCCACCAGGGGCCGGAAGCGATGCTCACGCCCGCGTTGTTGATCAGGGCGTCGATGCGCCCGAAGCGCCCAGTGGCCTGCTCGACCAGCCGCCGCCGGTCGGCGTCCTCAGTCACGTCGGCCTGCACCGCCATCGAGCGCTCACCGCTGGGGTCGAGGCGCTGGCAGAGGGTTTCGAGCTTGTCCAGTCGCCGGGCCGCCAGCACCAGCGCGTAGCCCCGGCGATGCAACTCGGCGGCCGTCGCCTCGCCGATGCCGCTCGACGCGCCGGTCAGCACGGCCACCGGACGGGGGGTGAAAGGGGAGAGGGGGGAAGTCACGGACCCAGCATACCGACCAGCACTCAACGGTGAAGGCCCGCTTCAGCCGTTCGTCAGGCCTGGCCCCCAGACTGAGGCATGATTCGCCCTCTTCGTTCGCTGGCCTGCCTGTCGTATGCGCTGCTGCTCGGCGGACTGCCGCTCTCGGGACTGGCGCAGGTGAACGCGCCCGCCGCGCTGCCGGCCCGCCCGATCAGTCGGCCCTCGTCCGCCCTGCCGGAACTCAAGCCGCTGCCTGCCGCGCCGAAAGTATCCGCGCCACTGGTGCCGTTCGCCGCGCCAGCAAAACCGGCTTCAACCCAGACGGCCCCGAAACCGGCAGCACCGACGCCGATCAACACGGTCATGCCCAGCGATCCGCTCTATTCGCAGCAGTGGAATCTGGCCGCCGTCAGGATGCCCGCTGGCTGGGCCGTGACGCCCGGCGAGGCCGTCACGGTGGCGGTGCTCGACACCGGCTATGTCAACGACCCGGAACTGGCGGGGCGGCTGACCAGCGGCTATGACTTCGTGTCGGATTCGGCCCGCTCCGGCGACGGTGACGGGCGTGACGCCGACGCTTCAGGTGTGGGGGCATTTCGCTATCACGGCGAGGGGGTCGCCAACATCATCGCAGCGGCCCACGACACCCTGGGCATGGCGGGCGTCAATCCGCGCGCGCGCATCGTCGCGGTGCGGGTCGCGGGCGAGGACGGCCTGATCGCCCCGCAGGACCTGATCGACGGCCTGCGCTGGGCCGCCGGGCTGCGGGTCGGCGGCGCGCCGCTTAACCTGCGCCCGGCCAAGGTCATCAATCTCAGCTTGTATGCCGACTTCATCGCGCTGACCGGCTGCGACGCGGGCGTGCAGCGGGCGGTGGACGAGGTTACGGCCAGGGGTGTGCTGATCGTCGCTGGGGCCGCCAACGACGCCGCCGACGCGGGCGGCTACAGTCCGGCAGGCTGCCGGGGCGTGCTGACGGTCGCCGGTACCAACCGGGCTGGGCGGCGTGCCAGCTATTCCAACTTCGGCGCGTCGGTGGCACTCGCGGCTCCGGGCGGGGAGCAGAGCGGGCCGCTGGTCTTCAGTGCGGTGGAGGGTGAGCAGCGCCGCAGCGGCACCAGCTTTGCCGCCCCGCAGGTGACCGGCTTGGCCAGCCTGGTGATGGGCCTGAATCCCAAGTTGACGCCCGCCCAGGTGATTGACCTGCTGCGCCGCACCGCCCAGCCGTTCGTCGGTGGCCGCTGCGATGCCGACCCGGCTAAGAGCTGCGGTGCGGGATTGATGGATGCGGGTGCGGCGCTCAGGGCGGCGAAAGCGTCACCTGGTCTTCCTGCCGGGCGATGAGGGCGGCGATCTGCCGGGCTCCTGCGGCGATGGCGTGCAGCATGCCGGTGGTCGCCACCTGGTAGTCGCAGGCGTGGACGTTGGTGGTCGCCGCCAGCTCAGGCGCGTAAGGGGCGGCGGGTTGGTAGCCGGTGGCGAGAATCACGGCGTCAATGCCCAGGGTTTTACCGCTCGTCAGCCGCACCTGCTGCTCTCCAAATCCGGCGACGTCGCCCACCACCCTCACAGCTCCGGAGCGCACCGCGTGGACGATGCCGGTGTCGATGATCGGCACGCGCCCGGTTCGCTCGATCTGTTGAAACGGTCCGAACGGCAGCATCCGTAGGCCGTGACGGGGCAGCTCGCGGCACAGCCACCAGCGCAGCGGAAAGGTCAGCGCGTCGCGCGGAATTACGTTGACTGCGCCCCGCACCGACCAGGTGACCGCGCTGCAAGGCCAGGGCAATCTCGTGTCCGGAGTTGCCCGCACCGATAACCAGCACCCTTGCGCCCCAGAACGCCAGGCCGCTGCGGCAGCGCGAACTGTGCAGCACCGTGCCCGCGAACCGCTCCAGACCGGGCCGTTCGGGCAGGACCGGCGTGGCTGCGTGGCCTGTGGCCAGCACCAGATGCCGGGCGTGGTACTCGCCCCGGTTGGTCTGCACGCGCCACACGCCCTGCTCCTCCCTGACGACGCGGCGGACCTCGGTGCCGAGGCGTGGGCTGAGGCGCAGGCGGTGCGCGTAGGTTTCCAGATAAGCCACCACCTGATCGCGGCTGGGGTAGCGTTCGGTGTTTGCCGGGAAGCGGAGGTACGGCAGCGCCGAGTGGCCTTTGTCGGTGTGCAGTTGCAACGTCTCGTGGTGTCGCCGCCATGTGCTGGCGAGGTTCAGTTCGCGCTCGAGCAGCAGGCAGTTCACGCCGCGCCGCTTCAGGCAGGCGGCTGCGGCCAGTCCGGCAGGCCCCGCGCCGACGATGACGACGGGCCAGACGGTGGGTGAGGGCGGAGTGAGGCGGCTGAAGTCTCGGGCATCAAAAGACCTCCCCGGTACCGAACGAAACCGGCTTAGCACGGCTGAAGGGGCAGTTGAACAAAGGGGCGTGGCCCGACCTGAGCGGGTCACCGAAAGCCCACTACACTGGATGCCATGAAGCCCAATGCCTTCAACCTCTATCTGACGGTGGCCCTCTGTGCGGGGTGGGCCATCTTGCTGATCACCTTTTTGCGAAAAGCCAACTGGCCGCTGGCAGCCCTCAGCGCCGTGCTGCTGATCGCTTACGGCGTGCGCCTCTACAACCTGACCAAAAAGTCCTAGTCCAGAAGTCTTGGTTCAGGAGTCCTGGCTGATCGGCGTGGCGGGCCTCAGCCACACCTTCAGCAGCGCCGGAACGCCCCAGATGGCCACCAGAACCAGCAGGAAGTAGCGCAGGGCACGCGCCGCGCCGCTCAGCGAGGTGGGCAGCAGTCCGGCCAGGGCGCTCAGGCCCAGGTACACCCCGATCACGATGATCAGCCCAATCACGGCCACGCCGACGCGCCCGGCCCAGGTAGTGGGCGGCAGGTAGCGCGGCTCGGCCAGCCAGAACCCGGCCAGTATCCCCAGGCCCCGGCTGTACTCTTCCGGCAAGCTGACCGGCAGCAGGCAGGCGATGATCAGTACCACAGTAGGTAGCCAGAGGTTCGGTGCGAGAAAGCTGGACCGCCGCCAGTCGAGGATGGCCAGAGCGGCGAAGACAACGCCCAGCAGCAGGCCCACCAGCACATCGGATGGATAGTGGACATGCAGCGCCAGCCGGGATGCCGAGATCAGCGCGACCAGCAGGCCCAGCACGACCCATACCCAGGGCCGCCGCAGTTGGGCCGCAATGCCGCCCCAGAGTGTGGCGCTCATTTGGGCGTGGCCGCTGGGCAGACCGGGGCCGCCCGCCGTGGCCTTTGCCAGATCGCTGGCGACGCCCGGATGACTGGTAAAGGGACGTGGCAGGTTCAGCCCGTACTTGAGCAGCGAGTTGACGAGGTAACTCAGCGCGAAGGCCACTCCCAGCGCCCGCAGCCCGCTGGGGCGCACCAGCCAGCCGTAGAGGGCCAGCGCCGCGATAAAGACCAGATCGCTACCGAATGCCGTGAAGGCCAGCCAGAAAGAATCCATGTGCCACTCATCTTAACGGTGCGAGAACGCCTGCTCTCAACGGGCGGCTTCATCCTCCGGCGCTAGACTGCTTGCATGACCCAGCGCGCCGCCAACCTCACCCACGAACACCGCTCGCCCTACGCCCTGGAGCTGCGAAACATCACCAAGCGCTTTCCACTGGTGCTGGCCAACGACAACATCTCCATGGAAGTCAAGTGGGGCAGCGTCCACGCCCTGTGCGGCGAGAACGGCGCGGGCAAGTCGACTCTGGTGAAGATCGTCTACGGCGCGCAGCCGCCCACCTCCGGCGAGATCGTGGTGGACGGACAGGTGGTCAACCTCAAGGACCCCGCCGACGCCATCAAGCTCGGCATCGGGATGGTGTTTCAGCACTTCATGCTGGTCGAGCCGCTGACCGTCACCGAGAACGTCATTCTGGGCAGCGAACCCACCCGGGGCGGGGCCATCGACTACGCCGGGGCGCGCCGCAAGGTGGCCGCACTTATCAAGCAGTTCAACTTCGGCCTCGACCCCGACGCCCGTATCGAGGATCTGCCGGTGGGCATGCAGCAGAAAGTCGAGATTCTCAAGACGCTCTACCGGGGCGCGCGCATCCTGATTCTCGACGAGCCGACAGCGGTGCTGACCCCTTCGGAAACCGACGAACTGTTCGCCTTTCTCAAGGGCCAGTACGCGGCGGCGGGCAACAGCGTGGTGTTCATCTCGCATAAGCTCCACGAGGTCTTGCACATCTCCGATACCATCTCGGTGATTCGCGACGGCAAGATGATCGGCACCATTCCGGCGCGCGGAGCCACCACCGAAACCCTGGCGAACATGATGGTGGGGCGCGAGGTGGTCATGAAGGTCGACAAGGAACCGGCCCAGCCCGGCGAGGTGGCGCTGGAGGTCAGTGATGTGGTGGTCGTCAACGAGAACCGCAAGAACGTCGTCGACCATGTGTCGTTTCAGGTGCGCCGGGGCGAGATCGTGGGCATCGCGGGAGTGGAGGGCAACGGTCAGAGCCAGCTCGTCGAGGCCATCACCGGCCTGATTCAGCCGCAGAGCGGCAAGATCACCTACGACGGCGTGAGCGCCCACGGCGCCAAGGCGGTGGGGCAGGCGGGCGTGTCGCACGTGCCGGAAGACCGCAACGAGCGCGGGCTGGTGCTGGAGATGACCACCGCCGAGAATTTCATTCTGGGTGAGCAGGACCAGAAACCCTTCGCCGGGCCGCTGGGCCTCCTCAACCTCGATCTGATCGAGCAAAATGCCCGTGAACTCAGCGAAGCCTACGACGTGCGCCCGCGCTCGGCGGCCTTGCAAGCGGGGCGCTACTCCGGCGGCAACGCCCAGAAGATCATCGTGGCCCGCGAGATGCGCAAGAACCCCAAGATTCTGGTGGCCAGCCAACCGACACGCGGGGTGGACATCGGGGCCATCGAGTTCATTCACGCCCAGATCGTGCAGGCCCGTGACAAGGGGCTGGCCGTGCTGCTGATCAGCGCTGACCTGGGCGAGGTCATGAACCTGTCTGACCGCATTCTGGTGATGTACGAGGGCAAGGTGGTTGGCGAGGTGATGGCCGACCAAGCCACCGAGACGCAGCTCGGCTTGATGATGACCGGAAGTACGCTGGCAAAATGAAGCGCGGAGCGTCTTGCTCAACTCAGGGCAGATGCCCTCCCCAAACCCACATCTTCAGGCCACCGTGCAAGCGGTGCTGGCACATGTCCAGGTGGCCCCGCAGCTGAGTGAGGCGCTGGTGCGGCAAGCTGTCGTTTAGCGTTTTTTGCAAGCGGGCGGCTTTGACAGCTGGAATCCTACCGAGGTGGTGCCGGAAGAAACTAACGGCGGCAGGCGTCCGGACTTTCTGGTGAGGGCGGGTGAGGCCTTCGCGCTGGAAATCAAAGGCATGGTGGTGACGCTGGGCCGTCCTAACCAATGGCCGGGCCTGGGTGCTGCTGGACGAACACAAAAATGGCAAGCCCCAGGAGCGCGAGGTGCTGCGCCTGGAAATGACCCTAACTCAGCCGCAGCCCTTCGCGGGCGATCTGGCCCTGCTGTTTGACGCGGCGGTGTGGCGAGCGGGCCGGTTTGAGCAGGCGCTCAGCGAACTCAGAGTGCGAACGCAGCAGCGCCAGCAAGCTGAGCAAGTCAGGACCAGGACCGAGAAAATGCCTGCCGTCCTGGCCTTTCACGCCAAGTATAGAGGGCTGGAATTTGAAGACGCCCTCGACCTGTTTGCTCAGTTGGGCCCCATCACCGAGTTGGAGCGTCAAATGCTGAGCGGCGAGATGGTGCTGCCTTTCTCTGAACCCCGGCCAGAATCGGTGCCACCCAGCGAAATTGAGTTCTGGGGCAAAGTAAAAGCGGCCCGCTCCCACATGATCTACCAACCTGAGACGGGCATTTGGACTCTGCAACCTGGCAGCACTTTTCTGGACCGACCAAGTCTGTAGCTGGGTCTGGAGACGGAAATCCAGCAGTTTCTGGATACGGGGTCGCTGATTCGGCAAGACGGCTTACTGCGACTGAATGCGCCGCTGCCCTGCACTTCACCCTCGGGTGCTGGCAACTCTGTGCTACGTAAGGCTATCAACGGCTGGGGATTCTGGAAGGACGCCCAGGGTCGGTCGGCACAGCATGACCGTCCCAAGTCGACCTGCGCGGGATCGGTCAGCGTTCTCCAGCACTCCCAGTGCAAAGCCGTTCGCGTCGGCCCAAGGAAGATGAACCTTGAGCCGCCTGGAAAGGAGCGATTCGGTCCGTTCTCGCCTGCCCGGATGCTCTAGGCTGACCGGCGTGCCGGACTTCCCCGATTCGCCCGCCTCCGCCGGGCCGCGCCCCGAGGTGCAGCGCCTGACCACCCGCGCCGTGCAGGCCATCACCACCCACCTTGCCGGGTGCGAGGCCGCCCAGGATGTGACGCCTGAGGCTGCCGCCGCCTTGAAGGCCAGCGGCTACGCGGCGCTGTGTGTGCCTTCTCAGCTCGGTGACGAGACGCTGGGGGGCCTGGGCGCGACCTTGAGTGAATTCGCCTGGGCGCAGGAGCGGCTAGGCGCGGCGGGCGCGTCGCTGGCGCTGGTGCTGGCCATGACCGGGCAGGTGTTGGGCAGCGCCTTTGCCGCCAGCAGCCTGCCGCCGCACCTGCTGCTGAAGGTGGGCCGGGCCGCTGTCCGCCGGGGTTCCCTCATCAACGCGGTGGCCAGCGAGCCGGGCCTGGGTTCGCCCTCGCGCGGCGGCTTGCCACAAACGAAGCTCACGCCGGACGGAGGCGGATTTCTGCTCAGCGGCCACAAGACCTGGGCCACCGGGGCGCGGGCGCTCGACTTCGCGCTCGTCACGGCCCGCACCCCCGACGACCAGATCGCCCGCACGCTGATCGATCTGTCGGCGCCGGGCATAGGCATCGAAACCACCTGGGGCGGCTCGCTCTCTCTGCGCGGCAGCGGTTCGCAGGATATTTTCCTGGACCGTGTACGGATCGAGGGCGGCGACGTGGTACCGCCCCAGCCGCAGCACCCGGCCCACCCGGCCTGGTTCTGGACGGCGCTGGCCGGAACCTACCTGGGCGTGGGCACGGCGACCCTGACGGCTCTTATCACCTATACCCGCGAGCGGGTACCCACCGCGCTGGGCCAGCCGCTCTCCAGCCTGCCGCGTGTGCGCGAGGCGACCGGGCGAATCAGCGCCGAACTCGCCGCCGCCCGCGCCCTGCTGCACGAGGCCACCCGGCAGTTTGAGGCTGACCCCAGCGCCGCCCGATTGCCGCTGCTGGCCGTCGCCAAGGCGCTGTGTACCAATGCCGCCGTAAGCGCCGCCGATCAGGCGGCCCGCGTGGTGGGTGGCGCGGCGCTCGCGCCCCAACTCCCGTTCGAGCGCTTGCTGCGCGACGCCCGCGCGGGCCTGACCCACCCGCCCACCGACGCCGAAGCCTTCGAGCGGCTGGGCGGTGCACTGCTCGACGCCGAGCGTCGGGAAACGCAGGTGCCCTGAACCCGAAAAGGGCAGCCGGGGAAGGCCGCCCAAAGGGGATGAGCGCTGTAAAAATCAGTGAAACAGCTGTTTGATCTGCGGTGTCAGCGTGCTGAGGGCACTCGCCTTGAGGCTCAGCGGCGTGGCCGATGCGGGATCGGCAGCCCAGCGCAGTGGCGACTTGCCGTTGGCGAAGCGGATGGTTGAGTTGGTCGTTCCGCTTCCGTCCGAGTTCAGGACCAGCGTCTGGTTGATGACGTTGTAGCCTGCCTTGATGTTGATGGTGTAGGTCGAGATCAGCGTGGAGCCGTTGTTGATGCATTGCTGCTCGCCGCTGACCTGGGTGGCCGAATCCGAGTAGATCAGCAACGTGTCGGTTTCTGTGTACTGGCCACTTCCGTCCGGGTTGACATTGACCTGCACCTCGATCGGCGCGGCGAAGCGGCTCCCGGTGGCCGTGAGCAGCTTGAAATCGACCACCGTGGTCCGGGCAGCCTGATTGCTGATCTTAAGGGCTCCCGCGCAGTTGGCGCTGCTGAGGTCCAGGTCGGCGTCACTCAGTGAGCCGAGATCACTGTCCGTCAGGGTGGCAGGCAACGTCAGGCTGAAGCTGCCGCTGCTGGCGCCGGCTCCCGTCGAGAGCACGCTGTCCGCGTCGACCGCCTGCATGCTGCCCGTGCCGTCCAGGGCAGATACACCTGAGCGGTGGTCTTGGCCGAGGGGTTGAGCATGACCAGGGTGACGCTGACGTTGTAGAGACCCGGCGTGGGTGCCCCCTTGGTTCCCCTGACAGGCCGCCAGCAGCAGGGCAGGCTCAGGGCGGCGAGGAATCGAGCGAAATTTGAGGAAGATGAAATCACCATGAAATTTTACCAGACCCGGCGGTGGTCGAGTAGCGCGCTCCTCATGCCAGCGTCGCCAGTCCCGCTTTCAGCGCATAGAGTGCGGCCTGGGTGCGGCTTTCCAGCTCCAGTTTGCTCAGAATGCGCGACACGTGGGTCTTGACGGTGGGTTCACCCACGCCCAGCTCATCGGCCATGCGGCGGTTGCTGTGGCCGCGCGCGATAAGCTGCAAGATCAGCACTTCGCGTGCCGTCAGGTGCTCACGCATCTCGGGCGTACGAAAGTCACGCACCAGCCGGGTGGCTGCCTCGGGGTGCAGGTAGACCTCGCCCCTGGAGGCGTGGTGAATGGCCGTGAGCAGCATCTCGCTGGACGCGTCCTTGAGCAGGTAGCCGGTGGCTCCGGCCTGAATGGCGGCGTTGACGTTGTGCTCTTCCAGGGCGCTGGTGAGGGCCAGCACCTCCACGTCCGGCTGGGCGGCGCGAATCCGCCGGGTGGCTTCCACGCCGCCCATCACCGGCATCATCAGGTCCATGATGACCACGTCGGGGCAAAGCCGGGCGGACTGCTCCACCGCTTCCTGGCCGTTGCGGGCCTCACCAACGATCTCCAGCGCGTCGTCGAGCGAGAGAAACATCTTCAGCCCCTGGCGCACCACGTCGTGGTCGTCGACCAGCAGCAGGCGAATCGGGGCAGGCTCAATCGGGGCAGGCTCAGGTGTGGTCATGGTGACACTCCAGTGGTATTCAGCGCGTTGACGTTCAGGGAGCCGCCTGCGAGTTCGAGGCGGGCGGTGAGGACAGGGCCGCCAGGCTGGCCCGTCTGAAGATAGCGGCGGGCCTGGCGGTTCTGAGCTGGGACAGCTCGGAAGCTGGCAGGCAGCGTCAGGTCGGCGGGAGAGGACGGGCCGCTAAGCGTGACCGTGAGATTGATCTGTGCCGAGGGCGGCACGTTGAGGGTGATGTTGCCGCTCTCGCTGGTGGCGTCCAGCGTGGTGCGGGCGTCGCCCGGCGGCAGCGTCAAGTCCAGGCCGCCCCCGGTGCTGCGAACATCGAGCTGCGGCGTGCCGTGCTGCGGCAGGCTGGCCCGTAGCGCTCCGTTGTCGCCGACGAACGTCAATTGCTCGATGTTCAGCTCCCGCAGATCGAGGTCGCTGTCGTCCGCCGGGTGCTGGAGGTCCAGGGTCAGGGCAACGCGCCGGGGCAAGGCCAGGCGCAGCGTGCCGGGCAGGCCGCTGTGGGCGTCGAGCTGAAGCACCAGCGGCCAGGCGCGCAGATGGCGGCTGAGGGTCAGGGCCAGATCACGGGTCGGATTGTTGCCGGAGGAAGTGTCCTCGGAAAGCGGCGGCGCTGGCTTGAGCCGCAGTTCGTCCTGGCGGCTGGCGCTGAGCTGGGCGCTGAGGCCCGGCACGCTGCTGCTCACCAGCTTCAAGCTGTGGCTGAGGTCTGGCGGTAGGGTCAGACTCAGCCGCCGCACGCCGGTCAGCGGCTGCTGAACGCGCGAGGACTGGGCGCTCAGGAGGCTGAGATCGTGGCGCTGCAAGCTGGCGATGAACAGCCCCCCCAGCACCGTCAGGATGCCCAGCGTGACCGACACCCGCAGCAAGGCCGCTGGCAGCGACCAGTGCGGAAACGGTGAGCTGCGCGGCGGCGTCATGCCTGCACCGATGCGCGGCTGGGGGCCGGGGGCCGTTCGGCTGGTGCGCCCACCCGCAACGTCAGGGTGGTGCCTGCGCCGGGGGCGCTCTCCAGCGTCAGGTGTGCGCTAATCAGCGCCGCGCGCTCGCGCATGCTTTTGAGGCCCAGGCTGCCGGGCCGGGTCTGGGCCGGATCAAAGCCCTGGCCGTCGTCACGGACTTGCAGTATCCAGCCTGCGCTGCCGGGCAGCAGACTCAAGCTGAGCTGCCCGGCGCGGGCATGCTTGACGGCGTTGTGGGTCGCTTCCTGGGCCACCCGGTAGAGCGTGCCCTTGATCTCGCTGCTCAGCGGAGGCTCAGCGGGCGCGTCGAACTGCACCGCGAGCTGGTAGCGCAGCCGCAGCATCTCGGTGAGGCGAGATAAGGCCGGAACCAGGCCACCCTCCTCCAGCGCGTCGGGGCGCAGGGCGAACAGCAGGGCGCGCATCTCGGCGCTGGCTCCGTCAGCGAGGTTCACGGCAAAGTCGAGGCTCTCGGCGGCCCGCAGCGGGTTCTTGTCGATCAGCGCGCGGGCGCTGCGGGCGGCCAGCGACACCCCGTAGAGCGCCTGGGCCACGCTGTCGTGCAGCTCGCGGGCCAGCCGGACGCGTTCCTGCTCGCCGCCCTGCATCTGGGCCTGATCGATGAGGCGGGCGGTGTCGGCGGCGCTGGCCGCCTGATCGGTCACGGCGGCCCAGAACTGAATTTCGCGGCTGCCCGGCGGCGCGTCGTAGACGGCCTGCAGCGTACCCAGCACCTCGCCGCGCGCGGAGACGGCCAGCGACAGCACCTGCTGGCCGCCGATGCGGCTCAGCGTGTCGCGTCCGCTCAGCGGCGGGTCACTGGCCTGCTCGTTCGGCAGCCCGGCAGGCCAGTCGCCCAGCGCCGCCGTGACCGATTCTGCCGTGCCCCGACTCACCGTGATGCGCGCCCTCTGGGCCGAGGTGGCGCTCAGCGAGAGCCGCAGCAACTCGCCCAGCGTTTCTTCCAGGCTGCCCGCAAAGGCGACGGTGGCCGCGCCCGCCCGCAACGCCGCCACCTCGCGCACCGCCGAGGCGTGCTCGCCGTACTCGGTCAGCAGACCGTAACTGACGACCATCCAGGCGCGGGCCAGCAAATTGAGGCTGCTGACGCCCAGCATCACCACGAAAAAGCCGCAAAGGGCCAGCAGCAGCAGTGAAGTGCGGTTCAGCCCGTAGACCTGATCGCCCAGCGCCAGCGGCAGGTTGAGTGCGGGAAAGAAATGCAGCGCGGCGGGCAGCGCCATCAGGCCCAGCCCGCCCAGCAGCGTCCCGCCCACCCAGAGGCTGCTGAACACCGCGAACGGCAGTTTCAGCACGCTGTAGAGCAGCACCTTGTAGGTGTTGGCCTCGGTCAGGCGAGCGCGCAGCCAGGGCCACCCCCTCGGCGGGCGGGTCGGCGCGGCGCGGCTGAGGTTCACGTTCAGCAGGGCGCTGCCGAGGGCGCGGTCGAGGTTGGCCAGCCCGCCCAGCGCCCAGCCGCCCAAGAGCAGCAGCGGCACGCCCAGCAGCAGCGGCGAGAGGGCCGCGCCCAGGACCGCTGCCGCCAGTGCCAGCGCGGTGACGACGCTCAGCAGCGCCGCCAACACGAAGTACAGCAGATGGCGGTAGGTGGCGGCCCCGAACAGCTCAGAGAAGTAGCCGCTCGCCCGCGTGTGTGCCCCGACCCTGCCCATGCACCCAGCTTAGAGGACCGCGCGGGAGCAGGCGTCCCCACAAAGGTGGAGCCTGCACGGGCGGATGGCTAGATCTCCTGCAACTCTCGCTCAGCCAGCCACGCGGGCACGTCGTCAGGCGGATAGGTCTCGAAGTACAGGTGCAGCAGCGAGGTCAGCGGGTAGCGTTCCAGCGGCCCCACCGCCTTGCGGCGGTCCACGATGCAGGCCAGGCCCAGGCAGGTCGCGCCGTAGCTCTCGGCGGCCCGCACCGCCTTCAGCACGCTGCCGCCGGTGGTCAGCACGTCCTCGACCGCCACGAACGTCTGCCCCGGCGTGACGCTGAAGGCCTCGCGGATCTTCATGCCGCCCTGTCCGTCCTTCTCGGCGAACAGCGCCCGTGTGCCGAGTTGCTTGGCGACCTCGTAGGCCAGCACCACGCCGCCCATCGCCGGGCCGATGACGAAATCGGGCGTCGGGTGGGCGGCGCGCAACTTCTCGGCCAGCACCGCGCCGAGCCGGGCGGTGTGCTGGGGGTATTGCAGCAGGGTGGTCGATTGCAGGAAGTACGGCGAGTGCCGCCCCGACGCCAGCAGGAACCGGCCCTCGTGCAGCGCCCCGGCTTCCTTGTAGAGCGCCAGCACGTCGGGTGGGGGAGAGGATTCGGACATGGGGGGAGTATAGCCGGGCGGTAGAGTGGTACCGATGATGCGGCGGGTGATGGTTCTCGGCAGCCCCGGCGCGGGCAAAAGCACTTTCGCTCAGCGGCTTGCGCAGACGACAGGGC
Source organism: Deinococcus alpinitundrae (assembly GCF_009982895.1). Lineage (GTDB taxonomy): Bacteria > Deinococcota > Deinococci > Deinococcales > Deinococcaceae > Deinococcus > Deinococcus alpinitundrae. The sequence goes on along the minus strand of NZ_WXZL01000007.1, from coordinate 124,229 downwards.
CGCCGCTCATTTACCTTGACGATCTGTACTGGTTCCTAGGCTGGGTCAGGCCTGAGCAAGCAATCTGGCAAGCCCAGATGCAGGCCGCCACTGCGCCGGAGCGCTGGATTCTGGATGGCAACAATGCGGACACACTGAAGATTCGCGCCGAACAGGCCGATACTGCCGTCGTGCTGGTGTATTCACGCTGGCTGTGCCTCTTTCGTGCCGTGACCCGCGCGCTGCTGCACCGCCGACTCAACGCCAAGCACCTCGGTAAAGAACCGCTGGACTGGGCATTCCTACGCTTCATCTGGACCTTTCCCCAGCTGGGTGCGCAGCAGCTTGAACAGCTCAGGGAGACGCCGAAACTCCAGGTCGTCGTGCTCAGAAATGCCCTGGACGCCAGGGCATTTCTGAAACAGCTGTCTTCTTAGACCTGTCCCCATAAAAGAAAGCCGCCCCCGACCCGGCGAGCGACTTTCTTGAGCTCCCTTCTTCTTACTTCAGCAGTTCGCCCTCGCCAAAAAACAGCTTCAGCTCGCGCTCGGCGCTCTCCGGGCTGTCGGAGCCGTGCGTCACGTTCTCGCCGGTGGTGGTGGCGAAGTCGGCGCGGATACTGCCGGGTGCGGCGTTGGCCGGGTTGGTCGCGCCCATCATGCCGCGCCAGCCGAGAATGGCGTTCTCGCCTTCCAGGGCGATGGCCACCACCGGGCCGCCGGTAATGAACTCGACCAGCTCGCCGAAGAAGGGGCGCTCCTTGTGCTCGGCGTAGTGGCTCTCGGCGGTCTCGCGGCTGATCATCATCTGCTTGAGGCCCACCACGCGGTAGCCCTTGCGCTGAATACGGGCGAGAATTTCGGACGTCAGGCCCCGGCGCACACCGTCGGGCTTGATCATGGCAAAGGTTCGTTCCATAGCCGCAGCAGTGTAGCAGGTGAGATCGGCGCGGCGTAAGGCGGCGCGGCTGACACCCCCCGGAAATGGCCCCTAGAATGGGCCAATGTCTGACCCTGTGAGGCCCTCACCGCTGGCAGCGCGGCTGAGCCTGATTTTCATCGTGCTGGCGCTCGTCGGCTTGTTTCTGTTTCCCTACGGCACCCTCAGCCGCAACTTCAACGCCCAGTCGCTGCTGCAACGGTTTCCCGGCGGCCTGACCAACTTCGTCGGCTCGCCGTTCGAGAATCTGCCGAACGTCAGTGCCGCCCTGCTGACCGGCTGGGGCACGCTGCTGCTGCTGGCGCTCAGCTTGTTCGCGGCGCTGCGGCGCGCCCGCTGGCTGTGGATCGCCGGGCTGCTCACGCTGCTGCTGGGCGCAGCGGCCATCGTCGTGTTCAATTCGGCCCTGAGCGCGTCGGTGGCTGAGCTGATCGCCAAAGGGGTGCGCGCCCGGCGCATTCCCTGGACCTCGGGCGGCATGCACCTGGGTCTCTTCTTGCCGCTGCTGGCCGGGGGGGTGAGCTTGTTCGCGGGCCTGAGCATGTGGCCGAGCTGGTGGGAGCGGCTCAACCGGCTGCGCGGCCTGCTGGTCCCGTTGTCGGCCATCGCGCTGGCGGTGGCGGTGGGGGCGCTGGTGGTGCTCATCGTGCAGCCGGTCCCCAGCGGCCTGAACCGTGCCCTCTCGGTTGGCGAGCTGCTGACCGGCAAGCTGGACGTGGTGTGGTACGTCTACACCACTTTGTTTGCCCCGGTCACCAATCTCAACGGGCTGTTCGATTCGCTCAAACTCGCCACCCCGCTGATCTTCGCCGGGCTGGGGGTGGCCTTCGGCTTCCGGGCAGGCCTGTTCAACATCGGCGGTCCTGGCCAGCTCACGGCGGGCGGCATCGGGGCCATGCTGGTGGGTGTCTACGCGCCGCTGCCGCCCGCGCTGCTGCTGCCCGCCACGGTGCTGGCCGCAGCAGTGGGCGGGGCCATCTGGGGCGCGATTCCGGGCTTGCTCAAGGCCCGCTTCGGCTCCAGCGAAGTGATCAATACCATCATGCTCAACTACATCGCCTCGGCCATCTTCATCTTTCTGATCGGCAACAGCACCTTTCCGCTGCTGGGTAAAACCTATACCCTGCCGTTCAAGGCCCCCGGCTTCGAGGCCAAGAGCCTGGACTTCCAGCCGGGCGCGCGCCTGGCCTCCATCGCCGACCTGATCAGTTTCAACCGGGGTGAGGCCGCCTACTTCTCGCTGGGGCCGGTGCTGGCGCTGCTGGTGTTCGGGGCGCTCTATTTCGGCTTGCGGCGCATCAAGGCGCGGCTGTGGATCGCCCTTACCGCCGCCGCCATCGTGGGGTTCGTCACCTGGAAGACGGTGGGCATTCCGGTGGTCGGCAGCTTCAGTGCCAGCCGCCTCAACACCTCGTTTTTGATCGCGCTCGTCTGCGCCGTGCTGATGGGTGTGCTGCTGTGGCGCACCTCGGCGGGCTACGCGCTGCGGGCGGTGGGCCTCAGCCCGGCGGCAGCCGAGTACGGCGGCATCAGCGTCGGCAAGAACGTGATTCTGGCGATGACCCTGTCGGGTGCGCTGATCGGCCTGGGAGCCACCCACTACACCATGGGCGGCGCGCTCGACGAATTCCGGCTCAAGGCCAACATGCCGGTCAACGTGGGCTTCGACGGCATCGCGGTGGCCCTGATGGGCCAGAGCACGCCCGGCGGGGTGGTCGCCGCCGCGATTCTGTTCGGCACCGTCGATACTGGTGGCGTGAACGTGGACCGGGTGCTCGACAAAGTCAACAAGGACATCGTGACGGTCCTCAAGGCCCTGATCGTGCTGTTTATCGCGGCGGGCGGTTTCCTGAGTCGGCGCATCACCGACCCGCCGCCCCCGCAGCTCGTCAAGGCGGTGGACGCTGCGGGCAGCGACGACAGCGCCCACCTGACCCCTGGCCAGGCGGCCCGTGAGGCCAAAACACCAGTGCCGAACGTGGGCCGCAGCAGCGAGGTCATCTCGCAGGACATGCTCGGCGGCGACGTGGTGGCCGAGGAAAATACAGACAAGATCCAGCTCGACAAGGAGAGAGAATCGTGAGCGCCTTCTTTGCCGCGCTGCTGAGCGTGACCTTTGCCGGAATCTTTATCCGCTCCACCGTGCCGCTGCTGCTGACGGCGCTGGGCGGGCTGTATTCCGAGCGCAGCGGGGTGGTCAACATCGCCCTGGAGGGCCTGATCATCTTCGGCGCGCTGGCCGGGGCCATCATCACCAAGACGCTCGACGGTCCGCTGGGGGCGGCCGCGCCCTGGGTCGGCTGGCTCGGCGGGATGGTGGTGGGCGGCTTCATCGCCTGGATTCACGCCGTGCTCAGCATCAAGTACCGCGCCGATCAGGTCATCTCCGGCACCGCCATCAATCTGCTGGCGACCGGGGTGCCGCCTGTCGTTCTGACTGCCCTCTACGATTCGAGCACCGAGAGTCCCGCCGTCGATCATCCGTTGCCGCTGTGGGGCATAGGTGACCTCAAATTCAGCCCCCCGGTGTACTTCGCGCTGATCGCGGTGGCCGTCACCTGGTATGTCATGTACCGCACCCCCTACGGTCTGCGGCTGCGGGCCAGTGGCGAGCATCCCGGCGCGGCGTCGAGCATGGGTGTCAATGTCCGGGCCATGCGTTACAGCGCCGTGATTTTGTCGGGCGTTCTGGCAGGCACGGCGGGCGTCTTCCTGAGCATCGGCAACCTCGAAGCCTACGTGCGCAACATTAGCGCGGGAGCCGGGTTCATCGCTCTGGCAGCTCTCATCTTCGGACAGTGGAAGCCGCTGGGCGTACTGGCGGCCACCTTGCTGTTCGGGTTTCTGCAGGCCCTCTCGATTCAGCTCGGCGGCGGCAATCTGCTGCCCAGCAGCTTGGTGCAGGCCCTGCCGTACCTGATCACGGTGCTGGCCCTGATCTTCACGGGCCGCAGCCGCGCGCCCAGGGCAGTGGGCAAGCCGCTCGACTGAGTGCCCGGCTGGAGACCTGTTGCCAACCAGACCGGAGTGCGGCCCAGCGCCGTGCTCCGGGCTTTGTCTGGCTCGGGCCTTTGACCGGCAGGCGTTTTTTCCTCCTCCCGCTTCCTGGGGAGAAAGAACTGTCGTCAGCAGCACCTCCATAGGGCGAGCCTGCCTACTGGTTGGGTCAACAGTTATTTCTTGACCAGAATCCCAGTCACGGGGTCCTAGCGCTGCACTCCTGCCGCCACAGCTGGGTGGCCTCGGCGGGGCTGAGGGCTGGGGCGAACAGGAAGCCCTGGCCCTCCGTGCAGCCCAGGTCCAGCAAGCTGCGGCGCTGCTGCTCGGTTTCCACCCCCTCGGCGACGACCCCCAGCTTGAGGGCCTTGGCCAGCGCCAGAATCGCTTGCACGACGCTGTGGCTAGCCGGAGCGCGGCCCAGGTTGTCGAGGTTGTCCACGAAGCGGCGGTCGATCTTCAGGGCCGTCAGGTCGAAGTGGTGCAGCGAGGCCAGTGACGAGTAGCCGGTGCCGAAATCGTCAACCTGCACGCCCACACCCAGCTCGCGCAGTGCCGAGATAGTGGGGTCGGCGCTGTCCTGCAACATGGCTCCCTCGGTAATTTCCAGATTGAGGCCGCACGCCTGGGCACCACTTTTGTTGATGGCCCGCTGCACCTGCTTGACCAGATCGGTCTGCTGAAACTGCGGCGGCGAGAGGTTGATGTTGAGGCTGACCGGCTCGCCTGCCTGCTGGCCCTGGAGGCGTTGCCACTCGCTGAGCTGGGCACAGGCGGTTTCCAGCACCCACTGGCCCAGCGGCCAGATCAGCCCGGTTTCCTCGGCCACGCTCAGAAACTCGTCCGGCTTGATCTCGCCCAGTTCCGGATGAAACCACCTCGCCAGCGCCTCGAAACCCAGAATTCGTTTGTCCGAGAGGCGCACCACCGGCTGATAGAACAACTGCAACTGGCGCGTTTCCAGGGCCGATCTCAGTTCGGATTCGATATGCAGCCGCCGTACGGCGCGGGTGTGCAGACTGCGGTCAAAAACCCGGTACGCTGAACTCGCCCGCGTTTTCTGGCGGTGCTTACTCTCGTACATGCCCAAGTCGGCGTCGCGCAGCACCTCACCGGGTTCGGCGTAATCGGGGTGGCCCAGCGCGATACCGATACTGATGCTCAAGCGCAGCTGGTAGCTGCCGACCGAGAGCGGCGTGTCGAGCGCCTTGATCAGTCGGCGGGCCAGCTGCTCGGCGTCGGCCGGGCTGCCGCGCAGCAACACGGCGAATTCGTCGCCGCCCATGCGAGAGAGCAGCGCCCCGGTCGGCACGCTGGCGGCCAGCCGCCGGGCCAGTTCGATGAGCAACTGATCACCGACCCGGTGGCCCAGACTGTCGTTGATGATCTTGAATCGGTCCACGTCGAGAAACAGCACAGCGTACGGTTGTCCCCGCTGCTGCGCGCGGTCGAGGTGATCTTGCAAGCGGCGCTCGAAGAGACTGCGGTTGGCCAGCCCGGTCAGCGGGTCGTGTTGCGCTTCGAAAGCCAGGCGCTGCTCGATGAGCCAGCGCTCCCCGATATCGCGCGATGTGGACTGCCAGTGCTCCTGGGATGGCCCGTGGTCCGGGTCGAGCGGCACCGGGGCGCTGCTGGTCTCGAACCACAGCCAGTGGCCCTCCAGGTGGCGCAGCCGCAGCCGCAAGCGCTCGCGCTGCCCTGCTCGCCGCCAGCGCCGCAGGGTGCTTTCCAGCTCGGCCCGGTCGTCCGGGTGAATGAAGTCGCGCGGCCGTGCGCCCAGCATGGCCTCCGGCGCGTAGCCCAGCAGCGCCGTGACCGAGGGACTGACGTAGGTGACCCGTCCGTTCGGAGCGTGCAGGCACACCAGATCGGTCATGCTCTCGGCCAGCAGGCGGTAGCGCGCTTCACTCAGGCGAGCGGTTTCGAGCAGCTGAGCGCGCTCCAGCGCTTGCCCGAGCTGCGCAGCCACCTCGGTCATCAGTTCCAGGTCGCGTCTCAGCAGCACCACGCCGTCCACGCTCTCCACGTTCAGTGTGCCGACCACCTGGCCCTGGGCATGCAGCGGCACCGTCACCTCGCTGGTGACATTTTCGGACAAGCCCAGAAAAGCGCGCTCCAGCCTTACATCCCCGATCAGCTCGGCCTGGTTGCTGCGAACGACCCGGCCCATGACGCCCTGCGAGATGGGAACCCGGTCAAGCACCTGGCGGTAGCCGATCTGATGTTGCAAGACCAAGCAGGGTTCAGACTCTGCCTCGGCCCCGCTGATCTTCCCGGTGAGCGACGGCCCGCCATACGGCCTGTCGAGCAGATAGACGCTGACCTGGGTGTAGCCGAAGGCCTGAGCGATGGACGCATTGACCGACGTTATGATGTCGTTAATCGTCACCTCACGGCTCAGGGCATTGCGGACCTGATGGAGCAGCGCCAGCTCGCGGGCTTGCCGGGCGATCTCGTCGTAGAGCCGCTGGTCGCGTGCCTGGGCAGCAGCGCGCTCGGCATCCAACCGCACCCGCTGAACCGCGCTGCCGAGATGCTGGCAGAGAATCTGCATCAGCCGCAGGTCTTCTTCGTCCAGCACGGCTTCGGTGGTTTCGATATTCAGCAGTCCCGCGAGCCTGTAGCCGTCGTGCAGCGGCAAGCAGAGCTGACTGATAACGCCTTGCCGGTACAGCTGATAGTCCGGGTCCTGGTCCACGTCGCTGACCAGCGCCGCTTCACCGCTGCGGGCCACCCGGCCGAGAATGCCGAAATCGAGCGGGTAGGTCGTTCCCCCGGTACTGTAGCGGCCCTCGCCCGCATACCCGAAGCTGACCTGCGGCTTGATCTGGTTGTCCTCGATCAGCAGGAGGCTGACCAGCGGATACCCGAAGACCTGCTGAATGGCCGCTGTGATGTCGTAAAACAGCTCCGGCAGCGCTGAAGTCCGGGCCAGCGTGTCTCTGATCCTGCCGAGAAACACGAGGGCGCGCTCCTGAGGCCCACCGCTGTCTGCCGGATACGCAGGCGGCGACGGAGCGCCAGGCGAACGCTGGTGGTCGGGCGACGGCTTCACTGGCCCTCCAGTATGGGGCCTGAGTCTCACAGTGGTCTGACGTAACGGGCTGGCCAAGGCCCTGGGCTGCACCCGGCCCCGGCCGTGCCGGACCGTACTAGACTTTTCACGGCAGTACTAGACTCACCGTGAGTAAGGTGTGTAAGATGCAACAGAAGAGAACGCGCTGAGCTTGATTGAACAGTGCCAACACCAAACACTGCCCCTTCCTCCCTAGCTTCCCCTCCGGCCTCTGCGGGCCGTCAGAAAAAAGGACATTCATGCTGCAAGTCACGCCTTTGCATATCACCGGTGGCCGCTCCCTCAGCGGCGAATTTGCGGTTCAGCCCAGCAAGAACGCCGCGCTGCCGATTATCGTGGCGGCCCTGCTGAGCCGGGAGCCGGTGACGCTGCACGGGATTCCGCGCTTGTCCGACATCTACACCATTCTGGACATCGTGGGCCACCTCGGCGCGCAGCACGCCTGGGTCGGCCCCAACAGCGTGACCCTGCACACCCCGGAAATTCTCAACACTGCTGCGCCCTACGCCCTGGTCAGCAAAATGCGCGCCAGCTTCATCGTGATGGGATCGCTGATCGCCCGCGCCGGGGAAGCCACCGTCAGCATGCCCGGCGGCTGCGCATTCGGCTACCGCCCGGTCGATCAGCACGTCAAGGCGTTTCAGGCGCTGGGTGTGGACATGAACGAGGAAGGCGGCAACTTCACGGCGCAGCGCCCCCGTCCGCTGGGCGGCTCGTACGTCTTCGAGATGCTCACCGTGGGCGCGACCCAGAACGCCATTCTGGCGGCCACGCTGGGCAGCGGTCAGGTAACCCTGGAAAATGCCAGCATCGACACTGACGTCGTGGACATGATCAATTTCCTCAACTCGCTGGGGGCCGACATTCGCGGCGCGGGCACCAATACCATCACGGTGCAGGGTGTCGGATCGCTGCGCGGCGGCGAGTACCACATCATTCCCGACCGCATCGAGGCCGGGACCATTATGCTGGCCGCTGCCGCCACCCGCAGCAACATCACCCTGACCGGCGTGCGTCCCGCGCACCTGCGAGCCGTCAGCATGAAACTGATGGAAATGGGTGTTTCCATCAGCGAGTCCGACGACATCATGACGGTGGACGCCACCCGCGCCGTCTTGAAGGCCACCAACGTCACCGCCCTGGAGTTTCCCGGCTTTCCCACCGACGTGCAGCCGCAGATGAGCGCCCTGCTGGCCACCGTGCCCGGCACCAGCGTGGTCGTCGACAAGATCTACCCCGATCGCCTGACCCACGTGGTCGAACTCAAGCGCATGGGCGCGCAGATCACTGTCAGTGAGCACACCCAGATCATTCAGGGCGGGCATGTTCACGGCGCACACGTCAAGGCCGCCGACATCCGCGCCGGGGGCGCGCTGGTGGTCGCTGCACTCGCCGCCGAGGGCGAGACCATCATCGACGGCATGCAGTACATCAACCGCGGCTACGAGCGCTTCGCCGAGCGGCTGCGCGGTCTGGGCGCGCTGGCCACCCAGTCGGAACTGACCCTCGCCAGTGCGATGGACTGAAATACCTTCAGGGGTAAGCAAAAGGGGCCGGGAATGATTTCCTGGCCCTTTTGCCGTTGACGGGGTTCGGCCCTGCGACGCGCGAACCTTGAGATGGATAGACTGCTGGCCAGTTATGCTGCCGCCTGTTCTTCAGAATCTGCTCGACTACTACCGCCCGCTCTGCACCTTCTCGCACGGCTGGCCGGGGGGCGGCGAATCGCTGCTGGCTCCCGGCACCAATTTGCTGGGCGCGAACGCGGCGTACCTGCCGGATAACGCGGGCGAAAGTGTGCTGTCGGCGGCCAAGGACTGGGCCGAGCAACACGAGCTGCCGCCGCTGCGGGTGCGGCTCGGGTCGGCGGGCGACGCGGGCACGCTGCGGGTGGGTGTCTGGCAGACAACAGCTGGACCGGGTGCTCTTCAGATCGAGCAGACCTCGCGCCTGCACCTGCCGCGCTGGGCTGGTGTGCTGGCTGAGGCCTACGGTCAGCCGGAATGGGCCACGCCAGTGGCCCGGCACCTGGCCACGCGGCTCGAACAGCTGCCCGACGCTGCGTTGCTGCTGGCCTACGCGGGCCACGAGGCGGTGGGGGCACTGCTGTGGCAGCCGGGCGGCGCGCACCTGTGGGGCACGCTCGACGCGGCCGTGGACGCGCCGCTGCTGAACGCTGCCGGCGAACTGAGCGGGGGAGAGCTGAGCGTCAGCTTGCCAGATTCGTCGCCGCTGAGCGTCGTGGGCGAGCAGACGGTGGGGTTCGGGCGGCTCGCTTGAATCTCGCCTCAGAATCACCTGGTAACTGTTGATGAGGACCGCCCAAGCCTCCCGGTCATCCACCCGTCACCTCTGTTCGTCACACTGAGCGCATGACCCGTTCACGTTTGCTGCTCCCGCTGCTGGCCCTGGCCCTCGGCACGTCCAGCCCGCTGTCGTTCAGTCTGGCCCAAACCGCTGCGCCGGTGACCCAGCCCGGCACTTTCACTGCGCCCACCACCGCCGCGCCCGACAACAGCGTACCGATCGGCGGCTACAGTCTGGTGTCGTTGACCGAGAACGGCCAGACGACCCGGCCCGGCAGCGCCGCCGTGCGCCCCACCCTCAGCTTCGACGGCAAGCGGGCGACCGGGTTGAGCGGCTGCAATAATTTCGGCGGCTCGTACGTGGCCCGCCAGAACGTGCTGCGCTTCGGCAACCTGGCGTCCACCCTGCGGGCCTGCCCGGACTATCAGGACGGTCTGGAAGCCCAGTACCTCAAGCTGCTGCGCCGGGTCAACCGCTTTGAGATCAGTGGCACGCCCGGCAACCAGACCCTGACGCTGTTTTCCGGCAGCGCCGACAGCCTGGTGTTCGGGCAGAGCGTGGGCACGGGCGAGGTGGCGACGGTGGGGATTCGCAGCAAGTACGACGGCACCTGGGTGCTGACGCGTGCGCCCGCCGGGCTAACGATTTCACCCGATGCCCGCGCCACCCAGTTCACTCTGCGCGGTATTGAGATCAGCGGTTTCGACGGCTGTAACCAGTTCAGCGCCAAGGCCAACACCTCCAGTGGCCGTTTGACCTTCGCCGGGCCGGTCACGTCCACCAAAGTCGCCTGCCCACCGCAGTTCGCCAACCTTGCGCCGCTGCTGACTGCCGGAGCCGCCGCCAGCGTGCAGGGCACGACCCTCACGCTGGTGGGCACGGGCGGCGAGCAGTGGATCTTTAGCAAGCGCTAAGCCGCTGGGCTGGGCGCGGGGCCGGGTGATTAGTGGTCACGGCCCCGCGCCTTCATCCTGGCTTGATTTTTGAAATGTAAACTGGGCCATGATTCCTGACCTACCCAATCCGGCGGAGATTGACGGTGAAGCCAAGAGCGGCATGAACTACCGGATTTTCGGCACCATCCAGCCGACCCTGATCGTGGACATCAGCAGTCGGCACGGGATGTTCAGCGACGCGGGCGGCATGTCGTGGATGAGCGCCACTGTCGAGATGAACACCAGCCTGAACGGCGGCGGGGGCGGTGGACTGCTCTCCGGCCTGGCCCGGATGGTGGGCGGCGGCACGCTGTTTCTGGTCCATTTCACCACCCGCAGCGAGGGGCAGATCGCCTTTGCCACTGACTTTCCCGGCAAGATCGTGCCGCTCGATCTGGCTCCCGGCGAGAGCATCATCATGCACAAGCATGCGTTTCTGGCGGCGGAAGCGGGCGTGACGCTGGCCGTGACCTTTACCCGCCGTTTTGGGGCCGGTCTGGTCGGCGGCGACGGCTTCGTGCTGCAAAGTGTGACCGGCCCCGGCATGGCCTTCGCCGAACTCGACGGAGACGCCATCGAGTACCACCTGGCGGCGGGCGAGACGCTGCTCGTCGAGCCCGGCCACGTCGCCATGTTCGAGCAGAGCGTCACCTTCGACGTCCAGATGATGAAGGGCCTGCGCAACATCATCTTCTCCGGCGAGGCACTGTTTTTTGCTCGATTGTCGGGGCCGGGGCGGGTGTGGCTCAACAGCATGTCGGCCAGCAAGGTGGCCCACCGCATCGGGGAGTACCTGCCCAAAGGCAGTTGAGAGCTGGCATATGGCCGCACCTCGCGCGGCGGAGCTTAGAGCATCTGTCATGAAAATACGTCTATTTTTATGACCGAGCGTAGCGAGTGAAAGACGTGCTGGAGCAGATGGAAGTGGCGTGGGTGGGGTGCGCTACCCGCACACGGAACGGACAAATGCTCTAGGATGTGGGGCGGTGAAGGCCACCGACTGTTTCGGCGGGCGGCACCGCGCCGCTTGCGCCCTTGCTTTCATTTTCAGGGCACTATCTCCCCGCTGCCCCGTTCCTTTTTGAGAATGTCCCCTTTGGAGAACCATGCACTACGTTGTTCACAAACCCAGAATCGGTCTGTTTATCGATACCCAGAACCTCTACCACTCGGCGCGCGATCTGGCCGACCGCACCGTCAATTTCGAGACGCTGCTCAATATGGCCCGGCAAGACCGCGAACTCGTTCACGCCATCGCCTACACCGTCGAGAAGGACGGCGAGAGCACCTCGCGCCCGTTCATCTACAAGCTCTCGGCGCTGGGCTACAAGGTGCGGCGCATGACGCTGAGCCTGCACCACGTCACCGACGGAGGCAAACCCATCTGGGAAGGCAACTGGGACATGGGCATGGTGGCCGACATGGTCCGAATGATGGACCACCTGGACATCATCGTGCTGGGCAGCGGCGACGGCGACTTCACCGACATTGTGGAACTCCTGCAGGAGCGCGGCAAGCGGGTGGAGGTGATCGCCTTTCGCGAACACACTGCCCAGAAACTGATCGACGCCGCGGATAAGTTTACCCACCTGCCGGACGTGGACGAGGCCCTGATGCCTGCCCGCGTGCCCAAGCCCGCGCCGGTCTGAGCCGCGTGTCTGCGCCGGAATCTGCCGACGCGGTGCTGGCGCGGCTGAATTTTGGACTGCCCGAATCGCGCATTGCCCAGACGGGGGCCGAGCCGCGCGACAGCAGCAAGCTGATGGTGGTGGGGGAGAGCCTCCAGCACCGAATCTTCAATGAGTTACCTGAGCTGCTGCGCTCCGGCGACCTGCTGGTGTTCAACCAGTCGCGGGTCATTCCCGCCCGCGTGATGGCCCGCAAGCCGCTGGTCAACAGGCAGGGTGGTGGACTGATCGAGGTGCTGCTGCTGCGCGAGGAGGCGACGAATCTCTGGAGCGCTTACCTCAAACCCGCTCGCCGCGCCGGGAAGGAGCTGTGGCTCGGCGACCATAAGGCGGAAGTCGTCGGTGTGCTGGACGACGGCGCGCGCCTGCTGCGCTTCGAAACCGATCTCAAGCCGCACCTCGACGAGATCGGCCGCCTGCCGCTGCCACCCTACATCGCGGCGGGCGACGACCGGGTGTGGCGTGAGCGCTACCAGACCGTCTACGCCCGCGACGACGGCAGCGTGGCCGCGCCCACCGCCGGACTGCACTTCACGCCGAAATTGCTGGCCCGCCTGGATGAGCGCGGCGTCGAGCAGGCCCACGTGACCCTGCACGTCGGAGCCGGAACCTTCAAGCCGGTGCAGGGCAGCGTGGCCGACCATGTGATGCACGCCGAGCGCTATGCGGTGACCCCGGCAACGGCGGCGGCCATCAACCGGGCCAGGGCCGAGGGGCGGCGGGTGGTGGCGGTCGGCACCACCACCGTCCGCACCCTGGAGAGTGCCTGGGACGGCCAGCAGGTGCAGGCAGGCGAGGGAGACACCCGCATCTTCATCACGCCCGGCACGCCGGTCAACGTGCCGGACCTGCTGATCACCAACCTGCATCTGCCAGGCAGCACGCTGCTGCTGCTGGTGGCGGCCTTCGCGGGCGAGGCGCGGATCAGGGCGGCTTACGACGCGGCGCTGGCGGGCGACTACAGGTTCTACAGCCTGGGCGACGCGATGCTCCTAGAAAATCAGCGCTAGTTCGGCGCTCCCAGTTCTCGCCGCAGTCCCACCCGCGCCCGCTCCCGCACGAAGCCCAGCTGTTCGTTGATCGTCAGCATCGGCACGTTGCCCGCATGGTTGCTGGTGTTGGCCGCCGCCCAGCCTCGCGCTTTGGCCCGCGCCGCCGCTGTGAGCTTGAGCAGCCAGGCCCCGCCGAGGCCCCGCCACTCGCGCCTCACGCCGGTCAGACCCTGGTGCAGTGTGCCGGGCCGTGTCGGATCGGGCCGGTAGAGTTCGCAGACACCGATCCACTCCTGCTGCGGGCTGAGCAGGACAAAAAAGCCCTGCGCGTCGAAGTCGGGGGCGTTCAGAATTCGTTCTCGCCAGATCTCAAACGGCCAGGGTGTAATCGGCTCGCTGAACGGCACTTCCGAGAGCAGATGAACCATCAGAGCGTAGAGGCGGCGCTGCGGCGTTTCACTCTCCAGATCGGCCACTTCGGCAATCGGCAAGACCCTCAGCCCCGCCGCCTGCGCCCGCTCGGTGTGACGCTGAAATCCGTTCGGATCGAAGGTGCGCAGATCCAGCGTGCTGGTCCACATCCGCTCGTGTTCGGTGAAGTCGTGTGCCCGGAAGACTTCCTCCTGCCACTCACCTTCCATCACTGTGGCCAGGAGCACGCACCCGCCTTGAGGCAACTGGGCTTCGGCGCGGCGCAGCAGTTCGCCCGGCAAGTCGCTCCGAAGCCAGTCGGGATGCAGGCTGAGGCTCAGGGCGTACCAGCCGGGTTTATCGTGCGACCTCGGCACCTGCGTTTCAGCCAAGCCGATGAGCTGGCCGCCCACACGGGCCAGCGTCAGCGCGTGGTGCTGCCCGGCGGGGCGCTGCTCGTCACCACGGCGGAGTGCCTCGCCGGTGTGGGCACTGTGAGGTTCGGCCAATGTCAGGAACGTTGCCCACTCGTCGTAAAGCTGGTCGGTCAGGAGCAGCTGAGGGCGCAGTACTTCCCAGATCACATAAGGGTCCATGGCCCAGTCTGCCGACTTCGTGGCACGGCGGCATCTGCCATCTGGCGCAGAGCGAGCGCCCTCAAATAAACTGTCCTGTCAAGCTTCGCTCGCACGCCTTCAACCCGTCGGGCGGCCCCTGGTACAGCACCTCGCCGCCCGCACTGCCGCCTTCGGGTCCCAGGTCAATGACCCAGTCGGCCTGCCGGATCACGTCCAGGTGGTGCTCAATCAGAATCACCGTGTTGCCGCTGTCCACCAGGCGGTCGATCAAGCGCATCAGCATCCCGATGTCCGAGAGGTGCAGGCCGGTGGTGGGTTCGTCCATCACGTAGACGCTGCCCTGCTTGTGCAGTTCGCCCGCCAGCTTGAGGCGCTGTCCCTCGCCGCCCGAGACGGTGCTGAGCGGTTGCCCCAGCTTGAGGTAACACAGCCCCACGTCGGTCATGGCCTGAAGAACCGGGCGCACCTTCTTCTCCTTGAAAAAGGCCAGCGCTTCCTCGGCGGTCATCTCCAGCACGTCGGCGATGGACTGGCCGCGCAGACGGTATTCCAGCACCTCGGCCTTGAAGCGTTTGCCCCCGCAGAGTTCGCAGACGGAAGTCACGCCCTCCATGAACGCCAGATCGGTGTAAATCACGCCCAGCCCGCTGCATTCGGGGCAACTGCCCTCACTGTTGAAGCTGAACAGCGCCGGGCTGACCCCGTTGGCGGCGGCGAACGCCTTGCGAATGTCGTCCATGATGCCGGTGTAGGTGGCAGGAGCCGAGCGGCTGTTGGCCGTCACCCGCGATTGGTCGATGACGACCGCGCCGGGATGCTGCGCCAGAAATACCTCGTTAATCAGCGAGCTCTTGCCGGACCCGGCCACGCCCGTCACCACCGTCAGCACGCCTGTAGGAATGTCGACCGTCACGTTCTTGAGGTTGTGCAGGTTGGCATTCTCGATGGTCAGGTGACCCGTCGGCGGGCGCACCTTTGTCTTGATCGGCAGGTGCTGATTCAGAAACTGCCCAGTGAGGGTGTCGGCGTGCTGGAGGTCGGCGTAGCGGCCCTCAAACACCACCCGCCCGCCGTGCGTGCCCGCCCCCGGACCGATGTCCACGATGTGATCGGCTTCCCGGATCACGTCGGGGTCGTGTTCCACCACCAGCACGGTGTTGCCTTTGTCGCGCAGCTTGCCGAGCAGTCCGGTCAGGCGGGCCACGTCGCGGGCGTGCAGGCCCACGCTGGGTTCGTCGAGAATGTAGAGCATCTCGGTGAGGCTGTTGCCCAGGTGCCGGATCATCTTGAGGCGCTGCGATTCGCCGCCCGACAGCGTGGACGTCTCGCGGCTCAGGCTCAGGTAGCCCAGCCCGATGTCTGAGAGGTGCTGCAGGCGCTCGGTCAATTTGCTTGCAACCCGCGCTGCCGCTGGGTCGCTCAAGGTCTTCAGGAACAGGATCAGCTCGCCAATTTCCAGATTTGAGAGTTCGGCAATGTTGCGTCCGTCGATCCGGCACGCCAGCGCCGCCGCGTTGAGCCGCGCGCCCTGACACAGCGGGCAGGTCTGCGAGGTGGTGAACGACTCGAACACGGCCTTGCTGCGCGGCGACATGGCTGCCGCGTCTTTCTTGAGGTACATGCGGGTGAAGCGCTCGATCAGACCCTCGTATTTCAAATTGAAATCGGTGAAGGCCACCTTGTGATCGCCCGCGCCGTGGAGCAGGAGGTGCAGCTCCTCGGGGCTGTAGGCCTCGATCGGCTTGTCGTTGTCGAAAAATCCTGACTGGGCGTAGGTTTTCCAGGTCCAGTGGCTGCCGACTTTGAAATCCGGGTGCAGGATCGCGCCGCCGTTGAGTGACAGGCGGCGGTCCAGAAACTTCTCCAGATCGAGCTGGGTGGTCGTGCCGATGCCCTCGCAGTCGGAGCACATGCCCTGCGGCGTGTTGAACGAGAAAGCGAAGGCTGGCCCGGCGGCAGGCTGCCCGAAGCGCGAGAACAGCAGTCGCAGGGGCGCACTGAGATCGGTATACGTTCCCGCCGTCGAGCGCGAACCACCACCCACCCGCTTCTGGTCGATGATGATCGGCGCATTGAGATGCTCGACCCGGTCCACGTCCGGCTGGCCGTAGTGCGGCAAGAAGCCCTGCACGAAGGCGGTGAAAGTCTCGTTGAGCTGGCGCTGCGCCTCGGCGGCGATGGTGTCGAATACCAGAGACGATTTGCCGGACCCCGACACCCCGGTAAAGACGGTGAGCTGGCCTTTTGGAATGTTGAGCGAGACGTCTTTGAGGTTGTTTTCACGTGCGCCGTGGACTTCGATAAATTGTCGTGGGTTCATAGCTGGCCTCCGTGGACTTCCAGGCTCTCTGAAGAAAATGTGAAAACACCCCACGGTTGAGCTTTATCGAGTCTTTATATTCGGGGAGTTTGAGCGCGCTAGCCAGGACGGGGAAGGTGAGGTAGGGGCGGTAGCCCGAGCAAAAACACTGCTGCTGTTGAGCCACCGTCAGCCAGCTCCAGCCAAGCCAAGAATCCCACTGCCCCCGCGCCTCTAGGCCATCTGGCCTACGCTGCGGCTTGAGCCACGTTCAAGTTCCCTCTCACTTCGTTTTTCTATACTCGCCCCATGACCCAAAGCGCATCTGTGCCCACCACCAGTGTCAATCCCCTGCTCAATCTGGGCTTCGAGATTCCCTTCGATGAGATCAGGCCCGAGCATGCCGAGAGCGCCGTGGACGCCCTGATCGAGCAAAGCCGCGCCGATCTGGAGGCGCTGGCCCAGGCTCCCGAGCGCCAGTTCGCGGGCTTCTTGCAGGGCCTGGATAGTCTAGGGCAGCAACTCGCGGCGGTGCAGACGGTGGTGGGCCACCTCAACGCGGTGGTGTCGAGCGACGGCTGGCGGGCCGCCAATGAGGCCATCTTGCCCAAGGTCAGCACCTTTTTCACCGAGCTGGGACTCCACCCCGGATTGTGGGCCGCGCTCAAGACCTATCAGCAGAGTGAGGCGGCTTCCGCGCTCAGCCCTGAGTGGACCCGCTTCCTGACCCTGACGGTCGACGAGTTCCGTCGCGGCGGGGCCGACCTGGACGAGGCGGGCAAGGCGCGACTCACCGAGATCAACGTTGAGCTGGCCGATTTGACCAACACGTTCGGCAAGAACGTCATGGACGGCATCAAGGCCTACGAGCTGTATGTGAGCGCCGAGCGGATGGTGGGTGTGCCGCCGCGCTTGATCGAGGCCACCGCCGCCGACGCCGAGGCGCACGGACACGCGGGCGAGCACCGCTTGACGCTGCACGGCCCGGTGCTGGGCCCGGTCCTGACCTACGCCGACGACCGCTCGCTGCGTGAGGAACTCAGCCGCGCCAACAATCTGGTCGGTATCGGTGAGAACCGTGACAACCGCGAGTTGTTGCCCCAGATTCTGCGCCTGCGCCGTGAGCGGGCCGCGCTGCTGGGCTTCGATACCTTCGCCGATCTGGTCACCGCCGACCGGATGTCCGGCAGCGCCGGGGCCGCCCTGGCCTTCGAGCGCGACCTAGAAGCCCGCACCCGGCCCTTCTTCGAGCGCGAGAACCAGGAACTCTTGGACTTCTACCGCCAGCAGTCGGGCGAATCTGCCCCCGAGCTGGCTTCCTGGGACATCGGGTACTGGGCCGAGAAATTGCGCCAGGTGCGCTACGACTTCGACGAGGAGGCGCTGCGCCCCTACTTCCCGATGCAGCAGGTGCTCTTGGGCCTGTTCGAGATTACCCGGCGGGTCTTCGGTATCACGGTCAAGGAAGCGCAGGCTCCCGGCTGGCACCCCGAGGTCAAGTACTACGACATTCACAGTGAAGGTCCGGATGGAGCGGCGGGTGAGCACGTCGCCAGCTTCTACACCGACTGGTTTCCGCGTGACAACAAGCGCGGCGGCGCGTGGATGAATGCCCTCTATACCGGCGGTCCACGCGAGGAAGGTTTTGCGCCGCACCTGGGCCTGATGTGCGGCAACCTCAACCCGCCCTCGGGCGAGACGCCTTCGCTGCTGTCGGTAGGCGAGGTCGAGACGGTGTTTCACGAGTTCGGTCACCTGCTGCACCACGCCCTATCGCGGGTGCCGGTGCGCTCGCTGAGCGGCACCCGGGTCGCCTGGGACTTCGTGGAGTTGCCCTCGCAGATCATGGAGAACTGGGTCTGGACGCCGGAGGGCCTGGGGCTGATCGCCAAGCACTACCAGACCGGCGAAGCCCTGCCGGACGACCTCTATCAGAAGATGCTCTCGGCCCGCAACTTCCGCGCCGCCGCCACCGCCATGCGCCAGTACAGTTTCGGCACCGTCGATCTGTCGCTGCACGCCGAGTATGCCGAGACCGACGGCGACGTGCTGGCCTACGCCCGCAACGTGATCGGCCGCTACTCGCCGGTGCCGCCACTGCCGGACAGTGCCTTCATCGCCCAGTTCGGCCACCTGTTTTCCAGTCCGGTGGGCTACGCGGGCGGCTACTATAGCTACAAATGGGCCGAGGTACTCGACGCCGACGCTTTTTCCCGCTTCGAGCAGGAAGGAGTCTTCAACCGTCAGACCGGGCGCGAGTACGTTGACAAGCTGCTCTCACGCGGAGGCTCGGTGGACGCCGGGCAGCTCTACCGCGACTTTATGAACCGGGGACCCGATCCCGAGGCACTGCTGCGCCGCAGCGGCCTGAACTCGCTGCGCTGACAGCCTGCCCACTACTGGCCCTGTTCATCCTTTCCCACGTTCGGCTTTACGGGAACCGCTATGATGTGAAGCGATGGCGAATTCCGTGAAGCCCACCGTGCTGGTCGCGGCCTCCAACTCAGCGCGAGCAGTGGCCTTGGCTGGACAGCTGCCGCAAGCAGAGGTGGTGTACTGCCGCAACGGCGACACGCTGCTGCGCGAATCGCACCAGCAAGTGCCGGACGTGGTGGTGCTGTACACCGACCTGAGCGCCGCCGTGCCGCTGGGCGAGTTGCTGAGCATCCTGCGGGGCCGCGAGGACCTCAGTCTCACCCATTTTCTGGCGGTGGGCACCCAGGGGCTGGGCGCGCTGCTGAGCGCTGGGGCCGACGCCCTGATGAGTGACAGCACCGCGCCCGAAGCGTTGGCCCACCTGGTCGGCACCCTGCTGAACCGTGCCCGGCAGCAGCGCGAGCTGCACGACAAGAATGCCGGACTGCTCAAGAAGCTCGACAACTGGGAGCACGAGGAGCGGGTGCGCGATCAGCTCGTCCACATGCTGGTTCACGACCTGAAGAACCCCATAGCGGCAGTGCTGGGACTCATGGAAATCGTCGAGGAAGATGCCCGGCTGCCCAAGGACCTGATCGAACTCGTTCGGTTGTCGCGCGAGGAAACCCAGCATTTGCTGCACCTGTCGGTCAATATGCTCGATGTGCGCAAGATTCAGGCCGGAAAGATGAATCTGGATTTCGAGTTGATGTTCTCGCCGATGTTCCGTGAGGTCATCGAACTGGCCCAGGGTGACGTGGGCGCGGGCCTGAGTGACCGCAAGCTCAACGTCGAGGTCGCGCCCAACCTCTCCCCGGCGCGCGTCGACCCGGCCATCTTGCGGCGCATCTTTGCCAATCTGCTCAGCAATGCCATGAAGCACACCAAGGCGGGCGGCCAGATTGACGTCAGCGTGCGGCAGGTCAACGACGATCTTCAGTTCAGCATGAGTGACGACGGCGAGGGCATTCCCGCAGACGACATTCCCAACCTGTTCGCCGCCTTCGAGCAGTCGCGCCTGACCCTGCATGGCCGCTTCGATACCGGCATGGGCCTGGCCTTCTGCAAGCTGGCCATCGAGGGCCACGGCGGACGCATCTGGGTGGAGTCGGTGCGCGGTCACGGCTCGACCTTCACGTTTCTGCTGCCGCTGGCCCGCGACGAGGAAGACGACGAGGATTTCGCCGAACTGGTGAGCTGACGCGGCATAGGGCGTTCGGTGGGGCCGCGCTCGGGCTTACTCTGCCGGGTACGACCTTGCCGTTTTCGGAGCGGCTCCGGGAAGGTGGGTCGTCGGCAGCGCGCTTGCCGTTCTCGTAGCCTCTGATATCTGGCCCACCGTCACCTTTTTTGCCGCTGGGCGTGGTAAAACTAGGGACGTAAGCATAACTGTTTTGGCAACTCTTCGCTGCTGCCTCCCGGCGTTCCCCGTTCGCACCGACCGACTTCCCGCGCCCGCTGTGTGTGTTGAGCTCGTGAAAAACGGCACAAGTCGGGTGGCACAGACGAAACCGAGTGGACGCGGCCAGCCAGGAGAAGGAGGACTATGAGTGAATTCGCGCACCTGATCGTGATGCTGCTGATTGCGGGCGGCATCGGCGTGCTGGCGGTGGTGGTCAGCATTCTGCTGGGGCCAAAGAAGCCCAGCGCCAGCAAATTGATGCCGTACGAAAGCGGCAACGACCCCGAAGGCACGGGCCGCGAACGCTTCCCGGTGCATTTTTACCTCGTCGCCATGCTGTTTATCGTGTTCGACATCGAGACGGCCTTTTTTTACCCGCTGGCGGTGGCATATCAGAACGTGGGTGCCTTCGCCTTCTGGGAAATGGTGACCTTCGTGATTCTGGTGCTGGTGGGCTACTTCTACATTCTGAAAAAGGGCGTACTGGAATGGAACTGAACGTCTTTTCTGCGCCGGGAGGCTTCGGATGCCACTAAAAGAACTCTTTGAACGTGACTGGCAGGAACTGGAATCCGAGGGCATCCTCTTTTCCAGCTTGGAAAAACTGGTGGCCTGGGGGCGCAGCAATTCGCTGTGGCCCGCCACCTTCGGCCTGGCCTGCTGCGCCATCGAGATGATGAGCGCCACCGATGGGCGCAACGATCTGGCGCGCTTCGGCTCGGAGGTGTTTCGCGCCTCACCCCGCCAGGCCGACGTGATGATCGTGGCCGGGCGGCTCAGCAAGAAGATGGCCCCGATCATGCGCCGCGTCTACGACCAGATGCCCGATCCCAAATGGGTCATCAGCATGGGGGCCTGCGCCAGCAGTGGCGGCATGTTCAACAACTACGCCGTCGTGCAGAACGTGGACAGCGTGGTGCCGGTGGACATCTTCGTGCCGGGCTGCCCGCCCCGGCCCGAGGCGCTTATCTTCGCTGTGATGCAGCTTCAGAAGAAAGTGCGCGGCGAGGCCTTCGATCAGCTCGGCAATCAACTGCCGATGGTGGACGCATGGACGCGCTAGGCGGCAAGGACCAGGTCGTGTTCACGGTGGGTGGTGGGGCCACCGAGACGCCTGCGATGGCCAGACCTGACCCGGTGGCCCAGCTCGTTCAGACGTTGGGCCTGAAAGCAGAGGACGCCGCCGAGCCGACGGCGCTCGTCACCGCAGGTGATCTGGAAGCCGTCGCTGGGAAGCTCAAGACGGCAGGCTTCATGCTGATGGACGTGGTCGGCGTGGATTACGGCGCGTATGTGCAGCCGCGTCCCCAGCGCTTCAGCGTGCTCTACAACGTCTATCACCCCTACGACCACCGCCGCCTGTTTCTGCGCGTCTGGCTCCGCGACGGCGAGTCGCTGCCGAGCCTCTTTCCGGTGTGGAAGTCGGCCAACTATCTGGAGCGCGAGGTCTACGACCTGATGGGCGTGGTGTTCGATAACCACCCCGATCTGCGCAAAATTCTGACGCCCGACGATCTGGAAGGTCACCCGCTGCGCAAGGACTTTCCGATCGAGGAAACGCCCACGCTCTTTCGTGACGGGCGCTTTATCGATCCGCCGACGTTTCGGGCCGGCATGACCGGCCAGAGTGCGGGCCTGACTGGCTGGCGCGGCAGCCTGCGCAAAGGTGGGACCCGCGAGATGGAGCCGCCGGTGATGCCGGAGGGAGGACCGAAATGAAGCGTTTGAAGCGGGGCGGCGCGCTGGTCGGGGGGATTCGTTTCTGGACCGAGGTGACAGCATGAGTCTCAAAGACCGTCCGCCGGTGGACAAGCAGAGCGGCACCCTGCCGAGAAGCCAGATGCAGCCCGATCATCAGGAGAGCACCCGCCCGGAGCGCGTCGGCTCGCTGACGGCCCAGCAAGGCTCGCTGATGCACACCGAGGTGATGAGCCTCAACGTGGGGCCGCAGCACCCCTCGACGCACGGCGTGCTGCGGCTGGTTGTGGACATGGACGGCGAGTACGTCATCAAGGTGACGCCGCACATGGGCTACCTCCACACCGGCTTCGAGAAGACTTTCGAGCACCGCACCTACCAGCAGGGCGTGACCTACGCGCCGCGCACCGATTACCTGCACTCGTTCGGCCACGAGCTGGCCTACGTGCTGGGCGTGGAAAAGCTGATGCAGGCCGAGGTGCCGGAGCGGGCCACCACCGTGCGGGTCATCCTGCACGAACTGGGACGCATCCACTCGCATCTCGTGTTTCTGGGTACGGCGCTGATGGACCTCGGCGCGATCACGCTGTTCTTCTACTGCTTCCGCGAGAAGGAAGCGGTGCAGGACCTCTTCGAGGAAGTCTGCGGCTACCGCATGAACCAGGGCTACTTCCGGGTGGGCGGGCTGTCGCGCGACATTCCTGACGGCTGGGCCGACAACGTTCAGAAGTTCGTGGACAGCTTCGACAAGCACGTGGACGAGTACGCCAGCATGTTCGCCACCAACCCGATTTTTCTGGACCGGGCGGTGGGCGTGGGCGTCATTCCGGCGGACGTGGCCATCGACCTGGGCCTGACTGGGCCGAATCTGCGGGCCTCGGGCGTGCCGCTCGATCACCGCAAGGCCAACCCCTACTGCGGCTATGACAGCTACGACTTCGACGTGCCGGTCAGTCAGGCCGGAGACTCGCAGGCCCGCTTCGTGCTGCGCCTCGACGAACTGCGCGAGAGTGCCAAGATCGTGCGGCAGGCCCTCAAGCGCCTCAAGCCGGGGCCGGTGAAGGACCCCAACCGCAAGATCAGCTTGCCGCCGCGCCACGAACTCGAAACCAGCATGGAAGCGGTGATCCACCATTTCAAACTGGTTACCGAGGGTTTTCACCCGCCGCTTGGCGAGGTGTACGTGCCGGTCGAAACCGCGCGCGGCGAGGTCGGTTACTACATCATCTCGGACGGCGGCTCAATGCCGTACCGGGTCAAGATTCGTGCGCCGAGTTTCGTCAACCTTCAGGCCCTGGAATATGCCTGCGTGGGCGGGCAATTTGCCGATCTGATCACCGTACTGGCGACCATCGACCCGGTGCTGGGGGACGTGGACCGGTGAGCGTCGCGGATCAGCTCGCTCACATGGCGGGCTTTCGCAAGGACTGGCTGAGTGAAATCTCGCCTGCCCACGCCGACGCGATTGACTTCGAGCTGGGACCGAACAACACGCTGATGACCCGCGACATCAGCGAATTGCGCCGGGCCTTCACCGAGAGCGACGCCGCCGTGCTGGCCGCTGTTGAGGACGCGCTCAGCGAAGGCCGGAACTTCGAGGGCCATTACGAGAGCCATCCGGTGCATTTCATGCAGCACACCCTCGTTCACGACGCGCACCACCGGGGCCAGTTGATGACGCTGCTGCGGCAGGGTGGGCACAGTGCCGAGCAGATATCGGCGCTGGAAAGGGCCACCTGGCCGGTCTGGAGGGAGTGAAGAGAAATGCAGCCTGCTGCACTTCAAGCCGGTCCAACCGAGCCGCGACGGCTGGTTCTGGACGTCTTGCTGGGCGTTTTGCCGGTGCTGCTGCTCCTGGCCCTCGACTTGTGGAGTCTGACTTGGCTGCTGGAAGACTGGCCCCTCTCCTGGCCGACCCAATTGGCCGTTTTGGCGGTCCTGACACTGGGCCTGGCGGCGGGGTTATGCTTGGTGGCACTCATCTTCAAACCGAGGCCGCTGAAACCAAACGACGGGTTTGTGCGTTACGGACGTTTTTTGCTGCCTTTCGGTGCGTTTTTGGCCGTGATTCCGGGCCTATCCAGCTTGGTCTTTCTCGGCAGCATCAATGCCTGGCCTGAGAAAGTGCTGATGGTGGCCGAGGCGCTCAGCAGCTTGCTGGCCATCATCACGGCACTGAGATACTTACATCTGCTGCGTCATTTGGGAGGCTTTACTTGAGTTACTTCGCCGACAAATCCGAACTGGTGGCCGATATTCTCAGCCGCTACCCCGACTCGCCGCAGGGCAAACGTTCGGCCTTGATGCCGCTGTTGCGGGAAGTGCAGGACGCCGAGGGTTTCATTCACGAGTCACGGATGGACGAGATCGCCGCCCTGATTGGCTCGACGGCCACCGAAGTCCGCTCCGTCATGAGCTTTTATTCGACCTACCACACCCTGCCCACCGGCAAATACCACCTTCAGGTCTGCTCTACGCTGATGTGTGCGCTTTCGGGCAGCGACGAGCTGTGGGATTACCTGGTCGAGACGCTGGATGTGCAGCCGGGCGAGGTCACGCCGGACGGAATGTTCAGTGTGCAGAAAGTCGAGTGCCTGGGCAGTTGCGGCACCGCGCCGGTGATGCAGCTGGGCGACGACGGTTATTACGAATCGGTCACCCGCACCCGCTGCGACGCGCTGCTGCAGGCCATGCGGCTGGGCAGCGCACCGGCGGTCGATCACCATCCGGTGCCGGTGGTCGTGGCCGAGGACGGACGCCAGTCTCTTTCCAGCGGTGAAGCAGCAGGCGGCAGCACCGATGCCCTCTACCCGCTGACCCACGCCGCCAACGGGAAACAACCATGACCATCGCTCCCCCCAGACCGATTACCAGCGCCAAAGACCCGCGCTTTGCGCCGACACTGTACGCCAACGTGGGCCGCCCCGAAAGCTGGACGCTTCAGAGTTATCTGCTGTCGGGCGGCTATCAGGCAGTGCAGCGGGCCTTTGCCATCGGCAACGACGCCGTCATCGACGAGGTCAAGAAGTCGGGCCTGCGCGGACGCGGCGGCGCGGGCTTTGCCACCGGCCTCAAGTGGTCGTTCATGCCGCTCAACGACGGCAAGCCGCACCTGATTTTGTGCAACGCCGACGAGTCCGAACCCGGCACCTTCAAGGACCGCTACCTGATGTCGGAAGACCCCCACCAGCTCATCGAGGGCATGATCATCGGTGGGTTTGCCATGCGGGCTTCTCTGGGCTACATCTACATCCGGGGCGAGTATGTGCAGGCCGCTGAGCGCATCCGGGCCGCCATCGTCGAGGCGCGGGAAGCCGGATTCCTGGGCAAGAACATTCTCGGCAGCGGCTTCGACTTCGACCTTCAGGTTCACCGGGGCGCGGGTGCGTACATCTGCGGCGAGGAAACCGCACTGATGAACAGCCTGGAGGGCCTGCGAGCCAATCCGCGCCTCAAGCCGCCGTTTCCCGCCGCTTCAGGCCTCTACGGGCTCCCTACCACCATCAACAATGTCGAGACCTTCTGCGCCGCCACCCAGATTCTGAAATACGGCTGGGAATGGCACGCGGGTATGGGCACCGAGAAGAGCAAGGGTACCAAGCTGTTTCAGATTTCCGGCCCCGTCGCCCGGCCCGGCATTTACGAGTTGCCGCTGGGTACCACCTTCCGCGAGCTGATTTTCGACTGGGCCGGTGGGCCGCTGGAAGACATCAAGGTGATTATCCCCGGCGGCAGCAGCTGCATGATGCTGCCCTACACCGAGGCGATTCTCGACACCGGTATGGATTATGAGGCGCTGGCGGCGGCGGGCAGTTCGCTCGGCACCGGCGGCGTCACCCTGATTCCCAAGGCCGACTGCATCGTCAACGCCACCTGGAACATCGTGCGCTTTTATGCCCACGAGTCCTGCGGCAAGTGCACACCCTGCCGCGAGGGCATCGGCAGCTGGATGGTCCGAATGTACGAAAAGCAGGTGCGCGGCCAGGGGCAGCCCGGCGACGTGCAGCTGATTCTGGACATGTGCGACAACATCGGCGGACGCTCGTTCTGTGCCCTGGCCGACGCCTGTCTCTCGCCCGTGATGAGCAGCATCAAGCTGTTCCGCGACGAATACGACGCGCTGGCAACCACCGGCAAGCCGATCTATCCAGCACGCAAAAGGTGGCGGGAAGCGTGAAGGCTAAGCAGACAGGGACATTCGCGGCCCTCACTTCACCCGCCGCTGGAGGCCACCTATGAAAGTTCATGTCGACGGCATTTCCCTCGACCTTCCTGCCGGAACCTCCGCCATCGACGCGGTGTTTCACGCTGGAAAAGACGTGCCGTATTTCTGCGCCCACCCGTACCTCTCGCCTGTCGGGGCTTGCCGGATGTGCTTGATCGAATCCGGCAGCCCGCGCAAGAACCCGGATGGCACGTTCATCATGGAAGGCGAGGGCGACGCGGCCACCCCCAAAATCTTCTGGTTCCCCAAGCCGATGGCTGCCTGCACCATGCTGGCCACCGAGGGCATGCAGATCAAAACCGCCGCGACAAGCGAAGTCGTCGCCAAGTCGCAGGCGGGCATGATGGAATTTACCCTGCTCAACCACCCGCTCGACTGCCCGACCTGCGACAAGGGCGGGGCCTGCGAGTTGCAAGACCGCGCCTTCGAATACGGCTACGGCGCGTCGCGTTTCGGCTTCGACCGCCGCCACGCCGAGAAGCACTATCCGCTCTCCGACTACGTGATTCTGGATCAGGAGCGCTGCATTCACTGCAAGCGCTGCGTGCGTTACTTCGAGGAGGTGCCGGGTCAGGAAGTGCTGGACTTCATCGAGCGCGGCAGCCACACCTTTATCGACACGGCGGAGGGCGGCCTGCCGGTTGGCTTCCAGGGCAACATCACCGACATCTGCCCGGTGGGCGCGCTGCTCGACAACGTGGCCCGTTTCCGGGGCCGCAACTGGGAATACGACCACACCCCCACCACCTGCACGCTGTGTCCGGTGGGCTGTTCCATTACTGTGGACGCCCGCAACGGCAGCCTGGAGCGCATCGTGGCCGGGGAAAACAGGGAAGTGAACGAGGCCTGGATCTGCGACGCGGGCCGCTTCGGGCACGTCTTCGCCTCCGAGGGCCGCCTGACCACGCCGATGATCCGCAATGAGGACGGTCAACTCGTGACCGCCACCTGGGATCAGGCCGTGGACGCCATCCGTGCCGGGATGGTTGGTCTGGACGCGCACGATCTGGCCGTCTTCCTGAATGCCGATTCCACCCTGGAAGAGGGCGTTGCCGCTGAGGCCTTCGTGGGCTTGACTGGACTGGCCAGCGTGGACCACTGGCCGCGTCAGCCGGGTTACGGAGCTGACGCGCCCACCCTGACCGAAATCGCTCAGTCCGACGGCGTGGTGGTGCTGGGAGCCGACCTGGGCGAGGAAGCTCCGGTCCTGGAACTCCGCATTCTGGAGATGCTGCGCGGTGGCCTTCTGCCTGCTGAGTTTCATCATGGGACCGCGATTGCCGATCTCAGATTGGTGGAGCGCCCCGCCCGCAAGCGCGAGAAGCTGGCGGTCATCTCCAGCAAGCCCAGTCGCCTGAGCGAAAACGCCGGATTCACGGCCCAGCTTGACGCCGCCACCGCATTGGCCGGGCTGACCGGCAGCTCCGACAACGCCGCCGTCAAAGCCGCCACCGAGTTACTGAACAAAGCCGAGCGCCCGATTCTGATTCTGGGCGCGGAAGCGCTCTCCAGTCTCAGCGGCGCGGCCCGCAGTGCCCTGCAAAGCCTAACCCAGCGCACCAGGACCCGCATCCTGGCCCTGCCCGCCGGGGCCAACGCGCGTGGCCTGGCCTCGCTGAATCTGGTGCCGCGTTCGGGTGGGCTGCGCTATGACCAGCTCTCGCAGGCGCGGGTGGCGCTGGTCAGCCGCCTCGACCCGCTCGCGGAAGGGCAGACCCGACCCCGCTTCCTCATCTCCCACGACACCCACCTGACCGCCACTGCCCAGCAGGCCGACGTGGTGCTGCCCGCCGTGACCAACTACGAGAAGCGTGGCACCACCGTCAATCTGGAAGGCCGCCTGCTGCCGCTGCGCCCGGCGGCGCTCAAGAACGGCGAGGCCGCCGATCTGATTCGCGCCCTGGGGATCGTGGCCGAGGCGCTGGACGTCAAGACCGGCATTCGCGGTATCCGCAGCGCCCAGACCCTGCTCAGCGAACGGTTGGGCGTCAACGTGGCCGAGCTGCCCATTCACGGGCTGATCGCGCCGCTGGGGATGCGCTACGACGCGCCTGCCGCCCCGTACACCCCGCAACTCTGGAAGGAAGGCATGAAACGCTCTGATCCTGTGTATAGCGCTGGAATGATCGAACTGCCGATGGCCCCCACGTTTGTGGCCGGTGACGACTGATGCCTGACACCGCCTGGTGGCTGGATTTGCTGTGGACGGTGGTCAAGGGCGTGCTGGTGGCCTTTGGCCTGCTGACTACATTCGCTTACATGACCCTGGTGGAGCGCCGCCTGCTGGCCCGTATGCAGATTCGCTGGGGTCCCAACCGCGTCGGGCCGCTGGGGCTGCTGCAACCGCTGGCCGACGCCGTCAAGAGCATCTTCAAGGAAGACTTGCGGATCACCAAGGCCGATCAGCTGGTTTACACCCTGGCCCCCTTGATCGCCATCACCTGTGCGCTGACCGCTTTTGGTGGCATTCCGGCTGGCCCCGCCGGGAGCTTCTTCGGCCTCGATCCCTGGGTCTACAAGCTGGACGTGGGCGTCATCGGTCTGCTGGCGATCACCAGCATGGGCGTCTACGGCATCTTCCTGGGCGGCTGGGCCTCGGGGTCCAAGTACCCGCTGCTGGGTGGCCTGCGCAGCGCGGCGCAGATCATCTCCTACGAACTCGGCATGGGCCTGAGCATCCTGGGCATCCTGATGCTGGTGGGCAGCGCCTCGTTTCAGTCCATCGTGGGTTGGCAGGCCAACAATGGCTGGCTGATCATCTTTCAGCTCTTCGCCTTCGCCACCTTTCTGGTCAGCAGCTTTGCCGAAGTCAACCGCACCCCCTTCGACCTCCCCGAGGCCGAGCAGGAACTGGTGGCGGGCTACCTCACCGAGTACTCGGCGATCAAGTGGGCACTCTTTCAGATGGCCGAGTACGTCAATATGATCACCGCCTCGGCGCTGATGAGCACGCTGTTTTTCGGCGGCTACAAGGGGCCGGTCTTTCTGGAAGGCGTCATCCCCGGCATCTCCAACTGGCCGTTCATCTGGCTGATTCTCAAGATCGCCTTTTTTCTGTTCGTGTTCATCTGGGTGCGGGCCACCCTGCCGAGGCTGCGCTACGACCAGCTGATGCGCTTCGGCTGGAAGCTGATCTTCCCGCTGGCGCTGACCAACACCATCGTCACCGGCTTTTACCTGACCTACTTTCGGTCTGCCGGGCTGTGGCCGTTGGCGCTTCTGGGCCTCATCGGCTTCGTGCTGCTGGTCGTCCTGAGTGACCGCGCCCGCAAGCTGTGGAACACCCCCACCCACCGCCCCGACGCCGAGCGCCCGGCGGCGACCCGGCCGCTGGGAGGCGACTGAATGTTTTGCTTCGACAGCTTTACCGGAGGTTTTCAATGGGCGTTCTAGAACTCGCCAAGGGCATGGGCGTCACGCTCGGCAAGCTGTTTACCAAGCCCGTCACCGTCAGTTATCCCGAGCAGCGGGCCTCCATCAAGCCGCGCTTTCGCGGAAGGCACGTGCTGACCCGCCACCCCGGCACCGGCCTGGAGAAGTGCATCGGCTGCTCGCTGTGCGCCGCCGCCTGCCCGGCCTACGCCATTTATGTGGAGGCCGCCGAGAACGACCCGGCCCACCCCACCTCGCCCGGCGAGCGCTACGCCAGCGTCTATGAGATCAACATGCTCCGCTGCATCTTCTGCGGGATGTGCGAGGAAGCCTGCCCGACCGGCGCGGTGGTCATGGGCAACGAATTCGAGATGGCCGATTACCGCTACCGCGACTTCGTGTACGCCAAGGAAGACATGCTGGTGGGCGTGGACGGCTCGATTCCGCAGCGCCGTGAGGCGGCCCGCAAGCACCAGGCGGTGCGCACCGGCTTCAAGGTGGAGGGCGGCCCGCGCGCCGAACTGGAAGGGGTGAAGTACCCGACATGATCACTTTTCTCGTGCTTTCCCTGCTGACCTTGGTAGGCGGCATCATCACCATCTCGGTGCGCAACGCGGTTCACGCCTCGTTGGGGCTGGTCGGGACCCTGCTGATGGTGGCGGGCCTCTACGCCACCCTCAACGCCTCGTTTCTGGCGGCGACCCAGGTCATCGTCTACGCGGGCGCGGTGATGGTGTTGTTTCTCTTCGTCATCATGTTGCTTGACGCCAACCGCCCGGTGGAGGACGCCAACCCGCTGCCCTTCATCGCGCCGCTGGCGGGTGTGGGCGGGGCCATCCTGGCGGGCGCGTTCGCCATTCTGGCCTTTACCTACAAAGACCCGCGCCCGCTGGCGGAGAGCACCGCTGCGCTGGCCAACGGCGCTCCCGGCCCGGTCGGTGAGACCCTGCTGACCCGCTTTCTGCTGCCGTTCGAGGCGGTCAGCATTTTGCTGCTGGTCGCGGTGGTCGGCTCAGTGGCCCTGGTGCAGCGCCCCGCCGTGCAAGCCGACCCGCAGACGCAACCGGGAGCCGCAAGGCTGGAAGGGGAGGTGGCCTGAGATGGAATCTGTTCCCACCTCCTACTACATCGCCCTGTCGGGCATCCTGTTTGCACTGGGCATGATCGGTGTGCTGACGCGGCGCACTGCCATCATGGTCTTTTTGTCAGTCGAGCTGATGCTCAACGCCGCCAACCTCTCACTGGTGGCTTTCGCCCGTGCCTGGGGCGATCTGGTCGGCCAGACGGCGGTCTTCATCGTGATGACGCTGGCCGCCGCCGAAGTGGCGATTGGGCTGGCGATTATCGTGGCGATTTTCCGCAAACGCGAAACCACCAACGTGGACGATCTGGCGTCCCTCAAGGGGTAGTTGAATGGCACTCTACTGGCTTCCCCTCCTGCCGCTCATCGGTTTCCTACTGCTCATCGTGGGGGGCCGCTGGTTTTCCGGCACCTCCGGCGGCTGGCTCGGCTCCGGCTTCATCGGCGCGGCCTTCGTCGTGGCGCTCGTTCGGTTCTTCGGTCTCAGTGACGTTCCCGCCCACGAAACCCTCTGGACCTGGCTGCCCAACATGGCGCTCGGCACCGGTGGCGTCTCGGCCAACCTCAACGTCGGCTTCTACCTTGATCAGCTCTCGTCGGTCATGACTTTAGTGATTACTGGCGTCGGCTTTCTGATTCACGTCTATTCCATCAGCTACATGCGCGAGGACGCCCGCTTCACTCGCTTCTTCGCTTTACTGAACTTCTTCGTCGCCATGATGCTGATTCTGGTGCTGGCCGATTCCTACCCGCTGATGTTCGTCGGCTGGGAAGGCGTGGGCATGGCCAGCTACCTGCTGATCGGCTTCTGGTTCGCTGGACACAAGGACCACAACGCCGCCGATGGGGTCAACAACTCCAACGCCGCCCGCAAGGCGTTCATCATGAACCGCATCGGCGATCTGGGCTTCATGCTGGGCATGTTCCTGATCTACAAGGTGTTCGGTACGCTGGTCATTCCCGAACTGGCCGGACAGGAAGGCACGCTGGCGGTCACCTCGCGGCCCCTGATCGAACTGATCTGCCTCTTCCTCTTGGTTGGCGCAGTCGGCAAGAGCGGTCAACTCCCGCTCACCACCTGGCTGCCCGACGCGATGGCGGGTCCGACCCCCGTTTCGGCGCTGATTCACGCGGCCACCATGGTCACGGCGGGCGTGTACCTGATCGCCCGCAGCAACTTCTTCTACGATCTGGCTCCCGGCGCTTCGATGTGGGTGGCCTGGGCAGGTGGCCTCACTGCGCTCTACGGCGCACTCTCGGCGCTCAACCAGACCGACATCAAGAAGATCCTGGCGTACTCCACCGTTTCGCAGCTCGGCTACATGTTCCTGGCGGTGGGGTTGCACAGCTACACGGCGGCCATTTTCCACCTCGTCACCCACGCCTTCTTCAAGGCGCTGCTGTTCCTGGCGGCGGGCGCGGTTATCCACGCGCTGCACGAAGAGCAGGATGTGCGCAAGATGGGCGGGCTGGCCAAAAGTATGCCGTTTACCCACATCGTCAGTCTGATCGGCGTGCTGGCGATTTCCGGCATCCCGATCTTCGCGGGCTTCTTCTCCAAGGACGGCATTCTGGCCTCGGCCTTCGCCCAGAACATTCCGCTGTACCTGATCGGCTTGTTCGTCGCTTTCCTGACCGCCTTCTACATGGGCCGCTGGTATTTCCTGGTGTGGCGCGGCGAGTACCGGGGCGACACCAAGCTGCACCCGCATGACGGCGACGCCGTGCTGAGCGCGCCGCTGGGCATTCTGGCGGCGCTGGCGACGGTGGGCGGCTTCCTCAACGTGCCTTCGTTCCTGGGCGGCGGGCACGTTCTCGACAACTTTCTGGGCCGGGCCATTCCCGTTCACGAACACGAGATTCTGGCAAGTACCGAGTGGCTCGCCACCTTGATTGCGGTGGCTGTCGCGCTGGCGGGCCTCGGCTGGGCCTTTTACGAACACCGTCGCCGCGCCCTGCAAGTCGGGCCGCTGGGTCAGTTCAGCTTTCAGGCGCTCTACCTCGACCGGCTGTACACCGCCGTCGTCGGCAACGGCAGCAAGGTCATCTCGCGCGGTCTCGACACCGTAGACAACGGCGTGGACGGAGCCATGAACGGCATCGTCAGCAACGTCGGCGCGCCCGGCTGGCTCGTCACCATCTGGCAAAGCGGCTTCGTGCGGGCCTACGCCCTGAGCATGCTGCTCGGCACCGCCCTGATCGTCGGGTACTGGGCTCTCAAAGCCATCGGAGGCGGTTTGTGATTCACTTTTTCATCTTCCTGCCGGTGCTCGCCAGCTTGCTGATTTTCCTGGTGCCGGTGCGCTGGCGCGAGGAGTTCGCGGGCGCGGCGGCGGGGCTGACCCTGGCGGGCGGACTGTGGTCCTGGTCGGTGGGCGGGCTGTCGGCCTACAGCATCAACTGGATTCCGGCGCTGGGCGTCACCTACAGCGTGCAGATGGACGGCGTGAGCCTGCTGCTCGGCATCGTCACCGCCTTCATGACCCTGATCGCCATCATCTACGCCGGGAAGCGCATCCCCAATCCTGGCACCATGCTCTCACTCATTCTGATGATGGAAACCGGGCTGCTGGGTATCTACGCCGCGCGCGACCTCGTTTTGTTCTACGTGTTTTTCGAGGACGCCCTGATTCCGGCACTGCTGATGCTCGCCATTTACGGCAAGGCACACCGGATGGCCGCCCTGATCAAGTTCGCCGCTTACACGCTGTTCGGCAGCCTGCTGATGCTGATCTCCATTATCGGCGTCAAGTATTACGGCGGCAGCCCGACCTTCGCGCTGGCCGATCTGCAGGCCCACCCGGTCACGGGCACGGTTCAGACCTGGCTCTTTTTGGGGTTCCTGGCGGCGATGGCGGTCAAGTTGCCACTATTTCCGATGCACGCCTGGCTGCCCGATTTCCATGCCCAGAACCACGACAGCGGTGTGGCCGACGTGATGGGCACGCTCTACAAGGTCGGCGCATACGGCCTCTTCCGGTTTGGGGTCATCCTGTTTCCCGACGCCATGCTGGAACTGCGGCCCATCTTGATGGCGCTGGCGGCCTTCACCGCCCTCTATGCTGCCTGGATCGCCTTCTCGCAGACCGACTGGAAACGACTGCTGGCTTACGCGGGTTTATCTCACATGGGACTGGTCGGGCTGGGCATCTTCTCCATGAACGAAACCGCCATGATCGGCGCGCTGTTTTTGCTGGCGTTCCAGAACGTCTACACCGGGGCGCTGTTTCTGGCCGCCGGAATGCTTCAGGAGCGGGTCGGCAGTCTCAGCACCAAAGTCGGCGGCATCATGACCCAGGCCGGAGCGCTCAGTGGCCTGACCATGACCCTGTGGTTCGCCTCGATCGCCGTGCCGGGGCTGGCAGGGTTCATCGGTGAGTTCAGCATTTTGCTCGGCGCGTATCAGGTGTCGCCCTGGCTGGCGTTCCTGGCGGGCCTGTCCACCATCGCCGCCGCTGCCTACGCCCTCACCGCTTACCAGACGACCTACTGGCAGGTGCGGCCTGCCGGAGCGGTGCTGGCTCACGACCTGCGCGACCTCGACTGGCTGATTCTGGGCGCTCCGGTGGCCGTCGCCATCTTCTTCGGCATTTACAGTGGTCCGGCCCTGGCCCTGGTGCAGCCGGTGGTGCGCGCCTGGATGAACGGATTGGGGGGCGGCGTATGAGCGGCACAATGTTGGCTTTCAGCTTCTCCTGCGCCCCTTGCTCTGGGCTCCGTATCTACCCTAAAAGGGGCCTCTCTTGAACACCCCACTCATTCTCCCCGACGTGGCCCTCGCGCCGCTCTTGCCCATCGCCATCACCCTGCTCGGCGCGATTGCCGCCACGCTGCTGGGCTTCTTCCTGCCCCGGCGGGCCATTACCCTAATCAGCATGGTCTCGCTGGTCTTGTCGGGCGTCAGCATGGTCACGCTCTGGAACGGCGGGCTGACCTCGTTTGGTGGCAGCCTGCAAGCCGACAACGTGGCCCTCTCCATCGGGCTGATCATCCTGCTCGGCTCCTTGATGACGCTGCTGGTCACCTACGACAGCGCCGCCCGCGCCAAGCTGGCCTTTCCTGAATTCGACGCCATGTTGATGTACGCCGTCACCGGCACGCTGCTGATCGCCTTTTCCGGCGACCTGGTAACCATGCTGATCGGTCTGGAAGTCATGAGCCTGTCGGGCTACGTCATCGCCACCCTGCAAGACAGCCGCCGCGCCGAGGAAGCGGGCATGAAGTACTTCCTGCTCGGCGCGGTGGGCAGCGCCATCCTGATCTACGGCATCGCGCTGGTCTACGGCGCAACCGGCACCCTCAGCTACGTCGGCATTCGCGACGCCACTGCCGGGTTGCAAGTGCAGAACGTCGGCCTGCTGGTCGTCGGCGCTTTGCTGCTGCTGTGCGGCTTCGGCTTCAAGGTGGCGCTGGCTCCCTTCCATCAGTGGACGCCGGACGTCTACGGCGGCGCGCCCACCAGCGTCGGCTTGTTTCTGAGCACGGTGGTTAAGGTGGCGGCGTTTGCGGGCATGCTGCGGGTCTTCGGCGGCGCGATGCAGAATGTCCCGGCTTGGGCGGGGGTGCTGCAAGTGCTGATCGTCGCCACCATCGTGGTTGGCAACCTCGGCGCACTCTTCCAGACCAACTTCAAGCGCCTGATGGCGTACTCGGCGGTGGCGCACACCGGCTTTCTGGCGCTGGCCCTGCTGGGCAATCCGGCGACCGGCGGCCCGGCCCTGACCTACTACCTGCTGGTCTACACCCTGATGACGGCGGGCACGCTGGCCGTCGTGAGCGCCCTCCAGCGCACCGAGGCGGCCTTCACACTCGACGACATGCGCGGGTTGTTCTACCGTCACCCGGCCTACGCGGTGGCGCTGGCGGTCTGCCTCGGCTCGCTGGCAGGGTTGCCGCCGTTCGCGGGCTTCATGGGCAAGTACCTGGCGTTCCAGGCGGCGTTTCAGGCCGGGTACGTGGGCCTGACCATCATCGCGGCGATGGGCAGCGTGGCCGCGCTCATCTACTACCTGCGACCTGCCATGTTGATGTTCATGCCCGACCGCACCCCCGCCCGCGAGTACCCCGGCGAGCGCACACCCACCACCGCCGCCGTCGTTATCGGCGTGGTCGGCGTGACGGTGCTGGGCATCTTGCCGAACCTGGCCTACGGCTTGGTCGCCAACCCGGCCATCTGGACGGTGCTAGCGGGGCGGTAGCCGAACTGAGTCAGAAGAATAAGGGCCGCCGTCTGTGAATAAGACGGCGGCCCCTTCTTTTTGGTTTGAACCCGCTTCAGTACTCGTAGACGCTGAACTCGCCGTTGAGGTCCTCAGCCTGCTTGAGGTGCCCGCCGCGCAGTTCCTGGGCCATCAGCGAGGCGATCAGGGTGATCAAGCTGACGAAGGGCGAGAGCGAGGCGAGTACGTCCGAACCCTGGGTGGGCAGCCGCAGACTCTGGTCGGCGATCTTGCCCAGCGGAGACACGCCCTGATCGGTGAGCAGCAGCACCCTCGCGCCGTAGTGGTGCAGGGCCTGGGTGATTCTGGTGGTCGCGCGGCTGTAGCGCCGCAGGGTAAAGACCAGCACCACGTCTCCGGCGGCCACTTCCAGCAGTTGCTCGGGGCGGCTGAGCAGCAGGTCTGTCGAATACGCCCGCACGCGGGGACGAAACGATGAGAAGATGGTTTCGGCAATCAGCGCCAGCCCATACGACGAGCGCGCCCCCACCACCCAGATTTGCCCGGCCTGGGCCAGGCTGCGGGCAAACCGCAGCAACTGGTCTTCGGCCAGGTCTTGTAGGCCGTCCAGATTGCTGCGCTCGCTGGCCCAGAAGTGCGACACCGTGCTGCCTGGCTGGCCCGGCTGTTTCATGCCCAGGGTGGCCCGCAACTCCTGACGAATCCTGCGCTGGAGATGCGGATAACCCTCGTAGCCGACCCGCTGGGCAAAGCGGGTGATGGCCGCGCCGCTGACCCCTAGGGTCTCGGCGATTTCCCCGGCGCTCAGAAAAGGAATTTCTTCGGCGTGGTCGATGAAGAAGCGGGCGATTGATTGGTCCCGCTGCCCGAACCCGTCCAGGCCAGTGCGCAGCAGATCGATGGCGGTGGTGGCCTGGACTTTGGTGGCGGCGGCAGAGGCGGTGATCACAGGTGCCTTCTCTTAAGCGCCTGTGCGGCGGCCTGCGGCGCTGCGGACACGGGCTCCCGGCCCGTACAGCCGGACGCCCGGCAGCGCTCCGGTATGCTTGCTGGCCTTCAAGGTCTGTACCCCGTTGACCCACACGTCACGTACGCCCACCGAGAGTTTGTTGGACTCGGTGTAGGTGGCCTTGTCCTGAATGGTCCGCGGATCAAAAATCACCACGTCGGCGAAAGCCCCCTCCCGCAGCACGCCGCGCCCGATGAGGCGCAGGTGTTCGGCGGGCAGGCTGGTGATGCGGCGCACACCTTCCTCCAAGTCCATCAGCCCCAGATCGCGCACGTAGTGGCCCAGCAGCCGGGTGAAGTTGCCCAGCGCCCGGGGATGGCCGCCCGCGAAGCCGCCTTCCTGATCGCCGGGATCGTCGCCCGCTGCGTCGGAGCCGAGCATCACCCAGGGTTCTTTGAGCTGAGACTGGATGTTGGCTTCGCTCATCAGGTGATAGAGGGTGCCGATCCCCTCCGGCTCCGCCTCGATCAAATCCAGCACCGTGTCAATCCAGTCCTGGCCGCGCTGACTGGCGATCTCGGCCAGCGAGCGGCCCCGGTACCCGGCGTGTTCGGGCAAGCTCAGGCCCACCGGGTAGACGCCTTGCGGCCCGGCCAGGCCACCCAGCGGCTCCCAGGTGCCGTCAGGTGCCAGCATGGCCGCCCGGATCTTGGCGCGGGTCTCGGGATCGCGCAGGCGCTCCTTGAGCAGGTTGTCCTCGCTGGCCCAGGGCGGGCAGGACGCCGCCAGGCCAGTGCCGCCTGCCGTATACAGGTACATGTCGGCGTAGATATCCTTGCCTACTGCCTTCTCGGCGTTGATGCGCTCAATGAGGGTCGCCATCTTCGGCCAGGCCGGCTGCCCCGCTGCCTTGAGGTGGTAGAGGTGCAGCCTTGCTCCGCTGCGGGTGCTGATCTCCAGGGCCTCGGCGAAGCCTTCCAGAATCCCCTCGCCCTCGGAGCGCATGTGGGTGATGTAGATGCCCTGCGCGGCGGCGACTTCCTCGCAAATGGCGACGAGTTCGTCAGTGCTGGCGTAGCTGCCGGGCGGGTAGATCAGCGCCGAGGCGACTCCATAGGCGCCGTCCTCCATCGCCTCGCGGGTCACGCGGCGCATTTCATCCAGTTCCTGCGGCGTGGCCTCGCCCGCCGCGTGGCCCTTGCCGACCATCCTGACGGTGGTGGCGCCCAGAAACGAGCCGAAGTTGACGGCCGCGCCCACTCCCTCCTGCGCGGCCAGCCAATCGCCGAAGCGTGTCCAGCCCTTGGCCCGCTCGATCCAGCGCTCGTCGCCGCCCGGCAGACCATGAACGGGAAAGGCGTGGGCCTCACCCGCTACGGCGGGGGCCGGAGTCCAGCCCTCGCCCATGATCTCGGTGGTCACGCCCTGCGTCACCTTGCCCACGCTCAGGCCGTCGGCCAGCAGATTCGAGACCGAGTGGCTCATCACGTCGATGAAGCCGGGGGCCACCACCAGCCCGGAAGCGTCCACCACCTCGGCCCCCTCGGGGACGTCGCCGCCGGGGGCGCTGATCCGGGCAATCTTGTCACCTTGAATCAGCAGATCCGCCTGGCGGGCGGGCGCTCCGGTGCCGTCGATCAGGGTACCGCCCCGAATCCAAGTCTGATTCATAACTGTCCTCCACTTTGCGGCGCTCCAGTGTGCTGCGCTCCGCTCTGACGCGGACAAAGCCGCAACCCCAGCCGCATGAACCGGACCTCACCGTCTTCACGCAAAAATTCCACGCTGATACCGTCCGCGTCGCCGCCCACCACGACGGCGTGATCTGGAGCGATGAAGCGCACGGGCAAGTCTCTGCCACTAGGCGAGCCGTCCGGCAAGGTGACCACCAATCGGCCCTGTTGCAGTGTCGTGGCAATGGGCTGCGCTTGGCCGATCACGCTGTAGTAACCCAGCAGCGGCTGAAGTTCAGCCTCGCCAGGGTTGAGGTCCGCGGCAGGTGATTCGCTCAGCCCCAGCACTTCATGCTTGACCCACTCGCTCAATTTCTGATTCATGGCGTGGCCGTTGGGGGCGTTGGTCAGCGAGACGAAGCCGACCTGGCGATCCGGCGAGACCCACAGGTTGGACTGGTGTCCCAGCGTGCTGCCCCCGTGACTGATCAGCAGTGCGCCCCCGGACTGATCCAGAAACCAGCTCTGGCCGATGCGCCTCTGTGTGCCGGGCGGGCCGCTGGTAGACGGGCCGATTTCGCGCACGGCTGTCCACAGGCGGGCACGGTCCAGCGTTGCCAGCGGCGGCTGTTCGCGGTTCTCGTCGTCGGCTGCTTCCTGCGGGGCCAGCCTGCCGGACAGCATGTAATGAAGGTACTTGACCAGATCGCGCGCACTGGAGCAGCAAGTGCTTC
This sequence comes from Deinococcus alpinitundrae, assembly GCF_009982895.1. Lineage (GTDB taxonomy): Bacteria > Deinococcota > Deinococci > Deinococcales > Deinococcaceae > Deinococcus > Deinococcus alpinitundrae. Next base: position 85,299 of record NZ_WXZL01000007.1, on the reverse strand, counting down.
CGGCTGGCCCCCCAGAGCGCATCATCAGCCAGGGGCGCTGCACCACCATCTTGTCGCCGACCTTGTTGTAACCGGTGGCAAAGCGGTACGTCATCACCTCGTTGGCAGAAAAGAAGGTGTGATCCATCCCCAGCGGCTTCAAGACCAGTTCGGTGACGGCGGCTTCATAAGTCAGTCCCGACACCAGCTCGATCACCCGCCCGGCAATGTAAAATCCGGCGTTGCTATAACTCCAGTGCGTCCGCATCGGTACGACCTGCGGCAAAGCGGCCACCGCGTCCACGACCCTGGCTAGCGCGTCGTCGCCCTCGCCGGTATCCTGAAAAAAGTCGCCTTGAAAGCCGCCCTGGTGGGTCAACACGTCCAGAATGGTCAGGTTCCCCGCCACCGAGGTGTCTTTCATTTTGAAGTCGGGAATATGGTCGCGCACCCTGTCGGTGATGTTCAGCTTGCCCTGCTCCGCCAGGGCTGAGAGGGTCAGCGAGGTCAGGGTTTTGGTGATGCTGCCGATCTGAAAAATGGTGTCGTCGGTGACCGGCAGCGGATTGTCGATACTGGTGACGCCGAAACACAGGAAGTGGTCGCCGTCCGGCAACATCAGGGCCATGCTCACGCCCGGCACCTTGAATTCGTCCATCAAGCGCTGGGCTTCTTGCTCAAAGGCGGCGGCGAGTTCGGTACTGCTCGCGGTGATCGCGGTCATCGGTCGGCCTCCCTGCGGTGCGGTGGTGGCGTGCGGCTCTTACAGCGCAGCGGTGACTGGCGGCTGAAGCACTTCGGTGGCGCGTGGATAGAGCCGCGCGCCGAAGCGCATAAACTCGACCTCGCCGCCTTTTCTCAAAAACTCCACCCCGAGGCCCTCGGCGTCGCCGCTCGCCACAACGGCGCGGTCCGGGGCGAGGAAGTACAGGGCCAAGTCCTGTGTGTCTCCCGAGGCCCCATCGGGGATGGTCAGCACCAGTTGGCCGCCCTCCACCTTCGCGCCGAGGGTGTAGCTCTGGCCCACCACGTCGTAGGTTCCCGTCAATGCGTCCAGTTCGCCTGCACTCAACTTGACTTCTTCCTGCTCCGGCTGACTCAGCCCCAACACCTCGTGCTTGACCCATTCGCTGAGCTTGCGGTTCATGGCGTGGCCGTTACTGGCGTTGGTCATGGCGATAAAGCCCACCTTGCGGTCCGGTGAGACCCAGAAGTCCGATTGATGGCCCAGCGTGGTGCCGCCGTGACTGATGACGGTGGCGCTGTCGTACTGATCGATAAACCAGCTCTGCCCAATCTGCCCTTCCTCGCCGGGAAAGGCGTTAATGCCGACCCCCACGCTGCGAACGGGTGTCCAGAGCTGGGTGCGGTCCAAAGTCTTGACGGTCGGTTCGGCGCCGGGTTCGGCGTCTGCTTCCTGGCCGTCTACCTTCTCGGTGGGTTTGGTCTCGGGCAGCGTGCCCGACATGATGTAGTGGGCATACTTCGCCATGTCGCTGACGGTGGATGAGCAACTGCTGCCCGCTGGGGCCGCCGAGCGCATCATCATCCAGGGGCGCTGCACCACCATCTTGTCACCGACTTTGTTGTAACCGGTGGCGTAGCGGTAGGTCATGATCTGACTGGGAAAGAAGAGGGTATGGTCCATGCCCAGCGGCGTCAAAACCAGTTCGGTGACGGCGGCCTCGTAGGTCTTGCCGGTGATCATTTCAATGACCCGCCCGGCCACGAAGAATCCGGCGTTGTTGTAGCTCCAGTGGCCCCGCAGCGGCACCACCTGCGGCGACCCGGCCAGCACGTCCAGCACCTTGGCGATGGCGTCGTCACCCTCGCCGGTATCGTCGAACAAATCGCCCATGAAGCCGCCCTGGTGGGTCAGCACGTCGCGGGTGGTCAGCGCGGCGGCCACCGATTCGTCCTTGAGCTTGAAGTCCGGCAGGTAGGTGCGCACCGGCACGTCCAGATCCAGTTTGCCCTGCGCGACCAGCACCGAGCAGGTCAGCGAGGTGATGGTCTTGGTGGTGCTGCCGATCTGGAAGATGGTGTCGTTGGTGATCGGCAGGGGATTTTCCAGGTTGGTGACACCGAAGTTGAAAAAGTGGTCGCCGTCGGGTGTCAGCAGACCCAGGGTGACGCCGGGGATCTTGTATTCCTCCATCAAACGCTGGGCTTCCTGCTTGAAGGCGGCGGCGAGTTCGGTGCTGCTCTTGGGTGTGGTTGCGGTCATGTTGGATCCTCCTGGCGACTTGAAGCGGTAAACCAATCGGGTGGGTTGTTAAATGTCGGTCAACGGCAGGGTTTGAGCGGCGTTCTGGCTCTCCAGCGGGTAGAGCCTGACCCCGATGCGCATGAATTCCACCTGGCCGCCCACGCCGCGCAGAAACTCGACGCCGGTGTCGTCCAGATCGCCGCCGCCAGTGACCAGGGCACGGTTGGGGGCGATAAAACGGAGCGGGGCGGGCTTGGTGCCGCTCGCGCCGGGCGTGGTATCGGGGATGGTGAGGGTCAGCCGCCCAGCTTCTATATGCGAGCCGATTTTCAGCGGCATCCCGATAATCAGGTACTCGCCCACGAAGTCGCTCAGGGCGTCCGGGCTGACAACATGGTCCGGCTGCTCGGTGCCGCTGAGATTCAGCAGCTCGCGCTTGATCCATTTGCTGAGCTTGCGGTTGTAGGCGTGGCCGTTGCTGGCGTTGGTCATGGCGATGAAGCCCACTTTGCGGTCAGGCGAGACCCAGAAGTCCGATTGGTGGCCGTGGGTGGTGCCGCCGTGACTGATGATGGTGGCCTGCGGGTACTGATCGATAAACCAGCTCTGCCCGATCTGGCCCCGCTCACCGGGAAAGCCGTTGAGGGCGTCGCCGATGGGCCGCTGTGGTTGCCAGAAGTGGGAGCGGTCCAGCGCCGCCAGGGATGACGCTTCGGCGGGCTGGGCCGCGTCACCCTCCGTTTCCGGCACGTCCGGCAGCGTTCCCGACATCATGAAGTGGGCGTAGCGGGTCATGTCCCGCAGCGTGGAATTCAAGGTCCCGCCTGCCGGAGCCGATGAGCGCGGCAAGATCCAGGGGCGCTGCGTCACCATTTCGTCGCCGATCTTGTTGTGGCCGGTGGCAAAGCGGTAGGTCATCACCTGATTGGGGAAGAAGAGGGTATGGTCCATGCCCAGCGGCGCTAAGACCAGTTCGGTGACGGCGGCTTCGTAAGGCTGGCCGGTCAGCACCTCGATGACCCGCCCAGCCACGTAGAATCCGGCGTTGTTGTAGCTCCAGTGGCCCCGCAGCGGCACCACCTGCGGCGACTCGGCCAGGATGTCCAGCACCCGCTCAAGCGCGTCGTCGCCGTTGCCGGTTTCCTCGAAGAGGTCGCCCTGGAAGCCGCCCTGGTGCGTCAGCACGTCGCGGGTGGTCAGCGCGGCGGCCACCGATTCGTCCTTGAGCTTGAAGTCGGGGAGATAGGTGCGCACCGGCACATCCAGGTCCAGTTTGCCCTGCGCGACCAGCACTGAGCAGGTCAGCGAGGTGATGGTTTTGGTGGTGCTGCCGATCTGGAAAATGGTGTCCGCATCAATCGGCAGCGGGTTTTCCAGACTGGTGACGCCGAAGTTGAAAAAGTGGTCGCCGTCGGGCGTCAGCAGACCCAGGGTGACGCCGGGGACCTTGTATTCCTCCAGCAAACGTCTGGCTTCCTGCTCGAAGGCGGCGGCGAGTTCGGTGCTGCTCTTGGTGGCGGCGGTCATGCGGTTCTCCTCGGACTGGCAGTGGAGGCGGGCGAACGAGCGGCGGCGGGTCGGCGTGACCGGTTTTTCCTGCCGCCGCGCTGAGGTGGGCGCGGCGGGCCGCAAATGACCGGTTTGAGAGGCTTACTTGCTCAGCACCTTGAGCAGGTTCGTCTTGTTGAAGTTCTCGTAGCCCTTGAGGGACGAAACGGTGGCCGCGAAGATCGACGGCTGCGGCAGCGGGAAGGCGTAGGTCTGCTGATTGAGATAGGTCAGCAACTCCTTGTAGATCGGCTTGCGGGCAGCCTGACCCACCGCGTCGCGGGCCTGATTGAGCAAGGTTTCCATCTTGGGATCGTTGATGTTGGTGGCTGCCGCCAGAATGCCCCCGGAGCTGTACAAACCGCGCAAATTGGTGTCGGGGTCGGCCCCGCCCCAGGTCAGCGGGTTGAGGGCCAGCTTGCCGCCGAGGAGAGAGGCGTTGGCGGCGCTGAGTTCGAGGTTACTGACGTTGGCGTGGAACTTGGGATTCAGGGCCTCAATATTTTGTTTGAAGATACCCGCCACCACTTCCGAGACGCCACTGCCCGAGAAGATGGAGAGCGGTACGGTAAAGCCGGTGGTCCACAGCTTGCCGCCGAACGCCTGCTTGAGTTCAGCCTCGGCAGTCTTGAGGTTGTAGGCAGGCGGGTTGAGCGTCTTGACTTCGGCCCAGTTGTTGGTGGGCAGGGTGGTATGCCGCGCCAGGCCGTAGCCCTTCAAGGCGTCGCGGAGATAGGTTTTGGTGTCAAACAGCGCCGCGAAGGCCCTGCGGACATGAACGTCGCTGAAGAAGTTGACCGGCATATTGTTCTCGGCCAATTGTCCGGCGGGCAGCAACTTGTCGTCCTTGACGTTCTGGTTGTACAGCACCACGCCGGTCAGGTCGTGGGTGGGCAGATCCTCGTAAACCTTGACGCCGGAGACGCCCTTGAGCTTGGCGAGGGTGTCGCGGTCGGGGATGATGGCGATGTCGGCGTCTCCCTTTTGCAGCGCCAGCACGCGGGCGGTGTCACTGTCCACCTTCTGGAGAATCACATTCTTGAGCGCAGGCACGCCGCCCCAGTAGCCGTTAAAAGCTTTCATCACGAAGCGGCTGGGATCGCGGGCCACGAACTGATACGCGCCGGTGCCGTCGGGTTTCTGAGCCAGCGACGAGTTCGACATGTCCTTGCCGAGAAAGGCGTCAAAATCCTTGGCGGTGCCGCTCCAGTCGCCGCCCGCCACCGCTACCTTCATCGGCACGATGTAGGTCTGGGTGATTGAGTCCAGCAAGCTCGGCACGTTGCGGTCCAAGGTCAGCACCAGTTGCCCCGCCGCGTTGCACTTGACCATGCTCGAGAGCTTGGCGAAGGTGTAGGTCTTCTTGACCTCGGGCGTGAAGCCGGAGAGATTCAGCAGATTGGCACGAATCTGGGCGGCCTGCGAGGTTTCGTTGCCGACCAGCAGGGTGCGGCGTATCGAGTACTCGGCGTCAGTGCAGCTCATTACCGAGCCGTCGTGGAACTTGACATTCTTGCGCAGGGTGAAGGTGGAGACCTTGCCGTCCTTGCTCTGGGTAAAGCGGGTGGCCAGCAGCGGCTCGTACTTGCCGAAGTTGTTGAGGTACAGCCCCTCGTACATCTGCATCAGCGGCAGCACATCATACGTGGCAACAGGCTGGACAGGTTCCAGGCTGCCGATGGCCGAGGCAATCTGGTAGACCAGCGTATCGGCGGGGGTGGCCAGGGCCAGCGAGGTGCCGAGGGCAACGGTCAGTGCGAGAAGGGAACGGTTCATAATGACCTCCAAAAGGCGGAAGAAGAAAGGCGGGTGTTCAGCGGTTGCGCGGATCGAGCTGCTCGCCGAGCGCGTCGCCCAGCAAGTTCCAGCCGAGGCTGTAAAGGGCGATGCACAGCCCCGGAAAGAGGGTGACGTACCAGTAGGCGAACGGCTCGCCCGGCGGTCCCTGAATCCACTTCTGGGCCAAGGCAATGAGTTGGCCCCAGTCGGCGAAGCCCAGCGGCGTGCCCAGGCCCAGGAAGGAGAGTGCCCCGGCCACGATCGGCAGGCTGCCCATTTCCAGCACCACGATGCTGAAGACCGGCCCGAGCGCGTTGGGCAGCACGTGGCGCAGGGCAATTCGCCAGCGCTGGCTGCCGAGGCCGTGCGCCGCCGCCACGTAGTCCAGTTCCCGCAGCCGCAGGACTTCCGACCTGAGCACGCGGGCCAGCCCCGCCCACGACACCAAGCTCAGCGCGATGATGATGTTTTGCAGCCCCGGCCCCAGCGCGGCCACCAGCACCAGCACCAGAATCAGGCCGGGAAAGGCGAAGGTGATGTCGGTGAGCCGCATCAAGATGTTGTCCAGCCACCCTCCGAAAAAGCCCGCCGCCAGCCCGATGAAGCCGCCCACCGTCACGGTGATGGCGACCACCGCGATGCCCAGGAAGAAGGCCGTGCGGGTGCCCCACACCAGGCCGTAGCGAATGTCGTAGCCGCCCACGCTGCCCAGAGGCGTGCCGGTCTCGGGCGGTTTGGGCTGGGCCGCGAAGCCCTGGCGCGGCATCTGGAGGCACTCGGCGGGCGGAGCCAGCAGCTCGCGCAGGTACGCCGCCGGGCCGGGCACCACCTGTGTTTCGGAGAGCGTCAGCGCCCGGCGGCAGTTCCCTTGCGGCGGGGCCAGCACGGGGGCCAGCAGCGCCACCAGCACGTACAGGCCGATTAGCACAGCCCCCACCCGGGCGGGCAAGTTACGCCGGAAAGTGCGGGCCAGCACCGAGCGCGAGGCGGGTCTTGAAGCGCGTTGGGCCGAGTTGGGCGTCACGGCGCTCATGCATACCTCACGCGCGGATCGATGACGGTGTAGGCCAGATCGGTCAGCAGATTGATGACGGCCACGATGGTCGCGGCCATCAGCGCGAAGCCCAGCACGCCGGGCAGGTCGCCCGCCGCCGCCGCCTGGGCCGCCCAGGCCCCCACGCCGGGATAGCCGTAGAGCGTCTCGGCCAGCACCGCGCCTTGCAGCAGGCCCGACACGCTCAGGCTGATCAGGGTCGCCACTGGCAGCAGCGCGTTGCGGCGGGCGTGCTTGTGAATGACCGTGCGCTCGGTGATGCCCTTGGCGCGGGCGGTGCGGATGTAATCGCTGTGCAGCGCGTCGATCATGCTGGCTCGGGTTCCCTTGATCAGTGCTGGAATGCCCACCACCAGCAAAGTGAAGGCAGGCAGGATCAGGTGCTTGAGGCCGTCCCACAACACGTCCAGCCGCCCGCTCAGGAGCGCGTCGATGGTGACCAGGCCGGTGACGTGGCGCACGCTGCCGGTCATCAGCAAGACGGCACTGTCGTTACTGATGTTGCCGGTGCCGGGCAGCCAGTCCAGCGCGCCGTAAAAAATGACCAGCAGCCAGACCCCCAGCACAAAACTGGGAATGCTGTAGCCCAGCACGGCGATGATGCGGATCACGGCGTCGGGCAGGCGGTTGCGGTGGACGGCGGCCTGTCCGCCCAGCCAGACGCCCACCCACACCAGCGGCACGAGCGTAAAGAGGGTCAGCTCCAGCGTGGCGGGAAAGCGGGAAAGCAGCGTCGCCACCACCGTCTCCCCACTGGTGCGCGAGAAGCCCAGGTTACCGCCCAGCGCCTGCCCCAGCCACAGCCAGTACTGCTCGAAGACGCTGCCGTCGAGATGGTTGGTCTTGATGATCTCCTGCACCCGGCCCAGCTGCTGCAAATTGGTGGTAAAGGCCACCGCCCGCTGCTCCGGCGGAATGAGTTGCATCACCAGCACGATCAGGAACGTCACCGCCAGCATGATCAGCGGCAGCGTCAACAGGCGGCGAATGACGAAGTTCAGCATTCGGCCCCGTGGTCATCCCGACCGCGCTCGAAGAGGTACTGCTGGCGGCTGAGACTCACGTCCGTCAGGGTGTAGCCCTCCGCGAACAGCCGGGTCAGCAGCGGCCCGGTCGTGCGCCGCCAGTCGAGCGCCTGTGCGTTGTCCTCGCGCAGCAAGCGGTAAAAGTCCGCCGGGACGCAGATGGCCAGCGCTGCGGGCAACTTGCTGGGCAAGTCGTCTCGCAGGGGGTGGAAGGTGTCTTCGGGCCAGACCTCACGGGCGGCTCCGGCCAGATGCGCCGCCGTCCGCTCACCGTCCAGAGGCCACTCGGCTTCGAAACGGTCGGAAGGTGCGCCCGCATTGATGCCGCCCATCACGCCGTAATAGTTGGGCAGGAAGGTTCGCACGACTGCGCCCAGCCGGTGAACGTTGAGGTGGGCGTTGACCAGCAGGAGCGGGTCGAAGGTCCAACGAATCTGCCTGATGCCGCGCTCCAGACACCACTCGCGCTGAAAACGCTTGAGCCGCTCGCCCAGATGCTGCTTGCGAACACCCGGATGCACGCCCAGGCGGTGCGAGTGCTGGGTGTCGGCGTCTTTGGTGGGAAGACCGACCAGGTAAGCCCACATCTGCCCCTCCTCGTCCACCGCGCCCGCCACCAGGCCGCCGATATGCTGCACCGCCAGCAGCAAGCTGGGATCTTCCGGCCGGTCGTCCTGGCCCCAGACGGCCCGGGCCAGGGGCGGCGTCTGTTCGAGTTCGCCCAATCCGCTCAGCTCCCGAATATTCAGGGAGGTGAGCGGGTTCATGTCGCGGTTCCGGCCACGGCGCGCCGCTCCGGCGTCACGTCCACCTTCATGCGGGTGACGCTGTCCAGAAACGGCAGATCCAGCGTCACGCCGATGCCCGCGCCCTTGGGCACCGCCATCATTCCACCCGACGTTTCCAGCGGCTCGTGAATGATGTCGCGTGCCCAGTAGCGCGAGGAACTGCTGGTGTCGCCGGGCTTGGTGAAGTTCTCCAGGGTGGCGAGGTGGATGTTGTGCGCGCGGCCCACGCCGCTTTCCAGCATGCCGCCGCACCAGACCGGGGCGCTGAACGAGGCGGCCACATCGTGGACGCGCCGCGCTTCCAGGTGCCCGCCGACCCGCCCCACCTTGATATTCACCAAGCGGCAGGCGGCCATTTCCAGCGCCTTGCGGGCGTCCTGCGCCGAGGTGATGCACTCGTCCAAGCACAGCGGGGTGTGCATCAGCGCCTGCAACTTGGCGTGGTCGCGCATGTCGTTCCAGGCCAGCGGCTGCTCGATGTAATCCAGCCCCAGGGTGTCGAGTTCGCGCAGCACGTTGATGTGGGCCAGAGAGTAGGCGGCGTTGGCGTCCACCGTGACCGGCAACTCGCCCAGGGCCTCTTTGACCGCCCGCACCATCTTGACGTCCCAGCCCGGCTGAATCTTGAGCTTGATGCGCTTGTAGCCCTGCTCAGCGTGGCGCGTGGCACTGTCCACGGTGGCCTCAATGCTCGGCTGAATGCCCAGCGACACCCCCACCGCCACCTCGCTTCTGACGCCGCCCAGCACGCTGGAAAGGGGCAAGCCCAGGCTCCTGGCCCACAGGTCCCAGAAGGCCATTTCCAGGGTCGCCAGCGCCATGCGGTTGCCGCGAATGCCCGCCAGGGAGCGCATCAGGTGCTCGGGATTGGTGAATTCCTGGCCCAGCACACTCGGCAACACGGTTTCTTGCAACAAGGCCAGCGCGCCGCTGATGGTTTCCTCGCGAAAATCCGGGCGCACGTCCATGACGCCCTCGGCCACACCTTCCAGACCCTCGCCGAACAGCCGCAGCAGCACGAAGGTCTTGTCGGTCATCTCGCCGAACGAGGTGCGAAAGGGCTTCAGAAGCGGCAGCGAGACCAGCCGCAGTTCGGCGCGCTCAAGGCGCATAGATCACGCAGCCCTGTGCAGCTTGGACCGTAAGCCGGGCGTCGGCTGAATCCAGGTTCGGCGAAAACTGGGTGTGGTCAAAACGGATCGGCGACATGGGCGGCTCCTTGGCGAGGACAACCTGAAAGGACGAGGCCAGCCCGGACAGGTGCGAACCGGACGTGCCTGGGAAGGGCGGACGCGATCTGTATTTGGATTTGCAATATATTAGCCGCTTGCAGAATGATTTGCAAGCCAGTGCCGAAGCCGCCCGTCGCGGCGATAACCGCTGAAGCGCTGAGACTGCGGGCCAGGTTGCCTCAACGTTCTCGCAACCCGGTCTGTGCTGCCGGGCCACGCCTGTCCGCTAGCCTGCGTTCATGACCCGTTCTTCTCTGCGTGCCGTCATTCTGGATCTCGACGGCACCCTGATCGACAGCAACGACGCCCACGCCCGCGCCTGGGTCACCTCCTTTCAGCAGCACGGCTTTGACGTTTCCTTTGAACAGGTGCGGCCCCTGATGGGGATGGGCGGCGACAAGGTGGTGCCCAAGCTGACGGGCGTTGACGCCGAGAGCGATGTGGGCAAGGCCCTCACGAAAGGCTGGGGAGAAGCCTTCAAGCCCATGATTGCCACCCTGAAAGCCACCCCCGGCGCAGCCGAGCTGGTCACCGGACTGAGAGAACTGAGCCTCAAGATCATGCTGGGCAGCAGCGGCGAGGATGAGATCGTGGAGAAGGAGTTGCAGCACCTGGGCTTGGAGCAGCTCAACGGCTCGCGCGTGACCTCCAGCGAGGTCGAATCCAGCAAGCCCGACGCCGACATCCTCGGGGTGGCCCTCAAGAAGCTCGGGACAACAGCGGACGAAACCCTAATGGTGGGTGACACCGTCTACGACGCCGAGGCGGCCCGTAAGGCAGGGGTACGCTGCGCGCTGCTTCGCTGCGGTGGAAACACCGATTTGTCCGGCGAAGTGTACAGCGATCCAGCGGCGCTGCTGGCAGCTCTGCGCGGCAACGTCCGAGAATAAAATGCAAGCGTTCGGCGGTTCAGCATTAAGAAGATATATGCGCAGTGGGCCGGGGCCGTGAACCATACTGCCTGACATGAAGAACCTTCTGAAAGTAACGACGCTGATCCTGGCATCAGCCTCTATGGCCTCAGCGGCCAATTATATAGGCGGTTCGGTCGGGTCCGGTCTGTCGGTGCATTACAAGAGCGATTTGACCGACACCTCCGCCGTGCGCTACGGCCTCAACCTCGACGCCCTGAACTTCAACTTCGGCCAGGTTTCGGTGGGCGGCACCGTGGACTACCTCAGCGATCTCAGCAGCCAGAATTTCGGCGGCCTCTCACCTTACTACGGCTTTGGCCTGGGCGCGGGCGTGGGGCTGGGAAGCTTCACCGGCGTCTCTATCTATCCCCACGCGCTGGCGGGTCTGAAGTACAACATTGTCGGCGGCCCGTTGAGCGTCTTTGGTGAGCTGAACGCAGGTGTCCGGATCTCGGTCGGCGCTGGCACTGGCGTCGGCGTCGGCACCGGTGTGCGTATCGGCCTGGATTACCAGTTGCCCTGATCGCTTTCAGCTCCGAGTCCCCGCCCCAGTGGTGGGGACTTTTTTTGTGGGCCCGTATCCGGCTGCTTTTGTCTGGACGCTGCCGCTTGACCGCGCGCCGAGAGGCGCAGACTGATCCTATGCCCAGCTTGCACGACCGCACCCGTCTGTCTGCCGAGAGCATCTTCTCGCGCATGAGCCGCCTCGCCGCCCAGCACGGCGCAGTCAACCTCGGCCAGGGCTTTCCCAGCACGCCACCACCTGATTTTTTGCTGGACGCTGCCCGCCGCGCGGTGGGCACCGTCGACCAGTACTCGCCGCCGATCGGGCTGCCCGCGCTGCGCGAGGCGGTGGCCCACGACCTGGGGGCCGAGGCGAGTCAGGTGGTCATCACCTGCGGGGCCACCGAGGCGATGTTCGCGCTGGCCCAGACGCTCTACGGTCCCGGCGACGAGCTGATCGCCTTCGAGCCGGTCTTCGACATCTACCGTCCTCAGACTGTGATGGTGGGGGCGACCTTCGTCGGCGTGCCGCTGACCCTCTCGGCAGCAGGCTGGCAACTGGATATTGATGCACTGCGCCGCGCTGTAACGCCGCGCACCAGGGCGCTGATCGTCAACAGTCCCTTCAACCCCACCGGCAGCGTGCTGAGCCTGACCGAGTTGCAGGAGATCGCTAATCTGGCCCGTCAGCACGACTTCTGGCTGATCAGCGACGAGGTCTACGACGAGTTGTACTACGCCGAGCGGCCCGTGTCGCTGCGAACACTGGCCCCCGAGCGCACGTTCACGGTGGGCAGTGCAGGCAAGCGGCTCGACGCCACCGGCTGGCGGATCGGCTGGATTCTGACGCCCCAGGGTGTTGCCCCGGAAGTCGCGGGGCTGCACCAGTGGACAACGTTCTGTGCCCCGGCTCCCTTGCAGGCGGCGGTGGCTGAAGCGCTCGGCACGGCGCGAACCAGCGGCTTTTACGAGGCGTTGCGCTCCAGCTACCGTGCCCGCATGGAAACACTTGCCGCTGGCCTGCGTGACCTCGGGGCGGAGGTATTCACGCCGCAGGGCACCTATTTTTTGACGGCCCGTCTGACGGGGGTGAATGCCGAGCGCCTCGTCACCGAGGGCGGGGTGGCGGTCATCCCGCTGGACGCGTTTTACCGCACCCATGCCGCGCCACCGGAAATGCTGCGCCTGGCCTTCTGCAAGTCCCAGCTGGAAATCGAGGAAGCGCTCAGGCGGCTGGGACGGTTTCTGGGAAGCTGAGCGGGGCGCTAGCGAATGGTGAGGCTGCCGAGCTCTTTGGTGACGGTCAGCTCGACCTTGTAGCGGGCGGCCGTGTAGTTGGCGCTCTGGTAACTGCCGTCGAACGACAGCCCGTCTGCGACAGTCTTGCCGCCGATGATCAGGGTACCCTGCTTGAACGATTTGACATCCACCCGAATGCCGGTGTTCGGTGCAAGCATGAGGGTGGTGTCGCCCTGCTGCTGGTCGAGCGTGGCCTTCAGGTTGGCGGCGGGCAGCTTGATGTCGAGGTTGCCCAGCGTCTGCTTGAGGCTCAGGGCTGTGAGCTTCAGCGAGCGCAGATCAAGCTGGGCGTCGCCCTGGGTTCGGTCCAGAATCAGGCTGAGCGGCAGCTTCGGACTCAGCCCGATGGCCCAGTCCCCCTGTGAGTGGGACGCGCCCACGTAGGCGACTCCATTCTTGATCGGTGGATTGCGCACGCCCAGCACGGGTGAGGTGGCGTTGTTCGGGTTCACCACCAGCGAGCCGAGTTCCTGCTTGAGGGCAATGCTGACGCTGGTATACGTCGCGGCCAGTGCGGATGAGCTGCTCAGCGTCAGCAGAGCGGCCAGATACAGGGGTTTCATAAACTGACCTCCGTGGAACGTGGGTCGAAAGCAGGGGCAGCCCTGAAGCACAGCTTGACAGGTTGATCGTCACCCGGTCAGGTGAGCAGAGAAGTGGGAATCAGGCAGCCTGGGAGAGCTGGCTCTTCAGATCGTGGCCCTCTGCCGTGTGCGGAAGGCGACGCACGCTTGCATAGCTATGCGGCAAAGCTGTATAACCATACGTAGCTAATGCTAACCCCCGCCGCCCGACGCTGATTCTGCCCGACCCGCTCTTTGTGAAGCGGGCGGACAAGACCAGTGCCGGGCGGCGTGCTGTGGTTTTCAGGCCCATCCGCCGCTTTGCACCGTACTGTCTGGGAGAATACGAACATGACACAAACCGAGAAAAAACCCGAAGCGAACGCCGTCAAGCCCAAGATCGTGCTGGCCTATTCCGGCGGCCTCGACACCTCCATCATCCTCAAATGGCTGCAAACCGAACGCGGCTACGACGTGGTGTGCTTCACCGCCGATCTGGGGCAGGGCGACGAGGTGGAAGAAGCCCGCCTCAAGGCCCTCAGAACCGGCGCGGTGGCCGCCTACGCGCTGGACCTCAAAGAGGAGTTCGTGCGCGACTACGTGTTCCCGATGTTTCGCAGCTCGGCGCTGTATGAGGGCTATTACCTGCTCGGCACCAGCATCGCCCGCCCCTTGATCGCCAAGAAGATGGTGGAAATCGCCGAGAAGGAGGGCGCGGTGGCGGTGTCGCACGGCGCGACCGGCAAGGGCAACGATCAGGTCCGCTTCGAGATGACCGCCTACGCCCTCAAGCCCGACATCGTGACGGTGGCTCCCTGGCGCGACTGGGATTTTCAGGGCCGCGCCGATCTCGAGGCCTTCGCCCACGAAAACGACATCCCGGTGCCGACCACCAAGAAAGACCCCTGGAGCACCGACGCCAACATGCTGCATATCTCTTACGAGGGCGGCATTCTGGAAGACCCCTGGACCGAGCCGCCCGCCCACATGTTCAAGCTGACCGTTTCGCCCGAAGATGCGCCGGATCAGGCGGAGTACGTGGACGTGGACTTCTTGAACGGTGACCCGGTGAGCATCAACGGTGAGCCGCTCTCGCCCGCCGCACTGCTGGAGAAAGCCAACGAGATCGGTGGACGCAACGGTGTGGGCCGCATCGACCTCGTCGAGAACCGCTTTGTGGGCATGAAGTCGCGCGGCGTCTACGAAACGCCCGGCGGCACGCTGCTCTACCACGCCCGCCGCGCTGTGGAGAGCCTGACGCTGGACAGGGAAGTGCTGCACCAGCGCGACGCCCTGGGGGTCAAGTACGCCGAACTGGTCTACAACGGCTTCTGGTTTGCCCCCGAGCGCGAGGCCTTGCAGGTCTACATCGATCACGTGGCACAGAGCGTGTCCGGCACGGCCCGCTTGAAACTCTACAAGGGCAATTGCGGTGTGGTGGGGCGCAAGGCCGAGCGCAGCCTCTACGACAAAGACCTGGTGAGTTTCGAGGCGGGCGGCGACTACAACCAGCACGACGCCGGAGCCTTCATCAAGCTCAACGCCCTCAGGATGCGGGTCCAGGCGCGGGTCGAGGCGAAGGCCAAGCAGAAGGACTGAGCATGAAGCTGCGTGAACTGGTGGCTGAAACGGTGCCGCGTCTGCAAGCCGTCAGCGAGGAGCGGGCCAGCTTCAAGCCTGCCGAGGGTGTGTGGAGCGCCAAGCAGGTGCTGGGGCACCTGATCGACAGTGGGGTGAACAACCACGCCCGTTTCATTCGGGCGGCAGCCGAGAGCGGGCTGGAGCTGCCCGGCTACGACCAGAATGTCTGGGTACGTCTGGGCGGCTGGCAGGACCAGACCTGGGCCGAGGTGCTGGGGCTCTGGGACAGCTATCAAACGGCACTGGGAGACCTCATCGACCGGTTGCTTCCTGGGGCGCTTTCCCACACGCTGAGCGTCGGCGGGGGAGCGCCGGTAACGCTCGGCTGGCTGACCGAGGACTACGTTCAGCACCAGCAGCACCACCTGGCGCAGATCTGGGAACGGGCGGAAGTATGAACCTGCCCTCCGGTTATACGCTGCGCGCAGCCACCGCCGCCGACGCGGCACGTATCGCCGCGCAGCGCGAGGCCATGTTCACCGACATGGGCACCGAGTACCGGGAAACGGTGGCGCAGTTCGCGCCCTGGGTCGAGCGGCATTTGCAAGCGGGAACATATGTGGGTTGGTTCGTGGAGCAGGGCGGTCAGGTCGTAGCGGGCGCTGGCCTGCTGATTCACGACTGGTCACCGCATTTCCTCGATCCGCAGCCGCTTCGCAGTTACCTGCAAAATGTGTATACCCATCCCGAGCACCGGGGCCGGGGCCTAGCTCGTGCTCTGACGCAGCAGGCCATCGCCGAGACGCGGCACCGGGGCATCCGCATCCTCAGTTTGCACGCTTCCCAGTACGGACGCCCGCTTTACGAGAAGCTGGGTTTTGTCGCGACCAACGAGATGCGGCTAGTGCTGGACGGCAGCCAGTGAAGTTTATCCTGCGTCCGGCTCTGCCCCACGACGTCGCTGCCTTCCACACGGTCATGATGGCTGCTGGCATGGACCCGCGCTCAAGCTGGACCCGCACGACGGCGCAGGACATTGCACGGAGTCTGGAACTCGGCGGCGGCTTCCTGGCCTGGGCAAATTTGAATGGAACAGAGGAGAGCCCGGTGGGCTGCGTTAGCTTTCGCCCGGACGGACCGCACACGTTGACCCTCAACAAGCTTGCCACTCTGCCGGAAGGGCGCGGCCAGGGCATCGGCGCAGCGCTGGTGTGGGCCGTCGAACAGGTGGCCGCCGAGCGAGGCTACGAACGGATGCTGCTCGCGGTGTCGCAATACAACCTGGATGTGCTGCCGTTTTATGAGCGGCTGGGATACATGATCGATGAGACCGCGGAGTATGCGTTTCGGAGTCCGGCGAGTCCGAGGCCAGTGGTGTTGGTGAAGGTCAATAAAGGCGGGATCAAATGAGCTTTGTTCGAATCTTTTTATCGATTCTCGTGTTTACTCTCTCACTGACTTCCTGTGCCCCCTCTATTTCTGGTCCGACAGGTCAACCCCTCCGAGTGGTGCGCGGAGTAAAATTCGCAGCCGCTACGACGCTTCCACTCAGTGCCCTCAATGACCAGACGCCTGCTTCCGCCTATGTAACTTTTTCCGATTGTACGGGAGCTGCCGTTATGGTCGCCGATGTGCGTCAGTACGGGTCAGAGGCGACCAATCGTGGGTGTAAGTTGGCGTCTTCCTCGTCCAGCATCACTGCGAGTGACGTAATCCTCATCGGTGCTGGCGGCGCGGCGGTGGGCATCGTCCTTTTTCTTGTGATTGCCCGTGCTTACATCGCCAGTATTCCGTGACTCCATTCCGCAAACCTAGGAACGCTATGACCAAGACCAAAGACAAGAAACTCTGGGGAGGCCGCTTCGCTGAAGCCACCGACGGCCTCGTCGAACTCTTCAACGCTTCCGTCAGTTTCGATCAGCGTCTGGCTGAGCAGGATATTCGCGGGAGCCTGGCGCATGTGCAGATGCTGGGGCAGGTCGGCATTCTCAGCGCCGAGGAAGTCGCCCAGATTCAGGGTGGCCTGGGTGACGTGCTGGCCGACATCCGCGCCGGAACCTTCGAGTGGCGGCTCGACCGCGAAGACGTTCACATGAACGTGGAGGCCGCCCTGCGCGACCGCATCGGGCCGGTGGCAGGCAAGCTCCACACCGCCCGCAGCCGCAACGATCAGGTGGCCCTCGACTTCCGGCTGTTTACCAAAGAGGCGGCGCTCGACCTCGCGGACAAGGCGCGAGCACTGCGGGCCGTCATGCTCTCGGAAGCAGAAAAGCACCTGACTTCGGACGGGGGAGAGGGCGTGATCCTGCCGGGCTACACGCACTTGCAGGTGGCCCAGCCGATCTTGCTCAGTCACTGGTTCATGGCGTATGTGGCCATGCTGGAGCGCGACGAGGGCCGCTTCCGCGACGCTGCCGCCCGGATGGACGAATCTCCGCTGGGCAGCTCGGCGCTGGCCGGAACGCCCTGGCCGATTAACCGGCACGCGGCGGCTGAGGCGCTGGGGTTCGCCCGTCCCACCGCCAACAGCCTCGACGGGGTGGGCAGCCGCGACTTCGCGCTGGAATTCCTCGCGGCCTGCGCCATCCTCAGCGCCCACCTCTCGCGCCTCTCTGAAGAACTCATTCTGTATTCCACCTTCGAGTTCGGCTTCCTGACCCTGCCCGACAGTCACACCACTGGATCGAGCATTATGCCGCAGAAGAAAAACCCCGACGTTTCCGAGCTGGCACGCGGTAAGGCCGGGCGGGTGTTCGGCAACCTGATGGGCCTGCTGACGGTGGTCAAGGGCACGCCGCTGGCCTACAACAAGGACCTTCAGGAAGACAAGGAAGGCGTGTTCGACAGCTACGACACCCTGTCTATCGTGCTGCGCCTCTATGCCGAGATGCTGCCCAAAACCCTCTGGCATGCCGAGAAAACGAAAGCTGCCGCCGCGCGTGGCTACTCCACCGCCACCGATGTGGCCGACTTTCTGGCGCGGCAGGGCGTGCCGTTCCGCGAGGCGCACGAGGTCGTGGGTGGGCTGGTGGGCGTGGCGAGTCGCTCGGGCCGCCAGCTGTGGGAACTCACGGACGCCGAGTTGAAGTCGGCCCACCCGCTGCTGAGCGCCGAAATCGCCCGCAGCCTCACCGTCGAGGAAAGCATCAGGAGCCGGCTGAGCTACGGCGGCACCGCGCCTGTGCGGGTGCGTGAAGCGGTGGAGGCGGCGAAAGTGTTGCTGGGGTCAGGGACCATGGAATGAAGGTCACCCTAGCGCTGGACGGCACGCTGCTGGGCAAGCGTCAAACCGAGTGGGCGCATTGGCTGGCCCATCCCGCTGAGAATCCCCTTTCCACGCGGGCCGATTTTGCGGGCGGTGAGTTGCTGCTGGAAAACGAGCTGTGCGTTTACTCGCAAGACTCGCGTTACGCAGACGGCCTGCCGTATTCCGGCTTCATCGTGACCCGGCGGCCCTGCCAGACTGTGTTCGACCTGACCCCTGCCGAGACCGTCGCCACCCACGCGCTCCTGGCCGAGGTGCGGGCGCATCTGGACGCCACCGCTCAGCCCGACGGTTACACGGTGGGCTGGAATGTGTTTCCGGCGGGAGGCGCACACATCCCGCACGTTCACCTGCACGTTATCCCCCGCTGGAACATCGATGCGGCGGCGGGCGCGGGGCTGCGCTACTTCCTGAAAGCGGCGGCGCGAGTGCAGGAACAGGAGCGACGACGACAGTGAGCGAAGCGATTGCCCTGATCAAGCCCTTCTCGCCGAGGTTTTGCCTATGACTGCTGCCCATGACGCTTACAACTTCCTGCACATTGATCTTCGCCGGGCCGAAACCACCGACCTGGACACCATCCGCGATCTGATTCTGGCGGTGGGCCTTAGCACCGAGCGCAGTGCCATCACCGCCACGCTGGCGGGCTGCACCTACTGGATTGCCGATCTCAACGGCGTTCCGGCGGGCTGCATCGGCCTGGAACACGGCGAGCCGAATCAGGAGGGGAGCGTCAGTCTGCTCAGATCGGCCAGCGTGTTGCCCGCTGCGCGCCGTCAGGGGTTGGGGCGGGCGCTGGCCCTGAGTGCCCTGACCTACGCTTCTTTGCGCGGCGACCGGGCGCTGTACTTGTTTTCCAGCGACGCTGGGCCGTTCTGGCAGCTGTTCGGCTTCGTGCCGGTTAGCAGCGCCGAGGTGCTGGCCGCCCTGCCTGCTGCGCCCCAGGTTGTCAGCGGCGAGTGCCGGGGCTGGATTCACACCGAACTGGCCTGGAAACGGGTGGTGAATTCGTGAACCCTGGCTTGACCATACGCTGGCCCAAAGTTCAAGTGCTAGACGAACAGGCGAGTAAGGGTGCAGACTACGCTTATTCCCCGCGCTGCCCTTTCAACCCACTTCACCGTTTCTTTCCCAGGAGGAATTCACATGACCCAGACCACCAGCCTGCAAGGCCAGCTCCGGCCCGCGACCCCCAACGATTACGCCGCCGTCGTCAAAGTGATGCAGGACGCGGGCCTTTCCCCCGACGCCGTGATGGTGGTCGGCACGACCTACTGGCTGCTGGAGCAGGACGGACAGCCGGTGGGAGCCATCGGCCTGGAGCACGGCGACAAGGCTTCACTGCTGCGCGGGGCCGCTGTGGTGCCCTCGGCGCGCGGGCAGGGACTGGGCCGTCAACTGGTGCAGAGCGCAGTGGAGCATGCCCGCGAGCACGGCGACACGGTGCTGTACATGTTCTCCACCGGTGGCGATTGGGAGAGCTTCGACTTCCAGCAGGTGCCGTTGGCCGTCGTGATGGGCGATCTGCCCGACGCTCCGCAAGTGGCCCACTACCGCGCGGCAGGCACCCGGCCCGGTGGCACCACCTGGATGCGCAAACTGTCCTAACGACCTGGTTCGTGATGGTGCCGGGTTCGATGTTGGCAGGGAGTGGGTCGCGGCACGCAGAAACGGCCTCCACCGCGCTCCCCGTCCAGCACACTACGGCTGAGGTTGCGTTATGACCCTGGCGCTCGATTCCATCATGCTGCCGGAGATTCACCCGGACGCACCCGTCCACACCCGCAAGGCCAAGCTCTCGGACATCGACGCCATTCACGCCCTGATCGGCTACTGGGCGGCGCGAGGCCAGATGCTCGTTCGGTCACGCACGCTGCTTTCCGAGAACATCCGGGACTTTCAGCTGGCGCTGGTTGAGCCGCTGGACGGCTCTCCCGGCGGGCTGGCGGGCGTTTGCGGCCTGCATATGCTGGCTCCCGATCTGGCCGAGGTGCGCGGGCTGGCGATTCATCCAGCCATGCAGGGGCGTGGCCTGGGCAAGCTGCTGGTCGCCGCCTGCGAGGTCGAGGCCCGTGAGATCGATCTGCCCGCGCTGTTTGCCTGGACGTATCAGCAGGGGTTTTTCGAGAAGTGCGGCTTTACGCGAATCGAGAAGACCAATCTGCACCCCAAGGTCTGGAGCGAGTGCCAGCGCTGCGCCTTCTTCGAAAATTGCAACGAGATCGCCATGTACCGGGTGTTGGACTGAGCCCAGTCTTGCGGCCAAAGCCAGAAACCTGCGGCTAACGGGGCTGGCTTGTCTTAGAATTCTCTTATGAAAAACCTGCTGACCCTGACCCTGCTGTTGACTTGCGTGAATGCTGCTGCCCAGACAACCCGACTGGCCGATCAACTCCCTGCCGGAGCGCTCCTCACCCTGGAAACCCACAACGCCGGTGCGGCCATTGACCGCTTCGCCGGGCTGGTCGGTGGGGTCATGAAGGCGGCGGGTGGGGCCCAGGGCCTGGGTGACATGACGACCGAGCTGGGCGGCATGCAGCAGATTCTCAAAAGCTCGGTGGGCAAGGAAGCGGTGCTGGGAGTGTTCAGTGTGGGCGCGGCCCCGCAGGGGTTTAAGCCGCAACTGCTGGCTGTCACGCGTGTCGATGAATTTTCCAGCGAATTTTTCCGCTCGATGATCGCCAAGAAGCCGGGCGCAAAGGTGGGCCTTTATCCCTTCGTGCGCCAGGACGGGCTGTTCGTGGGACAGGCGCGCGGCCTGGTCTACCTGTCGAGCGACAAGACCCTGCTGATGAACTACCTGGCCCGGCTCAGCGGCAAGGTGGCCCCGCGCCTGAACCGTTCGGCGGCCTATAGCACGCCGACGCAGGCGACCGGCGCGCAGGAATTCTCGCTCTTTTTCAATTTCTCGGCTATTGCGAAGCTGGCCCACGCCCAGCTCGCGCGCGTGCTGCTGCCGCGCCTGCTCTCGCCCGTTGTGGACGCCATCGATACGCTGGGACAGTACGCGGCGGGTTTCTCGACCACACCCACGGGTCTCACTGCCCGCTCGGCCCACGCCGCCAACGCTTCAGGCAAGGACACGCCGCTCTACCACATCCTGACGCACAGCACCGATTTCGGTGTCCAGGCACTGATTCCAGCCAGCGCCGAGAGCGTGGTGGCCCGCGCCTGCGCGCCGGAGCAGAGTGCCTACACGGCCCGCTGGCTGACCCGCATCGATCTGTTCGACCCCTTCGGCTTTCTCACCGACAGCCAGCTCGCCAGCCATTTGGAGCAGTCCTCACGCTACCTCGCGGATGAGTGCGCCCAGGTGTCGCTGGCCGGGGGGATGGCGGCAGCGTACGGCGGCAGCGACCCTCTCAAGGCCTTCGATTACAGCGTGACCTACCAGAAAGTGAGCGACATGGCGGCGGCCCAGGCGGTCATGCCCGAATACGCCGCCACGCTCAACAAGGCCATCGCCAACCTGCCCAAAGCGCTGGGCACGCTGATCAAGAGTGCCAACTCGGCCAGCATGCGGGGGCTGGCGGAGGAGGGCGGAATGTCGGCGCTCACCTTCGGCGCGGCCACCTCGGGCCTGTCGCAGAGCATGAAGCAGCTCGACGCACTGCTGGGCCGCCTCAAGCTGGTCTACGCCTTCAAGGACGGCTACCTGATCACCGCCTACAGTCCCGTCGCGCTGGCCGCCGCTCTGGCCGACACCGCGCCCCGACTGGCCGACGACGCGGCTTTCCAGGCCGCCCAGCTCGACCTGAGCGCCTCGGCAGGCTGGCAGTATGCCCGTGCGCCCCAGAAGGTCAGCAGCGCACAACTGATGAAGCTCTTTACGAAGAGTTTGCCCGCCAATTCGAGCGGCCGCGATCAGCAGGAAATGAGCAGTGTCCTGAAGCCAGTCTCTGCCGTAATGAGTGACCTGATCAATCGCTACGGCGGCATGGCCTCGCAGAGCAGCGTCACGAACAATCTGGTGACCAGCCAGTCCAGTGTGGCGTACCGCTGGGGCAAGTGAAGTTGGAATAGAGATATTCAAAGAATATGCAACTCCATGCATCAATTTCGAGCGATCTGACAATAGGCTATCCAAAGAGACCCTAACAAAACCTGCCCAGAACGCTTTAAGCGGTCGGGTAGGCTTTTTTGTGATGTTGGCTTGGATGCATAAGAAATCATACCCTGTATACTTGCGCCAGCAGTTGGACCGCTCGCGGCAGCGCACGGTTGGGCCGGGTGCAGCCCGCTATGATGGCCGCCGCACCATCAAAAGCGTCCCGCGAGGCGCGAATGGAGGAGAAGAAATATGGGAGCAGCACCATGATTCGCAAGGAACGCGCCGTGCTGGCGTTGGAAGACGGAACGGTCTACCGGGGCTACGCCTTCGGGCACCGCGGTGAGACGGTGGGCGAGGTCGTGTTCAACACCTCGATGACCGGTTATCAGGAAATCATGACCGATCCGAGCTACAACGGTCAGATTGTCACCATGACCTATCCGCATATCGGCAACTACGGTGTCGCCATCTACGACATGGAGAGCAACAAGCCGTTCGTGCGCGGTTTTATCGGGCGCGAGTTCAGCGAAGGCTTTTCCAATTACCGCGCCCAGGAATCGCTGGAATCGTTTATGAAAGGTCACGGCGTGGTCAGCATTCAGGGCATTGACACCCGCGCCCTGGTGCGGCGGCTGCGCGAGGGCGGCGTGGTCAAGGGCGTGGTGGCCCACCGCTCGCACACCCACCCCGAGGACCCTTACGGCGAATTCAGCGTGGAGGAGGAGCAGGCATTGGTGGCCCGCGCCCGCCAGCACGAGGACATCGACGGGCGCGACATGACCCAGGAGGTCACCACCGCCTTGCCTTATGCCTTTCCCACGCTGCGGCACGGCAAACGGGTGGTTCTGATGGATTTCGGCATCAAGCACACCATCGTCGAGCGCCTCTCGGAAGTCGGCATTGAGCCGATCGTGGTTCCGGCCCAGACCACCGCCGCGCAGGTCATGGCGCTCCAGCCGCATGGCCTGTTTCTCTCGAACGGCCCTGGCGACCCGGCAGCTCCCACCTACGCCCACCGCACTGCCTGGGAACTCATGGGGCTCTTGCCCACCTTCGGTATCTGCCTGGGCCACCAGATCCTGGGCCTGGCGGCGGGTGGACAGACTTTCAAGATGAAGTTCGGCCACAGGGGCGGCAACCAGCCGGTCAAGAACCTGCTCACCGGCAATGTCGAGATCACTGCCCAGAATCACGGCTACGCGGTGGACCTTTCGACCATCCCCGACGGCGAATTCGTGGCCACGCACCTCAACCTCAACGACAACACCCTGGAGGGGATGGCCCACAGCCGCTACCCGGTGTTCAGCGTGCAGTACCACCCCGAAGCCTCGCCCGGCCCGCATGACAGCCGCTACCTGTTCGAGCGCTTCATCGAGGAGATTAATCTCTTTGACGAGGCCACCGGCACGCCTGTTGAGAAGGCGGCGACAGGGCGCTACGGCGTTTAGGGAAGGGCCTGAGGGCTGAAGTGGGATGAGCCGGTTCGGTGCATCACCTTCCCACCACATCCTCAAATGAGTAGATAATGAATCTCTAATAAGTCGGAGATGAACAACTGACTGGGTAGAAGTCAGAGCGAGAAGGGGGCGAGTGGCATTTCTTGGCTGCTCGCCGCTTCTCTTGACTGGGTTCAGGGATTGGCAGCGACATTATGCCGCCTCTCATATTTCGCTGACCGGTGGGGGAAATGGGAGAGAAAGGGGCATTGACAAGCGGACTCTCGCCGGGCCAGGCCTAACAGACGTCTTACAGAACGCTACAGAATTGTGAAGAATATAGCTTTCGGCGATGGTATTTGCGAAGAATTCGTCGGGCGAGTCATCTTCGTTCGTCGTATATTTCACCCACCCCCCCCAAAATATGAAAAACTTCGCGTTGGGGGGCTTGCGTGAGGACTCTGAGAATACGCTAATATCTGGGCGTTCAGGAGCGATGAAACATCTGGCCTATTCGGGCGCCTTACCAGATGTGGAGCGAGTGGCGCGACCGACAGAACGGGGAGAAGCAGTTTCCCTGGCTGTCGTTTTTTTTGGTTTTCCGGAGGCACATTGATGAAGCGTCAACTTTTCCTTCTCGCCGGTTTGAGCGCTGCGCTCTGGAGCATGGCCACTGCCCAGGGCAACGCCGCTGTCAAACTCACGCTCGACCAGGACCTGATCCGCACGGTTCAGAAAGACGGCAAGGCTGCCGAGGAGCGCGTCAATGCGCCGTCGTCGGTGTTGCCAGGCGCAGTCCTGATCGAGGAAGTCACGGCCCAGAACGTCTCGGGCAAACTGCTCACCAAGCTCAGGCTCGGCATTCCTGTGCCGCAGGGCACCCAGTTCGCTGGCTCGGTGACGCCCACCAACGAGCGCTGGACCACCCAGTTCACGGCCCTGTGCGCTGGAAAAGCCCTCGACTACGCCGAAGCGCCGCTGAAATGCACCGAGACAGTGGACGGCAAATCGGTCACGCGGGACATCAAGCCCAGTGAGTACACCAATGTGCGCTGGCTGCTGGGCACCTTGAAAGCGGACGAAACGTTGAAGCTCAGCTTCCGCGTGAAAGTCAATTGAGTACGCAGGCGAGCGCGGGGCCGAGTCGGCGTCGGGAGCAGGTCCCTGAGCAGCACCGCCGCTGGAGTGCGGGCAAGGCACCGAGCGGCATCACTTTTTGGAGTTTGGAGGAGAACACATGAAAAAGTACTGGTCAATTGTTTCTTTGATGGCGGCCATGGCCGCGAGCGCGGCAGGCGCGGCGACCACCACCCCCCCCACCCCCGCTGGCACCGTCATCATCAACACCGCCACCCTGAACTTCTCGGATTTCGGCGGCACGCCGCAGCCTCCGGTAGATTCACCCCCCGTCACCACGACGGTGTTGCCGGTCCCGAGCTTCGTGCTCACCCCCAACGACGGCAGCGCCGACGTGACCAAGCCGGACTACACCAAGCCCGGCCAGACCAACAACAACGTCAAGCCCGGCGACGTGGTGGTTTTCCCCTATCAGATCACCAACACCGGCAACGTGCCCGGCGAGTCGTACACCCTGGGCAACCTGCCTGATCCGACCAACACGGTCAAGCCTGGCACCAACGTCTTGTACTTCCTGGCCAATCCCGACACCAACACCGACGGCTTTATCAGCCCGACTGAATTGGCGGCGGCGGGCGCACCGATCACGACCATCAGCGGCGTCAACCAGGACCAGACCTTCAAGTTCTACCAGGTGTACACCGTTCCCGCCACGGCCCTCAACACCGAAAAGTACGGTGCGGACCCGACCGGGACCCGCAACCCCAACCCCACCAAGGACCAGGGCCTGACCTTCAACCTGCCGGTGGACGCCAACAACTCCAACACCACCACCATCGCCCGCAAGGACGGCGGCGTCATCGGGCCGAAGAACGACCCCACCGCTGCGGGCGGCACCCCGGTCTACAACTCGCCCGAGGGTGTGGCGATCACGCCTGACCAGAACGGCAAAGACACCCAGACCGCCAACGCCACTGCCACCACCACCATCATCACCTTCACCAACACCATCCAGAACAACGGCAACCGCCCCGACACCTTCACGGTGACGCCGAACAACACCGATTTCCCGGTTGGCTACAACGTCGCGCTGCTCAACCCCGACGGCACGCCGTTTACCCAGACGCCCAGCGTGGCCCCCGGCCAGACCACTAACATTCTCGTCAAGGTGACGCTGCCCGCGGGTGCGACCTCCGCCGACGCGACCAAGCAGCCCACCGTGACCCTGACGGTGATCAGCGGCAATGACGCCACCAAGACTGATACCACCAAGGACATCGTCAACCTGCCGGGAGCCAAGTTCGGCGACGTGGATCCCAAGAACCCCGGGACCGAGCCCAACCCCACCCCCGCCGTTCCGGCCACCCCGGCCAACCCCGATCCCAAGGACCCCACGGCGGTCAATGTCGGCCCCACTTGTACCAACACCACCAACGCTTTCTTGCCGATGGGCGTCAAGAACACCGGCGGCGCGCCTGACCGTTTCGTGATCTCCGGCAGCACCACGGTCAAGCTGACCAGTGGCGCAGACCAGGCCGTCACCGTGACCTACTACACCGACACCAACGCCAACGGCATCCTGGATGCAGGCGAAGTTGCCCTGCCCACGGTGCAGGGCGGCCAGGACACCGGGCTGATCGCTCCCGGTGCGACCCTCAAGCTGGTTGCCGTTATCCCCGTGCCGTGCGCTTCGGCCCAGGGCCTCTACACCATCAACCAGAAGGCCGTCTCGCCCACCTCCGGCACCATCCCGGATACCAACGATACCGTCAAGGTCGGCGGCAACGGCACCCCGCCCGTCGTGACCAAGACCGTGGACAAGACCAAGGCCCAGCCCGGCGACGTGCTGACCTACGTCATCTCCGGCACCAATAAGGCCAACGCCAACATCACCGGCGCAGTCCTCAAGGACACGGTCCCGGCCAACACCACCTACGTGAGCTTCGCGGCCACCACCACTTCGACCGGCAAGGTGCTCTACAGCATCAACGGCACCAGCTGGAGCCCGGCGGCCCCGGCGGCTCCCCAGGCGGACGGCACCACCGTCTATGCGGGCGTGGATACCAACAACGACGGCACCATCACCATTGCCGACGTGCTCAAGCCCGGCGAGAGCATCAGCGCCACCTTCAAGGTCCAGGTCAAGTAAGTCCCCGACGCGGCGCGCTTCTCAGTGGTGTGATGAAGCGCGCCGTTTTTCTACCGGCTTTTCCCGCGCGGGAAGCGGCCCCCCAACATCAGAAACCCAGTTTTCGATTTTCCATTTGGCAACACGATTTTCGTGACGATCCTCATTTCCTGGCTCAATAAAGCCGCACCTGCACCACGGTTACCCGAATTCTTTCTCTGGAGGCTCTGTGCGAAACACCTTGATACGGAACACACTGGCGGCACTGTTCCTGGCGCTCGGCGGCGGTGGCCTGGCGGCCAATGGCGTGCCCAGCAAAACGCCCGCTGGCACGGTGATCGAAAACCGCGCCACCCTCGATTATCAGCCGGAAGACCAGAACTCGCCGCCGGGAACGGTGGTCAGTCCACCGGTTCAGACGGTGATCATCGCCCAGTGTGTGCCCAGCGTCTTGCCGGACGGCAGCGTGGGCAATCCCGGTCAGGTGGTCACTGTGCTGCCGGGCGAGGACGGCCTGCTGCGCTATACCCTCGCCAATTCAGGCAACACCGACAGCACCTTCGCCCTGAGCGCGCCGCAGGATCCGGCCTCGGCCTTCAATCTCAGCGGGGTCACGATCTACGCCGATTACAACGGCAACAACCAGATCGACAGCAATGAGGGGCCGATCACCAGCCTGCTGCTCAAGGCCGATCAGGTGGTTGCGCTACTGGTCAGCTTCAACACCAGTTCAGCTGCGCGTGGAGCCGCCTACCTCAATCTGGTGGCGGCCTGCCCCACCGCTGAGGGCGGCGCGGTGGACGACAACAACGTGGGGAAGGTGCAGGCCAGTGAGCCGCCGGTGCTGAACCTGGGCAAATCGTTCAGCCAGTCGGTCGTTCGCCCCGGCGATCAGGTGGGCGTCACCGTGACGGCCAACAACAGCGGTCAGGGCGCGTCGCGCGAGGTGGTCATCACCGACCGGCTCGACACGCCGGACCTGATCGACTTCAAGTTCATCGGCGGCTCGGCCTCGACCAATGCCGGAACCCTCGAATACACCGCCGACGGCACCACCTGGGCCACCTCGGAGCCGGGCACCGTGCGCGGCGTGCGGGTCCGGGTCGCCTCGCTGCTGCCCGGCGCGTCGGTGACCTTCGGCTTCCGGCTGACCGCGCCGGCCCAGGCTTCGGGTACCCGCACCAACCTGGCGATCCTGCAAAGCGCCGACATCAACCTGGAAGCCCGCGCCACCATTGAGGTGCGTTACACCCCCAAAATTGCCCTGGGACCGATCAACAATCCCGAGGCCCTGCCCGGCGGCGAACTGAGCAGCGACGACACCCAGACGAGGGCGCTGGCCTTCCTGAACCGTGAGCTCTGCTTCCAGCACACCTTGAAAAACCTTGGCGACGTGGACGACAACCTCAGCGTCAGCGGCCAGGTCGTCACCGGCAACGCCACCATCCGCTTGACCGAACTCGGCGGCGCGCCACTCAAGCAGCCCATCGCGCTGGCTCCCGGTGGTCTTTACTCCTTCGCGGCCTGTTACACCCCCACCAGCGTTGCTACACCTGCCGGAGCCGAAGCGTTGCGGGTCGTCCTGACCGCCACCAGCGCCCAGGGCGGCGCGCAAAACCAGACCATCGACGTGGTGACGACCATTACCGACGTGTTGCCGCAGCTCCTCAAGACGGTTGCTCCCAGCGGTGTGGTCAAGCAGGGCGCGCAGCTCACCTACACCCTGAACGTGACCAACCCGCTGAGCGTGCCGCTCAGGAACGTGGTCATCACCGACTCGCTCGATGCCAATCTCACCTTCGTATCGGCAGACAACGGCGGCACCCTGCAAGGCGGCGCGGTCATCTGGAAGTTCGACAGCCTGGCGGCGGGAGCCAGCATCAACCTGACGCTGGTAACCCAGGTCAAGCCCGAGACGCCCGACGACACCGTCATCAAAAATAGCTTCACCCTCAAGAGCGACGAATTCGGTGAGCAGATTCCTTCCAACGAGGTCACGACCCCGGTGTTCGGCAGCTCGCTGATCTTCGCCAAGACCTCGACCCCTGCCGAGGCCGCCATCGGCGACACCATCACCTACACCTTTACCGTCACCAACCCGTCCAAAGCCGCCACCTTCCGGCGTGTGGAAATCGTGGACACCATGCCGGTGGGCATTCAGTACCAGCCGGGATCGAGCCGCCTGGACGGCACGCCCATCGGTGATCCCAGCGTGGACGGTCAGAAGTACACCTGGGTCATCAGCAACCTCGGCCCCGGCCAGACGGCAGCCATCACCTTCGAAGCGCTGGTCACGCCCAACGTCGGCACGACCATCACCAACGTCGCCATCGTCAACGCCATCAGCAGCGAGAACGTGCCGCAGAGCAACCAATCACAGGCCACCAACCGGATCCGGGCGCGCGTCTTCGAACCGATCTGCGATATCGTCGGCTCCGTCTTTATCGACGTGAACCGCAGCGGCACCTACGACAAGGGCAGTGATATCCCGATGGTCAACGCGCGGGTCATCCTCGCCAACGGCCGCACTGCATTGACGGACGTGCAGGGCCGCTACCACTTCGCCAACCTCAAGGAAGGCTTCTGGGCGCTGCGCCTCGATCCCAGCAGCATCTACGCCCAGAACCTGAGCGTGCCGCAAGACGGCGGCCTCTCCGGCAGCCGGGGCGTGATGTGCCGCCAGCTCACCAGCGTGGACTTCCCGCTGGCCCCCATCGCCGGTGATATCGGTGTGATCCGCGACACCACCCTCAAGATGGGCAGCTTCAGCGTCCACAAGCAGGTCTTTACCACCCCCGAGGCCAACACCTACCTCGTGCAGCTCACCCTCAGCACCCCAGCGGCGCTGCCCGGCTTTACCCTGCAAGACCCGCTGCCCCAGGGCGCGACGCTGCTCGACGGCCAGAACACCCTGAGTCTTGATCCGCTGCCGGAGGGAAGCCGGGCTGTGACCTACCGCTTCCGCTTCGGCGGCGATCAGAAAGCCGCTGTCACTGACCCGTCAGCCGAGTGGAGGTACTGAGTGAAACGCGCCATCACCACCCTGACCGCCGCGCTGATCGCCAGCGCCGCCGCCCAGGACATCGCCACCTCACTGCCGCTGACCAGCGTGGGCAACAAGCTGCTGTGGACTGTGGGCGACCAGGACCTCAAGTTGGTCGTGGGCGTCAGCAGCAGAGTGCAGCTCGACCTCTACAGCGCCCAGTTCGACCCCAACGACTACCGCTCGGCGACCTACTACGGCGACGAGTCCTATGCCGATCCGAGCGTGGACAGCACCTTCTCGCTGATTAAGCTGACCAAGGTGGCTGGACAGCCCGACCAGGAAGAGGTGCTGCTCACTAAGGACTTCGGGCGCGGCCCGCAGGACTGGCAGACCTTCATCAACCAGGATTTGCCTGCCGGGGAATACACCCTGCGGGTGCAGACCGAAGGCAACGGCAAGAACACCTTCGCCATCCGGCTCAAGTC
Source organism: Deinococcus alpinitundrae (assembly GCF_009982895.1). Taxonomy (GTDB): domain Bacteria; phylum Deinococcota; class Deinococci; order Deinococcales; family Deinococcaceae; genus Deinococcus; species Deinococcus alpinitundrae. The sequence continues at coordinate 55,396 of NZ_WXZL01000007.1, read as the reverse complement.
GATCAGTGCCGCCATCCAGTCCGACCACCTCAACATCAACATCCACTCGCACGACTGGGTTCCGGCGCTCAACGTCTACAACAAGGGCGGCCCGCTCGACATCCGCATGTACGACGGCGACGGCCCCGGCGAGTTGCAGGCCGAGCTGCGCGACGCAGCGGGTCAGGTGTACCCGGTCAAGGTTTCCGACCAACTCGACTGGGAAGACGTGGCGATTCCCGAGGCGGCAGGCAACTACACCCTGTATCTCAAGCAGCCGGGCCAGGAAAAGCAGTTTTCCAACACCGTGGGCTTCGACCTGCGCCGCGCCACCGAACCGGCAGGGCCGATTACCGTGGTGCAGGCCGATACCACCGGCCAGCTCGATGTCACCGCTCAACTGGTGCTGCCGGAAGGCAACGAGCCGACCCAGGCCACCGTGCAGGCGGGCGACAAGACCCTGGACGTCAACGGCGAATTCAGCTTGCGGGTCCCTGCCGGGGACTACCCGGTCAGCGTGGCGCCCGTCACCGGGGCCGAAGTCAGCATCGACAAGTCGAGCGTCAGCGTGCCCAAGCAGGGCGTCGGCAAGGTCGCCGTGCTGGTCAAGCCGGACGTGGCGCTGAGCTTCTCGGCCAACAAGCCCGAGGTCTGTATCGGTGACGTGGTGACCTTCACCGCCCAGGCGACTACCGCCTTCGAGCGTCAGCCCCTCAATGCGGCGCTGCAAGTGCAGTTGCCTGAGGGCTTCAGCGCGAATGGGTCAACCAGTCTGGCGGCCAAGGTGGACGCCAAGAACCCCGCCGTCCTGACCTTCGAGGCGATCGCCACCGCCGCCACGCCCGAGGCCAGCACCATCACCGCCGCGCTGACGCCCTGGAACAAATCCCAGACTGCCAGCGTGCGGGTGCTGCCCACGGCCACCCAGATCGAGCTGCGCCGCGCCGACCTCGCGCCGGTGCAGCCGGGTGACATCGCCACCATCACCCTGAGCCTCAAGAACACCAGCGCCGCGCCCGCGCCTTACACCCTCACCGACAGCAGCAGCGACCTGCTTGAACCGCTCGACCCGCCTACCTTCAGCGGGACGCTCGCGCCCGGCGAGGAAAAGACCCTGAGCTACCGTGCCCGCGTCAAGGCGCAGGGCGAGGCCCAGGCGCCGCTGGCCGCCACGCTGACCAGCAACTGTGATAGCAGCCAGCAGCTCGCCGGGGTGCTGGTCGTCACGCCGCCGCCGCCGGTCCCGGTGGTCGTGGCCCCGCCGACGCCCGACGTGGCGGTCGAGCCACAACCTGTCGAAGCGCCGCCGGTGGTACCCACACCTGCCCCGGCCACCGCGCCGGTCATCATGCGCGAATCGGTGGTCCAGATTCCCTTCGACGCTCCGCGCAGCGCCAACCAGATCATCATCGCCCACACCGCTCCGGCAGGCAGCAGCTATGTCGCGGGCAGCAGCGCCCTGAACAGCAAGCCCATCAGTGATCCGCAAATCGGTCCCAGCGGGCGCTTTTACTGGACCACCCCCGGTGCGCCGCAGGGCATCCTCACCTACAAGGTGACGCACGAGGGCAGCTTGCCTGCTTTGCAGTCGCCCGCGCTGGTCGGACGCTACGCCCATGACCGCCAGGAAGTGCTGATCGGTGACGTGGACCTGGCTGACCTCAACGCCGCCAGCGACGTGCAGACCCAGAGCAGCAGTGAGAACGCGGGCGCGGTCAAGTTGCCGCTCTCCGGCAGCGTGTTCCGCGAGCGCGACCGCATCACGCTGGCCGTCTCTGGCACGCCCGACGACACCAGCCTGCCCAGTGTCAACGGCGTGCCGGTATCTGCCGACTCGCTCGGCAAGACGGTCCTCGACACCGCCAACAACGTCAAGCGCCGCGAATTCTACGGCGTGATGCTGCGGGCCGGGGCCAACACCATTCAATTCGGGAGCGAGAGCATTCAGGTGTTCCTGGCCGGGGTGCCGGTCAAGGCTCAGATCTCGGCGCGCCAGCTGGTCGCCGACGGCATCAATCCGATTCAAATCAACATCAAGCTGCTCGACGCCCAGGGCATCAGCACCTTCACGCCCACCGTGACGGTGGAGAGCAGCCTGGAGCCGACGGTCAAGGACGCCCAACCCGCCGTCGCCAGCTACCAGATCGCCCTCAAGGATGGCGAGGGGGTGCTGGAGTTGCAGCCGCTGGCCGCACCCACCCGTTTCAACGTCAAGGTGAAGGTCGGTGACAAGGTCTTCGAGGAGAAGTTCGATGCCCAGCCCAGCCAGAACCGGGTCGGAATCGGCTTCCTGAGTGCGACCGCCGGACTTGATCTGGCCGGGGCCGACAAGTCGCCGTATTACGGCGTGCGCGGGGCGGCTTACTACGAGACCCCGCTTGGCGGCGGCAAGCTCTACGTGGCGGGTGCGGCAGCCGGAACCGGCGGGCAGGGCACCAGCGGTTTCTCGCTCGACGCCTCGCAGGGCCTGGCCAAGTCCACCAACCCGCTGGAGCGCTACTCGACCTTCGGCGACAGCAGCAGCGAGGACCTTCCCCTGCAGGGCAGTGACCCGCTGGCCTTCCGCTACGAGCACCCCAGTTTCAACGTGCAGTACCGCCAGTCGAGCTTGCCGATCAGTGTGTTCGGCATGAACATCACGCCCACGGCGCTCTCCGGCTTCACACGTACCAACCCCGGCGTGTCGGGCTTCGCGGCCTACGTGTCGGGCGACCAGATCAACGAGGACCTGAGCGCCAACGGCACCCGCGTTCTCAACCTCTCGCACACCGATGTGACCCGCGACAGCGAAACGGTGCAGCTCGTCTCGGTCAGTCCGCTGACCCAGACCGAAACGGTGCGCAACCTCAAGCGCTACGTGGACTACACCCTCGATCCGGTGGCCGGGGTGCTGTACTTCAGCAGCCCCGTGAATCTGGTCGACGAAACCGGCTCGCGTCAGATCGTGCGGGCCAACTACACCCTGGTCAACGCCGACCAGAACCGCTCGCTGGCCTGGGGCGTGCAGGTGCAGCAGGACATCGGCTCGCAGTTCAACGTGGCCGCCGCCGTCGTCAATATCGGGGGCGTGATGAGCAGCGGCGCGCGGGTGCGCTACACCGCGCCGCAGGCCAGCGGCAGTGTGCTGGCGGCGTATGCGGGCGGCTTCCACGCCGACGGCGGACTGGCAGGCACGGCGGGTCCGGTCACCTTCGGGGCTTCGTTCCGCTACCAGGACGCCGATTACGCCGGACTCAACAGCACGCCGGTCGGCACCGCCGCTGTCGGTCAGGCCGATGTCAAGCTGACCGACCGCTTCGGCGTGCGCCTCGGCGGTGACTACACGTCTACCAACGCGGTGGACGATCAGGCTGGAACCTCCCAGGCCACCACCCGGCAGGGCCACGTCAGCTTGCTCGGCACCTACCTGCTCGATCCTTTCAAGGTGGGCGCGGGCCTGGAGTACGGTTTCGGCGACACCGCCGGACTCGCCGGGGTGGCCAGCCTGGGCTACGTCAAGGGCGACAACAGCGTCGATCTCCAGCACAGCCAGCCGATCAGCGGTGACCTCAAACCCCACACCAGCCTGCGCGGCAAGGTGGGCCTGGGCCAGAATGTCACCCTGAACGTCAGTGACGACTACGAGTGGGGCGGCGACAACGCGGCCACCATCGGCCTTCAGAGCACCCTCGGCGGCACCAACCTGAGCGTGTCGTACGATCTGCCCGGTGCGGACGGCAGCGGCAACCGCGCCCGCTTCGGCGTTGATACCAGCTTGCCGCTGGGCGAGCACGTGGGCCTGGGACTATCGGGCAGCTACGCCTACAGCATCGCCACCCAGAAAAGCGAGTGGAACCTGGGGCCGAGTCTGAAGTACACCACCGACAATCTGGTGGCGACGGCGGGCGTGGACCTGGCCCAGACCGATCACCTGCGCACCGTCGTCAAGGGCGGCGTGAGCTACAGCATCAGCGATCAGTTCAGCGTGAGTCTCGACGGCACCAAGGTCTTCTCCGGCGTGCAGAGCGAGACCGGCAACCAGTTTGCGGTCTCGGCGGCGCTGCGGAACGGACCCTGGCAGGGCTTGAGCTACCTGCGCTACGCCGACGGCGCGCTGGGCGGCACCAACCCGCAGTTCATCGGCGAGGCCAACCTCGAATACCACCGCGCCCAGTACGCCCTGCGCGCCGGGCTGGCCGGGCGGATGCTGGCCGGGGACACCGGCAGCCTGACCTTCCAGCCCTCGGCCAGCGGCACCTACTACGTCACTGACGCCATCGGCATCGGGGCGGCGGCGCGCGCGCTGTTCCAGCCGGGCAGCGGCTACTCCGCCTACAGCCTGGGCCTGGAAGCCAGCGCCCGCGTGCTGCCCGGCACCTGGGCCACCCTCGGCTACAACCCCATCGGTTTCGAGGGGGTGGCCAGCAACCTCTATACCCGCCGTGGCCTGTATGTGCGCCTCGATTTGATGCTCGACGACGGCCAACGTCAAAACAGTTTGGGCTTGTCCCAGGGAGATACGAAATGAGCCTGCCACGCTTCATGCAGCCGCGCCGCAGCGCCCGAGCGGCGGATACCTCGCTCCCGCTGGCGGTTGAGACGCGGCCCAGGCGGGTGTGGCTCAGTCGTCTGGCCCTGGCCTGCGCAGCGTTGTCCGGCGGACTGGCCAGCGCGACCACAGCTTTCCCCACTTCGTGCCAGGAGCAGGGCGGAACGTTGTCGGCCAACCTGATCACGGCGGAAAACGGCGGCACCTTCGGCAGTCTTGCTCAGACCTCCCCCAGCTACCGCGATCTGGAATCGGCAGACCGGCCCGGCGCGCCCTACAATTACACCAACAACACCGACGGCACCGGCCGCATCCGGCCTGAAGGCACCTACGCCGTGACGTCCTCTTACGGCAGCGGCAGGCTGCTCGATACGTTCGGTCCCTGGCAAGCCTACACGGGGCACACCAGCGGCAGTGCCAGTGACGCTTACCTGGCCGTCAATGGTGCGGTTTCGCAGGCCACCTTCCTCAACCAGAGAATCACGGTCGAGGCCAACACCAACTATGAGATCGGGTTGTGGGGCCGCTCGACCCACGCGGCCAATTCGGCGTACGGCGGCAGCGATCAGGCCGCCCGGCTGGCCATCTACGCCGGAACGATGGCCAACGGCGTCACCAACAACCTGGTGCGGGGTGACGACTGGGAGCGCGGCTCGATCATCTTCAACTCGGGCAACCAGACCAGCATTCCCGTGACCTTCCGCAACATCTCGACGGCGGCAAGCGGCAACGACTTTTATGTCGACGACCTGTTCCTGCAAAAATGCGTGCTGCCTTCCGGCACCATCAGTGGCAAGGTCTACCGTGACAACAACGGAAACGCGACGCAGGACGCCGTAGAACCCGGCATTCAGGGCGTGAGCGTCAAGGCCACCGACAAGAACGGCTCGGTGGCGACGGTCATGACCGATAGCACCGGCACCTACACCTTCTCCAACCTGGCGCTCAGCAACGGGCCTTACAAGATTGAGGTGGTCGGCAGCTCGGCTCCGCTCTCGGGCCTCACAGCCACCACGCCGACCTCCACTTCGAATGTCGGCCTGAAAGCCAATACCACGGTGCCGGGCGGCAACTTCGGCTACAAACCGCCCACGCCGCCGGTCCCGGATTCGGGCGTCTGTAAGGTGGGCGTGCCTTACGTCCAGAGCTTCCCCACCTCCGGCCCGCTGGCCGAGGTCCGTAACCACAACTACCTCAGCAACGCCGACACGGTGACGACCACCGACGGCACCTACAGCGTCTGGAACCAGATCGACCACACCGGCAACGGCGGCTATGGTCTGTATTACAACGTCGCCAACTTCGAGAACAAGAACGGCGGCACGCTCGCCGCGCCCGGCCTGCTCTACGAAAGCCAGATCACTGTCCCGGCAGGCGCGAACATCGATTACGAGAACTGGATTCGCAGCCACTCGAACACTGCCACCCAGTTGCAGTACCGCTTCTACGACGGGGTCAGCGGCACACTGCTCAAGAGCGTGAACGGCGCAGTGGCGAGCACCATCTACACCAAGCAGACGGTGGGCGGCTTCACCTCGACGAGCAGCAAGCTGATCATCCGGATTTACACCCTGAAAGATGGGACCACCGCCGACGCCAACGTGGTCAAGCTCGACGACCTCAAGCTGAGCTGTGGGGACCTCCCGACGCCCCCGGCCCTGAGCATCACCAAGACCCATAGCCCGGCGACCTTCCAGGTCCTTCAGCCCGGTACCTACAGCCTGAACGTCTCGAACGCGGCGGGAACCAGTCCGACCAGCGGCACCATCACCGTGAAAGACCAGTTGCCCGTCGGCATCGGCGCGGCGCTGCCCAGCGGTTTCTCCCCAGCCAGCGGCTGGAACTGCACCTACAGCGGCGAGGCCGAGCAGGGTGTCGGCTACGCGCCGAACCCCAACGAGGCCCAGCTCCTGACCTGTACCTCCAGCACCGTGATTGCGGCGGGCGGCTCGGTCAGCCTGACGATTCCGGTCAACGTGACCCCGGCAGCAGGCAGCAGCGTGCTCAATAAAGCCAGCGTTGGGGGCGGCGGCGACCTGGATGTCCAGCCCAACCCGGCCACCTGCACCGTCGGCGCGCAGTGCGCCCAGGACACGGCCGCAGTGACCCCACTTCCCACGCCGCCCACCACCTGCACCACCGGCACCCCCACCAATCTGCTGTCCAGCACCCTCAAGGGCTACCAGGACAATGACAGCGCCACCATCCAGACCGACGGCGTACTGATTGCCAACGCCGCCGCCTACAGCACCGGCACCGGCCCCTCGGGCAGCTTTGTGATCGACGGCTCGTACTTCTTCAACAACGGCTACGGCAACGTCAGCAAGGCCAGCACCCTGCAACTGATCGTCAACGGCACGGTGTATGCCAGCTTCCTGACCGAGAACGCCTACAGCGGACGGGCGACCGTGACGCCGCAAAATGGTGCCACCCTCCCCGGCAGCGTCAGCAGCATGACGCTCAACCGCTACAGCAACTCGCGCATCTGGATCACCTTACCGGCCAGCCTGAAGGCGATTGCCAGCGTGCAGATCAAGTTCATCTCCACCGGCGGCGGCGGTGAGGTCAGCGACGACTACAACTACAACCTGCCCACCCTGCTGGCCTGCGTGCCGCCCACACCGCCCAAAGCGGTGGTCGGCAAAACGGTGCAGAACATCAGCGCTGGCGGCCCGGTGACCAACGCTGCCATCGGCAAACCCGGTGACATCCTCGAGTACTGCATCAAGGCGACCAATATCGGCGGCAGCAGCGCCACCAAGCTGGGCCTGGGCGACAACATCCCCGCCAGTACCGCTGCCCTGCCGGGTGGCTACGGTGCGGGCAAGGACATCAAATACACCCTCCCCAACGGCACGGTCCAGTACCTGACCTTCGCCGCCGACGCCGACGCGGGACTGCTCGGCAAGGACACCAACGGCGTGATCCCGCGCGTGGTCGTGAGTGATCCGGCGCTGGTCCTGGCTCCGCAGCAGAGCTTCGAGGTCTGCTTCCGCACGACCATCAACTGAGTCGTCTCTCGGCACACAAACGAAAGAGCCTGCCTTGTTTCTGGCAGGCTCTTTCGTTTGGCGTTGCGCTCAATACAGCTTGTCCAGCACCTCATCTTTGATGATGAAACTGTTTTCTTTGGCCGGGAACGTCTTGCTCCGCACCTCGCCCGCGTAGGCTCTGAGCGCCTCAGTGGCGAGCTGGCCGAGTTCGGCGTAGCGCTTGGCAATCTTCTTTTCGCCGTCGGAGACGCCCAGCACGTCGTGGTAGACCAGCACCTGACCGTCACAGTACGGCCCCGCACCGATGCCGATGGTGGGAATCGTGGCCCGCTCGGTGATCAAACGCGCCAACCGTGCCGGGATGACCTCCAGTACCACCGCGAAGGCTCCGGCTTCTTCCACCGCCCGTGCCGATTCCAGAATCCTCTGCGCGCCGACCTCGTCGCGGCCCTGCACCTTGCGCCCGCCGAGCGACACCTCGGTCTGGGGGGTCAGGCCGAGGTGGGCCATCACCGGAATGCCGTTGCGGCTCAGCACCGTGATGGCCTCCAGCACTTCCGGCGACGCGCCTTCGAGCTTCACCGCGTCCGAGCCGGTTTCCTGAATGATCTTGACAGCGGCGCGTACGGCGTCATGCAGACCGGTGTGGTAGGTGCCGAACGGCAGATCGGCCACCAGAAAGGTATCGGGCGCGCCCCGGCGCACGGCGCGGGCGTGGTGGATGATGTCGCCCAACGTGACCGGCGCGGTGCTGTCGTAGCCCAGCACGACGTTGCCGAGGCTGTCGCCGACCAGGATCAGGTCCATTCCGGCCCGCTCGGCCTGCTGCGCGCCGGGGTAGTCGTAGGCCGTGACCATCGCCAGCGGGGTCTCGCGGCGCAGTTCAGGGAGGGTGAGTTTCATGGTGTTCAGGCTAACAGAGGCGCGCCCAGAAGGCCTCGTCTCAGCGCAGACTGAGCTGCCCGTAGCGGTTGAGCACCAGGTAGATGACCCAGCCGGTGACGGCCACATACAGCCACACCGGCACCGTCCAGCGGGTCCAGCGGCGGTGGGTATTGAAGGCGGCGCGGGCGATGGGCGCCTCGTCCAGTCGGCTCAGACTGCCCGCCGCCCGAATGCCCTTGTAAGCCCAGTAGAGTGCGCCGAGCGCCAGCGGCACGTTCAGGGCGGCCATGAAGATGTGGGTGATCAGCAGCACGTAGTAAGCCGAGCGCCACTGCTCTGGGCCGACGTATTTCTTCTCGTAGCCGAGGCCCAGCCGGGTCAGGTAAAGCACCAGAAACAAGGTCGCCAGGGTGCTCGCCAACAGCATGAAGCGCATGTGCATGGTGCGGTTGCCCCGGCGGATAAACGTGACGCCGATGATCAGCGCGACGCCGCTGAGGACGATGCAGATGACGGCCCACTGGTTGATGATTGAAGCCATCTGAGCATTCTAAAGACGCGGGGCCGGGCCGCCCAGGGTCATTTGCTGGCTGGCCGCTGGACCGGGCCTGCCGGGCCGGTACAGACGGGAAGCCAAATTCAGCGTCCCAGCGCAGCTTTTTTGAACCTGAACTGAGGACAATTGTACCCACCCCGGGCCTGCCGCTTCTCTTAAACTGCAGTGAACAGGCGGTAAAGCATTCGACCCCGCGCCCGCTTTGCACGGGGACGGCGGCGCGGAAAGCGGGCGGGCCAGAGAGCCGCCGAGGAAGGGGTGAGAAGGCTTGAGAACGATTCTGGAGCGGGGCGCTGAACCCAGCAGGGGGGCGGTGCGGTTACTGACCGGCCTGAGCTGGACCGTGCTGGCCTACAACATTCTGGTGATCTTGTGGGGCGCATATGTGCGGATCAGCGGCTCCGGGGCGGGGTGCGGTGACCACTGGCCCCTGTGCGACGGGCAGGTCATTCCGCGCTCGTTTACCCTGGAACGGATCGTGGAATTCAGTCACCGGGGCAGCAGCAGCCTCAGCGGCCTGCTGGCCATCGCAGTGGTGGTGCTGGCCTTCGTGGTCACCAAGCGCGGCCACCCGGCCCGGCTGGGTGCCACATGGTCACTGGGCCTGATTCTGTTCGAGGGCGTCATCGGCGGCGTGCAGGTGCTGCTGGGGCTCACCGCAAACAGCACCGACCCGGCGCGCGGCTTCGTGCAGGGCCTGCACCTGGCCAACACCTTCGCGCTGCTGGGGGCGCTGCTGCTCACGGCGCTGTGGGCGGGCGGCGCGCCGCGCTTCACGCTGCGTGCCCAGGGCTGGCTCGGCTGGGGCAGTCCGCTGGCTGCCGTGTTGATGCTGCTCCTTGGTATGGCGGGCGCGGTCACGGCACTGGGCGACAAGCTGTTCGTTCCGGCTCCCGGCACCCCGCTCGATACCGTCAAGCGCGACTTCGGGGCCACCGCGTCCATCATCGAGAATCTGCGGGTCATTCATCCGGCACTGGCTCTGGTCGTCTGCGCCTACCTCGTCTGGTTCGCCGGGCGGGTGCTGCGCGAGCGCTCCAGCGCGCAGACCCGGCGCTGGAGCTACGCCCTCTACGGCGTCATCGGCGCGCAACTATTGATTGGCGTCATGAACGTGGCGCTCAAGGCGCCTGGCGCAATGCAGCTCATTCACCTGCTGTTTGCGTGCATCATGTGGCTTGTGACCGTCATGCTGATCTTCTATGCGCTGGTGGCCCGGCCCACCGCGCAGCCCGCGCCCAGGGCGGTGGCCGCGTGACCGCCGTGCCGAAGGGGCCGGCCGTGCGCGCCACCTGGCGCGACTACCTGTCGCTGACCAAGCCCAAGGTCATCAGCTTGCTGCTGTGGACCACCCTGGCGGCCATGTTCATGGCGGCGCGCGGCTGGCCGGGCTTGTGGCCGCTGCTGCTGGTCGGCGTCTGCGGTTTCATGTCGGCAGGGTCGGCGGGTGTCTTCAACATGATCATCGACCGCGATATCGATCTGAAGATGGCCCGCACCGCCAAGCGCCCCACCACCAGCGGCTTGATTTCCAGCCGCAGCGCCTTCATCTTCGGCTTGAGCCTGCAAGTCGTCTCGTTCGTGCTGCTGTTCACGCTGGCGTCCCCGCTCTCGGCACTGATGAGCCTGGCCGGATTCTTCACCTACGTGTTCGTCTACACGTTGTGGCTCAAGCGCACCACCTGGCACAACATCGTGCTGGGCGGCGCGGCGGGTGCGTTTCCGCCGCTGGTGGGCTGGGCTGCCGTGACGGGCGACCTCAATCTGTTCGCCTGGTTTCTGTTCGCCATCGTCTTCTTCTGGACCCCGGTACACTTCTGGGCGCTGGCCCTGATGATCAAAGACGAATACCGGGCGGTGGGCATTCCGATGTTGCCGGTGGTGCACGGTGATCGCCTCACCGTCGAGCAGACCTTTCTATACGCCATCTACACCCTGGTTCTCTCGCTGATGCCGCTGCTGCTGCGCGAGGTGTCGTGGCTCTACGGCGTCTCGGCGCTGCTGCTGGGCAGTTGGCAGCTGTGGCTGGCCTGGAAGCTGAGAATCCACGTGGTCAAGGGGCGCAAGATCGAGCGCAAGGTGACGCTGCCGCTCTACCTGTTCTCGATGCTGTATCTGGCGCTGCTGTTTCTGGCTGCTGCCCTGGACCGGGTGATCTTCGTGTGAAGGCTGAAGAAGGCTTTATGCTGGGCGCGAAGCTTCAACCCAGGTTGCTGGGGCCGTCAGAGACGCGGCCACCCTCGGCGCTCGGCGCTTTCGCCTCTGCCCGTGCTGCTCTACACTGCACCAAGATGAAAGGAAAGGAGTGATGTTGAATATGCTACCCGGTCTTCCCGCGCCGCCGCGCCGCCAGGCGCTGAGTCTCGCCGCGTTGCTGCTCGGCGGTTCGTCGCTGGCCCAACAGGTCAATCAGACGGTGTCGATTCTCGATACGTCGTCCGGCTACAACCGGGAAATGAATGTGCTGGTGTTCTGGAGCCTGGCCTTTGCGATCGTCATCTTTATTGGAGTCTCGGCAGCGCTGTTCTACACCGTCCAGAAGTACCGCGAGGACAAGAACGACGCGCCCCCGGCCCAGTTTCACGGCAACAACCGCCTGGAAGTCACCCTGGTGGCGGTGCCGGTGGTCATCGTGATTTTCCTGGCGCTGCTGACGGTGCGGGCGATGGCCCGGCTCAATCCGACGCCGGAAGGTGCGTATCCGGTCAACGCGGTGGCAGCCCAGTTCTACTGGAATTTCGAGTACCCCAAAGTGGCGGTGGACAAAGCGGCGGGTACAGGTCTGGTGACCAACGGCAACGAGCTGATCGTGCCGACCCAGACCAAAGTCGCCATGACTGCCACCTCGCGCGACGTGATTCACGGCTTCTGGGCCCCCAATCTGGGCGGCCAGCGCGACGCCATTCCCAGCGTGAAGAAGACCTGGCAGATCGACACCGACAAGCCCGGCGTGTATCAGGGCAACTGCACGTTGCTGTGCGGCGCGTCGCATGCCAACATGCGCTTCAAGGTCATTGCGCTTCCGCAGGCCAACTACATCCAGTTCGTCAGCGCGGCTCAGGCGTACAAGGCTCCCACGGCGGCGGCGGGATCGCCAGCGGCGGCAGGCTACACCATCTTCATGCAGGGCAAGGACGGCAGCGGCGCGTGCGCGGCCTGCCACCGGGTGCAGGGTACCCCCGCCGCCGGACAGTCCGGCCCCGACCTGAGCTTCTTCGGCTCGCGGCGCACGCTGGGTGCGGGGGCCTGGGAAGGCGCGGACGTGGACACTCACCTGCACCAGTGGATCAAGGCGTCGAGCAGCATCAAGCCTGGCAGCGTGATGCCGCACTACGACGGCTCCACCCAGGGTTACCCGGCCCTCAGCGATCAGGAACTCACTGACCTGGAAGCTTACCTCAAGACCTTGCAGCTCCCGACGGAAGGCAACTACTGGACCAAGATCGCGGCGCTGGTGCCGGGCGCGCCGGTGCCGGTTGCGCAGAGTCCGACCCCGTCCAGCGTGAACGCGACCACTTCGGCCAGCACGGCCATGAACGGAGGCAACTAAGCATGGCTGTTCAAACGCCCACTCAGGTGGCAGGCAAGCCCGGTTTCGGGGCGGTGGTGTGGGATTACATGACCACCACCGATCACAAGAAGATCGGTACCCTCTACATCGGCACCTCGGTCATCGGCTTCGCCATCGCGGGCATCCTGGCGGTGCTGCTCCGATTGCAACTGGCGGTGCCCAATAACACGCTGCTGGTCGGCAACGCCTACAACCAGGTGTTGACCACCCACGCGGCCATCATGATCTTTTTCTTCCTGATTCCGATTGGCCTGTTCGGCTTCGGCAACTGGTTCGTGCCGCTGCAACTCGGCGTGCGTGACGTAGCGCTGCCGAGGCTCAACAACTTCGCGGTGTGGCTGTTTATCTTCAGCATGATCCTGATTCTGACTGGCCTGTTTCACGGCGGCGTGCCGGGCGTCGGTTGGACGTTTTATTACCCGCTCTCGGTCGATGCCAACCAGACCGGCGTGAATGTCCTGATGGTCGCGCTGATTCTCAACGGCATCGCCTCGCTGCTGGGATCGGCGAATTTTGCGGCCACCATCGTCAACATGCGCGCGCCTGGCATGAGCCTGTGGAAAATGCCGATCTTCGTCTGGTCGATCTTCTCGACCTCCATCTTGCAGCTCGTCTCGCTGGGCGGCCTGACCGCCGCCGCGCTGGTCACCTTCCTCGATCTCAAGATGGGGCTGAGCATGTTCAACCCCGGCATCAACGGCGTGCCGGTGCTGATGCAGCAGTTCTTCTGGTTCTATTCGCACCCCGCCGTGTATGTGATGCTGCTGCCTTACCTGGGCATCGGCGCGGAAATCGCCTCGACGATGGCCCGCAAGCCGATGTTCGGCTACCGCGTGATGGTGTACTCGCTGCTGGGCATCACCATGGTGTCTCTGCTGGTGTGGCTGCACCACATGTTTGCCCTGGGCATTCCCGAAACCTGGCAGATCGCCTTCATGGTCGCCACCATGGTGGTCGCGGTGCCCACCGGCGTCAAGATTTTCAACTTGATCGGCACCCTCTGGGGCGGGCGCATCATCATGAAGACGCCCACCTACTGGCTGATCGGCTTCATCTTCAACTTCCTGATCGGCGGCATCACCGGTATCACGCTGGGCCTGATTCCCTTCGACTATCAGGTCACCATGAGTTACTACGTGGTCGCCCACTTCCACAACGTGATGATGTTCGGCACGGCCTTTCTGGCAATGGGCGGCCTGTACTACTGGTGGCCCAAGATGACCGGGCGCTTCATGAACGAGAAGCTGGGGCTGTGGCACTTCTGGCTCTTCATGATCGGCTCCTGGATGACCTTCATGCCGCAGTACATCCTGGGTCTGCTGGGCATGCCCCGGCGCTACTACACCTACCCGGCGGGAAATTTTGCCTGGAACGAACTGAACTTCATCTCCACCCTGGGCGCGCTGATGTTGCTGGCGGGCGGCATGGTGTGGTGGTGGAACATGTACCAGAGCTGGCGTCGTCCGGCCACCGCGTCGGCCAACCCCTGGGGCGGCTTCACGCTGGAATGGACTGCCGACAGCCCCCCCAAGGACTACGACTTCGCCCACGACTTCCCTACCACCTTTCCCACCGAGCGTCCCCTGTACGACTGGGAGCAGAGCGGTGCGAAGTTGATTCCGGTGGATCCCAGCAGTATTCACCTGCCGCAGAGCACCGTCTGGCCGTTCATGACCGCCATCGGTCTGGCGCTGATGGGCTACGGCCTCTCGTTCGGCTGGTTTTCGAGCTGGAGTCCCTCGGTGGCCCAGACGCCCAACCAGCTCGCCAGCATCATCCTCTATGTCAGCATTCCGATTTTCCTCTACTCGCTGTTCAAGTGGGCCGGAACGCCCGAATACGATGTGCCAGTGCATCACCACACCCTGACCAAGTACAGCAACGGCTTCATGGGCATGGCTTGGTTCATCATCTCGGAAGTTAGCCTCTTCGGGGTGCTGATCGGTGGGTACGTGTACCTGCGCGTGGCAGGCAACGCGGTGCCGCCGGTGACCCGTCCGAGCATCTGGCTGGCGGCGCTCAACACCCTGATCCTGGTCAGCAGCTCGTTCGTGATCCACAAGGCCGAGCAGGACCTGCACCACCATCGCACCAGCCGGGGCAGCCTGGGCCTGCTGCTGACCCTGATTCTGGGAGCCTTCTTCATGATCTTCCAGGTCTACGAGTTCTCGCTGTTCGGCTCCGAGAGCAACTGGATGCAAAACCTCTGGCAGACCTGCTTTTTCATCATCGTCGGGTTGCACGGCTTGCACATCATCATCGGCGGCGTGGGCGTGGCCCTGCCGTACTACCAGTACATGACCGGCAAGATCGACAAGACCAACCACGGCTCCCTGGTGCCCGCCAGCATGTACTGGCACCTGGTCGACATCGTGTGGCTGTTTATCGTGGCGATCTTCTACGCCTGGTAGCGAATGCAACCTCAAAAAAGCGGCTCCTGAGGGGGCCGCTTTTTTGTTGCTCAGAACCTCAGCTCACGCCCACTTTTTTGCATACGCGTCAGCGTCGAATTTGCGTTTCAGACCGCTGGCGGCCATATAGCGCACCGTGCCGAAGATGGGCCGTCGTGCCCAGGGCCGGTCATGGTTGCCGAATACCCAGTTGATGCCCGCGTAGCTGTTGGCGTTGCGTCCGTCAGTCTCGTACTTGTTGTTGAGCTGCACCAGTACGGCGTAGGCCTCCTGCGGCGTGGCCGACCACTCCAGTACCTTCTTGCCCCAGTACATTCGCAGGTAGTTGTGCATTCGTCCGGTGCGGACCATCTGATTTTGCGCGGCGTTCCAGTAAGGGTCGTGGGTGCGTGCGGCTTCCAGTTCGGCGCGGGTATACAGATGTTCGCGCTTATCGTCCTGGTGTTCGGCCAGCGTCTTGCGGCACCACTCGGGCAGCCCGTCGTAATCAGCGTAACGCGGGTTGTAGAAGCACAAATTGAAGCTCAACTCGCGGCGCACCACCAGTTCCTCGGTGAAAGCGTCCAGGCCCGCGGCACCCGCTTCACGCGCCTGCAAGATGGCGTCGATGGGGGAGAGGTGGCCGTAGTGCAGGTAAGCCGAGAGCCGCGACGCGCCGTCGACCAAGGGATTGTTGCGCCGCTCGTCGTAATGGTTCAGCCCGTCCTTGACGAACGCGCTCAGCCGCGCCTGGGCGGCGTCCTCGCCGCCGCGCTCCTCGCCGGGCGGCACGCTGCGGTCAATGTCCAGCGTCTTGAGCACCTCAGCCGGGTCGCTCACATCCACGCCGGCTATCAAACCGAGCGAGTTCACCTTGACCGGGCAGGGTTCCAGCGGCACCAGAAACCCGTCCATCCGCTTGTGGATCTTGGGGCGGATGGTGCGGGCGGCCCATTCCAGCTTGCCGGAGGCGGTCTCGATCGGCACCACCGCGTCGGATTCCACCTGAATGAGCGGCACGTCCAGCCGCTCGGCCAGCCAGGTGCGCCAGCTGCGCGACGGCTGAAGGTAGGCCCGGTCGGTGACGACCAGACTGGCCCTCGTCGCCAGCGCCAGGATCACCTCGGGCGGGTGGCCCAGCCGCAGCACGAAGACGATGCCGCGCTCTTTGAGGTTGCGCTGCACATCTCTGAGACCTTCGAGCAAAAACGCATAGCTGCGCTCGTTGGCTTCCGGGTAGCCGGGGGTCAGGCCGAAGGCGACGATCAGGGGCAGCCCGAGGTCGTTGGCCTGTTCAGCGGCGTATTCCAGCGCGTGGTTGAAGCGGGTGCGCACCGACGCCTGCATCCAGTAGAGAACGTAGTCGCCCTTGCCCGGCTGACCTTCCTTGAGAATCTGCAACCGTTCCTGCTGAATCATGGTGCTTGTTCTAGCGGCCCGGCCCGGCCCAAACCGTGCGATGCGGCGCGGTTTGAATCGGCCCGCTAGACTGCCTTCATGAAACGCCTGTCGCTGGTTGCCCTCGCCTGCACCCTCGCCGGTTGTGCTCCGCGTCTGAGCGCTGCGCCTCCCACCCTCAACTGCACTGGCCTGCGCTCCGGCACGTTGACGAGTGTGCCGTTCAAGCTGTCGGCCAATCTCGATCCGCACACCAACGAGGTGGCGGGCGTGCTGACCGAGGGCGCGGGCAAGTCGTTCTGGGTCTACGGGCGGCGCATTGCCGACGGCCCCAATTTCAGCCTGATTCTCAGCGTCAGCGATCATACCGAGAGCTACGCGGGTGTGGACCTGATTTTCAAGAAAGCGCGGCTGGGCTACTTCTCCAACTCGCAGAGCACCCTGTCGGGCGTGCTGAGCGGCCAGAACTTCGTGGGGCGGCAGAAGGCGGGCCTGAACAACTACGAAGTGACGATGACTTGCCGCTTGAGTTGACGGGCCGCAGCAGCTTGAACAAGAGAAGTGCGGCGATGGCCCGAAACGCGCTCAGCCTTACACTGAAGGATGACTTCACCCAGCTCTCCTGAGTTAGACCGCCTCATCCGGCAGCTGTTCGGTGCTGTAGAGCGTCAAGATCTGCCAGCCACCCTGGCAATGCTGGCAGATGACGCCGTGATGGCCGATCCGCACTATCCCAATCCAACCATGCGCGGCAAAGCCGAAATTGAGGCGGGGCTGCGCTGGGGCTTTGGCAGCATGCAAAAATTCGGCTTTCCCATCGAGCAGATCTACTTCGCGCCGGACGGTCAAAGTGCCGCTGTGGAAGTCGCCACCCATCATATTCTGAAAGTAGGAATGCACCTGCGGTTTCCACAGATGTTTGCAGTAGAGATGCGCAACGGCAAAATCACCCGCCTACAGGCCTATGAGCCGTATGGGCCGCATGGCATAGCAGGTGCGGTACTGGTCATTACCCGTGTGGTCAAGGCCCTTCAGCGGGGAAAGACCCGGCTCAACCGCCGCTAATTTGCTGTGTGCGGCTGCTCGTTGACGCCCAGCACCCTGACCGTATGACTTTGGCGAGAGAGGCTCAGGCGGGCAAAGCCGGTGTCGCCAAACTCGAACCAGGCCCGCGTGCTGCCGAGCAGTTCGCGCAAGACCGAATTCAGAAAGCCGCCGTGCGACACCACCAGCATGTTCGAGACTGGCATGGCCCAGAGTTCGTGCAGGGCCGTCAGCGCCCGCGCCCGGATCTGCGCTTGCGATTCGCCGCCGTCTGCCGTGAAGGGGGAGAGGTCGTGGCGAAACGCTGGGACGGGGTAACGCCGCGCCGATTCCTCACGGGTCATTCCGGCCAGTGGCCCGTTGTCCCACTCGCGCCAGAAGTCGCTCACTCTCGGCCTCAGGTCCAGGGGCGCGCAGACGATCTGGGCCGTCTCGTGGGCACGCACCAAGCTGGAACAGAGCGCCACTTCGAATCCTGGCGGGTGGGCCTGCCAGTACGCGGCCAGCTTTCGCGCCTGCGCCCGCCCCACCTCGGTCAGCGGCGAGTCGTAGCGGCCCTCGTGCACGTTCTCGTCGTCGGCGCGGCTGCGGCCATGTCTGAGCAGAGTCAGCTGAAGGTGGGTGGTCATGTTCAAGTCTCCTGCAAAAGGTGCAGGTAAGCCGTCTGGGCGCTCCACAGCTTCGACACCGTTCCCACCGTATGCAGCCGCTCGGCCACCCGCACCGCGTTCGGCACCGCCGTTTCGAAACGCTCCCGGAAGGGGCCGCTCAAGTTTCCGGCGGCCAGTTCCTCGAGCAGATGCAGCACCTGCACTGCCCGCGCCAGATTACTCGGTCCCCGTGAAACCGTCACCCGTTTGCTGGCCATATAGGCATTCTCGGCAAACAGCGAGGCGCACCCTGCCCAGGGATCGGCGGCGGCGTAACTCAGCCGCCGCACCTGGCTCATCACCAGCGTTCCGGCACACTGAGGGCAGGGTTCCAGGGTGGTCAGCAGTGTCAGGACGTGGCCTTCCTCGCGGCTGACTTTGGGCAGACCGAGCAGGGCATTAACCTCGGCGTGGGCCAGATCAAAGCCCGAAATCACGCCGTTGACTTGCCTTGCTTCGCGCGTGCGGTTGCGACCCGCCGCCAACACCTCGCCCGCCTCATTCACGATGGCTGCGCCCACCGGCACGTTGCCGCTCTGGTAGGCTTCCCAGCCCTGCGCCCAGGCGACCTGCCAGCCGGGAGAGAGGTGAGTCCAGGCGCTCACGCCAGCATCCCGAACGCCACCGCGAATTCGCGCTGCTCTGTGCGTAGACGCCGCAAGGTACCGTCCATGTGGAGTTTAAGCGCCCGCTCAAACTGCTGCGGCTGTGCTTCCCGGTTCACCTTGAAAAAGCCGTGGTTCCGTGCCATTTCACTGTCCAAGAAGAAGGTCAGCAGCAGCGTGGCGCAAAACCTTTCCACCTCAGGCGGGGCGCGGTAAATTTCGGTGGCCTTCTGGCTGAAATAGAAGGTCTTATCCAGTGCGTCCACGTGCCCGGCCCAGGCATCGGCGGCAGCGTAGGCCAGCTTGGTGATGCCCTGCATCCGCATGGCTCCCAGGCACATCGGGCAGGGTTCCACGCTCGATACCAGCGTCAGTGTGCCGGGCGTTTCGGTACTTACTTCCGGCAAGTTCAGCAGCGCGTTCACCTCGGCATGGGCCAAGCGGTGGCCGGAAATCATTTCGTGTACCCGGTGCTCTTCTCCTAGGCGGTTGCGCCCACGGGCGATGATCGCGCCCTCACCGTCCAGCACGCATGCGCCGATAGGATACGAGCCGTGCAGGTAAGCGCTCCAGGCTTCCTGCATCACGGTTTGCCAGCTGGACGTAGGGTCAAATCCCCTCACAGCGCTCCCCGGTTTTTCTCGATCAGGTCGTCAAGCGCTTCTCTGAGCAAACTGGCCTCGGTGCGGCTGTGCGCCGAGGCGAGTTTGGCGAGGCGCTCCAACTGGCTTTTCGGGTAGTAGTTGCTCTTCAGGACCATCTTGGACTCCACATAGATGCAGGCCCTTCCGCGCCCCTCGCGCTTGGCCCGCAGCAGCGCCTCGTCAGCGGCACGCTGCAAGTCGAAACTGCTCTCGGCGTGGGCCGGACGGCCGGCCAGTCCCACCGACAGCCCCAGGGCACGCGGCCAGTCGCTCTCGCGGTTGATCTGAAAGTGCTTGATGATCTCGTCGAAGAGGATGAGGGCCGTCTCTGCGGCGCTTTCCGGCAGAATCACGGCATACTCGTCGCCGCCCAGCCGTGCCACGTGGCTGCCCGCCGGCAGGCTGCCCGAGAGAAGTCGCTCGACCTGCCGCAGCACCCGGTCGCCCTCGGCGTGACCCAGCAGATCGTTGAGCTGTTTGAAATGGTCGAGGTCGACCAGCGCCAGTGTGAGCGGCACCTTGACGAGGTCTTGCATCGTCTTCTCAAACTCGGACCGGCTGAGAATCGGCGGACGGGCCATTTATACCTCCCTGAGATGTATCTGGCATAAACATATATATGTCGAATGTGTTTGTCAATCACCGGTATATGCCCGTCTCAATGCCCATGCAGCCGCAACTTGAGCGTTTCTGACTCAGATTCCCGCACTCTCAGGGTTGACACTTGGCTGAGTCCGGTGCTAAGGTTCCCACTGTCGGATTGGCGCTGGGACGGCAAAAATTGTGAGTCTTGCCTCAAGGCCGCTGCCGTTTTTCCCCGCGCCGCACATCACATCAACTTATGGAGGAACCACATGCTGAAACCTTTAGGTGACCGAGTTCTCGTGGAAATTATCGAAGAAGGCGAGCAGAAGACCGCTGGTGGTCTGTTCGTGCCTGATACTGCCAAAGAAAAGAGCCAGCGCGGCAAAGTCATCGCCGTCGGCAGTGGCAAGACCCTCGACAACGGCACCAAGGTGGCCGTCGAGGTTTCCGAGGGTGACACCGTCTACTTCGCCAAGTACGGCGGCACCGAAGTCACGCTGGACGGCAAGAACTACAGCCTGCTCAGCGAGCGCGACATCCTCGCCATCGTCGACTGAAGTTCGTTCCCCTGTTTTGGTTATTCAGTCTCTTAACCTCACTTTTTAAGGAGTTCACATGTCAAAACAACTGATTTTTGATGAATCGGCCCGTCGTAGCTTGGAGCGCGGCGTCAATGCCGTTGCCAACGCCGTCAAGGTGACCCTGGGGCCCCGTGGCCGCAACGTGGTCATCGAGAAGAAATTCGGCAGCCCGACCATCACCAAAGACGGCGTGACTGTCGCCAAGGAAATCGAGCTGGAAGACAAGCTCGAGAACATCGGCGCTCAGCTGCTCAAGGAAGTCGCCAGCAAGACCAACGACATCACGGGCGACGGCACCACCACCGCCACCGTGCTGGGCCAGGCCATCGTCAAGGAAGGCCTGCGCAACGTGGCTGCTGGTGCCAACCCGCTGGCCCTCAAGCGCGGCATTGATAAAGCCGTTGCTGTGGCCATCGAAGAAATCAAGAAGCTGGCCGTGCCGATTGAAGACTCCGAGGCCATCAAGAAGGTCGCGGGCATCAGCGCCAACGACGAGACTGTCGGTCAGGAAATCGCCAACGCGATGGACAAGGTCGGCAAGGAAGGCGTCATCACCATCGAGGAATCCAAAGGTTTTGACACCGAAGTGGACGTCGTCGAGGGCATGCAGTTCGACAAGGGCTTCATCAACCCCTACTTCGTCACCAACGCCGAGAAGATGGAAGCGGTCTTAGAGGACCCCTACATCCTGATCAACGAGAAGAAGATCAGCAACCTCAAGGACCTGCTCCCGGTGCTTGAGAAGGTTGCCCAGACCGGTCGCCCGCTGCTGATCATCGCTGAAGACGTCGAAGGCGAAGCGCTCGCCACCCTGGTCGTCAACAAGCTGCGCGGCACGCTGAACATCGCCGCTGTCAAAGCTCCCGGTTTCGGTGACCGCCGCAAGGAAATGCTGCGCGACATCGCCGCCGTGACCGGTGGGCAGCTCGTGACCGAAGACCTCGGCTACAAGCTGGAGAACACCACCCTGGACATGCTGGGCAGCGCCAAGCGCGTCCGTATCACCAAGGACGAGACCACCATCATCGACGGCTCGGGTGACCAGAGCGAGATCGAGTCGCGCGTCAACGCCATCAAGGGTGAACTCGACAACACCGACAGCGACTATGCCCGCGAGAAGCTCCAGGAGCGCCTCGCCAAGCTGGCCGGCGGCGTGGCCGTCATCCGTGTGGGTGCCGCCACCGAGACCGAACTCAAGGAAAAGAAGCACCGCTACGAGGACGCCCTGTCTACCGCCCGCTCGGCTGTGGAAGAAGGCATCGTGGCCGGCGGCGGCACCACCCTGCTGCGCATCATCCCGGCGGTTCGTAAGGCTGCCGAGAGCCTCATCGGCGACGAGGCCACCGGCGCGCGCATCCTGATCCGCGCCCTGGAAGAACCCGCCCGCCAGATCGCCATCAACGCCGGTGAGGAAGGCAGCGTCATCGTCAACGCCGTCATCAACAGCGACAAGCCCCGTTACGGCTTCAACGCCGCGACCGGCGAGTACGTGGACGACATGGTGGCCGCCGGGATCGTCGATCCGGCCAAAGTCACCCGCACCGCGCTTCAGAACGCCGCTTCGATTGGCGCGCTGATTCTGACCACCGAGGCCATCGTGGCCGACAAGCCCGAGAAGCCCCAGCAGGGCGGCCAGGGTGGCGGCGGCGGCATGGGCGGCGGCGACATGGGCGGCATGGACTTCTAAGCACAAACAAATTCAACAGTTTGAAAGGGCTGGGGATAAGTTCCTCCGGCCCTTTTTTATGACACTGTAGGTCATGTTAATCGTCTTCAGTGGTCTCCCTGGAACTGGCAAATCCACGCTGGCCCGCCAGCTTTCACATAAGCTCAACGCCACCTATCTGCGCCTGGATACGGTCGAAGCTGCACTTCTCAATACAGCACTTCAGGTCACGGTGGAGGGCTACGCGGTTCTTTATGCACTCGCAGAGGACAACCTGCGATTGGACCGAACGGTGGTCGTGGATTGTGTGAATCCTTTGCCTGTCACGCGTGAAGCCTGGCACGAAGTGGCGCGTCGTTGCTCAAGTCAGTGCATAGATATTGAAATCATCTGTTCTGACGAAACCGAACATCGGCGGCGGGTCGAGACGCGGCGTGAGGATGTGGAGAACCATGCTGGACAGTGGAAGCCCCCCACCTGGTCGAACGTTCAGGTCAACGACTATCAGCCCTGGATGACCTCGCGCTTCCAACTGGACACGGCAAAAGGCACGCCGCAGGAGAACTTTCAGGCGCTGGTTGAATTGCTCGAGTGACCGGAGGGTTTCTAAATGTTCAGGGCGAGCGGGAGCCGTCATGATCAGGGAACGTTGTTTTGACAAGTTGGAGGCCAGATGCCCGTCAGCCAATCTCAGCGTGTGCTCAAGCACTTCGCCGAGATTGGCTGGTTGGTAGGACTCGTGGTGGCGCTCAGGGAAGCTGCTACCGTCGACTACAATGGGGTCGATGAAAACCGAGCCTCTCCCTCAATCGTCAGGTGAACTCAAGGTCGGTCTGGTGCAGATGGCCCCAGTGTGGCTCGACCGCGTGGCGACATTGCAAAAAGTGGAGCGTTTCATTGAGCAAGCGGCCTCCAGCAGCTGCCAGCTGGTCGTCTTCGGTGAAGCGCTCGTGCCGGGCTATCCGTTCTGGGTCGAACTCACGGGCGGCGCGAGGTTCAACGATCCGGCCCAGAAACGCATGTACGCCCACTACCTCGACCAGGGCGTGGTCATAGAGCGCGGCGACCTCAGTAGGGTTTGTCAGCTGGCAGCCCGGCATCATCTGGCGGTGTATCTGGGCATCATGGAGCGTGCGCCGGACCGGGGTGGGCACAGCCTCTACTGCTCGCTGGTGTACATCAACGAGCGCGGTGAGGTCGCCTCGGTGCACCGCAAAACCCAGCCCACCTACGAGGAGCGCCTCGTCTGGGCGGCGGGCGACGGTCACGGTCTGCGGGTGCATCCGCTGGGCGCTTTTCAGGTCGGCGGCCTGAATTGCTACGAAAACTGGGTGCCGCTCCTCAGAACAGCGCTGTACGCCCAGGGTGCTGATGTGCACGTGGCGGTCTGGCCCGGCGGAATGCACAACACGCCCGACATCACCCGCTTTATCGCCCTCGAGAGTCGCTCTTATGTGGTGTCGGTCAGCGGGGTGCTGCGCCCGGATGATATTCCGGTGGGCACGCCCTTTCGAGATGAACTGCTGGCCACCAACCGTCCGTTTTTTGGCAATGGGGGCAGCGCCGCCGCCGCGCCGGACGGAACGTGGTTGCTGGAGCCGGTGGCCGAGCAAGAGGGCCTGTTTGTCGTTGCCCTCGACCATGCCCGCGTGCGCGAGGAGCGTCAGAATTTCGACCTCGCCGGGCATTATGGCCGCCCCGACCTGACCCACCTGCGGGTCAACCGGATTCGCCAGGCCATCGCCCGGTTTGACGACGCTGACGACACGACGCCTCATTCTTAAGGTTTCGCAAGTCCAATGACGCCCTCCCAGCGTGCCACAGTATTCCCATGCGCCGCCGCACGCTGCTGTTTCGCACCGCCTTCGCCTTCGCGCCTGACAAGTGGCGGCCCGGCACGGCGACCCGCTGCGCCCTGGGCGTGGCGATTCCGATTGTCCTGGCCTCGCTGACCGGGCACGCGGCCTGGGGCATTCTGGCGTCCACCGGGGCACTCAACGCCGGGCTGGCCTCGTACAGCGGTGTGTACCGCAGTCGCCTGCGCCTGATGCTGAATGCCAGCGCCGTGATGGGGGCAGTCACGCTGCTGGCGCTGCTGGTCGGTCCGCACCCCTGGTGGCTGGCCATCATCACCGCGCTGCTGAGTTTCGGGCTGGCCATCTACGGCGCGTCCGGTGCGGCGGCCACCACCATTGGCATTCAGGGCACCATGGTCTTTATAGTGCTCTCGGGGCTGAACCTGCCGCCCGCGCTGGCCCTGTCCGGCGGCGTGCTGGTGCTGCTGGGTGGGCTGCTGCAAACCCTGCTGCTGGGTGTGATCTGGCCGCTGAGTCCGCGTCATCCCGAACGCCAGGCGGTGGCGCGGGTCTACGGCCAACTGACGGCGCTGATGGCCCGCCTGCCGCAGCCGGGCCATCAGCTGGTCGACCCGGCGGCGTTTCAGGACGCCTGGACCGTGCTCGACCAGGCCCGCCAACTGGCCTGGCGCGGCGAGCATGCCGATTTGCGCCGCTCATTGCGGGTGGCCGAGGGCCTGCGGGCCGCGCTGGTCGGCTACGCCCGCGCCGACTGGACGGCCCGTCAAGGGGACGGTGACCCGGCTGCGGGCCAGGCCGCCCAGCAGATGGGTGCGGCGCTGCTGACGGCCCTGCGGGCGCTGGAAACTGGGCTGATGCACGGTCGGTCCCACCTGACGCCGGAGGACCGTGCCGCGCTGAACAGCAGTTTGCAGCGCTTGAACCCCACTGGTACGGCTGATCGCCAGCGAGCCGACCTCCACGAATGGGCCAGTTTGATGGTGCGGCTGCTGACCGATCTGACGGCCGAAGACCGGGCCGCAGCAACCGACCCCGAGCCGCCCCCGCCGCCCGCCCAGCCGGACAGCGCCCTGGCCCAGTGGTGGCGCAACGCCTCGCCGCGCGGCAGCCTGGGCCGTCACACCCTCAAATATGCCCTGACGCTGGCCCTGGTGACGTTGCTGACCCGGCTGTTCAGCGTGCCCCACGGCTACTGGCTGGCCCTGACAGTGGGCGTGGTGCTGCGTCAGGATTACCTCAGCACCCTGACGCGGGGGTTGGCCCGTTTCGGCGGCACGCTGGTGGGGGTGCTGCTGGCCTCACTGTTCGTCTGGGCACTGCACCCCGGCCCGGCGGCGCTGGGCGTTCTCAGTCTCGGCGCGGCCTGGCTGGTCTACGCGCTGTTTCCCACCAGTTACGCGGCCTTCTCGGCGGCCATTACGCTCTACGTGGTCTTCTCGGTGTCGGCCTCGGGTCTCCCGGAGCGTCTGGTCGTCGAGCAGCGCATCTTGCTGACGTTGCTGGGCGGGCTAATTGCGCTCGGCGTGTATGTGCTGTGGCCCGAGTGGCCCTCGGTGCAGCTTCGGGGAGCCTTGCAGCAGGCCGCCGAGGCGCAGCACCGCTATGTGCAGGCGGTGGCGGCCCTGCGCAGCGGCGGCGACCCCGAGCAGGCCAGCGCTGAGCGCCGCGCCGCCCGCACGCTGCGGATTCAGGCCGAGCAACTGGCGCAGGCCGCCCGGCTGGAGCCGCCCTGGGGCCACACCGGGAGCGACCTGACGCCCGCCGAAACCGACGCCGCCCTGATGCAGCTTCACGCCAATGCGGCGCTGAGTCTCTCGCTGCACGCCCGCAGCCTGCCACCGCCGGGTTCGGCAGCGCTGGCCCAGGAACTGGGGGCCGCCGCCCACGCTGCTGAGCAACTGGGCCAGCAGCTTCGCCGGGAGCCGTAAGAAGTGCAGATGGACACCGGAAATCACAAGATTCGCTCAATGTCCGCTGCGCCCCGCTTACGGTGGCGGATTTTGCCCGGCGCTAGCGTGGCGCGCAGATGAGCCGCGCCGCCCCCACCGCCAGCAAGCTTCACACCTTCGACGCCCTCAAGAATCCGCAATTTCGCGTGCTGTGGCTGGCCCTGCTGCTCTCTGCCGTCGGCACCTGGATGCAGATCGTGACCCTCAGCTTGCTGGTGCTGCGCCTCACCGACAATTCCAGCACTGCGCTGGGCTTCGTGTCGCTGGCCCAAGCGCTCACCTTCATTGGCTGCTCGCTGTTCGGCGGCAGCCTGGCCGACCGCTTCGACAAGCGCAAGCTGCTACTGTTCACCCAGACCCTGCTGGCCATCACGGCGGCGCTGCTGGGCTTCCTGACCCTGACCCAGCACATCGCCCTGTGGAGCATCATCGTGCTGTCGGTGGTCTCCAGCGCGGTGCTGAGCATCGACCAGCCCACGCGCGGAGCACTGGTGCCGCTGCTGGTGCCCAAAGAACTCCTCACCAACGCGGTGGCGCTGCAAGCGGTGGCTTTCAGCTCGGCAGCGGCCATCGGCCCGGCGTTGGCAGGCTTCTTGTCAGGACCGCTGGGCCTGGGCGGCATCTTCCTGCTCAATGCTGCCAGCTTCGCAGGTATGCTGATCGCCCTGTGGCGCATCCAGCTCTCGGGCAGGGCCGCCGTGCGGGGGGGCGAAGGTAAACCCGATTTCAGGAAATCGCTCACCGAAGCTCTCGAGGTCATCAAGCAAGACACCTTCCTGCCCTGGATCATCAGCGGCTACGGCGCGGTACTGTTTTTCGGGCCGAGCGTCTCGCTGATCCTACCGATCTTCGCCCAGCGGCAACTGCACCTGAGCCACGTCGGACTGGGCTGGCTGTTTACCGCCGTGGGGCTGGGCACCGTCGTGGGCGGGCTGGCAGTGGCCTCGTTCAGGAAGCTCAAGCAGCAGGGCCGCGTTTTCCTGGGGGCCACTGCGGTGTGGGTCGTTTCGCTGATCGCCTTTGGCTTCACCCACACCCTGGCGATGGCGATGGCGGCGCTGTTCGTGCAGGGACTGGCCCTCAACGTGGTGCAGTCGGTGGCCATCTCGGTGATGCAGGGCCGCGTTGAGGAGAGGCTCAGGGGCCGGATCATGAGCGTCAACACCCTGCTGATGATGGGCGTGCGTCCGCTGGGCGACTTTCCCGCCGGAGCGCTGGCTGGGGTCATTGGGCCGGGCGGGGTGGTGTGGGTGGGCGCGGGCATCGTCGGCCTGCTGACCGCCTGGCTGGGCACGCGCTCCAAGCTGCCGGAACTCTAGCTTGTTATACTGCGGCGTGACCACTCCCGCTGACCGCTTTCCCATCGGCCCGCTGCCGCAGCTTCCCGCCGCCGAGCGCTCTCCCGCGACCCTGGAGCGCTTTTCCGCCTCGCTGGAAGAATCGGTGGCCGGCTGGCGCGGCCTGACCGGGGCGCGGACCGTGTCCGAACTGGCCCGCACCTACCGACCTGGAAGCTGGAACGTGCGCCAGCTCGCCCACCACGCTGCCGAGGCGCATTTGCATGGCTTAGTGCGGCTCAAGGGCGGGCTGACGCAAGACGGGTACGTCATCCAGCCGTTCGATCAGGACGCCACCATCTTGCTGCCCGACACAGCGCTGCCGCTGGCCCCAGCTCTCGATTTGCTCGATGCCCTCAATCTGCGCTGGCTGGCCCTGCTGCGCGGCGTGGAGAGCGCCCGCTTCGCCCGCCAGATCGTGCATCCGCAGGAAGGCCAGCAGGATCTGTGGCAACTGGTGACCAAGCACGACTGGCACCTGCGCCACCATCTGGCCCAGGCGCGGGCGGCGCTGGAACTCTAGGTTGCCCGGTTCTGGCGACTCGCCTCAGTTCAGCGTTCGCCCTTTGCCCGCACCCATCAGCGTCTCGGCTTTGGTCAGGTGGTCTTGCAGGGTGCCGAACCAGTCGTCGCTGGCCTCGGTGTGCTCCAGCGCTTGCTGGGCGTGGGCGTAGGCCGCCGCCGGGTCGGGAAAGCCCTGCTGGGCCATCACGTCGGCGGCCATCTGCTGTCCGGTGATCCAGTCGCGGCTGCCCGGCGCGGCCTCCCGGATGACCCGCTGGTAGTGCTCCAGGGCGTCGTCGAGGTGGTAATAATCGAGCGCCACGCTGCCCAGCACCAAGCTGGCCGGAATGGTCGCGCCCTGGGCGAGTGCCTGCTCGGCTTCCTGCTGGGCTTCCTGTAGTCGTCCCAGGCGGTAGTCGCACTCGGCCACGTCAGCCAGCACCTCGGCCAGAAAAGGGTAGTCCGAAGCGCCCAGCACCGCTTCGAGTTTCTCGCGGGCGTCCACCGGGCGATCCAGGTCCAGCAGGGCCACGCCGAGTTCGTGCAGGGCGTAGGGCCGGTCCTCGTCCTCGGCCCGCGTGAGTGCTTGCTCGAACAGGGGCAGGGCTTCTTCCGGCTGGCCCCAGCTGGTCAGAATCTGGCCCCACACCAGCGCCACTCCGTAGCTGGCTTCGTTTTGCGACGCCTCCAGCCGGGCAGCTTCCTGAATGCTGGCCAGGGCGGTGTCCAGCTCGTTCTGATGCATCTCGAACTGGGCTTGCAGGTAGTGCCAGCTGGCCAGATGCAGGGTGTCTTCCTCCGGCAGCGGCTTGCCGTACAGGGGCCGCGCCCGCTCCAGCACCGCGCCCGCCTCGTCGGTGCGGCCCAGTTGCAGCAGCAGGGCAGACTGCTCCTGCCACATCACCGCCTTGTTGATGCCCAGGGCCAGGTGGGCCGCCTCGCCGTAGAGGGCGACAGCGTCCTCGCTGTGGCCAAGCTGCTCCTCGGCGTCGGCCTGCCAGCTGCGCAGCCGCCAGCGCAGATGAACCGGCAACTCCGGCGCGGGCGGCGCGACCTGCAGGGCCGCTTCCGGCTGCTCGCCCAGGCTCAGGGCGCAGGCGGCATGGTAGCGGCTCAGGGCGTCGAGTGCGTGCTGGGCTTCCGGGCGCGGCGGCTGGGCGTCGGGGCCGCGCGTGCGGGCGTCGAGTTCAGCACTTAGCGCCAGGTACAGCGGGTCGGCCCGCAGCGAAGCGTCGAGGGTGCGGGCCTCGGTCAGTCCCCGGCGCATGTCCTCGCTGCCCGAGTCGCCGTACAAGCTGCTCAGGCTCACCAGATACAGTGCCAATCGGGCACGGGCCGGGCGCGCAGCCTCGTTGTAGGCCGCTTCCAGAATCTGGTAGGCCGCGTCGTAGTCGTCACTGGACAGCGCTTCGCAGGCCTGCTGCCAGGTGAGGGCGGGATCAATCATTCTTCCCAGCATACCCTGAGTGCCCAGCTCCGGGGGCGCCAGCCTCAACGCGCGGACTGGTCACATCGCGGGCGTGCGAGATGTGAGAATCTCCAGATCCAGTTAAAGACGCGCTCAGCGCCGAGCGGGACGAAGCGTACACACCCTTATCTTGAGTCTGATACACTCAGATTCACTGGGTGCGCCTCCCGCAGATGATGCTCTCGTCTGATCCGAGTCAGCGCGTCCCACACACCCTTTTTCGTTCTCTTTGGAGGAAGTGCCTTGAAGCGTTTAAATCCGTGGCTGATCTTGCTGTTCGTGGTGGCCCTGTACCTGATGTTTACCAACGCGCCCATCGGGGGCCGCGCCACGGTGGACTACAGCACCTTTAAATCTCTGCTCGGTCAGGGACAGGTGCAGCAGGTCGTCTCGACCGGCGACGTGGCCACCGTCACCCTCAAAACCCCGGCCCAGGTTCCGGCCAACACGGCCAGCGGAACCCAGAGCGTCAAGCAGTTTCAGGTGCGGCTGCCCAACTCCTCGGCCACCCCCGACACCGAGCTGACGGCGCAGCTGCAAAAGCAGAACGTCAATTACAGCTACGCCGCGCCGAGCCAGTGGCTGAGCTTGCTGGCGACCTTCCTGCCGATTCTTCTCCTGTTCGGCATGATGTACTTCTTCTTCATGCGCGCCCAGGGCGGTCAGAACGGCGTGATGCAGTTCGGGCAGAGCAAGGCCAAGCGCTACGGCAAGGAAAACCGGGTCGCCACCAAGTTCACCGACGTGGCCGGACACGAAGAAGCCAAGCGCGAACTCATCGAGGTCGTGGACTTCCTCAAAAACCCCGGCAAGTACCACCAGATCGGCGCGGAAATCCCCAAGGGCGTTCTGCTGGTCGGCCCTCCCGGGACCGGCAAGACCCTGCTGGCCCGCGCCGTGTCCGGTGAGGCCGAGGTGCCGTTCTTCTCGGTGAGCGCGTCCGAATTCATGGAGATGTTCGTGGGTGTGGGTGCTAGCCGCGTGCGGACCCTCTTCGAGGACGCCCGCAAGAGTGCGCCCGCCATCATCTTCATCGACGAGATCGACTCGATTGGCCGTAAGCGCGGTGCGGGCATCGGCGGCGGTCACGACGAGCGTGAGCAGACCCTCAACCAGATTCTCTCGGAAATGGACGGCTTCGAGAAGAATGCCTCGGTGATCGTGCTGGGAGCCACCAACCGCCCCGACGTGCTCGACTCGGCCTTGCTGCGCCCCGGACGCTTCGACCGTCAGGTCACCATCGATCTACCCAACCTCAAGGAGCGCCAGGCCATCCTCAAGGTTCACATGCGCAACAAGCCGCTGTCGGGCGGCGTGGACGTGGAAGAGATCGCCAAGAGCACCCCCTACTTCTCCGGCGCGGACCTCAAGAACGTGGTCAACGAGGCGGCCCTGGAAGCGGCCCGCATCGCCAAGACCCAGATCGACATGAGTGATTTCTACCGGGCGCTCGACAAGATCACCCTGGGCCTGGAGAACTCCAGCCTCACCATCAGCGAGGCCGAGAAGAAGGCGATTGCCTACCACGAGGCCGGGCACGCGGTCACCGCCGCCGTGATTCCGGGCTCCGACAAGCTTCAGAAAGTCAGCATCATCCCGCGTGGCCGGGCACTGGGCGCGGCGTTCTACCTGCCGGAAGAGCAGGTGCTGATGAGCAAGGAGCGGCTGGAAAACCAGCTGGTCGTGGCGCTGGGGGGTCGCGCTGCCGAGGAAGTCTTTATGGGCAGCGTGACCTCGGGAGCCGCCGACGATTTCCGCAAGAGCACCAACATCGCCCGCCGGAT
Source organism: Deinococcus alpinitundrae (assembly GCF_009982895.1). Taxonomy (GTDB): domain Bacteria; phylum Deinococcota; class Deinococci; order Deinococcales; family Deinococcaceae; genus Deinococcus; species Deinococcus alpinitundrae. The sequence continues at coordinate 24,462 of NZ_WXZL01000007.1, read as the reverse complement.
GGTGCTGGAGTGGGGCATGGGCGAGAACTTCAAGAACATGGCGCTCACCACCGATTCCGGCCCGGTGTTTCTGGGCGAGGACATGGCCAAGCCCAAGGCCTTTTCCGAGCACACCTCACAACTCGTCGACGAGGACATCAAGCGCATCCTGCAGGCCGCCTACGAGAAGAGCCGCCAGCTGGTCAGCGAGTACGCCCAGGCGATGCACGAGGTGGCTTCCGAGCTGCTCAGTAAGGAACTGATTACCGGCGACGTGGTGCGCGAAGCCGTGGCCCGCATCAATCCGGATCTCAGAGCGCCGGTGTCGCTCGGCAAGAACTGAACCCAGCTTTTCTCCCGGCTGACTCCGCCTTCACCGGCTGGGGTCAGTTTTTTGTGGTTCTTGCCGGGTGCGCTACCGCTTTGGTCCCCAGGCGTTAGACTGCCCGGAATGAATGCCAAGGTAATTGTGGTGACAAGTGGCAAGGGTGGGGTCGGAAAGACCACCACCACGGCCAATATCGGTGTCGGGCTGGCCAAGCTCGGGGAAAAAGTGGCCGTGATCGACGTGGACGTGGGCCTGCGCAACCTCGACGTGGTGATGGGTTTGGAGAGCAGGGTGGTCTTCGATCTGATTGACGTCATCGAAGGCAAGTGCCGACTTCAGCAAGCGCTGATCCGCGACAAGCGGGTCGAGAATCTCTATCTGCTGCCCGCCTCGCAGACCCGCGACAAGGACGCGCTCGATCCTGAAGTCTTCAAGACCGCTGTCAAGCAGCTCATTGAGGAGGAGCAGTTCGACCGGGTGCTGATCGACTCGCCCGCCGGAATCGAGTCGGGCTTCAGGACGGCGGCGGCCCCAGCCCAGGGTGCCCTGGTGGTCGTCAACCCGGAAGTGTCGAGCGTGCGTGACGCCGACCGCATCATCGGCCTCTTGGAGGCGCAGCAGATCAGCGAGATCAATCTGGTCATCAACCGCCTGCGCCCCAAGATGGTCGCCAGCGGCAACATGCTCTCGGAAGCCGACGTGCTGGAGATTCTGGGCGTCAAACCCATCGGCATCATTCCCGAGGACGAGGGCATTCTGGTGTCCACCAACATCGGCGAACCGGCGGTGCTGGGGCAATCGGTGGCGGGGCAAGCTTTCATGGCGACGGCCCGGCGGCTGCGCGGCGAGGACCTGGCCTTCCCCAAACTGGAGGAAGACCGGGGATTCATGGCCGTGCTGCGCCGACTGTTCGGGGGGAAGTGAGATGGCTTCTTTTTTTGACCGCCTGGGCTTTAACCGCAAGGGCAGCAAGGAAACGCTCAAAGACCGCCTGGAACTGGTCCTTGCCTATGACCGCGCCAAGATCGCGCCAGGCAAGGTCGACGCCCTGCGCGAGGATCTGCTGGCGGTGGTGAAGAAATACTTTCCGACGGAAGGCAGCAACATCGAGGTCGAGCAGCGCGGCGACACCATCATGCTGGTCGCCAATATTCCGCTGGAAAAGGAAGGCGCGCCGGGCAAACGCTGAGTGCCTCAGTGGTAGTCGGCTGCGGAGCCGCTCCTGTTGGGGCGGCTTTTTTCCGGGTTTCTTTTGCGAGCATGGCGCGGTGAGGGCGAACGCTTGAAGTTCATCGGCCTCGATCTGGCCTGGTCCGCCCGCAACCCCAGTGGCGTGGCGGTGCTGGAGGGAGACCGACACGGTGCTCGGCTGATGTTCTCCGGGGTGCTGGGTGACGACGCCGAGTTGCTGGCTTTTCTGGACGCTCAGCTTTCCGGTCCTGCTCTTGTCGCCATAGACGCGCCGCTGAGCGTGCCTAACCTGACAGGACAGCGCCCCGCCGAGGCGCAACTGGCGGTGGTCTTCACGCGCTTCCAGGCGGGCGCACATCCGGCCAACCGGACCCTGCTGGGCCGCTACAACGGTGGCGTCCTGCGTGGCGAGTGGCTGAAAGCCGCTCTGGAAGCGCGCGGTTTTATCGACGACCCGCACCATCTGTCCGCCCCCGACGCGCGGGCCTGCGTGGAGGTCTACCTGCACGCGGCGATGGTGGTGCTGTTCGGGCTGGACCGGACCCTCAAATACAAGCAGAAGGGACAGGGCCGGGCCACGCTGCTGGCGGCCTGGGCGGAGTACCACCGCCACTTGGTCGCCTTGGAACAGGCCGAGCCACCGCTGACCGGGCTGGCCACGCTGCTGGCCGCCGAGCCACTGATGCTCAGGGGTCGGGCGCTCAAGAGTCACGAGGACGAGGCTGACGCGGTGATGTGTGCTTACGTCGCCCTCTATGCTCACCGCTTTCCGGAGCGGTGTGAGGTGTTCGGCAGCGTGGCGGAGGGCTCCATCTTGACCCCAACCCTGTTAGAGCGCTGGAAACGGACTTGAGCCTTAACCTCGCCTTATGCCCTAAACCCGCCCAGTGCTTTAAGAGTTAAAGTGAAGGTTATGGAATACCGCAATCTCGGAAAAAGTGGTCTGAAGGTCTCGGAAGTCGCGCTGGGCGGCTGGGAAACCTACGGCGTCAATGTCAACGAAAACCAGATGGTGCGCGATATCGTCACCAAGGCCTACGACGAGGGTGTTAATTACTTCGACGAGGCCGACATCTACGCCCGTGGCAAATCCGAGGAGCTGATGGGCGCGGTGCTGGGCGAGTTGCCCCGCCAGAATCTGGTGATCGCCTCCAAGGTGTTCTGGCCGATGAGCGATAACGTCAACGACAGAGGGCTGTCGCGCAAGCATGTGCTGGAGAGCATTCGCGGCACCCTCAAGCGCCTGGGCACCGATTATCTCGACATCTACTTTGCCCACCGCTACGACCCCGAAGTGCCGATCGAGGAGATCGTGATGGCCTTCGATCAGGTCATCCGCAACGGGCAGTCGCTCTACTGGGGCACCAGCATGTGGCCCGCCGCGCGCATTGCCCAGGCAGTCGAGTTTGCCAAGGCCAACGGCCTGCACGCGCCGGTCGTGGAGCAGCCCGAGTACAGCATGATCCGCCGCGAGCGGGTCGAGGGCGAGATCTTGCCGTACACCGAGTCGGCGGGGGTGGGCTTGGTCGTCTGGAGCCCGCTGGCGATGGGTCTGCTGACCGGCAAGTACGACGACGGCAAACCCGCCGGAGCGCGCCTCACCGAGAAGGAAAACTGGGGCAAGAACCTGCTCACCGACGAGAATATCCAGAAGGTCCGCGCCCTCAAACCCATCGCCGACGACCTAGGCCTGACCCGCGCTCAGCTGGCCCTGGCCTGGATTCTGCGCCAGAAAGGGGTCAGCAGCGTGATCACCGGGGCCACCAAGGTCAGCCAGATCGAGGACACCGTGAAAGCAGCGGGCGTCAACCTGAGCGACGAAGTGGTCAGCAAGATCGAGGATATTCTCTCGCCGCGCTGAGACGAGGCAGAGCTGCAATAGAGCAAAACAGTCGGACAGAACCGTTCGCCGGGGGCCTCGTGCCCCCTTTTTTGCTCGCTCACCGGCGACCGCAAGTCAACAGACAGCCCCGCTCACCGGCAGGCGCTACCTTTTGGTGGACGCTCTCATGAAGGCGCAGTGTCAGGCTGGACGAAGACCCATTTCACGGGAGCCACAAAGGAAAACGCATGACTCTAGCCATTCAGACCCAGCAGCTCCGCAAAGAATACAAGGGCCGCGCCGTCGTTCAGGGCCTCGACCTCGAAGTGGGGGAGGGCGAGGTGTTCGGCTTCCTCGGTCCCAACGGTGCGGGCAAGTCCACCACTGTCAAGATGCTGCTGGGGCTGGTGCGCCCCACTTCGGGCAGCGTCAGGGTGCTGGGCGGCTCGCCTGACGACCCTGCCGTGCGCGCCCGCCTGGGCTTCTTGCCGGAACAGTTCCGTTTTCAGACCTGGATGACGGCCCAGGAGTTCCTCAACTTTCACGGCCAGCTGGCTGGACTCAAAGCTGAGGAGCTGCGAACCCGCATTCCCACCGTATTGGAGAGGGTCGGGCTGGGTGGGCGCGGCACTGAGGCGCTGGGCGGCTACAGCAAGGGCATGCTCCAGCGCGCCGGGCTGGCCGGAGCGATTCTGGCGCATCCCCGGCTGGTCTTCCTCGACGAGCCGACCTCGGCGCTCGATCCGGTGGGCCGGGTGGAGGTGCGCGAGATCATTCAGGAACTGCGCCGCGAGGGCGTCACGGTGTTTCTCAACTCGCACCTGCTGAGTGAGGTCGAACAGGTTTCCGACCGGGTGGCTTTCGTCAAGGCAGGCGAGGTGGTGCGCGCCGGAACCATGAACGAGCTGCTGGGCGGCGCGCTGCCGGTCATGATCAAGGTGGACGCGCTGACCCCGCAACTGCTGGCCGATCTGGGTCGCCTGGGCCAGCTGGAGCAGCAGAGCGCCCAGCAGGTCAGCGTGATGGTCAGTGGGGAAGAGGCGATTCCCGCGCTGGCGAGTGCCGTGGCCGCGTCGGGCGCGCAGCTCTACGCCCTGACTCCGCAGCGCCACGACCTCGAAGACCTGTTTCTGGAACTGGTGGGCACGAGTGGCGACAGCAGGCAGGCCGCTCTTACGGGACGGGTTGCGTGAGCAACGTCCTCTTGATGGCCCGGCTCTCGCTCAGCGAGGCGCTGCGCAAGAAACTGATCGTGGTGCTGCTCGTTCTCACTGCCGCCTTCCTCGGCTTTTACCTCTACGGCATATTGCGGTTGGAACAAAACCTCACCGAGCGTGCCGCCAACGCTGGGCTGAGCGCTGGCCCACGCCGGGGCCTGGGCGCGCTGCCAGTGGTGTACTCGGGCATCTTCGGCATGTATCTGGTCTACTTTCTCGGTTCGTTGATGGCGGTGCTCTCCACTGTGGCCTCGGTCAGCGGCGACATCGAGAGCGGGGTCATGCAGTCGGTGATCGCCCGCCCGGTAACCCGCGCTCAGGTGGTGCTGGGGCGCTGGCTGGGCTTTACCGGCATGAACGTGCTGTACGTGCTGCTGGTGTCGGTGGCGCTGCTGACCGGGCTGTACCTCATCACCGGCTACCTGCCGCCCAATCCCACCGCCGCCGTGGCCCAGATTCTGCTGGGCATCGTGCTGATCACCAGTCTGACGGTGCTGGGCAGCACGCTGTTCGCCACCCTCGCCAACGGCATCGCGGTGTTCGTGCTCTACGGCCTGGGCTCGGCGGGCGGCATTCTCAAGTCCATCGGAGCGCTGGCCAATTCGCCTACCATGGAAAGCCTCGGGAACGCCGCCAACATCGTGATGCCCACCAATGCACTGTGGCTGGGGGCCAGCTACAACCTCCAGACCGAGGGTGCTCTGCAACTCGCCCAGGTGGCGCGTGGAGCCAACCCGTTCGCCTCCACCACCCCGATCGAGCCGGGCGTGCTGATCTGGGCCGCCGTCTACACGGCGCTGGCGGTGGCCCTGGCGATGTGGCGCTTCTCAAGGCGCGATCTGTAGCGCCTTCGCTCACTGACCATCAAAGCGGGGCCAGTCGTGAAATGGACTGGCCCCGCTTCTTTCTGCCTGTATCGCCCTCGAACTCAGCCTTCCTCGTACTCCAGATAGGTGTAGCCGAGCAGTTCCTCGCCGTAGTCCTCAAGCATCTCGGTTTCCTGCTCGTCGGTCAGCAGCCCTTCTTTGATGGCCTCGTCAGCCTGGTCCTCGATGCTGTCACGCAGCATGCCTTCCTCGTAACCCATCGACTCGATCATGCGCCGGGCCTTCTGGCCGCGCACGAACAGATCGATGTGGTAGCGGCCCCCGGGCCGGGCTGTCACGTGCGCCTCGCTGACCTTGCCGAACAGGTTGTGGGCGCTGCCCAGCACGTCCTGGTAGGCCCCCGAGAGGAAGATGCCCAGGTAATAGGGCTTGCCGTTGGGTTCGTGTAACGGCAGGGTGGCCTTCACGTCGCGCAGGTCGATGAACTTCTCGATCTTGCCATCCGAATCGCAGGTGATGTCCACCAGGGTGCCCTGGCGGGTCGGCTGCTCGTCGAGGCGGGCCAGCGGCACGATCGGAAACAGCGCCTGAATTGCCCAGTTGTCCGGCAGGCTCTGGAACAGCGAGAAGTTGCAGATGTATTTGTCGGCCAGAACTTTTTGCAAGTCTTCCAGCTCGTCGGGCACATACTTTTCGCCCGCGATCAGTTTGCTGATTTTGCGAAGGATGGCGTTGAACAGCGCTTCTCCACGCGCCCGGTCACTCAGGGTCACGTAGCCCAGATCGAACAGGTTGTGGAGCGTCTGCTTGTCGCCCACCGCGTCGTTGTACATCTCGCGGTAATTGCGCGCCGAGATGGTGTCGAGAATCTCTTCCATGTCCTTGACGATCTGGTGGGTGTTCTCGCCCGCTGCGGGAATGTCCTGAAGGTCGCGGGTCGGCCCGGTCACGTCGACCACCGGCACCACCAGCACTGAGTGGTGAGCGGTGAGTGCCCGGCCCGATTCCGAGACAATCACCGGTTCCGGCACGCCGCGCGCCTTGCAGACTTCCTGCACGGTGTAGACGATGTCGGCGGCGTACTCGGCCAGGGTGTAGTTCATGCTGGCGTAGAAGGTGGTCTTGGAGCCGTCGTAATCGACGCCCAGGCCACCGCCCACGTTGAGGTATTTCAGCTGCGCGCCCGCTGCGATCAGGCCCGCATAGGTCTGGGTCGCTTCGCGCACCGCCACTTTGATGCGCCGGATGTCGGTGATCTGCGAGCCGATGTGGGTGTGCAGCATCACCAGACTGTCGAGCATGCCCTCCTCGCGCAGCTTCTCGACCACCCGCAGCAGTTCGTAGGCGTTGAGGCCGAACTTGGCCTGGTCGCCGCCCGACTCCTCCCACTGCCCCGAGCCGCGCGCATGCAGCTTGAAGCGCACGCCGATGGCGGGCTTGACGCCCAGCGCCCGGGCCTGCTTGAGAATCCGGTCGAGTTCGCTGTACTTCTCCAGCGTAATGACCACGTTCTTGCCCAGCGTGCGGCCCCACAGCGCCAGCTTGATAAAGCCGTCGTCCTTGAAGCCGTTGCAGCACAGCAGGGCGTCAGGGTTCATCTTCTGGGCCAGACAGAGGGCCAGCTCGGCCTTGCTGCCCGCTTCCAGGCCGTGCGCGTAGCTGTAGCCCGCCTGGGCGATGGTCTCGACGACGAGGCGGCGCTGGTTGACCTTGATGGGGAAGACGCCCTGGTACGCGCCCTTGTAGTTGTACTCGGCCATTGCCTTATGGAAAGCCTCGTTGAGCTGCTTGACCCGCCCGGTCAGCACCTGCGGAAACCGCAAGATGACCGGCAGACTCTCGCCGCGCTCCAGCACACTGTCAACTACATCCTGAATCACCACGTGCAGGCCGGGAGAGGGCGTCACTTCCATCATGCCGTCGTCGTTGACCCTGAACCACCCGCCGCTCCAGTTGGGGACCAGGTAGGTTTCGGCGGCGTCGGTAATCGAGTATTTCGTGCTGGTTTTCAAAGTAGGGGCGTCCTCCAGAGTGGCAAACTGAGGCTCGCCGTGCGCGGGGCAGTGGCCGAACTGAGCGCTGTGGATCAGTGCTGTGTCCGGCAACCACGCCGTGCGAAACCGGGGGACATGATAGCGGCAAGGTGGTGCGTAGAGGTCAAGCCGGATGACATTTCGTGCGGCGATGCTCGCCCCGTGCGGTGCGCTCAGCCCAGGGTGTTCAGCACGGCATAAAAAAAGGAGCAAGGCTTTTCACCTTGCTCCTCTCTTGGCGGTCCGGACGGGATTTGAACCCGCGACCTTCTGCGTGACAGGCAGATATGCTAACCGCTACACTACCAGACCCCACCATTACTTCTACTTCTTCGTACATATAGCCGTTTCACGGGCGGGTTAAAGGATAGCCGCCGCCTGCGGGCTTGTCAACCTGGCCCCCTTCCAGAACCCGGCCAGGGTTTGCTACACTGGCGAGGTTGCACGGTTGCCGCGCGCAGGCCTGCGTGCCCGAACATCAAAGCGCAGCGGCAAACCCGCCAAGAGGGAGCAAAGACCAATGGAACTGAAAGCCACCCAGAGAAACACCCAGGAAAAGCTGGCGGAGGGCATGCTGCCTGCCGTCGCCTACAACAAAGACCACAACGTTTCGTTCACCGTTGACCGCAAGGCGTTCGACCGGGCCTTTCGCGCCCAGGGCACGGCGGGACTGTTCGACATCAGCATCGAGGGCGGCGAGACCTTCCCGGCGTTGGTCAAGGCCGTCCAGATGGACAAGCGCAAGCGCGTGCCGCAGCACGTGGACTTCTTCATGGTGACCTACGGCCAGGCGATCGAGGTTGCCGTGCCGGTGCACGTCAAAGGCAAGAGCCAGGGCGAGGTCATGGGCGGCCTGGTCGATATCGTGACCCATAGCCTCAGCATCATCGCCCCCGGTCCGCGCCGCATTCCTCAGGAAATCATGGTGGACGTGAGCAAGCTCAATATCGGTGATCACATCACCGCAGGCGATCTCAAGCTGCCCGAGGGTGTCAAGCTGGCCGTCGACGAGAGCACCATGATCATCAGCGTGTTGCCGCCGCGCCTGAGCGCCGAGGAAGCCGAGGCCGAGACCCAGGCGGCCCAGGTCGCCGGGATGGTCGCTTCGGGCGAACTCAGCGAAGCGGCTGCCGAGGCGGTGTTGGAAGGCGAAGTCAGCTTGGAAGACGCCAAGACCGAGGGCAGCGAGGCGATGGCCAAGGAAGAAGCCGAGGGCGCAGGTTCGGGCAAGCCTGCCGAAGAGTAAGCTCCGGCACGTCAATTCAGCAGCGCGGCTCCGAATAGGGAGCCGCGCTTTTCTGTTCGACTGTTAGTCGGGTGCGGCGGCCTCGCTCAGCCGGGAGGCCGAACCATCACGCCCTGCATCAGAAAACTCAGGGTCAGGCGCATCTCCTCGGCCAGCGAGCGCTCGGTGCCGTAGGCGCTCCAGCGCAGCGCGATGATCAGGTAAGTGTCGGCAATCAGGTTGCTCATGCGCTGGAGGCTCAGGTCGCTGCGGAGTTGCCCGGCCTGCTGCATCGGCCCCAGAATCAGCTCGATGACCCGGCTCAGCGGCAGCGCCTCATACGCGGTGCGGGCGCGGTCGGGACTGGGGTTCATGACCTCGTAGGCCAGCGGCGGAATCAGATCGCGCTCCTGACCGCTCTCCTCGGCCAGCCGCTCCCAGACTTCCGAGAGCACCTGCTGCGGGGCGTGGCCCTCACGCAGCCGGGTCTCGGCCAGCTCGCGCAGCCGGGCCATGATCTGCGCCCCGTAATCGAGCAGCACCGCTTCCTTGTACGGGTAGTAGTTGAAAAAAGTGCCGCGCGAGACATTGGAGGCCTTGGCGATGTCGGTGGCGGTGGTGGTCTGAAAGCCCCCGCGCTTGAACAGATCGATAGCCACGTTGTAGATGCGGGTGCGGCGCTTTTCTTTCTGGCGTTCGCGCAGCGAGAGTGAATCCATGATGCTCCAAAATACTGTATCCGGGTTCAAATTTGTACGGGGTATAGCAAAGCCGCTTCCGGCCCGTGCCGCCTCAACGGATGGCCCTTGACTTACGGCTCGAAGCTGTCCTGAAAGGCGTAGCGGTCGCCGCGCACCCAGTAGTTGACATAGGACACCCGCTTGGTGCCGCTGTAGGTGGTGCGCCGCAGCAAGAAGGCTGCTGTGCCGACCGGTACCCGCAACAGGTCGGCTTCCTCCTGGCGCAGATTGACCGCTTCGAGCGCCTGTTCCACGCGGGTCAGCGGCACGCCCATCGCCACCATCACCTCGTGGATGCTCTCGGCGGAGAGGTTCTGGGCCAGCAGATCGCCGACCATCGCCGCGTTGATGTATCGTTTCTCGATGACCAGCGCTTCCTCTCCGGCCGTCCGCAGGCGGTGGATAAACACCACCGGGTCGTGAAGCTGCACCTGCAAGACGATGGCGATTTCCGGCGTGGCCTGAATCTGCATGGCGTGCAGGACCCCGGTGCGGTGGTCGGGGTGGCGTGCCCACTCCTTGAAGGGCCGGATGCGGAAATTGCCCTGGCGAAAGCGCTTGCCGGTGGGAAAGGTGCCCGCGCCCTGCACCCGGTAGACGTAGCCCTCGCGCTCCAGCTCATCGATGGCCCGCCGGGCGGTCATGCGTGAGACCTCGAACTCGCGGGCCAGTTGCGGCTCGCTGGGCAGCGGCAGGCCCTCCTGATAGTGGCCGCCCAGCAAGCGGTCTTTGAGGGTGGACTTGATCAGTGGATACTTGGCCATTCAGCCCTCCGGTACACTCACAGCGTCGAACACCAGCAGCACTCAGCACGGCAAAATCAGGCGAATCGGCGACCTGCGACCACAGCAGCTGAGCGGGGCGAAGGCCGAAACGCTTTCATCTTAGCCTAATTTGTGTACTCCGCACACCTGTTGGGTCGGTGCTCGGCGGCGTGACGGAGCGAGGCCACCGAATCAGGCAGCCGCGCTCAGCCGCCGATGTGCGACATCTCGATTTTCTGCGGTTGCCGGGCGGCGCTGAGTTCCCCGCGCTCCTCGCTGTAGCGGTCGCGCCGCACGCTCCAGACCCCCCTCAGGAGCCTGAGCAGGTCGTCTTCGCTGGCTCCGGCCCGCAGTGGGGCGCGCAGATCGGTGCCCTGGCTGGCGAACAAGCAGGTGTAGAGCTGGCCCACCGCCGAGAGCCGCGCCCGGGAACAGTCGCCGCAAAACGGCGCGGTGACGCTGCTGATCACACCCGCCTCGAAGCCCTGGGCATCGGCGTAGCGGGCCGCCACCTCGCCTTTGTAGTGGGCGTCGAGTGGATGCAGCGGCTCGCCACCGTCCGCCAGGCGGGCGATCACCTCACGCGAGGGCACGACCTGGCTCATGTTCCAGCCGTTGTGGTTGCCCACGTCCATGAACTCGATGAAGCGCACCACCGCCTTGCCGCGCAGCGCCGCCCACAGTTCACTCAGCGCTTGGTCGTTGACGCCGCGCTGCACCACCGTGTTTATCTTGACCCCCAGCCCGGCGGTGAGCGCGGCCTCAATGCCCGCCATCACCCGGTCGGGATGCACGCCCAGGCCGTTCATCTGGCCGAAAATGGCCGGGTCGAGGGTGTCGAGGCTCACCGTGACGCGCTGCAGCCCAGCGGCCTTGAGATCGGCGGCCAGACGAGGCAGCAGCAGCCCGTTGGTGGTCATGGCGATGTCCTCGACACCCCCGATCTGGCTAAGCTGCCCGATCAGTTGAGGCAGGTCGCGCCTGAGCAGCGGCTCACCCCCGGTGATGCGGAGCTTTCGCACGCCCAACGCCACGAACAGCCGGGCCAGCCGCTCGATTTCCTCGAAGCTGAGCAGTTCCTGGCGTGGCAAAAAGGCGTAATCGGGGCCGAAGACCTCAGCGGGCATGCAGTAGGTGCAGCGCAGGTTGCAGCGGTCGGTCACGCTGATGCGCAGATCGTGCAGGGCGCGGCCCAGGGCGTCGGTGAGGGTGGGCACGGGGGCGGTCACCTGCCCGTTATAGCCCAGCGGCGGCGGTGGCGTGGGAAGGCAGGGCGCAATCGCCCACGAAGTCTTGAAGGCCACCCCGCATCCGGCCTCCCGCGCCGTGGCCGAAGCGGGGTATAGCATGTCCCCAGCCACATACCGAGCTGGACACCAAAGGGGAATGCCATGACCGATCAGATCGACAACGTGCTGCACGAAACCCGCGTGATCGCCCCGCCCGCCGACTTCGCGGCCAGGGCCAACGTCACCCGCGAAGAATATGAGCGCAGATACCGCCAGAGCCTGGACGACCCCGACACCTTCTGGGCCGAGGTGGCCGGTGAGCTGACCTGGATGCAGCCCTGGACCCAGGTGCTCGACTGGCAGGAGCCGCATGCGCAGTGGTTCGTGGGCGGCCAGACCAACATCGCCTACAACGCGCTCGACCGTCAGGTGGCGCTGGGGCGCGGCGACAAGCGGGCTTTTATCTGGGAGGGTGAGGACGGCGAGGTGCGGACCTTCACCTACGCCGAACTGCTGCGAGACGTGAAGAAAGCGGCCAACATGCTGCTCTCGCTGAATGTGCAGCCCGGCGACAGGGTCACGCTGTACCTGCCGCTGATTCCCGAGGCGGCGATTGCCATGCTAGCCTGCGCCCGCATCGGGGCGGTGCACAGTGTGGTCTTCGGCGGCTTCTCGGTGTCGGCCTTATCGGACCGGCTCAACGACGCCCAGAGCAAGCTGCTGATCACGGCGGACGCGGGTTACCGCAAGGGCGCCCTGGTGCCACTCAAGGCCAACGCCGACGCGGCGGCCCACAACGTGCCCACGCTGGAGCACCTATTGGTGGTCTGCCGGGCTGACTGTGACGTGTCCATGCAGCCGGGGCGCGACCTGTGGTGGCATGAGATGATGGCCGCTGCCAGCGACGAGCACCAGGCCGCGCCGCTCGGCAGCGAGCACCCGCTGTTTATCCTCTACACCTCCGGCAGCACCGGCAAGCCCAAGGGCGTGTTGCACACCACCGGCGGCTACATGGTCGCCGCGTCCATGACCATGCAGGCGGCCTTCGACCTCAAGGAAGACGACGTATTCTGGTGTACGGCGGACGTGGGCTGGGTCACCGGCCACAGCTACACCGTTTATGGACCGCTGCTGCGCGGCGCAACCGCCGTGATGTATGAGGGCGCGCCCAACCATCCGGACTGGGGCCGCTTCTGGCAGATCGTCGAGAAGCACAAGGTCAGCATCCTCTATACCGCGCCCACCGCCATCCGCGCCTTCATGCGCCAGGGAGATGAGCTGCCGGGCAACCATGACCTCTCCAGTTTGCGGCTGCTGGGCAGCGTGGGCGAGCCGATCAACCCCGAAGCCTGGATGTGGTACTTCCGGGTCATCGGCGGCGAGCGCTGCCCGGTCATTGACACCTGGTGGCAGACCGAGACCGGCACCATCATGCTGACCACCCTGCCCGGTGCGTTTCCCAGCAAGCCCGGCAGCGCGGGCTTACCGATGTACGGCATCGAACCGGCCATCGTGACCCGTGAGGGCACCGAACTCGGCCCTGACGAGGGCGGCCTGCTGATTATCAAACGGCCCTGGCCCAGCATGCTGCGCACCGTCTATGGCGACGACGAGCGCTACCGCAAGACCTACTGGGGCGAAATCCAGCACGTGTACTTTGCCGGAGACGGTGCGCGCAAGGACAAAGACGGCTACATCACCGTGATGGGCCGGGTAGACGATGTGCTTAACGTCTCGGGCCACCGCTTGGGCACCATGGAGATCGAATCGGTGCTGGTAGCGCATCCCAGCGTGGCCGAGGCCGCTGTGGTGGGCCGTCCCGACGACCTCAAGGGCGAGGGCGTGGTGGCCTTCGTGACGCCCCAGGGCGGCTACACCCTTGATCCGGCAGCCATCCGCGCCCATATCACCAAAGAAATCGGCGCGCTGGCTCGTCCGGACGCCATCGTGGTGGCCGATGCCCTGCCCAAGACCCGCAGCGGCAAGATCATGCGCCGGTTCCTGCGCCAGATCGCGGCGGGCCAGGCCATTCAGGGCGATACCAGCACCCTGGAAGACCCGGGGGTGCTGGAGCGGCTGCAAGCGGCGGAGCTGCTGTGAGGAACGCAGGGGGCGGCTAGGTCAGCTCGACTTCGCTGGCATCCGACAAGGTCAGTTTCAGGGTGCGGGGCACGCGCCGCCCGCCCCGGACTCGGGCACGTACCCCGAGTAAGCAGTCTTGCAGCCGGATGTCCACGTTCTCGATCTGCGCCAACGACTCGATCACGCTGTGCTCCACCTCGGCGTTGCGGATGACACTGCCGCGCCCGATGCTGGTGAACGGCCCCACGTAAGCATTCTCGATGATCACGTCCTCGCCGATCAGCACCGGGCCGACGATTTTGCTGTTGATCACGCGGGACGAGGCGGGAAGTTGCACCCGTCCGCTCAGGCGTGAGCCGACGACCTCACCTTCGATGCACGCTTCGAGCCGTTCCAGCAGCAACCGGTTGGCGTCAAGCAGGTCGATGGGTTTGCCGGTGTCTTTCCACCAGCCCTGCACCCGCTGGCCCAGCACCACGCTGCCCTCGGTGATCAGCCGCTGAATGGCGTCGGTGATCTCGTATTCGCCGCGCGGTGAGGGGGGCAGATCGCTGAGCGCCTCGAAGATCCGGGACGAAAAGAAATAGGCTCCGGCGACTGCCAGATTGCTGATCGGCACCTTGGGTTTCTCGATCAGTTCGACGATTCGCTCGCCGTCCAGCCGCGCTACCCCGAAGGCGCTGGGGTCGGCCACCTCGACCAGGGCGATCAGGGCGTCGGGCCGCTCGGCCTCGAACTGCCGGGCGAAGCTGCCGATGCCGAACTCGAAGAGGTTGTCGCCGAGGTACACGCAGACGCTCTCGCTCCCCGCCCAGTCACGCGCCATATTGACGGCGTGCCCCAGGCCGAGCTGCTGGTGCTGGTCGATCAAGGTCAGGTGCGGTCCACTGAGATCCTTGAGGGTGTATTCGATCTCGGTGCGGGTCAGGTCCGAAACGATCACCGCAATCTCGTCAATGCCCGCTGAGCGCAGCGTTTCGATGGCGTGAATGATGATCGGTTTGCCCGCCACGTTGAGCACGGGTTTGGGCCGGGTGAAGGTCAGGGGCCGCAGCCGTGTGCCCAGACCCGCCGCTGGAATGATGCCTTTCATGTGAACTAAGTGTAGAGCCTGTAGCAATTCTGTATCACGACGCAGGCTTAAGGTCCGCTCATCTGACGGGTTGGTATGTCCCCCTGCTGATCTCTTACCTTCTTTCTAGAGGTGTTTACGAAGCTGACGGTGGGCTGAGACCTCGATTGCTGTATCTCCCACCTCATGAGTGTTCTACTCTAGTGAGCGTGATAAGGTACGGCTGATTGCCGTTGCAGTGAAGAGGAGTTAATGTCAGATGACCATTCATTCAGTTCCAGAACGTTGGGCCACGCGCCGTGAGGGCACTGTGAAGCCGCAGCAAATAGAAAGTGGGAATGCCCGGTGAGCGTCGTTAGTGAAACGGTCCTTTTCATCCCGGTGGTTCTGGCGGGCGGTAGTGGTGAGCGGTTCTGGCCGCTTTCGCGCCGCAGTAAGCCCAAGCAGTTCTTGACGCTGGACGATACGGGCCGCAGTCTGCTGCAAGCTACAGTAGACAGACTGAGTACACTGAGCGGCGGCGCGGACTCGGTGATGGTCGTGACCGGTAGCGAGTACCGTAGTCAGGTGCTCGACCAATTGCCCGAGATGCCTATTGAGAACCTGATTGTGGAGCCAGTGGCGCGCGATACTGCGCCTGCCGTATTGTATGCGGCGCTCCGGATCGCGCGTGAGTACCCGAACGCCGTGATGGGTGTTTTTCCAGCAGATCATCGTATCGTGGACGTGCCGACGTACCTTCAGGTCATCTCACAGGCTACTAAGGTCGCAGTCCAGACACAACAGTTGCTGACTATCGGCATCACGCCGACATTCCCGGCCACCAGCTACGGCTATATCCGCCAGGGTGACCGGCTTGATGTTGAGGGGACGTTCGCTACTTACCGTGTGGACCGCTTCGCCGAGAAGCCGAGCCAGGAAGTAGCTGAGCAGTTTTTATCCGAAGGGCATTACAGCTGGAATAGTGGCATGTTTATCTGGACGGTGCAGGCTATTGTCAGCGCTTTCGAGCAGCATCAACCAGAATTGTACCGGCAGCTTAGTCAGGCCATAAAGCAGCGCACCCTCAAACAAGTGTTTCCGACATTGGAGAAGATCAGCATCGATTACGCCATTCTCGAAAAGTCGGACCAGGTGGCTGTGATTCCTGCTGAATTTGGCTGGGACGACCTGGGCGACTGGAATGCCCTGGAGCGCCTGCTCAAAGCGGAGGGTGAAAATGTGGCGGTGGGCCGCCATGTGGGGCTCGATACCGGCGGCGCGATTCTCTATACGACCAACGGTGACGACCTGATCGTGACCATCGGCCTCGAAGACGTGGTCATTGTGCGCACCAGTGAGGTGACGCTGGTGGTTCGTAAGGACCGTACCCAGGACATTAAGAAAGTGGTGCGCCAGCTGAAAGCTCACCCCGAATTGGAGCGCTTCGCGTGAGTGACCGCTACAGAGGGGAGACGTCAAACGACGGTGTGGACAATGAAATTGAATTGAGTGTGTTGTGGCGCGGAATACGCCGCCGCCTGCCAGTGATTCTGGCGGCCACCGTACTCGTCGGCACAGCGACGTACTTCTGGTCGCGTGGTCAGCCGCCGGTTTATGAAGCTGCTTCTAGCGTGATCACAGTGCAACCCGCTGCGGGTGTGGTTGGAGCCACGCTGGTGCCCGCATCTGCTTTACCAGTTGGCGCACTGGATGAAGCGCTCAAAGGCTCAACGGTACTCGGTAACGTGATTGCGGCGCTCAGGAGCAGTCCACTTGTGCCCAGCGTCAAGAACGAATTGATCATTGAGCTGCAACGTGAATTGCAAAGCAGCACCCTCTCCACAGTGAATCTGACGTCGCAGCTCGATCCTGGTGGCAACGGGGTGTATACCGTTACTGGACGCGCGCCCAGTGCCGCTTCAGCCCGTGTGCTGACCAACCTGACGGCTCAGGCACTGCTGGCCTGGGATGAGAACCGTGCCCTACTGTCGGTGCAGCGTGCGCTCAAAGTACAGCGCGCCCAGCTGGCCGAGATCGAACGCCAGATTGCCCAGCCGAAGCTGCCTGCGCTGGAACGGGAAACGCTGGTGGCGACTCGCGCCCTAACGCAGCGCAATCTGGCGCAGACCAGCATTCTGGCCCAAGCCACCACCGGATCACTCTCGCTGGTTTCGCCTGCCGTCGAGCCACTGAACCCGGTGGCCCCCCGGCCTACCCGCAATGCTGTGTTGACCGGATTGCTCACCCTGCTGCTGGGTCTCGGTCTTGCCGCTCTGTTGACCGTTACGGACCGGACCGTGCGTAATGAAGAGGATCTGCTCAACTTTGGTCTGCCGACACTGGGTATTATCCCCCGACTGCGTAAACGCGATGTTGTCCTGATGGGTATTGTCCGCGCAGCACGACAAGCAGGCCTATACGAGGCCATAGGCTTCCTGCGGGTCAATTTGCTGGCCAATGTCGATCAGCAGAGTGGTAGGCGAATCATGCTGTCCTCGACTGCGCCGGGTGAGGGCAAGAGCAGCATGACGGCCACGCTGGCCGACGGGTTTGCTTCGTCTGGTCAGCGTGTGCTGATTATTGACGCTGACCTGCGACGCGGGACCCAACAAGCGGTCTGGGACAAATACGAGCGTCAACATGAGTGGCACCAACTGATTGGCCAGGGTGGGTCACGTACCCTGCAAGAAGCGCTGCGCGACCCGGAAAATGTTCAGGTGATCGAGGTAGAACCGAACGTTTACCTTCTTCCTGCTGGTCCGGGTCTGCATGATAGTTTGACCTTGCTCAACCGCCCTGATCTGGGGAGCATTTTTGAGCGCTGGGGACAGGGCTATAGTATTGTCTTGATCGACAGCCCGCCATTGCTGGCCATTGCGGATGGCCTGGTTTTAGGTCGTCATGTCGACGGTGTTGTTCTGATTACTGAAGCGGGCCAAACGACATTGCAGGCAGTGAAGCAGGTGATGCGCCGCACCCGAGAGGCTAGAGTGCCGATGATGGGCTTTGTTCTCAACAAGGTGTCTCAGTCGGACCGCGAAAGTTATGGTCAAGCTTACAGCTACAGCAGCCGCACTTCTGAGGGCGCTTGAGTATGGGTCTGCACACGCCCAACGCGCCTGTTGTACGGACATCAAGCCGTGGTGTGACGCTGGCACGGCGTGGTATCTCACAAGGACTGGTGCTAGTTCTTAGCGATGTCCTGAGCGCTGCACTGTGTTTTGGAACAGGTCACCTGATCCTCGATTTGTTCAGGATCCCCAGCGCACGTATCGAGACCTTGGTGATCTGGCTGGGTGTCTGGCTAGCTTGGCGGTTCTATCAAGGTCTCTACCCTGGCTATGGACGCTCTCCGCAAACGGAACTGCGCCTTCACACCATTAGCACCGTTCAGGTCTTGTTGGTTCAACTGGCTGGAGCGTTGGCACTCGAGCGTTTTACCATCAGCGTTGCTGGGGTTGTTGTTGTTTGGCTGCTGATTTTACCGGTTGCGCTACTGATCCGCTATGCTATACGGGCGCTGCTGGTGCGGGCTGGAAACTTTGGGCGGCCTATTAGCATTATCGGAGCGGGTCGGACAGCTAGCCTGACTATTGCCCATCTTCAGAATCACCCAGCATATGGTCTCAATCCTCTGGTTGCTTATGATGACAATTTAGATCTTCAAGGTAGTGAAGTCTATGGTGTACCAATTTGTGGCCCTATTGAGCAGGCATTGACTGATCCGTTAACTGAGCAGGCATTGATCTCTATTCCCAGTGCTCGTGCTGAGGTTCAACAGAAGTTGGTCAATTCTGTGTATGCAGCTTTTCCCGTTACCTGGGTCATTCCTGATTTGTTTGGTGTCCCCAACCAAGCGCTCCAGACACATAATATCGGTACGGTAGCGACCTTGGAGATTCGCAATAATTTGCGAAGTCGGCGCTCTAGAACAATTAAGCGAGTCATTGACTTGCTAATGTCTGTGACAGGAACAGTTGCGATTTCTCCTATATTATTACTCATCGTAATTGCCATCAAATTTGACAGCTCTGGGCCAGCCGTTTACCGGGCGCGCCGTTTGGGCAGAGATGGACGGCTGTTTGACTGTTTTAAGTTCCGAAGTATGCATAGGGATGCTGATACTAAGCTTAAAGAGGTATTGGATGCCGATCCGATGCTCAGATTAGAGTTCGCGGCAACCCATAAGCTTAAGGATGATCCGCGGGTGACCAGGGTGGGCAATTTCCTAAGAAGGACAAGTTTGGATGAATTTCCACAATTATTAAACGTTATTATGGGGGAAATGAGTTTGGTGGGGCCGCGCCCTATTGTGGAAGCGGAGATAGCTAAGTATGGTGAAATTTATACGGCGTATAAACAAGTACGCCCTGGGATGACAGGTTATTGGCAAGCTAATGGTCGTAGTGACACTAGCTATGATGAGCGTGTTGCTATGGATAAATTTTATGTGACAAATTGGACTCCTTGGCTCGATTTGATAATATTAATGCAGACAGTGAAAGTAGTTGTAGCCGGAAAGGGTGCATACTGAATGAGGAAGTCTGATCTTCTTAAAACCCTAGTTACAACAATTTTAATCCCGATATTAAATTTAGCATTTACGACAATTTACATTCCAAATATTCTCAGTGTTGGAGCGTTTGCCGAATGGAGACTGGCATCATCAGTGATCGCATTTGCTGGAATCTTGCATTTTGGAACAGCAGACGGTATTTACAGGTTATGGCTGTCGAATAAGACTGGGAAGGTGGAAGTTTCCGTCGTAACTATTAATCTTGTCTTGGTAATGGTAATATTATCATCAATAATAGTAAGTTGGATGTCATTTAGATATCTTGGATTAGGGATTAGCTCCCTGTTAGCTTTGGCCTTTAGCTTGGCTCTAGCTTGTCTTTTTTCATTCTCTACTTATTACGCCCAGGTTTTCTTCAACGGTAATAGGCTAAGACTTGCCCTTTCAAGTCAAAGCTTACTGTTTTTTTTGTTTGTATCTTTACTCGGCATTTACAAATTGGAAAGTGTTTCATTAGTGATTCTCTCTTACGGTTTGGCTACTACCCCGGCTTTGTTTCTGATGATCTTCAGTAGGTCTTTTGTGATCGTTGTTGACAGAAGTGTAAGCGAGGCGTACAATATTTTAACGTTAGGAGCTCCTCTAATGACCATAAACGTATTGATCATACTCTTTATTAATTTGGATAAGTTTTACGCCAAGATACAACTCGGTAATAGTATAACCTTCGCTGAATATGCAGTTCGAAGTTCACTTTTTGTGGCCTCATGTGGCTTAGGCATGGCTCTAGGTTCTCTTTTGGTATCGAAGAGAATCCATCTTGTGAAAATGAAGATCCGGTTTATAATACTTATTATCACCTTGGTATTAGCAATTGCATTTGCTGGTAAGATATCAATCATTTTAAATTTATTAATAAGAAAATACGATGTCGATTATACTGGAATTACAGTTGCTTCTGCTGGAGCCTTTGTCTTCTTCCTAACGTATGTATCATATGGCAGAATTCATATGATATCTGCATCTAGAGCTATATTTCTTACATTTCCATTCTTTTATATAACAGCTGTTTATCTACAGCTTAAATTTAATGTATCTAATTTTTCTAACTCTAGCATCTTCGCCCTATCGGTTTTTATCGGTATATCTATTATATTGTATGAGTTCATCTCGTATAAACTGAGAAGGGGAGTGGGGCATGTCTGATTTTGATGTAGCGGCTGTAGTAATCGCTTATAATCCTAGTTCAAGTTCCCTGATAAATATGGTGCTGAACTCTAGTCAATTCTCCAAAACATATATTGTAGACAATTCTGATGGTTTAACCAATTGGGATGCGGCTGAACTCAATAATCCAGCAGTTAGAAGGCACGTTATACTGATGCAAAAAAATGTAGGAGTTGCTGCTGCGCTCAATGTAGGATTGGAGCATGTAGTAGCTGATGGGTACAACTGGGCTGTTACTCTCGATCAAGACTCTCTACTAGATACCAATTTTGTTCATTATATAGGCTCAGTAGCGAAGAATGAAGACCGACTTGGCATTATTAGCCCAATACATTTGCATAACGGTCTCGCTATAGAGCGGAATGCTCCGAAAGAAGGATATATTTTAACCTCTCATGTAATGATGTCGGGAAATTTACTTTCTTTGAAAGCTTATAAAGAATGTGGAAAATTTTCCGAAGAGTTGTTCATCGACTATGTAGACACTGAATACTGTCTGCGTCTAAACTCACAGGGATTTAAAGTTCTCCTTACCAGCGATGTTCAAATCGCACATGAGTTAGGTCAATCAAAGTGGTTTGACGTAATGGGTATGAAACTGAAGCCCACAAATCACTCTCCTTTACGTAGGTATTACATTACTAGGAACAGGATATATCTCTACGGGAAACTTAAAAAACTGAACATACCATTCGTAATTAAAGATTTGTTCATGTTTGTCAAAGAAGTACTCTTTATCCTCCTGTTTGAGCAGGACAAAATAAAAAAAATAAGAGCAATCATCCTAGGCATCTTCGACGCAAATAGCAAGACTATGGGTAAGAGCATGAGGAAATTCTGATGATTCTGGTCATTGTCACAGTTAATTATGGAGATCCAAGTGACACTTTAACCCTATTAGAAAGTGTTTTGGGCGCGGATTTAGATGAAACCACTTATTTTGTCGTTGTTGACAATGGCAGTACAGAAGCTGATAGGAATGCCCTGTTTAACGGTTTCGATTCTGTGTTTAAATATATAGGTGAATCAAAAAACGTCATTGTTATCGCGAATGAGACTAACCTAGGGTTTTCTGGTGGCAACAATGTAGGTATTAAATATGCGTTAGAGAATCTAAATGCTGAATACGTCTGGCTGTTGAATAATGATACTACGCTAGACAATATGGCAATAAGAAAAATGAGAGAGCACATAAGTAAGAATAAAAAAACAATCATTGGCTCCACGATAGTCGATGAGCAATCAAATAGAATTCAGTGTCTAGGGGGCGCGGAGCTAGATAAATATACATTTACCGGGAAATATGTAGGATTGGGCATGAATGTTAATGATGTTTCAATTATGGAAGCCGATGCGACAGCGGCAAAATTTGACTATATTCATGGCGCATCCCTCCTAATTCCCAGAGAAGTACTTCATCGCATAGGATATTTAGATGAAAGATATTTTTTATATTATGAGGAAGTAGACTATTGCTTAGCCGCCTCAAGAGAAGGTATCCATTTAACATGGGCCAAAGATGTATTTATTACTCACAAAGAAGGTTCTTCGATAAACGGTGGTTCATATAAGAAAAAGAGATCATCACTTTCTGAATATCACTCTACTAGGAGTTTTCTCCTATTTGTAATGAAATGGTATCCAAGAAGATTTACTACATTATTAATCATAAGAATAATTTCAAAGACGCTTATAAACATATATAAAGGTCGATTCTATTTAATAGCGACTAACTTTAAAGCCTCTTTGTCTGTGATCCGAGGAGGAAATTGAATACGATCTCAAACAACGGCAAAGATATAGTATTTTTCTCTTTCTTTTCATTATCCAACATCTCTCTTATGTTGACCCTAGTCTCTTGGATAGTTTCATACTTGTCTTACATCAAAGAAAGAAACATATACTCTTGGAATTTATATCCTCTTTTGCAGATTGTAACATGTGAAGCTTTCTTTCTTTTTGGACTCAGATTTGCCTTAAGAATTAAAATAAGGAAAAGATTTTATCTATCTAAGCCATCACAAGAAAATTTGATCTCTATCATAATACCTTCCTATGTATTATCTTTTTTATCCTTTTTTATATAATTAAAATGATTTCTCTTTATACGATACATCCACCTTTTTACCGACGGTGCTCAATTTTGGCTCTGATGGGAATAGAATAAAGAGCTATTTTTTACTTAATCTGTATGTCTAGAGCGGGTATCCTAGATGGTATTTTCTTTGGTTGTATATTTTTTCTACTTACTGGTAACCAATATACGCGGCTGGAAGATAAAAATTCCAGATATATGATGAGTATATTGTATCTATTAGTGGCTCTTTCCAGTCACATAGAATCATCTTTATATTGTTTTTAGCTGGAATCTCCTCTTATGCTTTTTATAAATATAAGGGAAAATTAAGTTTTTCTTAAAACATTATCTATATAATTATCATATTCATCTCAGGATTCAACATACTATTGTACAATAACTTAACTCAAAACAAAGTATATTCTAACAATTAGGATAGGGGTGCAGCTGAAATAATTAGATATGGATCAGAATCTTTCAATCGGACAGCAGCAATTCTGGAAGAGCGTCTTCTCATTGTAAACTCTAGCGTTGGATACCACACTAATACTTGGCTTTGGGGAATTCCTGGAGTCATGGATAGTGCAAAGAGCAGTGAATTTCTTGAATTTAATGTGCCGCAAAACGCATGGATAAATTTGCTTGATACTTTCAGATATGTCAGAGATCAGGATTTATGAAAAGTACATCTGGACTACTATCTATGAAGAGGCCTCGATTGATTAAGGCTATCCTTCATAATTTGGTCATTGCGATACGATACTCCTGATCAATTGTTTTGGGAGGCATCCTTATAAAGGAGGGAGCAAGTATGTGATAATCTAGAGTGTTTTTAGATTTCTGACCTACGATTCATGCTACAATGTCTATTGTAAATAAAAATTTACCGTTTAGTTTTTTATTTCTCATTTTCATAAATCTAGTGCCATATATGGTAAAGCAAATTCAAAAGCTCAAACCGAGGTAAATAATATGTAAATTCTAACGGGAAATAATTATATATCGATAGCTTTACTGGGGGGATGAATATGAATAAGAAAGCAATCATAACAGGTATCACAGGCCAGGACGGCTCGTATCTTGCCAAGTTGCTCCTTGAGAAAGGATATGAAGTTTATGGAGCTTACCGCCGCAGCGCTTCCGCTAATGTCTGGCGGCTTGACGAACTTGGCGTGGCCGACGACGTGAAAATGATCTCACTGGAGCTTCTGGAATACAGCAACATTCAGAAGGTCATTGACAAGGTGCAACCGGATGAGTTCTATAACCTGGCTGCCCAGAGCTTTGTCGGCACCTCGTTTGATCAACCCCTCTATACAGCCGAAGTTGATGGCATGGCCGTAACGCGGATTCTCGAAGCTATTCGCACTGTCAATTCGTCTATTCGATTTTACCAAGCATCCACTTCCGAGATGTTCGGTAAAGTCCAAGCTATTCCGCAAACCGAAACCACGCCATTTTACCCGCGTAGCCCTTACGGCGTTGCCAAGCTTTATGGTCACTGGATCACCGTGAATTATAGGGAATCGTTTGGTCTGCACGCTTCGTCGGGTATCTTATTTAATCATGAGTCGCCGATGCGCGGCATGGAATTTGTAACCCGTAAAATCACTGCCTCTTTTGCGAGGGTGAAATATGGTCAGCAAGACATATTAGAGCTGGGCAACATGGACGCCAAGCGCGACTGGGGCTTTGCGGGCGACTATGTGGAAGGCATGTACCGCATGCTTCAGCAAGAGCAAGCTGACGACTATGTGCTGGCCACTGGCGAAACCTACCCGGTACGCGAGTTTGTGACGCTGGCCGCGCAGGCGGCGGGTTTCGAACTGGACTGGCAGGGTGAGGCTGAAAACGAGAAGGCGTTCGACAAGAAAACTGGGAAGGTGCTTGTGCAGGTCAACCCCGAGTTCTACCGCCCTGCTGAGGTTGAACTACTCATCGGTTCGCCCGAGAAAGCGGATGGCAAACTGGGCTGGCAGCGCCAGGTGACGTTCCCGCAATTGGTTGAGATGATGGTCAATGCTGACCTGAATCGGGCATCAAAGGGCAATCGTATCTGATTAGCGCCCCCCAATTCCGTCGTTGGATGGGGGTGCTGCCGTTAAGCTGGGGTGGATGACTGGGACGCCGAGGGAGCAAGAGCTGCTGGAG
>NZ_WXZL01000079.1 GCF_009982895.1 Deinococcus alpinitundrae | reverse complement strand
TCTTCCGATCTTTACTGCTGGGATGCACACCACGGACACACAAAGGACAGGGTGTTCAGAAACAGCTGCTGGAATGCTCGAAGGTCGTCTGCTGAGCTTTCTACTACTAGCTCAATTCTGGCTTCACACTTACAACACATACACAACATTGTGTGACGTTGTGGTTCGGCTCGTCGGGCTGGTAAATGTTGATGATTAACTCCATCTATTTCATCGTTTTCTTCCTCTGAGTCGCTTAATTGCTCGTGACATAGAAGGTCAACCGGAATTTCATTTTGGGGCTCTAAATGCAATACAATGTCTTGCAATGTTGCCTTAGGTCCATGCATACTTAATATTATACTTGTGTTTCTCTGCGTCGTTGGAGTCGTTCCTGTCGTGCTCGGTTGCAGCACGAATGGCACTGGCCTCTATAGTGCCCAGCTATGTTGTGAAATCGTCGTTTTTCATTAAGGTGTCTAAGTTTTTCTGCTGGATTCAACGGTTTCTGGCACCGCAGGCACCTTATTAATAAATTGTATAACCCAGTGTTAGTTAGTTTTTCCAATGTGTCTCCATACACAGAGTCTGAATAATGTCTTAATTCTCTAATTCTAGAATAAAAATCTATACATTTATGGCATGCAGCATGCGGTATACTGTCTCTATACACCACAAATAAATCTTTAAATGCAAATTCAAATACCTCTGTAAGTTCCAATACTGTCTTGCAATATACACAGGTTATTTCTATGTCTTGCAGTGAAGTGTTCAGTTCCGTGCACAGATCAGGTAGCTTGTAGGGTCGCCGTGTTGGATCCTCAAAGCGCGCCATAGTATTGTGGTGTGTTTCTCACATCTTTTATATACACCGTTTTCGGTCCCGACCGTTTTCGGTTACTCCCTTTTTTATATACTACAATTGTTAAAAGTATTAATGAAAAGTATAGTATGTGCTGCCCAACCTATTTCGGTTGCATAAACTATGTATGCACAGCTTAGTCATATTATAGTTCATGTTAAGGGTAGACAGAATGTTGGACATGAAAGTAGTTGTACAAGCCAAGTATGCAATTAGCTTAAGTAAAAACAAACTAAAATATGTGCCTAAAAGCAGTTTTATTACTTAGGGAGTGGATATAGTTATGCAAGCAATTGTTGTAGCGCACCTGGACAGGAAAATGACTAATACCAGGTGCGCCTTATATGCGCCAAAGAGGCGCGCCAATTGTTCAAAATATGTAGGAGCAGTGCCCAAAAGATTAAAGTTTGCAATAGTGCCAGCGTACTGTATTGTGCAGAAAACCACAGACATAAGCCAAAGGCAACCGAAATCGGTTGCACAGCAAAATGGAGGATTGTAGGATAAAATGGATGCTGTAAGGTGTGCAGTTTTATAACTTGAAATACAGGACAATATATAGCCCAACAAGCAACACCCATACCACAAACACAAATACAGTTGTTACTCACTAGGGCGCAACCACATAACACACAGAACCACAAAACATATTTTATTTAATGCCACATACCAACAAATATAGTAACATACAACATACAACAACAACCATACATACCATACAATGCAATCATACAACAAACACAAACACAGGACATACAAACACAACAAGATCGGAAGAGCAC
>NZ_WXZL01000077.1 GCF_009982895.1 Deinococcus alpinitundrae | reverse complement strand
TATTATACCATACATACAAACACACATACAACTTAATATTTACAAGCACATACAAGCACATACAAACATATACACAACAAACAACACTAATTCAAGAGAACAGATGGGGCACACAATTCCTAGTGTGCCCATTAACAGGTCTTCCAAAGTACGAATGTCTACGTGTGTGCTTTGTACGCACAACCGAAGCGTAGAGTCACACTTGCAACAAAAGGTTACAATATTGTAATGGGCTCTGTCCGGTTCTGCTTGTCCAGCTGGACCATCTATTTCATCCTCCTCCTCTGAGCTGTCATTTAATTGCTCATAACAGTAGAGATCAGTTGTCTCTGGTTGCAAATCTAACATATATTCATGCAATGTAGGTGTATCTCCATGCATGATTACAGCTGGGTTTCTCTACGTGTTCTTGATGATCTGCAACAAGACATACATCGACCGGTCCACCGACCCCTTATATTATGGAATCTTTGCTTTTTGTCCAGATGTCTTTGCTTTTCTTCAGGACACAGTGGCTTTTGACAGTTAATACACCTAATTAACAAATCACACAACGGTTTGTTGTATTGCTGTTCTAATGTTGTTCCATACAAACTATAACAATAATGTCTATACTCACTAATTTTAGAATAAAACTTTAAACATTTATCACATACAGCATATGGATTCCCATCTCTATATACTATGCATAAATCCCGAAAAGCAAAGTCATATACCTCACGTCGCAGTAACTGTTGCTTGCAGTACACACATTCTAATATTATATCATGTATAGTTGTTTGCAGCTCTGTGCATAACTGTGGTAACTTTCTGGGTCGCTCCTGTGGGTCCTGAAACATTGCAGTTCTCTTTTGGTGCATAAAATGTCTGCTTTTATACTAACCGGTTTCGGTTCAACCGATTTCGGTTACGCCCTTAGTTTTATACATGAATTATTGTAGTTTAGTATTATTATATAAGTTGCTTGTAAATGTGTAACCCAAAACGGTTTGCACACACCCATGTGCAGTTTTACAAATGAACAATGTATGACTAACCTTTACACAGTTCATGTATGAACTAGGGTGACATTTAGTTGGCCTTAGAAGTTTAAACCTTATGCCAAATATGCAATTAGGTTAGTTAAAACAAGCCAAAAATATGTGCCTAACAGCGGTATGTAAGGCGTTGGCGCATAGTGATTTATTTTATATGACACAATGTACATAGTGATTCAGTAGTTGCACATAGTGCAGTGTAAAAAACAATGGAATGGTTGGCAAGCAGTGCAGGTCAGGAAAACAGGGATTTGGCACGCATGGCAAGCAGGAAACGTACAAGTTTAAACCATAGTTGCTGACATAGAACTATTTAAAAAAACACATTTTGTGCCAAAAAGCATGCAACCGAATTCGGTTGAAGCTACAAAATGGCCGCTGGCGCTACAAAATATAGTATATATAAAACAAAAACAGGATGTAGCAAATATAGTTTATATACAATGAATAACCACAACACAATTAGTAGGTGTTGAAACAATAAGTTTATTTATGTTGCATGACACAATAGTTACACAAGCATTTAAAAACACATACACACGTGTTTATTATACCATACATACAAACACACATACAACTTAATATTTACAAGCACATACAAGCACATACAAACATATACACAACAAACAACACTAATTCAACAGA
>NZ_WXZL01000076.1 GCF_009982895.1 Deinococcus alpinitundrae | reverse complement strand
CCCCACGGTGCCGTGGGCGCGGAGCATGGAACAGGCCTTCATCGACCTGAAGTGGACCGTGCCGGTCAAGCAGGCGCGGGCGGGTGACGTGGTGTTCTCACGCCTGCCTTCCGACTTCGGGCACATCGGCTTGATCGGAGAAGGCGCAGGCGGGCAACTGTGCGTGCTGGAAAACGCCACGGTGCGGCGCGGCCAACAGCTGGGAGGCTCTCTGAACTGGGTGCCGCTTGAGCAGTGGGGCGGGCTGACCACGGTGGGACGGATGCCAGATATGTGGGTGTTCGACGTTTCGACGCCAGCGCCAGCGGTTGTGGTGAAGCCTGCACCGGTTGGCGTGCCTGCTGCGCCTGCTGGCCCTCGCGTGCTGGTCGAGAACACGGGCGGCGGCTGGGACAACGTGGCCGGGCAGCGCATCACGCGCGGTGGCGTGACGATCAACGCCACCGATCCGAACGCAGTGTGGATCGCGCTCAGGGGGGAAAGATGAAAAAGACTTTGATTCTTGGAATGCTGCTGCTCACCAGCACGGCAGCGGCGCAGGCGAACAGCGACTTCGACCTGATGGGGTGGCTCCGGTTTTTAGGCAGCAACCCAGCGGTCCTCGCGCCTGTGATTTTCGGTGCAGTCAGCACGGTCAAGCGCAACACCGCGACCCGCTACGCCACCTACGACCCACCGCGCAAAGACCCACCCGCCGAGGTCTGGTGGGCGCTGAGCGCGCTGATCGGCGTGGCCAGCAGCCTGATGCTGTACTTCAGCAACATGGGCGCGAGTCTGCCGCTGCTTGGCCTGACGGGCTGGCCCACTTCCATTTTTTACGGCTTGACCGCCGCAGCGGCTGCCGTCTTCGGACGTGACGGTCTGAAATCGGCGTTCGGCTGGTTTGGAAGCGGGAAGATCCCGGCAGTCATCGCCGTGCCGTCGCCGGGCGGCTTGGAAGCCATACCGCTACTGAGCTTCCCTGCCGCTGGGCCGCCGCAGGATGACCCCGATTTCCCCTCTGCGACCCGTACCGACTGGCCTGCGGTGGTCGGTGACGATGCACCGCTTGCTGATCAGCCCGTCAACCCGCCGCCCGCACCCGCCGTCATCGTGGCGACACCTGCTGTCCAGGAGAGCCCATGAACGAACTGCTGAAGCTCGTCACTGGCATGTTGGGCGCGAATGTGCCCGTTGCCGCCGCCCTCAAGCTCGCCCCGATCCTCGCGCCGGTCGTGCTGGACCTGGCCGACGGCGACGCGCATCTCTCTGCCGAGAACCGACTGAAGGTGCAGGAAGAAATCGAGCACCTCAAGGAGAGTGGTCAGCTGTGAAAAAACGGTTCGGACTTTTGGCTTTGACGGCTGTGATTGCTCTCGCTTCCTGCGCCCCAGCCCTGCAAGCGGCACAGCAGGAAAGCGCCTCACTGAAGCTCGACGGCGCGAGCGTGGTGTTCATCAACCCTGGCCCGGATACCGCGATGGCTCCAGCCCTCTTGCTCTCCGGCGATTTCGTGACCACCGATCAGAACTGCACGCGGCGGGAAAGTGGGTACACCGGCTGCACCCTGCCAGACGTGACAGCGAGCAAGCTCTACCGGGTGATCATCGACCAGGGCCAGGTCAAGGCCGGGTCGGTAACGTTCTACCGGGCCAGTGGCGGCGTGCGCCCGATCTACCTCCGTCTGCCGTGAAAAACGATTGTCTTGCCGCAATAGTTTTAGGGTATTTGATTAGCGGTCTGTGTAGGATCCGTAATGGAGCGCGTTCAAGCTAGGTGCGTCACCTTCAAGATTGCTAACTTGGCATGCACCACAACGGCCT
>NZ_WXZL01000075.1 GCF_009982895.1 Deinococcus alpinitundrae | reverse complement strand
GCGCCGCCCACCACCAGCGCGACAATTCGAGTCCGAAGCTCCAAGCTATACCCACGTACCCCGGCTGTATTCATGAAGCTATTATGTCAAATGCTCTAAGTGAAATGACTGCTTATTTCTCCTCAAGCAAGTGGTCATCCCAGTGGCTCACCTATGGAGCGAGAGGTTCTCTTAATAGACCTCTTGCGAAAGTCGCGGGCTAAGGTGGCAGCGTGGAGCAAGACCGCCTGACCTGTACCCTGAAGATGAACCGAAAGCAGTTCCGCCGGCGTACCGGGGTGTACCCCGAAACCTTCGCTGAGATGGAGGCCGTCCTGATCGAACGAGAGGGTCGGAAGAAAAAATCTGGCCGCCCAGCGGCGCTGAGCGTAACTGAGCAGCTTCTGATGACCTTGGAATTCTGGCGTGAATATCGTACGTTCGCACACCTGGGGGACGACTGGAGTGTCCATGAAGCCACCGTGCACCGCACGGTGGAACGCGTCGAGGCAGCGCTGATCGCCAGTGCGCAGTTTCAGATGCCCAAGAAACATGTGTTTCAGGAAGCGCAGATCGTGTACAGCATCGTGACGGTCGATGCTTCCGAGGTGCCATGTGAACGGCCCAAAAAAAGCAGCGGCGCTGGTACAGCGGCAAGAAGAAGCGGCACACCCTGAAATTCCAGGTGTTGATGTGTGCGGTGACACAGCGCATTCTGGGTACGGCCACGAGCGCCGGTGCGATTCATGACCTGAAGCTCTTCCGTCAGTCTGGCGTACGGTTTCCCCACGACACGGCCTTGATCGGGGATGCCGGTTATCAGGGTCTGTGGCGAAGCCATGGACATGCCATCACCACCCACAAGGCGACGCGGGCGTCGCCCCTCTCTGCTGAACAGCGTCAAGAGAATCGGGAGCTGTCGTATACCCGACAAGGGATAGAGCACGCGATTCGTCGCATGAAGGTCTTTCGCGTTCTGAAGGGTGTATACAGACATCGTCGTCGTCGGTTTGCACTCCGGGTTCAGCTCATCGCAGCCCTCTGTAACCTCACGCGAGCCTGCCAGCCATGACTTTCGCAAGAGGTCTAATATACTTAAATGCATAAAATTCTTCCTCTGGCGATTATTCTTTCTTTCTCTGCAGTTGCTCAGAGCAGTACTGAAGAAAAACAGATGTATACTGCTTTATCCTCTGAAGCTCGCAATTTTACAGGCAAGAAGTGCGACTTTGACGAGATGTCTTCAGGGGTAGGTTATATTGGGTCTACACCAAAGCAGGCAGAAAAAAAGCTGATTGAATACTTTAACTATACTTTAGGGTTACTTGAACCGAAATCACGCAAAATCGTAAAACAAAGCAAGACGGTAGGACCTTCCTACAAAGCATATGTGAGAGATAAGAACGAGGCATATTTTTCACATTCTTGGTTCGATACAAAAAACGGCAAATTTTATCAGTGGTTCTGTGGTCTTAAATCCTAGTTTTTTGACATGAAATTAGGATTGAGATAATCGAACACGGAAACATTCCGTTTCAATTATCTCAAAGGAATTTGAGCCCCAACTGTCGTCTGCTCTTCCCGTGTTAGATCGAGGAAAAGCAGACCGGCTGGGTTGTTAGAGGTCATCCAGAAATTTTCCGATGACTTTCCGTCAAGCCGCGCTGGGCAGACGTTGAACTCTCGTTGAGCCTTTGAGGGAATCGATTTGCCGATGACCCCATATGGCACACCATCAATGCCACCCTATCCTGATTTTCTGGATGACTTCTAGAGCATTTGTCACAATAGAACCTGGGGATGGGCGTGTTTAAACCAGTGTTCGATATCCAAGCGTTTCACGGCGTCCAAAGCGCTGCCAATGGCGT
>NZ_WXZL01000074.1 GCF_009982895.1 Deinococcus alpinitundrae | reverse complement strand
GTATCTGATTAGCGCCCCCCAATTCCGTCGTTGGATGGGGGTGCTGCCGTTAAGCTGGGGTGGATGACTGGGACGCCGAGGGAGCAAGAGCTGCTGGAGATCATCCGGCAGCAGGCCCAGCGATTCGAGCGGCTGGAAGCCGAAAACCGTGCGCTCAGAGCTGAAAATGCACGCCTGAAGAAGCGCCTCGAAGACCTTGAGCGCAAGAGCCGCAAGTATGCGGTACCGCACAGTCGTGAGACCCGCAAGGCTGATCCCAAACCCTCGGGACGGTGTGCAGGCGCAGGGATCTTCACGTACAAGCAGGCACCGACACCCGAGCAAATCACTCAAGTGGTCGAGGTGGAGGTGCCGAATACCTGCGCTGCTTGTGAGTTCAGCGGTGAACTCCTCTTCAAGCGCCAGGACAAAGCTTGGATCACCGACCTCGCTGGTGAGCGCGCTCACCAGCTCACGGAATATCACGTTCCGGTGATGATGTGTCCTGCGTGTGGGCGCACGGTGCGCGGCGTTCATCCTGACCTGGCGGGAGATCAATACGGGGCGACGGCTCATCGATGCGGACCGCGTCTGAAGGCCAGCCTTCAGGTGCTGCACCATGAAGTCGGCCTCCCACAGCGCCGGTTGCCACGGGTGCTTGAGTTGACGACCGGAATTCACATCACGCAGGGCGCAGTGACCCAGGACGCACAGCGGCTGGCTAAGGATGCAGGCCCCCTGGCGACCCATGTTCAGACCCTGGAAGCTGATCTTCGTGCCGCTGCGTTTGTGCATCATGACGATACCGGTTGGCGGATCAGCGCTGGGCAAGCCTGGGTCAGTACCTTCCGTTCAGCCCAGACCGTGCTGTTCACCGCCAACCACCAGCACACCAACATCGAACTTCGAAAGGTCCTGGGCGACGCGTTCCAGGGCGTGCTGATCTGCGACCGGTTCAAGGTCTACGACAGCAGGACGCTCGACCAGATGAGGCAGCAGAAGTGCCTGGCGCATCTCATCCGCAACGCGGATGAGGTCGCTGCCGGAGAACAGCAGCGACCGGGTCGAGGACAGGAATACGGTCTGCGACTGGCTCAGGTCTTCCGCGACGGGATCAAGCTCCATCGGCGCTATGACGAGGGATGGTGTACTCGGGAGGAATATCGGCAGCAGGGTGAGTCCCTCACCCTGCGCCTGGAAAAGTTGCTGAGGCGTGTACCGTTGAAGACCAAGGCCAATGAGCGGCTGCGCTTTGGAATTCTGGAACAGCATCTGCGTGAACGGGTGCTGCTGTTCCTGTCGGATCCGGACATTCCACCGACTAACAATGCCGCCGAACGCAGTCTCAGAACGGTGGTTATGGCCAGGAAAGTCTCGCAATGCAGTAAAAACGTACGGGGAGCCACCACATACATGCGCATCAAGTCGACCGTGGAAACGGCCCGCCTGCGTGGTCAGGAGTCCGTTGATGTGCTGATGTCCCTACGCTGCTGACCCACGTATAAGCTGCTATTTAAGTACTCTCAGACTACCTAAAGTAGCAATTTTAAAGCGTTAATCTATCCTACCAGCGCTGCCAGAAGAAGTCATGGGCTGATCCTCTATGATGCCTTTTGTGACTTTGACCTCTAACGAACTGGCGCTCAGAGGGCTGCTCGAGCACACCAGCATTCCACCAGAAGTTGCGGTGCGGATCGCACGCAATGCTGGACTTAGCCCTGCCCGAACAGCACGGCTGCTTCATAGTCTCCTCGACCTGAGCGTGGATACTCTGAAGGCCATGATACGGAGAGTCTTCGACGAACTTGAAGCTGAACAAACCATGCAATTTGTTCAACAGGTTGCCGAGCTGGATGGGTTGGACTTGAAAGAGCCGATCTCGGAGTCCACGTGGAAAGCCATCATGCTAACGAATTTCAGCGTGACGGACTCGATCAACGTGGCCCAGCATGGGCGAGCGTACGATCTTCACAACTGCGCTGATTTTCAAGGCTTCTCATACGACGTGACGGAAAGCCGATTGTCGTTACGTTGGGTCATCGTTGAGTTTGGGAGCAGTGGTCAGCATCTGGAAATCTGCTTTGAAAACGTCGATTATCTGACCGTTCATCACAGAGATTCGGAGATGCCAGTCAGCGAAGACTTGACGTTAGATCATATCGGCTCCGTGAGCCATGGCATCATCGATCAGATGACCTTCTTCAAAGGGCCGGTATACCAAGTTGACGCAGGCGAGGCCCTACTCTTCCAGTTTCGAGGTGGCCAGGCCGTTGTGGTGCATGCCAAGTTAGCAATCTTGAAGGTGACGCACCTAGCTTGAACGCGCTCCATTACGGATCCTACACAGACCGCTAATCAAATAC
>NZ_WXZL01000073.1 GCF_009982895.1 Deinococcus alpinitundrae | reverse complement strand
GTGCGCCGTTTGAAGCGCGTGCGGTTCATCTTCAGTGTTCGTTCCAGCCGCTTGTCGCTCACTCACCCAGCATAGCTACCCACTTTCGCAGGAGGTCTATTCAAGTGCTTGATTTTGAGGTATTTGCTGGCAGCTTGCCTGAGATTTCAAACACTTTTCTGGAATGTATTGCTTTCATCAACCAGCGGTACATCGCACGAGGTGACACATCCCGACTGAGTTTGATGCTGGAATAACTCTAGTTCTGCACTACGCAGTCAGCTTGCCGCACTTGGAACGCAACCTCAGCGCTTTGCCTTCCACAGCTCGAAATTCATCCAGGGGTAGGCGGCTTTGACCTCTCGGAACTTGATTTTGAAGCCTTCGGTTTCCATGCCTTTCACGTCCTCGGCAGTCACCCGGCCCCCGGTCCAAAAGATTAGGAAGTCGGCCACGTAGCGTGTGCCTCCCGGTAGATAGAACACCGGTTGGCGCATGAAGCCCACCACGTCGCCCGCTTTTTCCAGCAGTACGAGCTGGTCATAGCGGGCGGCCTCAGCTTTGCTTGCGAAAACGATCCTGTCGCGCTCGGTGCGGACAGCGCTGAACTTGTGGTGGGCAAACGGGCGGCTCACTGCCCTTCCAGCAGTGCCAGTCCGTCCGGCGTGATGACGTAGCGCGTACGCTCCGCCCGGCCTGTCACGGCCCACAGCCCACCCTTCACGAGCTGGCGGGCCAGCACGGCGGCCCGGTGCCACTCGACTCCGGCCTGGGCATGCAGGGCGCTCAGGTGAGCGAAGTCAGGCGCAGTCTTGGCGCTGGCGGTCAGCAGGGCAAGGGCGGCGGGGTCATTCACGGTGGGCCTCCTGTTGCGGTGGCGGTGCCTGCGGGGCTTCGGGCGGCTGCGAGAGCGGTTCACACGGCCCTCAGCACGCCGGACGGCACGATGGCTGTGTGACCGTCCGGCCACTGCACCAGAACGTTGGCGGGCTTGCTGCCAGCGCGGGGCACGGTCAGGGCCGTGCAGGCGGTGCCCCGCCGGGCGTCATCTCCCTTGCCGAGTTTCGGGCCGTAGCGGTACTCCTGGCCGACAGTGATCCAGCGGTACTTGAGCGGCTTCACTGGAGATTCTTCTGCCGCTCAGCTTCGTACTCGGCGCGCAGGCGTTCGAAGGCGCTGTCGCCGTCCAAATCCGGGTGCAGGCTCTTACAGGGGCGGCCCTTGTTCCACCGGATGAATCCTGAATAGCCGAAATCACCCGCCGCAGCGGAGTTCACGTCGATACAGTCCAGATATTCTTCTTCGGTCTGGACTTCATACAGCAGGCCGCCGCAATAGGGGCAGCCGGGCAGACCCACTGGCCCCCTGCCGATGCTGTAAATACCACCCCAGTAGGTGCAGCCTGCGCCGTACACGATCCGGGTATCTCGAAGTGCTCCAGTTGGCTGTGGGCGCTTACTCTTGCTGCTCATCGCTCTCTCCCTCGGTGATCTTGCGGTAGCTGTTGACAATCCCGCGCAGCGTTTCATCTGAAACCGTCAGGAACGCGCTGAACACCAGCTCATCCCGCTCGACGGCGGGCAGGTGGTCCAGACCCAACAGTCCGAGGCGTTGCTGCACCCGTTCTCGGAGTCCAGCGGCCTCGGCGCTCATTGACCGGCCCACCATGCCCACGTCAGCCAGATTCGCCACGTCCCTGAGCGTCCCAGCACTGATGGCCTTGTCGATTTCCAGCACGGTTACGCCCTTGTCCAGCGCTCGGGCGGCTTCGATCAGATCGGTCTGATCGGCCTGGGTGCTCACCCCAGCTTCGAGCGCGAGGCCACTTCTCCACAGCCTCCAGGCGGTTGTGCGGCTGATCCCGGCGGCTTTGCTGAGCGCGGTGCTGAAGTCGCCGTGATGCCCGGCGGCCAGCCAGCGCAGGTGTAGGGCGCGGGCCTCGCGGGCGCGGTCTTGCATGCTGCGTTGCGTAGCCTGGAAGCGCTGCCCCCACGCGGCCATCTCTTGCTCAAGGGTCAGGGCGCGGGCTTCCAGGCGGGCAAGGGGGGCA
Organism: Deinococcus alpinitundrae; assembly: GCF_009982895.1. GTDB lineage: Bacteria > Deinococcota > Deinococci > Deinococcales > Deinococcaceae > Deinococcus > Deinococcus alpinitundrae. The sequence continues at coordinate 770 of NZ_WXZL01000073.1, read as the reverse complement.
GTCATGCCTGTACTCCCCGGCGCTCAGCTTCGTGTGCGTCAACCGAAAGCGCTGCAACAAGACGGCACAGCGCCGGGTGCCTGGCCGCCGTGCGCTTATGCAGCTGGTCAAGGAAAAGCCCGCGTACTTCCCGCTCTCCCTCCCACCAGTACGCAGTGCGGAGCAAAACAGAGACGGCCCGATTTGATACGCGGTCCCGCAAGCAACGGCGCTTCATGCGGCCCTCTGCTGCTCAAGGTGCAAGCGCAGCGCCTCGGTGTACCGGCGGCGCTTGGGGTTCGCCTGCCCTTCGAGCCAGGCCAGCGCCTCAGCGGGCCGGACATAAGCAGCGTGGAAGGCCACCCGGTCACGAACATGCGGCAGGCCAGATTGAATCCACTTGCGCGGCAGTGACGGCGAGGTGCCGCAGGCGTCGGCCAGATAATCAAGCGTCACGAAGCCGCGTGGTTTCCCTCTGGGAGCCACTGGCACGGGAATGGAGCGCACCTCGGCAGGGTCGTAGCGGATCATTCGGCCCGGCACGCCGCTCACCCGGTGCGGCGTCAGGCCGTGGTCTTGTACCCGGCGCATGAACATCCGCCAGGTAATGCCGAGTCGCTGGGCCGCTTCCTTCGAGGAGAGCCAACCCTCGCGCTGCACCTGCTCAACGGTGATGGTGGGCCGGGTACGGTGACTGAGATGTTGCGGTTTACGAAAAAGCTGTCCAGCACGGCTTTGCACCTCAGAATGAGGGTGTGAACGCAAAGGAAACTCGTGCTGGACAGCTTTAC
>NZ_WXZL01000072.1 GCF_009982895.1 Deinococcus alpinitundrae | reverse complement strand
GTGCGGGAATACTTGCTATTTTTAGGCGTTAAGCCCGGTCATTATTTTACTAATTGCCAGTAGGTAAATCGGATTCGAGACGCCTAAAAAAGCGGAGTCACTTGTAAGGAATTTGCCAAGAACTTTTGATTCAGAGTGTGCAGTATTTGAGTGGGGCAGCGAGCATGCCTCACTGTTACACCCCTGAACGGAGCAACCAAGAGATGTAATAGGCAATTTAACCTGACTAGGACGGCGAAAACGTTAACAACGATCCTTATCTAATCGACCCTCTTAGAGCTTGCCACTTGCTTGCATACCTTGCTTCCTCTCTGAGGGTTTGTAGCACGATGCAGCTGAGGTGCCGAGATAGCGGTCTGGGTGTGGTCTACAACCTCGCCCAATCGACGTTGCAGATGGCTTCGCCCCGGCCCACCCGACGGGCGTAACGTTTAAAAACTTCCAGGTCCTCCGCCACCTCAAGCTGCTCGTGAGGTGTGCCGATCCCCCAGGCTTCAGCCAGCACGCCCAGCATCAGCACGTCCCGCAGGCGGAGGAGATCGGCGAGCGCTTCCCGCCAATCTGGGGGGAGTCGACAGACTTCTTGATAGGCGGGCAGGTACATCTCCAAAAAACGCTTGCAGAAAGACGTTGCGTCCTCTCCAGGTGGCACCAGCTGGGCCACGCTGTGCAGGCTTACGGCCAGATCATTCAGAAAGAAATGATATTCGCAGTCGTCGAAATCGAAAGCGTAGAGCGTCTGACCGTCCCAGTGAAGGTTGTCGCCGTGCAAGTCCGACTGGATCAAGCCGTAATTCTCTGAGGTGCACAGCCGCGCCTTGACTCGCTCGATCAACGCCTGACCACGCTGCTGCTGTTCGTCTAAACCAGGCGGCAAACGCCGCAGATCGAGTACGGGTTCGGTGTGCCAGTGCTGTCGTCGGGGCAGGTGTGAATCGGGAAGATAGCGCCGAGACAACATATGCAGTTGTCCTGTCAGCCGCCCCCAGGCGCGGACCACGGTTGGCGTCAGGTGCTCGGCGAGCAGCGGGTGTCCCGGAACGCGGGCGAAGGCATAAGCTAGCCAGTTTCCCCCCTCCGCGTCAGGGGACGCCTCCACCCAGCGGCCTGCCTGGGACGGCAGGGGGCGGGCGACAGGAACATGATGGTCGGCCAGGTGGCGGACGAAATGCAGTTCGGCCTCAATGAATGCTTCCTCCCGGCGCAGGGTGTGGGTCAGCTTCAAGATCTGCTGCGGCGTGGCGAACACAGCGCTCTCAAAGCCGCCCAGGGCCTGTGCGTCCTTCATTTCAAAGCGGGCCAGCAGGAGCGGCACGACGCCTGTGACCGATTTTCGCGCGATGGCAGGCAGCATAAGACCACCATACTTGCCGCGCAGTCTGAAGGCATGCGCCAGTTGGCGTAAGCACTAGGCTGGTTGTGTTGCCTTCACTTGGCCCGCCGCGACGGTGAGCGACGTCTGGAACGCTCGTTTCTGATTGCTTCTTGGGCAGAATGACCGCCAGCACCAGCTTCGCCAGTTCGACGTTCCCAGTACCTTCTCCGAATGGAGCGGCGGCATAAGGAGGAAGAAAACTCACGGCGTACAGTAGTTTTTCCAAGGCGACACACCAGGTTCACCAGAGCGGGTTAAAACGACGCCAGTGTAGAAATCACCACTCTCCAGCAGATCGCGCTCGAAAATCAGGGTCATCGGGCCGAAGCCGCTGGCGACTTTGCGAAACGTGGACTGGCTCTGACGATCCAACCAAGCGGTGATTGCCGGTGCGCGCTCAGGCAACAAATTGAAGCAGGTCAAGGCCACGCGGATAACGTTGGTGTTGAAAAGATCGCGTTCCGCAGGCGTGAGGTACTCACGAAACGCGAGAACGTTCAGGGTGCCGACTTTACCGCTGGAGGTGACAGCGTTCCCGACGCCGAGCGTTAAATAGTTCCCTGCGGTGGTGCGTTTGGTGACCATGAAGATATTGGAGTTGATGGTCATTTGCCCGCCACTGCCGTTCATTAGGCTTCGGAGTGAAGTGGATTTCGCCCCTACCGTGGAGAGGGTCAGCGCGATCAGGAGTGCTGTCTTTCGTTGCATGAATTCTCCTTTTCCATCTGAACGTTATCCAGTAAACACAGCGTGACGTTACTACGTTCTATGATTAATTGTCTAAAAGCTTTATACCTATGCTGAAAGATCCAAAGGATCCAAGTTTCGATGATGTTTTATGTACTCCAATAGCAAGCAGCCCCCCGTATTCCGGAACATCTGGTTGAACTGCGCTGGGAGACGCTTCGATAATAATTTTGCATCGTTGCCCTTGAATTGCTTTTCTGTAGCTCTTATGATTATTCCGTTGCTGTCATACAATAAAGTAGGGTCAGCAATGTTCACAGTGGTCCGAGGAATTCCGCCCAAAGAGACTGCGACATTCTCAGGAATGCCACGACGTTATAATATGACGCCCACAGTAATTGTTGTACCTCTTTTAATCTCTACGGTTGCTTGATTTGGTACATCTACATGCGCGTAAGGCTGAACATCTTCTAGGCCTAGTCGGCAAATTCCACTACCCGCACAATACTGACTGACTGAACCGCAAGCATTTAATAGTAGAGGGACCAAGAGAAGATTGACTAGCTTCAGTCTATTCATGATATTTCCTTGTTGAATTATGCTTTCGGCATTGCGAGAGCGGGACACGCTGGCCGCACTGGAGGGTGTTCATTTCTTGGCGGCGATCTCGCTCAGCAGCCGGATGATCTCGGCGTTCTGCCGGATCTGGATGTACTGGAGGCGCAGGCTGGTTTCTTGGGCGACCTGCTGAACTTGAGGCGCACTCTTGGCGTTACTCACGGCGTTTCCGTACTTGAACATCAGGTCTGCCGCTGTCTTTTCTGAGATGTTGCGGTTTACGAAAAAGCTGTCCAGCACGGCTTTGCACCTCAGAATGAGGGTGTGAACGCAAAGGAAACTCGTGCTGGACAGCTTTACAC
>NZ_WXZL01000071.1 GCF_009982895.1 Deinococcus alpinitundrae | reverse complement strand
GTGCGGGAATACTTGCTATTTTTAGGCGTTAAGCCCGGTCATTATTTTACTAATTGCCAGTAGGTAAATCGGATTCGAGACGCCTAAAAAAGCGGAGTCTCCTTGTTTATCCGGGATAGCACTGAGCGTCAACAGGCGCAGGGAGAGCAGCGGGCCAGTGAGGAGCGCTTCGCCAGGGTCTTTGAGGTCGCCCCGACCGCCATCGTCATTGCCCGGGTCCACGACTCTCGCTACATCGACGTCAACCCCGAGTTTCTGCGTCGGAGCGGCTACCGCCGTGAGGAAGTGATTGGCCGTACCCCGTTTGATCTCAACGTCTGGGTCGACCCGCTCGAACTTGAAGATGTGGGACGAACGCTCCAGAAAGAAGGGAAAGTGCTCAGCCGCGAGGTGCAGCTCTACCGGAAGTCCGGCGCGGTGTCCGATTCGCTCGTGTCAGTCGTCCCAGTGATGATTGGTGGAGAAGTCTGTACGGTGACGCTGCTGCGTGACATCACCTCGGAGAAGCAGGCGCAGCGCGTCCTGGCAGAAAGCGAGGCGCGCCACCGCCAGATCGCGACCCAGCTGCAACGGACGCTGGACCTGTCCCTCGACCTGATCAACTCGATCGACGCCGAGGGGAGATTCGTCACGATGAGCGCGGCCTGTCAGCAGATCCTCGGCTACACGCCTGAGGAGTTGATCGGCCGCACGTACCTCGACTTTGTCCATCCGGATGACCGGGCCATCACGGCGCAGGAAGACGAACACATCAGCGCAGGGCAGGCGACGACCACCTTTCAGAACCGCTACCTCCACAAGAACGGCAGCGTGGTGTGGTTGGAGTGGTCGGCTGTGCGTCTGCCGGACGACCCATTGATCTACTGCGTGGCGCGCAACGTGACCCAGCGCAAAGCGGCCGAGGAAGACCAGGCGTTCCTGGCCGCCATCGTTCAGGCCAGCCATGATGCCATCCTGGGTTTGACGCTCGACAGCACCATCCGCGCCTGGAACGCGGGAGCCGAGGAGCTCTACGGCTACACCGCGACTGAAGCCATCGGCCAGCCGATGGCCCTGATCGTCCCGCCGGAGCTTCACGCTGAAGAAGCCGAGATCCTGAGCCGCACTGGGCAGGGTGAGCGCATCGAACCCTTCGAGTCGGTCCGAATCGCCAAAGATGGTCACCGGATACCGGTGTTCGTCACGGTATCGCCGATCCTGGATGCGGCGGGACGGGTGATCGGCATCTCCAAGATCGGGCAGGACATCACCTTGCGTCAGGCGGCGGAGTTGGAGATCAGGACCCTCAATAAGGACCTCTTGCGGCAGGTCGACTACGTCACCAGCCTGCGCAAGATCGATCAGTCGATTGCGTCAAGTGCCGATCCAAGTCTCACCCTGGGCCTGATTCTCGACAATATCCGTGAGCAACTCGGCGTGGACGCGGCCACCGCGCTCCTGATCAACCCGGACACCTTGACCCTCGACTACGCCGCCACCCGGGGATTCAGTATCAGCGTCCTGCAGGGCACGGCTATGAGGCTCGGTGTGGGACTGGCCGGTCAGGTGGCCCTCAACCGCCAACCGCTCAGTGTGCCGGACCTCGACAGCGTCCCGGTCTTGCCCGACTGGCGCGAAATGATTCAACAAGAAGGCCTCACAGCGTACTACGGCGCGCCGCAGATCGCCAAGGATCAGGTGGTGGGGGTCATCGAAGTGCTGCACCGCCAGCCGTTGCCCCTCTCGCCCCCATGGCTGGAGATGCTCGAGACCCTGGTGGGCCAGGCGGCCATCGCCGTGGATAATGCGCGGCTGTTTGAGGAGCTGGAACGCAGCAATCTGGAGTTGCGACTGGCGTACGACGAGACCATCGAAGGCTGGGCGCGGGCGCTGGACCTGCGGGATAAGGAAACGGAGGGGCATTCCAGACGTGTGACCGAGATGACGGTAGCGCTGTGCCAGCGCCTGGGAACCTCGCCCGAGCAGTTGGTGCATGTGCGCCGGGGCGCGCTGCTGCACGATATCGGCAAGATGGGGCTCAGAGACGCGGTGCTGCTCAAGCCCGGCAAGCTCACGGACGATGAGTGGGGGTCAATGAAGCAGCATCCCCGTCACGCCGTGGAGTTGCTCTCACCGATCAAGTTCCTACGCCCGGCGCTGGACATTCCGCAGTACCACCACGAGAAGTGGGACGGGAGTGGGTATCCGGTGGGACTCAAGGGCGAGGCGATTCCCCTGACGGCCAGGGCATTCGCGGTGGTGGACGTGTACGACGCCTTGACGAGCGACCGGCCGTACCGTCGTCAGGCCTGGAGCAGAGCGCGCGCCCTGGAGCACATCAGGAATGGGTCCGGTACCCACTTCGATCCGCAGGTCATTGAGGTCTTCCTCCAGTTGCTTGGTGCCTGAACGAGTGATCTTAAAGAGCGCTTGAGTCCGCGAAGCAAGGGGGAGACCTGAGCGCTACCATTGATTCTCAACCAAGCCATTTGTGCGGCGGATTCAGGTTGCTCATGGATCAGTAAGCCCGGAGCTCTTCTTCTGTGAAGGCAACAGGATGAGACTCGCTCAGACTCCACTCCGCTTTCCTTCTCAACTCCCCATGGACATCGCGCAGCCCCAGGATGCCTTGAAGTCCGAAAGCTCGGATGACCGTTTGTAAGACGGCCTTCCGGGCTTCTGGATTCTCACCCTGACCGACGAAACGCATGGCGCACTCGGAGATCACTTGGGTGCGGTTGAGGTCGCTCAGGAAAGTCTGGAGTTGGCACACACTCACCTGGAAAGTACTGAACCCTTCCGGGACGTTTCCTTCTTCGGTCCATTCAAGCGTGTTCAGTGACGCATCCACGATCTGCACAGGTCATTGGTGGCGTTCCAGAGCATGAACCAGTCGAGCGTGCAGATAATCAGCGGTCCGGTAGCTGAACAACTCCGCCAGAATCTGAGGAAATGGACGGTCGCTGCCCTCGTCTCTGGGGGCGGGTGGATTCATGTCTGAATTGACCTTGAAAATCTGGTCTTTATCTGGATGTGACTGTTGTATAGCACGGCCCTCCTCGTCAGGATGGAGGTGTCAAAGCCGAAGGTTGGATCCATCAGTCAAGTCTGGATGCCTAGGGCGGCCGCGACTGGTCAGTGTGGCGGTAAGTCACTGTTCGTCCGGCGATGAGCGCAGCAACGTAAGAAACGGCTAAGGTAGTGTGGGTCAGTGGAATGAACCCCCTCGAGCGGACCAACGGCCAAGCCACTTCGCCCAGACCAGCCGCTAGGCTGCTCACAGCGCGAAGGAGCCTCAATGCCAGGACGC
>NZ_WXZL01000006.1 GCF_009982895.1 Deinococcus alpinitundrae | reverse complement strand
TCCAGTCTTGGCTATGTCCCCCCTGCCGAGTTCGCTGCCCGCTATCATCCAACCTAGAAGTGACTTGCCTGCTGGTCCTGCGTTTTGGGTTCACTCCAGGTGATCTTGTGACGGCGAAACACCCGGTCGACCGTTTTGTAACTGATCTTCAATCCTGTTGCAGCCTCGAGCAGATCAGCATGTTCTTGTAGGGTGGCGTCCCGGTGCGTTTCAAGCTGGGCCAGAAGTTGTTGCTCGTGGAGGGCCGTCACCGTGCGGTGACGGCCCGTCGGCTTGGCCACAACGTGCAAGGTGTTCTGGCGGTGCCGCTCCAAGTAACTTTTGACCGTGTCGACATGCACCGAAAAGTGCCGTGCCGCTTCGTCTGGCGAAGCGCCGCCCACCACCAGCGCGACAATTCGAGTCCGAAGCTCCAAGCTATACCCACGTACCCCGGCTGTATTCATGAAGCTATTATGTCAAATGCTCTAATAACCCTTGCGGGTGAGGACAGCCAGAGACAGCATGGGCCGTCCTCACCCTTCCTGACACCGTCCTTCCCAGGGAGACCGCATGACTGAACTTGCCAGGCCCGTTCCGCTCCTGTCCGCTTTTGTACGCCGCCACCAGGGTCTCGTGGGGACGGGACTGCTGCTGCTCGTCGCCTTGGCGTTGGCCCTCGACCACTTTCGCAGCGATCTTCTGGGGCCGCACCTGATTGGTTTGCGTCTGATCTACGCTGTCATCGCGCTCCTGACCATCACGTACATCTCGATCGTGAGCATTCAGGACGCCGGACGCACCGCGTAGCTGCGCCGATTCAAGATCACCTCAGCCACAACGCCGCCTGCTCAGCATCCGGGCGGCGTTGTCATCGGTTCGGGCACGAACTTCTCTGGCTGCTCGAAAGAAAGATGCATGAGGCACGCTTACTCACCTCCTGCATCTCGTCACTCTTTCCGTTCACCCGTCTGCTCCCAGAGGTACGCCGTGACTCACTTTCAGCCCCCCAAACTAATCTCGTCCCCAGCCACACCACGCATGACCCACCAGCGGCTCGCCGTCCCGCTTCTGTTCGCCGTTCCCTGGGCAGCCATGATCGGCCTGCTCTGGCTATTCAGCCTGTTTTCAGCCGTACTAGAGCGCTATGCCCTCGTGCCGCTGCTGCTGAGCGCCGTGCTGTTCGGCCTGCCACATGGAGCGCTCGACCACTTGGTGCCGCTGCGACAAGGCTGGCGGCTGACGAGAAGATGGACGGGGCTCGGGCTGTTCTTGCTGGCTTACCTGGGCGTGGTGCTGCTGTATCTGGAGCTCTGGACGCTGTGGCCGGTAGTGGCGTACTGGGGCTTTCTGCTGACCTCCGCGCTGCACTGGGGACATGGCGATCTGGATTTCCTGGAGCGGCAGCTGGGCCGCACCCGGACCTGGCACAGCGGCGCAACATTATTGCTGCGCGGTAGCCTGCCCATCGTCGTGCCGTTTCTGGCTTTTCCTGACGCTTATGAACGCCTGGCCCGCAGCGCCGCACGGGCATTCCACGCACCGCTTCCGGCGGGGCCGCTGTGGAGCGCCAGCTTGTTCCAGGGTCTGACTGTGGCCTTCGTGGCCGTGCTGCTCGTCTCAGTAGTCAACACCCTATGCTGTTCTGTCAGCCGCTGGGCTGCCGTGACCGAGCTGACCGAGGTCGCGCTGCTGCTGCTGGTGTTCATGCGGGTACCAGCCGAGCTGTCCATAGGCCTGTACTTCACGCTGTGGCACTCCTGGCGGCATCTGGGACGGTTGCTGGAACTGAACTCCGGGCCGCTACACCTGCGTCCTGTCAGCGTCAAGGCGCTGTGCCGTCTGGCCCTGGACCTGACGCCGATCACCCTGGCCGCGCTGCTGCTGCTCGGCGGCCTGTTGCTGTGGAGCGTGCCGCGCCTGAATAGCGCTGACGATCTGACAGCATTGTACCTGGCCCTCATCGCCGCCCTGACCCTGCCTCACGCGCTGCTCGTCGGCATGATGGACCGCACCTTCGCCCATGTGGTGGGTCGGTCTCTCCAGGGCGCACAGTCCTTGAGGCGGGAATAGGGACGGTGTCAGATCAGCACAGAGAGGGACCAATCAGCCCAAACAGTCTAGTGACTGGCTGGAGCATACCGACTTAGCCTTCGCCATTCATGTCCATGCCCGCCTGCGGCGACCATTTTGAGCCGGTAATGACATGCTAGTGAAGTTTGCCGCGTCGGGACGCGTGGAAACAGAGAATCCAAAAAGAAAAACACCGTGCTGGACGGTGTTCTGTATGGTGGGCCGTGTAGGACTCGAACCTACAACCCGCTGATTAAGAGTCAGCTGCTCTACCAATTGAGCTAACGGCCCTTGAGGGCGAAGGGGAGTATAGGCACTCGGCCAGAAGCTGTCAAGCCCGGCGCGCGGAGTGCACCCCCGCCTCACTCGCCAGCCACTTCACCGGCAGATCGTGGGCCTCACGCGGCAGCGCAGGCAGCAGCATCGCACCGGCCACCACGCCCACCGTCAGCACTGGCCAGCCCACCAGCAGCCGGTCATAGAAGCCCCCACCGTAGCCCAGGCGCACGCCCGCCACGTCGAAGGCTAGGCCCGGCAGCAGCACGGCGTCCACCGCAGCCTGACCGATTTCCGGGGTGCCCAGCGGCGGCTGAAGCACTCCGAAGCGGCTCGGCTCGGTGGCGCTCTCCCAGGCGTGCAGCGTCAGGCGCGGCGTGGGCCGGAAATGGGCACGCGGGGCCAGCAGGGTGAAGTCGGCACCCAGAGCCGAGACGTCGACCTCACCCGGCAGTGCCCGGTAGGCCAGCACTACCGCCGCACCCTGTGACCGCAGAAAGACCCGCAGCTGCTGACAGACCGCTTGCGACACGTCCGGCAGCTTGGCTTGGCGCCCCCTGGCCCAGCCGCGCCACTCGGTTTTGGAAGCGTTAATCGGCGGCCTGTCCACGTGCGGGAGCTTAGCACCGATGCCGCCATGCGCCGTTGAACTTAAACTACTCCATGCCCACCCCAAGTACCCGCGCCTTTCTGGAGCGCCGCAACGCACTGTGGCTCACCCTGCGGCAATCCGGCCTGCTAGAGGCCCAGGCCAACGCTCCACTCTTCGAGCAGACCCTGTCTGAGTTGAGCAGCCTGATCGGCTGGACCCGCCCTCAGATCCTGGCCGGGCTGGGCCTCAGCGAAGCCGATCTGCACGGGAACTGGCCGGAGCCGTGAGCGACGTGGCCCCCTTCGACTGGGTCCGGCTGCTCGTGGGCGACGCGCCGCCCCTGTTTTATCTGGAGATCACCTTCCGAACACTGGTGGTCTTCGTGTGGCTAATCATGCTGCTGCGGGCCACCGGGCGGCGCAGCCTGGCGCAGCTCAGCGCCATCGAGTTCGCCATCGTCATTGCGCTCGGCTCGGCGGTGGGCGACCCGATGTTCTACCCCGAGGTGCCGCTGCTGCACGCCATGCTGGTGATGGCCCTGGTGGTGGGGCTGCAACACGCGATGGCGCTCCTGATTCGCCGCAGCGAGCGCATCGAGACCCTGATCGAGGGCCGGCCCAGCGAACTGGTGCGCGGCGGTTGCCTGCGCCTCGACGAACTCGAACGCGCCAAACTCAGCCGCGAGGACGTGTGCGAGACCCTCAGAAACCACAGTGTCCGGCAGCTCGGCGAGGTGCAGCGGGCTTACTTCGAGCAAAATGGCCAGCTCAGTCTGTTCACGCACCCGTCCGGCAGCGCGCCGCTAGGCCTGCCGATCGTGCCGCCCTGGGATCTGGAACCGCCCAGTGTCCTCCTAGCTGGCACGGTTCACGGCAACCCAGTGGCCTGCCTGAGCTGCGGTGCGCTGGCGGCAGGCGGCGTGGTGCCGGGACATTGTCCGGTGTGCGATGAGTCGCTGGGCTTCACACCTGCCGTCAACGACCCGCTGGCCCACTCCTGAGCGTCCATAACCGACTCCGGCCCTGCCGGACTCAGGGCTGCTCGTCTGCCGTGATGGTACGCGGCCCCAGCCTGAGGCTCAGGTCCGGAATCGGTTTGCCGTCGCGCACCACGCTGAGCTTGATCACGTCGCCCACCTGCCGCGCCCGCACCGCGCTGAGCAGTTCGTCGAAGCTACGAATCCGCACGCCGTTGATGGCGGTGATCACGTCGCCGCTCAGCCGGGTGGGGATGCCGTTCTGGTCGGTTTTGAGTGGCTTGAGGGGCCTCAGCCCGGCCTTGTCGGCGGGGCCGCCTCTGGTCACCGAGGAGAAGACCACGCCGGACATCGTGCCCAGGCCCAGCGTGGGAAAGTATTCATCGGCGATGGTCCCATTTCCGAACGAGCGCAGTCCGATAACCGGCGCGTCCACCTTGAGCCCACCCCGGAGCTGGGCCAGAATCGGCGCGTTCTTGGTGACCGGCACGGCATACGAGGAGCGGGTGGCGATCCCGAACGGCGTGGGCATGGCACTGATGTAGCTCACGATGCCCATGACCTCGCCCTGCGCATTGAGAATCGGGCCGCCGCTGTCGCCCGGTACCAGCGGCGCGGTCAGTTCGAGCGTGCCCGGTGGAAAGTCGGCTCGGCTGGCCGCCACGTTCAGCGCTGTCAGCCGCCCGGTCTTTGACACCAGGAAGTCGCCGTTGCCGTTGCCGATGGCCAGCGCGCTCTGGCCGACCTTGGGCATGGCGGCGGCCAGCGGCAGCACCGAGAGGTTGCGCCCGGTCGGCACGTTGATCTTCAGCAGGGCCACGTCGTGGCCGTCGTCGTAGCCGAGCACCGTCACCGGGTAGCGGGCCTTGTCGAGCGTGACGGCCACCAGCTTCTTGGCCCCGAACACCACGTGGTAGGCCGTCAGCGCCAGCGTGCCGTTCGCGCCCGATTCGATGACAAAGGCGCTGCCCAGGCCGTCAGGCTCGCCGTCGGGCGGCTCGCAGCTTCCGGTCACCGGGCACTGCTCCAAGCGCAGGCTGCCGGGCCGGGACTTGGTGAAGATGCTGCCCAAACTCTTTTGCTCACTCTGAGTCAACGGTTTGGGCGCGGGGGCACTCGCCTCGCCAGTGGGGGACGTCAAGGGAGGCAGCGGCGTGCTGAGCTGGGGGGCCGTGCCCTGCGCGGCAGCGACAGCGGCGAGGGCCAGCGCGAGGCCGAGAACCCATCTGGCTTCCTGCCTGATCCTGCCCGAACCGGATTTTATGGGCGACATGCTCCACTGTGCTCCACCTGGGGGTGAGAAATGGGCGCAAGTCTGACAGTTGCCGCCCTGCACGCCGTTCATCTGACCTGAAGTATGCCGCTTGCTCCTGTGGACGCCGCACCTCCAAGCAGAGTTCAGCGCCGCGCATGTCTTACTCTAAAGTCATGTCTTCGCCTTTCCAGTCCGGTGCTCCGTCAATGGACGATTCGCTGTCCAGTGAACCCTTATCCAGTGGGCCATCCGAGCTGACCAGCGTGTTCGTCTACGGCACCTTGATGCCCGGCGAGCGCTGGGAAAGCGTCGCCCGGCAAGGCGGCGAATATCAAGCACAGATGGCCCAGCTCGGCGGCGTGGTGCTGGCCGATCTGCGCCCCGAGGGGTATCCGGCACTGTTCGAAGAGCCGCAGGCCAGCAGCGTGGTTCACGGCTGGCTCTACACCTATACCGCCGCAAGCTGGCCCCGCGCCCTCCCTTTTCTCGACGATCTGGAAGGCCTGCACCTCTCACCGCCGCTGTACCAGCGTGTCCGGGTCAGCGTGCAGACGGCTGATGGCCTGGCCCCGGCCTGGGTGTACCTGTATGCCCGACCGGGGCGCAGGCAAGCGCCAGGCTTCGTGCCAGTGGTGTCGGGCCGCTGGGCAGACGTGCCAGAGCGCCACCTAGAGGGCCCCCGGCAGACCTGGGAAACGCCGGAAGATGAAGGCGGCGGCCCGACTTCCGGCCTGGGTGCTTGACACCCGGGGAGTGATTCTTTAGCATAGTCAGGCTCACAGCGCAGGCTTTGAGCAAATGCAGGAAGCTGGACCGAGCCGGTCCGGTAAGTACGGTGGGTTTAGCTCAGTTGGTTAGAGCGCCGCTCTGTGGAAGCGGAGGCCGGGGGTTCAAGTCCCCTAATCCACCCCAACGACACAGAGGATCCAGAGCTGCGCCGGAAAAGCCCCACGTGCTGACGGAAGTCGGCTCTAGGCCGGTGAGTCACACGCGGGGATGGCGAAACTGGTAGACGCGCCAGATTTAGGATCTGGTATCGAAAGATGTGAGGGTTCAAGTCCCTTTCCTCGCACCAGCAGAAACGGCGGCCCTGTGATGGGGCCGTTCTTTTTGCCACAGGCCAGGGAAATCAAAAAAGCAGTCGCACCACTTAAAGAAGCGCGCGGCGCAACGGGAGAAACCATGGCAGAGCTGATGAGTAGAGAGGGCAACAAAGTCGAATTCAAGGCGTCGGTTCCTGCCGCAGAGGTCAGCCGCGCTTACCAGCAGGTCTGGGCTGGGCTGTCGCGCGACGTGCGCGTGCCGGGCTTTCGCCCCGGCAAGGCCCCCAAGAAGGTGCTGGAGCAGAGGGTCGGCGCGGGCTACGTCGAGAACGAGGTTCGTGACCGGCTCCTGCAGGTCCACTACCCCCAGGCCGCCCGTGAGCTGAAACTCAGCCTAGTGGACGCCGAGATCAACCCAGCGACCCTCAAAGACGGTCAGGCCTTCGATTTCAGCGTCAAAGGCGAGACCTACCCCGAGGTCAAGCTCGGTGACTGGAAGGCCGCGCAACTCAGCGCCGCCGCGCCGCAAATCACCGACGAGGTGATGGAGCGCACCCTCAGCGACCTGCAAGACCGCAATGCCACCTTCGAGAGCGTGGAGCGGCCCGCCGAGGGCAACGACATGATCATGATCGAGGAAACCGGCGAGGAGGGCGGCAGCTACCCGATTTACCTGGACGTGGCCGAGCCCCACGTCCAGGCGGCCCTCAGCGGCAAGAGCAAGGGTGAAGAGGTGAGCATCAACGTGCCCGCCCACCAGCACGGCGACCACGAGCACCCCGAGCACACTGTGGAAGTCAAGGTGCTGGACGTGCGCCACAAGCAGCGCCAGGAACTCGGCGACGAATTTGCCAAGAGCCTGAACTTCGAGAGCATGGAGCGCCTGCGCACCGACCTGAAGTCCGAGCTGACCCGCCGCGCCCAGCAGGAAGGCGAGGCCGCCCGCCGCGAGGAGTTCATCGAGCAGCTCGTCGCCGGAATGGAGACCACCATTCCCAAAGCGCTCCTCACGCGCCGCCGCGACGCCATGATGGAAGAGATTCAGAGTGACCTCTCGCGTCAGGGCGTCAAGTGGGGCGAGTACGAGAGCTTCATGAAGGAGCAGGGCAAGCTCGACGAATTCATGGCCGACCTCGACAAGAACGCCGAGAGCCGGGTGCGCCGCGATCTGGCCCTTGAGCAGCTGGCCGAGGACATGCAGGTGAGCGTCAGCGACCAGGAATTCAACCAGACCATGATGGCGCTGGCCCAGGCCAACGAACTGACAGCCCAGCAACTGCGCACCCAGCTCGGGCCGGAGGGTCTCAACAGCTACTACGCCAGCATCGTGCGCGAAAAGGCGCTGACCCAGGCCCTCGCCCAGCTCGCGCCGAAGTCAGAGACGCCGGAAGCCCAACCCGAGACGACTCAGGCCGAAGCGACGACGCCTGAAGAAACGCAAGCCGAGCCGGTGAGCGCCGAGTCTGCTCCTTCTGAAGAAGCGCATTCGGAGTCAGGCGAGCAGGCCCAGGCTGAGGACACGAAGAGCGAGTAAACCCAACACTTGAGAGGGAGAAGTCCACAGCGGCTTCTCCCTCCTTTCGTTTGGTCTGAATCCGTCGGACCGGCTCAAGGAATCAGCATCTCCAACCTGCTAAGTTGCGCCCAGAGCGTGGCCTCGTCGTGCGCGACCAGATTGACGTGCCCCAGCTTACGTCCCGGCTTGTGGGCCTTGCCGTAAAGATGCAGCCTCGCGCCTTCCAGCTTCAGAATCGCCTGCCAGTCGGGTTCCTGGCCCTCGACCCAGCCGAGAATGTTGACCATCGCACAGGGCAGCTTCGGTGCGAAGTCGTGCAGGGGCCAGCCGAGAGCCGCCCGCACCTGCGCCTCGAACTGGCTGACGCCACCGCCGTCCTGGGTCAGGTGGCCACTATTGTGAACGCGGGGGGCCACCTCGTTGACGAGCAGTTCGCCGCCGGGCAGCTCGAAGAATTCCAGCGTCATCAGGCCTTCGAGTTGCCAGCGCTCCGCTACCCGACGGGCCAGTTCACGGGCCTGCGCCTCGGCGGGGTCGCCTGGCAGGTACACACTAAGGCGCAGCACCCCCGCCCGGTGCACGTTCTCTATCAGGCCGCCGAAAGCCAGCTCGCCGCCTGCCGTGCGCGCCACCCCCAGGCTGACCTCGCGGGCAAAGTGAACCCAGCCTTCCAGCACGCAGGGCACCCGACCCAGCTCAGTCCAGGCCGGGTCGAGGTCCGCTTGCGCCGCGACGCGCACCTGGCCCTTGCCGTCGTAGCCGAGTTCGGCCGTCTTGAGGACGCCGTGCCTGCCAACCCGTTCCAGCGCGCCGGGCAGATCGGCCTCAGTGTTGATGAGCGCATAGGGAGCGGTCCCGGCCCCCGCTTCGTGCAGCGCCTCCTTCTCACGGGCGCGGTGCTTGCTGCGCACCAGCAGCGACGCGGCGGGCCGTACGGGCACCCGGCCTTCCAACTGGGCCAGCGCCGAGAGCGGCACATTCTCGAATTCCAGCGTCACGGCGTCGCACTGAGAGAGGCGTTCCAGCCCCGCCGCGTCGGTGTAGGGAGCCTGGATGTGCTCGGCGCAGCCGCGGGCCGGAGCCTGCGGATCGGGTTCCAGCACCACCACCCGCACGCCCAGCGGCAGGGCAGCCAGCGCCAGCATCTGGGCCAGCTGACCGCCGCCGAGAATGCCCAGGGTGCCCGCTCGAAACAGCGCGCTCACGCCTCGCCCGCCTGAGGATGGCCTTCAAAGTACGCATCGTCCAGCACCGCCCGGGTCTGGGCGGCCCGGAACGCGTCGAGGCGCTGACGCAGGGCCGCGTCGGTGGTGGCGATCATGGCGGCGGCAAACAGAGCGGCGTTTCTGGCTCCCGCCGGGCCGATGGCAAAGGTCGCCACCGGAATTCCGGCAGGCATCTGGACAATGCTCAGCAGCGAGTCCTGACCGCTGAGTGCCCTGCTCTGGACCGGCACGCCCAGCACCGGTACCCGGCCATAAGCGGCCAGCATGCCAGGCAGGTGGGCCGCGCCGCCCGCCGCCGCGATGATGGCCGAGAATCCCAGCCGCTCGGCCCGCACTGCGTAGCTGGAGAGCAGCTGCGGCGTGCGGTGGGCCGAGAGCACCCGCACCTCGTAGCCGACGCCGAGTTGTGCCAACACGGTCAGCGCGCCGCTCACGGTGTCGAAATCGCTGCGGCTGCCCATGACCACGCCGACCTGAATGGGCTGTTCTTGAATCTGCTGAGGGGAAAGCGTCACGCGGCCAGTGTAGCGGGCTGGGCCGCCGGGTTACCTCTCCTCTGCCCTACCCTGGCAGATGGCGTATCGTGCGCCAGAGATGACGCGGCCCGGTGACTTCCCCGAAGCGGATTGGCCTGAACGAGAACAGCTCCATCCAGGATCGTCGGACCAGACGCAGCCCGACTACGACTGGCTCTACTCGCGCACCCGCCAGGGCCAGGCGCGGGGGCCGCAGCGGGCACGGGTCCTGCTCGACCAGCTCGGCTCGCCGGACGAGCTGTTTCAGAGCATCCGGGTCGTCGGCACCAACGGCAAAGGCAGCACCTGCGCCATGCTGGAAGCCGGACTGCTGGCCGCCGGGCTGATGGCCGGACGCTTTACCAGTCCGCATCTGGAAAGATTCGAGGAGCGTATCCGGATCGGCGGCCAGGAACTCGACCCACGCCGCAGCGCCGCCTTCATCGTCTGGGCACGGCAGTACGCCCCGGACGCGGCCTTCTTCGATTTGACGCTGGGACTGGCCTCTTCGGCATTCGCCCGCGCCGGGGTGCCGTGGGCGGTGATGGAAGCGGGCGTGGGCGGCCTCTCGGACGGCACCCAGGCACTGCGCCGGGTCGCGGCGGTGGCCCTGACCAATGTGGCACTCGACCACACGGCGGTGCTGGGGCCGGGGCTGAGCGACATCGCCCGCGACAAGGCGGGCGCGGCGCTGCCGGGCGTGCCGCTGCTGACCACCGCCGCTGCCGGTGAGGCGCTGCACACGGTCCGGCAGGTGGCCGCCGAGCGGGGGGCGCCCCTCTACACGCCGCAGACCCACCCGGCGCTGTTCGAGCTGCCGCACCCGCCGCGCCTGGCCGGGCCGCACCAGACCGGGAACGCCCGGCTGGCCGTCGCCACCCTGCGGCTGCTGGGCTTCGGCAGTAGCGTCAGGGCTGCCCTGAACGCGGATCACCCGGCCCGGCTGGAGCGCTTCGCGTTGCCTGGAAATGGGGCAGCAGGCATCACCGTACTGCTCGACGGCGCACACAATCCGCACGCGGCGCTGGCCCTGGCTACAGCCGTCCCAGTGGCCGACGTGCTGCTGTTCGGCAATCTGGCCCGCAAGGACACCGCAGCGACCCTCGCGCCGCTGCTGGCCCTCGCACCAAGGCGGGTCTTCACGGCTCCCGGCGACCTAGCCACGGATCCGCGTGAGCTGGCCCGGCGCTTTGGCGGCGAGGCGGTGGAGGACATCGCTGCCGCCTTCGCGCGTGCCCTGACCCTCACCCCGCCAGGCGGCACGCTGCTGGTCACCGGTAGCCTGTATCTGGCCGGAACAGTGCGCGCCCTGCTGCTCGAATGGGCCAGATGAAATGTGGTTAAGCCCCACACCCCCCTTCTCATGAGAATGAAACGTAGGGTGAAGCTATGGAACGCAAGCCCCTGGTGCTCGTCATCGAAGACGAAAAAGACATTGCCCGCTTTATCGAGCTGGAACTGGCCGCCGAAGGCTACGCCACCGAGGTGGCCTTCGACGGCGTGACCGGTTTGTCAAAATTCCGTGAAGTCAACCCCGATCTGGTCATTCTCGATCTGATGCTGCCGGTGCTCGACGGCCTGGAAGTCGCCCGCCGGGTGCGCAAGACTTCCAACACCCCGATCATCATCCTGACGGCCAAGGACGGCATTCAGGACAAGGTCGAGGGCCTGGACTCAGGAGCCGACGATTACCTGATCAAGCCCTTTTCGATCGAGGAACTGCTGGCCCGCGTCCGCGCCCACCTGCGCCGGGTCAATCCAGCGGTGACAGGTGAGGTGCGGGTGGCCGATCTGGTCATGAATCTCGACGGACGCGAGATTTTTCGGGGTGGACGGCGTGTCGAGCTGTCGGCCAAGGAATTTGAGCTACTCGAACTGCTTGCCCGTAACCCCGGCAAGGTCTTCTCGCGTTTCGAGATCGAGGAGAAGGTCTGGCCCGAGTACACCGGCGGCAGCAACGTCGTGGACGTATATATCGGCTACCTGCGCCGCAAGCTCGAGGAAGGGAGCGAGCGCCGCCTGATCCATACCGTGCGCGGCGTGGGCTACGTGCTGCGCGAGGAATAACCCGCCTCAGCGCCGGAAACCCGCGGCTCACGGCTGGCCTGTAGACTGGCTGGCATGTCTGCCCTCCCACCCTCCATCTTCCACTTTACTAGGCCGCCTGCATGACCCTGCGCGGGCGGCTGACCCTTTTTTATACGGTACTGCTGGCGACGGTGCTGGTCCTGCTGGCGGTGCTGGTGCTGGGCATCATGCAAAACAGCCTCATTCGCAGCATCAAGGAAGATCTGGCGCGTAACGTATTTGGGCAGATCAACCGTCTCGTGCTGCCAAGCTCTCCACTCGACCCGCTGGGCCGCCTGAGCGGCGGGCTGCTGGGTGATTCGAGCGACCCCGGTGGACGCACGCTCTCCACCCTGCGTCAGAGCTTTCCCAATTACCGCATTCAGATCGACCCGCTGGTCACCAGCGTCGATACCTTGCAGCAAGCCATGCTGCAAGGAGAGCCGTCAGACCACCTGGCCGAGCTGAACTTCGTCCGGCGGACCGCGCCGCAAAATCGCCTGCCAGTGGGCATTGACCCCAACGCGCCTATTGAATTAAGCGATGCCCAGCTGACCCAGTTGCTGAGTGACCCCTCACGCGGGCTGGACCTGACCATACCGACCCAGGCGGCCTTCGACGATCCGGTGCCGACCCAGGTGTACGTGCAGCTCTCCGAAATTCAGACCGGCATTGCCATCGACAACAAACCGCTGACCCAGGCCGCCCTCATTTATGTGGGGCGCAGCTTACAGCCGACCTACGACACGCTCGACCGCCTCAGGTCGCTGATGTGGGTGCTATTTGTGGGCGGGCTGGTCATCAGCAGTGTGGGGGCCTACCTGCTCTCGGGCCAGGCAATCAGGCCGCTGCGGCAGGTGCAGAAGGCCGCCGAGCAGATCGGGGGGCGCACCCTGAACGCCCGCGTGCCGGAGCCGAGTACCCGTGACGAGGTGCAGTCGCTGGCCCAGGCGCTCAACCGGATGCTGGGCCGCCTGGAAGACTCGTTCGAGGCCCAGCGGAGATTTACCTCTGACGCCAGCCACGAACTCCGCACTCCGGTGACGGCCATCAGCGGCCACGCCAGCTACCTGTTGCGGCGCACCAGCCCCAGCGAGGGCCAGCGCGAGAGCCTGACCATCATTCGCAGTGAGGCCGAGCGCCTCACCAACCTGATCAGCAGCTTGCTGGAGCTGGCCCGCTCCGACGGCGGCGTAATGCAACTGCGCCGCCAGCTGGTGCTGCCCAAGGTGCTGCTGGGCGAGATCGCCCGCGAGTTGCAACCGCTGGCCCAGGCCCAACAAGCGGTGCTGAGCGTGACCGGCAGCGACGAGGTGCTGGAAGGCGACCCCGACCGGCTCAAGCAGGTCGTCATCAATCTGGTCAGCAACGCACTCAAGGCTGGGTCCAGCCAGGTCGAGCTGAGCAGCTGCGCCGATCCTGAGGACAGCGGTGAGAGCGGCGTGCTGCTGAGCGTCAGTGACGACGGCCCCGGCATCGCCCCGGAGCATCTGGAGAAACTGTTCGACCGCTTTTATCGGGTGGAGGAATCGCGCAGCCGCGACCAGGGCGGCGCGGGGCTGGGCTTGGCGATTGCCCGCAGCATTGTGGATGCCCACGGCGGGCGCATCTGGTTCAAGAGTCAGGTGGGCAGCGGCACCACCGTCAACGTCTGGTTGCCCAGGGGAAATCTGGAACTGGCGAACGACGACGTGGCGTGAAGGGGCCACGAAAAAGCCCGCCCTCCATTTCGGAAGGCGGGCTTTTTTCGGAAGGGAATTTGAGATCAGCTCAGCGCATCAGCCAGTTGAAGGTGGCCTTGAGCAGCGATGAGCGGGCGCTGGGCGAGAGGCCTTCCAGCCCGAAGCCGAAGGTGGCGGTGCGGTAGCGGCCTGCGTCGTTGAGTACGACGGCCCCGGCGTCCTGGCCGGCCGATTGGGCACGTACCGCGGGCTGCTTGACCGGCTTGCCGTTGCCTGCCTGCCCGACGAGCTGGCGCAGCACGCTGGTCGCCACCTGCTCGACCAGACCGCGCGGCTTGCCGCTCTTGGTCTGGGCACGCGCCTTGTTGCTGTCCGCGCCG
Organism: Deinococcus alpinitundrae; assembly: GCF_009982895.1. Classification (GTDB taxonomy): domain Bacteria; phylum Deinococcota; class Deinococci; order Deinococcales; family Deinococcaceae; genus Deinococcus; species Deinococcus alpinitundrae. The sequence goes on along the minus strand of NZ_WXZL01000006.1, from coordinate 200,947 downwards.
ATGCTCTGGGCCTGGATGGTGGCTGCCGTCGCTCCAGCGCTGCCCCATGATCCAGCCACCACGCCGCCGCCGATATCGGCAATCACGTCGGGGTACACCTGATCCTTGGCGCTGCCGTCGGCGTTGAGGGTGTAGCCCACGTTACCAAGCACGCCGCTGGTGACGAACTTGGTCGTGCCGGACGAGTCGGCCACGAACTGGGTCTTGAGGATGCTGCGGTAGAAGTTGCTCTCGCCGATGTCGTAGCCGATGTCCTGGCCGCTGACGACCAGATTGCCGCCGTCCGCCAAGTACTGCTGCAAGTTCTGCTGATCGGCTGCCGTGATGGTGTTGCTGTACTGCTCACCGCTGAGCCACAACACGATGTTGTACTTCTTCAGCTCGCCCAGTGGCACCGCGCCCTGGCTCTGCACGTCCCAGCGAAACGCCCCGCCTGGCGCGGCGTTGGCCTTCAAGGCGTCACGCAGGTAGGTGGTCACGTCGGCTCCCTGGCCCATGTCATCGTCCACCAGCAGTACGCTGGGCAGCTTGCTGGAGGTCGGCGGCTTGGGCGCGGGGGTCGGCGTGGGAGCTGGGGTGGGCGTGGGCGCAGGAGCTGCGCCAGGCTTCAGGAAGCAGGCTTTGGCTGCACCCGGTACCGGGTCTGATCCCCACTCCGCCACGGTGCATTTGAAGCCGTCGGTGGCAGTTCCGGAGATGTAGCGGCCATTCGCGCCGAAAGCCGCCTGCCGCTCGCCCTTGAAGTCGCACGAGCCGCCTTCGGGCGCGCAGAAGGTGTAGCCGGCCGGCGGGACCACGTTATTGTTGGCCGGGGGCGCTGTGGGCGTCGGAGTGGGTGCCGGAGCCGGGGCTGGCGTGGGGGCTGGTGTCGGCGTCGGCGCGGGGGTCGGCGTGGGAGCCGGTGCCGGGGTGGGTGCAGGCGCCGGGGCCGGTGCCGGGGTGGGCGCGGGAGCCGCGACGCTGACGCCCAGCTTGGCAAGCGCGCCGGGCAGATTGATCTGGCCGTAGCCGGTGTTATTGTTTTTCTGGCCGTTGTTGGACGCACTCGAATACAGCGCCTGCTTGACAGCGTCCACACTGGTGCCGGGCTTGGCTCCCAGCATCACGGCCACCGCGCCCGCCGCGATGGGGGCAGCCTGCGAGGAACCGGACAGCGAGCCGTACCCGCCGCCGGGGAAGCTACTGGTGATCGCCACGCCGGGAGCCGCCACGTCGGGCTTGACGAAGGTGCCACTGTAGGCCCCGGTCCAGGCCACTGGACCCCGGCTGCTGAACGAGGCCACCTGACCGTTCTGATCGACTGCACCGACACCGATCACGTCGGGGATGTTGCCGGGGCTGCCGGTGCTGCCCGCCGTGGGGCCGAAGTTACCGATGGCGAAGACCGGTACCACGCCCGCCTTGAGCATGTTCTGGACGGGCAACACAAATTCCTGATAGGTGCCAGGCAAGCCCAGACTCATGCTGACCACGTTCGCGCCGTCGTTGGTGTCGGCGTTGTTATCGGGGTCGAGGACCCACTGCATGCCTGCAATGACCTGGGCAAAGGTGCCAGAGCCGTCGGGCAGCACCAGGGCACTGATCAGCCGGGCATCGGGAGCCACACCCACCGTGTTGCCGACCAGCAGCCCTGCCGTGTGGGTACCGTGCTCAGCCGTGTCATGCGGCTGACTGTTTACCTTGTCGCCGTCACCGTTGAACTCGGCGTAGTTGAGAATCTTGCCCTTGTATTCCGGCGAGTTGGGGTCGATGCCGGTGTCGAGGTGACCGATGCGCACGCCCTGTCCCTTAAAGCCCGCCGCTTGGGCCTGCTTTGCGCCGATGGCCTGCAAGTGGTACGGCACGCCGGTGGGCGCACTCGCTGCGCTGAGCGCCTGGGCCTTGGGAATCTGAACCTTGAAGTTCTCGAAGATCTCGTCTACGATCGGCAGCGTGACCAGGGCGCGAATCTGGGCGGGCGTCAGCTTGAGGAAGATGGACTGATCGAGCCACAGCTCCGCGCCGCTCTGCTTGATGGCAGCGTTGACAAACCCCGCCGCCGGGCCGAGCTTGGCGAGACTGTTTTGAAGCTGCGTCCGCAAATTCTTGAACAGATCGCGGCCCTGGGCTGAGTTGGAGACACTGAAACGCACGATGACGCCGATCGGCGCAGTGCTGTTGGACCTGACTTTGGTCAGCAGATCCGGCGAGAGCCGACCTGCCGAGGCCTGGGTGGCGCTGGCCACGGCCAGCGCCGCGCCGAGAAGGAGCAGTGGGCGTTTAATCATGCAGGCAGTATGCCTCGCCGCAGATGACGCGCCCTAAGTCGAAGGTGAGGAATGCTTAAGAGGACGTCAGAGTGCGGTCAGCGCCGCACCGGGAACAGCAAAGAAACCGGGCGCGATCACCTACGTCGCGCTCAGCTCTCTTGACTTGAAATAGATGGGGAATTGCAAACCGGTGACGCCGAAGCGTTTCAGGCCCTCAACAACTGTTCCAGCTCCTCTGGCGTCACGACCTTGGAAAACCGGCCCCTTAGATAAAGATCGTTGACCGCCTGCTGCCCCAGTAGAGAAACAACCTGGCGGAGTTTAATTTTCAGGGTCTTTTGCTTGGTCATCAGGCGAATCGTATCGGTGGTGCCTGGAACCCAGGTGCAGATGATATTTGACACTCTACTCCCCCCTTTAAAGCTTCGAAACAAACGCCAAAGTCAACGCTGCCTGGCAGACTGATGAAAAAGTCTCGCCTCTATATAGGACAGGTCTGCAACCAAAAGCAGTCCGACATGCAGGTTTGTTAGTGGCCTTACTTTACTTGACAGGGACGGAAATAGAAAAGGACATTTGACACGTTAAGGGGGTTCTAAAGGTCAATTAAATCCTGTCCCAGCGCGGCTTGATCGCTCATACCCTTACACATTTGGCAGGCTCAGAAAATCCGCAGATCAGAACAGTTCGTCGAGTGCTTGGTAGTACGCCAGTTTCGCCGGATCAATCAGGGCTGGGCCGTAGGTGTTCAGGAAATGCTCCGCCAGGTCTTCGTCCTCATTGCGGCGCAGGCTGCGGCAGGCCAGTGCCAGATCCTGATGGCGGTCGGCGATGCCCAGGCGGCCCACGTCCACGAAGCCCTCGACGTATTCGCCCGACACCAGGATGTTGGGCAGGCAGGCGTCGCCGTGCGTGACAACCAAGTCCTCGGCAGCGGGGCGCGTCTTGAGGAGCTGCCTGAGCACCTGATCTGCCGACTGGCCCAGCCGCTCGGCGTCGAAGTCGGCCTCGTCCACCAGTCCGCCTTCCACCCGTTCGCGGGCCTGCCGCAGCTTGACGGCCAGGCTAGCGTTGAAGGGACAGTCGCGGATCGGCAGGGCGTGGAGTTCGCGCAGGGCGCGGGCCAGCAGTTCGGCATTGCGCCGGGCATGCAGCAGGGCGTCGGGATGGTGCATCGGCACACCTGGCAGACGGGTGGTGGCCAAGTACTCGCTCGCCTCGTCGGCAGCGTAACCGACCACACGCGGCACCGGCACGCGCCCGACCAGCCAGCGCAACTTGGCCTGCTCGGTACGCAGGCTCTCGGGCAGGCCGCGCGGCTGCACCTTGACAAAGTAGTTGCGGCTTTGCCAGGTGGTGGCTCCCGACTCGCCCGACACGTCTTCCCAGCGGGCGGCGGGCAGCACCCGTCTGAGTTCCGGCGGCAGGTTCAGACTCACGCGGCCTAGAGTAGCAAAGGCGGGGACCGGGAACTTTTTGCACTCCACCCGACTCCAAGAGACAAGGCGCGTGAGCAGGGCGGCCCCAGGCATGGACACCGACACCGACGAACAACTCATCCATCTGATCCGCTCCGGGGAAGCCGGGAGCCGGGGAGCGGCGGCGTTCGAGGTGCTGCTGAACCGCCATGCGCCCCAGGTTCACCGCCTGGCGGCCAGCCTGGTGGGACCGAGCAGCGCCGACGACGTGGTGCAGGAGGTGTTTGTCAGCGTGCACCGAAACCTGAACTCCTTTCGGGGCGAGGCCAGATTCAGCACCTGGCTGCACCGCATCACCCTGAACGCCTGCGCGGCGGCGCTGAGAAAAAAACAGCCCGAGTCTCTCGACGACTGGCCCGAACCCACTGCCCACCACGATCCGGCCCGCGCCGGTGAGCAGGCCCAGCTGCGCGAGTTGCTGGCCTGGGCCCTGCGCCAGTTGCCGGAGGGCGTGCGCGAGGCCGTGACCCTGCGCGAACTGGCCGAACTCGACTACGCCGAGGTTGCCGAGGTGCTGGGGGTCGAACTCGGTACCGTCAAATCCAGAATCAGCCGGGGCCGCGCCCAGCTCCGCGTATTACTCAGCGGGCGCTGGGATGTGCCGACCCCCCAGCAACCCACCCCGAAACAAGGAGTCAAGTCATGAAGCCGCCGTCTGACCCCCCCAAGACCTTTGACCCAGAAGCGTTCGACGATGCTGCCCTGGACGCTCTGTTTGCCCAGGCGCGGCAGCTGACCCCGCAGGACCTGGGCGCGGCGCAGCGCTTTTTGAAGCGCGAGACGCTACCTAGCGAAATGCTACCCGCCGAATCCGCCTCTTCACCGGAACGCCGCCCACCCCGCCCGCTGCGCTGGTGGCCGCCGCTACTGGCTGCCGCTGCCCTCTTCGGCGGGGTGCTGGTGCTGCGGCCCATGCTGACGACCACGTTCCAGCCGGTGCTCGCCAGCAGCGCCGCCTACGACGCCTACACCTCGGCGCTGGGGAGCGAGTGGTGAGGCGCGCCCTGGGGACAGCCGCCTGGCTGCTGGCAAGCTCGCTGGCCACCGCACAGATGACGCCGCCCAGCGATACCGACGTGCTGCTGGGCGCGCTGAACAGGAACCTCAAATTCGTCGTACGCGGCGACGCCAGCCTGACGGTTCTCTTTCCGCCGCGCGCCGTGCCGGTTCGCCGGGCCGCCAGTCTGCCGCCGATCAAGGTGTTTCCCCGCTTGCTGCGGCAAAACTTCACCGTCAAGCCGGGCGTTGCCGAGACGGTGGCGGGCCGCCCGACCCGCGTCTATACCCTGACGCCCAAGGTCGGCGCGGCGGCGAGCTGGCGCATCTGGGTGGACACCAGCTGGAACGTGCCACTGGCCTACGAAGAACGGGGCGCAGACGGTACGCTGGCCCGCCGCGCCGAACTGTTGCGGGCCGATAAGCTGCAAAAACGCGCCCAGCCGCTGAAAGCCGACCTCCTGTCGGGGCTGGGGCAGGCACTGAGGCTGGCCCTGCCGGGACTGGTACTGCCGCCGGGTTTCGAGCCGGTGGGGGTGGGCCAGCGCAAAGCGGGCGGGCAATCCAATCTCAGTCTCAACCTCAGTGACGGCGTCAATGTGCTGGCGCTGGTGCTGGCCCAGAAGAACGTCAAGGCGGCGCAGGGCGTGGCCTCGCGTCCGGTCGGCACCGGCTTCGTGTGGCTGGTCGGCAACCTGGCAGTCCCGGACCTTCAGGCGGCCCTCAAAGGGGTGCGGCCCGGCGATGCCAGCGCCCTGGGAACATTTGCGCCGCCGGGCGACTCCAATCCGTAGAGCTGACGCTCACTGTTCCCGAACGCCTGTCAACCCTGAACTGATTCAAACGCGCTGATCCACTAGGAGACCTTGTGCCCCTCACCCCACACACCCAACCCCTGACCCTGACCGACGCGGCCCACCTGCTGCGCCGCACCAGTTTCGGGGCCACCGAAGCGCAGATCCGCGCCCTGGTTGGGCAGACGCCGCAGGCTGCCGCCGCCGGACTCCTAAAGTTTCCCGTGACCACCCTCGACACGCCCTTCAAGCCCCTGGAAGCAGCGACGCCCGCCGCCGCCCTCAAGCTGATGGAAGCGGGCTGGCTGCGCGAGATGGTGCTGACCCCCTACCCACTGCGCGAGCGCCTGACGCTGATGTGGAGTAACCACTTCGTCATCGGCACCGACAAGGTCAAGAATGTCAGCGCGCTGGAAGGCTACCTGACGGTGCTGCGCGGGCATGCCCTGAGTCCCTTCACCGACCTGGCGCTGGCTGCCGTCAAAACGCCTGCCGTGATGCACTACCTCGACAACGACCAGAACAAGAAGGGCAAGCCCAACGAGAACCTGGGCCGCGAACTGCTCGAACTTTACACGGCAGGCATCGGCCACTACTCGGAAACCGACGTGAAGGAAGGCGCCAGGGCGCTCACCGGCTGGACCTATCAGGGTGGCCGGGGCAACAAGCAGTTTGCCGAGCCGCAGACGTTCACCTTCAACCCCAAACAGCACGACGGCGGCTCAAAAACCTACCTCGGCCAGAAGGGCAACCTCGGCGGTGACGACATCGTGCGGCTGGCGGCGGGCCACCCGGCCACCGCCGAGCGGGTCGCCATGAAACTGTGGCGCTCGTTTGTCAGCGACGCGCCCGATCCCGCCGGACAGGCCCGCCTCACTGAGAGCTACCGCCAGCACAGCGGCGATTTGGGGGCAGTGATGCAGGACCTGCTGAGCAGCCAGGAGTTTTATACGGCCCGCAGCAGCATCATCCGCAGTCCTGCCGAGTTCGTGGTGGGGGCGCTGCGCTCCGCTGGCCGCCGCAGCGACATCGGCGAGAAGACCTACCTCAACCTGAGCGGTACCCTGGCGCGGCTGGGCCAGCAACTGCTGCACCCACCCACCGTCAAGGGCTGGGACGGGGGCCGCGAGTGGATCAACGACGGCACGCTGCTGCTGCGCATGCAGGTGGCCGCCGGACTGACCCTGGGCAAGCAGGCACTGGGGCAGGGCAGCAGCCCCACGCCCGAATTCAGCACGCTGTCGCTGATCGGCAGTGAGACCCTGCCGCCCGCACTCGCTAAGTTGCCGCCCGCCCAGCGCACCTATCTGATGCTGGTCAGTCCCGAATATCAATTGATTTAGAGCAGCCGTCCGCGAGAGACGAGCGCCAGGGACTGCCCTGTGTTCCTCCTCAGGCCCCACAATCCACTTTCCCTCCGAAGGAGTTCCCATGAACAGGCGCGATTTTCTCAAAGTCTCGGCGCTGGCGGTCAGCGTCACCAGCGGGATGCCCGGTTTTCTGGCGCGGGCAGCGGCCCAGGCAGGCGGCGACAAGACCCTGGTGGTCATTCAGCTCACCGGCGGCAACGACGGCCTCAACACCCTGGTTCCCTATTCCAACGGCGCGTACTACGCGGCCCGGCCCAACATCGCCATTGCCAAAAAAGACGTGCTGACGCTGAACGCCGACCTGGGCATGCACCCCAGCCTGCGGGCGCTGAGCAAATTCTGGGACGCCGGGCAGCTCGGCTGGCTGGAAAATATCGGTTATCCCAATCCCAACCGCAGCCACTTTGCCAGCATGGCCATCTGGCACACCGCCGATCCCAGCCAGGCCGCCTCGGACGGCTGGATCGGGCGCATTGCCGAGACCATCGGCGACCCGTTTTGCGCCAGCAACATCGGCAACGCCACGCCGCTGGCCCTGCAGGCCAAGGATTTTTCGCTGCCCAGCATCAGCAGTGTGGACGGTTTTCAGGTCAAGTTGCCCGCTGGCCTGCACGATCCCTTCACAGCTATGCTGAACACGCCGCGCACGGGTGAGGCCGGGTACCTCCAGAAAGCCACCAAGCAGATGCTCCTCAACACCGCCCGCGTGCAAAAAAACCTCAGCAAGTACCGCTCCGGCGCGAAGTACCCCGACAGCAAATTTGCCGCCAGCTTGCAGGACATCGCCCGGCTGATCGCGGGCGGCAACGGCCAGCGGGTGCTCTACACCTCGCTGGGCAGCTTCGATACCCACGCCGGGCAGCGCGCCGAGCAAGACGATCTGCTGATCCAGCTGGCCGAGGGCTTGGCCGCCTTCCAAGCTGACCTCGACATGCAGGGCCTCGCAGACAAGGTGGTCGTGATGGGCTTCTCCGAGTTCGGACGGCGGGTGGCCGAGAACGACAGCGCCGGAACCGATCACGGCCAGGGCAGCGTGATGTTCGTGCTGGGCAAGTCGGTGAAGGGCGGCATTCACGGCGACAGCCCTGACCTGGAGAGCCTGGCCGACGGCGATATCCGCTACAAGCAGGATTTCCGGGGCGTGTATGCCCAGGCGCTCGACAGCTGGCTGAAACTGGACTCAAAAGAGATTCTGGGCGGCAGCTTCAACGGCCCGAAATGGCTGGGTTGATTCTTCGGCGCTGGGCAGCGTTGGGCCTCCTCGTCCTGACGCCCGCCCTCTCGATGCCCGCTTTTCGCCTGACGGCCATCCATCAACTGCACTACGACGTGGGCGAGCCGCTGTGGCAGTACAGCGGCAAGGTCATGGCCTGCACCTTCTGTCATGTCAACAAGTCTGGCGGCGCGCCCTGGAACCTCTTCGGGCAGGCGCTCCAGAAAGGCTTTCAGATGAATCCCAAAGCGAGGTTCAGCGACGTGCTGTACGGCGTGCTGGCCGCCAACGGTGACGCGGACGGTGACGGCTATCCCGACGCCATAGAAGTCTTTGCCCACACCCTGCCGGGCGACACCAGCAGCAAGCCCGAGAAGCCACTGGCCGAGCTGGAAACCGAGTTCGCGGCAGCGGGGGGAGTGAAGCAGTACGCATCAAAGGCGAGCGAAGGACCAGGCAAGAAAGGCAAGAAAGCGCTCAGCGCTCCAGCCGCCACGTCACCCACATCGGCTCCGGCAAATAACCCAGGCGGTGATTGAGTTTCAGTATCGCCAAGTTCAGGACCGTGCCGCCAGCACTGGCCTCGGTGCCGCCATTCTCACGCGCCCAGGCCAGTGAACGCGCCTTGAGCAGCGTCGCCAGACCCTTGTTGCGGTGCGAACGGCTCACGGCTGTCTGTTCGGTTTCCGCGTGCTGGCCGCGCAAGATAGAAGTCTGGAATCATAACCGACATGCCTGACAGGAGCGGCATCTGGGGCCTATCTCCGGACGCATGGATTCATCCTCACTCGACGGTTTCCGTTGCCTCAACACCGCCTGTCCGGCCTTTGGCCAAGCGGGTCTCGGGAATCTGCGTCTTCGTAAGTGGTACGACACGCGCTCGGGGCCACGCCGGTTGCTGCGCTGCGCCAGCTGCGGGCGGGAATTCAGTGAACTGAAGGGAACGGCCCTGTGGAACGTCAAGCTCCCCCGTGAGCGCGCAGCGAACATCATGGCGCATGTGACGCGCGGCAACAGATTCAAACAGACCGCTGAGCTGAGCCAGACGCACCGCACCACCGTCTCCCGGTTGGTTTGCATCGCTGGTGAACACGCCCAGTGTGTTCACGATCACCACGCCCAGGATCTACAGGTGACGAGTGTGCAGGCGGATGAGCGGCACAGCTTCGTTGGGCGTAAGGATCAGCCGTGCTGGGAGGCAACTGTGATCGATTCACGCTCAAAATTCCTGGTGCAGAACGCGCTGGGCGCGAGGACGATGGATCTGGCGGTGCGATTGCTGTTCGGTCCCTGTTCCCGGTTGTATGATCCGCAGAGCGTGGTGCTGTTCACAGATGGCTGGTTGCCGTACGACTCGCTGTTCGCACAGGTGTTCGACCGACCTGACCAGCCCAAGCGTCAGGGGAGCCGTGGACGGCTCCCGAGGCTTCAGTATCGCATCCCCAGGATGTCAGGGCACGTGCGGATCATCAAGACCTATCACAGTAAGCGCGTCACAGACATCCGCATTGAATGCGCCGCTAGGAGCCAGCGGCGCATCGATCAGGAGCTCGATGCGCTGGGGTACATCACGCCGAACACCTCTGCTGTGGAAGGCCATAACGGCACTGCCCGACGCATGAACCCGCATCAGGTGCGCAGGAGCCTCGCGTTTGCAAGGCTTCCTCACGTCCGCCAGACGGTCAGCGATCTGGTGAACGCTGTGGACAACTTTTGCCGGATCCACCGGAGCCTACGGGTGAAATTGGAAGAACCGGTGGGGCGCCGTCAATATGCGCAGCGGACACCAGCAATGGCCATCGGCATTGCGGACTCTGTGTGGAGCGTGCTGCGCCTGCTCAGCACCGCCATCATGCCGACGCCATGTCGGTCATAGTTCCAGGCTTCTACCCTGCGCAAGGTCAGCCGGGTGAAGGCGACGATCTGATGTTTGTGCCGGGCCACAAAAACCGTTTCCTCACGCCGGATCAGCTCGCGCAATTTCTCCAGCCTCAGGTCGTCCGGCGTCGTGGTCGGGTTCTGCGGCGCGTCGTGCACGGCTTCGCGGCTCAGCGCGTGGAGGGCTTCCCAGTCGGCTGGCGGCGCATCGTTGGAGAGCAGCTCCACTTCGTACCCCTCCAGAAACAGGCGTTCTTCCAGCGTTCTGAAAGGCGAGAACTTGAACCGGGCCAGCTTCAGGTGCGCGCCCCAGGATTGCCAGGCGTTGCGAAAGCCCGCCGCCGCAAAGAAGTACATCTGCTCGCCGAAGTCCTCGCGGACCACGCCGATGAGCGGAGCGCGTCCAGGCAGCCGGGTCAGCGCCAGGGTGTAGAGCGGGTTGAAGTGTTCGGCCTCCCCCGCAAAATCCAGCCGGAATGCGTCGGATGCACCGTCACCAAACGGTGAGACGTTGGGCGACCGTGCGGAATCGCCCCGGCTGCACCGAGACGGTGAAGTGTTCGGGTATGTAGGTCCAGTGGCCGCGCACGCTGGCGGTCACGAGCTGGGCGATCTCAACGGCGTCTTCGGGCCGAAAATCTCGGAGCATCGGGAGAGTGTCTTCCACGGCTTGAGCCTACGAGAAGTCGGCATAGACGGCAAAAACCGGGCTTAGGCCAAATAGCTTACCGTTCTCGGTCTGGCGTTCCCGAGAGTTTAGGCTCGCCCTCCACACTCGCTCAGTCAGCTCCGCAGACCCCTATGCAGCTATTCAGACTTGAATTACATTCACTGAGTACGTCCAGAGCGTATTCTGTCTCTACCGGAATGGAAGCGCCGACGGTGTGCTTGTTTTCGACTTTCGGAAGTCGGGTCGCGAGCGGCCCTGTTCATCCCCAATCTGTCCAATCAGCGAAACCGCCCCTGAACTGCTGGGGCGGTTTCGCTTGCCTCAGAGCGATGACTTCAGGCCGACCAGTTTCTCGCTCTCGTCCCACAACCGCTGCGCTTTCTGGCTGTCACGCAGATAGGGCAGGTAGCCGACGTAGGGCCGCGACGGGTTCACCGGCAGTGCCTCCTGCACATCCTCCAGGTAGAGGCCGCCGACGCCCTCCAGCTCGGTGCCCACCGCTGCCCAGACGCTGGTGGCCGCGCCCTGCTCGACTGTTTTGAAGACGGGATTGAGGTTGCCCTGCTCGTCCATCCAGCCCATCGCCCGCTGCTCCTCGATAGGCAGGTGCTTTTGCAAGCCGGTCATGATGCCGCCAGGGTTGACCGAGTTGGCCGTGACGCCCTGAGCACCGTACTTTTGGGTCAGACCAACGGCGAACAGCGCGTTGGCGGTCTTGGAGTTGCCGTAGGCTTCCCACTTGTCGTAGGGCCGCGAATCGTAGTTGAGGTCGTCCAGAAGCACGTCGCTGCGTCGGTGCCCACTGCTGCTGAGCGCCACCACCCGCGCCGGGGCTGCCGCCAGCAAGGCAGGCATCAGCAGCTCGGTGAGCAGGAAGTGACCCAGATGGTTGGTCCCAAACTGCATCTCGAAGCCGTCGGCGGTGCGCGAGAATGGCGTGACCATCACGCCCGCGTTGTCGATCAACAGGTCGAGCTGGGGCGCAAGGTCCAGAATACGGGCCGCCGCTGTCCGCACCGAGGCCAGCGAACTGAGGTCGAGTTCGACGACGTGTGCCGCGTCGTTGCCGGTACTCGCTCTCAGCTCCTGGGCCACCGCCTCACCCTTCGCCATATCGCGCACTGCCAGCAAAACCCGCGCCCCAGCACTCAACAGGGCACGGGCCGTTTCGACACCGATGCCGGAAGCAGCTCCGGTGACGACGGCGGTCTGGCCGCTTAGGTCATGCCCGGCGACAACGTCCATTGCCGTGCTGCGTGCACCGAACGGCGAGGTGATCGGTTCGGGCGTGGTCTGGGAATCAGTCATAAGCGCACTCTAAGGGCTAGAGTGCGCTTCAAGTCAAGTTGAAAGTGGACTCAGAAGGCGCTGGGCGTGGTCGTTTCCACGGCGGTCAGGGTTTCCAGAATGTGAAACCGGTGCTCGGCCCCACTCGGCACACAGTAGCTGTCTCCGGGTTCCAGCGCGATACTCTGGTTCTCGATCATCAGCTCCACCCGCCCGGAGATGACGTAGCCGAGCGTCTCATAGTCGTGTTTGTGCATGGTCTTGTCGGCGTCAGCGGAAGGTTCCTCGTTGTGCCACAGGCGCACACTGCCCTTCTCACCTTTGATCAGGTGGTGCTGGCCGTCCTCGCCGTGCTGGGTTTCGCTGCGGCTGAGCTTGTACGGGCTGGTATTCTGGGTCATGCCTCCAGCCTGCCGCCTGCCGCTGGGGTTCGGGTGAGCATCAGGCTCAGGCGGGCTTAGGAATGCGGGCCGCCCTCAGCGCTGATAACGTCCGCTTGCCGCGAACAGTTCGACGATCTGCCGGTTGAAGGCGGGCAGGTCGTCGGGCTTGCGGCTGGTTACGATGCCCTTGTCCTGCACCACTTCCTGATCGACCCACTGCGCGCCGCCGAGTTCGAGTTCGCGGCGTAGGCTGGGCCAGCTGGTCAACTTCAGCCCCGTCACGCCGCCGATCTGACTCAGGCTCCAGGGACCGTGACAGATGGCCGCGATGGGTTTGCCACCCTCGTAGAACGAGCGCACGAATGACATGGCGTCGTCGCTCAGCCGCAGCTTGTCAGGGTTGACTGTGCCGCCCGGCAGCACCAGGGCGTCGTAGTCATCGGCACTCGCCCCGGCCACCGCCTTGTCGACCGAATACTTGTCCTTGGGCTCAATGTCGCCCTTCATGCTCTGAATCTGCCCGGCTTCGAGGCTGATCAGGTGGGTGGTGGCCCCTGCTTGTTCGAGCGCTTCACGCGGGCTGGTCAGCTCGATCTGTTCCACGCCGTCGGCAGCGAGAATGGCGACGGTCTTACCCTGCAAAGGTTGTGAGGTGGTCATGGCAAGCAGCCTCGGCCCGGCAGCGCTCAGGTCGGTGAAGGCGGGTCAAAGACCGCTTGGGGATGGGGTCACGCTTCCTTGACGTTGGACTCAGGAAAGAGGCGCGGCCAGCAGGGCCGGCAACTTTCGGCCCGCTCGCCCAGTATTCACCATCATGAACACCGCTTCGATCATTTTCGGCGTCCTGGCCGTGCTGGGCCTCGCCCTCGGATTTCTGCCGCTGCTGGGCTGGACCAACTGGTTCGTGACCTTGCCACTGGGCATCATCGGCCTGATTCTGGGAGCCGTCAGCGGCAAGCGCGGCGGCCTGGTGCTGTGCGCAGTGGTGCTGGTGCTGGCCGGGCTGCGGCTGGTCATCGGCGGCGGGGTCATCTGAACCGCCCCACCGAAACGCCTCCAATGACCGGGCGTCCACTTAAAGGCCGCTTGACGGCTCCCCAATCCGGGCGGACGAACCAGCTTCTAGGGTAAGCGGAGAGACCCCATTTCACCCCGAGGAGAACGTATGCCCAACCAACCTGACATCGGAGATCCCGAACCCCAGCAAAAGCGCGTCGGTTTTGCCGTCGTGGGCCTGGGTGAACTCAGCGCCGAGGAACTGATTCCCGCGCTGCGGACCAGCCAGCACGCCTACCTGGCCGCCGTCGTGACCGGCGAGCCGGACAAGGGTCAGGCCTTTGCCCGCGCCGCTGGCCTCAGCGACCAGGACGCCTACACCTACGAACAGTTCGACGATCTGGCAAAGCGTGACGATGTGCAGGCCGTCTACATCGTGCTGCCCAACAACCTGCACCGTGAGTACACCGAACGCGCTGCCAGGATGGGCAAGCACGTGCTGTGCGAGAAACCGCTGGCGACCAGCACCGAGGACGCCGAGGCGATGGTCGCCGCCTGCAAAGCGGCGGGCGTCAAGCTGATGGCGGCCTACCGCATCCAGTACACTCCGCACCACTGGACTGCCAAACGCGCCATCGCGGCGGGCCAGCTCGGCAAGATCAAGTTGCTCGACAGCATTCACGCCCAGGTCGAGGACGATGCCAGCGTATGGCGGCTGAGCTTGAAACAGGCCGGCGGCGGGCCGCTGGTGGACGTGGGCATCTACTGCCTCAACACCCTGCGCTTCCTGACCGGACTGGAGCCGGAGTGGGTCTACGCGGCGATGCACCAGCCCCAGAACGACGAGCGCTTCAAGGAAGTCGAAGAATCCATGAGCGTGATGCTGGGCTTTCCCAGCGGTCTGATCGCCAACTTCCTGACCAGTTACGGGGCCTTCAAGACCGACACCGTGCGGGTGCTGGGCGAGGCCGGCTCGGTGCTGCTCGACCCAGCCTTCGTCTATATCGGTCTGGAGCTGGAACTGAGCGACGAGCGGGCCAAGACCCGGCCCCAATTTGCCGCCTACGACCAGTTCACGCTGGAGGTCGACCACTTCGCCGTCTGTATCCGCGAGAACCGTGAGCCGTACACCCCCGGTGAGGAGGGCGTGCAGGACCACCGCCTGATGGACGCGATCTACCAGAGCGCCCGCAGCGGCGTGAGGGTCGAGGTCGAGAAATTCAGCGGCCAGGACGTGTTCAGGAACACCCGAAACGAGCCGGAATTGCCCTCGAGCGCTTCTTAATTTCTCCTTAAGCCCGCTGGCGCTTGGTCAGGAAAGATGCAGAGCATGTCCGGTGGGTCGAGCAGACTGCCCTGAACCGGTCAGCAACGTGCCGACCCTTACCTTCAGGAGGACCATCATGGACAACCGCACCACTTCCAACGTACTGACCGTCGCGGGCTTCGCTTCCATTCTGGCCTCCATCGCCATCTGGTTTACCACTGGCGGCAAGGGCAGCGGCGAGGACCGCGCCCACGGCGAGCGCTTCGGCATCTTCGTCGGCCTGTGGGCCCCCACTTTCTTCGTGCTGGCCAACAAATACAACGAGCTGGCCGTCAAAGAAGACGAATAAGCAATTCTCACCCAAAGAAGCTGCGGCGCTGAACCTTCAATCATTCAGCGCCGCAGCTTCTTGGCCGCTTCTTCCGGCGTGATGTCGCCGCGTTCGAGCTGACTGAGCACCTCGTCGCGGGGATCGGCGGCTTCCGGCTCATAACCGATGGAACGCAGCAGGTTGTCGAAACGGGCGCGCACGGTGGGGTAACTCAGGCCCAGAATGCGCTCGACTTCCTTGAGGTTGCCGCGCACCTTGATGTAGAGGCGCAGAAAATCGAGCGTATCGGGCGCGAGGGTGGCGAATTCGTTGAGTTCGAACTCGCCCTGAACGGTGATCCCCGATTCGGGAAAGCGCAATTCGGTGACGAGCGGGGCCTCGCTCACATCGGGAAACGGCAGGGGCAACGGGCGGCGGGGCATGGGACTCAATGTAGCGCTCCTCACGGGGATGCCGGCAGAATCCTGCCAGCGTCAATTTGCCAGTCAAAACCCGGCAAGAGAAACCCGGTGGCGACTGGATTTCTCTTGGAGGCAGGCACCGGGTTGGGCAACCGGCGGGAGAGGGGGCTCACCTCACCGTCAGACGGACCTCGTTGCCGTTCTCGTCCTCGGATTCCAGCAGCGGTCCCGGCGGGGGATTACTCTCCAGCAGCAGCTGCAGCGCTTCGATGCTCAGGCCCATTCCGGCCAGCGACTTGAGGGCCTGCGGCGGAATCAACTTGCCCACGTGGGCCGCGAGGCTGATCGGCAGGTTGGCGCTGTAGCTGCCACCGTTCTCATCCTCGACCTCGATGCGCAGGATGCTGCCGGGGCGCGGCGGGCTGGCCGGGCGGGCACTCTGAGAAGTCACATTGACCCCCGGCACGCCGTCCAGCGCCCGCTCCACGGTGTCGGTGATGCGCTCGGCCAGCCCGTCGAGATTGCCGAGCCAGCCGGATCTGGGCGGTGGCGGCGCGCTGGGGGCACCCGGCACGCTGCGGGTGCTGGCTGCCGCCGCTTTGGGCGGATCGGTGCGGGCATAGAGAATGTCGGTGACGCGCTCGGGGCCGAAGCCGTCAGCGACCAGCAGGGCGAAGATCGGCGCGAGGGCGTCCTCGCTGAGGGCCAGCTTGGGGTGCAGGGCGGCCAGGAGCGGCGCGGCGTCCTCACTGCTGAGGCGTCCGGCGTGGACTAGGCCCAGAATCCGGCGAATCTGCTCACGCATGGGTGACTCCTCCCGGCAATACATCTTCGGCATTCAGGCGCACCTGGCCTGCCGAGACCTGACACGACAGCCCTGCCGCCCCGCCGTTCAGGGTGCCGCTGTAGGTGGCGTTCAGCATCCCGCCGCGCTTGTGGGTGGGAAAATTGCTGACGAGCTGCCCCACCGTCACCTCGGCACTGAGCTGCACACTGCTGCCGGGCAGCAAGGTGAGGTTGGCCGCGCCGCCGTTGACTTCCAGGCGGTGCTGGCCCTCAGTGAGCAGGCCGGTCCAGTTGAGCATGCCGCCGTTGACCTCGGCGATCAGCGTCTGACTGCGCTCGATCTTGCCGTTGCCCCCGTTGATTTCCAGGTGCAAGTTGCCTGCCACCGCGCCCGCCGTGAGGTTGCCGCCGGAGATCTCGGCCTTGAGGTGGCCCACCTCGCCCACCCGCACGTTGCCGCCTGCGATATCGAGCTGCAATTCGCCCGCCACGTCCGGGAGCACCAGTTGCCCACCTGCCAGTTCGGCGCGCACATGGCGCGGCACGAACGGCACGTTCAGGCTCACCCGGCGGCTGCCGAAGCGCAGGCCGTGTTCCTGCTTGAGATTCCAGCCTTTGTGCGAGCTGCTGAGTGTCAGGCCGTCGGTGTCGCCGCTCAGGGTGGGGGTACTCAGCGAAGCGTCGGTGGCGACGATCAGTGAGTAGCCCGCGATGTCGAGGCGCAGGTCGTCGGGCGTATCGCTCTCCGAGTGCGGCGCGACTTCCCGCACCAGCTTGTTGACCAGCTTGCCGATCAGCGGCGCGGCGGCAGACAGGCCGGGAATGTTGGGGAGAGTGCTGCCCATGCCCGCGCCCTCAGCAGCTGACGTCGGCTCAACCGACTTGCTCAGCTCCACTGGGGCTTGGGATGCAGGTGATACCGGGCTGGCTGTGTTCTCGAAGGTTTCCATGCCCTCACCGAGCAGGTCGGCGGCTTCCTCGAGGGTGAGTTTGCCTTGCGCCACCAGCGTCTGAACTTGCAGGCGAAAGGCGTTCTGGTCCGCCGCATGCTGTCCTCCCGTGTTCTCGTCGTTCATACGTCCTCCAGGGGTGCTGGGTCGGGCGGTCGTCGCCCTTCCTCTGAAGCAGTTATAAACCCAGATATAATAGATTGTCAAGTCTTAGTTTCCATATAGCATTTTTGGAGTGAGATCAGGGCCTCGATTCGGTACGATAGGCAGAATTTATCTGAGAATAGAAAATCCCTCTTTACAAAACCTCCTGCCGCCCGCGTCGGCCTTGTCCCGCTATGCTGGTTCAATGACCGCTCCACAGAACCCCGGCACCCCACCCGACGACCTGACCCCAGCCCAGCGCACCGAGGTGGAACTGCTGGCACGCGGCAAGGCCGAGCGTGCCAAGGCGATCCGTGACGCCAAACTCAATGAGACGCCGGAGATCGCCCACGAATTTCTGCTGCGCCGGGGCATATGGGACGAATTGCGGGTGCCGTATGCCGAGCGGGCGGGCATCGACCTGAGCGACATCGACTTGCCGGTGCCGGAACTGCCCGACGAACCCCGCCTCGATCTGGCGCACCTCCCCGCCTACGCCATCGACGACGAGGGCAGCCAGGACCCCGACGACGCCATCGGCCTTGAGCCTCTGGCCACCGGCTGGCGGCTGTGGGTCCACGTGGCCGACGTGGCCGCGCTGATTGCCCCGAACAGTCCGCTGGACCTGGAAGCCCGCGCACGCGGCGCGACCCTGTACCTGCCGGACCGGATCTACAGCATGGTGCCCAATGCCGTCGTTGAGCGGCTGGGCCTGGGTCTGCACCCGACCTCCCCGGCACTGAGCATCAGCATCGACTTCGACGCCGGGTGGAACGCCGACACGGTGGACGTGCAGCTGACCACCATCAGGGCCGAGCGGCTGAGTTACAGCGCCGCGCAACTGCGGCTCGACGCGGGCGAGGAGCCGTTCGTGACGCTTCAGAAGCTTTACGTCGCCAGCAAGAAGCAGCGCGAGGCCGAGGGCGCGCTGAGCATTGATCTGCCGGAAGTGCGCGTCAAGCTGCACGGCGACGAGATCGAGATCAGGTCGCTGCCGCGCCCCGAGACCCGCTCGATCGTGCAGGAATGCATGACGCTGGCAGGCTGGGCGGCGGCCATCTACGCCGACGACCTGGACATCGCGCTGCCCTACGCCACCCAGGACGCCCCCACCCGCGAAGTGCGCGGCGACGACCTTCCAGCCCACTGGGCACGCCGCAAGACGCTGGCCCGCACCCGCTTTCGGCCCACCCCGGGAGCACATCACGGCATGGGCCTGGACGCCTACGCGCAGGCCACCTCACCGATGCGGCGCTACCTCGACCTGGTGGTGCACCAGCAGCTCAGGGCCGCCCTCAAGGAGGAGCCTGGTCTGACCGGGGGCGAGATCGCCGGACGGGTGGCCCAGGCCGAGATGAACGCGGGCGGCACCCGCACCACCGAGCGCCTGACCCGCCGCCACTACACCCTGGTGATGCTCAAGCGCCAGCCGGAGCGCATCTGGGACGCGCAGGTCGTCGAGCGGCGCGGCCCGCAGGCCACCGTGCTGATTCCCGAACTGGCCCTCGATACCCTGATGAGCACGGCGGCCCCCACCGGCACGCTGCTGAAGGTGCAGATGGCCGAAGTGGACCTGCCGAATCTGGCGGTGCGGTTGAGGGAAATCCGGTAAAAGGCCAGAGGGGAGTGGACCTGATCACTGTCCACTCCCCCTGGCGCTCCGTCACGGCCTGCTCAGCTCAACTCCTCCAGAATCTCTGCCAGCTCCTTCTTGATGCAGGTGAACATCGGCACGTCGCGCAGGGTGTAGCTGCTGGCCTCGGTGTAGCGCAGGCGGTGAACGAGGTCGACGAATTCCTGCGGGGTATCCGAGTCGAAGCTCACCACGAATTCCTGATCGTCGATGCCGTAGGAGTAACTGGTATTGATCCGCACGCCCTTGAACGGCGCGGAGGCGTAGATGTGCTCGTCCATCATGCCCTGGCGGGAATGCGGCGTGAGCTTGTACCAGGGCCGGGTCTTGATGAACGGGTAGATGAACAGAAACTGCCCCTGCCCCGGCAGCACTTCCAGGCCGTGCCCGCTGCCCTCGACGCGGTTGACGTACTGGCTGCGCTTTTGCATCGAGACGTAGTTGTACGGCTGCGTCAGGTAGCCCATCAAGCGGGTGCGGTTGAGCCGGGCCTGGGCGTCGGCGAACTCGCGCACGTCGAAGGCGATGCGCCACAGCATCAGGTCCACGTCCGAGCGCACGCCCATCAGCGAGTAGGTGCGCTGAATCAGGCCGTTAACGACCGGCGCGTCCGTAACCCAGCCCTCGGCGGCGGCCAGAAACTCCGCTTTGATCTCGGTCTGCTCGGCGCGCGGCAGGCGGCGAAAGGCCGGGTCGAGTTTGTAGAAGGCGTAATTCAGAAACTGGCGCTTGGCCCGGTCAGGTTCGCGCTGGGTCACCTGGCCGCTGGGATCGAGATCGACCATCATCTTGGGGCGGCCTGCGGGTTTGCTCTCCGGTTTGGCGGCGGGCGGCGTCTCGGCGGCCTGGGCGGGTGTCTGGTTGTCCAGCTCGCTCATTTCACGACCTCGCCGATCAGATTGGTCTGAAGGCCGAAATTGCCTTTGTAAAGCGCTTGAATGGCATCGTACTCGCTGGCCGTCAGCGGAGCGGCATCGAAGGCGGCCACGTACTCGTCGAGCCCCTTCTGATCATAGATATTGGGCAAGACGCTGGCCATCATCGGGCTGTGCAGCGCGAATTGCAGGGCCAGCTGCCCAATGCTGCGGCCCTGGCCCGCCACGAATTGCGCGTCGATCTGCTCAGCTTTCTGGAGGCCGTCTTCCATCCAGGCTTTTTTCTTGGCGTTGGTGGTCATGCGCCAGTTGCGGTGGTCGCCCGGCTCGAACTCGGTGTCGAGCGTCATGTAGCCTTCCAGGAGGCCCGAGGCGTGCGGCACGCGGGTAATCATGCTGACGCCCTCGGCCTCAGCCACCTTAAGAATCGGCTCACCGAGCAGTTGTTCGAGCAGGTTGTAGATGATCTGGGTGGGCGCGTGGCGCTCCTTGATGGTGGCGATGCCCTCGTCGATCTGACGCTCGTTGAGGGCGGGGCCGAGGGCGGTGCCGTAGGCGCGGATCAGTCCCTCGTCTTTGAGCTTGCCGAGTTCGGCCCACAGATCGTCGGCCAGTGCCGAGCCGCGCTCGATGGCGTCCAGGCGCGGGTTGTGGAGCTGATAGTAATCGAGGTAGTCGGTGCCGAGGCGTTTCAAGCTACCTTCCAGCGCCTTGCGCAGGTACCGGGGCGACCAGTCGTGGGGGCGCTCCTGCTGGCCGGGGCGCTCAGGGTTGGTGTAGATGTCGTAGCCGAACTTGCTGGCAATGACGATCTCGCCTCGCACGTCGCCAAGTGCCCGGCGCTGCAACTCCTCGGCCTTGCCGGAAGCGTAGGTATCGCCGTTGTCGAAGAAGGTGACGCCCGAGTCGTAAGCGCGGCGCAGCAGTTGCTCGCCCATCACCTCGTCCTTGACGCCCCACCAGGTCGTGCCCACCGTCCAGACGCCGAAGCCCAGCGCACTGACCGTGAGATCGGTGCCGTGCAATTTGCGGTATTCCATGCAGGCAGTCTAGGCCGCACGCTAAGGACAATGCACCCCGACCGGGCGGTCAGAGGTGGGGAAATGCAGAGGGCAGTCGCTGGGCCCCTATCCCCGACCTATGTCCACGAGTAGGAACATTAACCCTGGTCAACGTCGTTTCTAAAATAGACAGCTGCCTTGCAGCTTGCCCATGATCAGCAAATCTTTAGCACAGCGCCCACTCCGGCAACGCCTGACAGTCTGGAACATGAACGCAACGGTCGGCTAGAAATACCGGAAGCTCCATGCCGAGCGCAGCGACAAACTCCTCTCCCCACCGGGTAGGGGGAGCCGACGCACAGGCGAAAAGCCCAATTCTAGACAGACCCTCCACCCCAACCTGCTAGGCGTCCCGCCGCAATTTACCGCACCACCACCATGCCAGCGCAAACAGTCCCGCCGCCAGCCAGAACACCGCCTCATACCCCAACTTGTCGGCAATGACCCCGCCCAGCACCGGAGCGAACAACGCCAGCCCGACCAGCGTGTTGAGCGTGCCGATATAGCGGCTGCGGCTGTGCGGCGGCGAGATGTTGAGCAGGTGGTTGGTGTGGCCCAGATTAAAGCCCTGCGCCGCCACGCTCGACATCACGAACACTGCCAGATACAGCCAGCCGACCTGACTCTGCCGCGCCGCACTGCTGACCTCTCTGCCCGCCTGCCCGGGCGCAAACCACCAGCCCAGCCCCAGTGCGATCAGCGGGGCCAGAAATGCCGCCGCCGCCGAATAGCGAATGATCCGGCGCGAGCCTTTGCGCTCGGCCACGGAGCGCCAGACGATATTCGAGAGCGGCGCGACCCCGGTAATAGTCATCAGAAAGACACCCAGCATGCTGCTCGGCACCCGCAATTCGCGCAGCGCATAAACGGTATAGAAGGGGTCGGCCATGCTGGCGAACGCCAAAATCAGCCGCACGCTCAGAAAGGCCCGGAAGTGCGCGTCGAGCCGCAGCAGTTGCGGAATGGCCCGCAGTTCCTGACGAGTGTCGGAGGGCAGCTGCACCTCGTCGGGCGGCTCCTGCACCTTGCCGAACACGGTGTAGGCGGCGGTGTAGGCGACGGTCGCCAGCCCGAAAATCAGCACATAGGTATACGGGAAGGCCAGCCCCGACCCCAGAATCCAGCGGACGATCAATCCCGCTGCAAAGGCCAGCAGCCCGCCGCCCAGGTTCCGCACACCGAAATACGCCGAGCGCTGCTGAGACGGCACCGTCTTGCTGACCACTTCCAAAAACGGCAGGCCCGACACGCCCGACGCCAGCGCGTTGATGCTCATGGCCGCCACGAACAGACTCAGGCACAGCACCGGAGATTCCCACAAGAATGCCGTGACCAGCACCATCATCAGGTACGAGCCGATGCGCACGCTGGCCGAGGAGCGGTAGATCGGCAGCTTGTACGGCAGCGCCCGCACCCTGGCCGCCACCAGAATCTGCGGCAGCATCCAGCCGCCCTGCGCGATGGCTGGAAGCAAGCCGATCACGGTATTCGAAGCGCCCAGCCGCGAGGCGAACCCTGCCAGCACCACCGAGGTGTTGAAAAACCCGTCGCCGGTGGAGGCCAGAAAGCCGTTGAGAATGCCCAGGCGGTAGTTGCGCGCGTCGGCGGGCAAGGCGGCTGTGGCGGGGGCAACGCGGTCAGACTCTGGCGCGGTGGACACGATTTCCAGTATGCACCCCGCCGTCGACGCGCCCGGCCTTGCCGCTCACGGCGCGGCAGACTCAGGGCAGCTGCCCCAGCAGTGGCACCACCACCGCTACCCCCACCACACTCAGTAGCGTCGTGACCAGCACCACCGAGGCCACCGTGTCGCTGTCGGCGTGGTACTCCTTGGACAGCACGAAGGCGTTGACGGCGGTGGGCATGGCCGAGGACAGCACCAGCCCCTGAAGGTGCAGCCCGCGCAACCCCACGACGTAGCCGATGCCAAAGCCCAGCAGCGGCATGGCGAAGACCCGCAGCCCGCTGGCCAGCCACACCGGGAAGTGCAGTCTGGGCCGCCCACCCGTGCCGAGCTGCACCCCCAGCGACAGCAGCACCATCGGCAGGGTCGCGCCCGCCAGCAAGCCCAGGCCCCGGTCCAGGCCCAGCGGCAACTGAAGGTGCACCCCCCGCATGATCAGCGCCGCCGCGATGCACCACACCACCGGCAACTTCAGCACGCCGCGCAAAGTCGGCCACAGGCCGCCACCGCCGCCGAAGATCAGTGGCCCCACCGTGAAGGTCAACACCACGCTCGACAGAAAGATCACCAGCGCCTGATCGAAGCCGGTTTGCCCCAGCGCAAAGAGGGCCACCGGCAAGCCGAAATTGCCGTTGTTGCCGATCGAGACGCAGGCCATGACCGCCCGGCGGGTGGGGCCGGGTTGCCGGTAACCGGCCAGGTAGCCCAGCAGCACGCCCGCACCCGACAGCACGAAGTAGGCCAGCACCAGCGTGGCGAGTTCGCGCGGCCTGGCCTCGGTGTGCAGCAGCGTGTTGAGCGCCAGCGTGGGCGTCAGCAGGTACAAATTGAGGCGGTTGATGGTGGTGGAGTCCAGCGACAGCCGGTTGCCGACCAGCGCCCCCAGCCCCAGAATCAGCAGCACCGGCAGCACCACCGTGAGAAGGGCACTCAGCATGGGCTAGAGCATAAGGCGGCGCGATGCGGGAGAAGACGGCCTTGCGTTACCCTCAGCGCATGTCTCCCCTGTCCTCTCCGGCCTTCAAGCCCTGTCCCTGCGGCTCCAGAACGCCCTACGCCGGGTGCTGCGCGCCGCGTTTGAGCGGTGAGAGGCCCGCCGAGACCCCAGAAGCCCTGATGCGTTCGCGCTATACGGCCTACGTGCTACAAGACGCCGCTTACCTGCTGGCCACCTGGCACCCGCGCACCCGCCCCACCGAGCTGCGCCTGGGCCACACCGACTGGCTGGGTCTGACCGTGCGCCGCGCCGTGGGCGACACGGTGAGTTTCACCGCCCGCTTTCAGGAAGGCGGCCAGCGCCGGGCCCTGCGGGAGCGCAGCACCTTCGTGCAGGGAGGTGGGCGCTGGCTGTATCTGGAGGGAGTGGAGGGCTAGTGTTGTCTCTCTGGTAGTACCCACCTGGTTATGGCCTTTCTTTTAAGCTGCCGACATGTGGAACCCGCAGCAATACCTTCAATTTCAGGCAGAGCGTGACCGGCCCTTCTTCGATCTGCTGGCCCAGGTGCAGGGGCAGCCGCAGACGGTGGTTGACCTCGGCTGCGGCACCGGGCACCTCACCGCCGCGCTCGCTCAGCGCTGGCCGCAGGCGGCCGTAATGGGCATCGACAGCAGCGCCGAGATGCTGGAGCGGGCGCGTCAGCACGCCACGGCACAGCTGACGTTTGAGCAGGCCGATCTAACAAGGTGGCGACCCGAGCGTCCGCTCGATCTGCTGATCAGTAACGCGGCGCTGCAATGGGTGCCTGACCACGCCGCGCTGATTCCCCACTTGGCCGGACTCGTCGCTCCCGGCGGCACCTTCGCCTTTCAGGTGCCGGGCAACTTCGGCGCACCGAGCCACACCCTGCTGGCCGAGGTGCTGGCGCGCCCGAGGTGGGCCGCCACCCTGAGTGAAGGCCGCGACAAGGCGGCGCTGGGCAGCTTCGGCCCCGCCGAATACGCCGATCTGCTCGCGCCGCTGGGCTGCGTCGTCAACGCCTGGGAAACGACCTACCTGCACCTGCTGCCCAATCCACCGCAGGGCGGCAGCGCGGTGCTGGAATGGGTCAAAGGCACGGCGCTCAGGCCGGTGCTGGCGCAACTCAGCGCACCCGACGCCAATGACTTTCTAGGCGAGTACGGCGCAGAACTCGTGCGGGCGTACCCGGCCCGCAGCTACGGCACGCCGCTCGCCTTCCGGCGCATCTTCGTGGTCGCTCGGCGCTGAATTACTGGCGCTGAGGGCCGCTGCGCCCCACCGGCACCGTCAGCACTTCCCAGTGGTGCAGCAGCAGCCCGCTGAGGATCAGCATGAAGCCCAGCAGCAGGGCAAAGAGCGTCGGCTGCGGCTGCTGGGCGTAGCCGTAGGCCGCCACCACGAACAGCAGGCACAGCGTCAACAGCAATTGGGGGCGCTGCGAGCGGCGGTGGCGGTAGATCCACAGTCCGGCGAAGGTGGCGAACAGCAGCGGCAGCGCGAGGGTGTTGAGCATCTCTTGAGGCATTTCTCATAACGTATCAGCTGCTTTCTGACAAAAATTTGACGGCCTGCAAAGCCACTGACCAGCCACCTAGACAGGGCCGCGTTCAGAGCCGCGCTGACCGCAGTTTCTCGTCGTCTACCTTGTGGTCCCGTAGGGCCGCCACATTGAGCCAGCCGTCCTTGAATTCAATGGGCAAGTTGAGCAGATCGTGCTGCACCTTCAGCACGAAGCTCAGCTCGCACGGCTCGGTGACGCCCGCCTGGGTACTGAGTAGCGCGGCGTGCACCGTGCCGAGGCCGCTGCTGGCTTGCGAGCCGATCATCACACCTTTGCCCGCCCGTCGGGCACGCTCCAGCATGGCCAGGCCGTCGGTAAAGCCGTTGCGGGCGGTTTTGATGTTGAGAATGTCGAAGGTGTCGAAGGCCAGTTCGCGTTCCAGATCCAGGGGGGTGAAGCAGGAATCGTCGGCCACGATGGGCAGGTGGCCGCTGGCCCTGAGCCCCTGGCGCTCACGCAGCAGGCTTACTGGCAGCGGTTCCTCCACATAGGTCAGGCCCGCTTCCCGCATGGCGTCGAGGGCGGCAGGAGCGAGCTCGGGCGTCAGCGTCTCGTTGCTGTCGGCGTAGAGCTGCACCGCGTCGCCGAACTCGGCCCGCAGCGCCGCGATCACGCTGAGGTCGCGGGCGTGGTCACGGCCAACCTTCACCTTCAGCACGCGCACACCGTCCTCCACCACCCGGCGGGCTTCTTCGAGCATCTCAGCGGGCGCGCTGATGCCCAGGATGTACGACACCCGCACCTGGGGCTGCGGCCCCAGCAGCACGTCGAAGAGGCTGTGCCCAGCGGCTTTTTGGCGGGCGTCCCACAGCGCCATGTCGAGCGCGCCCCTGGCCGTCAGGTTCTGGGCCACACTGCTGCGGGCCGCATTGAGCGCCGCCTCATCAGTGATGTCCAGGCCCACGAAGGCGGATTCGAGGTGCTTGAGAATGCCCAGCACGCTGGCGACCGTCTCGCCGTAGATGGTCGGGCGCGGCGGCGCTTCGGCCTCACCCACCGTGCCGTCGTCGAGGTGCACCCGCACCAGCACATGCTCGGCAGCGCTCAGTCGGCTGTGCGCGCCCCAGGTCAGCGTTCCGTGGAGGGGCAGGCGGTAGGGAATGCCCTCCAGTCGGGTGATCTTCACCGCCTGTGCACTCACAGCCAGCTCCGAATGCGCCGGGCCACTTCCAGCGGCGACAGAGCAGCAGTGTCGAGATCAAGCACCCGCTCAGGCGGCAGCGTCAGCAGAAAAGTGCAGGCGGCGGCAGGGTCATAGTTAAGCTTCTCGGTCAGCACGATGCGGGTTTTGGCGAGAATGTCGGCGGGCGGGTGGCCTTCCGCTTCCAGCGCAGCGAGTTCGGCGAGTTCGGTGGGCGTGAAGACCTGCCCAGCGCCGGGGAGGGCCGCCAGCTCGCGGGCCAGGTCGCCGCCGCTCGAAGACTGCACCTGATCGAAGCTATCGTTGCGGCCCAGCAGTCGGCGTACCCGCAGCACGTCGGGCGCGTGCAGGTTGACAAATCGCCACCCGGCACACTGCCCGGCGGCGTACTGCACCTCATCCAACCCACGCAGTCCGTCGAAGACCAAGCGCTCGCCTGCTTCGGGCGCGGCCCACAGCCCACCGAGCGCCTGCGCCATGCCGCCGGGGTGGGCCTCACGGTAGCGGGCGCTCAGGGCGAAACGTTCCTGCCGGTCACTCACGGCCCTCCCGGCCAGCGGCCCGATCATCACGGCGTCGGTCACTTCCCGGCGGTCCGGTAAGACCCGCAGGTGCTCGGCGCTCAGGGCAGCCAGGGCGGTGCTCTTGCCCACCCCGGTCACGCCGACCAGCACGATCAGCGGCGTGGCGGACAGCAGCTGGGCCGTCGGGGGCCGGGCTGGTTGCAGAGCTGATTCCGAACCGAGCCACAAACCCGGCAGCGAAGAAGAAAGCGTCATGGCCCGCAGTTTAGCGGCCTAGACACAGACGGCTAAAGATTTGCCGAAGACTCGGCCAAGCTCGTGTAAGCGCCGTGACGTTTCCCACGCGCATCAGCGCAGCCTAGACTTCGGATCAGAAGTGTTTGTGGCCCTTGCTGCCGCAAACGGCCCTTCAACCGATCATTCCTCGCCGCATCAGCAACCCTTTTGCGAAGTCCCGTTCGACGTAAGGAGAGTTCATGGCCCGACTCAAAGGTAACAATTCAGGCGGTGGCGGTCTGGCCTGGATCATCGGCATCGTCGTGGTGCTGGTCTTGCTGTATCTGCTCTACCGCTTTTACCTGCAGCCCAACGGCCTGCTCGACCTCGGTTTTTAGATCCAGGGTGCCAGGTTTGCACACCGGGTTCCTTGGTTTTTACCCACGCTTCAGGAGAGATATCCATGATTAAAGGCAAAGACATGATCGGGCGCACCGTGGTCGCCCTCAGCAACGGCTCGCACATCGACAAGGTTCACGATCTGGTCTTCGACCACGACGCCAATCAGGTGCTCGCGCTGCTGGTCGACGAGGGCGGCTGGTTTCGCTCGGCCAGGGTGGTGCCGTTCGAGTCAGTTCGCAGCATCGGCGAGGACGCCGTGATGATCAGTGATGAGGACGACGTGGTGAGCGCCCGCGACGACTCGCGCATCGCCGATCTGCTCGACACCAAGGTGGGCCTCATCGGCCTGCAACTGCTGACCACCGATGGCCGCGAACTCGGCAAGATCGCCGACGTGTATTTCGAGGAAGTCAGCGGCAAGGTGGTGGGTTACGAGGCCACCGGCGGATTGTTTTCCGATCTGTCGAGTGGCCGCACCTTCGTGCCCGCACCCGAGAGTGTCAGCATCGGTGACAACGCCGCCATCGTGCCGGTGTCGGTGGCGCAGGCGATGGAGGAGCAGGAAGCGGGCGGAATCCAAGGCGCGCTCAGCCGGGCGGGCGATAACCTCAGCCAGAACTACGAGAATCTTGCGACGGCCACCAAAGCCCGCCAGAAGGAGTACGTGATCGGCAAGGTGACCGGCAGCGACGTGACGACCCAGGACGGCGTGGTGCTGGTCGAGAAGGGCAGCACCATCACCGCCGAGCAGGCCGACACCGCCGAGGAGCAGGGGCTGCTCGGCTCGCTGGTCGCGGCGGCCACCGGTGGCAGCATGCAGGCGGCCTACAGCAGCGCGGCCTCGGGGGTGCAGAGCCGGGTGGACGACCTGAGCAGCGCTTCGCAGGAGCGTCAGGCCGAATACGTGGTCGGCAAGGTGGCGGGCAACGACGTGATGACCGAGGACGGCGTGGTGCTGGTCGCCAAGGGCAGCATCATGACCGCTGAGCAGGCCGCCAGCGCCCGCGAACATGGACTGTTGGGCCAGCTCACGGCGGCGGCCACCAGCGGCAGCGTCCAGACCATCTACGCCAGCGCCTCGTCGAGTGTGCAGAGCCGGGTCGAGGACCTCAGCAGCGCCAGCCGCGAGCGTCAGGTCGAGTATGTGCTGGGCAAGGTGGCGGGCAGCGACGTTCACGCCGACGACGACACGGTGATCGTGCTCAAAGGGCAAACCATCACCCCGCTGGCCGTACAGAGCGCCGAGGAGAAGCAGGCCCTGGGCCGTCTGGTGGCCTCGGCGGCAGCGGGTAACGTGCAAAGCGGCGTGGAGCGCCTGACCAGCAGTCCGTCCAGCAACGCGGCTCCCACTCCTGCAGCGGCGACCAATCCCCCAGAAACCAGCGCCCTGGGCCGCCGGGTGCGCAGCGACGTATACGGCCCCAACCGCACCCTGATCGCCGCCCAGGGCCAGATCGTGACCCAGGGTGTGCTGGAGCGTGCCCGCACCCTGAACCGCGAGGCCGATCTGCTGGCCGCCACCGGAGCCGGACAGCCCGCAAGCACGGGCAGTAGCCCCTCGACCAGCGACCAGCTCTCGGCAGGGCTGAGCAACGTCAGCGCCGGGGCGAGCAACTTCCTTGACCGGGCCAAGCAGTGGCTCGGCGAGAAGCGCGACGACGCCGGGGAAGCCATCGACCAGCGCCAGCAGGAGGCCCAGAAGCAAAAAGAGCGCGACGCGATCGGTCGCCCGGTCAACCGGGTCATTCTCGATCCTGCCGACAACATCATTCTCAACATCGGCGAGATCATCACCCACAAGGCGGTGACCGCCGCCCGGGAGGCCGACGTGCTGGACATGCTGCTCGACTCGGTGAGCAAGGAGACCGTCAGCATCAACCCGCTCGACGTGCGTCCCCACGAGACCGGCACCGCCGCGCTGGAAGGCGTGAACGAGACGGATCTTCACAAGGCGGATCTGAACAAGCCCCAGTCCTGAGCACAGAGTTGTAATCGAGCGCCCAACCAAAGCGCCGCACCCTGTTTGGAGTGCGGCGCTCGTTTGCTGTCCGAGTCTGCTCCATGTCACCGTCCCAGCTGTGGCCCGCGCTAAACTGCCGAGCGTGTCACAACGCCCGCCTGCCCATCTCACCCGACTAGAGATTCGCAACCTCGCCACCGTCAAGGCGCTCGAACTCGATTTGCGCGGCGGTTTCTCGGCGTTTACCGGCGAAACGGGCGCGGGCAAGAGCATCATCGTGGACGCGCTGGGCCTGCTGCTGGGGTCGCGGGCCAACACCGACCTGATTCGCAGCGGCGAAAATGACCTGCTGGTCAGCGGCTTCTGGGGCGAGGACGCCCTGTCGCGCAAACTGACCCACCAGGGCCGCAGCAGCGCCCGCGTGGACGGGGAGGTGGTGTCGCTGCGCGAACTGGCCGACGTGTCGCAGTCGCGCCTCACCATCCACTGGCAGCACAGCGCCCAGAGCCTGCTGAGTGCGGCCAATCAGCGCGCTCTGCTTGATCAGCTTGTCGCGAGCGACCTGGCGACCTACCACGCTGCTTACCGCGCCTGGCAGGACGCTGCCGGGCGGCTGGAGCGGCTGCGGACTTCCGGCCGTGACCGGGCACGTCAGCTCGACCTGCTGCGCTTTCAGGTCGGTGAACTGGCCGAGGCCGCCCTGCAAGCCGGTGAGGAGGAGCCGCTGCAAGCCGAGCTGGTGCGGCTCTCGAATGTCGAGGCCATCTCGTCCGGGGCGGCGGGCGCGCTCGAACTGCTCAGCGATGGTGAGGTCAGTGCGGCAGGCCTGATCGCCGAGGCGCTGCGGGCCCTCAACAGCCCTGCCCGCTACGACGAGGTTCTAGCGCAGCTTCAGGGCGAACTCGGCGCGGCGCTCGACAGCGTACAGGCGGTGGCGGGCGAGTTGCGCAGCGTGGCCGAGGACCGCGCGCCCGATCCCGAGGCGCTGGAAGCCGTCGAGGGCCGCCTGGGCCTGATCAGCAAATTGCGCGGCAAGTACGGCCCGGCCCTCAGCGACGTACTGGCGTTTCAAGTCGAGGCCGAACGGGAACTCGCCGCGCTGGAAACCGACGAGCACGATGCGGGCAGCCTGGAAGCCGAGGTGGACACCCTGCGGGCCAGGGCCGCCCAGGTGGCCCTGAGTCTGCGCGCCGCACGCCAGCAAGCCGCCGCCCCGCTGGCCGCCGATCTGCTGCGGGTCATCCGTGAGCTGGGGATGCCGCACGCCCGGCTGGAATTCGAGCTGCGTCCGCTGGCCGCGCCGGGGCCGCACGGCAGCGACGACGTGAGCATCCGCTTTACGGCCAACCCCGGTGAGGCGTTAGGCGATCTGGCCGAGACCGCCTCGGGCGGCGAACTCTCGCGGGTGATGCTGGCGATCAGCACGGTGCTGGGAGCCGGAACTCCCAGCGTGGTCTTCGACGAGGTGGACGCCGGCATCGGCGGCGCGGCGGCCTTGGCGGTGGCGGGGCAGCTCGCGCGCCTGGCCGACTCGCGGCAGGTGCTGGTGGTCACCCACCTGGCCCAGATCGCCGCCCGCGCCGACTGGCACTTCAAGGTCGAAAAAGATGTCGAGGCCGGGCGCACCGTCAGCCGGGTGCGCCTGCTGTCCGGCCCGGAGCGGCTCGAGGAAATCGCCCGGATGCTCAGCGGCAATACCTCGGAAGTGGCGCTCTCGCACGCCCGTGAACTGCTGGCAGCCGGCGAAAAATCCGCAACGGACAAGAAGAAACCCAAGCCCAGCAAAACCAGTCTGCCCGTTTCCTGAGCTGTTCACCGCCCGGTAACGCCGGACGCGTCCAGCGAGGTTTCAGCGCCGCCTAGACTTGGGCGTGTCGCCGCGTTTTTCATTCACCAGTCTCTACGGCGCTTACCCGCGCCAGTTCTGGGTGCTGTGGTTGGGCACACTGATCAACCGATTGGGTGAGTTCGTCGTGCCGCTGCTGGGTTTTTATCTCAGTGCCCAGCAGCATTTCAGCGTCACCCAGATCACGCTGGTGCTGGCTTTGCTGGGGGTGGGCCGCTTCGTAGCCGAGCCGTTGGGCGGCTGGCTGAGCGACTTTTCCGGTGCCGGACGAACCATGATCATGTCGCTCGGCGGCAGTGCAGTGGCCCTGGTGGCCCTGGGGTTCGCCGAGCACTACAGCTGGATTGTGGCGGGCGTGCTGGGCTACTCGCTGCTCACCTCACTCTACAAACCGGCAGCCAACACGGCGGTGGCTGAACTGACAAGCGGCTCCCAGCGCGCCCAAGCGTACAACCTGCTGTACTGGGCCATCAATGTGGGCGCGTCGGCAGCCCCACTGCTAGGCGGCTTTCTGGCCAGCCGCTCGTTTCGGCTGCTGTTCTGGCTGGACGCCGCCACGACGGCGCTCTCCGCCGCCCTGCTGAGCGTGGCGTTCAGGCCGGTGCACACCCGCCCCAGACCAACCCGCACCTCGGCGCACCGCTCAGCCGGTTTGCTGCCGCGAGACCCGCTGCTGTGGATTTATATGCTGGCCGCGCTGCTGTTTTCCACCACTTACCAGAGCTACAAGATGCTGGCAGTGGTGTTCGCCCAGCAGGGCTTCTCGGCAGTGCAGTACGGTCAGGTGCTGGCCGTCAACGGCGCGCTGGTGGTCGTTCTGGGGCTGCCGATGGGCCACTGGATCGCCCGGCACAACCACCCGCGCTGGCAGGCCGTGAGTGCGCTGCTGCTGGGCGCGGGCTTCGGTCTACACGCCTTCGCGCACTCGCTGGGCATGCATACGCTGGCGGTGGTCATCTGGTCGCTGGGCGAGATCGCGGGGTACAGCATCGGCAAGACCATCATCGCCGAGCTGGGCCGTGCCGAGGTGCGGGGCCGCTACATCGGCCTGCTCGGCAGCATGAGCGGTCTGGGCACCCTGCTCGGCCCGCTGATGGGCGGCTGGCTGCTCTCACGCTGGGGCAACGCGCCGCTGTGGCTGACCTATGCGACGCTCTCGGGGCTGGCCGCACTGATTTACTGGCGGCTGGAACAAGCCGTGCTGGCGCGGCGCGCATGGCTCGTCCAGGAAGCAAGCCAGGCAGAACACGCCGATGCTGGCCTTGCCCTGGGCCGCCGACCATGAAGGCCAGCTTCATCCCGCTTCAGTCGGGGGTCAGACCGCCCCACTAAGATGAGCAGCATGAAGAACTCTGCGGGCATTTTCTCGGGCGCGGGCGCACTGCTCAGCGCGGCGCTGCTGTCAGGCTGCACCATGCAGGGCGCGGGCAACCTCAAGGTGCATGAGGTGCTGTTCTACGGTTCCTCACAAGACCGCCTGGCCTGGGTCTACGGCAGCCTGACCGGTGGCAAGGGCAGCCTCAGCCTGGCCGGTCAGACGCTCGAACTCCGCCCCCAGATCAGCGACCCGCTGGCGACGGCGGGCAGCCTCAGTGTGGGGGGCCGGGCCGTCTACAAAAGCAAGACCAGCAGCGCCCTCCCGCGCTCCAGCGTGGTGCAGCAGGGCACGACCTACACCGTGAGCGCCAACCAGAACATCGCTGCCACCTACCTGGTCACCGGTGGAGCTTGGTATCAGCTCAGCGGCGCACTGGCAGCGGGCAGCGAGGTGCAGGCGGCGGCCCAGCCGGTGGGTGGTCTGAGTGGTGTGGGCCAGCTCACAGCCAGCGAGGCGCGTGTACTCAGCAGCGCGCTGGGCGGCCAGGGCACCCTCACTGTGACGGTGCTGCCGCAAGACGAACTGCCCGACGCGCCGCTGGCCGCACAACCCGCATCCGACGAGACGCTGCGGACTGGGCTCTATCTCCAGCCACTTTCCGTCATCACGTCCACGACGACGACCACCATCACCAATACGGGAGGCCCTGTGACCGGTTCCGGTTCGAGCACGCCCACGTCCTCCGGCACCTTGAAGTTTCGCGAGGTCGCCAGCGGCAGTAACGCTCTGGTCAGCACCCCGCAAATCAAGCTGGCTTCCAGCCAGGACAACCTCAGCGTCCTCTGGAACGCGGCTTACGGACGCCAGGTGCCGGTACCGCCCACGCCGCTCATCGTGGGCCAGAGCGCCGTGGGCATCTTCCTGGGCAACCGCCCCACCGGGGGCTACGGCGTCACGGTGCAGTCAGTGAGCGCCAGCGGCTCAGCCCTGGACATCGTGGTGAACGTGCGCGCTCCCGGCCCTGGCAGCATCAACACCCAGTCGATCACCAGTCCCTGGACCATCGTCGCGGTGCAGGGCCAGTTTGCCAGTGTCACCGTGCGCGACCAGAACGGTCAGCTGCTCACGCCTTAATTCTCGCTCCTGCCCGGTCCAGCCCAGCGTCTCTCATCTGGGCTGGGCCATTTTTGTTTGTTCAAGCCTTTAGACTGGTTTTCATATGACCAGACTCAACGGCTCCTCTTCCAACAACCGTGTTTTTCTGATTGTCGGCACGCTGGTGGCCCTGCTACTGATCGGCGTCACTGTTTGGGCGGTGCAGCGCAACCAGACGACCGCCACCCAGGCCAGCACCAAGACCTTCGATCTGAGCGGCCAGCCGTTTCTGGGCAAAGCCGACGCGCCGGTGACTCTGGTGGCCTTCGAGGACTTCAAGTGCCCTAACTGCAAGAATTTCGAGGAGAATATCTTCCCGGCAATTCAGTCGAAGTACATCGACACCGGCAAGGCCAAGATGTACAAGATCAACTTCCCCTTCCTGGGCGACCGCCTGCCCACCAACGACTCGGTGCTGGCAGCCCAGGCAGCCGAGTGCGCCTACGATCAGACTGGCAACGCGGGCTACGAGGGCATGTCCACCATCATGTTCCGCGCCCAGGGTGACGAGACCCAGGTGTGGGCCACCAAGGACAAGCTCGAAGACCTGTCGGGCAGCGTGGACGGCCTCGACACCGCCAAGTTCAAGACCTGCCTGGACAGCGACGCCACCAAGGCCCGCGTCGAGGCCGACAAGCAGCAGGCAACCAACGCGGGCGTGAACGCGACCCCCAGCGTGTTTGTCAACGGCGTGCTGGTGACCAACTTCAGCGCCGATGAAATCAGCAAGGCGATCGACGCCGCCAGCAAGTAAGCCGTGACCCGCGACAACCGCCTGTATCTGGCCTGGGTGGTCGCCCTGGTCGCCGCGCTGGGCAGCTTGTACTTCTCGGAGATTCGGGGTTTCGTGCCGTGCATCCTGTGCTGGTTTCAGCGCGTCTTCATGTACCCGCTGGCAATCCTGCTAGGGGTGGCCGCCTTGCGCGCCGACTTGAACATCCGGGTGTACGGCCTGAGCCTGGCTGCCATCGGCTGGCTGGTTGCCCTGTACCAGAACCTCGAAGTCTGGGGCGTGGTCCAGATCCTCAAGGCCTGCACGGTCGGTCCCATCGGCACCGGCTGTGATGCCAAGTGGCCGATCTTCGGCAGCAATCTCAGCAGCGTGTCCAACGTGATCACCATTCCGGTGCTGAGCCTGGTGGCCTTCACGCTGATTATCGGTCTACTGAGCTGGCCGCGTCAGCGGGCCTGAGACGAGCGTTCCAAAAAAGCCGGAGTGCATCAAGGCTCCGGCTTTTTTGGTGGCCTTAACTCAGAAACTGTAAATTGACGCCTAGCCGCAGCAGCGGCCCGGTGACGCCACCGAAAAAGGTCACTGCGCCCGCCTCGGCGAAGACGCCCAGCCCCGGCCCGCTGCGGACACCGACCAGACCGCCCAGCCCGAAATAGATGGCCTGACTGCCAGGCGAAATGCTGGTGATGGCCGCCGCCAGCCCGCCATAGACCTGCCAGCCACGACTGAGCAACATGTCGGCCTCAGTCCCACGGCGCTGGCGAAGGTCGGCACGAAGGCGCTGCTGACCAGCACCCGGCCCTCCAGCCGGTTCGGCCCGGTGTCGGCTAGGCGGGCATGGGCCCCGGCAGAAATGAGAAAGGGCGGAATGCTGCCGACCTGCGCACGGTAGCGTCCCACAGGGGGCAACGTGCCGGCGGGCATCGCAGTGGTTTGCGTTACGGCTCCAGAAACCGAGAGGTAAACGGCGAGGCAGAGTGTCGGCAGCAGGGAAAATCGGGAGGTCAAGCGCCCAGGTCTGCCATGAGCAGAGGCGAACGAGTCGACTGGAAGCGGCTTAACTATTACGTTTTTAGCAGAATTATGCTACAATACTTCCATGACTGGAACCCTCAAGACGGTAGCACCCACCCTTCAGGTTGGCAGCGCCCGGATGCCGCAGAGTGCGGACGGACGCCTGCACGCCGCCAGCGCCCTGGCCGTGCTGGGGCTGACGCAGGCCTCAGAATGGGCGCGCCACGACTGGGAAAGCCCGCACTGGGCCGCCTTCGAGCACGCGCATCAGCTCAGCCGGCTGCTCAGCGACTTCGGCGCGGGGCCGGAGCCGACCCTCAGTGTGGGCGAGTTCGTGGCCCTGGCCGCCCGCACGGACACTGCTCCCGCCCGCCGGATTCAGCGCCGGATGGAGCAGAATTACGCCCGCGCCCTGAGCGGCGATATTCACCTGGCCGCCGAGATCGCCGAACGCAACGCCGAACCGCTGGCTCGCAGCTGGCTGCACGCCCGCCTCGAATCCCAAGACGCCCGCCGCAGCTTGATGAGCGCCGCTGCCCGGCACGGCGGTCACGGCCCGGTGTTCGGGCAGCTCGGCTCGGTGAGCAACCGCAGCGTGCTGGGCAAGGACAGTGCCACCCTGCGCCGTGAGCGCGGTGTCAAGCAGACCCGTGACGGCCTGGTCACCGACGAATTGCGCCGGTTGTCGTACCTCGATGCGGCCACCGCCGCCGCGCTGGACAGCGCCCAGGTGCAGGGCAACGAGGCCATTCTGGAGCTGCACCGCAGGGTCGCCGAGCGCGAGCGCGCCACCTGGGCGGGCGGTCTGGAACGGGCCGGATAAGATACCCGTCGCTCGGTCCTCTATGAGAGCGCCGCCCCGTGAGAAGATACGGGCGGCGCTTTTGCTGTGCCGACATCGGCTGCGCCCACGCCGGGCAAAGCGCTGGTGTCCAGCCCGCCAGGGAGAGAAGATGAGTCAACCCGCAGTGCCTCCACCACCCGCACCCGACTGGGGCCGCGCCTACAGCGCGCCGGACCTCACGGTCTACTACGCCAAGGCGCGCTGCATTCACTTCGCCGCCTGCATTCGCGGCCTACCGCAGGTCTTTAACACCGCTGCCCGGCCCTGGATTCAGGCCGACGCCGCGCCAGCCGAACAGGTTGCCGAGGTGGTGCGCCGCTGCCCTACCGGAGCGCTGCACTATACGCTCAACAGTGGCCCCACCGAATCGGCGGGACCGACCCGCATCGAGGTTCGCGCCAACGGCCCGCTGTTCGTGCGCGGCGAGCTGCTGATCGCCGCGCCGCAGGGCAGTGTCCACGAGACCCGCGCCGCGCTGTGCCGCTGTGGAGCGAGCCAGAACAAACCCTACTGTGACGGTTCGCACCGCCAGAGCGGGTTCGAGGCGGCGGGCGGCGAGGGGATGGAGCCGTGACTGAACTTCGTAAGCATACCGAGCGAAGCCGCTACGAGGTGCTGATCGACGGCTGGGTCACCGGCTTTGCCGAGTACCGCCTGGTCGGTGAAGCGGTCATGCTCCCCCACACCGAGGTGAATGAGGGACACGAGGGCGAGGGCCTGGGCGGCCAACTGGCCCGGTTCGCGCTGGACGACGTGAAAGCGGCGGGCAAGCGGGTCATTCCGATGTGTCCTTTCATCGCCGCTTACATTCGCAATCACCCTGAGTACACCGACCTGGTTGATCCTCAGCAGCGGGGCATGTTCAAGCTGTAAACGCTTCGCCTGCACAGGACATGGCACGCGGCCCGGCCCGCTTGTCTATGCTATCTGCTATGCCTCTTCTCCTCTCTGCTCCTCTCCCCCGCTGCGAGAGCCGCCCTTGAACGCCGAGATCATCAGTGTCGGCACCGAGTTGCTGCTCGGTGAGATCGTGGACAGCAACGCCGCCTTCGTGGCCCGCGAACTGGCCGCGCGCGGCGTGACCCTGCAGCGCAAGGCGACGGTGGGCGACAACTTGGAGCGCGTCAGTGGAATGATTCGCGAAGCCCTGACGCGCGCCGATCTGGTCATTCTGGGCGGCGGCCTCGGCCCCACCGACGATGACCTGACCCGCGAGAGCATCGCAGCGGTGGCCGGAGAAACGCCCGCCGAGGACCCGGCACTGCTGGCCTGGCTGAGTGAACTGTTCACGTCGCGGGGCCGGGTCATGGCGCCGATCAACCGCAAGCAGACCTGGCTGATTCCATCGGCCCAGCCGCTCCCCAACCCGCTCGGCACCGCGCCGGGCTGGTTCGTGACCCTGCCGCCGGGCCATGCCTTCGCCGGTAAGCTGATCGCCGCCCTGCCGGGGCCGCCACGCGAGATGCACCGGATGTTCAGAGAGGAACTGCTGCCGCGTCTGAACCTGCCGGAGTGGGCCTTCTGGGCGGTGACGCTGCACACGGCGGGCATCGGCGAGAGCGACGTGGCGACGCGGCTGGGCAAGTTGACGCGAGTGGCCAATCCCAGCGTGGCAACCTACGCCCGCAGGAGCGGCACCGACGTGCGGGTGGCGGCGAGCGCGGCGACGTCGGGTGAGGCCGAGCAACTGGCCGCCCCAGTCCTGACACAGGTGCGCGGCGTGCTGGGCAAGTATATCTGGGCCGAGGAAAAGCCCGGCGACCCACCCGCCACGCTGGCGCGCGCCGTTGCCGCCTTGCTGGGTGGGCGCAGTCTGGGCGTCGTGGAGGCAGGCAGCGGCGGCAGTCTGGCCGTGCAGTTCGCGGGCGAGGCGGCGCTGCGGGGCGCGGTGATGTCCGACGATCACGCGACCCTGCTCACCCTGGGCCTGACCCCCATGACGCTGGGCGAGGCCGGACTGGGCAGTGAGGTTGCCGCGCTGGAACTGGCACGCGGCGCGCGCGAACGCTTCGGCACAGACGTGGGCCTGAGTGTCAGCGCCGTGACCCAGGGCGAGGCGGCGGGGCAGGTGGCGGTGGCCATCGTGGGCGAGGCGCTGGAGCGCAGCGCACAGGTCAACTGGCCGGGCGACGCCGGGCAGGTGCGCGAGCGGGCTGCGACCACAGCGCTCAACCTGGCGTTCCGGGCGCTGGGTGAATGGACGCAGCAGGAACCGGGCCAGCCAGGGCAGGGCGGCGCATGACCGGGCCGCGCCGCCCCGGCAAGCCCACTGACCGCGCATCGGAGAGCAGGAGACCAGATACTAGAAAACCGGGCAAGCCGGCCACCGGGCAGCGCGGCAGCCCACCGCCAGTCAGCACGCATGAGGCCCGGCCACGCCTGTTCTATGCCCTGAAAGTGCCGCCCGAGGTGGCCGAGCAACTCGCCGCCATCCAGAAAGAGTTGCGCGGCAACTGGCGCTCGGTGCGGGCCGATCAGCTGCACGTGACGCTGGCGTATTTGCCGGGCATCGATCCGTCCAAGCTCGATGCCCTCAAAGCGCTGGGCGACACGCTGACCCAGACCGCAGCGCCGCTGAGCCTCAAGCTGCGCGGCACCGGCTACTTTCCCAATGAGGGCAGTCCGCGCGTGTGGTTCGTCAAGGTGGAGGCCGAGGGACTCGAAGACCTGGCCGCCCGGCTGCGGGTGGGGCTGGCCGAACTCGGCGTCGAGACCGACAACCTGCCGTTCAAGGCCCACATCACCCTGGCGCGCAAGAAGGGCGCGGCTCCCAGAGTGCCGCCGAAGCTGCTCGACAGTGGCTGGGACGCGGGCGCGGTCACGCTCTACCGCAGCCACCTCCAGAAGACCGGGCCGATCTACGAGAACCTGGCCATGTTTAAACTACGCGGCGAATTACGTGCTAATATTATGTCCAGCACTGAATCAGAGGCGATCAGTACCGCTGCTCTGAATCCGGAGGACACCGCATGAGTAAGGACAACCCCAAAGAAACCACCGCCGCCCCCAACAACAACGCTGAGCGCAGCAAGGCCATCGACACGGCCATGAGCCAGATCGAAAAGCAGTTCGGCAAGGGCAGCATCGTCCGGCTGGGAGCTAACACCAAGCTCGACGTGCAGGTCATCAGCACCGGCAGCCTGAGCCTCGATCTGGCGCTGGGCGTCGGCGGCATTCCGCGCGGGCGCGTCACCGAGATCTACGGCCCCGAGTCGGGCGGCAAGACCACCCTGGCGCTGGCGATCATCGCCCAGGCCCAGAAAGCCGGCGGCACGGCGGCCTTCATTGACGCCGAGCACGCGCTCGACCCGGTGTATGCCCGCGCCCTGGGCGTCAACACCGACGAACTGCTGGTGTCGCAGCCCGACAACGGCGAGCAGGCGCTGGAGATCATGGAGCTGCTGGTGCGTTCGGGCGCCATCGACGTGGTCGTCGTGGACTCGGTGGCTGCCCTGACCCCCCGCGCCGAGATCGAGGGTGACATGGGCGACTCGCTGCCCGGCCTGCAAGCCCGCCTGATGTCACAGGCCCTGCGCAAGCTGACGGCCATTCTGTCCAAGACCGGCACCGCCGCCATCTTCATCAACCAGGTGCGCGAGAAGATCGGCGTGATGTACGGCAACCCCGAAACCACCACCGGGGGCCGGGCGCTGAAGTTCTACGCCTCGGTGCGCCTCGACGTGCGCAAGATCGGCCAGCCCACCAAAATCGGCAACGACGCGGTGGCGAACACCGTCAAGATCAAGACGGTGAAGAATAAAGTGGCCGCACCGTTCAAGGAAGTCGAACTGGCACTGGTCTACGGCAAGGGCTTCGACCAGCTCACTGATCTGATCACGCTGGCCGCCGACATGGACATCGTGAAGAAAGCGGGCAGCTTTTACAGCTACAACGACGAGCGCATCGGCCAGGGCAAGGACAAGGCGATTGCCTACATCGCCGAGCGCCCCGATCTGGAGCGCGAGATCCGCGAGCGCGTGACCGCCGCCATCAAGGCCGGAAACGTGAAGGACGCGGTAAAGCCTGCCGCTCCGGAAGCGGAACTGGTGGCCGCCGAGTAAAAAGCGAGCAGACGGCAGAGAGAGCAGCGGCGAAAGTCGTTGCTCTTTTTTTGTGTTTATGAGGCCGTTTTTAAGGCAGTCCCAGCGCCTTTTTCAGCTCGGCAGGCAGCTTCCCCTGCTCGGTGATTCCGTAGCCGTAGGGACTCTCCCAGCTCCACACCGCCCAAGCCATTTTCTGCGCTCCCGCCGCCGCCCGCACGTCATGCAGCCAGCGCACTCTGTCGGCACGGGGCGCACTTCCATGCACCGCGAACGAACTCAGCAGCACCTTCACGCCGCTGCGCTGCGCCCAGCCCGACACCAGATTGATCTGCCCGGTCAGCGCCGCCTGATCGAAGCTGCCAACATTGCGCGCCTCGAATTCCTTCTTGACCGCCGCTCTGGAGGCAGCGGGCGTCCCCTTCAGTACGCTGCTCAGCAGCGTAGGCAGCTTGCTCTTGTCGAGCGGATACGGCACGCCCGCGAAGTACTTCCATTCGCTGTGGGTGGGGTTCCCCTGCTGGGTGAACATCAGCGGCTCGAGGTACTGAAAGCTGTAGATCAGGTTGGGGTCGCCGAGGGCCTTGAGGGTGGTCAAACCGTAGTAGTCCGAATAGCACGGCCCGGTGACGACCAGCGTGAGCTTGGGCGCACTGCGGCGCACGGCGGCCAACAACTGACTCTCCAGCTGCGTCCAAGCGGCGGGCGCGAGGTCGCAGGCCCCCGGTTGATCTATTGGCTCCAGCCCCACCATGCGCGGGTCCGAGGCCGCCAGCACCCCGCCCAGCTTTTCTAGCAGCGCCAGATACGTGTCCCTGGCCTTGCCGCCCGCGATCACCGCGTCCTTGGTCGGTTCCTCGTCAAAGAGGGTCAGCAGCACCTTGAGCTTGTTCTGCTGGGCCAGTTTCAGCACCCGCGTCAGCGAGGCGAACGGCTCGGCGGCGCTGTCCCTGGCAGCGATCAGCGTGTTGGGGTTGACCATCAGCCGCACGAAGTCGAATCCGGCGGCCCGGATCGTTTTGAGTTGAGCGAGTTTGACCCCGTCCAGCGGCTGAAAGAGGGTCTGGTCCAGCCAGCCTTCCAGGTTGACGCCGCGCCCCAGTTGCAGGGTCTGGGCCTGCGCCGCAGGAAGGGCCGCCAGCAGCGCCGCTGCCAGCACCCACCTTAGCAGCCACCTCACAGGCCCGCCTCCCTGGCCCGCAGCACAGCCTCGGCGCGGCTGCCGACTTGCAACTTGGAAAAGATGCTGGTGATGTGGTTGCGCACGGTCTTCTCGGCGAGTTCGAGGTGGCGGGCAATTTTCGGGTTGGTCTCGCCCTGAGCGATCAGCGCCAGGATTTCGCGCTCGCGCTCGGTGAGTTCGGGCAGCACGGTAGGCGGCAGCTTGGTGGGACGGCTGAAGTAGTTCATCAGGCGGCGGGCGATGCTGGGCGCAAACAGTGCCTCGCCCTGGGCCACCGCCTCGATTCCGCGCAGCAACTCCTCGGGGGCCGCGCCCTTGAGCAGGTAGCCGCGCGCGCCCGCCTGCATCGCCGCGAACACGTTGTCGTCGTCCTCGAACATGCTGACCACCAGAATGCCCGTCTCGGGCCGCTGAATCAGAATGCGCCGGGTGGCTTCCAGGCCGCTCAGCAGCGGCATCTGGATGTCCATGATGATCACGTCCGGCTCGAACTGCTGGGCGAGGGTCAGCGCCTGCTCGCCGTTCTCGGCCTCGGCCACCACCTGCAAGTGGTCGGTGACCGACAGCAGCGCCTTCAGTCCCTCACGGAAGAGGCGGTGGTCGTCGGCAATCAGGATACGGGTGGTCAAAGCGCGGGTGGGAGCATTGAGCGGCAGATCAGTGGGCATGGACCACCTTTAAGCGGGAAAGACTACAGACCGGAACGCACGGCGGCGAGCGGCAGCCGTGCGCGCACCACTGTTCCGCCCGCTGGCCCCGCCGCCAGCTCCAGCGTACCAGACAGCGCCCCGGCCCGCTCACGCATCGACCGCGAGCCGACGCCGGGTTCGCGCACCTCGGGCAGGCCCACGCCGTTGTCGCAGCACTCCAGAATCAGCTCGCCCGCCGACGCCCCCAGCCGCAGCGTGACCTGGCTGGCGCGAGCGTGCTTCATCACGTTGGTCAGGGCTTCCTGGGCAATGCGGTAGACGGCGACTTCCAGGGCCGCGCCCAGCGGCGGCACGGCTTCCAGTTCCAGCGTGGCTGCCAGCCCGGCCTGCCTTGCTCCGGCTAGGACCTCTTCGAGCGCGCCGATCAGCCCCAGGTCGTCGAGCTTGGGTGGGCGCAGATCGTGGACCAATCGGCGCACCTCGCTGACACTTTCCTGCACCTCCACGCGCAGGGCCGAGAGATGCTCGGCGGCCCGTTCGGGCGAGCGGCCCAGCAGCA
The DNA here is from genome assembly GCF_009982895.1 of Deinococcus alpinitundrae. Classification (GTDB taxonomy): domain Bacteria; phylum Deinococcota; class Deinococci; order Deinococcales; family Deinococcaceae; genus Deinococcus; species Deinococcus alpinitundrae. The sequence continues at coordinate 158,397 of NZ_WXZL01000006.1, read as the reverse complement.
TCCGGGCGGCCTCCAGCTTGAGGCCCAGCCCCGCCAGCGACGGCCCCAGTCCGTCGTGCAGGTCACGCCTCAGGCGGCGGCGTTCCTCCTCACCGGCCCGGATCAGGTGGTCCTGTGACGCCTGAAGTTGCCCGGCCAGGTGCCAGGCGTGGGCGGAGACGGCGAGTTGCCGCGCCACCCCTTCCAGAAGCGCCCACTCGGCCTTGCTGAAGGCTTCGCGCTCGCGGCGGCGGGCCACCTCCAGCGTGCCGAGGCGCTCGCCCTGGGCGATCAGCGGCAGGCTTTCGGGCGGCTGGGCAGGCGGCGGGCCGACGCTCAGCACCTCTCCGTCCGCAAAATGCAGCGCCAGGAACGGCAGCCTCAGGGCGGCGGCCACACCCATCAGGGCGTCTTCCAGAGTGCTGCGCATCGGCGCCGTGCCACCGGAGCCTTCCAGTTGCCGGGCCAGGCCCTGCATCACGCCGGAGGGGTCGTCGCGCTCGCCGTAGAGGAGTTTTCGCAGGCTGCGGCTCAGGGCCCTGCGGGCCGGTTCGATCAGGGCCGCCACCAGCCCCGCCGCCGCCAGAGAGGGCCAGAGCGTGCCGGAGGTGTGCAGCAGGGCGCTGAGGCCACCGACCACCACGCTGAACAGCAAAGCGGTCCCGAGACTCAGGCCGCCGAAGACCAGCGCCCGCATCACGCCGCCGCGCACCGCGCCCGGCGACTGCTCGGCAGCGGCCAGGACCGCGCACAGCAGCAGCGCCGCCAGGCCGAAGTCGCGCAGGCCGGGCCGGATCAGTTCGTTCCATAAAAGGCCCAGCGGCACCTGCTCCAGCGCCGCGCCCGATAACTCAAGCGGCGCGGCCCCGAAGGTCCAGATCAGGGTGGCCAGCAGCGCCGCGGCGTAGCCCCACAGCACCACGCGGGACACCCGGTGGGGCCGTTCCAGTCGCCGCAAATCGGCCACCCCCCAGCTCCACGCGGCACCGAGCAGCGTCCACGCGCCGGGAGAAAGCCAGGCTGGGGCAAGCCACAACTGACTGGTTGCCAGCCCGATGCCCAGCACCCCCAGCGCCGCCGCATACCGCTGCCGCCCGCCCACCGTCAGCAGCAGCGCGGCGCTGAGGGCAGCCAGCGCAAACTGGGCGGCGTCGAGCCACAGCCGCAGGCGGGTGAAATCAGCGGGCCACTGGGCCTCGCTCAGGTCGCGCACCTGCCAGACCAGCGCCAGCCAGCGCGGGTGCAGCGCGGCGGAAATCAGGGCGGCGCTGAGGGCGAGCAGCAAAGCGGGCCAGACCCACGTCTCCAGCATTCGCAACAGCCGCCGGGCGTTGCCGGGCGTGAACGCGAGGGGTGGGCGAAGCTGCATGCGATGAGTATGCCCCGCGCTGTGTCCCGCCGCCGAGGGAGCGCCGTGTCCCAGAAGCCGGGACACGGGCGGCCTCAAGACAACGGGACCGCGCCGCGCCTAAGGTCTGGTCAGTTCAACCACCGCGCCGCACCACCCTTTCCCCGGCAAAGGAGGCCAACCATTCGCCCAACCAAAAGCAAAATCCAGACGACGTTGTCCTCTCCCCGCCTTCCCTCCGCCTTCCCTGACCACTTCAAGGAGTCCCGCCATGAAAAAAATCTTGCTGCTCAGCGCCGCCAGCTTCCTGACCGCCCTTTCCCTGAGCGCCGCCTCGTCGGCCTCGGCGCAGTATTACCGGCTCCAGCTCAAGTACAACGGCCAGTACCTCGACGCCGATCACTGCACCGCCAACCTCGGCCTCAACCCCGGCTCCACTTTTGCGGACGGCGCGTGCCAGCTCTGGAAGTTCATTCCCAACGGCGACGGCTACTACCGCATTCAGCTCAAGTACGACGGTCAGTTCCTCGACGCCAACCACTGCGCCAGCCCGGTGACGCTCAACCCCGGCTCGACCTACGCCGGCGGAGCCTGCGAACTCTGGCGCTTCGTTCCGGCGGGTGGCGGCTGGAACCGGCTGCAACTCAAGATCAACGGGCAATACCTCGACGCCGATCACTGCGCGTCCCCCATGGCGCTCAATCCCGGCTCCACCTACGCCGGCGGAGCCTGCGAACTCTGGAAACTGATTCCCGAATTCGTGCCGATCAACTGAGGTGCTGGCCCTGGGACGGGGCCGCCGAACACCGGCACCCTGTCCCAGAAGCCGGGACAAGTTTGGCCTCAAGACAACGGGACAAGCCCCCTCTTAGGCTTGAGGAGCATTAAGAAGAGGCCCAGCATCCCGCCCACTCCCGAAACCCACTTCTCGAAACACAGCCAAGGAGAACAAACATGAACAGCATCCTGAAAACCCTCGTGACCGCCGCGCCCGCCCTCCTCACCCTCGCCATGCTCGGCAGCCCTGCTCAGGCCGCTGGCACCTCCGGCCCCGACACCTGTGCGTCCAGCTATGTCTGGCGCGAGGCGATTCCCAGCGACCATGTCTGCGTGACGCCCCAGGTGCGCCAGCAGGTCGCCTACGACAACTCGCAGGCCGGGTCTCGCCGCGATCCCAACGGCCCCTCCGGCTCCAATTCCTGTGTCGGGGGCTTTGTGTGGCGCGAGGCGTTTGACGGCGACGCGGTCTGCGTGGTTCCGGCGGTGCGCCAGCAGGCCAGAGACGACAACGCCCAAGCCGCCAACCGCCTGGCCCCGGTTCAGCTGGCTTCCGGCCCCGACACCTGCATCAGCGGCTATGTCTGGCGCGAGGCGATTCCCAGCGACCATGTCTGCGTGACGCCCCAGGTGCGCCAGCAGGTTGCCTACGACAACTCGAAAGCCGCGTCCCGCCGCAACCCCAACGGCTCCTCCGGCTCCAACTCCTGCCTGAGCGGCTACGTCTGGCGCGAAGCCTTCAAAAGTGACGCGGTCTGCGTGGTTCCGGCGGTGCGCCAGCAGGCCCGCAACGACAACGCCCAGGCGGCCAACCGCGTTGCCCACTGAGCGGAAGGGGGCAAGCTTGAGACTCAGACTTGCTCCGCCTCAAATCCGACATAAACTGAACCCGAAGCCCGCCGCAGCCCACCTTCAGAGTGACAGGAGAACCCATGCCGCGCCCCGCCCCATTGTCCATTGTGGCCCTCTCGCTCATTCTCGCGCTGGGAGCCTGCGCCGGGTCGTCCGGCTCGCCCTCCACACCTTCTTCCACAACCCCGCCGGACACCACCAACACCGGTTCGGGCGCCTGGGTGATGGGCTACGCGGTGGGCTACGAGCGCGACCTGTTGCCGCCCAGCGAACTGAACTGGGCCTCACTGACCCACCTCGCCGTGGGCCGCGCCACCCCCAACGCCGACGGCAGCCTCAATACGACCTTCGACATCGACGCGGTGAGCGGCCCGGCCTGGGCCAAAACGATGGTCCAGCAAGCGCACGCCCACAACGTCAAGGCCATCCTGATGCTGGGCGGCGCAGGCGAGCACGCCGGGTTCGTGAGCGCGGCCTCGGCCAGCAAGCGCCAGGCGTTCGTGCAGAACATCCTGAAGGTCGTGCAGGGCTACGGTTTCGATGGTGTAGACCTTGACTGGGAACCGATCGAGAGCGCCGATCAGGCTCCGCTAAAGGCGCTGGCGGTGGCCCTCAAAGCCGCCCAGCCAAACCTGCTGCTGAGCGTGCCGATCAATTTCGTCAATTCAAACTTTCCCAGGGGGGAAGCCCGGCCCAGTTTCGCCGACCTGGCCCAGACGGTCGACCGGCTCAACATCATGAGTTACGGCATGGCAGGCATCTACGAGGGCTGGAAGTCGTGGCACTCCTCGGCCCTGATGGGCGAGAGCGAGAGTACTCCAAGCAGCGTGGACAGCAGCGTCAAGGCCTACCTGGCAGCAGGCGTTCCGGCCAGCAAGCTGGGCCTAGGCATCGGCTTTTACGGCCTCTGCTACCAGGGAGTGAGCGGACCCAGGCAGACCGCGCCGGGCATGAAGATCGCCGCCGACGACGGCCAGATGAGCTACAGCAACATCATGGCCGGGTACTTCACCCCCGCTGCCAGAAAGTGGGACGACAGCGCCAAAGTCCCGTACCTGAGTTCAGCCACGCCGCTGGGCATGGACAAATGCAGCTTCGTCAGTTACGAAGACGCCCAATCGATTGCCGAGAAGGGCCGCTACGCCCGTGAGAAGGGCCTGGGCGGCACCATCGTCTGGACACTGGGCCAGGCCCACTTCTCCAGCAAACCCGCCGGTCAGCGCGACCCGCTGCTTGACGCCGTGAAATCCGCCTTCCGTCCCTGAAGTTCTGTGCTTTGCAGGAGGTTTTTCATGAACCGATTTGCTCCGCTGGCCCTCGCCCTCCTTCTCTGCGGCGCTCAGGCGGCCAACACGACCTACAGCATCATCGTGAGCGGTCAGGTCGCTCCCACCCCAGCCATCGTGGTGAACGGGCAGACCTATGTGCCGCTCTCGGCCCTCAAGCTGCTGGGCGTGCAGAGTAGCCTCAAGGGCACCACGCTCACGCTGGGCGGCGCGGCGACTTCAACCACCGCCACTGCGCCCGGCGGGGCCAACCAGAAGCCCTCGCTGGAAGGCTGCCTGGGCGAGACCCTCTTCAACGGCGTGTGGCGCATGACCGTCAACTCGTTCAAGCCCGGCTTCGAGTACGGTACCCACCCCGGCTACATCCTCAACCTGGAATGGAAAAACGGCAGCACGCGCAGCGTCGATGCCCTCAACAGCGGCCTCAAGGAATTCACGCTGGTCTTGGCCGACGGCACGACGCTGACCTCGGACAACCTCCAGCAACTCAAGTACCGCAAGCTGCCGCAGGCCGCCGGAATGACCTTCAACATTCCCTTCTACGCCGACGACGCCCTGCCCAGCCTGGCCCAGCCGTCCAAGCTGCTGGTCGAGATCGATCCCAGCATCGCGGCGGCGACGAGTTCCGGCGTGACATACACCACCCCCACGCCCAGCTTCCGGGTGCGGCTGGACTGCCGCAAGTAGCCGAGCCGCGCACCCGCACTACACTGCCGCCATGTGTCCCAGTCAAGACGAAGTTCAGTGCCTCTACCGCATCGAACCGCAGCCGCCTTACACGCCGCAGATCGGGGCGCTGGTGCAGATGATGGCGTATGCCCGCCACACCACCTTGCAGGCCGCCGAGGGCCTGAGCGTGGCCGAGCTGGACGCTGTGCCCGCCAACTTCACCAACTCCATCGGGATGCTGCTGGCCCACATCGCCGCCACCGACAGGATTTACCAATATCTGAGTTTTGAGGGCGTTGACCCGGTGGAACCGCTGCTGCCCGAATACGCGCCTTACCTCGGGGCCATGACCTTCGGAGCCGAGGGCGAGAGGGTCCGGGGCCGCACCCTGGACGAGTTGCTGAGCAATCTGGCTGCCGTCCGTGCCGTGACGCTGAGCAACTTGGCCGAGCGTGACGATGCTTGGCTGGCCTCCCCTCTTTTTGGTGATGCCAACCAGCACTGGGCCTGGTTTCACGTCATGGAAGACGAGGTCAGCCACCGGGGACAGATCCGGCTGCTTCGCAAGGCGCTGAAATCATGACGTCACCCACCCCCGAAGCCTGGGCACGGGCACTGCGGATTGACCCTGAGCCGGCCTACTCGCCCACGATCGGCGTGCTCGTCGAGATGCTGAGCTACGCCCGCCTGACCACCCTGCAAGCGGTGGCGGGCCTGGACCGGGCCGAGTTGGACACCACCTACGACGACTTCCCACACTCCATCGCCATGCTGCTGGGCCACCTGGCCGCCGCCGAGCGGGCCTACCAGTTCATCAGCTTTCAGGGGCTTGACCCCTTCGCGGGCGACGTACCGGAGTATGACCGCTCCCTGGGGGCCATGACTTACGGCGAGCACGGCCTGGCAGTGCGGGGCTTCGAGCTGGAGGAACTGCTGGCTGAGCTGGCCGGGGTGCGCCAAGTGACCCTGAGCGAGCTGGCACGGCGAGACGACACCTGGCTCGGTGAGCGCCTGACGCTGCCGGGCTTCACCGACATGAACCACCACTGGATCTGGTTTCACGTCATGGAAGAGGAACTGAGTGACCGGGGCCAGATCCGGCTGCTGCGTCAGGCGATACTGCGCGCCGAGGAAAGAGCTGTAGAGCCAGCGGCGCAGTGAACCCTGAACAGTTCTAGAGCATTTGTCACAATAGAATCTGGGGATGGGCGTGTTTAAACCAGTGTTCAATATCCAACCGCTTCACAGCGTCCAACGCGCTGCCAATGGCGTTGAGCAACTCAGGCACCACCCGCCAGGCACCACCCCGCACCAGCGCTTTGATTTTCGAAAACATCAACTCAATCGGGTTGAGATCCGGACTGTAGGGTGAGGTGAACAGCATCTCGCAGCCCTGAGCTTCGATGAGCGTCCGAATGGACGCTCGGTGATGCGAGGACAGGTTGTCCAACACAACGACCTGTCCCCTTTGAAGTGTTGGACAGAGAATGTCTCTGACATACCACTCGAACGTTGCCCCATCCAGTGCGCCGTCAATGACCATGGCCGCCTGCGGCCCGGCCAGATTGAGTGCACAGATCAACGTTTGATTGCGACCGTGATTTCTCGGCACCTGTTCAATGGCCCGCTCATGGCTGGGGGCACGCCCATACCCACGGGTCATCGCGATATGGAAACCACTTTCGTCGAGGAACACCAGGCGCTCAGGGTGTTGGAGATAGGGTGCAAGGTCGCCCTGGAACTGCGAACGCAGTTCCTCACGGCGTTCTCTGGCGACCAGCGTTTTTTTTATGGGTGATCTTATGGCGGCGAAAGACCCGGTCAACCGTTTTGTAGCTGACCTTCAATCCGGTCGCAGCTTCCAGCAAGTCCGCATGCTCTTGCAGCGTTGCGTCCCGATGGGTCTCGAGTTGGGCGAGAAGCTGTTGCTCATGGTGGGCCGTCACCGTGCGGTGACGGCCGGTCGGCTTGGCGACAACGTGCAAGGTATTCTGGCGGTGCCGTTCCAGATAATTTTTGACCGTATCGACATGGACAGAAAAATGTTTTGCCGCTTCGTCCGGTGAAGCGCCGCCCAGCACCAGCGCGACGATTCGAGTTCGAAGCTCCAAGCTGTACCCACGTACTCCGGCTGTATTCATGAAGCTATTATGTCAAATGCTCTAAACTCAGCGCACCAGTGCGGCGAAGGCCGAAGCGTCCGGGCTGATGACCACCGGCACGCCGAGGTTTGCCAACACCCTCAAGACCTCGGCTCGCCTTACCGCGCCCGACACGTCACGGATGGCGATGCCTTTCACCCTGCCGGGGTGCGCCCCGGCAAAAGCGGCGTACACCTCCGGGTCTTTCTGGTCGGTGTCGCCGATGAGCACGAACTGGCCCGGCAGATCGGCGGCGAGGGCATTCAGCGACTGGGTCTTGAAGCTTTTGGAGGCGCTCAGCGATATCCAGTCGAGCGGGCGCAGCAGCAGCGGGCCGCTGGGCAAGCCGCGCGCGGGCAGCACCGAGCGCAGAAATTCGCTGAGACCCAGCGGACTGTTGGAGAGGTAGACGATGGGCAGGCCCCGCACCGCGAAGTCGTGGTACAGCGGCGCGATATCGGGGAAGGCGGCCCGGTTGCTCACGGTGGCGTTCAGAAAGGTGGCCAGCGCCCGGCCTTGCGGCCCCCCGGTCATCAGCACGGTATCGTCGAGGTCGCTGACAACGACTACCGGGGCGTCGGGCAGACTGGGAATGTCGGGCGTCAGCGCCTCGCCGCTCGCCAGATTCACTGTCACGGCTCCGGTGGCGGCCAGATCGCAGCGGGCGTGGCCGCTCTGGTCGGTCTGCACGGTGACGGCCTGGGTGCCGACCCGGCACGTGACGTTCACGCCCGCCGATACCTGGGGCAGCAGCCGGGCAATATTTTGCAGCAACGGTGGCCCGGCATGGCGAGAGGCGTCGTAGGCGTCTACCTGGATGCTCAGGTGGGTGGCCCGCACTGAGGCCCAGCCGCCCACCGAGAGGTCGTGAGCGGGCACGGCGAGGGCCGAGGAGAGCGCCAGAAGCAGGCCAAGGACGGCGGCGCGGTTCATCGGCCCGGCTGAGTGCTACGCAATGGGGTGCGCCCCAGCTTGGTGCCCACGTGAATCGCCGCGATGCCTGCGCTGAGCAGTCGGTAGCGGGTGCGAAAGCCAGTGGCCTGCATCAGCCGCGCCAGCCGCGCCGGATCAGGGAAAGCCAGCACGCTCTCGGGCAGGTAAGTGTAGGCCCCGGCGTTGCCGCTCACCAGCGCGCCGATACGCGGCAGGATGTGGCGAAAGTACACCCGGAACAAGCTGCCGAACACCCCTCCAGCAGGCGGCGGAAATTCCAGGATGACCAGCCGTCCGCCGGGCGTCAGCACCCGCCAGAACTCGGCCAGACCGCGCTCGTAGTCGGCGAAATTGCGGAATCCGAAAGCGCAGGTCAGCGCCTCGAAGCTGGCGTCGGGGTAGGGCAGCTTGAGGGCGTCGCCCTCCTCGAACATGATGTCGAGCTGCCTGGCCTGGGCCTTTTTGCGCCCGATCGCCAGCATCTGCGGCACAAAATCCGAGGCGGTAACCCGGGTCGTCGGAGACCGGCGCTTGAGTTCGATGGCGAAGTCGCCGGTGCCGGTGGCCACGTCCAGCAGCCGGGCCGGTTTGAGCAGCAGCGCCTCGGCCGCCGCCGCCCGCCGCCAACTTTTGTCGATGCCGAAACTCAGCACCCGGTTGAGCAGATCGTAGCGCGGCGCGATGTCAGCGAACATCCGCTGCACACCCTCGGCCTTGTCCTGCTTGTCGCCCACGCGGGGGATCTCGGCGCGGGAGTGCTGGGAAGAAAGTGGGGAGTCGGGCGTCATGCCGGGCATGATAGCGGGGCCAGTGGGGGCAAACTGCCTCCATTCCCGCTGACCGGCAGGTGGCTGTGCAGCGCCCCCGAGCGGCGGACAACCGGAGGCGCTCACTGATCCGTACTAGACTGACGCCTGAGTCTGAAGCCTTTTTTCGTTTCGGCCTCGTTGTTTGGCAGGGTTCAAGGCGGGCCTCGGCTGCACCGTCAGGTCTGGTGCAACTGGGGCACGCCGCAGGAATGTCTTTTCGGTGGGTGCCGGTTTCGTCCGCCTCGATTTCGTTTTCGGCTCTCCGGGTTTCCCCGGGTGGGGCCGCGCAATTGAACGTGGGGAAACCGCGGTTTCCGACAGGCAGCAGGTGGGGCGCAGCCCTTTTTTGTTCAGCAGTCCTTTTTCTGTTTCAAAGGAGCCAATATGACCGTGTTTTCTGTCATCCTGGCGCTCCTGGTGGGTTTGGTCGGCGGCTACGTCACTGGATTTCCGCGTGGTCGGCAGCAGCGTCAGGTGCTCGAAGACAGCGCCGTGAAGGAAGCTCAGCTTCAGGCCGAGCAGATTCGTGCGGCGGTTCAGGCCGAGGCGGGGCGCGTGCGTCAGGACGCCGAGGCCGAGGCCGCCCGCAGCCGTCAGGACGCCGAGCGCCAGCGCAGCGAGGCCAGCAAACTTCTTCAGGACGCTTCCGAGCGCGCCGCCCAGATGGTCTTACAGGCCACCAGTCAGCGCGACCAGCTTCTTCAGGACGCCGCGCGCGAGCGCGAGAGTCTCAAGACCGAGCGGGCCGACACCCGCCGCGAGAGAGAGGACCTGGGGCGCGAGATCGAGCGCCTCAACCGCCGCGCCGAACAGCTCGATACGCGCGGCGACAAGCTCGATCAGCTCGAGGAACGACTCGAACACCATCAGGAGCGCCTCGACGCCGACGAGGCCCAGCTTCAGGACAAACTCCGGCAGGCCGACCTCAAGCTCTACGAGGTGGCGGGCCTCAGCGCCGAGCAGGCCAGAGAGCAAATTCTCTCGCACCTCGACGCCGAACTCGAAGAGGAAAAGGCCATCCGGGTCAAGGCCATGATCGAGCGGGCCAGCGCCGAGGCCAAACGCACCGCGCGCCACGTGATCGCCCAGGCGATTCAGCGCAGCGCCTCGGAAACGTCGGCGGCCATGAGTGTCAGCGTGGTGCCGATTCCCTCGGATGCCATGAAAGGCCGCATCATCGGGCGCGAGGGGCGCAACATCCGCGCCTTCGAGTCGCTGACCGGGGTGGACCTGATCATCGACGACACTCCCGAGGCGGTGATTCTCAGCTCGTTCAACCCGGTGCGGCGCGAGGTCGCCAAGCACGTTCTGGAAGGACTGGTGCAGGACGGGCGCATTCACCCCACCCGCATCGAGGAGATGGTCCACAAGGCCCAGGACGAGATGAAGGCCTTCATTCACACCCAGGGCGAGGAGGCAGCCATCGAGGCGGGCGTGCTGGGCCTCAAACCCGGCATCATGCAGCTGCTCGGGCGCATGTACTTCCGGACCAGCTACGGCCAGAACGTGCTCAAGCACTCGGTGCAGGTGGCACACCTGACCGGCATCATGGCCAGTGAGCTGGGCCTGGACGCCTCACTCGCCCGCCGCGCCGGACTGATGCACGATGTGGGCAAGAGTATCGACCGCGAGATTGAGGGCACCCACGTCGAGATCGGCATCAACCTGGGCCGCCGCTTTTCCGAGCCGCCCGAGGTCATCGACGCGATTGCCCACCACCACGATCCCGAGAACGGCGAGACGCTCTACTCGGTGCTGGTGGCCGCCGCCGACGCCATCAGCGCGGCCCGGCCCGGCGCGCGGCGCGAGGAGCTGGAAAGCTACATCAAGCGGCTCGAAGCCCTAGAGCAGATCGCGGTGTCGTTTCCCGGCGTCAGCTCGGCCTACGCCATCCAGGCCGGACGCGAGGTGCGGGTCATCGTCTCTCCCGAGCGGGTCAGCGACGCCCAGGCTACCCTGCTGGCCCGCGAGATCGCCGGGCGGGTCGAGCAGGACATGGAATACCCCGGTCAGGTGCAGGTGACGGTGGTACGCGAGTTGCGGGCCACCGGGGTCGCCAAGTAAGCCGAGCGTCAGCCGACTTCCCAGTTCTCCTTCAGCCGCCCGCGTCAATGCTGGGCGGCTGACTTTTGTTTGAGTGTCATACTCATCATACTTAAGTGAGTACATTGCTAGTATGGAAGGGTGCTGAGCGACGACGAGAAGCGTCAAATTCTGCTGGAGGAAGCGGCGCTGAAGCGGGCCGAGCAGGGAGCGCGGCAGCAGGCGGCCCACCATCAGGCGCGTGAACGCTACCGCGCCGAGGTGCGGGCGGCGCAGCGTGCCCGGCCCTGGCGCTGGGGCTGGGTGCTGGGCGGCGGGCTACTGTGGACGGCAGCAGCGCTTATCTTTCTGATCATGCGCCCGGTGCCGGTGGCCGACGATCTGTCGGGCGGTATCGCCTCCAGCGCACTGATGCAGCGCTGCGAGCACGAACTGCTCTCCCAACTCGGTCAGCTCGCTGCCCAGTTTCCCGATGCCCAGGAGGCCGGCGGCCAGATCACCTCGAATGCCGACGGCAAGCGCTGGGACGGCTGGGTCGTTTCCGGCTCCAACTTCTCAGGCCGCGCCGACTTCAGCTGCGAGTACAGTCCGCCGACCGACACCGTTCAGGTTCAACTCATCAGCTAGTTCAGGAGCAAAGTGAAGCGATCCACCCGTCCGATCCGGCTCGGCACCGGTTTCGCTCTGGCCTGCGCGTTGTGCGCCCAGGCCACTGCCTTCGCCGCCACCTTCACCGTGCCGCGCGAGAAAGTCAGCCTCGTCTGCACCGACAGCTATTTCAAGGTGGACCGGGTGGATTTCGCCCTGCCCGACGAGACCTACACTCAATGCAGCTGCGGCTGCCGCTGGCGCTGCGTGAGCGCTGGCCGGGCCGCCGCACCTTCTTCGTGGTGCCGCGCGTCTCGGCGACCCTGTTCGTGAAAGACACCAAGGGCAAGGGGCAGTGGCTGCCGCTCACGCCGCTGGTCAATCCTGGCGACGACCCGCTGCATCTGGCGCTGGATTCGGCGAGCTACGACCATTTGGAACTGGTGGGCCGCTTCGGCAAACTCAGAGATCTGGCCGGGGAACGCCTTCCCGACACGCTGGGCGCGGGCGGCAAGTTGACTGTCTGTGCTGCACCCGTTTACAGCGGCGAAGCGCCCTGCGCCACCTTCGACCTGACGGCCCGCTTCAAGGTCTACAAACGCTGAGCCTACCCGCGTCGCCCAGTTGACGAGACCCAGTCGAGAAACCTCAGTTGCCGCTGACCTGCGCGTCGCCGCTGCCCAGTACCGGGGCCGTCTTGAGGGTCAGGGCGGCAGCGCTCAGCAGTGTGTCGTCGCCCTTACTCAGCGCGGTGAGGTCGGTGGTGGCGCTGACATCGGGTTTGATTCGTACCGGGTAGGGCGTGCCGTCGGGCTTGGCGTAGTTGAGAATGGTCAGTTGCAGGGCCGCGCCGCTGTCGAGCGGGAAGATGCGGGTGGCGGTGTTGCCCACGCCCGCCGTCGCCTCACCGACGATGGTGGCGCGCTTGGCGTACTGCAACTCGTAAGCGAAGAACTCGCTGCACGAGGCGCTGCCGCCGTCGACCATCACGGTCAGCGGGCCGGTCCACAAGGCCGGACTCTGCACGCTGCTGCGGATGCGCCCGTCGTCGAGCCGCGATCCGCTGCGCACCACCGTGCGGCTCGATCCCTGGGCCATCTTTGAGAGGCGGGTGAACATCGGCACGAAGGCGCTGGCCGCGCCGTCACACTCGCTGAGATCGCCCCCGGTGTTACCGCGCAGATCCACGATCATGCCGCTGGCCTGCTGCGCCTGGGCTGCTCTCACCTCGTCGTGCACCGTCTGGGCCACGCTGCCGCCCGACAGAAAGGTGGGAATTCTCAGCAGGGCGACCTTGCCGGGCTGACCGTCCGGCGCGTTCAGGAAACTCAGGCGCGGCAGATCGCGCGAACTGCTCTCGCGGGAGGTCAGTGTCAACGTGAGAGGCGTGCCGAGCCGCTCCAGGCCCAGACGGGTGGGCGTTCCGGCCTCCTTGGCGGCCTTGAGTCCGGCGTAGGTGTAAGGCTGATCGTCGATGGTCCGCAGCACGTCGCCGCGCTGAAGGCCCGCGTCCTGGCTGGCGCTGCCGGGAATCACGTCCAGCACCAGGCGGCTCTCGCCGTCGAGGGTCGCCAGTCGTACGCCGAACTGCAAGCGGTTGCCGCCGGTGGCGCTGGTGATGAAATCCTTGTAATCGTCCGGGTCCTGAAAGAAGGTGTGGTCGTCGCCCAGCGCGGTGACTTCCGCCGACACCACCGGAAAGGCCTTCTCGGCACCGCAACTGGCCGGGTCAGACGCGCACACCGCCGCCAGCCGTGACTGGTAGTCCTTGGTTAGCGCCGAGCGGTCCACCGTGCTGAGGCCGCCGTACTGCTCCTGAATCAGTTCGTTGACCTCGTCGAAGATATCCTGGGCAGGTGATTGGCTGCCCGGGGTGCTGGCAGCGGGCGAACTGGAGGACGCGCGCTTGGCTGCCGACTCCAGGAGCGGCAGGGGGGTGGTCTGCGAGAAAGCCGGGGGCGTCAGGCTCAGGGCCAGGGCGAGCAGCAGCAGGCGTTTCATAGGGTGAAGGTATTGTGCGCCGATTTCGGAAGGGTTTGATCTGGATTTGATGTGGATATTTGCTGTCTGGCACACGGAAAATCCCCCCATCGAAGGGGGGATCGGTGACAATTTGGGTAGGGGGTCGGCTCAGCGGGTGCGCGGGTCAAAGGCGTCGCGCACCGCGTCACCGAAGAGGTTCCAGCCCAGGCTGAACAGAATGATGAAGGCGGCGGGCAGCACCGTCACGTACCAGTACTGGTTGTCCATCCAGGCACGCGCAAAGCTCATAAACTGACCCCAGTCGGTATAGCCCACCGGCAGGCCAATGCCCAGAAACGAGAGCGCGGCGATGCTCAGCGGAATGGTGCCGAGGTCAAGGATGGCGATGGTCAGCACCGAGGCCACCGAGTTGGGCAACACGTGCTTGAAGATCAGCCGGAAGTCGCGTGCGCCCAGGCTGCGGGCAGCGTCCACGAATTCCAGGTTGCGGGTCCGCAGAATATCGCCGCGCACGATGCGGGCGTACTGGGTCCAGCCGGTGAGGCAAAACGCCAGGATGATGCTGCTGATACTCGGCCCCAGCACCGTCAGCAGCACGATGGTCAGGACCAGGCTCGGCAGCGAGAGCATCACGTCGATGAAGCGCTGAATCAGGTTGTCGAGCCAGCCGCCATAGTAACCGCTGACGGCTCCGACGACGATGCCGGTGAACAGTGTGATCGCCACGATGACGAGCCCCAGCTTCATCATGACGCGGGTGCCCCAGATCATGCCGTAGAAGATGTCGTAGCCCTGCGAGGTCCCGAAGTACGCGCCTCCCCCCGGCGGCGTGGGAATCGGCGAGAAGCTCTCGCGCTCGGTGTGGTAGCAGCTGTCTGGCGCGGTCAGCAGCACCTTCCAGAAGGCCCCGCCCGCCGGGTTGTAGATCTGGCTGGTCTGGGTAATGCCCAGGTCGCGCAGACAGTTGCCGCCCGCCGCCTGACTGGGCGCGGCGATAAACGGCGCGAACACGGCCACCATCAGGAAAACGAAGGTCATGATCAGCCCGGCGACCGCCAGCTTGTTGCGCCGCAGCTTGACGACCGGACGCGAGGAGAAGAATGACTTGAAGCGCCCCGGCGTTTGTTCGGGAGTAGAGGTGGGAAGGGTCGTGGTCACAAGATCACCGCCTTGAATGAAGTGAAACTCGGCTCATGGCGCTGACGAGCCGGCGCACGGTCAGTCGCTCGATCAGTCGAAACGCACACGCGGATCCACCACCCCGTAAAAGAGATCGGTGAGGGTGCTGATGACCACCACGATGATGGCCGAGAGCAGCGCGAAGCCCATAACCGCCGGAACGTCGAGGTTTTGCGCCGCGCTGCCGACCCACTGCCCCACGCCGGGGTAAGCGAAGATCGTTTCGGTAATGATCGCTCCAGCCAGCAGGTTGATGGCGGTGAAGCCGGTCAGGGTGACGATGGGCAAGAGTGCATTGCGCCGGGCGTGCTTGAGGTTGACCGCCTTGTTGCCCAGGCCCTTGGCACGGGCGGTGCGCACGTAGTCGCTGGTCAGGGTTTCGAGCATCTGGGCGCGCATCACCTTCAAGATGTTGGCGCTGAAGATGATCACCAGGGTCAGCACCGGCATGATCAGGTGGCGCAGCACGTCTCCGGCCACCGCCCAGCGCCCGTTGAGCATGGCATCGACGCTGAGCATCCCGGTGTAGTGCTTGAAGGTGGGGTCGAGCACGGCGAACTGGTTGAGCACATCCACCTGTCCCGGTCCCGGCAGCCAGCCGAGCGAGCCGTAAAGAAACTTGAGCAGCACGATACCCAGCACGAAACTCGGCAGGGAAGTGCCCAGCACCGCGAAAACCCTCAGAAACTGGTCCACGAAGCGGTCTTTGTTGAGCGCCGACAGGGTACCCAGCCAGATGCCCAGCAGCACGATCGGAATGCCCGCGTAGAGCGAGAGTTCGATGGTGCTGGGCAGCCGCTCTTTCATGGTGTCGAATACCGGCTTGCTGCTGGTGCGCGAGAAGCCCAGGTCGCCCTGCACGGTGGACGACAGCCACTTGCCGTACTGAATCGGAAACGGCTGATCCAGCCCGCGCTGGCGGATGATGTTGTCAAGCTGCGCGGCCTGCTGCTCGCTGCGGATATACCCGGCGGCGCGCTGCGCGGGCGTGAGCTGAAAGATGATGACAAACAGCAGCAGCGAGAGGGCCAGCATCACCAGAGGAATTTGGGCGATGCGCCGGATGATGAAGTTAAGCATAGCCGCTCCCTAAGACGTTGTTCATTGATCCCTAACTTACGCCAAATGGCTTAGTGTGCTGCTGCACACGTGCGGAATTAACGGAAGGGTGAAGGCCGAGAACTTCCGACTCGCACAGGCAGGGCACATCAAAAAGGGAAGCGGCGGCTGCACACCGTCCGCTCCCCTTGACCAGAGAAAGAGGCCTTACTTCTTGCTGAGGTCCTTCCAGGCCGTGCCGGTAAAGAGAGTGCTCGATCCCAGCATCGGATTGTAGGTGCTGGCGTTCGCGCCGACCAGATTGTCGCGGATGGCGTAGAGACCCACACCGGCGGGCACCAGCAGGTAGGGAGCCTGCTCGTAAGCACGGTTGGCCACCTGCGAGTAGAGCTTGTTGCGCTCGGCGGGGTTGACGGTGGCGCGGGCCTGATCGAGCCACTTGTCCACGGCGGCGTCCTTCCAGTTGCTGCGCGGGAAGTAGTAGCCGTTGCTGGAGTAGAAGGTGTACATGAAGTTGTCGGGATCGGCGTAGTCAGGTGCCCAGCCAATAATGATCATCGGCTCTTTGCCCTGCTTGGAGTCGTTGAGCATATCGGCCCACTGCTTTTGCTTGATATTGACCTTGAACTTGGGGTTGAGGGCTTCCACGTTCTTCTTGAGGATTTCCATGGCCGTCTGGGCGGCCACGCTGCCCGCGCGGTAATCGGCGTTCAGGGTAAAGCCGTTTTTCCAGACGTTGCCGCCCCAGGCTTTCTGGAAGTAGCTCTTGGCCTGGGCCGCGTCGAACTTGTAGGTCTTGACCTTGGCGTCGTAGCCGGGGAACGAATCGGGGAGCAGCATGGTGCGCTGCTTGCCCTTGCCCTGCTGTACGTCCTGGATGTACTGGGCGTAGTTGAACGAGTAGGCAAAGCCCCGGCGCAGGTTGGCGTCGGAAAAGAAGTTGGCGGGAATGCCGTTGCCGTCGAGCTTGCCGCTGCCCAGCGCGTCCCCAGCCTTGATGTTCTCGTTCATGAAGATGCCGGTGGCGCTGGTGTTGGGCAGACCGTCCACGATCACCACGCCGGGCTTGCCCTTGAGCTGCTCTTCGATGTTGGCACGGCTCCCGGTCTCGACCAGGTCGGCGTCACCGCGCAGGAAGGCCTGCTGACGGGCGGCCAGCTCGGGAATCTTCTGCACGATCACGTTCTGGATGGCGGGCTTTTTGCCCCAATATCCGGCGAACGCCTTGAACAAGAGGGCGTTGGCGTCGCGGCTGACCAGCTGGTAGGGGCCGGTGCCGCTGGGGTTCTTGGAAAGGTTGCTGCCCTGCACGTCCTTGCCGACCCAGTCCTTCCAGGTCTTCTCGGTGCCGTCCCACTCGCCCTGCTTGATGGCCCACTGCTTGTCGAGAATGCTCTGGCCCGAGAAGGCCAGCTTGGCCAGGAACGCCGGGTCGGCCTTGGGCAGGGTGAAGACGAGCTGGCCCTGGGCATTGCACTGCACGGCCTTGCTGATCTTGTCCCAGGTCACGGACTTGTCGTCGTTGGCGTTGGCCTGGGTCCCGGTCAGCGACTCGGCCAGAAACCAGTTGCCCGACTCGGCGCTGTTGGTCACCAGGTTGCGCTCGAAGGTGTACTGGGCATCGGCGCAGGTAAACGAATTGCCCGAGTGAAACTTGACGCCCTTACGCAGATTGACCGTTAGGGTCTTGCCGTTGTTGGTAAACGTCGGAACGGCAGTCGCCAACATCGGCGTGAAGGCGCGCAGGCTGTTGCCCTTGTAAGTCCACAGCGTGTCGTACATGTTCTCGATCATGTTGCTGCTGCCGGTGTCGTAGTTGGCCGTTGGGTCGAGCGTCGGCGTGTCGTTGGACTGCTGGATGACCAGCGTGTCCTTGGGCGTGGCCGCGAAGGCGGCGGAGCCGAGCAGCAGGGCGGTAAGAAGGGTCAGGGAAGTGGGTTTCATCATTCGTGTTCCTCCGGAAGCTGGGGTGATCTGAATGGATTTTTCCTTCGGCGTGAGCGCTTGGCCGACGTGAAGTAAGAGTTCAGACCTTGTGCAGACCCGCGCATCATAACCCAAGGTCTAGACGAATGCATGATGGTGGACCCAGTTCAAGATGAGAAACATCCCGGGTCGCTGATGTATGCCTGACACGCTTGCTACCCCTGTCATGACTTTGGTGAGCATCATCAGTATGAGACGTATGATACACATCATGGGTGCCGGCATCGAAGGGTTGGGACCGACACCGGCGTGCGGCTGTCCTGGGCGGCGCGGAGCTGGCATACTGCCGGGCGTGAGTTCTTCAGAAACGTCCTTCTCGGAGTCCGGAAAAACCCGTGTGCTGCTGCTGTGCGGTGGCCAGAGCGGTGAACATGCCGTCAGCTTGATGAGTGCCCGCAGCGTGCTCGCGGCCCTCCCCGAGTCGCGCTTCGATGTGACGCCGTTGGTGATCGGCACGGATGGCCGCTGGCTGGGCCGGGGCGAGACGGCGCGGGTGCTGAACCAGGGCAGTCAGGAACGCCCGGGCCAGAGTGAGGTCGCCGTGTCCGCCTCCGGCGAACTGAGGCCCTATGAGGTCGCCGGTTACGACGTGGTGTGGCCACTGCTGCACGGCCCGCACGGCGAGGACGGGACGGTGCAGGGCTTCCTGACCCTGACCGGCGCAGCTTACGTGGGGTCGGGCGTGCTGGGCAGTGCGGCCAGCATGGACAAGGTCATGACCAAGCAGGTGCTGGCCAGCCTGGGTGTGCCGCAGGTGGCCTACCGTCTGGTGACCCGCCACGCCTGGCAGACCGACCCCGACGTCGGGGTGCAGGCGGCGCGCGAATTGGGCTTTCCGCTGTTCGTCAAGCCCGCCAACCTGGGCAGCTCGGTGGGGGTCAGCCGGGTGGCCCATGAAGGCGACCTCAGCGTGGCCCTGGCCGCCGCCTTCGCGCTCGACCGCCGGGTGATTCTGGAAGCCGCTGCCGCCCACAAGCCACGCGAGCTGGAAGTCGGGGTGCTGGGCAACGACGCGCCCAAAGCAAGTCCGGTGGGCGAACTGAAGTTCGAGGGCCTGATCTACGACTACGACACCAAATACACCGAGGGCCGTGCCAGCATGCACATCCCCGCGCCTATCGCCGCCGAGGTGGCCGCGCGGGTGCGCGAACTGGCCCTGATTGCCTTCAAAGCGCTCGACTGCGCCGGGCTGGCCCGGATCGATTTTTTCTATGTCGAGGAAACCGGCGAGTTGTTTCTCAACGAGGTCAACACCATGCCTGGCTTTACCGCCACCAGCATGTACCCCAAGCTGTGGGAAGCGGGCGGGCTGAGCTATCCCGAACTGGTAACGCGCCTGCTGGAACTGGCGCAGGAAGAACGCTAGGCGCGCCGGGCGTTCAGCAGGTACACCCGGCCCCCACCCGCCGCGCTAGGCTCTCCCGCATGACCCTGCTGCGTCCGCCGTCCTCCAGCCCACTCGCCACCCTGGGGGGCTTCGCGCTCGGCTCAGCGTTGTTTTTTCTGGTCCGGGGCGTGGGGAGCGCGTTGCTGCCCGCCTGCGAGGGCCACACCGTGCTGGCCCTGCTGCCGCCGCTGCTGCTGGGGCCGGGCGGCATCGCGCTGGCGACCTCGCAACTTGGGCGCCACCCCCGGTGGGCCGCGCTGGGCTTCGGCATGGCCATCTCGTCGCTGTTTCCGGCACTGGCCTTCGGGGTGGGCGACATCTCGGCGCTCAGAACGGTGGGCTGCGCGGGCGGCTACGTGGTGTTCGGCACGCCCTCGGGCGGCAGGCTCCCGGAAGTGACGGTGCGGCCCGGCGAGACGGTGGAGGTGACCGCCCGGCCCGGCGGCTTCGCGGCGGCACTCGGCCCGGTCAAGCTGAGCTTGCAGCTGCCGGACGCGGTGCTGAGCGCCGCACTCGACCCGGCCAGCGTGCCCGCCAATACCGAAGCCACGCTGCGCCTGAGCGCCTCGGCCACAGCGCCCTCGCAGCAATACACCTTGAATGTGATCGCCCAGCAAGGCGAGCGCAGTGCCCAGGGCCAGCTCACGGTGACTGTTCACCCGTAAGCTCCCTGGGGTGGGAAGTGGTTCGCGGGAGGCAGGAAAAGACTCAGGGCACTTGCTTCTCAGGCTTTCCCTGCGCTCCGCCTCTCCTCTTCAGAACGTTGGCGGCACCGCTTGGCGGCTGTTGTCCGCGCCGATGCGGTTGACCTGAAAGGCCATCCGGTCCGCGCCGAACACAGGGGAGCCGCCGATGGTGCCGAGCGCCTGGCCCGGCGCTACCCGCGCGCCCACATCCACACTGGGCAAGTCCAGGCCGATGTAGGCAGTGGCCAGCACCGGGCTGTGTTCGATGAGCACCACCCAGCCGAGACTGGCATAGTTGGTGACGGCCAGCACATTGCCGCCTGCTGCGGCCACCGCCTGCGCGCCCGTCGGGCCGCTGATCAGGGTCCAGGGGACCGCCACCGAGAACGGCGTGACGACCGCGCCGCCGGGCAGCGGAAACCCGAGCGGTCCACTGGCCGCTGGTAGCGGCGCAAGCTCGACGGCGGCCTGCTGCTGCTGGGCCTGAATCTGGCTGGCCCGCGCCTGCAAGCTGCTCTGCTCCCGGGCATTGGCAGCCGAGCGTTGCTGGCTGGCACGCTGCTCGGCGGCGGCGCGGGCCTGCTCGGTCTCGATGCGGGCCTGGGCCTCGGCCCGTGCCTGCGCGGCGGCTGCCGCCTGGGCCTGGGCACGCCGCAGCGCCGCTTGCCGCAGGGCTTCCTGGCGCTGGGCTTCCTGAATGGCGGCCAGCCGGGCCGCTTCCTGGCGGGCACGCTCCTGGGCTTCGCGGATGCGGCGCAACTCCTCGGCGCGGCGCACGCGCTCGGCCTCGATGCGCCGCCGCCGCTCGGCCTCGATGCGGCTGCGCTCGGAGACGATACCGCCCACCAGCGTGTTGATGCTCTGAACGGTGAGTGCTTGCTGGGCACGGGTTTGCAGCGCCAGCGCCTGCTTGCCCGCCTGCGTCTGCTGGAGGCGGGCCACCAGCGTCTGCTGCTGACCGCGGGCGTCACGCAGCCGGGTGAGCTGGGCAAGCTGCTGGCTGCGCAGGTCCTGAAGCTGGGCGGTCTGGGCAGACTGCTGGGCCTGCTGGGTCTGGAGGCTCAGGCGCTGGGTTCTGAGGTCCTCGATCACGTCCACGTTGTGTTCGCCGCCCATGTTGGCGTAGCGGCTGCGAATCACCAGATCCGACAAGCTGCTGGCCTGGTTGATCAACCGCAGGTACTGGCCGCTGCGCTCGCGGTAGAGCAGTTCGAGCAGCTGGCGCACGTCGGCTTGCAGGCGCGAAACGCGCTCGGAGGTGCGCGCCACCTGACCGCGGGTCTGGCCGAGGTCAACCAGCGCGCCCCGGATGGCCTGCTCCAGCTTGAGCTTCTGGTTTTGCAGCGCAGCGATACGGTTTTCCAGCGTGTCGATCTGGCCCAGCACGTCTTTTTGCTGGGCACTCAGCGAGGCGATGTTCTTCCGCAGGGTTTCGAGCTGCGACTGCTGGGCGCTGCTGAGCTGCTTCTGGGCAGCGAGTTGCTGCTGAAGCTGCTGCAATTTCTGACTGGTGGTCGGCAGGTTCAGGTTGTACGGATCGGGACGACTGGGCGGCGGCGACGGCAGGCCAAGGGGGGCGGTCACCGGCGCGGATTTGGGCGTGACGGGTTTTGTTGCCGCCGGTTTGGACCCGGAGGTCGACTGGACGGCTGGCGAGACCTGCTGCTGGGCCGTGACCAGGCTGCCTGCCAGCAAACCCAGGGTGATCAGGCACAGGGTCGGCAGGCCAGCCGTCCAGCGGCGGGAAGGAGAAGCGGCAGGCACCTCGCCTACTCCAGTTCCCGCAGGTAGCGCCGGGTGGCGAACAAGCTGCCCGCCAGCCCCACCAGCACACCCAGAAGCAGCAGCCCCACCAGCACCGGCGAGATGGTCGAGAGGTCGGTGATGATTGGCAGCACCGGCACCAGCTGCTGCACCCGCAGCGAGAGCTCCAGGTAACTGGGGGCCAGCAGACCCGAGGCGATCAATCCGGCCAGCAGGCCCAGCAGCACGCCCTCGATCAGGTGCGGAGCGCGGATAAAGGCCCGCGTGGCGCCCAGCAGCCGCATCACGCTGATCTCGTTGCGCCGGGCGTAGATGGCGACCCGCACCGCGCTGAGAATGTTAAATAAGGTGCCGACGAGCAGCAACCCCACCAGCGCGTACCCGGCCCCGCGCACGGTGCTGAGCGTCTTGACCGTCTGATCGACGTAGCCCGCGCCGTATTCGACGTCGGTGACGCCCGGCAACTTGCGGACGAGTTCGGCCACCGCCCGTGAGTCCTCGACCCGCGCCACCCGCAGCCGCAGGGTATCGGGAAAGGGATTGCCCGCCAGCGTCGCGGCTTCCTCGGCGTAGGGGTAGTCGCGGCTCATCTCGCTGAGCACCTGCGTCTTGTCCACCAGGCGCACCTCGGTCACCTGCGGCTGGTCGCGCACGGCCTGGGTCAGCGCCCCGGTATCGGCCCCGTCACTCAGAAAAGCAGCGATCTCGACTTGCGATTCGAGCTGCGAGAGGGTGCGGTCCACGTTGAGGGTCAGCAGCACCACGAAGCCCAGCATCAGCAGGGTCAGCGTCATGGTAATCAGGGTGGAGAAGGTGGCGGTGAAATTGCCGCGCATTTGCAGCATCGCCTCGCGGAAATGAAAATTCATCTCAGCCCGCTCACAACGCGTAGCCGCCGTAGGGATCGTCGCGCACCAGCTTGCCCCGGCGCAGGGTCAGGGTGCGGTGGCGGAAGGTCTCGACCAGATCGCGGGCGTGGGTGGCGACCAGCACAGTGGTGCCGCGCAAATTGACGTTTTGCAGCACCTTGAGCACTTCGCGGCTGTTGTCGGGATCGAGGTTGCCGGTGGGTTCGTCGGCCAGCAGCAAGGGCGGATCACCGACGATGGCGCGGGCGATGGCGACGCGCTGTTGCTCGCCCTGCGAGAGTTGCAGCGGCAGGGCCAGCTTCTTGTGCTCCAGCCCCACGGTCCTGAGCGCCCCGCCGACCCGCGTGGACCACTCGCGCCTGGGCACCCCGGTGACGCGCAGGGCGAAGGCCACGTTGTCCTGCGCGTTGAGGTGCGGCAGCAGCAGATTGTCCTGAAACACCATGCCGATGCGGCGGCGCAGGGTGGCGGTGCGCGCGCCCCGGTAGCGGCTGAGCGCTTCGCCCGCAATCAGCACCTCACCGCGCGTGGGCAGGTGGCGCTTGATGATCAGGTTCATGAAGCTGCTCTTGCCCGCGCCGCTCTGGCCCACCAGGTACACGAATTCGCCCTTGCCGACAAACAGATGCACGTCGTCGAGGGCCAGGGTGCGGGTCACGGCGTATTCCAGGCTCACGCTGCGAAATTCGATCATCGTGGCCCGGCCCGCCGCAAAGCGGCGCAGCGCGCAAAAAAGAAGGAAGGAAGGAAAGTCATGACCGGGCACAGGATAGCTTAAGAGCTTATGAATGTGACTGGGTTGCCGCTCATGAGAGGGCCGCCCAGGCCGTCTTGGCCCAGCAGCTTGCTTCGGCGCAGCGCCGGGTTTCAGTCCAGTGCCCAATTTGAACTCAGCACCCAATCTGGCTGTGACGCGGCAGCCGTATCACCTGATCAATGTCACCTGCGCCTTAACCGTCCTTCACCCCGTGCCGCTATGCTGACCCAGTGAGAAAACGTCTTTTGCTCGTCTCAGGCGCACTGGCCGCCACCGCCGCCGTGGGCTACGCGCAGTTCACGACCTACAGCACCACCGACATCGTCAAGACGACCAACGGCAAGGCGTTCGTCCAGCTGTTCGGCGCGCTGCACCAGCTCTACCTCAGGCCGCTCGACGACAACAAGTTGATGAACGGGGCCATCAAGGGCATGATCGCCTCGCTCGACGACGAATTCACCTACTACGTCGAGGCCCAGGACAACCAGACCGATCAGGAAAACCTCAGCGGCGCGTTTTTCGGCATCGGCATTCAGCTCACGGCAGCCAACGCCGACGGCACCGGGGCCAAGGTCGACACCGTGTTCAAGACCGGCTCGGCTATTCAGGGCGGCGTGCAGACCGGCGATGTGTTTCTCAAGATCGGTGACAAGGACGTGACCACCCTGAGCCTTAACGACGTGGTGCGATTGGTGCGCGGCGAGAAGGGCACCAAAGTCAACATCACTTTCGGGCGCGGCAAATCCACCTACACGGTGGCCCTGGAGCGCCAGCCGGTCACCATCGTCAGCGTCGAGCAGACCGTCCTGCCGGGCAACGTCGGCTACATCGCCCTCAATACCTTCTACAGCGAGAAGGTCAACGAACAATTCTCGGCCGCCGTGCAGAACATGAACAAGAAAGGCATAAAGAAACTGATTCTCGATCTGCGCGACAACGGCGGCGGGCTGCTGTCGTCGGGCGTGTTCGTGGCCGATCAGTTCCTGCAAAAAGGGCCGATCGTCTCGCTGCGTGACAACAAGGGCAAAACCACCGTCTACGACACCGCCAAGGCCCAGTCCACCGACTACACCGGGCAACTGGTACTGCTCATCAACAAGAACAGTGCCTCGGCCAGCGAGATCGTAGCCGGAGCTTTGCAGGACACCAAGCGGGCCACCATCGTCGGTGAAACCAGCTTCGGCAAGGGCGTGGCTCAGACCCCGGTGGAACTGGTCAACGGCGCGCAGGTGCGCATCGTCGCCAACGAGTGGCTGACCCCCAATGGCCGCCAGATTCAGAAAAAGGGCATCACGCCGGATGTCAAGGTGGACGACAACCGCCGCCCACTGCCGCTCAACTTCACCGGCAGCGGCGTCAAGGCCGGCGCCAAGGTGACGCTGAACATCGGCGGCAAGCCGGTAGACGTGGTGGCCGACAAGGACGGCAAATTCACCTACATCGCCCCGCCGGTTGCCCAGCCGACCAACCCCGATCAGGGCGTGGCCGTCGTCGACACCGCCAAAGACGCCGAACTGGCCGCTGCCCTCAAGCAGTTCAAGTAAGTCTGTAGCGCACTTGGGCACCACGGCACCGCCCGCGCCTGCCCGCCCGGTCGAGCAGCGCTTCTTGTTCGACAACTGATCCAAGAGACGTTGGCTTTGCGCCGCCCGGATAACCAGGGCGGCGCATTGTGCTGTACGGCGGCGGCATGCCGCCGCCCGGCGTTGCAAAATCCCGTACACTGGGCGGAAATGAGCGCCGTCATTCACCTGCAAGCGCTGGGGCTTACCGAATACGAGGCCCGCGCCTACACGGCCCTGCTGGCCCTGGGGCGGGCCGTTCCGGCCCGTGTGGCGCGGCAGGCAGGCATTCCCAGGCCCAAGATCTACGAAACGCTGGAGCGCTTGGAAGGACGCGGCCTGGCCGCCCGCGTGGGGCAAAACCCGCTCGAATACGCGCCCCTCTCGGCCCGAGAGTACCTGGCCCGCGCCCGGCGCTCGTTCGATGATCGTCTGGGCGCGCTCGACCGCGACCTCTCGCGCCTCGCGCCCGACCCGGCCCCCGAAGCGGTGTACCACCTCTACGGCAACGCGGCCATCACGTCGATGTGCGAGGACCTGACCCTGAACGCGCGCGCCAGCCTGGTGATGGCGGGCCGCGCCGATCTGCTCAGCCGCCTGGAGCGCCTGACGCCTAGAGGCGTGAGGATAGTGCAGACCACCCTGACGGATCTGCCCAGTGTGGCGGCGGTCGGGCAGAGTGCCTTTTTGCTGTCACGCGACGGCGAGGCGGCGGTCATCGCTCACTTCATTGAGGAGGGCGAGCCGGGCGAGGCCCACGGGGTCCATACCCACAACCCGGTGATCGTGCATTTGATCGAGGGCTACGTGCATCTGGCCGCGCAGAAGAGCGCCGCACCGGGGCTGCGCCCTGAGCTGCTGGCCGAGGACTGAGCCAGACTCGGTTCCAGGCACCCATGCGATTTGGCTCCAATTCCAGGAACTCCGAAAAGAACACCTTCTTTCTTTGCATCTCCGCCAAACCGTACTCGTTGAGCCTCAGTCCGTTCGCTGGAATGCTGAGCGCTCCGTTCAATTTCGTCTCACTCCACCTCGAACCCCGCCTCGCGCAGGCGGTGGCGTGCCCCTGCGGCGTGCTCACCCACGACCCGCATCACGAAGGTCCGCTTTTTTTCACCCGACGCGCTGCGTTCGGTGCCGCTGGTCGCCAGCGAGATGATGTTGCTCGGCTGCACGGCGCGCGCCGCCCGCTCCAGACTGCCGGGCACGTCGGGCAGGCGCAGGTGCAGGCGGGTGCCGCCCTCGTCTTGGCCGAGGATATGGGTAAAGGCTTCCAGCACGTCGCCCACCGTCAGCATGCCGCACAGCTGGTTACGTCCGTCGAGCACCGGCAGGCCGCCCACAGCGCGCTGGCGCATGCGCAGGGCCGCGTCTTCCATGTATTCGCCCTCCTGCGCCGTGATGACCGGGCGGGCCATCATCTCCCCCACCGTCAGCTTGCTCAAAAGAGCGTGAACTTCCCAGATACTGAGGGTGGCCGCCTTACTCGGCAGCGCGTCCTTGAGGTCCTTGCGGGTGGTGATGCCGATGAGCTCTCCGCCTTCCACCACCGGCAGCCGCCGAAAGCCGCGCGCCTTGAGCAGGCCCAGGGCGTCCATCACCGGGGTCGTGGGCGAAACGGTCAGGGGGTCGGGCGTCATCCACTCGCGCACCAGCATAAAGAAGAGTCTAGCGCCCTCGGCAGCGCTCTGCGCCTTGCCTTTCACGGCGCTCAGCAACCAGCGTGCTACGTTCGGTGCCATGCAGCCCATCAAGAAGGCCACGGCCCTGCTCGCCCTGCCTGCGCTCCTGATCGGCGGCGCGCTGCTCGGCAATCTCGCGCCCCACGCCCAGAGTGCTCCGCAGAAGGTCGCCCTGATCAACGTGGCCGAGATTCTCAAGGCCAGCCCCGACGACGCGGCGGTGGTGGCCCTGGGCCAGAAGCGCGACGCTGAACTGGGGGCCCTCGACGACCAGATCCAGCCGCTGCTCAAGCAGGGCAGCCAGATCAGCGCGGGCGACAAAGACAGGCTGAATCAACTGATCAGCGCCGCCCAGAGCAAATCGAAAGACTACGACGCCCAGGTCAACGCCAAGCTCGCTCCGATCACCCAGCAGGCCAACGCCGCCGTCGCTGCCGCCGCCAAAGCCAACAGCGTCGCGGTGGTGCTCAACGCCAACCTCGCCCAGCAGTCGGGCATCGTGGTGTACGCCGATCCCAGCGCCGACCTGACGGGCACGGTGAAAGCGGCCATGACCAGGAAGTGATTCGGAGCCAGGGACCGCCGCCGGAACACTGACGGCCCGCTGATTTCTGCGTTCACGATGCTCAAAAATGAGCATGCTAGCGTGCTCACCATGCGTATCCCCAAGCCCAAGTTCGATCTCAAACTCAGTCTCGCCATGCCTGCCCTGCTGGTGGGCGGCTTTGCTCTCGGCAGCCTCACCCCCCACGCCCAGACCGCGCCGCAGAAGATCGCCTTCGTGAACGTGGCCGAGGTCTTGAAGGCGCACCCCGACAACGCGGCGGTGGTGGCCCTCCAGAAGAAGGCCGACGACGAACTCAAGCCGCTCGACACGCAGATCAAGGCGCTTCAGGCCCAGGGATCGGCCATCAAGCCCGCCGACAAGGACAAGCTCAGCCAGCTGATCACGACCATCCAGGCCAAGGCCAAGGATTACGACGCCCAGATCTCGGCCAAGGTCAACCCGATCACCACCCAAGTGGACAGCGCCGTGAGCGCCGCCGCCAAGACCAACGGCGTGGCTGTGGTGATGGACGCCGCCACCGCCAACGGCCTGGTGGTCTACGCCGACCCCAGCACCGATCTGACCGACGCAGTGAAAACGGCGCTGGCGAAGAAGTAAATGCCGGGCAAACTCAATCTCTCGCCCACCCAGACCACCCTGCTGGCCGCCGCACTGATCACCGGGCTGGCAGGCGCGGCCACCCTCAAGGCCGGAAAGGTCGGGCTGGTGGACGTGCAGAAGGTTATCGAGAGCAGCAAGGGCGGCCCGGCCTTCGTGACCCTCAACCAGAAGGCCGACACGGATCTGGGCAAGCAGAGCCAGGCCATCGGCACGCTTCAGGCCAAGGTCAACACCGGCAAGGCCAGCGCCGCCGACGTGCAAGCGCTCAAGAAAGCCCAGACGACTTACCAGACGGCCCTCAAGAACTACGACGTGCAGCGCCGCAAGGCGTTTGCGCCCGTCGCCGGATCGGTCAACGCGGCGGTCGCGGCAGCGGCCAAGGCGCAGGGCTTCACGGTGGTGCTCGACAAACGTAAGGCAGCCAGCAGCAGTATCGTCATCTACGCCAACACCCAGACCACCGATCTGACGGCGGCGGCGCAGAAAGCCGTTAAGAAGTAGAGTTACCCCTCTAGCGCTCCGTTTCCCTGTCTGACGACGGAAGCGGGGCGCTTTTCTATACTGCCGCCATGTCCAGTTCAGACGACACGTCTCCGACTTCATCGGCCCGCCACCTGATTTTCGGCGCTCAGCATGACCGCATCCAGGCCCGGCTGGAGAAGCTCGACCCTGATCTGGCCGGGTACATCCGCGAGTTTGCCTACGACACGGTGTACCAGCGCCCCGGTCTGGACCTCAAGACCAAGGAGCTGCTGGCCTGCGCCCTGCTGACCAGTCTCGGCGCGGAGGCCGAACTCAAGACCCACCTGCGCGGCGCGCTGCGGGCCGGGGCCAGCGAAACCGAGGTGCGCGAGGCGCTGCTGTTCATGATCCCTTACCTGGGGTTTCCGCGCGTGGTGGCGGCCTTCGGGCAGTTGCAGAACCTGCTGGAGCGACAGGAAAGCGCCGCCCCAGAATCGGCAGCGGCGCAGGGAGACGGGGAGGCGGGTTAGGCCACCGGCATTCTGAGCGCGTCTTCCGGTGGAGTGAACGGCAGTTCGAGCGCGTCGGCCACGCCCTGGAAGGTCAGCTTGCCGCTGATGGTGTTCAGGCCCTTTTTCAGCGCCTCGTTGCCGAGGAGCGCACTGACGCCGTGGTCGGCGAGTTGCAGCGCGAACGGCAGGGTCTGGTTGGTCAGCGCGAAGGTGCTGGTGCGCGGCACGCCGCCGGGCATGTTCGCCACGCCGTAGTGGATGATGCCTTCCTCGACATAGACCGGATCGTCGTAGGTGGTGGGGCGAATCGTCTCGACGCAGCCGCCCTGATCGACCGCCACGTCCACGATGACGCTGCCTTCCTGCATCAGGGGAAGCATGTCACGGGTCACGAGGTGCGGCGCGCGCGCGCCGGGAATCAGCACGCCGCCGATCAAGAGGTCGGTCTCGGGCAACAGGGCGCGGATGTTGGCCTCGCTGCTCATCATGGTGGTGAGCTTGCCGAAGAACACGTCGTCGAGGTAGGTCAGGCGGCGGTGCGACACGTCCAGAATGGTGACCTTGGCTCCCAGGCCCATCGCCATCTTGGCCGCGTTGGTGCCCACCACGCCGCCGCCGATGATGACCACGTGCCCGGCCTGCACGCCCGGCACGCCGCCGAGCAGCACCCCGCGCCCGCCCTGCGGCTTTTGCAGGTGGTAGGCCCCGGCCTGGATGCTCAGCCGCCCGGCCACCTCGCTCATCGGCATCAGGAGCGGCAAGCTACCGTCCGTGCTCTGCACCGTTTCGTAGGCGATGCCGGTGGTGCCCGAGGCGAGCAGCGCTTCGGTCAGGGCGCGGTCGGCGGCCAGGTGCAGGTAGGTAAACAGCAGCAGGTCGGGACGCAGGTAAGCGTACTCCGACTTGATTGGTTCCTTGACCTTGACCACCATCTCGGCGGCCCAGGCGTCGTCGGCGCTGCCGAGCTGAGCACCCGCCGCCGTGTACTCGTCGTCGCGGATGCCACTGCCAATGCCCGCACCGCGCTCCACGATGACCTGATGGCCGCGCCGGGTCAGCGTGCCCACACCACCGGGCGTCAGGGCGACCCGGTTTTCCTTGACCTTGATTTCCTTGGGAAGTCCAATCTGCATCATGTCCTCGTTTGCGCCGTGTGCGGGCGCGTTCGCTTTGAAGTTTGACTCCATGGTAGTCCTCAGCCCGGCCCTCAGGATTGCCGAAGCGTGCCCGAAACGCCGCCCTCAAGCAATATCAATGCGCCGATGAAGGCTTTAGACTCTGAAGATGTCTCAACCTGAGCTGGACGCCATCGACCGCCGAATACTGGGCATCTTGCAGCGCGACGGGCGCATTCCCAACACCGAGCTGGCCGACGAGGTGGGCCTGACCCCGGCCCCGACCCTGCGGCGGGTGCGGCGGCTGGAGGAGGAGGGCGTCATCCGGCGCTACGTGGCCCTGCTCGATCCCAAGAAGGTGGGGCGGGACCTGACCGTCTTCGTGAATGTGAGCCTCGACAAGCAGACCAAGCCCGGTTTCCAGACCTTCGCCGAGCACATGATTCGCCGCCCGGAAGTGCTGGAATGCTACCTGTGCCTGGGCGAGAGTGACTTTCTCCTGAAGGTCTGCGTGCCAGACCTCGACGCTTACCAGCGCTTTCTGGTGGACGTGCTGGCCGCCATTCCGGGCGTGCGCAACACCAACAGCACCATCATCGTCAAACAGGAAAAAAGTACGACCAGTCTGCCGCTGGAATAGTCGGGTCTTCTCCCCTGCCGTGCGGCTATGCTGCGTCGGTGCAGTCCACTTCCAGCGTTCTTCCCGCCCCGCCCCGCAGCCTGGCGGTGGTGGCCCTCGGTATTTTTCTGCTGCTGGGCATCATCTACCCGATTCTCGGCCCGGCGCTGCCCCGGCTCAGCGCGCAGTTCGGTTTGCAAGCCACCGGAGCCTCGCTGCTGCTGAGCGCCAACTCGGCGGGGTCCTTTCTGGGGGTGGTGCTGGCCGGGCTGCTGCCCGCCTCACTGGTGGCCGAGCGGCGGGCGGCGGCGGCCCTCCTGCTCACGGCATTGGGCAGCCTGGGCCTGGCCTTCGCACCCGACTTTCCGCTGGCGCTGCTGGCCTCAGCCTTGCTGGGCCTGGGCTTCGGGATGCTCGACCTCACCATCAACGTGTGGCTCTCGGTGCGCTACGGCGAGCGCAGCGCGGCCATGCTCAACCTGCTCAGCGCCGGATTCGGCGTCGGAGCGGTGCTGGCTCCGCTGGCGGTGGGCCGGGCGGGCGGCAACGTGCAATTGCCGCTGCTGGGCTGCGCGGTGTTTGCCGGGCTGCTGCTGTGGCCGCTGCTGAGGCTGCCCCGCTCGCCTGCCCCGCGCCCCACGCCCCCCGATCGGGCGTCGGCACCCGCTGGCCGCCCGGCCCGGTCCCACCTGCTGCTGGGCGTGTTTGTCCTGCTGTTCCTGGTGTACGTGGCCGTCGAGGGCGGGGTGGGGGCCTGGGAAGTCACGGCGCTGCGCGACGGCTTGGGCCTGAGCACTGCCGCCGCCAGCCAGGTCTCCTCGCTCTACTGGGTCTTCTTCACCGCCGGGCGAATGATCACCGCGCCGCTGACCCTGCGCTTCGCGCCGCCGCAACTCGTGACCGGCGCGCTGGCGCTGGCCTTGGTCAGCCTGGCCTGCGCCAGCATTCCCGCCGCCGCTCCTGCCGCCTATAGCCTGACCGGGCTGTTTCTGGCCCCGGTGTTCGCCACCAGCCTGGTGTGGCTGAGCCGCGAACTGCCGGGGCGCAATGCTCCGACGCTGGTGTTCGCCGGGGGCTTTCTGGGGCCGGTTCTGTTCTCGCCGGTCATCGGCTCGCTGCGCGACGCATTCGGACCCGCCGCGACCCCGCTGGCCCTCACGGGCATCGCCGCGCTTGATCTGCTGCTGGTGGTATGGCTGGTCTCTCTGCTGCGCCGCCCACGCCGGGCCGCCTGATGGTCTGCTGGCTGACTGCTGCCGGGGCTGCGCTGACCCCGACCCACCCCGGCAGGGGTCAGCGCAGGAGCAGCCCAGTCCGCTAGACTAGGCCGCGTGTCGTGCGTGCTGAGAGCAGTTGGAGCCGAATTCGAGGTGGACGCCTTTTTGCGCCGCAGCCGCCTCTCGCCGATGAAAGTCTGGCGGCGCGGCGAGAAGCTCACTGCCCGCCACAGTCCGGGGGACGCGGGCCAGGAACTCAAGCACGGGCAATCGGGTTTTGCGGCCCTGGCGAGTGCGGCTTCCTTCCGGCAGCCTGCCCAGCAAGCCAGCGACGCCGAGCTGTTTCTCAAGCGCCACGAGGCGGCCCTCTCTACGCTGGCCGAATACCCCGGCGTGGACGCCATCCTGCTCGATTTCGGCATCGAGGACCGCCCGCTGGGGCTGTACGGCAGCGAGACCCAGACGAGTTACTTTCCGCCGGAGCTGCTGCGGCAGATGGGCAAGCTGAATATCGGCCTAGTCATCACCCGCTACCCCGAGACGGCGGACTGATCGGGACTTGAACTCGAATCGTTTCACGGAGACGACGACAGCCGACCAACCGACGCAGGGAAAACATACGGGTTCGGCGGTTAGGAATTGAGTACCATCTGTATCCGCCGCGGCCCAGGGACACCCATCCCCACCGGATCGGACTAGATTAAGTCCTTATGAAGTGGCTTACCGCTGCCCTGCTGTCCGTCGCCGCCGTGCTGGGCGGGCTGCTGTTCTTTCGTGGCAATACCGCCGAGGCGCTGGGCGGCACCGCACTCGACCCGGCACCGCGCGTCTCGGCGCTCCAGATGGTTCGCGACGACGGGCAACCGGCCATGCTGGGCGGCGCGTCCGACCAGGTACGGCTGGTTTTTTTCGGCTTCACCCGCTGCCCGGACGTCTGTCCGTTGACCCTGGGCCGCCTTTCCAAGATTTACCGGCAACTCAGCGCCGAGCAGCAGCGTGAGGTGCAGGTGCAGCTCGTCAGCGTGGACCCGCAGCACGATTCGCCCAGAGTGATGCGCGCTTACCTCGACAACTTCGACGCCCGGTTTCGCGGCCTGACCGGCACACCTGAAGTCGCCAAGGCCGCCGCCCGCACCTTTTTCATTCTCGACACCCAAACGGAGAGCGGCACCATCCTGCACGGCGACCAGATCGCGGTGCTCGACCGCCAGGGCCGTTTCCGGCGGGTCTACAACAGCGACTCGCTCGGCGACGGCTCGCTGGGTACCGATTTACCCCAGTTGCTGCAAAAGTACTGAGCACCAAACAGGAAGGAGGCCACCCTGACTCGCGGGTGGCCTCCTTCCTGACGTTCAGCGCTTATTTCCCGCTGCCCGGCCCGGCCGTCACTTCCACGACGTTGTCGGGGTCGAGCAGTTCTTTGGCGGCCTGATTTACCGCTGCGGGCGTCACCGCGTTGATCTTGGCCTGGTAATCGGTGAGTTCGCTCAGCGGCAGCCCGTCCGACACCAGACTGGTGAAGGTGGCCGCCAGCGCGGCGGGGTTGGATAAGCCCACCGTGTAGCTGCTCAGCAGGCCGTTCTTGGAGGTGGCGACCTCGGTGGCGCTCAGGCCGTTGTCGCGCACGTCCTTGAGGATGTTGATGGCTCCCTGAACGGCCCTGTCGGTGTCCTTGGGGTTGGTCTGCAGCGAGATGGTAAAGGCCCCCGGCTGCTTGAGCGCCGCAAAGCTGCTGCCCACACCGTAGGTCAGGCCCTCCTTGTCGCGCAGCTCGGTACCCAGACGGCTCGACAGGGTACTGCCACCCAGCACGTCGTTGAGCACCAGGGAAGCGTAGTAGCGCGGATCACTGCGGGCGATGCTCTGGTAGCCCAGGTAGGTCACCGCCTGGGTCTTGCCCGGCAGATCGCCGGAGGCTTTGACGATTCCGGCAGGCTTGCCGATCACCGGGTAGACCACCTGCGGGGTCGGGCCGGAAGCGGTCCAGCCGCCGAAGGTCTGGTTGAGCAGGGTCTTGACCTGTGCTGGATCGAAATTGCCCACCAGCGTCAGCACGGTGGCGTCGGGGCGGTAGTGGGTCTTGTAGAAGTCGAGGGCGTCCTGGCGGGTCAGCGCGCCGATGGTGTCGGGGCTGCTAAACACCTGCCAGGGATTACCCGCCGGGTACAGCGTCTTGCGAAACACCTTGATGGCCACGCTGCCGGGGTCGTCATTGGCCTGCACGGCTCCCTGCACGGCGCGGGCCTGGGCGCGCTTGAACTGGTCCGCCGGGAAGGTGGCGTTTTGCAGGATGTCGGAAAGGGCGGTCAAGAGCACCGGCAGATCCTTGTCGCGGCTGGCCCCACCGATCTGCACCCCGAAGCGGTTGGCCGCCGGAGCGAGCTGCGCGCCCACGTCGTCGAGCAGCTTGGCCAGAGTCAGTTCGTCGCGGGTCTGGGTACCCGAGAGCAGATTGGCTGCCACAAGATCGACCAGTCCGGCTTTAGTGTCGGTGTCAAACTCGCGCCCGGCCTTGACGTTGGCGCTGAGGCTGACAGTGGGGGTCGAGGTGTCTTTCAGCAGCATCACGGTCATGCCGTTG
Organism: Deinococcus alpinitundrae; assembly: GCF_009982895.1. Lineage (GTDB taxonomy): Bacteria > Deinococcota > Deinococci > Deinococcales > Deinococcaceae > Deinococcus > Deinococcus alpinitundrae. Next base: position 124,384 of record NZ_WXZL01000006.1, on the reverse strand, counting down.
GGCAGGGTAAACTTGTCGGGCAGGGTGATCTTGGCCTGGCCCGAGGGCTGGGAGGCGGGCAGATACTTGGCAACCTCGGCGGGATCGACGGGTGGCCCAGCATTGAAGGCCTCCTGGGTGGCCCCACCCGCGCTGGCCGCGTTGCCGCTGCCCTCCACCGCCTTGGTCGGCTCGAAGTAGCCCACCGTGCGGGCGCTGTCGGGGAGGTATTTCTGGGCCACCCGGCGCACGTCCTCGGGCGTCACGGTTTGCAGGGCCGCCAGAAACTTGTCGGTGTACTGGTAATCGCCCGCCGTGGTGGCGTCCATACCCAGGCTGGTGGCCTGCGCTTCGATCGAGCGGGTGTCGAGCAGCGTGCTGGTGCTGATGCTGGTCTTGGCGCGAGCGATCTCCTCGGCGCTCACCAGATTGGTGCGCACGTCGGCCAGGGTCGCCAGCAGGGCAGCGTCGAGCTTGGGCAAATCGGTGTCGGGCGTCGGGGTGAAGTTGAACGAGTACCAGCCGCCGCGCGCGAACTGGTAGGGCAACGTGCCGCCGTCGGCCGCCAGCCCGGACTCGAACATCGACTGGTAGAGCTTGCTGGTGCGCCCCGAGAGCAGCACGTAGTCGAGCACCTTGAGGGCCGGAGCATCGGGGCTGCTGACATCGGGCAGCGGGTACACGGCGTTGAGCAGCGGCGTGGCCCCAGCTTCCTTGAGCACGATGGGGGCTTTCGGTGGCGACTTGCCGAGGGTGGCCTCGCTGCCGCCCGGTACCAGTGCCGCACTGGTCGTCACCGGCAGGGTGCCGGGCTTGCCCAGCTTGCCGAAGGCCGCCTGAATCTGCTTCATCATGTCGGCGGTATGGAAGTCGCCCACCACGATCAGGGTGGCGTATTCGGGCGAGTAGTACTTCTTGTAGTAGGCGCTCACTTCCTGCGCCGTGAAGCCCTCGATGTCCTGGCGGGTGCCGCCCACCGTCAGGCCGTAGGGCGATCCCGGAAAGGCCGCTGCCTGCACGGCGCGCTCCAGGCGGTAACCGGGGTCGTTCTCGTCACCCTCGATCTCCGACAAGACCACATTGCGCTCGCTGGTCAGCGCCGCCGGGTCGATCTTGGCGTTCACCATCCGGTCGGCTTCAAGTTGCAGCGCCGCGCCCGCCTTCTCGCGCTCCACGGTTTCGTGGTAGGCGGTCTGGTCGTAGTAGGTAAAGGCGTTGAAGTCAGCTCCGAGCGCGCCGAGTAACCGGCCAAACTGCACCGGGCGGTCGGTGGTGCCCTTGAACATCAGGTGCTCGAGCTGGTGGGCGATGCCGTTGACGCCGGGGGCCTCGTTGCGCGAGCCGATCTTGTAGAAGACCTGCACCGTCACGACCGGCGCGCCGCGCACTTCCTTGGTCAGCACCGTCAGCCCGTTACTCAGCACCGTGCGCTTCACGTCGCGGGTGAGGCTGAACGAATTGGCCGCCGGGTTGGCGGCACTCAGCACCGGTGACGGCTTGGCCGTGCTGGTCGCAGGCGCAGCGCTGCCTCCGGTGACGGCGGCCAGCGCAGGCGAGGCGGCGAGGGCGGCACTCAGGGCCAGGGTCGCGCTCAGAAATCGTTTCATGAAACCTCCAAAACAATGAACGGGAAAACAGGACGATCAGTCGGGTGATGCAAGAGTGGGGAACTGCCGATCAGCCTAGCGCCGGGCGGCCCTGCCAAAAAGGGAGCTGGGTGAGAAACAGCCCGGGCAAATAGAGTGGGAGTCACAGCGCACCACAGAGTGGAACCGTTCCCATTTCGCCCCGCTATGCTGGGAGCATGACCAAGCCGCCTGCCCCAGATGCCCCGGAGAACCCGCCCCGCAGCGCTGCCGACCAGCCGATTCCCGGTCCATCTGCTCCTGCTCAGCCCGCGCCCGCTTCATCCGCCGCACCCACCAAAACGCCCCGCGCCCCACGTAAGGGGGCGGCCCGTCCGGCCACCAGCAACCCAGTCCCGCCGGAGCAAGCCGAGGCCGAGGCCGCCCCGTCCGTTCGGCCAACACGCCAAAAGAAAGCCGCCGAAGCAGCGAGCACGGCAGACACGGCGGCTCCGGCCAAACCCCGCAAAGCCAGAGCACCTTCCAGGAGTGCGCCTACTGACACAGCCGAGCTGAGCGGCCACGACCTCGCCACCTTCGACATCCGGCTGGAGCGCTACCGTCAGGATCTGGAAAGCAGTCTGCGGACGGTCTACGGTGAACAGGTCAATACCCTGTGGCCCCGGCTGGAAGCGCTGCTGCGCCGCTCACTGGCCGAGCGCCCAGGTAACCTCAAACGGCTCGACGAGGCGCGGCTGCTGCGCGCCGACTGGCTGCAGGTGCCGGAGATGATCGGCTACGTGGCCTACACCGAGCGCTTCGCGGGAAATTTGCGCGGCGTGTTGCAGCGGCTCGGCTACCTGGAGGAGCTGGGCATCAAGTACCTGCACCTGATGCCGCTTTTAAAACCCCGTGCCGGGGAGAACGACGGCGGCTACGCGGTGGCCGATTACCGCGCCGTACGAGAAGATCTCGGCAGCATGGACGATCTGCGGGCGCTGGCCAGCGAACTGCGCGGGCGGGGCATCAGCCTGGAACTCGATCTGGTGGTCAACCATGTGGCCCAGGAACATGAGTGGGCTGCGCGGGCCAGGGCCGGGGAAGCCAAGTACCGCGACTATTTTTTGCTGTTTCCGGACCGCCAGCTGCCCGACGCCTACGAGCGCAGTCTGCCGGAGATCTTCCCGGATTTCGCGCCGGGCAACTTCACCTGGAACGAGGAGGCCGCCAGCTGGGTCTGGACGACCTTCAACAGCTACCAGTGGGATCTGAACTGGGCCAACCCGGACGTGTTTTTAGAGTTCGTGGACATCATCCTGTACCTCGCCAACCAGGGCGTGGAAATCTTCCGGCTCGACGCCATCGCCTTTTTGTGGAAACGGCTGGGCACCGATTCGCAAAACCAGCCGGAAGTCCATGACCTGACCCGCGCCCTGCGCGCCTGCGCCCGCATCGTGGCCCCGGCAGTCGCCTTCAAGGCCGAGGCCATCGTCTCGCCCGGCGACCTGATCGCCTACCTGGGCAAGCGCGACCACGCCGGTAAGGTGTCGGACATGGCCTACCACAACTCGCTGATGGTGCAGCTGTGGAGCAGCCTGGCCAGCCGCAACACCCGGCTCTTCGAGCAGGCCCTCTCGGCCTTTGCGCCCAAACCGACCAACACCACCTGGGGGCTGTATGTGCGCTGCCACGACGACATCGGCTGGGCCATCAGCGATCACGACGCGGGCATGGCGGGTACCGTGGGCTGGGGCCACCGGGCCTTCCTGAGCGACTTCTACAGCGGCGAACTCCCCGGCTCGTTCGCGCGCGGGCAGGTCTTTCAGGCCAACCCGCGCACTGGAGACCGCCGGATCAGCGGCTCGGCAGCCAGCCTGGCCGGACTGGAGGCGGCGCAAACCCCGGAGGATGTGGCCCTGGCCCTGGCCCGCCTGCGCCTGCTGCATGCCGTGACGCTCGGCTACGGCGGCGTGCCGCTGCTATATATGGGTGACGAGCTGGCCCTGCTCAACGACGAAAGCTACCAGGACGTGCCGGAACACGCCTCCGACAACCGCTGGCTGCATCGCCAGGCCATGAACTGGGAGCGGGCCGAGGAGCGTTTCGACTTGGCCACCCCCGCCGGGCAGATGTACGCCGCCATAAAGCAGCTTATCCGCGCCCGCCAGCAGTTGCCGCACCTGCACGCCAGCATTGAGGCGCGGGTCGTGCACAGCCCCAACGAACACACGCTGCTGCTGCGGCGTTCTCACCCGCTGGGCCAGATGCTGGGCGTCTATAACTTCACCGATGAGTTTCAGCCGCTGCCCGCCTGGGTGCTGCGCGAGGTGGTGGGCGACTTCCCGCGCGACGCCGTCAGCAATCATGAGTGGAACCTCACCAACGAGGAGGTGGCACTGGAACCTTACGGGGCCTACTGGCTGATCGAGCAGCCGCACTGAGCAAGCGGTCCGCACCGCTTTTTCAGGAACCGTTCAGGCGCAGACTGCTACACATGCCCAAAACACCCATCAAGCTGCCCACCGCCGCCGTGCTGAAGCTGGCCCGCGACGCCACCGAACGTCTGGGAACGCTGAGCAAAGACCCCAAAGTGCGCGAGGAGGCGCTCAACGTGACCGACGCCTTGCAGCGTCTGCTGCGGGCGGTGCGCGACTCCAGAGCCCGCTGAAGAACGTGGGGATTGGTCCGGAGCGCTCAGTCCGCAGCGGATAAGCTGGGGGGCGATGCTCCTTCCGACAGGCAGACCGTGAACACCGAACCCATCACCGAGCGTAAACTGCGCCACATCGAGGCGTGCTTACTTCCAGAGAGCCAGTACCAGACCCTGACCACCGGGCTGGAGCGGGTGGTCTGGCCCTACCGTGCCCTGCCGGAACTCGACCTGGACGCGGTGGACCTTACCACCACTTTTCTCGGCAAGTCGCTGAGCGCGCCCGTATTGATTGGGGCGATGACCGGCGGCGCGCAGAACTCGGCCCGAATCAACCGCCACCTGGCCCAGGCCGCCCAGCGACTCGGCCTGGGGCTGATGCTGGGCAGCCAGCGGGTGATGCTGGAGAACCCGGCGGCGCTCGGCAGTTTTCAGGTGCGCGTCTATGCCCCGGATATCCTGCTGATCGGCAACCTGGGCGCGGCGCAGCTGCTCAAGGGCTACGGGGCCGCTGAGATCACGCGGGCCATTGACCTGATCGGCGCGGACGCCCTGGCGATTCATGCCAACCCGCTGCAAGAAGCCCTGCAACGCGGCGGCGACACCCACTGGGCGGGCATAGCGGCGCGGCTCGGCGAGGTGGTGCCGAATGTGCCCTCCCCGCTGCTGCTCAAGGAAGTCGGGCACGGCCTGAGCGCCGGGGTGGCCCGCATGGCGGCGGCGGCAGGCTTCGCGGTGCTCGACGTGGCGGGCGCGGGCGGCACCAGCTGGGCGCGGGTGGAGGCGCTGGCCCGCTGGGGCGAGGTTCGCAGCCCCGATCTGTGCGAGATCGGTTTGCCGACGGCCCAGGCGCTGCGCGAGGTCCGCGCAGCCGTGCCGCAGCTGCCGCTGATCGCGTCAGGGGGCATCCGCAGCGGTCTGGACGCCGCCAAGGCTTTGCTGCTGGGCGCGCAGGCAGTGGCGGTGGCCCGGCCCCTGCTCGCTCCCGCCCTAGAGAGTGCCGAGGCGGTGGAGGCGTGGCTCGAAGCATTCATTCACGAATTGCGGATAGCGCTATTCGTGGGGGGATTTGCGTCTGTGGCGGCGCTACACGCTTCAGCGGACCTCTCCGCACCTGCAGACCAGCGCGGCTGAGTTGACCCAGCCTCACGTTGCCACGCCAGTTCCAGTCCTTGCGGGCGTGGGCGGTTCACAACAGCTGACCGGCAAACCTCACCAGCCAGCCCAGCGTTTGCCGGAGCTGCTGATATATAGCGCCGTGACACCGGGAATCGACGTCACCCAGAACCAGTAGAGCCAGACATCGACCTTCAAGGGTTAACCTCCTGCGCAGCAGCAGCAAAGGAGAAGAGCAGTCAAAGCTGCTAACGGGCCTGACAGTTCCTCGATTCGTTGACGTTACGTGCAAATTTATGATCGGCGGGTCTACTCTTCAAGCTGTAGAAACCTTCGGTAGCGCTCCAACTCCGCCTCAATTCCCTTGCGAAGCTTCACGGTCTGCCGCACGCCCGGCACGAAGCCGAGGTCGCTGACGAGCCGCCCCTGCTCGACGTTCAAATTGGCCCAGCCCACAGCCTTCTCGTTCCAGAACAGCGGCAGGGCGTAGTACCCCATCAGCCGTTTGGCCGGCGGCGTGTAGGCTTCAAATTTGTAGGTCCAGCCGTGCAGGTGCACGAAGCGGCGGCGGTCCCACACCAGCGGATCGAAGGGGCCGACGATACGCACGCTGGAAACAGGACCCACCTCCAGATTGTCCTCAGCGGACCAGAAGTAGGTCTGGCCGTCTACTTCGGCGGTCTCCAGCCAGCCCCCTGCCAGCTCGGCCAGCGCCCCGCGCAGTTCAGCCTGAAGACCGGGCGCGCCGTAGCCGGAAAGCGAGAGCAGATACCCCAGGCTGGTTCTCGGCAGCGGGCCGTAGAGCCGCACCAGGAGCCGCACGATCCCGTCTGCCCGCTCCTGAGCACTGAGCGGCGCGTGGGTGCTTGGCAGGTCCGAACCGGATTGACCCGCGTGGGTCTGGGCCGGGCCGTAGACCTTGACACCCTTCTCGCGCCGCACCACCCGCAACAGCCCACGGCGGTGCAGGCCCTCCAGACTGCGGGTCGCGGCGTTGCTGCTGCCGCCCCAGGCATTGCCAACCCTGATTTTGCCGAAAACCTGTTCGAGCGTTCTCGGATGCACCTCACCGTGCGCCTGCGCGTAGGCCAGCACCTGCTCGCCGAGGCCCGGCGCGTCACGCTCGATCTTCAGTTCAGGCTGGGCGCGGGGGTGCAGCAGCCGGTAAACGGCGCGGCTCACGAAGCCGTAATTAGGCAGCATGTCCTCCTCCACGTCCAGCGCCAGGTAGTGCCGCTCCAGATCGCCCGCCCGGTATCCCGGTACCCGCTGCATCAAGGTCAGGTCCTGGGCGCGGGCCGGCGCGCGGATCGGATCGGCCTGCACGAAGCCCATCTCATTGAGGGCCGTCTGTACGTCGGGCTGGGCCTTCAGCGTGCCGAGTGCGGCGGCGCGGAGCTGGGCGGTCGTCACAGAGCCGGTCTTGATGGGCATGCCACGAGTGTAGCGGCTGATTTCGTACCGAACAGAATCTGGTCCCAGCTGGACAGCGCTCCCACTTCACCGTATACTCGTGGGCGCTGTCTGCCGTAAGGCAGGCTTGACCAGCCAGCCGCCGCCGCCAGGGCCGCGCTCCTTCACCGCCGAGACCGGCAGGCAGGAGCACCCCAAGCGGCAGAGGACACTGGGAGTTCGGTCAGTCGGCCCGCCCACGCACACGCCAGGCGGCGCACGACCAGCCGGACGAAAAGGAGAAGGAACATGGCGAAAGACGGACCGCGCATGATTATCAAGATGGAAAGCACCGCTGGCACGGGCTTTTACTACACCACCACCAAGAACCGCCGCAACACCCAGGCCAAGCTGGAACTCAAGAAGTACGACCCGGTGGCCAAGAAGCATGTGCCCTTCAAGGAGAAAAAGGTCTGATCCCGCGCTCGCCCCGGTGGCGGTGTAAGAGCGCACCGGGGGCGGTTTCGATTTCTTTTTCGCCCTTCTTTGAGGTGAGGTCATGAACATCGTGCAGTATTTCAAAGACGCCCAGGGCGAACTCTCGCGGGTGAGCTGGCCGACCCGTGAGCAGGTGTTTGAGGGCAGTCAGGCGGTGCTGATCTTCGTGATCGGCCTGACCCTGATTGTCTTCCTGCTCGACAAGGTCTTCGGCGCGCTGGTGAAACTGGTGTTGCCATGAGCATCGAGTGGTACGCCGTGCATACCTATATCGGCCAGGAAGAACGGGTCGAGAAGACCTTGATGGAGCGTGCCCGCAAGCTCGGCATGCAGGGCACCAAGATCTTCCAGGTGTTGCAGCCCAGCGAGAAGGCCGTGGAGTTGCGCGAGGGCGGCAAGAAAGAAACCGTCGAGCGACTGCTGTTTCCCGGCTACGTTTTCGTGCAAATGGACATCGAGGACGACGATTCGCCCGGCGAACTCGGCGAGAGCTGGGAGACGGTACGTAACACCCCCGGCGTGACGGGTTTTGTCGGCACCACCACTTACCCGGTGCCGCTGGCGCAAGACGAGGTGCAGCGCCTGCTCGTCTCAGTGGGCGTGACCCAGCAGGCCGAGGTGGCTGCCGCGCCACGTGTCAAGGCCGATTTCAAGGCGGGCGACATGGTGCGCGTCACGACCGGTCCGTTCGCCGATTTCAGCGGCGTGGTCAGCGAGGTCAACCTGAGTCAGGCCAAGGTCAAGGTGCTGGTCAGTATCTTCGGGCGCGAGACGCCGGTTGAGCTGGACTTCTCGCAGATCAGCAAGTAAAATTAAAAAGTTGCTGCCGCGTTTTTGACGTGGCGGAGCTTAGCGTCAGCACCCCAACCACGTCCCGGCCAGCCGGCAACCCGTGCGGGGGAGCTAAGGAGAAGAAATGAAGAAAATTACCGGCATCGTGAAGTTGCAGCTTCCGGCAGGCAAGGCCACCCCGGCCCCGCCCGTCGGCCCCGCGCTGGGTCAATACGGCGCGAACATCATGCAGTTCACCAAAGAGTTCAATGCCCTGACGGCCGACAAGGGTGACGCGATCATCCCCGTCGAGATCACCATTTTCGCCGACCGCAGCTTTACCTTCATCACCAAGACCCCGCCGATGAGCTACCTGATCCGCAAGGCCGCCGGGCTGAGCAAGGGCAGCCCCACGCCCAACAAGGCCAAGGTCGGCAAGCTCAACTGGAACCAGGTGCTGGAAATCGCCAAGACCAAGATGCCCGACCTCAACGCGGGCAGCGTGGAAGCCGCCGCCAACACCGTCGCGGGCACCGCGCGCAGCATGGGCGTTACCATCGAGGGAGGCCCCAATGCCTAAGCACGGCAAGCGCTACAACGCTCTGGTCGGCAAGGTCGACCGCAGCAAGTACTACAGCATGGACGAGGCCACCGCTCTGGTCAAGGAACTGGCCACCGCCAAGTTCGACGAGACGGTGGAAGTGCACTTTCGCCTCGGCATCGACCCGCGCAAGAGTGATCAGAACGTGCGCGGCACGGTGGCGCTGCCGCACGGCACGGGCCGCAGCGTGCGTGTGGCTGTGATCGCCAAGGGCGAGAACGTGGCCGCCGCCGAAGCCGCCGGAGCCGACGTGGTGGGCAGCGAGGACCTGATCGAGCGCATCGCCGGAGGCTTCATGGACTTCGACGCCGTGGTCGCCACCCCCGACATGATGGCCCAGGTCGGTCAGAAGCTGGCGCGTTTGCTGGGGCCGCGCGGACTCTTGCCCAACCCCAAGAGCGGCACCGTCGGCCCCGATGTGGGCGGCATGGTGAGAAGCCTCAAAGCCGGACGCATCGAGTTCCGCAATGACAAGACCGGCGTGGTTCATGCGCCGATTGGCAAGGCCAGCTTCGAGAACGGCAATCTCAGCGAGAACTATCAGGCGCTGCTGAGTGCCCTCGAAGGAGCCAAGCCCGCCAGTGCTAAGGGCGTCTACCTGCGCAGCGCCTACCTGACCAGCACCATGGGGCCGAGTATTCCCCTGACGCTGGGTGCCCAGGCCCAGTAGTCCCGACTTAAAGTTCTTCCGGAGAAGGCCAAGGCAACACCCCGTCTTCCCCGTCCCAATTTCGGCACCCCGGTGCATTCAGGCACCTTCGTTCGCGGCACCGTAGACAGCGGGTACCTTTGCCAAGGTTGACAGCCCCACAAGGTTTAAACCCTGCCCGCCGAGCTGTTCGGAACGCGCCTCACGCGCACCGGACTCGACGCTTCAAGTTTTGACTTCAAAGCGTTTTTCGTTTCAAGAAGGAGGTTCGCACCTTATGCCGAACCAACGCAACCAAGACATTCTGGCCACGCTGAAAGCGTCCCTGGAAGGCATCGAGACATTCTTCGTTGTCGATTACCAGGGCCTCAGTGCCGGTCAGCTCGGCGCGCTGCGAAAGCAGGTCGTCGACAAGGGTGGGCGCATCATCGTCGCCAAGAACACCCTAATCAACCTGGCGCTGGGCGAGACCGATTTCAGCGACGCCCTCAAAGGACCGAGCGCCATCGTGGTGGCCCAGGACGATCCTGCTGGCGTCGCCAAGATGCTCAGCGAGTCGGCCAAGACCAACGACAAGGGCATCCCGGCCATGAAGGCGGGCTTCCTTGAAGGCAAGCGCGTTGACCTCGCCACCGTGGCGCGCCTCGCCAGCCTGGGCACCAAAGACCAGCTCTACTCCGAACTTGTCGGCGTGCTGGGCGCTCACCAGAGCAACTTCGTGGGGATTCTGGAAGCATACAAGACCCAGCTCGAAGAAGCTGCGGCCTGAGCCTTCCGGGCTTTCGCAGCTTTCCTTCCACTCCAAATCACAACCCCTCAAATCACAGCACCCCAAAGGAGCTTCATCATGGCGTTTAACAAAGAGCAGTTTCTCGACGATCTCTCCAACATCACCCTCCTCGAACTGGCCGACCTGATCGACGCCATCAAGGAGAAGTTCAACGTGACCGCCGCCGTCGCCGTGGCTGGTCCCGCCGCCGCTGGCCCGGTGGCCGAAGAGAAGACCGAGTTCGACGTGGTCCTGATCGATGCCGGAGCTTCCAAGATCAACGTGATTAAGGAAATCCGCGCCATCACCGGTCTGGGGCTCAAGGAAGCCAAGGACCTGAGCGAGAAGGGCGGCGCGCTCAAGGAAGGCATCAACAAGGACGAGGCCGAGAAGCTCAAGGCCCAGCTCGAAGCCGCCGGCGCAAAAGTCGAACTGAAGTAACCGTTCAGCGAACGATCCCTTTAACCGGGAGTGCAGCCCCCCAGCCGAAAGGCTCGGGGGTTTTATGGTTCGGTTTCCGGAGCTGCCGGGCGCAGCAACGCGCCGCAGCGCTTGCAGTGCCGGGCATCGGGTTCATGGCCGGTCAGACCGCACTGCGGGCAGGCGTCGAGCCGCCGCCGCTCCTGGGCACGCACCAGGCCGGCCGTGACGATGCCGGTGGGCACCGCGATGATGCCGTAGCCGAACAGCATCGCCACGCTGGCCACCAGTTTGCCCAGCGGCGTTTGCGGCGAGATGTCGCCGTAACCGACGGTAGAGATGGTCACGACTGCCCAGTAAACGCTGGTGGGAATGCTGGTAAAGCCATGTTTGGGGCCTTCGATGAGGTACATCAGCGTGCCGAACACCAGCACCAGCGACAGCACCGTGACCATGAACACCGTGATCTTGGCGCGGCTGGCCCGCAGCGCTTCACCCAGCAGATCAGCCTCAGAGAGGTAGCGGGTGAGCTTGAAGACCCGGAACAGCCGCAGCACCCGCAGCACCCGGATGACCAGCAGGTACTGGGTGCCGAAGAAGAACAGCGCCAGGTATGAGGGCAAGATGCTCAGCAGATCGACGACGCCGTAAAAGCTGCGGGCGTAATGCCAGGGCCGCCGGGCACTGATGAGCCGGCCCAGGTAATCGAGGGTAAAGGCCACGGTAAAGATCCATTCCAGATCGCGCAGGACCCTGCCGAACACCGGTTGCAGGCTGGCGACGGTTTCCACCATCACGCTGAAGACGCTCAAACCGATGGTGGCGATCAATGCCACGTCGTAGGCGCGGGCCAGCGGCGTGTCCAGGCCGAAAATCAGATCGCCCAGCCTGCGCCGCCAGGCACTGCGGTGGTCGGGCAGAGCAGGTTTGGGCAGGGTAGGCTCAGGTTGGGCGGGCACGCTTCAGCCTAGCTCAGCGCCGCGATGTCCTCGGGGGTCGGGGCGTAGGCTCCAGGGTGCGAACAGGCCACTGCCGCCGCCTTGAGGCCCATCTGAAGGTGCTCGGTCCACAGGGCCTGCGGCTGTTGGGTGGCGCTGACCAGCAGCCCGGCGCACAGCGCGTCGCCCGCACCGACCGTGTCGGCCACCGTGACTGGCAGCGTGGGCAGATCGACCCGGCCCGCCGAATGGTACAGGCTCGCGCCCAGGCCCCCGCGCGTCACGATGATCGGCGCGTGCGGATTGAGGCCGCGCAGGTAACGCAGGGCGTCATCTTCGGATTGCCCGGCGAAGAAGAAGGCCAGGTCCTCGTCGCTGAACTTGATCAGGTCTGAGCGCTTGACCACCGCCTCGAACACCGGCAGGTAGGCGGGGTTGCGGTGAACGATGCGGGCGTTGGGATCGAAGCTGATGTGCGTGCCCGCCGCGCGGGCGTTCTCGATCAGGCCCAGCAGCGTGTCGGCCAGCGGCCAGCGCACCAAGCTGATCCCGCCCACATGCAGCCAGCGGGCCGCGCCGAGCCAGCCGCCCGGCAGGTGACCGGGGTCGAACATCAGATCGGCGCTGTTCTCGCCCAGAAAGCGGTAGGCGGGCGGGTTGGCCGAATACACCACCGCCATCAGGGTGGGTGATGGAAAGCGCTGCAAGAAGCGCGGATCAAGGTCCGCTTCTATTGACGCGCGCACCAGATCGTCACCGAAATTGTCCTGACCCACCGCTCCGGCAAATGCGCTCGGCACGCCCAGTCGGGCGCAGGCGCGGGCCACGTTCCAAGCCGCACCGCCGGGGTGGGCGGTCCACTGGTTGCCTCCAGCGGTGACGAGGTCGGTCAGGGCTTCGCCCGCACTGACGATCAGGGGCAGGGAACGTTCGGGGGAGGGAAAAGTCATTCTGGCTTCAGTTTACGTCACGGTGCGGCGCTTGGGCAGCGGCCAGTGGGGGGCGTGAGGGTGCAGCGGGAAGCACCGCAGGAGGCCGGGTCACAGCACCTTGAGCAGTCATGGATCAGCAGTGGAATGCCGACGAAGCGGACGCTGGGCAAGGCAAACGGCCCGCTCTCCACATCGGGGAGGTCGGGCCGCCGGGCGCGCTGAGCGTTTAGACTTCCAGCTCTTTTTTGGTAATGAACGGCATCATGTCGCGCAGTTCCTTGCCGACAACTTCGAGCTGATGGTCGCGCATCTTGCCGCGCTGCTCGTTCATGTAGGGAAAGCCCGACTCGGCGTCCTGGATGAAACTCTGGGCGAACTTGCCGCTCTGGATATCAGTCAACACTTCTTTCATGGTGGCCTTGGTCTCATCGGTGATGATCCGCGGCCCGGTCACGTAGTCGCCGTACTCGGCGGTGTTGGAAATCGAGTGGCGCATGCCCTCGAAGCCCTTCTCGTAGATCAGATCGACGATCAGCTTGACCTCGTGCAGCGTCTCGAAGTAGGCGATTTCCGGCTGATACCCGGCTTCCACCAGCGTCTCGAAGCCCGCCTGGATCAGGTGGGTGACGCCGCCGCACAGCACGCTCTGCTCACCGAACAAATCGGTTTCGGTTTCTTCCTTGAAGGTGGTTTCGAGCACGCCTGCGCGGGTGCCGCCGATGCCGCGCGCGTAGGCCAACGCGATGTCTACGGCCTGGCCGCTGGCATTCTGCTCGACAGCGAAGATGCTGGGCATGCCTGCTCCGTCAGCGTACACGCGGCGCAGCATGTGGCCGGGGCCTTTGGGAGCCACCAGGAACACGTCTACGTTAGCAGGCGGCTTGATGCGCCCGAAGTGAATGTTGAAGCCGTGCCCGAAGGCCAGGGCCTTGCCTGCCGTCAGGTGAGGCTCGATGCTCTCGGTGTAGGTCTTGGGCTGGTTCTCGTCGGGAATCAGCAGCATCACCACGTCGGCTTCCTTCACGGCGTCCTCGATGCTGGCGACACGCAGGCCCGCTTGCTCGGCCTTGGCCTGGCTGCTGGAGCCTTCTCGCAGCCCGACGACCACGTTCAGGCCGCTGTCACGCAGGTTCTGGGCGTGGGCGTGCGCCTGTGAACCGTAACCGATGATGGCGATCAGTTTGTCTTCGATGGGGGCAAGCGAGACGTCTTTGTCGTAGTACATTTTTGCGGCCATGTCGATCTCCTTGAATGGGGGTTCTCTTGCCGCCAGGCTGGGAACAAAAAGCCCTGGGCTTTGGGCCGAAAGCAGCAGAAACGACTATAGAGCGTTGGCGCTCACGCCCACCCATGCTTTCTAGCCCGCAGGCCGTATCGCTCAAAACAGGTTGTTGACTTCCCGCGCCTTGCCCTCGCGCGGCGCGCTTTGCAGCAGCGGCTCCAGCGTCTGGGTTTCGCCCTCGTGGTAGATGTGGCTGGGAATGTCGGCGTTGCTGCCGCGCGTCAGGGCGATGCGCCCGGTCCGCATGGTTTCGAGGATGCCGAAAGGCCGCATCTGCTCGATGAAGGCAGTGATCTTGCCCTCGTCGCCGGTCACCTCGAAGGTCAGGGCGTGGTGTCCGGCGTCCACGATGCGGGCGCGGAAATCCTCGGCCATCTGACGAATCTCGATGCGGCGGTCCGTATTCTCGACGCGCACCTTGACCAGCACCAGCTCGCGGTCCACGAACTTCTCCAGGCTGTGATCGATAATCTTCACCACATCGTGGAGCTTGTCGAGCTGCTTCATGGCCTGCTCGACCACCCCCCTATCGCCGCTGACCACGAAGGTCATGCGCGACACACCGGGCATCTCGGTGGTGCCCACGCTGAGGCTCTTGATGTTGTAGCCGCGCCGCCCGAAGAGAGACGTGATGCGGGTCAGTACGCGGGGTTCGTCGCGCACCAGGGCGGACACGAGGTGGTCGGGAGTGGGCTGGATCGGTGACGTCACGGGCTGGCCTCCGTCTTCCTCTCGCTGCTGACTTCGCTGACAGCGGTGTTGCTGGCGAGGGTGTTCATCTTCTCTCCCAGGTCCGGCACCTTCACCGGTTCGTTCTCGATCATCTCGTAGAGCGCCGCACCCGCCGGAACCATCGGGAAGACGCCGTGCTCATTGGGCACCACAACTTCCAGGAGGGCCGAGCCGTCGTGCGAGAGCCAGGCGTCGATCGCGCTTTCCAGATCGCCGGAGTTGTCGGCCCGCCAGCCCCTGATGTTGTAAGCGTCGGCGAGCTTGAGGAAATCGGGATTGGAATCACCCAGGTAAACTTCCGAGTAGCGCTTCTCGTGAAACAGCTCCTGCCACTGGCGCACCATGCCCAGGTACGAGTTGTTGATGATGCAGATTTTGACGTTGCGGATGTCGTACTTGGTCAGGGTGGCGAGCTCCTGGGCCGTCATCTGAAAGCCGCCGTCGCCCGCGATCACGATGCTGGTCACCTGGGGTTCGGCCATCGCCGCGCCCAGCCCCGCCGGAAAGCCGAAGCCCATGGTGCCCAGGCCACCGGAGGTCAGCCATCTTCGCGGCTTCTCGAAGCGGGCGAGCTGGGCGGCGAGCATCTGGTGCTGGCCCACGTCGGTGGTCAGGATGTCGTCGGGGCGCAGGCGGGCCACGACCTGCCGCACCGCCTGCGCTGCACCCCAGGTGGTCGGGTGTTCGCCGCGCGTCTTCCACTCGGCGAGCTGGGCATTCCATTCGGGCCGCTCGAACGGCACCGCGTCCCCGGTCAGCGCCACAGCGGCCTGCGCCGCGTCGGCCCTGACCGGCAGATGGGCACGCACGATCTTGCCGATCTCGGCGGCGTCGAGGTCCACATGAATAATCTGGGCCTGCGGCGCGAAATCCTTGACCCGGCCGGTCACCCGGTCGTCGAATCTCAGCCCGAAGCCGATCAGCACGTCGGCCTGGCTGATGGCGTGGTTGGCGGCCACGCTGCCGTGCATGCCCGGCATGCCGAGCCACAGCGGGTCCGAGGCCGGAAATGCACCCAGACCCATCAGGGTGGTGATGGTGGGGATCTGCCAGGCGCGGGCAAACGCGGTGATCTCTTTGGACGCGCCCTGCGCGCCGCCACCCACCATCAGCACCGGCTTCTGCGCTGACTTGAGCAGTTCGAGTGCCGCCGCGATGGCCTCGGGACGCGGCGCGGGCATTTCAGGAGTCGCCTGCGGGCGCACCAGCTCGCCGTGAAAGGCAGCCAGTTGCACGTCCTTGGGGATGTCCACCAGCACCGGGCCGGGCCGCCCCGAGCGGGCGATGCGGATGGCCTCGGCGATGATCATCGGCAGCTCGTCGGGGTCAGTCACCACATAGTTGTGCTTGGTGATCGGCAGGGTAATGCCGGTGATGTCGGCTTCCTGAAAAGCGTCGGTGCCCATCAGATGCCGCGCCACGTTGCCAGTGATTGCCAAGAGCGGTACGTTGTCCATCATGGCGTCGGCCAGCCCGGTGACCAGGTTGGTCGCACCGGGGCCGGAGGTGGCGATGCACACGCCGATCTGGCCAGTCGCCTTGGCCCAGCCTTCCGCCGCGTGAATGGCCCCCTGCTCGTGGCGGGCCAGGATGTGGCGCACCTCCGGGTAGTAGGTCAGGGCGTCGTACACCGGCATGATCGCGCCGCCGGGGTAACCGAACACCGTGTTGATGCCATGTGCGGCCAGGGTCGCCCATAGCGCCTTCGCGCCGGTCATGTCCGGCACCGTCGGTTGCGGCTGGCCTCGCTGGTCTGAATCGGGCTGGATCGGGTCTGGCTGGGTCATGCGCTGATCTCCTGTTGAAGCTGTCCTGCCTTGCCCCTACGCAAAAACCCCCCGCCCTGGGTGTGGGGCGGGGGGTTACAACGTCACGCGGAACTTAGCGCCGTGAACCCCCGGAGCCAAGAATTACTACCACGAGGGCAGCCGCGTTTGCGTACATGGTTTCAGCTTACGCGTGGGGCGGCTCGGGGGTCAAGGGGCAGTCGAGAAAGGTCTAGATGTGCACATCAGGGCAGGCGATGCCGAGTTGGTCTGGGGGGTGAGTTTCTTCAGCAACCCCTCGGGCGTTTCAGGCGTACTGTAGACACAGAGATGCCCATCCATGAGCAGCGCCGACCTTCAGAGTTGCCCGCTCAGGCCCGTCACTCGCGGCTTGCGCCGACCTCCAGCGATCTGAGACGGCGGGTCTATCTGTGGGCAATCGCGCTGGGCATGGGCGTCATTGTGATCGTGCTGCTGACCCAGCTCAGCAGTCCGTCGCCCGATTACGGACAGGTGGGCATGGTCCTAGCGCAGCTCCCGCTGTGTGCCTGGGCCGCCTGGTGGCTGCTGCAGACCAAGCCCTGGTGGTGGCCGAGCGGGCCGTCTTCGCCGTGAACGCACTGATCGTGCTGTCCCAGTTGCTGTTGACCGTCACCGACGATCCGGCTCAAGTCGTCTGGCTCGCCAGCTCGGCCTACTGGCTACTGACGCCCCTGGCTATTCTGGCCTTCCTGATGTTCGGGAACCGGCAGGCCCTGCTGTTCTCGGCTGGAATGTATCTGCTCAGCGTGCTCGTTCCCTGGTCTGCCCTGCTGTGGAAAGGGCAATTTTTCAGCTCGTTTGGCAACCTGCTCCGGGTGCAACTGCAGGGTGGTGCTAGTGAGCCACGGCCAGGGCGTGACCGCCAGCTTCGGCCTGACCTGCTGCAGCGCTAAAGACGACATTCAGAGCTGTACGGCCCGCGCCGACCGCGCACTGTACGCCGCCAAGATGGCGGGGCGCAACAGAGTGGTCAGCCTGCCTGATGATGCGGCACTGCACGAAGACATGCAGGCTTCACCGGCCCTGAACACCGTGTCAATCGGGTAGTCGGTTGTCTCGTCGTGATGTTCAATGTTTTGGGCTGAGGAAGCGCAGACTCTGAAGCTGGGCGTCACCACGCTGGTGCTGGTGTGGCTGCTTGTGAAGACCACTGCGCCGCCACCGCCCCGACGACCGGAGCAGACGAAGGGGGCTCGGGCAAACAGCGCTGCTGAACCCGTTAAAATCTGACGGCCTTCAGAGACGACGCCTGATAAACTGAGGCATGCCGAATTTGGGATTGCCTGAGCTTCTGATCTTGATCGGCTCCTTCGCCTTGCCGGTTTACCTCGTATCTTTGCTGGTGCGCTATCTGAAAGCGAAAACATGGGCCGCCGAGGAGCAAGCCCGCCTGGCCCGCCATCAGGCCGACCGCCTGCCCTGAGTTCTGAACGAGGACAACGACGAAACAGGCCGCCCAGCTCACCGGGCGACCTGTCGTTCATCCTGCCGTTTCGACCTTACAGCCCCGCCAGCACTGCCTGACCCAGCTCCTGCGTCGTGGCCTGCCCACCCAGGTCCGGTGTGCGGACTTTTTCCAGGGCGGCCTGCACGGCGGCCTCGATGAGCCCGGCCTCTTCGCCTCGGCCCAGCGAGTACCTGAGCAGCATGGCGACGCTGAGAATGGTGCCGGTGGGGTTGGCGATGCCGTTTCCGGCGATGTCGGGGGCGCTGCCGTGAATCGGCTCATAGAGGCCGGGGCCGTCGCCCAGGCTGGCCGAGGGCATCACGCCGAGCGAACCGGGAATGACGGCGGCGAGGTCAGAGAGGATGTCGCCGAACAGATTCTCGGTGACGATCACGTCGTACCTGCCCGGCGTCTTGACCAGCAGCATCGCCACCGAGTCCACGTATTCGTGCTCCAGCAAGATGTCGGGGTACTCGCTGTCGCGCAGGTTCTGCACCACGCCGCGCCACAGCTCCGAGACCTCCAGCACGTTGGCCTTGTCCACGCTGGTCACTTCTTTCTTGCGCGCCCTGGCGGCATCGAACGCCACGCGGGCCACCCGGTCCACTTCTGACTTGCTGTAGCCGATGGTGTTGTAGGCGCTCTCGCCCTCGATGGCACGCCGGGGATCGAAGTACGCGCCGCCCAGCAGTTCGCGCACGATCAGCACGTCCACCTGACGGGCCAGGTCCTCGCGCAGCGGCGAGAGGCTTTCTAACCCCGGCATCACCTTCACCGGGCGTAAATTGGCGTAGACGCCCAACGCCTGGCGCAGTTGCAGCAGGCCCGACTCGGGGCGCAGCGGACGCGGCAAGCTGTTCCAGGGCGAGTTCTGCGCGCCGCCCACCGTGCCGAGCAGCACCGCGTCGCAGTTCATGACTGCCTCGCGGGTGGCGTCGGGAAACGGTGAGCCGGTCTGGTCATAGGCGCCGCCGCCGAGGAGCTGGTAGTCAAGCTCCACATCCGGCGCGACTGCTTGCAGCACCTGCACCGCGCTCTTACAGATCTCCGGCCCGATACCGTCGCCGGGCAGCACCACGACTTTAGGCACGCTGGGTGCCCGGCGCTAAGTTCTCGTCACTGTCATGGCCGGGGTGGCCGTGCCCAGCCTCGGTGCTCTCGGCGCTGAGCGTCTCGTCTTCCAGTTCGGCCTTGGAGTGATCACGCATGTATTCCAGCCAGCCGCCCGCCGCCTTCACGTCGAGTGCGAACTGCGGCACCGGCTGAAAGGTCACGCTCTGGCCAGTGCGCTGGTTGGTGATCTTGCCCGCCTCCATGTCGAGTTCGGCCTCGTCGCCGTCCTCGAAGGCCGCCACCACATCTTCGGATTCGAGCGCCAGAAAGCCGTTGTTGATGGCATTGCGGTAAAAAATCCGGGCGAAGTTGGGTGCGAGGATGACGCTCACCCCGGCCCCGCGCAGGCACCACACTGCGTGCTCACGCGAGGAGCCGCAGCCGAAATCGGCCCCGGTCACCATGATGTCGCCGGGTTTGACGCGGTTGACAAAGTCCTTGTCGTAGTCTTCCATGGCGAATTTGGCGAGTTCGGATTCGATGTCGGTGGTCAGGTAGCGGGCCGGAATGATCTCGTCGGTGTTGATGTGGTCACGGGCAAATACGTGGACTCTGGGCATTAGTTCTCCTCCTGCGTCGCGGTGGTCAGTTCATCAGGCAGGTCTTCGTAGAGGTCATGCCAGGTGTCGCCGTCAAAACTGATCTCGTCCTCAATGACCTGGGCCTCGAACGAATCGCTATCCTCCTCGTCTTCGTACAGATCGTTCGGCACGCTGATCTTGATGGCCTGTACGTGCGGCAGGGCGGTGTCCGGTTCGAGTTCGTAGAAGGAGGTCAGCACGCCCCCGGTGTAGCTGGCCCAGGCCGCCGCATCGTCCGCGCCGGTGTAGGCCAGCAGATCAGCGGTGAGGCGCTGGGCCGCGTCTGCATCCAGCGCTTCCACGGGCCACTCCATGCGTCCGCCTGCCCAGACGGTGGCGCTGAAGGTCTCCACATCGGTGAAGTCGCCGAAGTCCTCACCGTCGTCCGACTCACTGACCGGGTAGTCCTGCCAGGTCTGAGCGTCCAGCGAGTACGCCTGCCCAGCCGCGTCGGGGAAGACTTCCAGCTCGCCGATCAAATCGAAGGGGGCCGACAGAAACGAGCGCAGCGGTGAAGGCCGCCGCAGCTCAAAGGTGGAACGCAAAACCTGCGGCACGCTGACCGAGGCCGCATCTTCCTCGCCCAGCCGCTCGGCGTGAATGGCGGCCCAGTCGTCCGGCGTCTCGCCGTGCCAGCGGCGGGCCAGATTGTCTAAGGCGGCGCGCTGTTCCTCGGGCGGCTCCGGCGTCCAGCTGAGCTGGCCGTCTGCCGTCTGCTCGGCGCTGTAGCGGCCTTCGACCTCGCCCTCCAACTGCAGGGCCGGGTGCTGAAAGAGGTAACCGAGCCACTCCTCGGTGTTTTCCAGCTCCGGGAACTGCTGCCAGGGCTGGTTCTCGAAAGCATGCTGCTGGCTGCGCAGCCTCAGCCAGGTGTGCTCGGCACCTTCCACCTTCAGCTCGCCGGGCTCGGTCTGGTGGTTGCCCGCGGGCCAGGTCGCCAGCTCGCCCACGATGCGGCGGCGCGGCGGCACGGCAATCTTCTCCACGTCCTCGCGGGTGATCAGGCGCTCTTCCGGCAGCCCCGCCGAGACGTAATCGGTGCGGTAGAACTGGTCCCACTGCGGGCCGGTGGGCAGCTGGCGCAGGGTAGCGGTGATCTGCTGGCGCTGCGCTTCGCCTTCGGGCATCACGACTTCCGTCAGGGTGCCGCTCCGGTTCAGCTCCACCTCAAAGGGATACACGGTGGGCATCAGGCCGAGCTGTTTGCGGCGCTTGGCGTCGCCCATCAGTCCGCCGCTCCGCCGAGGGTGTGGTTGTAGGCACGCGGGTCACTGATGAAGCCCGCCACCGCGCTGGCTGCCACCGTCGCAGGCGAGGCCAGGTAAATCGCCGCCGAAGGGTCGCCCATACGGCCCACGAAGTTGCGGTTGGTCGAGGAGATACACACGTCGTTCGGCCCCAGCACGCCCGAGTGCATGCCCAGGCACGCGCCGCACGACGGGTACGAGACGCTGGCTCCCGCGTCCACGAAGATTTCGAGCAGGCCTTCCTGTGCCGCCTGCTTCCAGATCAGCTGGGTGGCCGGAACCACGATCATCTGCACGCCCTCGGCCACCTTGTTGCCCTTGAGGATGCGGGCCACGTCGCGCAAATCGCTGATACGCCCGTTGGTGCAGCTGCCCACGTAGGCGTGGGTCACGGCGATATGGTCGCTGCCCGCCACCCGGCCATTGCTGGGGATATGCGGGTAGGCCACCGTCGGCTCGACCTGAGAGGCGTCCACCTCGACGACGACCTTGTACTTGGCGTCGGGGTCAGACTGGTACTCGGTGTACTGATCGGGCGTGACGCCGCGCTCAGCCATGTAGGCGCGGGTCGTGTCGTCCACCGCCACGATGCCGGTCTTGCCACCCGCCTCGATGGCCATATTCGCCAGCGTAAAGCGGCCTTCCATATCGAGGTTGTCGATGTAGTCGCCCACCCACTCCATCACCAGGTAGTTGGCGCCGTCGGCTCCAATGCGCTTGATGACTTCCAGCACGATGTCTTTGGGCGTCACGCCCGGCTGGGTCTGGCCGGTCACTTTGATCAGCATGGTTTCCGGCACCTTGAACCAGACCATGCCCGCGTAGATGGCTCCGGCCAGGTCAGTGCTGCCCACGCCGGTGGCAAAGGTGCCGAGCGCCCCGGCGTTGCAGGTGTGCGAGTCGCCCGACACCAGCGTCTGCCCCGGCTTCATCAGGCCGGTGTTTTCCAGCACCACGTGGGCAATGCCGCCGCGCCCCACGTCATAAAAGTGCTTGATGCCCTTGTCCTTGACCCAGCTCTTGAGCTTCTGGTACATCTGGGCGGCCTTGATGTTCATGGCCGGAACCGAGTGATCCGGCACCGCCACGATCTGGTCGGGGTTGAATACCCGGTCCATACCGCGCTCTTCGAGCATCCGCAAGGCAGCGGGGGTGGTGATCTCGTGGCACAGCACCCAGTCGGTTTTGCACTCGATCAGTTGCCCTGGTGTCAGCGTATTGTGGCCGCTGTGGGCCGCCAGAATCTTCTCGGCAATCGTCATTCCCATAGGCTTTCCTCCTTCCTGCTCAGCGCCCTGCACCGCAACAAAGCCCCCGAACCGCGCAGGATTCGGGGGCCGTCAGGTGAACGCGAAGGCTTGCGCTCACCGCCCCCAGCGAAGAAGAAGCGCGCCAATGAAGGCGTCTCCGGCTCGGCGGGCGGTCAACATAAGCGTCAGTTTAGTCCTTTGGGAGCCGGGGGGCAAGATGGGTCAGGTCCACCCCAAGCAGCACGCCCCACGTCAGTCCGTTCCCTTACTCTCTCCCATCACCGGCGCTTGCATCGGCTGCTTGCCCGCCTCCAGCGTGCCGCCCTGCACCGCCTGGGCAACCTCTAAAGCCGTCTCGCTGCGAATCACTCCCCTGGGCAGCCGGCGCCACACTGCCGCCACCGCCACCACCGACAGCACGGCCACCACGCCTAGCCCCGCGCGCGGTCCAAGCGGACCCGTGGTGCCGATCAGGTAACTCACCAGCAAGGCTCCCGGCGGCCCCATTCCGGCCAGCACCAGCGAGTAGAGACTCATGACCCGGCCCCGCAGGGCGTCCGGTACGGTGAGTTGCACGGTGCTGTTGGCGCTGATCAGAAAAGTCAGCATGCCGAAGCCGCAGCACGCCAGCACCAACGACGCCAGCCAGGCCGAGGGCGTCAGGGCGAAGGCCACCAAGCTGACGATCAGGATGACCGCGCCGGGCCTCAGGTTGCGGGCCGGGTCGCGCTGCGAGGCCTGCCACAGGGCGCCCACCATCGCCCCTGCACCGAAAGCCGCGTTCATGGCTCCGAAGCCGCCTTCTCTGAGGTGGTAGACGGCGCGGGCGAAGTAGGGAATGATCACGTTGAAATTGATGGCGGTGAGGCTCAGCAGCGCCACCAGCAGCATCGTGACGGCAATGGCGGGTGTGGCGCGCACGTAGCGCAGGCCCTCCTTGATGTCGTCCACGACGGCCCGCCGCCCGCCCACCTCGCGCTCGGGAAACGGCAGCGTCGCCAGCACGTAGATTACCAGACCGAACGAGAGGACGTTGAGGTAAAAGGGAAAGGCCAGGCCCGCCACCGAACTGCTGACTTCGCCTGCGCTGCCGACGGAGCCGCGTCCAGCAAACAGCGCCACACCCAGCGCCGCCACACCGCCGAATACCGCCTGCCCCAGCGTGCGCGAGACGTTGAACGAGAGGCTGTTGAGCGCCACCGCGTTCGGCACGTCTCCCCTCGGCACGAAGTCCACGACCATGCTCTGGCGGGCAGGCATGTCAAAGGCGTTGGCGACGCCGCTGACGGCAGCCAACACCAGCACCAGCGGCAATGTGACCCGCCCCAGGTGGGTGGTCACAGCCAGCATCAGCGCAGTCGCCAGCAAGGTGAGCTGGGTTGCCAGCAGCACCCGGCGGCGCGGCACCCGGTCCACGATGGCCCCGGCAAACAGCGAGAGCAGCAGGCTCGGCGTGAACTGTGCCGCCGTGACCCAGCCGAGCGCTGCCGAATTGTTATTGGTCAGTTCGAGCACCAGGTACGACTGGGCGGTGCTCTGCATCCACGACCCGACCAAGCTGAGCAGTTGCGAGAACCAGTAGCGGCGGTAATCGGCATGGCGCAGCGCCCGGAAAGTCTTGGTGCGCCACGCCTGAGCGGCGGCAAACATGCTGTCACCGTGCGCCTCCGTCAGATTGGAAACATGAGCGGCCTCCAAACTCGAAATCGCAGGGCGGCTGCAGGCCCACGCCCACCACCCCCAAGGCGTCTTTAGGGGGGTCTCACATTCAAGCGTGAATCGTGTTACACTGCGCCAAAGCTTCACCGCACGTTCATCTATCCCAATCCTGGTCTCAAGCCACCCTGCACCCCCACGCTGAACTGCTCCGGCCTGCCGCACCTGGTACATCCGGCCCGCGTGAGCAGCTCCAGCCAACTGAGGTCTTCGTGTTCCGAACCTTACTCTGTGCGCTTCTGCTCTGCCCCAGTCTGGTCCTGGCCGCCACCGCCCAAGCTGCTGGAACCCCAGGGACCACCACCCAGTCAGGATCAGGCTTCAGTGGGCCGAGCATCACAGTGCAGCCCAAGGACACGGCCTACAGTCTGGCCCACAAGTACAACCTCAGCGTGGACGCGCTGCTGAGCCTCAACAATCTGAGCAGCCCCGATCTGAGCGTAGGACAGGTGCTGATGGTATCGCCCCCGACGTATAGCGTCATCAAGGGCGATACTGCTTTTTCGATTGCCCGCAAGAACGGTCTGAGCGTGGACGCGCTGTTGAGCCTCAATAACCTGAGCAGCCCGAACCTGAAGCTAGGACAGGTGCTGGTCGTCCGGGGCACGCCTGGAGCCGTAGGGGCGTCAGCCAGCGTCAGCCGGCCCGAGAGCGTCACTGCCAGGAGCACCATGGCCAGCAGCGCGGTTTCCAGCATCACCGTGATACCTGCCATCACCACCACGACGGTCACGGCGGCCACCGTCATGACGCCGGACGCGCTCCCCAGCAGTTCGGTGGATACGGCCCCGACGGCCCCGGTGCAGATCACCGCCAGCATCGTCACCACGCCGCTTGCCGACGCGCCGCAGGGCGACTGGCTGGTCAACGCCCGCAGCTTGCTGGGCGTACCGTACGTCTACGGGGGCAAAAACCGCAGCGGCACCGATTGCAGCGGGTTCGTGTTGCAGGTGTTCGCACCGCTGGGCCTGAGCTTGCCGCGTGTCAGCGCCGACCAGGCGCAAATCGGGGTGCCGGTGGAGCGAGGCGAGTTGCAGAGCGGCGACCTGGTGTTCTTCGACACCGAGGGGCGCGGTAAGGTCACCCACGTCGGCATCGTGGTGGAGGGCAACACCTTCATCAACGCCAACTCGTTTGCGGGCCGGGTGGGCCTCGACGACCTGGGCAGCCGCTACTGGGCCACCCGCTACCTCGGCGCGCGCCGGGTGCTGGGCGTGATGGCCGCCAGCCACTGAAGAACCACCGCAACGCACAACGCACTGGGACGCACCGCTCTCAAGACCCCTCCCCCCTTCACCGCCGCAGCCCGCAGATCCGGCCCTCCGGCAGCAGGTACGCGCTCAGCACGCTGCCGCTGAGGTCGGCAATCAGGTACGGCACGTCATAGGCGGCCCTGGCCCGGTCGGTGCGGCTGAACTGGGCGGGGCCAGACGGATGACTGTGATAGATGGCGACGAGTTCGAGGGATTCGGCCCGCATCACCTTGAGCGCCCGCAGCAGCTCCAGTGGGTCGGCCAGGTACTCGCGCTCGGGGACGGCGGCGACGTTGGTCAGCGGATAAAGCGCCTGCGCATGCCAGCCTGCACCCACCGACCACCCGCCCAGCACACCCACGCATTCCTGCGGCGCACTGCGGCGGGCATGCTGCCACAGCCGAACTTCCAGTGCGTCCGGCAGGGCCAGCCAGGGAACCGAGGTGACTTCGGCCACGCCTCAGTGTGAAGCAACTGGGGCGCACAGGGCAACGTGTGGGCCGGTCCCCGGACTGTTGCCCGGCACACAGCGCCAGAAGCACCCCAACGACGGCGCTCCATTCCCACAGTCCCGGAAAGCGCCGCCTGCACGCATGTGCCGCGAAACCCCTCTTCTCTGAGCTGCTATCACCAGATTGAACGCCCACGTTGTGCGGGATTCAATCGGAATTCTTGTCAGCCGCTAGACTGAAAGCATGACCAAGGCGAAAAAACGCGCCAAGACCGTCCAGAACCGCTTCGACGGCGAGGCGTTTGGGCTGGTGCTGTTCGCGCTGGGCATTTTTCTGATTATCACGTTGGTGTTGCCCGCCCAGGGAGCCGGATTCATGTCGCAGGCCCACACCCTGCTGATGACCTGGTTGGCCTGGGGCAGCTACACCCTGCCAATTCTGCCCCTGTGCTACGGCATTTTGCTGTTTATCAACAAGGACCTGGGCAACCTCACCCGCCGGATGCTGGGCGCCGCCGTGGTGGTGCTCTCGCTGCTGGCCCTGCAAGACATCTTCATGCCCGGCACGGCGGGGCAACTCGCCGCGCTGACCCTGCGCCCGCTCTCGGTGCTCTCCTACGCGGCGGCTCTGCTGCCGGTCGTCACCCTGACCCTGGGCCTGGAACTGATGCTCAAGCTCGGCCCCCTGAGTCTGCTCAAAGGTTTTTTCCGCACCCTCAGCGCCGGCATCGGCGTGCTGCTGAACTGGGGGCAGGCCGCCGTCGAAACCCGGCAGGAAGGCCGGGAAACCGCTCAGCAGCGCCAGCAGGTTCGCCAGCACCTGGTGGCCCACAGCCGCAACCTGGAAACGCTCGGCAAGCTCTTTCCCGAGAACCGCGAACTCCAGAGCTGGAAAGACGAAACCAAGGACGCCGGAAAACAGGTGCGCGCCCTCGACGAACACGGTCTTAAGGATATGGAAGCCGACTTGAAGCACTGGCGCGAGATCAGCCACTCGTTTGTCGAGAGCGCCGGGCGCGAACTGCTCTCGGGTGTGGACCGCGAAGCCCCCGAGGCGGGCGCGGAAGTCGAGCGGCTGGCCCAGGACGTGCGGGCGGGCCGCCACGAACTCGGCCTGGAGCTACCCTCGACGCTTGCCAGCGGCGCGCTGGAGCGGCTGCGGCGCAACCTGACGCTCGACCTCGCGCGCCTGGCGGCCAGGGCGGGCGGCTTGGAGCGCGAACGCGCCCGCGCCGCCAAGGCGCTGAGTAAGCCCGATTCGGCGCTGCTGGCCCGCGAGCGCCCGGCCCACGCCCAGCGGGTGCAGAGCTGGCGCGAACTGGAGGACGGCTACGTCGCCTGGCACCGCCGCGCTCGGCTCTATGCGGGCTGGCCTGCCCTGGCCCGCGCCTATGATGCGGGTCCGGCGCGGCTGGCCGAGACGCTCGAACAAGCGCTGCTGACCGATCCCGACACCACCCTGGCCGAGCGCGCCGTCTGGCAGGAGAAGCTCGAGCATGTTCAGCCCGAACCAAGCGCGCCGCTGCTCGATTTCGATTTCGGGCAAAACGAGGCGGGCCACAGCGCTGCGCCCGCACTGGACATTTTCGGCAGCACGCTGGCTTTTCAGCCGCCATTGATCGATCTGCGAATGGACGCCGAACAGCCTGCTCCGTTGGCGACCGAGCCGGCCGGGACCCTGGTGGTCTCGACCGTTCCGGTGGCGGTGGGGGTCGGCGGTCCCCAGAGCAGTGCCCAGGGCGTGGGCGGGCCGCTGCCGGTGTCCTCGGGCCGCAAGCTCGAAGCGGACAGCCTGCCCTGGGAGGACGACAATGCCACTGCGCCCAAGCGCAGCCGCCCCACCCAGGGCGCGCTCGATCTGGCGATTCCCGGCGTGGACCTGCTCGACCCGGTGCCGCCGGAGGTCCACAACACCCTGCAACTCGATATCTCGGCGCGGCAGCGGGCAGGGTTGATCAACGAAACGCTGGGGCAGTTCGGCCTCCTGGCCAAGGTCGTGGACTTCGCGCGCGGCCCGACGGTGACCCGTTACGAGATCGAACCGGCTCCCGGCGAGAAGATCAGCCGCATCGCCAGCCTCAGTAACGACCTGGCCCGCGCCCTGGCCGTCGGCGGGGTGCGCGTCGAGGCCCCGGTGCCGGGCAAGAACGTCATCGGGCTGGAAGTCCCCAACGCCGAGCGCGAGCCGGTCACTTTCCACACGGCGGTGGCGGCCAGCAGCTTCCAGAACACCCGCGCCAGATTGCCGATCATCCTGGGCAAGAGCATCGACGGCGAACTGATGGTCGGCGACCTCGCCAAGATGCCGCACCTCCTGATCGCGGGCAGCACCGGCTCGGGCAAGTCGGTGTGCGTCAACACGCTGATCACGTCTCTGCTGTACAAGTATCTGCCCACCGATCTGAGATTTCTGATGATCGACCCCAAGATGGTGGAGCTCACTCCCTACGACGGCATTCCCCATCTGGTGCGCAGCGTGGTCACCAATCCGGTGGACGCCGCCGGAGTACTACTCGGCGCGGTGGCCCACATGGAGCGGCGCTACAAGATGATGTCGCAGGTGGGTGCGAAGAACCTGGAGCAGTACAACGCCAAGATGCGCCAGATTCGCGAAACAGAGCTGCCACATCTGGTCATCATCATCGACGAGCTGGCCGATCTGATGATCACCTCGCCCAAGGAGGTCGAGTCGGCGATCATGCGCCTGGCGCAGATGGCCCGCGCCACCGGCATGCACCTGGTGCTGGCGACCCAGCGGCCCAGCGTGGACATTCTGACCAGCCTGATCAAGGTGAACGTGCCTGCCCGCATCGCGTTTGCCGTCAGCAGCTCACACGACTCGCGGACCATTCTGGACAGCATGGGAGCTGAGCGGCTGACCGGCATGGGCGACATGCTGTTTTACCAGCCGGGCCTGGTCAAGCCGATCCGCCTCCAGGGACCGTACATCAGCGAGGACGAATCGAACCGCATCACCGAGGAGCTGCGCCGTCAGGTATTTGATGACGCCTTCGTGGAACTCTACGGCCCGGATTTCGACGGCGGCATCGAATCGGGCGGGCCGAGCCACGACAAGGGCAACATGGACTTTTCCGATCCACTGCTCCGGCAGGCCGCCGAGATCTGCATCGAGGAGGGCCAGGGCAGCGTCAGCCGCCTGCAACGCCGGTTGTCGGTGGGTCACGCCCGCGCGGGCAAACTGATGGACCTGCTCGAAGCGATGGGCATCGTGAGTAAGCACCAGGGCAGCAAACCAAGAGAAATCCTGATCAATAAAGAGGATTTGCCAGAGTACTTCGGGAAATAAACCTGGGCCGCTGTCTCAGAACTACCCGGCGCAGCGGACGAGTCTCATCTTCGTGGACAGCAGCGTCACCTCGGTCACTTGACCCAGGCTGAGGGTGGCGCGGTCCTTGTACGGCAAAATCCGGGCAATCACGTTGAGCGTAACAATGTCACCGCCGGGAGCAGCCAGGAGGGCTGACTTGGGCAGCAGCCGGACGGGGTATTTGTAGTTCCCTTCCGCCTCGGCGTCAAACTGGATGTACGGCGACGACTTGAGCGCTGGTTGATTGTTGATCGCGAAGGTGCCCACCAGCGACACGGTTTCCATCTTCTCCTTGGGCCGCATGTTGAATGACAACCGTGGTGCGTAGCCGTCCGCACGCTTGACCAGGCAAGCCGAGACATTCTGCAAGGTGATGTACGGGTTTTGTGCCGCTGAAGCATTGAGCGCCACTCCTGTTGCCAACACTGCCACGGCGATCACTCGGGAGGGGAATTTCTCGGGTCTGAAACTGGGCTTCATACGCCTACCCTAAGAAACAGCCTCTTGCCGCGTTCTGACGGCGGGCCGATCACCGGCACCTTCATGGGGCCAAATCAAAACCGCCCCCATTTCGGGAGCGGCTTTCTCGTTCAGTTCGGCTCGGTTTAAGCGGCGTTCTTGTTGGCGTGGGCGCTCTTGGCGCTCTCGACCAGCGCGGCGAAGGCTTCAGGCTCACGGGCGGCGATGTCGGCCAGAATCTTGCGGTTCAGGTCAATCTGCGCGAGCTTGAGTCCGGCGATGAAGTTGGAGTAGTTCATGCCGTGCAAGCGGGCACCCGCGTTGATGCGCTGAATCCACAAGCGGCGGAAATCGCGCTTCTTGTTGCGGCGGTCGCGGTACTCGTAGGTCGCGGCGTTGAGCAGGGTCTGGAAGGCCATCTTGTACTGCTTGGAGCGTGAACCCCAAAAGCCCTTGGCCCGCTTGAGCACCTTCTTGTGGCGGCGGCGACGGATGATGCCTGTTTTAGCGCGTGGCATTCAGCTCACCGCCCGCCAGGCAGCGCGGCTTTCATGCGTGCCCATTCGCTCTTGGCCAGCACAAAGCCCTTGCCCTTGCCGCTGATCTCGTCGCCGCTCTTACCGGTGTTCTGGTGGCGCTTGCCGCTCTTGAACGCCATCACCTTGCCGGTGGCAGTGATCTTGATGCGCCGCACGGCGCTTTTCTTGGTCTTGACTTTCGGCATGATTCTCCTTGAAGCCCGGCGGACAACCCTGTGTTCAGGGCGTCGCCGTCTGGGGGTCGGCGGGCCGCGCCCAAAAGCGCTGTTAATGCCCGGCCCCACTTGCGGCCAAGAAGAAACTATACAGGGCCAGGGGTCGAAGAAGCAAGGACCGGCCTGACCCCACTTTGCGCCACCGCGATTCCCATCACAGTTGACACTTTGGCAGCCGGGGAGTACTATTCCTGAGCGCCGGAAAACGGGGCGAAAGCAGTTAACGCAGGGTAGAGCAGTCTGGTAGCTCGTCGGGCTCATAACCCGGAGGTCGCAGGTTCAAATCCTGTCCCTGCAACCAAAGATAAACACCCCAGTCCAAGTGGCTGGGGCTTTTTTTGCCCCCGCTCAGAACACCGAAACGTGCGTCTCGTCCGGCTCCAGGGCCTCGAAGCGCGGGCGAAACAGGTCGTAGGTGTTCTCGGCGATGGAGAGACTGGCCGGCCCGGCGTTGCGCTGCCGGATACGCTCGCGGGCCAGTGGCTCGGGGGTGTTCAACGCATAGATCGTGAGCGGCACGCCGAGCGCATCCGCCTGAGCACGCAGTTCGCCGCGCTCGCGGCGAGTCCACAGCCCCTCGTCCAGAACGACTGGCAAGCCCAGGGCCAGGGCGCGGGTCCAGTAAAGCTGCATCAGACCAGCGATCCGTGAGCGGTATTCAGCGAAGTCAGCGGCAGGCGGGTCCTGGCCGTGGAGGGCGACCATCCACTCGTCGCTGGAAAACCGCATGGCGGGCAACTCGGCTTCCAAGCGGCGGGCCAGCGTGGTTTTGCCGCTTCCCAGAAAGCCGTGCAGGGCGTGAATGGCGGGGCCGCTCATCTCATGACCGCCGCAGGGCTGGGACGCCGCCTGGGAGGGCCACCGCCTCCAGTCCGTCGGCGCGCAGAAAGCGGGCGGCCAGCGTGCTGCGAATGCCGCGCTCGCAGACGACGATGAGCGGGCCGTCAGCGGCGCTCAGGTGATGCTCGCCCTCCTCGATCTGGGCCAGGGTCACCGCGCGGCTGGGGTTGGGCAGCAGTGCCGAAAGCGGCTCGGCAGTTCGCAGCGGGTCGGGGCGCAGATCGATGACGAGGTGCTGAGGATCGAGCAGCATAGGGATAGTTTAGGCGACTCACAATACCGAGTGGGCCGCTCAGGTATGCTGATCTCATGAACGAAGTCAGCCCCCAGGAAGCCCAGACCCGCATGAACGACGGTGCGCTGCTCATTGACGTGCGCGAGGCCAACGAATACCAGGAAGTCCACGCCCAGGGCGCAACCCTGATGCCGCTGAGCGAGTTCGCAGCGAGGTACAATGAATTGCCCAGAGACAAAGAGCTGGTGATGATCTGCCGCAGCGGAGCACGCAGCGCCCAGGCCACCCAGCACCTGCTGGACAACGGCTACCAGCAGGTTTCCAACCTCAAGGGCGGCACCCTGGCCTGGCAGGAAGCGGGCCTGCCCACCCAAGAGGGAACGGCATGAGCGACGACACCGCCCCCGGCATTAACGCTGCCGCCGCACCTACCCTGGCGGGCCTGCCCAGCGAGGCGCAGGTGCTGGAATCCCTGAAGGTGGTCAAGGACCCGGAAATTCCGGTGAACGTGGTCGATCTGGGCCTGATCTACGGCGTGGACATTACCGCCGAGGGCGTGGTGGACGTGACCATGACACTGACCTCGGTGGGCTGCCCGGTGCAGGACCTGATCCGCTCCGACGCCGAGATGGCCGTGATGCGCCTGGACGGGGTCAACCGGGTGAACGTGGAGTTCGTGTGGACGCCGCCCTGGAGTCCCGAGAAGATGACCGACGACGGCAAGCGCCAGATGAGGATGTTCGGCTTCAGCATCTGAGCCGCGCTTTCTGAGACGCCCTGGCCCCTGCGCTGGGGCGTTTTTGCTGCCTGGCCGCTAGAGTTGGGGGCGTGACCAATCCCTTTCTCAGTGCCGACGGAGCCGCTCGCTACGCTGCCGGACGGCCCGATGTGCAGCCGCTGGTCCTGGAACGGGTCAGACCGTTTCTGATGGGTACGGCCCTGGGCGTGGACGTGGCCTGCGGCACCGGGCAGTGCAGCGTGGCGCTGGCGGAACTGGTCGACGAGGTCCGGGCGTTCGACATTTCAAAGGCGATGCTGTCCCATGCCCGGCTCCACCCGCGCGTGAGCTATGCCCTCTCCCCTGCCGAGACACTGCCGCTGCCAGATCAATTCGCCGACGTGATGACGGTGTTCATGGCCTTTCATTGGCTGGAGCGCGACGCTTTTTTGCAAGAAGCGCGGCGCGTACTGAAACCGGGCGGCGTGCTGGCAATTTGCGACAGTTGGTTTGCGGCAGATGAACTGGTGGGGAAACCGGAGTTCACGGTGGGGATGGCTCAGTACGGAGCACGCTACCCCACGCCTGAGCGCGACCGCCGCCCCTTCGGCGAGACCGAGGCGCAGGCCGCCGGATTTTCGTTTCGAGCTGAGAAATTCACCCATCTGGTGCCTTTTAGCCAGGATCAATTGGTGGCTTACCTGCTCACCCACAGCAACACCATCGCCGTGACTGATGCCGGGCGCGAGACGCCGCAGGAGGTCGCGGCATGGTTGCGTCAGCATTTCGCCCACCTGCTGCCGGACGGCGAGGTGGGCGAGTTCGTGTTCGGGGCCGAAATCAAAGCTCTGATGCCGCTGGACTGACTTACCCCGGGGCGGGCGTCCTGACCTGGGGCCGGGCCAGCGCCACCACCGCCAGCAGCGCCACCAGCACGCCCCCGCTGAAGATATAGGG
Source organism: Deinococcus alpinitundrae (assembly GCF_009982895.1). Taxonomy (GTDB): domain Bacteria; phylum Deinococcota; class Deinococci; order Deinococcales; family Deinococcaceae; genus Deinococcus; species Deinococcus alpinitundrae. The sequence continues at coordinate 91,933 of NZ_WXZL01000006.1, read as the reverse complement.
CGCGTGGTGACTGACACTCTGATACAGGCCGGTGCCGATCAGCGGGCCGGTCATGCGCCCCAGCGCCAGCGCCGAGGAATTGAGACCCGCCACCTGCCCCTGCTGGTGTTCGTTGACGCTCAGCGACAGGGCCGCAGACAGGCTGGGGCCGAGAATGGCGCTGCCGATGCCGATCAGGGCCAGCGATCCTGCCATGGTCCAGAACACGCTGGCCGCACTCAGGGCGAACATACCCGCGCCCATCACGATTAGGCCCGCCGGAATCAGCATGGTCGGCGACAGCTTCTTGCTGAGGGGCCGGATCGCGCCGCCCTGCACCGCCGCCGAGATCAGCCCGAAGAGGGCCAGCATCCCGCCGACGACCTGCGGGGTCTGGGCCACCGTCAGGTGCAGATTGTCCTGCACGTAAAAGCTGATGGTCTGCTCCATGCCCACCGAGGCCAGCGTGAAGAGGGCACTGATCACCAGAAACACGACGATCGGGCCGCGTGCCAGCGCGAAACGGTTGCCCGCAGCGGGGGCCGAGGTGCCGGGCTCGCGGGTTTCACGTAGGGTCAGCCGCGCCAGCAGCGCCGTGACTAGCCCCAGTCCGGCACTGAAGTAGACCGGCACGGTCAGGCCGAAGTTGGCCAGCACCCCGCCCAGGCCCGGCCCGAAGATGACGCCCAGCCCGAAGGCCGCGCCGATCAGGCCCATGGCGGCGGCGCGGTTGCCCCTATCGGTCAGATCGGCCATCATCGCCTGGGCAGTGGGCAGGGTGGCGCTCGACAAAATGCCTCCCAGGAAGCGCGCCCCGACCAGCAGCCCGAACAGCAGGGTGCTGCTGAGCACCCCGCGCAGTCCCAGGTCGGCAACGATGGCAAATAGCCCGAAACTCAGCGAGAAACCGATGAGGCCCATCACCAGCACCGGCTTGCGGCCAATACGCTCGGAGCGCGCGCCCCAGATCGGGCTGAACACGAACTGCATCAAGCTGTAGGCAGTGGAAAACCAGCCGGTCTGCGATTCGCTCAGGCCAAGTTGCCGCGAAAGCGGCCCGAAAATCGGGAACAGCACCGACAGGCCCAGCATCGCCACGAAGATGGTCAGAAACAAGATCAGTTTGGCGCGGCCCAGGTGGGCGGGCGGCGGCGTGAGGGTGGAGGCGCTCATAAGAGCGAGTCTACTCCGCCATGCTGACCGAACGGTAAGTCAAAAAACACTGTGCGCACCCCTGTCCTGATTCCCCCTCTGACTGCGCCGCTCATGACCCGTCCCCGGCGCGGCCCCGGTAGTCCGGCTCGGTGAAAATGCCGCCCTGAAAGCGCGCCGCGTTGCTTTGCAGCGGGGAAATGAGATGCTCGACCTCGGCGGCGTACTCCTCGGCGTTATCTTCGGGTTCGTAGCCCAGCACGTCCCAGCCGTCCGGATTCATCCATCTCCGGGTGTTGGCGCTGATGCCTGCCACCGTCAGGTAGGTCACGCCCGGCGCGTCAATGGCCCGCCGGAACAGTTGCGCGGCGTCGCGCGGCGAGAGCCAGGTGGCCAGGTTGCGGGCCTCGCGGGGCCGCTCCAGAAACGAGCAGATCCGCACCGCGACGAATTCCAGGCCGTAGCGGTCGACGTACATCCGGCCCAGCGCCTCGCCGAAAACCTTGCTGACGCCGTAGAAGCTATCGGGGCGCACCGGGGCGTCCATCCCGATGGGTTCACGGGGTGCGTATCCGACGGCGTGGATGCTGGAGGCGAAGGCCACCCGGCGCACCCCACATAACCGCGCTGCTTCCAGCAAGTTGGCGGTGCCGTCCATGTTCACGGCGCGAATCACCGGATAAGTGTCCTCGTCGGGAATACCGCCCAGATGAATCACGGCGTCCATGCCCTGCGTGGCTCCCCGCAGCGCTGCCGGGTCGGTCAGGTCGGCAGGGTACAGTTCCTCGCCCGCTGCGGCAGGCGGCAATCCGGCGAGCGCGGCAGGCAGGTCGCTCAGGCGCAACAGGTCGTAGTGGCCGCGCAGATGCTCGCGCAGGGTCGTGCCGATGTGTCCCGCTGCGCCAGTCAGCAGCACACGCCGGGGGCGGGACATGGATGGGGTGGGCGTCATGACTTCAGCCTAGTCCTTCGGCGGCGGACGTTCGTCCGGAGCTGGTGTGGGCCCGCCCTCAAGGCGAGCTATGGACTTTCTAAGGCTTGCCTTCGGGCCGCCGCCTGAAGCGTGTGGAAGAATCCAGTACACCCAGTCAGGCTGGCCGCTCGCCTTGAGCGCTTGTTCCGGCAACGACACTGACCCGACCACACTGGCTCGACCACGGAGGCTTATGGAACTTCTCGACTTTCTGAACACCCAGTTCAGCGGCCCGCTGGCCCAACGCCTCGGCGCTCAGGTGGGTCTGGCTCCCGAGGCGGCGCGCCAGGCCCTGAATGCCCTCTGGCCGCTGCAACTCGACGCCCTGACAACCCACGCCCAGGACCCGGCAGGCGCGCAGCAAGTGCTCGATCTGGCGGCCAGCGTGCCGGGCGGCCCGGTGGGTCCTTTGGTGGAGCGCCCCGGCAGCCTGGACGATCTGGAACGGCTGGGGCGCTCCTCGGCCCCGCTGCTGCTGGGCGGCAACGAAGCGCTGATCACCGGGCAGGTGGCGGCCGCCACAGACGCCCCTGAGTCGGGGGTAGCGCGGCTGGGGCAACTCAGCTTGCCGCTGCTGCTCAAGTTGCTGCTGGAGTACGCCCGCAGCAACTCGCTGGGCGCGGCGGGCCTGGGAGCACTGCTGCTCTCGCTGCGGCCCCACCTGGCGACCTGGTTGCCCGCCGCCCTCGCGCCACTGCTGGGCACCTTCGCAGTTCCCTCAGTGCCGATCCGTCCAGCCACGCCGCCCCGGGACGATGAGCGGCGGCGGCGCGGAGCGGGCTGGCTGTGGGCCATTCCGCTGGCGCTGCTGCTGCTGGCGGGCGGCTGCTATCTGGCCACTCAGAACCGCAACAGCACGGCCCAGGGCACGGCAACAGGCGAGGCTGCTGGGGCGCTGCGCGTCACCGAACCGGCAGCGGGCGTGGCCCTGCCTGCCGCCCCCTTCACCATGCGCGGGCAGGGGAAGGCGGGCGATCAGGTCGTCATCAAGGACACGGGCAACCAGATTAGTGGCGCCGAGGTTGGGCCGGACGGCACCTGGAGCGCCCAGATCGCTGCCCCCAGCTCTGGCCAGCACACCTACGAGGCCCAGAACACGGCGGGCGACGTGGCCCAGCTTCAGGTCACGGTGGGCGACGGAGCAGCGGACACAGAATCGGGTACCACAGGGGACACCGGAAGTGGTAGCGCAGCAAATGGCACGGCGACGACTCCCGGCACAGACACCGGCAGCATAGCCGCAGACACCAGCAACGCCGCCAGCGATTCAGCCACCACGGACACCGGGACCACAGGCACCAGTGCGGCGGCTAGCAGCGCCAGCGCACCCACCATTAATGCGCCGCTCGGCAATGTCACCGGAGCCTTCGACCTGACCGGCAGCGGGGTGGCCGGTCAGAGCGTGACCGTCTACGAGGACGGTGCGGATATCGGCACGGCCACGGTGGACACCGGCGGCCAGTGGACGCTCAATGTGCCCTCGCCCGCCGCCGGAGCGCACCAGTACGAGGTGCGCGGCGAGGGTGGTCAGGCCAGCACCCGCGTCACGGTGGGCGCGGCCAGCGGCGGGGCGGTCGCCTGCGATCAGGATTTTACCCTCTCGCTGCAAGACGGCCAGAATGTGACCTCACCGTTTCGTTTCGGCGGGCAGGGGTCGGGCAGCGGCTACAACGTCAGCGTCAAGCGCGGCGAGCGCACCGTCGGCACCAAGCGGTTGCCGCTGAGCACGGCCTGCGGTTGGAGCTACGCCAGCAACCCCGGCAAGGGCGAGATCACCTACGTGGTGCGCCCCGGCACCGACCGGGCGGCCACGCCGATCAGCACCATCACCCTGAACGTGAAGTAGCCTACCGACCCTACGAAGCGGGGCGCTGAACGTTGATCTCAGCGCCCCGCTTCTCGTGTAGTCGCCAGCACATCAGGGCAGTTTGACCTCAAAGGTCAGCGGCCAGCGCTTGCCGGTCAGCAAAAGGGTCCCCCTGGCGGCATTGAAGGCAATACCGTTGGGCACGTCGTCGAAGCCCAGTTGCCGCCCCGCTCTGGCAGCGGCGGCCTGCGCCTCGCGGGCCAGATTGGTCACGTCAATCCAGGCGGTGACTTTGCCGGACTGCGGGTCGATGCGGGCCACCTTGTTGCTGAGCCAGATGTTGGCGTAGACGCTGCCGCCCGCGTATTCCAGTTCGTTGAGATTGGTGATGCCTGCGCCCCGGTCGACCACCCGGACCCGGCGGGTCACGGCGAAGGTATCGGGGTCGCGCCACATCAGCGTATCGGAGCCGTCACTCATGATCAGCGATTTGCCGTCGTTGGTCAGCCCCCAGCCCTCGCCCCGGTAGCGCAGCTGCCCCAGGCTCCGCAAGTTCTGGGCGTCGTAGAGATACACCAGGCCGTCTTGCCAGGTGAGCTGATACACCACATCATTCAGCACCGTCAGGCCCTCAGAGAAGATCTTGTTGCTCGGTGGCGCGCGGCGCTGCGTGACCTCGCCGGTCTGCGGGTTGGTGCGCCGGATACTGCTCTCGCCCACCAGTCCAGTGCTCTCAAACAGCACGCCGCCCACCAGTTCCAGGCCCTCAGTGAAGGCCGCCGGGTCGTGCGGAAACCTTCCCACCACTCGGGGCGTCAGGATGGGGGTGCCAGGCACGGCAGCGGGCGCGGCTTTGGAACTGGATGTGGGCGCAGGAGGGGTCATGGTAGGAGCCGGGGTGGGGGCGGGCAGCGAGGCTTTGATGGATGGAGGCGGCGAAGTGGACAGTCCCGGCGTGGCCGCCTGCGCGGGCAACGACAGCAGCAGTCCGAGCAGGAGGGCGCGGCGCGTCATACCGCTCAGCATAGAAGGGTGAGCGCCAACAAACGTCCGCCTTTTGGCGCAGGCGGCCTTAACCTTCGGACCAGGCGACCGGGCGACCGGAGAAGTGATTCAAGCGGCCAGCAGATCCAGACCCAGAAAGCGCCACAGCGTCCGGCGCGGGACCCGAATGCCCGAGGGGCTTTCCACCGCGGGCATTCGGCCCTCGCGAATCCAGCGGCGCACGGTGCGTTCGTGGGTGCCGGTAAATTCAGCAACTTCGCTGACTTTCAGGAGCTTGGGCAGGGTCTGGAACTGTTCGCTTAGGGTCACATGATCCTCCAGGCGGGGTAAGCAGAGCTGAAGCGGGAGACGTGGGGTAGGCAGAGACAACGAAAAGAGGCCGCCACGAGGCAGCCTCCGTAAAATTGAGTGTTTGTTCTGAACGAAACCGGGTTGAACGTGCAGCGCAGTGTCCGGCGTGACCTGACCGCCAGGCCCACCGAAGCAGGACAGCCGGAACCACGGGCGCGGTTGAAAACAGCCGGGAGCGTTCAACTTGCCCCTCAGTATAACAGCAGATGTCAGGGGGCGTTCAGCCGACATTGGGGGAACTTGGGAATCCCCCCCGACGCCAGGGACACGGTTCCAGCCGGTGAATCCACCGCTGCGCTCAGGACCCGTGCCCCAGACCAACCCGCCGATCGGTACGGCAACTCGAAGCGCTTGCTGACCCGGTGGCGGGTTATCCAACGTCCCAAGACCCGCTGTACCGGGCAGGCGCTGGGGGCCATGACATCACTGTCCAGAAGTAGCTGAGGTTGATCCAGACGCTCTGATATTACTGAGGCTGGGTATGAACGCGAGCGCTTCGGCCTGGCTCACGTGCCGTCCTGGGGCCGAACCGACCCGCCGCGCTAGCATGGCGCGCATGTCGCTCCTCGCTCAGCTCTCCGGCACCTTGATCAACACTGCCACGGTGATCGTCGGCTCCGGGCTGGGCCTGCTGCTCGGGAGCCGCCTGCCAGCCCGCACCCAGCGAACCCTACTGCAAGTCCTGAGCCTGGTGACGCTGTATATCGGACTGGGCATGGCCAGCAGTCTGGGCAGCGTCAAGGGCGGGCCGGTGCCGGGCGTCATTCTGGCGCTGATCGGGCTGGCGCTCGGCGCGGTCATCGGCGAGGCACTCAACTTGGAAGACCGGCTCTCGCAGCTCGGCGATACCCTCAAGCGCCGGATGCGCGGCGGGGGCCAGTTCACCGAAGGGTTCGTGGCGGCCTCGCTGCTGTTTTGCGTGGGGCCGCTGACCATCGTGGGCGGCCTTCAAAACGGCCTGACCGGCGACAGCAGTTCGTATGTGCTCAAGGCCACCCTCGACGGCATCTCGTCACTGGCGCTGGCAAGCGTCTACGGGGTGGGCGTGCTGCTCAGCGCCGCCGCTGTGCTGGTCATTCAGGGCAGCATCGCGCTGGCCTCGGGCGGGCTGGCCGGGCTGCTGCTGGGCGGGGCCGATCCGGCGACCCTGAATAGCAATCCGTATGTGCTCATCATCACCGGTGCGGGCGGACTGATGATCGTGGGCATCGGCTGGAACCTGATGCTGGCGGGCCTGGGCTTCGGGGAAGAGCACCGGGTGCGGGTGGGCAGCTTTCTGCCGGCCCTGATCGCCGCTCCGCTGCTGCTGTGGGCGGCGCGGCTGGTCTGGGCCTGAGCCGGTCTCGTCGGCTGTTGAGCCGAATGCCATAGACGTTCTCGCCCGCTGCGCCCGGCGCAGACCGTAAGCTGAACCCATGACTGCCCGTGACGACGTGTCGGCCCAGCAACAGTACGACGCCCTGAAAGCCAGACAGCTCAAGCTCAACATGCAGCGCGGTCAGCCGAGCGACGCCGACTTCGACCTCAGCAACGGGCTCATCGACGTGCTGCGGCGCGGCGATTACATGGCCGGGAACCTCGACACCCGCAACTATCCCGGCGGCGTCCACGGTCTGCCCGAGGCCCGCGAACTGTTCGGTCACTACCTCGACGTTCCCGCCGCGCAGGTGATCGTCTGGAACAACGCTAGCCTGGAACTCCAGAGCTTCGTGCTGACGGCGGCACTGCTGCACGGCCTCAGGGCCAGTCCCCAGCCCTGGGTGCGTCTGAGCGGCAAACCCAAGATGATCGTGACCGTGCCGGGCTATGACCGTCACTTCCTGCTGCTCGAAACGCTGGGCTACGACCTGCTGACCGTGCCGATGCAGGACGACGGCCCCGACCTCGACGCCGTGGAGGAGCTGGTTCAGGACGAACTCGTCAAGGGCATGCTGTTCGTGCCCACCTACAGCAACCCCAGCGGCGAGACCATCAGCGCAGGCAAAGCAAGGCGGCTGGCACAGCTCAAGGCGGCGGCTCCCGACTTCACCATCTTCGCCGACGACGCTTACCGGGTGCATCACCTCTTCGAGCACAACCGCGACGTGCCGGTCAACCTGGTCAAGTTGTGCGCCGAGGCCGGGCACCCGGACCGGGCCATCGTATTTGCCTCGACCAGCAAAATCACCTTCGGCGGCGCGGGCCTGGGCTTTCTGGCCAGCAGCGAGGCCAACATCGCTTACCTCGCCAAGTTGCTGAGCGTGCAGAGCATCGGCCCCAACAAAATTGAGCAGCTGCGGCACGTGCGGTTTCTCTCGCAGTATCCCGGCGGCCTGGACGGCCTGATGAAAGACCACGCCAAGCTGCTGGCTCCCAAGTTCCAGGCCGTGTACGACGCCCTGGAGGCCGAACTCGGCGCGGCGGGCGAGTACGCCAGCTGGAAGACCCCCAGGGGCGGCTATTTTGTCAGCCTGGACACCGCGCTGCCCGTCGCGGACCGGGTGATCGCCCTGGCCGAGGCTGCCGGGGTGAGCCTGACCCCCGCCGGAGCCACCTATCCGGGCGGCGTCGACCCGCACAACACCAACATCCGCCTCTCGCCCAGTCGCCCGCCCGTCGAGGAAGTGCGCGAGGCGATGCAGGCGGTGGCGGTGTGCATCAAGCTGGCGAGCGAGGAATACCGCGCCGCACACGGCTGAGCTGCCGGAGTTGGGTGGCCGCTCTTTCACTTACAATGACGCCCATGATCGACGCCGCCGAAATGAACCACCTGACTGAGCTGGCCCGGCTGGACCTGGCCGAGGTCGAGGCCGAGCAACTGCGCGGTGAACTCAACGCCATTCTGGGCTACTTCGAGCAGCTTCAGGCCGTCAATACCGAGGGTGTGGAGGAAATGCAGCGCCCGGTGGCCCTCGTCAACGTGATGCGCGACGACGTACCCGGCGAGATGCTGCCGCACGCCACGCTAGAAAGTCTGGCCCCGGAAATGCAGGGCGGCTTCGTGAAGGTGCCGCGCACGGTGGAAGCGGAGTGAGGTGGAATAGTGCTGGGCCGACTCAGCGCCCGATCAGCCACCAAGCGGAACGCCCACTCCCCGAAAGGAACCCAAATGCTTGATCTCAAATTCATCCGGGACCATTCCGGTCTGGTCAAAGACGCCATCCGGGTCAAACACATCAACCTCGATCTGGACGAGCTGCTCAGGATTGACCGCGAACTGCTGGCCGTGCGCCAGCGGGTCGAAACCTTGCAGGCCGAGCGCAACGCCAACGCCAAGGCCGTGCCCAAAGCCAGCAAGGAGGAAAAGCCCGAGCTGATCGAGAAGGGCAAGGCGCTGGGCGAGGAGATCAAGGCGCTGGAACCGGCGCTGCGGGCCCACGAGGACGCCCTGCGCCAGCTGCTGCTGCGCGTGCCGAATCTCCCGCTGCCCGGCGTGCCGGAGGGCGTGGACGACTCGGACAATGTGGAGCTGCGGCGCGAGGGAACGCTGCCCAGCTTCGACTTCACGCCGCTCGATCACGTGGCCCTGCTCGACCAGCACGGCTGGGCCGACGCCGAGCGGGTGGCCCGCGTCTCGGGCAGCCGCAGTTACCTGCTGAAGGGCGAGGCTGCCCTCTTGGAGCAGGCCATTTTGACGTTCGCCATGACCTACCTCGCGGACCGGGGCTTCACGCCGCTCTCGACCACCGCGCTGGTGCGGCCCGAGACACTGGTGGCGACCGGCCATTTCCCCGGCGGCGAGGATCAGGTCTACAAGATCGAGGGCGAGGATCTGATGCTGGCCGGAACCGCCGAGGTGCCGGTCAACAGCCTGTATGCGGGCGAGATTCTGGCCGAGAGCGAGTTGCCGGTGACGCTGGCGGCCCTCTCCGCTGCTTTCCGCAGCGAGGCCGGGTCGGCGGGGCGCGACGTGCGCGGCCTGATCCGCGTTCACGAGTTTCGCAAGGTCGAGCAGTACGTCATCTGCCGGGCCGATCAGGCCGAGGCGCTGAAATGGTTCGAGACGCTGCTGGCCAACGCCGAGGGCATCCTCAGGGCCTTGGAACTGCCTTACCGCGTGGTGCAGAACTGTACCGGCGATATGGGCGCGGGCAAGGCGCTGATGTACGACATTGAGGCGTGGGTGCCGTCCGAGCAGCTTTACCGCGAAACGCACTCGTGCAGCTACCTGGGCGACTGGCAGGCGCGGCGCACTGGCCTGCGTTACCGGGGCGAGGACGGCAAACCGCAGTTTGCGCACACGCTGAACAACACCGGCATCGCCGTGCCGCGCATTCTGGTGCCGTTTCTGGAAAACCACCAGCAGGCCGACGGACGCATCAGGATACCGGCGGCGTTGCAGGGGTTCCTGGGCGGGAAGGCGTTTATCGGGTAAGGAGGTGCTTCGAAGATGGTCACTGGACGAATTCTCGTCACAGGTGCAACCGGCCATCTGGGCCGCAGGGTCGCACATGAGTTGGTGCAGTCAGGCCAAACAGTCCGCGTGCTGACCCGCCAGCGTCCGGCACACCCTGACGCCCGCTATGAATGGGCCGAGGGCAATTACATCAGCGGCGATGGACTGGCGCAGGCCTTTGAAGGTGTGGACGAGGTGTTGCACCTAGCCCATGATCCGCAGCACCCGGAGCGCGATTTGACCGGGGTTGCACGGCTGCACAGCTTTGGGCTGGCCGCAGGGATTCGGCACTTCACCCAGGTCGGCATCGTCGGGGCCGCGCAGGTGCCCGGCTTTCCGTACTATGCGGCCAAAGCCCAGGCCGAAGAATTGCTACTGAAAAGTGGGCTGCACGCTTCTATTTTTCAGGCCACACAATTTCATTCTTTCGTGTACCCGCTGCTCGCCAAATTGGAGCGCCTGCCCTTGCTGCTGGTTCCCACTGGACTGTTGCAACCTGTGGACATCGGCGAGGTGGCCGCCGCCCTGTCACGGCATGTCCTCAAGCGTCAACCCATAACGGAACGATTCGCCGGGCCGGAAGTTCTGACCATCGCCGAGCTGGCTGAGCAGATGCTAGCGGCCAAGCATCAACACAAGCCGGTCGTGTCCATCGGCTTGCCGCTCGCGGCGTTCCAAGCCGTTCGAAAGGGCGTCCTGACCGCGCCGCAAATGGCACGCGGCCAGCGCACATTCGCCGAGTGGCTCCGCCTGAAGGCCTGAGAACAAGTCGGCCATGCTGCCCCTGATGCTCCTCTCACCGCTGCGGCTCAATCACCGCCTTGCCGGTCACCTTGCGCCCGGCCATGTCCTTGAGCGCTTGCGGCACATCCGAGAGCGCGTAGCGGGCGGAGATGTGCGGTTTGACTTTGCCCTCGCCCATCCAGGTCAGGAGCTGGCGGAGGTTGGCGAGGTTCTTTTTCGGGTCGCGTCGGGCGAACTCGCCCCAGAACACGCCCACCACCGACGCGCCCTTGAGCAGCGGCAGATTGAGCGGTAGCGCCGGAATGTCACCCTCGGCAAAGCCCACCACCAGGTACTTGCCGCCCCAGGCAATGCTGCGAAAGGCCGGTTCGGCCAGCTTGCCGCCCACCGGATCGTAAATGACGTCCGGCCCCTGGCCCCCGGTCAGCGCCTTGAGGGTTGAACGCAAATCCTGATCGGCGTAGTTGATGGTCTCGTCGGCTCCGTTTTGGCGGCACAGTTCGAGCTTCTCGTCCGTCGAGGCCGCCGCGATGACCCGCGCGCCCAGCGCCTTACCGATCTGCACCGCCGCCAGCCCCACGCCGCCCGCTGCACCCAACACCAGCAGAATCTGCCCGGCTTTCAGCTCGGCCCGGTCGATCAGGGCGTGGGCCGAGGTGCCGTAAGCGAGTGGCAGGGCGGCGCCCTCGGCAAAGTCCACTCCGTCCGGCAGCGGAAAGGTAGCGCTGGCCGGAGCCTTGACCTGCTGGGCAAAGCCGCCGAGCTGCACGAACGAGGCGACCCGCTGCCCGACCTGAAGGTGCGTGACGCTCTCCCCCACCGCCGTCACCAGGCCCGCGACTTCCGCGCCGGGTGTGAACGGCAACTCGGGGCGCATCTGGTACTTGCCCTGAATCATCAACACGTCAGGAAAGTTGAGCGGCGCGGCGTGAACCTCGATCACGACCTCGCCGGGGCCGGGTGTGGGGTCGGGCAGGGTGCTGAGTTCGAGGTCGTCGGGTGGGCCGAGGTGGGTACACTGAACAGCTTGCATGGAATCTCCTTGGATGAATGTCGAGAAAGAGGACGAGCAATCGTGCCGCTTACCGCCAGCTGCGCAGTTCTTCCGGCAGGTGCCCGGTTTCGTTGAAGGTATCGAGGCTGACGCGCCCACCCCCGTAGGTCAATCGGGTGATGGAAGCGTTTTTGACACGCCAGTTGAGCGCGAGGGCCGTACTGGGCGGAGCCTTGAGCACGCCCGCCACCACGCTGCCGATGACGCCGCCGGAGGTGAAGGCCAGCACGGTTGCACCCGAGAGCCGGAGCAGGTCGCGCGCCGACGCCTGCACCCGCGCCTGGAAGTCGGCCCAGGATTCCAAATCGGGGTGCAGCAGATCGCCTTGCAGGTAGCGGGCCGTCAGCGGCTCCAGCATGGCCTGAAGGTGCTTGTTGCGCTGGGGCCCGGACTTTTCCTGCTCGAAGGTGCGGGCGAGCCGGGCGAACTCAGGGGCAAGTTCGGCCAGCAGCGGCGCGAGATGGTGCAGCAGGCCGTCGCCGTCATACTCGGCCAGGCGGGCGTCCTCGCTGAGTGCGGGCCAGTCCGAAGCCTCGGCGGCGATCAGGGCGCTGCGGCGCTGGCGTACCAGCGGGCCGTGCAAGACGTGGGTGACGCCCAGCCCCTCCGAGCGCAGCGCTTCACCGACCCGGCGTGCTTGCGCCTGGCCCAGTTCGCTCAGGCGGTCGGTGTCGGCCTCAAACGGGGTGGCCTGTCCGTGACGGATCAGCAGCAGTTGGCTCAATGGGCCTCCAGAAAAAGTCGGAACTTGAGAACGTCCGCACTCTAACCTGTCCGACAGGTACGCTTCAAGCCGCCAAAGGCTCTGGTCTTTGCGGCCCCGCCGCCACTGGGCCCGCAGCATGGATGGCACAGCCGCTACACTCGCGTGATGAATCCTGCCCTCCTCGGTCTCTTCTCGGCGCTCACCTACGGGGTGGGCGATTTTCTGGCGGGGCTGGCCAGCCGCTCTGACCCACCGCTGAGGGTCGTGGCCCTCTCACACCCGCTGGCCGCCCTCGCCCTGGCTTTGGTGGCCGCCATGCTGGGCCAGCCACTGCCGCCGACTGGCGATCTGCTGTGGGGCGCGTCGGCGGGCGCGGTGGGGCTGGTGGCGGTGCTGGCCTTCTACAAAGCGCTGGCCGTCGGGCCGATGGGCGCGGTGTCGGTGGGCGCGGGCGCACTCTCGGCAGCGGTGCCGGTGGCGGTGGGCGTGCTGGGCGGCGAGGCGCTCGGCACCCTCGGTTGGCTGGGCGCGGCGCTGGTGCTCGTCGGCACGGCGCTACTGAGTTTCGCGCCGGGTGTGGGGCCAAAAGGCGCGCCGGGCCAGAGCGGTGTGGGCCTGGGCCTCCTGGCCGGGTTGGGGTTCGGCTTCTTCTTCGTGATGCTGGGGCAGGCCCAGACCCCCTCCGGCACCCTCTGGACGCTGACCGCCGCCCGCACCACCAGTTCGCTGATCGCGCTGCCGATCACCATCTTCACAGTGGGCCTCAAGCCGCGCAAACCCGCACTGATCCTGGGGTCTGCGCCGGGCGATCTACTGGGCAATCTGTTTTACCTGCTCTCGGTACAGGGTGGTGGCCTGGCCATCGGCGCGCTGCTGACCAGTCTGTATCCCGCCTTCACCACCCTGCTGGCGGTGGGTGTGTTGCGCGAGCGGCTGCGGCGCACCCAGTGGGGCGGCGTGGTGCTGGCCCTCGCTGGCGCGGCGTTGCTGACGGCAAAGTGAAGTCGTCAGGACTGGAGAGTAGGTTCTGCTGTTCGGGCGGCTCAGTGCTGTCTCGAACGTCAAGACACGTCACCTCGCCCTTCCCGTGACCGCCTCAATCCTGCACCGGGTTCGCCGTCTCACCCACCTGCCCCAGCCTGGCTTGACCTGTCGGGCACTGACCCAGCACGGCGCAGCGCCCACAAGCGGGATTGGCGAAAAAGCAGCACTGCTGGCCATGCATCATCAGCACCTCGTGGTGGTCGTAGACCTGCTGGGCGTCCCAGCCCTCGGGCAGCAGCCGCTCAAGCAGCGCGTGAGACGGCCCCACGGCGGTCCCGGAAGGAATCAGCTCCAACCGCAGGGCCACCCGGTGGTGGTGCGAGTCCACCGGCATGGCGGGCATGCGCAATCTGGAAAACAGTAGGGTGGCCGCGCTCGTCTTGGGACCGACGCCGGGGATACTCTCCAGCCACGCTCGGGCCTGTGGGACGCCCAGCTCGCCCAGAAAATCGAGGTTCAGTGCTCCCCTGCGTTCGCTCACCTCGTGCAACACGGCCTGGAGACGCGGGGCCTTTTGCTCCGGCCAGGTGCTGGCGCGAATGGCGTGCTGAATGTCTGTCACAGGGGCGTCGCGCACGGCTTCCCAGGTCGGAAACGCCGCCCGCAGACTGCTCAGGGCCCTGGCCGTATCGGCATTCTTGGTGCGGTGAGACAGCAGATTGCTCACCAGGCTGCTGAGCGGATCACTCTCGGAGAAAAACGGCACCGGACAGCCGTAGACCCCGCAGAGCGTGTGGTGAACAGTGAGCGCTTTCGCCTTCAGCGCCGCCAGATCTTCCAGCGGCTCAAACAGCGGGGCGGGCTGGCGGCGAGCTGTGGAAGGCTTGGTCATACTGAGGCAGTCTAGAAAGTCGGTCCGGTCCACTTCGTGCCCTGGCGTCACTTCTTAAAAAAGGGCCAACGTCGCTGGAGATTTTTACGCCTGCACCCGCCGGACCCGCTTCTCGGCTTCGATGGCCCGCTGCAACTCGGAAATCTGCACCAGCAAGGCCCGCTGCTCGGCGGCGGAAGCACTCGACATCTGCTGGGCCAGCAGGTCTTTTTCAACCTTGAGCGACTCGATGCTGCGCCCCGACTGAATGTCCTCGACGGCGGCGGCGGCGTAGGCCCCCACCTTCTGCTCGAACTGCTCGGTGGCCGCCCGGCTGTGGGCGCGGGGATCGCGGCCCTCGAACAGCAGTCGGATCAGCAGTTGTTCCTCAGGCTGACCCCGGAAGACCTCCAGAATCTCCTCGCTGCTCTTCGCACCGCGCGCGGCCAGCATCACCTTCTTGACCGTCTCGTTGTGCCAGGGCAACTGGCCGTCGAGCTTGGCGAGCAGCGCGGGGGCCAGCAGAATCTGGCGCAGCAGGGCCAGCTCGTGGTCGCCCTGCGGCGTGTTAGACATGCCCGCCAGGTGGGTATCGGTGAGGGTCTTGCGCTTGGCCTTGTTGGCGATCCAGTCGCTGAGGGCTTCGGGCTTCAGGCCCAGCGGATCGCAGGCCAGCCGCCGCATCTCACGGGCGCTCTCGTCGAAGGGATCGAGGTTTTGCATGCGCGGCAGGAGTTCCATCAGAATGCGCCGTTTGGCCTCGGAGGTCGCCACGCCGTACTTCTGCACGGCGGCCTCCACCCGGTAATGCACCTCGTCCAGTCCACTCGCCAGCGCCTGCCGAATGGCGTGCAGCTCTCCGGCCATCACCGCGTCGGCGGGGTCCTTGCCGCTCGGCACCCGGGTGGCGCGCACCCGCAGCTTGCTGCCCACCACCTGATCGAGTCCGGATAAGGTGGCTTTCAGGCCCGCCTCGTCGCGGTCGAACATCAGGGCCAGTTTCTGAATGTCGAGCCGCGCCAGCAGGGTCGCGTGGTCGGCAGTGAGCGCCGTGCCCAGGGTCGCCGCCGCCGTCTCGAATCCGGCCTGGTGCAGGGCGATCACGTCCATGTAGCCTTCCACCACGATCAGCTCACCGCCGCCGTCGGGGCTGGCCTGCTGGGCGGCGCTGCGGGCGAAGTTCAGGCCGTAGAGCAGCTCACCCTTCTTGAACGCCTCCGTCTCGGGCGTGTTGAGATATTTGGGCTTCTCGTCGCCGAGCACCCGGCCCCCGAAGCCCACCAGCCGCCCGAGGTGGTCGCGAATCGGGAACATCACCCGGCCCCGGAAGCGGTCGTAGACCCGCCCGGTCTGGGTGTTCTCTGAGAGCAGGCCCGCTTCCAGCAGTTGCCGGTCCGTCAGGCCGCGCGTGCGGGCGAGACTCAGCAAACCGTCCCAGCCGTCCGGGGCGTAGCCGAGTTCGAACTTGGCAATCGTCTCCTCGGTCAGGCCGCGCGCGCGGAAGTAGTCCAGGCCCGGCCCCGGCAGGTGGCTGCGGAAATACTCCAGCGCGAAGGCGTTCACGTCGTAGATATCGCGGCTGCTGCGCTCACCGTAGCGGGTCTCGACGGTGACGCCCGCCTGCTCGGCCAGCTTGCGCAGGGCATCGCCGAAACTCAGGTTCTCGGTGCGCTGCACGAACGAGAACAGATCGCCGCCCGCCTTGCAACCGAAGCAGTAGTAGTACCCCTGCTCGGTGTCGACCTGAAAGCTGGGGGTCTTCTCGTTGTGAAACGGGCACAGGCCCTTCAGGCGGCCCTTGCCCGCCGGGGTGAGGCTCACATACTGTCCCACCACGTCGGCGATATTCAGCCGCTCGCGCACTTCCTCCTTGGTTCCGATGTGTCCTCACCCCCTCTTGCGACCCCGATTGCCGAAAACAGGGCAGCGCCAGACGAAGTGTCCAGCGCCGTCAATGTTGCTCTCTCGGCAGGCCGCGAACGGCCCCGTATGCCATGGCTGGCCGGGGCGGTCAGGGCCTCAGTTTACTCTTCCGTCGCCCCATCCGTAAAGGCCTGGAAAACATCGTCCTGGCGCGGCTTTTTTTGGCAAACAGCGTCGTAGCGCGGCTCGCGGCGGTGTTATCCAGAATGTGAATTTCGCCACAAGCGCGCCTGCGCCAGCACCTCGAACTGATCGGCCCAAAAGAAGGCGGGTGGCGCGGTCAGCGGGTACCACTCCAGCGCGTAGCCGGGTTCCAGCGGCGTCGCCTCGACTTGCGCCGTGGTGCAGACAAAAAACCGGTTCTCGACCCAGCGTGTTCCGGCCTCGTTCTCGCGCGGCCAGATGCCGAGTTCGGTGAGGATGGTCAGGGCCGTGATTCCAGACTCCTCGTGGACCTCGCGGCGCAGGGCCGTCAGGGCGTCCTCCTTCGGCTCGATACCGCCCTTGGGCAAGGTGAGCGACCCGTTCGATTCGCGCACGACGGCCAGCCACTCACCGCCGGTTTCGTCCGTTCGCACGATGACGGCCCCCACACCGGGGCGCAGCGGCAGATTTCTGGGGTTGATCAGGGTTCTGGAGTTACTCAAGGACGACCTCCCCGTTCGGGGTGTTCAGAAGGGCGCGCAAGCTGATTTTGGGGGCCTGCTGAACCGTTACCAGCGCCACCAGTTCCAGCGCGCTCAAGGCGGTCCGCAGGTCACCGGGCTGGGGCGTCTCCAGCGTCAGGATTTGCAGGCGCACGCCCACATCTGGCAGCGCGGCAGCGGGCGACTCGCCCTGCCAAGTGATCAGACTCGGCAGCGCGCCGCCCAGCGGCAGGGAGCCATCTTGCGGCACCGTCAGGGTCCAGGCGTAGCGGCCCCGCGAGAGGGCCAGCGCCTCACCCTGCCCGGCCAGCGGCAGACGGGGCGTGCGGGCCACCCAGTGAATCAGCGCCGGGCCACCCTTGAGCCGGGCCTGCACGGCGGGCATGTCGAGGCCGAACCAGCGCGGGCGGGTGGGCGCGGACGCGTCCGGGTTGACGGCGATGACTTCCAGATAACTGCCGCCCAGCGAGAGCAGCCGGTTGTGGGTCCCGAAGGTGGGATGCTCGCCGCCGGGTGACAGCGGCACGCCCAGCCGCTCTTCCAGCCAGGCCGCCCCCTCACCCAGGCTCCGGGCGGCGATCACCAGATGGTCAATGGCCGGATGGTTGGAGCCTGGGGTGGTCATGCGCCGCGCGGGCGGCTCATGGTCGCCAGGTCGCCCAGCATGATGGCTGCCGCTCTCTCGCCGCTTTCCAGTGCGCCCTGAATTCCGCTCATGGACGTGATCTCCCCGGCCAGCAGCACGCCGGGCAGCCGGGTGGTGTGCCCCGGCAGCTGGGCGGCGTAGCCGGGCGACTGGGGATACTGGGCGTGGGCAATGCGCTCGACGGCCAGGGTGCGCAGCGCCGCGACCTGCGGGCCGTACCAGACCGAGAGTTCGGCCCGCACCGCCGTGTCGAGCGCCGCGTCGTCCAGCTCAGGGTTGCCCAGCACCGTGACGGTGAGCAGGTGCTGGCCCACCGGCGCACGCTCAGGCAGCAGGTGGCTGAGCCATTGGGCGTTGTTGATTAGGGCCGAGTTGCCCAGGCCACCCACCGGGTTGAGCAGCAATCGGAACTGGGCATCGGGGGCCGTGTCGACGGCGTAGTACAGATAGGTGCTGGACACGCTGCCGCGTGAAACGTCCTCGCCGAGCAGCTGAGCGGCGCTGGGCGGATCGGTGGCGACGATCACCTGCGGGGCGTCGAGTTCGCCGAGCGAGGTGGTCACGCTGACGCCCCGGCTGTGCGGCGTGAGCTTCAGAGCGCGGGCATTGAAGGTGATGGCCCCGCTCGAGGTGAGTTCCGAGGCCAGTTGCCCGCTGAGCACCGACATCCCGTGCCGGGGCAAGCTGACCGGGCCACTGAGTAGCATCCGCAGGTAGTAGCGAAACAGCCGCGCACTCGTCGAGAGGTCGCGCCTGAGGAAGATACCGCCGAAAAACGGCGCGAAGAAGCGCTCCAGCACCGTGTTCGAGAAGCCCATGCGCCCCAGGTAGGCGTGGGTCGGCTCGTCGGGGCCGGTCAGCAGGGTATGCGGCGGCACCACCGCCACCGAGGCGGCCAGGCGGCCAAACAGCAACCGATCCTTGACCGTCAGGCTGCGGGCGGTGAGCAGACCGGGAATGACGCCGGGGTCGCGCCGGGGATCGCCCAGCAACTCCTCTTTCGTGCCCAGCCGAATGGCCGCCGACGGCGGAATACGGACCAGATCGAGCGCCGACAGATCGAGCTGGCGCTCGACCGCTGGGTATGCCTCGAACAGCACCTGATAGCCCGCGTCGAGCGTGAAGCCCGAGCGTTCACGTGACTGGACCCGTCCCCCCACCACCGCTGAGGCTTCCAGCACCCGCACCCGCTTTCCCGCCCGCTGCAAAGTACGCGCGGCAGTGAGACCAGCCAGCCCCGCGCCAATGACTATTACGTCCATGCCGTCACATCCATACGCTGAAGGGTAACGCATCGGCGTGGGCCGCTTTCAGCCCAGATCTTCTCGAAACGCCGTCCTCTCCACCAGATGCCTGCTCACCGCCGTATCAAGCCAGGGCAGGGCGTCCGGCGGCAGATCGTGGGGCGAGAACCAGCCGACCTCGGAGCATTCACTGACCGGCTGGGCCTCGCCTTGCCAGTCCACCGCCAGATAAAAGGCGTCCAGGCCGCGCACGATGTCTGCTTCACTGTTGTCCACGTAACGGGTCATGCCCAGCAGCAGCAGCGAAGCCGGATCGAGCCGCACGCCGACTTCCTCCAGGGCTTCGCGGGCAGCGGCCTGGGGCAGTGTCTCGTTGTCCTCGACGTGGCCGCCGGGCAGGCCCCACAATCCATTGCCGTAACTCACGTTGCTGCGCCGGGCCAGCAAAATCCGCTCATCCGGGCGCTGCAAGACGGCCCAGGCGACGAGGTGAAAGGGAGGGGCAGACATGGGGTCACTATGCCACGCGCCCGGCAGCCCCTCGCTCCTCATGCCGCGTCCTCTCTAGGCTTACTTGCTCCTGGTTGGTACACTGACCCGCGTGCCAGTCAAACTCGCTCCGAGTATCCTCGCCTGTGATTTCACCCGCCTCGGGGACGAAGTGTCGGCCATCGCCAGCGCCGAATACATTCATGTGGACGTGATGGACGGCCTGTTCGTGCCGAACATCAGTTTCGGGCTGCCCATTCTGGCCGCTGCCAAACGGGCCGCCGCGCCGGGGCAGTTCATCGACGTTCACCTGATGATCACGTCGCCCGAGCGCTACCTGGAAGATTTCGCGGCGGCGGGCGCAGACGGCCTGACGGTGCATGTCGAATCGACCCCGCACCTGCACCGCGCCGTGCAGATGGTCCGGGACCTGGGCAAGCAGGCGGGCGTGGTGCTCAATCCCGGCACGTCGCTGGACACCCTGCGCCCGGTGCTGGCCGACGTGGACCTGGTGCTGATCATGAGCGTTAATCCCGGCTTCGGCGGGCAGCGCTTCTTGCCGCAATCACTGGAGCGGGTCCGCACCGTGCGCGGCTGGCTGAACGACATCGGCAGCGCGGCGGAACTGCAAGTGGACGGCGGCGTGAGCGCCGAGAACGCCCGCGCCCTGGCCGATGCTGGCGCAAGCGTGCTGGTGGCCGGGTCGAGCGTGTTCGGCGCGAGCGGCGCGGCGGCGGGCTTATCCAGCCTGCGCGCCGCGCTAACGCAGGAGCACGCGTGAAGCTGCGGGTCGATCTGCTTCCGCACGGGTCGTATTCCGATACCGTGCTGGTCATCGACGTGCTGCGGGCCACCACCACCGCCGTCACGTACTTGGAGCGCGGAGCCGAGGCACTGCTGCTCACCGCCAGCCCCGACATCGCCCTGGGCCTCAAGTGGCAGCCGGGCCTCACCGACGAGGCGGGCGACCCCCTGCGCGACGACCGCTACCTGCTCGGCGGCGAGCGCGGCGGGCTGGCCATCCCCGGCTTCGATTTCGGCAACAGCCCGGTGGAAGCGGCGCAGCAGAATTTCACCGGCAAGACGGTGATCATGAACACCACCAACGGCACCGGGGCCGCCCACATCGCGGCCCAGAGCGGCAGCCGGGTGCTGCTGGCCTCACTGACCAACGCCCACGCCGCCGCGAGGCGGGCCAAGGCGCTGGCGCTCGAAGAAATCGCCATCGTCTGCGCCGGAACCGACGAGCGGGTGGGCCTGGAGGACGTGTACGCGGCGGGCGTGATCGCCGAGTACCTGCTGGCGCTGGGTGAACTGAGCGTGGACGACGGCGCGCGCATCGCCCTGACCCTGCGCCGCAGTGCCGGGAACCCGCTGGAAGCCCTGTCGAGCAGCGTGCATGGGCAGACGCTGGAGCGCCTGGGCCTCGGCGAGGACGTGCGCTACGCCGCCCAGGTCTCGGAAAGTACCGTGGTACCGGTCCTGAGTGACCTTCAGGACGTGGAGGGAGCGCTGCGGTTCGTGGCGGGCTGAGCCCCGTTCTGTTATTTCGCCGCCTGCGCCGCCTCACGGGCCGCTTGCCGCAACTCGCTTCGCTGACGGCTGTGTCCCACCTGCCGCGCCCACCATTCTCTAATCCATTGCCGGAACGCCGTGTACTTGTCGCCCAGAATCAGCCGGGCCTTGCGGTCCTTTTCCATTCGCATGGCGCTGATCTCGGTGTTGAGCTGCCGGGCCTGAAGGCGGCTCTGCACCGCCTCGCCGAGTTTGGCGCTCCTGGCTTCGCCTGCCGTGAGCTGGCGCAGGTCCTGCAACTGTCCAGCGCTGAGGTCGAGGTCGGCGGCGAGCTGCTTCACGTCCGCTTTCGATGATGGCAGCGCAAACAACCGGGTCAGCACCGGGCTACCGGGCCAGGGATCGGTGCGCACGGCGGCGGCAATCGCCCCGGACGCCAGCAGCAGGCCGCCCAGGCCGAGCCACAGACCCCAGCGGGCTTTCATCCGCCGCGCACCTGTCCCTGGCCGCGCACCACCCATTTGGTGGTGGTCAGCTCGAAAAGGGCCATCGGGCCGCGGGCGTGCAGCTTCTGCGTCGAGACGGCCACCTCCGCGCCCAGACCGAGCTGCGCGCCGTCGTTGAAGCGGGTCGAGGCGTTGACGATCACGGCGGCGCTGTCGACCTGCTGCACGAACGTCTCGGCCTGCCGCTCGTCACGGGTCAGAATGGCGTCGGTGTGGTTGCCGTACTGGGCGATGAAGTCGAGCGCCTCACCGAAGTCGGCCACTGTCTTGAGACTGAGTGTGAGCGCCAGAAACTCGGTGCCGAAATCGCCGGGCGTGGCGGCCACCGCCTCCAGGCCCGCCGCTTGCAGAATGCCCAGACTCACGGGGTCGGCGCGCAGCTCCACGCCCGCGGCCAGCAAATCGCGGGCCACCTCCGGCAGGGCCAGCTGGGCCGAGGTCTCGGTCAGCAGCAGGGTGTCGAGGGCATTGCAGGCGCTGGGCCGCTGCACCTTGCTGTTGTGAATGAGTTCGGCGGCACTGGCCACCCCCGCCGCGTCCTGCACGTAGCTCTCGTCGAGGTACAGATGCACCACCCCCACGCCGCCCACGATCACCGGTACGGTGGCGTTCTCGACGCAGAAACGGTGCAGCCCGGCTCCCCCACGCGGAATGATGGCGTCGATGAGATCGTCAAGCTTCAGGAGTTCGAGCATCCTGGCCCGGTCGGGGTCGGCGATGACCTGCACCGCACCTGCCGGAATGCCGTGCTGAGCAAGCGCAGCGGCGATCAGGCGCACCAGCACGGCGTTGCTGCGGGCCGTTTCCTTGCCGCCGCGCAAGATCACCGCGTTGCCGCTCTTGACAGCCAGCGTCGCCACATCCACCGTGACATTAGGCCGCGCCTCGTAGATGACGCCCAGCACCCCCAGCGGCACCCGGCGGCGCGAGACCTTCAAACCGTTGGGGCGCGTCGCCTCGCCCAGCATCTCGCCCACCGGGTCGGGCAGGGTCGCCACCTTATCCACGTCGGCGGCCACGCCCTCCAGGCGCTCGGGGGTCAGGGTCAGGCGGTCGATCAGCGATTCAGCCAGCCCGGCAGCGCGAGCAGCCTGCACGTCCAGCAGATTGGCGGCCAGAATCTCGGCGGCCTGGGCGCGGAGTTGCGCGGCAACCGCGCTCAGGGCCGCGTTCTTCTGGGCCGTGGGGAGTGTGCCCAGCACCCGGCCCGCCCGGCGCGCGGCGATGCCCATCTCGCGGACGGTGAGCACGGGGGGCAGGGCCTCGGGCGCGGCGGCAGTGGTCATGGCCACAGCGTATCAAGTTCAGCTGAAGGTCTGGGGAAGCGGATGCAAAGCAGGCGACCCGCCCGTTTCAACGCCGCAGCGGGCGGGTCGATTCGCGCAGCACCAGCCTCAGCTCGAACTCCGGCA
Source organism: Deinococcus alpinitundrae (assembly GCF_009982895.1). Taxonomy (GTDB): domain Bacteria; phylum Deinococcota; class Deinococci; order Deinococcales; family Deinococcaceae; genus Deinococcus; species Deinococcus alpinitundrae. Next base: position 69,550 of record NZ_WXZL01000006.1, on the reverse strand, counting down.
AGTGGGGCGTCTTGCCGGTCATCAGGTCGTGGGCAGCGTGGGCGGCGGCCTCGCCCACCTGCTGGGCGGGCTGGCGAATGGTGGTCAGCGGCGGCAGGCTGTAGGCCGACATCGGCAGATCGTCGTAGCCGACCAGCGACACGTCGTCGGGCACCCGCAGACCCTTGCGGTGCAGCGCCAGATTGGCTCCCAGCGCCATCTGGTCGTTGGCCGCGAACACGGCGGTAAACGGCAGGTTCAGCTCGACAAAGCCCAGCATCGCCCGGTACGCCGAGGTTTCCAGAAAGTCGCCGGGCAAGATCCATTCGGGCCGCACCTCGATGCCTGCGCTGTGCATGGCGTCGCGGTAGCCGTGCAGGCGGCCCACGGCGTCCTCCTGGGTCATGCGCCCGCAGATATGCACGATCTCGCGGTGGCCGAGTTCGATCAGGTGACGGGTGGCCCGCTCCGCTCCGCCGCGCTGATCGAGCGTCAGGGTCGGCACGCCCAGGCTCAGGCCGCCGCGCCCGGCCACCACCAGCGGCAGGCGTGCGGCCAGCTCACGCAGCCGGGTTTCGGGAATGAAGCCGCCCACCACGATGATGGCGTCCACGTTGTGGTCGAGAAACACCTTGAGGGCCTCTTCCTCCAGCACCGTGCTCCAGTGGCTGCTCTTGAACAGCGGATGGTGACCGGTACGCTCCAGCACGCTCTCGATACCCTTGATCAGCTCGGCGTAGTAAGCGCTGGAAATGTCCTCGACCAGCACCCCCACTGTCTGGGTGGTGCCCCGGACCATGCTGCGGGCCACCGCGCTGGGCCGGAAGTTGAGGTCACTCAGCACCTGGCGCACGCTGGTTTCGAGTTCGGGGCGCACCTTCTTGCCGTTGATGACCCGCGACACGGTGCTGACCGAGACGCCCGCACGGTGCGCCACGTCGCGGATGGTCAGAGATTTGGCAAGGCTCCCGGCGGTCATGCAGAAAACGTTATCACGAGTGCAGGTATTCGCCAAGACATCCCACCGGACCAGTGGCCCCGGCCCTCAAAAGTATTCCGCCGTTCACTTTTCCCGGTCCAGGGCGACCCATCAGCCGCCTACCGATCAGCCTGATCCTGCGCTGGCACGCCATCGGTGTCCCCACCCCGTTGGTCACCGATGGTGGGGGCTTGCAAAAAACGTTATCTAGTCCTATGCTTTTCCTCACCAACAACCTGTCGTTCGAAGTGCGAGCCGTCTGCATTTCTGTCCCGGTCTGCTGGCATACCCAATCGAAGCTTCAGATAACGTTTTCAGCAGGTTCCACTCCCCAGTTACGGAGGTTCCACCATGAAGATTCAGAGATTGTTCGTCGCCGCCGCTTTGCTCTCGGTCAGCCTGGCCGCCGCGCAGAAGACCACCCTCACCATCGGCGTGTTCCCCGACCTCGACAGCGTGGTCAAGGCCGCCCTGCCCGGCTTTAACAAGCTCTACCCCGATATCGATGTCAAGATCAACTCGCTGGCCTACGCCGATCACCACAACGCGCTGACCACCGCGCTCTCGACCGGCAAGGGAGCCAACGACGTAGAGGCCATCGATTTCGGCTACGTCGCCAAGTTTGCTGAAGGCAACGGCATGACCGATCTCAGCAAGGCCCCCTACAACGCTGGCGCGCTGGCGTCCAAGTTCGTGGGCTTCACCTTCCCGCAGGCCACCACCCAGGACGGGCGCATCGTCGCCATGCCCACCGACATCGGCCCCGGCTCGATGTTCTACCGCACCGATCTGCTGGCCAAGGCGGGCGTCAAGCCCAGCCAGCTCAATGCCAGCTGGGACTCGTACATCACCAACGGCAAGAAAGTGGTGGCCGCCAACCCCGGCACCTTCCTGATTCCCGACGCTTCCGAAGCCGCCCAGATCATCTTGCGCACCGGCCTCAAGGCCGGAGACGGCCTGTACTTCGACAAGAGCAACAAGGTGCTGATCAGCCCCGACAACGCCCGCTTCGTCAAGGCGTTCACGGTGGCCAAGCAGATCCGCGACGCCAAGCTCGACGCCAAGGCGGGCGGAGCCTTCTCGCCGGAGTGGACCACCGCCTTCCAGAAAGGCAACCTCGCCACCGAGTTCTCGGGAGCCTGGCTGGTCGGCCACATGCAGAACTGGCTGGCCAAGGACTTCACCGGCAAGTGGAACGCCCAGAACCTGCCGGGCAACACCTTTGCCAGCTGGGGCGGCTCGTTCTACGGCATTCCCACCCAGAGCGCCAACAAGGACGCCGCCTGGAAGCTGGTGCAATACCTGACCACCAACGCGGCCCAGCAGGTGCTGGCGTTCAAGACCACCGGAGCCTTCCCGGCCCTCAAGGCCGGACAGACCGACGCGGTGTTCAACCAGGGCGTGGTGTACCTGGGCAACCAGAAAGCCCGCTTGCTGTGGCGCACGGCGGCAGCCAAGATTCAGCCGCTGGACGTCAACAAGCTCGACCCCATCGCCGATCAGATCGTCAGCGACGCGCTGGGCAGCGTGCTCGACGGCAGCAAGGACATCCCCACCGCGCTGGCCGACGCGCAGCGCCTGGTGGAGCGCCGCACCCGCTGATTCCAGCAGCGCCCCAACCCTGAGTTTGACAGGCTGAGCGCGTCCGGCATTTGCCCGCGCTCAGTTTTTGCTGCGTTTTTTGTGGGCTGGCTCTGCTGGGCTGGCCGCGCCCGAAGGAGGCCCCGCCGTGACTGCTCCCCCCGCCAAGCTGACGCCCACCCCGCCCATTCCCAAAGTCGGCGGCTGGGACAACTTCCAGCGCAAGTACGCACCGTACATCTTCATCAGCCCCTTTTTCCTGCTGTTTTTCGTCTTCGGTCTGTTTCCGATTCTGTTCAATGCCTACCTCTCGGTGCATGAATGGCAACCCGGCAGCGGCCTGGGCGACATGAAGTTCGTGGGCCTGCGCAACTTCACCGACAACCTGACCGACCCCACCTTCTGGCTGTCCCTGAAAAACACCGCGATCCTGGCGGTGGAAAGCGGCCTGCCGCAGCACCTGATCGCCATTCCGCTGGCCTTTGCCATCAACATGGGCCTCAAGCGGGCGCAGTCGTTTATCACGGCGATCTACTTTCTGCCTTACATCACGTCCGTGGTCGCCATCTCGGTGATCTTCTTCACGCTGTTCAGCTGGCAGTACGGGGTGCTCAACGCCGCACTCAACAGCCTGCACCAGATTCCCATCCTGGGCGTGCTGTTTCCCGCCGACAAGATCAACTGGCTGGGCGAGCGCGCCTTCGTGCAGCCGTCGATTGCCATGGTGATCGTCTGGCGCTACGTGGGCTGGAACATGCTGCTGTACTTATCGGGCCTGCAGGCCATTCCCGGCGAACTCTACGAGGCGGCCGCCGTGGACGGCGCGACCAGAAGCGAGCAGTTCCGGTTCATCACCCTGCCGCTGCTGCGCCCCACCATCTTTCTGGCCGTGACCCTGAGCCTCATCGGCGGCTTCCAGCTGTTCGAGGAGCCGTTCATCCTGACCAACGGCGGCGGCGGCGTCGGGCAGGCGGGACTGACCACCATCATGTATATGTTTAGAACCTACAACGCCTACAGTGACGCCGGACTGGCCGCCGCGATGGCCTGGCTGCTGTTTATCGTGATCGGCCTGCTCACCCTGGTCAACAATTTTGCGTTCGGCCGCAGCGGCACGGGCAACAACGAGGCAGCGAAATGACTTCCACACCCCTGGCCGCCCCAACGGCTCCGCCGCGCAGCATCAGCGGTAAGCGACCGCTCAGTCGTGCTGGCTCCATCCTGCTGCTCTTTCTCGGCGGCGTGCTGACGCTGGCTCCCTTCTACTTCATGTTCATCTTCGCCACCCACCCGCGTCAGGAGATCTTCTCGCTGCCGCCGCCCACCTGGTTCGGCCACGACCTGACCAACAACTACGAGAGCCTGCTCTCACGCATGCCGTTCTGGCGCAACCTCTGGAACAGCCTGTATCTGGCGGTGCTGACCACTGCGACCACCCTGTTTTTCTGCACGCTGGGCGGCTACGCCTTTGCCATGTACGAATTCAAGGGCAAGAGCTGGCTCTTCGGACTGCTGCTGGCGACTTTGCTGATTCCCTCGACCCTCAACATCGTGCCCTTCGCCCTGATCATGCAAGCACTCGGCTGGATCGACACGCCGCGCGCCCTGTGGATTCCCGGCATGGCCAACGCTTTCGGTATTTTCCTGATGCGCCAGTACATCGGCAGCGCCATTCCGCGTGAACTGGTCGAGGCCGCCCGCATCGACGGAGCCACCGAATTCACGACCTTTCGCAAGGTGATCGTGCCGCTGACCGGCCCGGCCATGGCGACGCTCGGCCTGGTGACGTTCGTGCAGTCGTGGAACGGCTTCCTGGGGCCGCTGATCATCTTCCGCAGCGCCGAGACCTACACCGCGCCGCTGGCCCTGCGCACCCTGCAAGGCATCGCCAACACCGACTGGGGGGCTTTGATGTGCGGCGTGGCGCTGACCGTGGTGCCGCTGCTGATCCTGTTCGCCTTCGCCTCGCGCCGCTTGATCGACGGCCTGACCAGCGGGGCGCTCAAAGGCTAAGTTTCCGCCGCTCCCGCTCCCTGGCCCCACCTTATTGCTGACTTCCCTGGAGAACCATGACCCTCACTTCACCCGACATCAAATCCCTGACCCGCCAGAACTTTCCGGCCAATTTCGTCTTCGGCGTCGCCACCTCCTCGTTTCAGATCGAGGGTGCGGTCCACGAGGACGGGCGCGGCGACAGCATCTGGGATACGTTTTGCCGCGAGCCGGGCCGCATCCGTGACGGCAGCGACGGCGACGTGGCCTGCGACCACTACCACCGCCTGGAGCAGGACCTCGATCTGATCGCCTCGCTCGGCGTGGACGCCTACCGCTTCTCGGTGGCCTGGCCGCGCATTCAGCCGACCGGCACCGGAGCGGCCAACGAAGCGGGCCTGGCCTTCTACGAGCGCCTGGTCGACGGCCTGAACCGGCGCGGCGTCGCGGCGCACCTGACCCTCTACCACTGGGATCTGCCGCAGGCCCTGCAAGACCAGGGCGGCTGGACCAACCGCCAGACCGCGTCCCACTTTGCCGAGTACGCCCGGATCGTGGGCGAGCGGCTGGGCCACAAGGTCCGCAGCATCGCCACCCTGAATGAGCCGTGGTGCGCCAGCATCCTGAGTTACGAGATCGGTGAGCACGCGCCCGGCTGGCACGACCGCCCCGCCGCCCTGAGCGCCGCCCACCACCTGCTGCTCGGACATGGGCTGGCGATGCGCGAATTGCGGGCGCTGAAGCTGCCGGCCGACCTCGGCACAGTGCTCAATCTTGGCCCGGCCTACCCGGCCACCCCCGCCGACGAGGCCGCCGCCCACGTCGCCGACGGGCGCTTCAACCGCTGGTTTCTCGATCCTCTCTTCAAGGGTGAGTACCCGCAGGACATCTGGGACGGCTACGGTGCGGACGTGCCGACGCTGGAAGCGGGCGACTTCGAGATCATCCGCGCGCCGATAGACTTTCTGGGCGTCAACTACTACACCCGCAGCTACATTGCCGCCAGCGGCGAGCCGCCCGCCGGGGCCGTCAACACCGACATGGGCTGGGAGGTGTTTCCGCAGGGCCTGAGTGACCTCTTGATTCGCCTGCACGCCGACTACCCCCTGCCGCCCATCTTCATCACCGAGAACGGCGCGGCCTATCCCGACGCGCCGGGCGCGGGCGGCGAGGTCCACGACCCCGAGCGGGTCAAGTACTTCGACCTCCACCTGCGGGCGGTGCTGACGGCTACCGAGGCGGGCGTGGACGTGCGCGGCTACTTCGCCTGGTCGCTGATGGACAACTTCGAGTGGGCCTACGGCTACTCCAAGCGCTTCGGGCTGGTGTACGTGGACTACGCCACCCAGGAGCGAACCCTCAAGGACAGCGCCAAGTGGTATCAGGCGCTGTCGAAGAGCTGAGCCGAACAAAAAGTCCACCAGCTTTCAAGGCAAACCCCGGACAGCACGTCATGCTGTCCGGGGTTTGCCTTGGCGGTGGGTTCAGTTGCCGAGCCGGAACGGATTGAAATCAGTGTGGCGATCAAAACTGTCCATGCCCTCGGCCCGCTTGAGGAAGGCGACGACAGCGTAGGTCACGGGCGTCAGCACCACTTCGAGGCCCACCTTGTAGAGATAGTTGAACAGCACGAGTCCCCACAGCACGTCGCTGGGCAGCACGCCCCAGAAGGCCACCAGACTGAACACCATGGTGTCGGCCCCCTGCCCGATCAGGGTGCTGCCGATGGTGCGGGTCCACAGCCATTTGCCACCGGTCAGCAGCTTGAGGCGGGCCAGCACATAGGAATTGAGAAACTCGCCCACGAAGAATGCCGCCGTGGACGCCAGCAGAATGCGCGGCGCGAAGGCGAACACCACCCCGAAGGCTCCCCGGGTGGGGCTGTCGGCGCTCTCGGGCAGGCCCGCCACCAGCGCGAAGGTCAGGGTGGCCAGCAGGTTCATCGCCAGCCCGAACCAGATCACCCGGCGCGAGCGGGCGTAGCCGTACACCTCGGTCAGCAGATCGCCAAAGATATAGGTCAGCGGAAAGAGAATGGTACCGCCGTCGAAGGTCGGTTGCCAGAACCCCAGATTCAGGGTGGCGGTCTTGGTGCTGGCGATGTTCGAGATGATCAGCACCGCCGCGAACAGGCCCAGGATCAGGTCGAAGTAGCGCAGGCGCGGCTGGGGAGCGGCGAGAGGAAGAGAACTGGATACGGTCTGGTCGCTGGACATGCGGCCCTCCTTGTGATGGCCAACTCGCGGGAGGCGAGCGCCGAAGCGCAGTGTAGCGGCTGCACGGCAAGAAGCCAGGGGAGGAGGGCCGCCTGCCTCCTCCCCCTCACCCGGTACGGTCCGGCGTGGCAGCATACGGACATGACCCAGCCGTTTCCTGTTTCTCCTGCTTCCGAACTCGCACGTCAGGGAGTCCAGATTCGCGCTGAGCGCATCGGCGGCGGCCTCGGTCTGCTGACCGGCCTCTATACCCTGCTGGCCCTCGTGACCCTGGGTGGACTGGCGGCACTGTGGGCCTTTTCCGGGCCGTTCTGGCAGGAACTCGGCGCGGGCAATGCGCTGCCCACCTGGACGTTCGGTCTGGGTTTCGTCTTCACGGCCCTGTTTTATCTGCCGTATCTGCTGACGCTCATGGCGGCGCGGCGGGCGGTGCTCAGCCTCCGCGACTTTGCGCTGGCCCCCCGCCGCCCGGCTCCCGCCCTGCCCGGCGACCTGAAGCGCTTCATCACCTGGCTGGGCGTCTGGCAGTGGGGCACGCTGGCCTCGGCAGTGCTGGGCCTGGGAATCGTCGCGGCGTCGTTCGGCCTGTCGCAAGTGCTCTTGCCGGACAACAAAGACCTGTCGCTGGGCGGCCCGGAGACTGCTCTGGTGCTGCTGAGCACCCTGGTCCAGAGCGTGCCCACCGTCGTCCTGACCTGGCTGGCGTTGGGCAGCGTCAAGCGCTTTTTTGCGGCAGCGCTCAACCACGCGCGCGGCGCTCCAGTGACGGTCACGCCAGCAGCCACGGCGGCAGGCGGTTGGCTGATCTTTACCCTGGTCGTGCTGGGGCTGGGCCTGGCCTCCATCCTGCTCAGCGCCCTATTGATACTGGTGGTGGCCGCCGTGCCGGGGCTGGGGCAGGCGTTCGAGGACAACGCCACCCTCGGGTTCAGCAGTGCCGTCTTCCGGTGGGTGCTGTGGGGTGTGGCCGGCCTGCTGCTACTCTCGGGCCTGCTCTACGGTCTGCTGATGGCCCTGGCCGCCTGGTCGCGCGGTCTGGCGCTGGACGCGGCCGCCCTGCTCGACGCCGCTTCCGGCCCGAACGCCTTGACCTTGAGCCCCAGCAGCTTGAATCCGGCCACCCTCAACACCTCGCTGCATCCCTGGAAAACCTCACTGAAGCCGCCGAACCCGCGCTGACACCCCCCAACCCCCCAGCGCCTTCACCGATCCTGCGGCCCGCTGCGCCACAATACGGAGCGTGAACCGATTGCTGACCCGCCGCACCCTTCTGCTCTGCGTGGGCCTCCTGAATGCCTGCGCCGCCGTACCGCCGCCCACTTCGCTCCCACCTGCTTCCGGCAGTTCGGGCGACGACGTGCCCAGCGTGCCCAGATTGATCCGCCCGGCCCAGCCCAACTGTGCGGTGCGGAGCCTGGCCGCGCAGCTCAGCGGCGGCGATCTGGCCCGGTTGAGCTACACCACCTTCGCGCCCAGCCTGAGCACGCAGGCGAGCAGCGCGACGCTGGCGGGCCTGCTCACCGCCACCCGCACGGCCATCAATACCAACTATTACGGCTTCAGCACGGTGGATTTGCAAGCGCTCCACGAGACCTGGGAAGCCAGATTCCGTGCCGCGTTCGGTTCGCTCAAGCAGGCCATTCCCAGCGCCGCCGACGCTTTGATGAATCAGTACGTTTCGGGCGTCAACGACGAGCACACCTTTTACCTCGACCCCGCCGACTACCGAGCGCTTCAGGACCAAAGCAGCGGCGCACCCACCCCCTCGCCCAGATTCGGCTTTCAGTTCGCGGCCGTGCCGGGCGAGGACGGCGTGGTGCTGACCGACGTGGGCGCGGGCACGCCTGCCGAGGACGCAGGCCTGAAGCGCGGCGACACCATTCTGAGCGTGAACGGCGCGGCCCTCAGCCGCAGCAACCAGACTGACGGCGACGCGGCCAGCGCCTACTCCGGGCTGCTCGGCGCGGCAGTCAAGAGCGGCCAGAGCGTGACGCTGGACATCCGGCGCGGCGAGACCCGATTGAGTGTCGCCGTGACGCCGCGCATCATCGCCAGCAGTGCACTGCCGTCGGGTCAGCTCGTCGGCCCGGCGTACCTGCTGCGGATTCCCTCGTTCGCCACCGAGGGCACCGCCCAGCGCGTGCATGAGCTGGTGCGGGCGGCCCAAAAAGCTGGCGCCAGCCGCCTGATTCTGGACCTGCGCGGCAACCGGGGCGGGCTGGTCAGCGAGGCCACCGCCGTCAGTGCCGCGTTTGCGCCCAAGCTGGCCGGTCAGACCCTGGAATTTCTCGACGCCCAGGACTACACCTTCGCCTACCAGGGCAGCGGCGCGGTCGGTCAGGTGACGGTGAGCGGGGTGTGCTTTTCCGGCAGCCAGCCGCTCACCACCATTCAGAATCCGGCGCTGTGGAATGGGCCACTGGAGGTGCTGGTCAATGCGGACAGCGCCAGTGCCAGCGAAGTGGTGACCGAGACATTGCAAAACGTCGGAGCCACCGCGCTGGGCGAGGCGACGGTGGGCGTCGGCAACACCGCCACCCAGATCGGCGGTCTGCCGGGGAGCCGGGGCCTGAGCGTCACGGTGGCACGCAGCCGCTCGCTGGGCGGCGCGTACCTGACCGCCAAAGTTGCGCCGAACGTGACGGTGGCCGACGACCTGAAAGCGCTGGCGCACGGCCAGGATCTGCCGCTGCAAGCGGCGCTGACCAGGGGACAGTGACGTCTAGCGACCCTTAAGAAGCTCCGGCAACTGCTGGCGCAATTCGGGCAACATCACTGTGTCCAGAAACCCGCGCTCATGTTCTCGCGCCGCCAGAAACGTCAGATTCGTCAGCGCCGCAGCGATGGTGTAGGCGCTGCGGTGCGCTTCAACGTCGGTTGGCAGCGGTGAAACACGCTCGTAGCCGTGCAGAAGAGCGGCGCGCGGCCCAGCTTCCAGAGAACCCAGCGCCGAAGCCAGGTCAAAGCCCAGCGGTCCAAAGCCGCAGGCGTCGAAATCTATCGCCGCCACCTTTGAGCCGCGCCAGACGAGATTGCCCGGATGCAGGTCGGCATGAATCAGGTGCCGGGCAACGGGGTCGGCGAAAGCAGGCACAGCGCTCAGGGCCGCTCGTTCAAGCAGCGGCAGATCCGGGGTCAAGCACTCAAGGCCGCGCAAGGTGGCCAGCACCCGTGCCAGATGTCCCTGATCGTAAGCGGGGCGCTCAAAGCCCACCGGGGGAGCAAACGCCCGCGCCGCGAGATGCAGCCTCGTCAGCAAGGCGCCCGCCGCCTGTCCCTGCGCCTCGTTGAGTACCTGGTGAACTTCTCCTTCCAGCCAGCTCAGCAGCGAGAAGCGCCGCTCATCGTCGAGCAAAATGAATTTCCCGGAGGGCAAAGTGACCGGCCGCTGCACCTCCAGAGCGCGCCTGTGCAGATCACTCAGCCACAGAAGTTCAGATTCCAGCATGTTCAGGCTCAGATGCTCCGAGCGGTGCTGGCGTAGCAGGAAGCGCTCGCCCGACGCTGCGGCGACCATGTGATTGGCATTCTGGGTGTCGCCGAGCGGCTCTAGCGACGCAGCGACGATCCCGTAGCGTTCAAGAATGCCTTCAAGATCGAGCATGGATTGACCTTACGGGCATAGGCGTTCCGGCAACATCCGCCAGACGGCCTAGCCCTGGCCCGCTTCCCCCACCCGCTCCGACACCAGCACTTCACGCGCCACCGCCAAAAAAGCCCGCACCACCGGGTTGTCGTCGTGCCTGCGCCGCACCGCCACGATGTCCACAATCGGCGCGCCCTGCACCGGGCGGTAGGTGACGCCCGGCAGCGAGACACGCTCGAAAAAGTGAATCGGCAAAAAGATGCCCAGACCCGCCGCCACCAGCGAGAGCAGGGTCGGCACCTCGATGGCTTCCTGCACGATGCGCGGCGCAAACCCCGCCGAGGCGCACCAGCGCATCACCTGATCAAAGTAGGTGGCCCTGATCTGGCGCGGAAAGAATACGAACGGTTCCTGAGCGAAGTCGGCAATCTGCAACTGCGCTTTGAGGGTCAGCGGGTGCGCGCTCGGCAGCGCCGCCACCAGCGGCTGACGCCACAGCGCCTCGGCCACGAAGCCCGGATCGCGCACCGGCAGCAGCATCAGCCCGATATCGAGCTGAGCGCTTCGCAGGCCCGCTTCCTGCTCCTGGGCGGTGAGTTCTTGCAGATCCACACTGACGTTCGGGTAGCGCTCACGAAAGGTCCGCACCACCTCAGGCAAGCCGCCGAATACCATCCCCGACACGAAGCCCAGCGTCAGCCGTCCGACCTCGCCGCGTGCGGCCCGCCGGGCACGCTCGATCACCTTATCGGCCTGCTCCAGCGTGGCGCGGGCGGCTTCCAGAAATTCGCGCCCCGCTGGAGTGAGCTGCACCCGCCGGGTGGTTCTGAGCACCAGCGGCACGCCGACCTCGTCTTCCAGATTCTTGATGGAGTTCGACAAGGCCTGCTGCACCACAAAGACCCGCTCGGCGGCGCGTCCGAAATGTTCCTCTTCAGCCAGGGCAACAAAGTGCCGCAGGTGGCGCAGTTCCATGTGGCTCCTTTAAGAGGTGGATTTGAGAAGATGAAGCACCAGGAGTGAGGGCCGACTTCTCTATCTTCCATTATCTACCACTCAATTTGGTGAATGAACGCTTTTTAGAGTGTTGGCACGCGGCAATGCCCGGCATTAGACTGAAAGGCGATCACAAGACAGCTGCTTTCCCGCCCCGCCGCACGCAGAGGAGCACCCCGCATGACACAGATTCGTCCCCGCGCCACCCTTCCCGCCCCAGAGCGCGAAAAACTCAACGAAATAGAAAAGCAGGAGTGGCTCGACTCTCTGGCCTTCGTGATGGCCAACGCCGGAGACGACCGCGCTGCGCAGCTCTTAGAGGACCTGGACTACTACGCTTACTTTCACGGCGCGCCGATTCAGTTCAAGCAGAACACGCCGTATCTCAACACCATCGACGCCGACAAGCAGCCGGTCTATCCCGGTGACATCGCCCTGGAACTCAAGATTCGCAACATCATCCGCTGGAACGCGGTGGCGATGGTGGTCAAGGCCAACAAGAACAGCGACGGCATCGGTGGGCACTTATCGAGCTACGCTAGCACCGCCGAACTCCTCGAAGTCGGCTACAACCACTTTTTCCGGGGCCACGGCGCGGGCCAGGACCGCGACCTGCTGTTTTACCAGGGCCACACCTCGCCGGGCATCTACAGCCGCAGCTTTCTGGAAGGGCGATTTGACGAGGGCCACCTCAACCGCTTCCGGCGCGAGCTGAGCAAGGAAGGCCCCGGTCTGGCGAGCTACCCGCACCCCTGGCTGATGCCCGACTACTGGGAGTTCCCGACCGTCAGCATGGGCCTGGGTCCCATCCAGGCAATTTATCAGGCCCGCTTCATCAAGTATCTGGAAAACCGCAAACTCAAGCCTGCCGGAGACGCCAAGGTCTGGGCCTTTCTCGGCGACGGCGAGATGGACGAGCCGCAAAGCATCGGGGCGCTGAGGTTTGCCGCCTACGAGAACCTCGACAATTTGATTTTCGTCTTGAACGCCAACCTGCAGCGCCTCGACGGGCCGGTGCGGGCCAACTCCAAGGTCATTCAGGAATTCGAGGCGCTGTTCCGGGGCGCGGGCTGGAACGTCATCAAGGTGGTCTGGGACGGCAAGTGGGACGAGCTGCTCAGCAAGGACTACAACGGCACCATCGTTAAGCGATTCGAGCAACTCGTCGACGGCGAGTCGCAGCGCTACGCGGCCTTCGGCGGTAAAGAGTTGCGCGAGAACTTCTTCAACACCCCCGAACTCAAGGCCCTGATTGAGGGCTGGAGCGACGCCGACCTGGAACTGCTCAACCGGGGTGGACACGACGTCAACAAGGTATACGCGGCGTATTCGGCGGCCATTCAGCACAAGGGCAGCCCTACCGTGATCATCGCGCGCACCATTAAGGGCTACGCGCTGGGCGAGAGCGCCATGGCCCGCAATGTGGCCCACAACGTCAAGAAGCTCGACTTCAGCGCCCTCAAGACCCTGCGCGACACCCTCAAGCTGCCGCTCACTGACGATCAGGTCGAGCATCTGGAGTACTACAACCCCGGCCCCGATTCGCCGGAAGTCAAATACATCAAAGAGCACCGCGCCGCGCTGGGCGGGGAGATTCCAGCGCGCCACGTCGAGTACCAGATGCCGCAGGTGCCGGGCCAGGATTTTTATCAAGAGTTCACCAAGGGCAGCGGCGAGCGCGAGGTCAGCACGACCATGGCGATGGTGCAGGTCATCAGCAAGCTGCTGCGCGACAAGAACATCGGCCAGCTGATCGTGCCGATCGTGCCGGACGAGGCGCGCACCTTCGGCATGGACGCGCTGGTGCCGCGCATCGGCATCTACTCGCCGCGCGGTCAGACGTACAAACCCGTCGACAGCGGCTCCTTGATGGCCTACAAGGAATCCAAAGACGGCCAGATGCTGGAGGAAGGCATCACCGAAGACGGCGCGATGGCCTCCTGGATCGCGGCGGGCACGGCGTACGCCAACCACGGCGTGCCGACGATTCCCTTTTATGTTTTCTACAGCATGTTCGGGTTGCAGCGCGTGGGCGACCTGGTGTGGGCCGCCGCCGACCAGAAGGCCAAGGGCTTTTTGATCGGGGCCACCGCCGGGCGTACCACCCTGGCTGGTGAAGGCCTCCAGCACCAGGACGGCAACAGTCTGCTGCAAGGCTACGTCGTGCCGAACCTGCGGATGTACGACCCCGCCTTCGCCTACGAGTTGGCCGCCATCGTCGAAGACGGCATTAAGAAGATGTACGTGGACGGCGAGGACGTTTTCTACTACATCATGGTGGACAACGAGAACGAGCTTCAGCCCGCCGCGCCCGCCGTGGAAGGGCTGCACGACGCCATCGTCAAGGGCATGTACCGCTTTCAGAAATCGGAGAGCAAAGCCAAGCTGCGTGCCCAGTTGCTTGCCAGCGGCCCGGCGATGGGCGCGGCCCAGGAAGCGGTCAAGCTTCTCGAAGGCTACGGCGTGGCCGCCGACATCTGGAGCGTGACGAGTTACAAACAGCTCCACCAGGAAGCGCTGGCCGTGCAGCGCCGTAACATGCTGCACCCCATCGAAACGCCGCAGGTGAGCTACGTGGCCCAGCAGCTCAGCAAGGAGAATGCCCCCGGCGTGCTGGTATCGGTCAGCGATTACGTCAAGCTTGGCGCAGACGGCCTCAACGGTCACCTCGACCGCAAACTGTGGACGCTGGGCACCGACGGCTTTGGACGCTCGGAAGCCCGCGAGGAGCTGCGTGACTTCTTCGAGACCGACGCCCGGCACGTCACGGTGATGGCGCTCTATGCCCTGCTGCGCGACGACAAGATCAAGGGTGACGTGGTGCAAAAAGCCATTACCGACTTCGGCATCGATCCGGAGCGCTTGATGCCGGTGCTGCGCTGAGGGAATCCTTTTCCTTAAACTTCCCGCTCCACGACACTTCACCCAAAACGTCACCAAAAGGAGCCGCACATGGCCACAGAACTCAAACTGCCCGAAGTGGGCGACAACATCGAGCAGGGGACCGTCGTCAGCGTGCTGGTCAAGGTCGGCGACACCATCGAAGCGGGCCAGGCCATCATTGAAATCGAAACCGACAAAGCCGTGGTGGAAGTCCCTGCCGAGGCGGGCGGCACCGTCGCCGAACTCAGGGTCAAGGAGGGCGACAGCGTGCCGGTGGGCGGCGTCATCCTGACGTTGGCAGATGGCGCGTCGGCCCCGGCCCAGGGCGTGCCTGCCGCGTCGCCCAGCCAGGGCGGCGGCGACGAGGCCATGTCGGTGGAGTCGGCGCCAGTGGCCGTGCCCACTGCCGTGCAGCAGCCCAGCCCCGACCAGAGCAGCCCCGCACCGACAACTTCCAGCAGCGCCGGGCAGGACATCGTGCTGCCGGACGTGGGCGACAACATCGAGCAGGGCACGGTGGTCACGGTGCTGGTCAGCGAGGGCGACGAGATTGCCGAAGGGCAGGCCATCGTGGAGCTGGAAACCGATAAAGCGGTGGTGGAAGTGCCGTCCAGCGCGGCGGGCAAGGTCGCCTCGGTGGCGGTCAAGGTCGGCGACTCGGTCAAGATCGGCGGCGTGCTGCTGACCCTGGCTGGCGGAACAGGGACGGACAGTGCGGCTCCGGCCCAGAGCGCCCCAGCGCCTTCAGCGTCTGCCAGTTCCGACAACATTACCGAGCAGCCCAACCTGCCGCCCGCCGCCCAGCTTGGCGGGGCCATCGGCTCGGTGGCCCCAGCGCCCGGCACCTACAACACCCAGACCTTCGACGGGCGCGACGTGGTTCACGCGGCTCCCAGTGTCAGGCGGCTGGCCCGCGAACTCGGCGTGAACATCAAGTCGGTGCAGGGCGCTGGCCCCGCCGGACGCATCAGCGCCGAGGACGTGCAGCAGGCGGCCAAGGGTGGCGCTTCGGCTCAAACGGCTCAAGCTCAACCTGCCGCCGCTGCTCAGGCTCCCGCTCCGCAAGCCCCTGCTGTCTCTCAAGCGGTGCCTGCCCCGGCAGCCCCGAGCACCACCAAGTTGCCCGACTTCGAGAAATGGGGCACGGTGCGCCGCGAGGACATGTCCGGCATCCGCAAGGCCACCGTTCGCAGCATGAACGCCTCGACCAGCATTCCGATGGTCACGCACTTCGACAAGGCTGACGTGACGCGCATGGAAGAGGTGCGCAAGCAGTTCGGCGCGCGGGTTGAGAAGGCGGGCGGCAAGCTCACCATGACCCACATCCTGATGAAGGTCGTGGCCAACACCCTGCGCAAGTTCCCCAAATTCGGCGCGAGCCTCGACCTGGACAATCAGCAGGTCATCTACAAGGACTACGTGAACCTCGGCGTGGCGGTAGACACCCCCAACGGGCTGCTGGTCCCGGTGCTGAAAAACGCGGATAGGCTCAGCATCACCGAGATGGTGCTTGAGCTCAACGAACTGGCTGGGCGCGCCCGTGACCGCAAACTCAAGCCCGACGAGATGCAGGGCGCGACCTTTACCATCAGTAACCTCGGCGGCATCGGCGGCTACGCCTTTACCCCGATTGTCAATTCGCCGGAAGTGGCGATTCTGGGCGTGTCACGCGGCGGCTTCGAGCCGGTCTGGAACCGCGAAACGGAGACGTTCGAGCCGCGCAACATGCTGCCGCTCTCGCTCAGCTATGACCACCGCCTGATCGACGGCGCGGACGCGGCCCGCTTCGTGCGGGCGATTGCCGAGTCGCTGGAAGACCCGTTCCTGATCTCGCTGTAAACGAGTTGCTGTGATCTGGCCCCTGCCGCAGTCGGTGGGGGCCACTTCTTTGGAGATAAGCCATTTGACGCAACCGAACCCAGCTCTCCCTGACTACACTGACGGCGAGGAAAACGTCATGCAGAAAATCCAGAGCTTGTTTCAACGCAATTACGACACAGACCGCCTGGTTCGGGATGAGCTTGTGCCAGGAGCAGAATGGGTACGTGCCGGTGAGGGCGTTGCCACCCGCAAATGGGATGGGACCAGTTGCTTGGTGCGCGGCAAGCAGCTCTTCAAACGCTATGACGCTAAGAAGGGCCGCACGCCCCCGCCGGGTTTTGAGGCTGCTCAGGAACCCGACCCCGTGACCGGCCATCATCCCGGCTGGATTCCGGTGGACGACAGCCCAGGCGACGCCTACCACCGCGAAGCCTGGGCCAGGGCTGGTGCGGCCCTGCCAGACGGCACCTACGAACTCATCGGGCCGAAAGTCCAGGGCAATCCCGATGGGGTGGCCGAACACCAACTCATCCGGCACGGCGAATCACTGCTTGAAGATACGCCGCGTGACTTCGGTGGATTGAAAACCTATCTGGAGGCACGTCCCGAGATGGAAGGGATCGTCTGGCATCATCCGGATGGACGAATGGTCAAGATCAAACGCAAGGACTTTTTCAAAACGGCACGGCGCTGAGGCTCACTTCCGCGTTGCCAGAAAGCCCACCACGTCGCGCAACTGCTGGGCCGTCAGCACCCCAGCATACGGCGGCATGCTGGCCGCGCCGTTCTGGATGCGCCAGACGAGTTGATCGCGGCTCAGGCGCGCGCCTACCTGACTCAGATTGGGGCCGCGACTGCCGCCCTGCCCGTCGATCTGGTGACACAGGATGCACGACTGTCTGTGGAAGAGGGCCGCGCCGCGAATCACCAGATTCGTGCTGCCCGTCGTCTGCGCCCTCAGCGGCGGCGCTTTGAACTGCGGCAGCCAGGGTTCACGGTATCCGACCACCGTCAGGCTGAAGACCAGGCCCACCATGACGACCACCGCTGCAATCGCCCAGGGACGGCGGCTGGGCGATTGCTCGCCCTTGCTGCTGACGAGCGGCATGGCCAGCAGTGCCACCAACGCCAGCAGCAGCGCGGCGATGATCATGATATTGGTAATGCCGTAGGGCCACAGCGCCAGGACCGAGAAGTACCAGTCAGGTACCAGTCGGGCTTGGGGTCGGCCTGCACGATGCTGGGGTCGGACGGCTGGCCGAGGGCGGGTGCACCAATCTTCCAAGCCAGAAACACCATCAGCAAAATGAGAGCGCTGCCGAACACCGTGTCGCGCCAGGCTGCGTCGGGCCAGAAGGGAACGCCGTCACGCGCCACGCGGGCCTGGTATTCCTGCTTGTAGATCTGCGGATTGACCTTGCACCCTGGAACCTTCGGCTCGCTGATGCCGTTTCTGAGAACCAGAAAGACATGCAGCCCGAACAGCCCGAACATGATCTCCGGGAACCAGAAGACGTGCAGGCTGAACAGGCGGGTCAGGGTGGCGGCGTTGAGCATGTCGCCCGCCAGCAGAAAGCGGGCCAGCACTGGGCCAATGACGGGCGCGCGACGCCTGATCCACACCGACGACCACACTCCACAAAGCATTCTGATCCCAACGCAGGGTCTGGCCGCTAAAGGCCAGCGCCAGCATCAGAAACAGCAGCAGCACCCCGCTGAGCCACTGCACTTCGCGCGGGTACTTGTAGGAAGCCATCAGGTAAACGCGGGCCATGTGAACGCCCGCCATCACGACCATCAGGGACACACCGAAGTAGTACAGCCCGCGCACGATGGCCTCGAAGCTGCCAGGCCTGGAGATCTGCTGAAGGCTCTGATAGGCGGTGGCGGTCGCCGGCTCGAAGAACATCGCCAGCGTGATGCCGCTCACCACCTGTAAGATGAAGGCAAACAAAGTAGCGCTGCCGAACACGAAGGCCCAGCCGCTGCGCCTCGGCACCCGGTGGCCCGCCGCCTGGTTGATGCGGCTGACCAGCCCGGTGCGGTCTTCCAGCCGACGACCTTGCCGTGCTGGTTGTCCTACTTGTTTCTCTCGCCTTCCTTGTCCTGCCCAATGTGCAAGATGCCTTTGGCGCGCTCCACGCCCTCAGTGAACAGTGCCTTGGCCGAGTCCACAATCACGCTGGCTTCTTCGGGATCACCTTTCAGGAGCGCCTTGGCGGTGTTGAGCAGGTACTCGCGGCTGATGTGGGCTGGAATCGGCGGCACGTTCTTGTCCACGTAAGCGTCAATAAGCGTCACGCCCCGGTGGGCAAAGGCCTCGTCCCAGGCAGCCCCCACGTCGTCACCTTTCTTGAGCCGGATGCCCTTAAAGCCCAGCAGCTCGGCGTACCCGGCGTAATCCATCGACTCCACGTCCTGCGAGGTCGCCCATAGCGGATTGCCGTCCTCGGTGCGCATTTCCCACGACACCTGCTCCAAGTCGTCGTTGTGCAGCACCAGAATGATGAACTGCGGGTTTTCCCAGTCTTTCATGTACTTCTTGATGGTGATCAGTTCGTTCATGCCCAGCATCTGAAACGCCCCATCACCGATGGTGCAGATCACGCTGCGCTCGGAATAGGCGAACTTGGCCGCCGTCGCATACGGCATGGCCGCCAGCATGGTTGCCAGCCGCCCAGAGAGGTCGCCCATCATGCCCCGGCGCAGCCGGATGTGGTGGCCGTACCAGTCGGCGGTGGTGCCCGCGTCGCAGGTGACGATGGCCTGCGGGGGCAGCCGCTTATTCAGCTCATGAAAGACCAAGCGGGGATTGAGCTTCTCGTACTCCACCTCAGCCTGCGCCTGCTCTTCCTGATCCCAGTCGCGCATGGCGTCGGCGAGCATCATCTGGAAACTCAGGTCGGTCTTGGTGTCCAGATACGGAATCAACGCCGTCAGGGTGGCTTTCACGTCGCCCCATAAATTGACCTCGGTGGGGTAGCGCAGCCCCATCTGTTCGGGCTTGAGGTCCACCTGAATGGCCCGCGCCTGCCCGGTCTTAGGCAGAAACTCGGCATACGGGTAATTGGTGCCGAGCATCAGCAAGGTGTCGCAGTCCTTCATCATGGTCAGACTGGGACCGGAGCCGAGCAGGCCGAGTTGCTGGGTGTGGTGCGGCACGTCGCTGGGCACCACCTGCTTGCCGCGCAGGGCGGTGATGATCCCCGCTCCGGTCAGCTCGGCCACCTTCAGCACCTCGTCGGTGGCTAGGCGCGCGCCGTGCCCGACGATCATGGCGACTTTCTGGCCCGCATTGAGAATGGCAGCAGCCTTTTTCAGTTCGTCTTCCGGTGGGGTAATGGAAATGGACGGAGCCACAGCGCTGCTGCGCGACACCCAGTGTGCGCGGCCCGCATCCTCCATCTTCATACCCTGAACGTCGTGCGGCAAGATGATCACGGCGGGCGCGAGGCGGGTTCGGGCGGTGCGAAAGGCGGTGTCGATGACTGCCTGGGCCTGCTGAGGCGAGACGATGGTCTGCACGTAGCAGGCCACGTCGGCGAAGGTGCGCTCCAGGTTGTTTTCCTGCTGCTCGAAGGTGCCCAGCGAGGCCAGCCCCTGCTGCCCCACAATGGCGACCACCGGCTGATTGTCCATCTTGGCGTCGTAGAGGCCGTTGAGCATGTGAAACGCGCCGGGGCTGGAGGTGGCGATGCAGACCCCGACCTCGCCGGTAAATTTGGCGTGTGCCGTCGCCATCAGCGCGCAGAGTTCCTCGTGGGTCGGGCGGATGTACTTCAGGCCCTCGCCTTTTCGCTGCGCCTTGCCCAGGGCCCCGTCAAATTCGCCGATGCCGTCGCCGGGAAAACCGAAGACCCTTGTGACGCCCCACTGCTGAATCCGGTCGATCACAAAATCGCTGACAGTGCTCATGCACTTCCTCCTTTGCGCCAGGTTTGTTTTTGCAGAGCGGGGCGCTAAAACACCGTACATGATCCTGAACATGCCCCGGCTCGGTATCCAACTCGTCTGTTTCACGCCGCCGCCTTGCCGTTTCTCCCGCTCGTCTCGACTAATGGTCCTTAGACGCGGGAATTCTACGTTCCTTTCAACCGTCACCCCAAAATCTGACAAGAAGATGAAACCTAGTTTTACCAAAAGGCCGAATATGGGCACATAGTTAAGGCAAAACTCATGAAATCGGTGTCTACCTTTTGATTGGAATCTAGTCCATTCTGAATTTTCACTTCGCACAGTTCACTGTCCCAGAGAGCCATTCCGTTTAAAACTCAACTCAATATAAAGCGGCCCATGCCTCACTCCAAAACAGAAACTAGGCCTTTCAAAAGAAGAACACTTCTATATACTTCGTATGAAATCAATGACGCGCCCGAACGTTGGGAAATCACTTCGCAGCGCTCAAATCTCGCTTGAATTCAGGGGCCGTAGCGCTGAAGATCGGGGAGTTCGGTTTCGTCGTGCATCGCCTGCGCGACCTGCCGGGCGAGGGGGAAGTCCACCGCCGCGTACCAAGCTTCTTCCACCACGCCGTTCCTGGCGCGGTAGCACGCCATCACCGGTCCAAAGCTACACGCGCCCAGGCAACCGGATTCGGTCAGCCGCAGGCTGCCACCGGTCTTGTAGTAGACCAGTTTGTCACGCTCCAGCGCGTTCCAGAGAGCGCGGTAGAGCAACTCGGAGCCGCGCGCCTTGCAGTTGGTGTGCTGGCAGATCAGCAGATGGCCTCGGGTGGCGAAGAAGGTGGGCGGCACCCGTGAAGGCTACAGGCTCGGCGGCGCTGAATGGAGGGCACTTGTGACAGAGTGAAGCCATGCCGCTCCGAAGCCTCCTGCTGGCCCTGCTGATTACCTTCATCTGGGGCGTGAATTTCGTGGTCATCAAGCTGAGCGTCACCGAGGCCCCGCCGCTGCTGGTCGCTGCCCTGCGCTTTGCGCTGGCCGCCCTGCCCGCCGTGTTCTTCATTCCGCGCCCCAAAATGCGCTGGCAGATTTTTCTGGGCTATGGCGTGGCGGTGGGCGTGGTGCAGTTCGGGCTGCTGTACCTGGCCATTCAACTCGGCCTCGGTGCGGGGCTGGCCAGCCTGCTGATGCAGATGCAGGCCTTTTTCACGGCGATCCTGGCGGCCCTGCTGCTGCGCGAGCGCCTGCCCGCCAACCAGATTCTGGGCATCACGCTGGCCTTCGCGGGCATGGCCGTTATCGGCTTACTGGCCGACCATCACACCAGCGTGGTCGGGCTGGTGCTGGTGCTGGTCGCTGCCTTCGGCTGGGCCGTCAGCAACATTCTGGTCAAGTCGGCGGGTAGTGCCAACATGCTCAGTCTGGTGGTCTGGTCGGCCCTCATCCCACCGATTCCGCTGACCCTGATGACCGGGCTGACCAGCGGCTGGGCCAGCATCGGCCACACCCTGACCCACAGCGGCCCCGGCTTCTGGGCAGCGGTGGCGTTCATGGGCTACTTCAACACGGTGCTGGGTTTCGGCATCTGGAACTGGCTGATTCAGCAGCACGGAGCCAGCAAAGTCGCGCCGCTTTCCTTGCTGGTGCCGGTATTCGGCCTGCTCAGCAGCGCCCTCTATTTTCAGGAAAGCTTTCCGCCGCTCAAGGTGCTGGGCGCGGTGCTGGTGTTCGTCGGCTTGATCGTGCATGTGTTCGGCGGGCGGTTGGTCGAGCGCTGGAAGGTGCAGGGCGTGGAAGCCTGAGTCAAGCGGGTCGCCACTGCCACCAGGTGTAGTGAGATTCACCCTGCTCCACGTCGTAGTCGCTGCCGCAGACGGCACACCGACACCGGTACGTCATAGTCCAGTCGGGCGGCGTGTGGCTCAGAATCCTTATCCGCTTGGCCTGGGCTTCCTTCTCGGGGTCATAAAACAGGTAACCGGGATAGACTGAGCAGGAACAACGTCCGTCCCGCCGCGCCCGCAGTACGCGCAAGGCCTGCTGAAGATGTTCGCGGTTGGGAAAGAATGCCCCGCCCAGATCGAGGTCAGCCGTGCCGCGCTCGATCTCCGGCAGATGGCGCACCAGTTCGATCAGCGCCAGGTCGTCGAGCTGGATCACCGCGCAGGCGCTGGCCCACACCTGCACGGGATCGCGGGAGAGCAGATCAGCCAGCAATTCGTCTGGGCGCAGAGCCATACGCGATGCTAGCGCAGCCCTCAGCCTTCCGGGACCACCACCAACCTGCCGCCGTGCCGGATCACGTCCACCCGCACGCCGTAGACCGCTTCCAGATGTCGGGGTGTCAGCACGTTCTCGGCACGGCCCTGCGCCACCACCCGGCCTTCACTGAGTAGCAGCAGATGATCGGCGCGGGCGGCCAAGTTGAGGTCGTGCAGCACGGCCACCACACCCAGACCGTTATGGACCTCCTCCCGCAGCGTTTTGATCAGGTTCAGCCCGTAAGCCAGATCGAGGTGGTTGGTGGGCTCGTCAAGCAGCAAAAAATCCGGCTCGGCGGCCAGGGCGCGGGCCAGCGAGACGCGCTGCTGCTCGCCGCCCGACAGCTCAGCGACAGGGCGATCAGCAAAGCGGGCGGTGTCGGTGCGCTGCATGGCGCAGGCGATTGCGCCATCGTCGTCGGCGCTCAGGCCGCCAAACGAGAGCGGATTGCCAGGAAACAGGCCCCACAACCACTCCCCTGCCCCGCGCCCCAACGCCACCACGTCGCGCACCTTGGTGTCTGGTGGCAGCGCCTCGGTCTGGGCCAGATACGCCAGCGTGCGGGCGCGTTCGCGGCGCGAGTGGCTGGCAAGGGAACGGCCCTGCCAGCGCACCTCTCCGCCCTGCACCGGCGTCAGGCCCGCCAACGCCCGCATCAGGGTGGATTTGCCCGCACCGTTCGGCCCGATGATGGCCGAGAACGCCCCGCGCTCGAAGGCGGCGCTGACCTGCTGGACGGCCAGCAGATCGCCCGCCCTCACCGAGACATCCAGCGCTTCCAGCATTACGTTTTTTGCCTTCGGAGCAGATACAGAAAAAACGGTCCGCCCAGCAGCGTCGTCACCACGCCCACCGGCAGTTCGGCGGGCCGGGTCAGGGTGCGGGCCAGCAGATCCGACAGCACCAGCAGTGTGCCGCCCGCGATGGCCGAAATGGGCAGCAGAATCCGGTGGTCTGCGCCCCACAGCCGCCGCACCAGGTGGGGCGTCACCAGCCCGATAAAGCCGATGATGCCTGCGTAGCTGACCGCGCCCGCCGTGCAGAGACTGGCCGCCACGATCACCAGCAGCCGGAGCCGCTCCACCGGCAATCCCAGGCTGCGGGCAGTCAGATCGCCGAGTTGCAGGGTGTTGAGCGCCCTGGCGAGCAGCAGCAGCGCTCCGCCACCGATCAGCACGTAGGGCAGGAGCCTCCCCACCTGCGGCCAGCCCGCAAACGCCAGATTGCCCAGCGTGAAGGCGAAGACCTGCCGGATGCGGTCGGCATTTTGCAGCAGCAGGTAAGTCGTGAACGCCGTCAGGATACTGCCGACCACCACCCCGGCCAGAATCAGGCGGGCGGGCGGCAACCTGTTGCCCTCGCGGGCGATCAGCAGCGCGGTGAAGACGCTCAGCATTGCGCCGGTCAGCGCGAACAGCGGCAGCCACAGCGTCGCCAGCCCCAGCGCGATCACCAGCGTTGCGCCCAGACCCGCACCGCTCGCCACGCCCATCAGGTACGGATCGGCCAACGGGTTGCGAAAGACCCCCTGAAAGGCCCCGCCGCTGACCCCCAGGGCTGCGCCCACCAGCCAGCCCAGCGCCACACGTGGCAATCTCAGTTGCCAGACGATCACGTCGTTGCCGCTGAGTTCGGCCCCACTCAGCCCATGCCCGATAGCCTTCAGCGTGTCGGCGGGCGAAATGGGCACACTGCCCAGACCCACGGCCAGCAGTACGGTGGCGAGAGTGGCGGCCAGCAGGAAAAGCGTGGGGAGGGCGGGGGAAGACGCGGCACGCCTGGGAAAGGTCTTCACGGCGCTCACGTCACCCCCTCTCCTGCGGCGCTGGACAGTCCCCGCCTTGCCGCTTCCGCAAGAGGTGGTGAGGCGAACCCGCTCTTCCCACCCGCCAGCTCCTACTTGAACAGCTCAGGATGAACCAGCTTGGCCAGCCCCAGAAACGCCTGCGGCAAGCGCGGGCCAGGGCGCGAGAGGATATGGTCCAGCGCGTCGTCCTTGATCACCCGGCCCGATTTTACGGCGGGGATGGTGTTCCAGCCGGGGCGGGCTTTGGCCGTTGCCAGATCGACGCCGAAGATCAATTGCGGGGCCGACTTGACCACCAATTCGGGGCTGATCTTGGGAAAGTCGCCCAGCGCGGCCGGAATGATGTTGGCGCCTCCGGCTTTGCTCAGCAGCACGCCGACAAAGGAATTGGGGCCGACCGTGTAAGGCGTCGGATCGATTTCGTAGTAGGCGGTGGGTTTCTTGACCGCATTCTTGGCGAGAATCTCGACCCTGGCGATGTCGCGGCGCATCTGCGTGACGAGTGCGGTGGCCTGGGCCTGGCGGTTGATGATCTTGCCGAGCAGCTGCGTCTTGGAAAACACGTCCTCGTAGGTTTCGGGGTTGACGGCCAGCACGTTGATTCCGGCGTTGGTCAGCGGCGCGGTCAGGTCGCCGTACTTGCTGACGATGACCAGATCAGGCTTGAGCGCCACCACCGCCTCGATGTTGGGCTGATACAGGTTGCCGACTTTGGGCAACCTGGTCACCGAAGCGGGAAAGTCGCTGTACTCGTCCACGCCCACCAGCTTGTCGCAGCCGCCGATGGCGCAGATGGTTTCGGTGTTGCTCGGCAAAAAGCTGACGATCCGCAGCGGTTCGGCCTTCAGCGTCACTTTGCGGCCGGTGTCGTCGGTGAGGGTCAGCGGGTAGGCGGTGGCGTGGGCGGCGGTGGTGAGCAGCGCCGCACTCAGAAACATCAATTTATACATGAGGAGTCCTCCTCCCCAACGAAAAAGCCGCCCGACCAGACATGTCTCTGGGGGCGGAAATAAGCGTCCAGCTGTGCAATCAACACATGCCGAGCGTTTCCCTTTCCGCGAGGGTCAAGCTGCGTCTTCGGCGAGGCGGGCATTCGGACTCGGGCTGAGTGAATTCAGCCTTACCGCTGCGCGACAGTGCCGGAATGGGCCGTGAGGCCGTCACCGGGCTTCCCCCGCGCTCGTCGCCGCCAGTCTACACCTTGACCCCAACACCGGCGAGCGGCTAGGCTGGACGCATGTCGCCCCGCGCCGGTACACCTTCGCCGTTTTTTGGCTGTGGGGCTGCGCTGACTTTTTAGAGTTGAGCGCCCGCTGCCCCGTCTGTGATCGCAGGCGGGGCCTTTTTTGTTGAATATCTTCACTGAAGGTCAGGAGAAAAATGCAAGAGCAAGCACTTCAAGAAATTGCCGCTACCGCCGACGTGGAAGCGCTGCAACAGGTCAAGACCAAATATGTGGGCAAGTCCGGCCTGGTGACCAGGGAACTCGGCAGTCTCGGCAAGCTCCCGCCTGAGGAGCGCAAGGCACGCGGGGCCGAGATCAACGCCGTGCGGGCCGCCCTGGACGCCGCCCTGACCGAGCGCGAGGGCGTGCTGAAACGCGCCGCACTCGACGCCCGCCTGGCTTCGGAGGCAATTGACGTGACCCTACCGGGTTTGCAGCTGCCTGCCGGTGGCCTGCACCCGATCACCCGCGTCTACGACGATTTGATCGGAATTTTTACCCGGCTGGGCTACGACACGGTAGAAGGCCCGGAGGTCGAGGACGAACACCACAACTTCGAGGCGCTGAACGTGCCGTGGTATCACCCGGCCCGCGACCTTCAGGACACCTTCTGGCTGGAAGACGGGCGCTTACTGCGGACGCACACCAGCCCCATGCAGATTCGCTACATGGTCGATCACACGCCGCCCCTCAAGATCGTGGCACGCGGCAAGGTCTACCGCTACGAGGCCACCGACGCCACCCACGAGGCCATGTTTCACCAGCTCGAAGGTCTGGTGGTGGGCGACGGCATCAAGATGAGCGACCTCAAGGGCACGGTGGCCGAGATGGCGCGGGGGCTGTTCGGAGCGCGCGCCAAGGTGCGCTTTCAGCCGAGCTATTACCCGTTCACCGAGCCGGGGGCCGACTTCGCGGTGTGGTGGGAGAATCCGCGCGGCGAGAGCAAGTGGCTCGAACTCGGCGGCTGCGGCATGGTGCATCCCAACGTGTTCAGGGCGGTGGACGATCTGCGCGAGGCAGCGGGCAAGGAGCGCATTTACGAGGGCAAAACCGGCTTCGCTTTCGGGCTGGGGCCGGAGCGCATCGCCATGCTCAAGTACGGCATCCCCGATATTCGGTACTTCTATGCCAACGATCCGAAGGTGATCGGGCAGTTTCGAGGGGCGCTGGGGTGAGTGGAGACGCGGCGGTAGAAAAACGTCCGTCTTGGCCGCCGCTGGCATGTTTGAGACGTGAACTCCAAAAGGCGTCTGGTTTCCAGCAGAGATGAGGAGCACTTCAATGCAGGAACTCCCTGAAACTTTTGCCGTTCCCTGTGTTGGTGCAATGATCCACCGTGAAATTGGCGGTCAACCTCAGATTCTGATTCAGGAGCGCCAGAAAAAGAGTGGCGGCGTGGAGAACGGCCTGTTGGAACTGGCCGCTGGAAAAGTGCGTGAGTACGAGAACATTTTTGACGCGCCCAAGCGGGAAGTTCGGGAAGAAACGGGACTGTCTCTCCTCAGCATTCAAGGCGAAAGCGAACGGACCGTTCGGACGATCAATGGCTACGAAGTGATGAGCTTCACCCCTTTTGCACGACCCAAAATCTCTCGGGCGGCTACTCCATCATCTTGCAGACGTTTCTCTGCCAGGCTGAGGGAGAGCTGCTCGGGTGTTCATCCGAGGCGCAGAACATTCGTTGGGTCTCTGTCGAGGCGTGCAGAGCACAGCTTGAGCGCCGCCCAGCGGACTTCTATCCACTTCATATCAATGCCCTGATGCAATATATGAGCACTTGACGAAAAAGGACACCCATGAAACTTCCCTACTCCTGGCTCCAAGAACTGATTCCCCAGCTTCCGCCCGTCAACACCCTCGAACCGGTCTTCGCCCAGCTCGGCCTGCCGCTGGAAGGCATTGACCCCGCCCCCGCGCCGCCCGCCGGGGTGCTGCTGGTCAGCGTCAGCGAGGCCGCAGCCATACCCGGCACACAACTGACCAAACTCACACTCGACACCGGCCCACACGGTCAGAAAACGATTGCCAGCGGCGCACCCAACGCCGTGGGCCTGCCCGCCGGAACGATGCTGGCGCTGGTCGTGCCCGGCACCAGGCTGGGCGACACGGAATACGGCGTCCGCAGCCTGCAGGGCGTAGAGTCCTGGGGCATGGCCGCCAGCGCCAAGGAACTCGGCATCGGCGAGAGCAGCGCGGGACTGCTGCTGTTTCCGGCAGGCACGGCCCCCGTCGGGACCCCCCTGGCTGATGTCTGGCCCGCCGACAGCGTGCTGGATATCGAGATCACCCCCAACCGCGCCGACGCCCTGAGCGTGCTGGGCGTGGCCCGCGATCTGGCCGCCTTTCTCAAGCTGGAACTCAAAGAGCCGTCGCAGGGGTTGGCCGCCAGCGGCCAGGGCCAGATCGAAGTGACCCTGCCGCCCCGCGCCGTGACGCTGGAGCGCGACCCCAGCAAAAAGTTGCGCTTCGGTTCCGATCACTTTTCGGCCCGCACCGTCAGCGGCGTGCACAACGGCCCCGCGCCGGTGGAGCTGCAGCGCCGCCTGACGCTGGCCGGAATGCGCTCCATTGACCTGATCGTGGACAGCAGCAATTACGTGATGCTGGAGCTCGGCCAGCCGACAGCCCTGTATGACCGCCGCGACGTGACCAATGACAGGATTCTGGTGTCGTTCGGCTTGCGGCAGGGCGAGAACGTCAAAGACCTGATGGGCGGCGAACATCAGGTCGGCCCCGAAGACCTGCTGATTCTGGACGGACGCGAGCGGGGCGTGATGAGCGTGGCCGACGCTTTCCAGACGGCTCAGACGCCCCAAACCGACGGCGGCGTGCTGGGCATCGCAGGCATCATGGGCGGCGATCACGGGCATGTGCGGGCGGACACCTCTGAAGTCGTCATCGAATCGGCCCATTTTGACCCAGTGCTGCTGCGGCGTACCGCCACCCGGCTGGGCCTCAAGACCGACGCGGTGTACCGCTACGAGCGCGGCGTCGATCCGATGCTCTCGCCTCGCGGGGCCAACCGGGTGGCCGAGTTGCTGGTCCGGTACGGCGGCGGCACGGCTGAGGCAGGCCTGACGACGGTGGGGACGCCAGAGTTGCCCGCCGACATTCAGGTGACCGGTGAACAGGTGCGCGGTTTGCTGGGCATGCACATCGACACGGGCGAAATGGTGGACATCCTGACCCACCTGGGCGCACAAGTGAAACAGGACGGCGACACCCTGAGCGTCACGCCCCCGACCTGGCGGGTGGACATGGTGGTCTGGCAGGATCTGGCCGAGGAAGTCGCCCGGTTGCACGGCTATGCCGAGCTGCCCGAAACCCTGCCCACCTTCAGCCCCCACCCCGACAACCACGGTGCGGGAGTCGTCAGCGCAGCGCGGCGCAGCCTCAAGGGCGCGCTGGCCGGACTCGGCGCTCAGGAAGTCGTGACCTACACCTTCACCAGTGACCCTGAAGCCGAGCAGGCCCGCAGCGAGGCCCCCAGCGTCAAGCTGCAAAATCCGCTGACCGCCGAGCGCACCGGCCTGCGCACCGCTTTGTATCCCAGTTTGCTGAAAGCCACCCAGAACCGCCCCAAAGGCGAGCGGGCGCTGCTGTTCGAGATCGGGCGCATCTTCCCCGCGTCGGGTGAGGCCGAGAAACTGGGCCTGCTGCTGCGCGGGCCGCTGGCCCCGAGCACCCATCAGGCGGGCGTGGCCGGAAGTTTCGCCGCCTTCAAAGGCCTGCTGGAATCGCTGGCGGCCGGGCAGGGCGCGGGCCTGGAGATTCGCCAGCTACGCGGCGCGGACGTCCCCCCGGCCCTGCACCCCGGCATCGCGGGCGCAGTCGTCTGGAACGGGCAGGAGGTCGGCTGGCTGGGCGCACTCCACCCCGAGATTGCCCAGGGGTACGGTCTCAAGGGCGACACCTACCTGCTGGAAGTCTCGCTGCCGCTGCCCGCTGCCGAGTGGGCTTTCAGCGATCCCAGCCGCGCTCCCGCCGCCTGGCGCGATCTGGCCGTCATTGCGCCGCAGTCGGTCAGCTACGGCGAGGTGGCTGCGCTGCTGAGGAAGGAAGTCGGGCCGCAGCTGGAAAGCCTGGAACCGTTCGACGTCTACGTGGGTGAGCAGATTCCGGAAGGCCAGCGCAGCGTCGCTGTGCGCCTGACGTTCCGGGGCGAGAAGACGCTGAGTGACAGTGAGGTGGACCCGGTCATGGAGCGGCTGATCGGCGCGGTGCGGGCGGCGGGCTGGGCCATCCGCGAGAAGTAAGACTGAAAACGAACACGCCGACTTCCAAAGAACCGGAGTCGGCGTGTTCGTTTTCATTGAAAGACGCCTCAGCTCAATGCAGCACCGATTTGGCAGTCGGCACGATCCGGGTAATCACCATCTTCTCGCGGATCATCAGCTGATTGGTGATCGGCGCGATTTCATTCTTCCAGTAGTCGTTGTCGTAGGTCGCGGCGTAAAGCTGCTGACGGTCGGCCTCATCCTCAAAGCGCCGCATCCAGATATAGATGTCCGGGTTCTCCTCGTCCACGAACGAGGCGGTAACGACCATGCCTTTGGAAACCTGAAAAGGAATGATCACTTCTTCCATGAACTTGACCAGTTCGTCCCGGCGTCCGGGCTGGGCGGTGTAGCGGCGCAGTTCGTAAAACATCGTTGACCTCCACGGGGTACGGCCCCAGCTTACCCGACCCGGCGAAACCAGACCACCCTCACAAAATTCGCTGCCCCAGCAAGCTCGCCGCCATGCCCACCATCACCTCGGCGGTCTGGTTGAGGGTATCCAGAATAGGATTGACCTCCACGATATCGAGGCTGGTGACCCGGTTCGATTCGGCGAACAGTTCCATCAGCAGGTGGCCTTCGCGGTAACTCAGGCCACCGGGCACGGGCGTGCCGACGCCGGGGCAGACCACCGGGTCGAGGGCGTCGGCATCGAACGACACGTGCAGACGCTCCAGATGGCTGAGGCGCTCCAGGGTTTCCTGGGCGATGCGGGTCATGCCGAGCTGATCCACGTCCTTCATGGTGTAGGTCTTGATGCCCGCCTCGGCCACCAGTTCGCGCTCGCGCCGGTCCACGCTGCGCAGGCCGATCATCACGATGTCCTCGGGCCGGGCGTGCCAACCTCCGGCGATGCTGCTCAGGCGCGCATCGCCCAGGCCGACCAGGTGCGCCACCGGCATGCCGTGAATGTTGCCGCTCTCGCTGCTGCCCGGCGTGTTGAAGTCAGCGTGGGCATCGACCCAGACGATTCCGGTGCGCCGACCCCGCGCCGCACCCGGTACCGTGCCCATGCTGATCGAGTGATCGCCCCCCAGCGCGATGGGAAAGGTGTGGGCGTCAAGGGCGCTGAGGCGCTGATACGCTCCGGTGCAGGCGCTCAGAATCTGGTCCAGAAACACCAGCCCCTGGTCCTGGTACTTGTCGGCAGTTTCCGGCACCGTCACCGGCACGTCGCCCAGATCGGTGACGGCATGGCCAAGTGCGCGCAGGGTGGCGGCCAGTTGAGCGTTGCGCAGCGCCGACGCGCCCATGTCGACCCCGCGCCGCCCCGCGCCGAGGTCCATCGGAATGCCCAGAATCGAGATGTCCATGTGCCCATGCTAGGGCCGGAGAAGCGGTATGCCTCAGCGGTGCATGAATATCAGTGCTGGACCGGAAGCGCTGGGCCGGGCCAGTCGCCGGAGCACGCCCGGCAGGGCTGCCGGCGGCGGCGCTGGTCAACTGAATATTCACTCGCCATGTCCCGGCGTGCCCGGCCCTATCATGAGCGGATGACCATTCAGACCCCCCGGATTCACCTCGGCACGCTGCTGCGCCAGATGGGCGACGCCGAAGCCAGCGGTGAACTCACGGAACTCCGCTACGAGCAGGGCCAGGAAACGCAGATGATGCGCTTTGCCGAGCCTGCCTTTTACGAGGTCAGCGTCAACGCCCTGCAGGGCAACGAGTTCTGGTTGCAAGGCAGTTTTGAGGCGACCCTCGAAATGGACTGCGCCCGCTGCCTGCGCCCAGTCGCGGTGCCGATCGAACTCAAGCTCGGCACCCTGATGCGCTACGACCCCGCCGCCCAGACGCCCTACCTGGAGGAAGCCGAGACCGGCGAGGAAATCCTGGTGTTCGGCGACCCCGATCTCGATTTGAGCAACTACCTGGCCGAGACCACCCTGCTCGAAGCGCCGCTGAGCGTGTTGCACGACGACGCCTGCCGGGGCCTGTGCCAGGTGTGCGGCCATGACCTCAACGAAGGTCCCTGCGAGCACAGCGCCAGCGTGCCGATCGAGGACGACTCCGAGCGCTTTCTGGAAGCCCAGCACGAGGGCAAACAGCACGCCCGCCAGAATCCCTTCACGGCCCTGCGCGGTCTGGAATTGCCGGATGAGTAAGCACCGCAATGAGTGACGCGCCTCCGGAGCTGACCCATTTTGTGGCGGGGCAACCGCGCATGGTCGATGTGACCGGCAAGGCCACGACCCACCGTGAGGCCAGCGCCGAGGCCTGGGTCATGTTGCCGCCGGAGGCCCGCGCGGCGCTGGAAAGCGGCACCAACAAGAAGGGCGACCCCTTGACGGTGGCGCGGCTGGCTGGCCTCTCGGGCAGCAAGCGCACCGCCGACCTGATCACGCTGTGTCACCCCATCCCCGTGACCGGCGCGCAGGTGGACGTGACCCTGAAAGCGGGCGGCGTGCATATCGTCGCCACCGTCAAAACCCAGGCCCCCACTGGCGTGGAGATGGAGGCCCTGACGGCCGTGACGGTGGCCGCCCTCAACGTCTACGACATGCTGAAAGCCGCCAGCAAGGCCATCGAGATTCATGGGGTGCGGCTGTTGAGCAAGAGCGGGGGCAAGAGCGGCGATTACCGGCGCGGCGACTGAGCCTCAGCGCTCCGCATCATCCGAGAGCCGGGCGGTGATCTGGCGGTAGCGGGCCTGCAAACCGGGCAGGGCTGGGGCCAGCACCAGTGCCGTCAGCAGTGAGCCTTCAATTTTGAGTTGTCCCGCCGAGAGGGCCGCCACCGGATTGAGGTCGCCGCGCCAGAACTGGTCGATATCGTCACCCGCCAGATGAAACGTCAGATCGGCAGCAGGCAGATCATCTCCCCCTGTCCTGACCACCGCCTCGCCGCTGCGCCCGTCCACGACGAGGTGCAGATCAGGATTGCGGAACGCGAAGGCCACGACCAGTCGCCGCGCAGCCAGAACGCCAGCTTGCGCGTCCTGCCCTGCCGGGGCATAGACTTCACTGAGAACAGCCTTCAATTGGGCCGCCGAGGACGTTGACGGAGACATTTGCTTAGGCATTTTTTCACACTAGCCCCTGCTTTCCGCGGTGCGCCTTACAGAAGAGCAGGCACTGGTGTCAGCGCTGACAATTGTCCTGTAACAAGACCGACACAGGTCAGCCGCCCGGTGCAGTCTGCTATGTGAGCAAGACCACTTCACAGGAGGTACACCCATGAACGAGCAATTGAGTCAGACCCTTCAAGCGGCCCAGGACGGCGTCGCCAACATTCCGGCAGATGCGGCCCTCAGCAACGTCAGCAGCTGGCACAGCGCCCTGAACGGCGTGCCCGGCGCGGAGACGCTGGTTGGTCACCTTGCCAAGCTCAAGTCGGCCCTGGAAAGCGGCAACCTTCAGGAAGCCGCTGGCATTCTGCCGGGCCTGGGCAGCGAGACCGAGAAGCTGGCGTCCGCCGCTCCTGATGCCGACAAAGACGGCCTCCGGCAGCTGGCCGCCGCCCTCAAAGGCTAAGCTAGCTCTTTCTCGAAGAATGGGCCGCCCCAACCGGGACGGCCCATTCTTCGTTGAAACTCTTTTGCTGACGTTCTGGCCCGCCTAGCGTTCGCTGGCGTACAGCGCCGCGCCTACGATGCCGGCGTCGTTTTGCAGGGTCGCCGTGACCAGCTTGGTCTTGCAGTCGACGTGGGGCTGCCACTTGTCGGCCTTCTTGCTGATGCCGCCGCCGATGATGAACAGATCGGGGCTAAACAGCATCTCGACGTGTTGCAGATACTTGCTGGCGCGCTTGGCCCAGCTTTTCCAGCCCAGGTCTTCCTGCTCCCGGATGCGGTCGGAGGCCCAGGCCTCGGCCTCGGTGGCCGCCTTGTTGACCTCCAGCCACAAGTGGCCGAGTTCCGTGTTGGGAACCAGGACGCCGCCGTAGAGCAGGGCGCTGCCGATGCCGGTGCCGAAGGTGAGCAGCAGCGCCATGCCGACCTCGCCCTTGCCCGAGCCGAAGCGGGCCTCGGCCAGCCCGGCGGCGTCGGCGTCATTGAGCAAGGTGACCTGCTGCCCGGTGGCCTTGGTAAACAGATCGTCGGCGTCCAGCCCGATCCAGCCCTTGTCCACATTGGCCGCGCTCAGCGTGACGCCGTGCTGCACCACACCGGGAAACGTCACGCCCACCGGCCCGCTGTGGTTGAAGTGCTTGACCAGTTCGTGAACCACCTCGGCCACATCGTGCGCCTTGGCTCCCTCGGGGGTGGGAATGCGCCAGCGCTCCGCCGTGAGTTTGCCGGTCTGGGTGTCTACCGGAGCGCCCTTGATACCGCTGCCGCCGATGTCGATGCCGAGGATAAGGCTCATATCTGCTCAGGGTATCAAGTTTGAAGGGCATTCAAGTCATGCCTGGGCACTAACGGGTTCAACCACCACGAAAAAGGGAGCAGGCCAGCTTGGTCTGCTCCCCTCTCCGTACCGCCTCAGGCCAGCATCTGCGGCTGCGCCTGCTTGCCGCGCTCGAAGGTCAGGTGTTCGGTGCCGATACCCACCCGCACCTCCTCCTCGCCGTGCGAGAGTAGTTCCAGGGCCAGCGGGTCCTCGATTTCCTCGCGGACCAACGTGCGCAACTGCCTTGAGCTGCCCACCGCGTGCTTGGGGCTGCGCGCCCGCAGTTTGCTGACCAACCAGGCCGCCACGCCCGGCTCGAAGGTGACGCTGAGTTCGCGGCTGGCGAGTTCTTCCTGCATCTCTTCGAGCAGTTGCTGCGAGACGCGCACCAGTTCGTCCTCGCCCAGCGGCCGGAAGCGGATGACCTCATCGAGCCGGTCGAGAAACTCCGGCGTGAACAGGTTTCTCAGCGGCGTGTTGTTGTCGGGCGTCACCGGACTGAATCCGGCGGTGGGGCTGACGTTGAAGCCGGTGTTGCTGGTCATGATCAGGATGGTGCGCCGGAAATCCACCGTGCGGCCCAGACCGTCGGTGAGGCGGCCATCGTCGAGCACTTGCAAGAAGGTGTTGTAGATGTCGGGGTGGGCTTTTTCGATCTCGTCGAGCAAGATGACGCTGAACGGCTGGCGGCGCACCGCCTCGGTCAGACGGCCACCCTGCTCGTAGCCCACGTAGCCGGGCGGCGAGCCGATGAGTTTACTCACGCTGTGGGCTTCCTGAAACTCCGACATATCGACCCGGATCAGCGCCCGCTCGGAGCCGAACAGGGTGCGGGCCAGCGCTTTGGCGAGGTGAGTCTTTCCCACGCCGCTCGGCCCCACGAACAGAAAGCTAGCGGCCACACGGGTGCGCCCACCCAGGCCCACGCGGGCGCGGCGCAAAGCATTGCTGAGCGCCTTGATGGCATCGGGCTGGCCGTAAACCTGCGCGTCGAGCTGCTCGTCGAGGTCGGCGAGCTGGGCCGCCGTTTCCTCGGAATAGATGCCGCCCATCGAGTTGATGACGCTCTCGATGTCCTCGCGGGCCACCATCGGCTCACCCATCTCGTTCTCGGTGACCTGAATGCCCAGGCTCATGTTGAGGCGCACCCGGCTGGCGGCCTCGTCGATCAGGTCGATGGCCTTGTCGGGAAAGTTGCGCCCCGGCAGGCTGCGCTCCCCGATGCGGACCGCCAGATCGATGGCCGCGTCAGGAATCTGGACGCCGTGGTGCTCCTCGTAACGGGCACGCAGCCCGCGCAGAATTTGCACCGTCTCGGCAGGGCTGGGTTCCAGCACGATGACGGGTTGGAATCTGCGCTCCAGGGCCGCGTCTTTCTCGATGTAGCGGTGGTACTCGCCGGTCGTCGTCGCGCCGATGACCTGAATCTCACCCCGGCTGAGGGCGGGCTTGAGGATGTTGGCGGCGTCGAGGGTGCCTTCCGCGCCGCCCGCCCCGACCAGGGTGTGCAGCTCGTCGATAAAGGCCATTACCTTGGCATTACGGAGTTCCTCGATGATCTGACGCAGCCGTTCCTCGAACTCGCCTCGATACTTGGTACCCGCGACCACGCCGGAAAGGTCCAAACTGACCAGCCGGATCCCATGCAGGTTGGGCGGGGTGCGCTTCTCGTGAATGGCGAGGGCCAGTCCCTCCACGATGGCGGTCTTACCCACACCGGGGTCGCCGATCAGCACCGGGTTGTTCTTGGTGCGGCGCGAGAGGATCTGGGTCACGCGGCGGATTTCCTCGGCGCGGCCGATCACCGGGTCGAGTTTGCCTTCCCGGGCCTGCTTGGTGAGGTCGCGGCCATACTCGTCGAGGAAGGGCGTGGCCACCGGCTTGGCCGCCTTGCCGCCCGCGTTGTCGCCCTGCGCCAGAATGCGCCAGCGGATGGTGTCGACGTCCTTGGTGAGTTCCTGCAAGATGCGGAAAGCCACGCCGTCGCCCTCGCGGATGATGCCCAGCAAGATGTGTTCGGTGGAGGTGACCTGTGCGCCCAGCGACCTCGCCTCGGCGCTGGCAAGTTCCATGACCCGGCGGGCGCGCGGGGTGATGCTCGGGGCGTCGTTGAGGCGGTTGCCCTCGCCGCGCCCGATGATCTCCTCGACCCGGCGGCGCAGGCCCTCCAGGGTGGCATCGAACTCACCCAGAATCAGGGCTGCCGTGCCGCCCTCACGCATCAGGCCCAGCAGCAGATGCTCCGGGCCGACCATCGCGTGGCCCAGGCGATTGCCTTCCTCGCGGGCGTAGTGAAAAACCAATCTGGCTCGGTCATCGTATCGGTTCATGGCATCCCTCGAAACACGGCAGTTATGGAGTGGAGTGGGGCTCGGGCACGGTTGGTCGTGGGATCGGCTCTCCGGAAGTATAGGTGAAGCGGTCTGAACGCCAGGTCACAAAGGCGCAGACCTGAACGCGGCGCGGTGCAGAGCGGCTTGAAGATGGTGGGCACTGAAACCCATGTTAAGCCCCTGGCTGCGCTGTGGCCGCGCCCGAGGTCACGTTCTGACCAGTTCGCCGTCAGCCCACGCCGCTCTGGAGCACGTCGTGAATCACGCGGGCAGTCATGCCCCAGATGTCGTGCTGCCGCCAGAGGTAGCGGTAGAGCAAGAAGGCCTGGCCGTCCGGCCCGGTGCGGCGCTCGGCAGGCTGCTCGAGGGCACGCAGTTCGCTCAAGGGCGGCAGCAGGATGGCCGCCACCTCGCTACTGAGGGTCAGGCGCGGCGCGGCCTCCAGGCGGGCCAGCACCGGGGTCACATGAAAGCCCGCCGGGGTAAACACGTCGTCGAGTTCGCCCAGCACCCTCACCGCGCCCGGCTCCAGCCCGACCTCCTCCCAGGCCTCGCGCAGGGCCGCCTCCACGACACTCTCGCCGGTTTCCAGGCTGCCGCCGGGAAAACTGATCTGACCCTGGTGGGTGGGCAGATCGCTGCTCCTGAGGGTCAGCAGCAGTCTGGGGTCGGCCTCAACGGTCAGTCCCACCAGCACGGCGGCGGCACGGTAGTGCGGCAGGTGCAGGCGGCGGCGGGTGCGGCCAAGCTGCCACTCGGCCCAGGGATCTCGCGTCGGCAGGGCCGCAGCGGGCAGGTCGTCACTCACGAACTCGCGCCGTCCAGATTCGCAGCGTCCAGCGCCCGCAACTGCGCGTCGGTGTGGGCACGCAGGGCGACTTCCGGGTCGACACCCAGACCGCGCGCCCAGGCCACGGCGGCGGCCAGCACAGCGGCCACGCCCGCCTCGGTGTCGGGGGCCTCGTCAAGTGCCTGCCGAAGGTGTGTCTGGGCCGGGTCCTTGCTGCGCTGCGCCAATTTCTGCGCCTGGGCCTCGCGGGCCAGCGCTCCCAGCGCACGCGGCACCTGGTCAGCGGCACGGCGGGGTCTGCCGCCCTGCTCGGCGGTTTTGATGACCTGCCAGTTGCTGACCACCTCCTCGCTGCCCGACACCTGCACCCCACCGAACACGTGCGGATGCCGCCGGACCAACTTGTCCACGATGCCCTGCTCGACATCGTGGTAGCCGAATTCGCCTGCTTCCTCGGCGATGACGCTGTGAAAGGCCACTTGCAGCAGCACGTCGCCAAGTTCGCCGCGCAACTCGGTGAGGTCGCCCGCTGTGATGGCGTCGGCGGCCTCGGCAGCTTCTTCCAGCAGGTAGGGGCGCAGACTGGCGTGGGTCTGTTCCTGGTCCCAGGGGCAGCCCTCTGGAGCGCGCAGGCGGCGCATGATCTTGAGCAGCTCTTGCATGCCAGTATGCTACCCGGCCCCGGCTGGCCCAAAGGCGAACCCGCTCGCCAAGTGCTGGCGACGTCGGCTCACCCCCACGTCATCTTTCATCAGCTTGTGGGGTCCACAGTGGAGCCATGCATGATCGCCTACGCCCCGCCTTGATGGCCCTGAGTCTCCTCGCCTCTCTTTCCCTCGGTGCTGTGTCGGCCCAGACCACGCCTGCCCAGGTGACGCCCACCGCGCCACCGGCCCCTGTTCAACCGGCACCCGTACAGCCCACCTCCGCGCCGCCCGTCGAGGCCACCAGCACCGCTGCCAGCGGACCGCTGAGCCGCGAACGTTTGCAGACGGCCACCTACATCATTTTGCCGCCGGTGGTGCAGGGCAACGCCTCGCTGATTGGCGGCAGCGACATGCAGTCGGTGCTGGGAGCCATGTCGCGCGACTCGCAGGGCGCGCTGCACCGGCGCTACCCCGGCGCGCACTTCACGACAGATGCCAGCATGCCCGGCGTCGTCCGGGTCACGCCACAGATGCAGGCTCCAAGTGCGCTGGTGCCCTGGGCCAACATCGGCGCGCGCTGGGTGTTTCAGGCGCAGGGCGCACCCGACCTGGTGTTGCAGCAGAATTTCAGCCTCTGGACCGTCTACCTTCACCGCGCCGAGGCCGCCAACTTTGTGTTCGACCAGCTCGCCCAGCGCTTGCCCTGAGCGACGTTTGAACAAGCGAAACGGCCCCTCCATTGTGGGGGCCGTTTCGCTGTTTCTCCGTGTCTTTTAAATGATCAGGGCAGTTTCAGATCAGTCGGAATCAGCACGCTGTCGATGACATGCACTACACCATTGCTGGCGTTGAGGTCGGCAGCAGTCAAGGTGGCGTTGTCGATCTTCAGAACGCCGCCGGAGTCTTTGGTCACCATCAGGCTCGATCCCTCAGCGCTGGCGAGCTGGGTGGCGGCGCTGACCTGTTCACCGGTCATCTTGCCCGCGACCACGTGGTAGAGCAGCACCTGCTTGAGCAGCGCCGGGTCGGAAGCGATCTTGGCGAGGGTATCGGGGTCCACCTTGGCGAACGCCTCGTCGGTGGGCGCGAACACGGTGTATTGGCCGCCCATCAGCGTCTCGGTGAGGTCGGCGTCACTCAGCAGCGAGCGCAGGGTGCTGAAGCGATCGTCGGCCACGATCAGGTCGTAGATGGTGTTGTCGACCATCGCCGCATCCGCCGTGGTGGCGTCGGTGCTCACGTCGACCACCGTGGTGTCGGTAGTGGTGGCGTCCATCGTGGTATCTGCTGAGGTATCTGCGGTAGCGTCGGCGGGGGCAGTCGTCGTGTCTGCTGGGGCGGTGGTATCGGTAGTCGTCGTGTCTGCCGGGGCAGTGGTATCGGTAGCCGTCGTGTCAGCGGTAGTCGTCGTGTCTGCCGGGGCGGTGGTATCGGTAGCTGTCGTGTCTGCACTGGTGTCCGCTGAGGTGTCGGTCATCAGGTCGGCGGGCATGGTCAGCGGCGTGGGAGGAATGACAATCGGGTTGGTCGATGCCATCGCCATCGTCGTATCGGCGGGCGTGCTGTCGGTAGTAGTAGTGTCTGTGGTGTCGGCGGCAGCACTGTCGGCCGTCGTGCTGTCCGTCGTCGCGGCGTCATCCATCGACGCATCGGTGCCAGTATCGCTCGTCATCGTGTCGTCGCTGGCCGCAGGGGCGGGCGCTGCCGCAGCAGGAGCCGGGGCCGCAGCCGCAGGCTTAGGCGTCATAGCGGTCATCGCCGGGAGCAGCACGGTGTCGATCACGTGAATGACCCCGTTGCAGGCGGGCACGTCGGCCTGAATCACGTTCGCGCCGTTGATCATGACCTTGCTGCCCATCATCTGTACGCTCAGCGTGCTGCCCTGAGCGGTTTTGACGCTCTTGAGGCTCATGACCTGTTTGGCATTCACCTTACCCGGGACCACGTGGTAGAGCAGCACTGCCGTGAGCAGTTCCGGGTCGTTGAGCACGCCGGACAGTACATCGCTGGGCAGCTTGTCGAAGGCCGCGTTGGTGGGCGCGAAGACCGTGTACTGCCCGCTCTTGAGGGTATTGACCAGCCCGGCGGCCTGCAGCGCGGTCAGTAAGGTGCTGAACTGCGCGTTGTTCATCACCGTGTCGGCGATACTCATGCACTTAGCAGCAGGCATGGCGGTGGGTTTGGTCGTAGGCTTGGCCCCCGCTCCGCCCGCCGACGCCACCGAGGCCGCCATTAATCCACACGAAAGCAAGACGATCATTTTTCTTTGCATTTACGTCACCTCTGGCCTTGAGTTTAACAATCCTTACCAACCTTACATTCAGAAAAATAGTGCAATTGATGGAATCTCAACAGAACGCCTTAAGAAAACTTCATTTCTATTTGGGTGCTTTATCATCTCCAGTTCATCTAAATGCCGAGCCCACTCCAGCACCTAGCGTTTCAGCGGCCTGGACGCGCCCAGGCACTCGCGAGCACATAAGTCAGGCCGCCCAGTACCCCGGCCACCAGCATGAACCGCAGCACACCAATCATGAGGGCGGCGGCGGCCACCAGAACCTGGCCGATCCCGCTGACGAATTCGCCGAGCAGCCACAACGCACACAAGCCCAGCAGCGCGGCCAGGGCCACCCCCAGCACCGCCAGCAGCAGGCGAATCACAGCGCAGCGTCCGAGATCATGTGCGCAGTCTAGAGGGTCTCGGTCTGGGAGTCTTCAGTCGGGCAGCAGCTTGCCGAGCGCCCAGACGCTCAAGCCCAGCGCCGCGCCGTAGCTGACGTGCGCGCCGAGCCGGTTGAGGTGGCCGTGCCACGCGCTGCTGGCCGGGCCGTCCTGAAGGCCCAGCAGCGGCACCAGCGTCTCGTCCACGCTCAGCCACAGCGCCGCGCCGAAGATGCCGCCGCTGAGCGGTCCCTCGCCGCTGCGCGCACTCAGCGCCCCGTAAAGTGCGCCGCTGCCCGCGCCCATGGCCCAGTGCACCGCCTCGCTGAGCACGGCGCGGGTGTCCTGGCTGGGCGTTTTGTGGGCGATGAGTTCGTAGGCGAACCTTCCCAACGCCGCCGTCGAACTCTCGCCGTTCTGATGCTGCTGGCCCAGCGGCGAGATGACGTGTTGGTCCGGCTGCGGCCCGCTCTGGGCCTCGTCTCCGCCTTCCTGTGGGCTGGGCGGCTGCACCCTGGGCGCGACCCTAGTCCAGTACTGCCCCATCGCCAGCGTCCCGGCGACGCCGCCGACCAGCCCCAGCAGCGCGCCCCGGTAAACGGGCGAGGGTGCGGGCGCGGCCAGGCCTAGCAGACGCAGCCAGCGGGTAAACAGCGAGGGAGTCCGGGTCATGCTCCAAAGTAAACTGCCGAACCCGTGAAGGCGCGGCAGATGAAGGCTTGCTGAATACCGGCGAACACCCAGGCCGGGCCTCAGCGGCGCGGCGCGGTCTGGGTATCGTCCGGCGGATTGAGGTCGTGGCGGTTCCAAACCTGCTGCGCTCGGGCCTTCTGGCGGGTCGAGAGCACCCTGACCGGCTGCTGGCCGCGCACCAATCCCACGACGCGTAACAGCCCCAGCACCAGCACCGAGGGCAGCGCGAGCACCGCCAGCCCGGCGCTGAGCAGTGAGCGGCGCACCGCAGGCGGGCGCATCGGCGGAGCGGGGCGGGGCGGGTGGTGCGGCGGATGGGTGGGGCGGGGCGGGTGCAGGCCCAGCGCTCCGGCCTTGGCCCGGCTGCCCTGGCCTTCTGTCCCGGCCAGCACTTCCTTTTCGCCGGGCCGCTGGCTGTAGACCCAGGTGACTTCCGCGCCGAAAAACACCACCATGCTCGAAAAATAAATCCACAGCAGCACGATAAAGAGGGTGCTGGCCGCGCCGTAGACGCTGCCGGGGGTGGCACGGGCAAAGTAGACGCCGATGGCCGCCTGCGCCAGCACGAACAGCACCGAGGTGCTGGCCCCGCCCACCCACACCTGCCGCCACTTGAGATCCACGGCAGGCAGCCATTTGTAGGTGGCGGCGAAGACCGGCGTGAAAAACAGCATCGCCAGCAGCGCGCTGCCCAGCCGGACAAAATTGGCTCCCTGTCCCACGGTGTCGCCGAGCTGCTTGGTCAGGCTGCTGAGGTAAGCATTGCCCGCCACGTACGCCACCACCAGCGCCCCGAACACGATCACCATCAGGAAACCGATGACGCGGGTGCGGATCATGGAGAGCAGGCCCGGCTTGGGTTTGACGTCCCACAGGGCATTGAGCGCGCCCTGAAGTTGAAGGAAGAGGCCGGTGGAGGTAAGAAACAAGGTCGCCAGACCGGTGAAGATCGCCAGGGTGTTGGTTCCGGCGTTGGCAAACTGCTTACTGAGTGACTCGACCAACTTGCCGACGAACTCGGTGGTGTTGCTGGAAAACTCGGGGCTGCTGCCGCTGCCCAGCACGTTTTGCACCACGTCGATGATCTTGTTGGTCACGTCCTGGGTGTTCTGGCCCTGAAAGAGAATGCCCGCCACGGTAATGATCAAAAACAGAATCGGGCCGATGGACGAGATGGCGTAGTAGGCGATGGCGGCGGCCAGGCGCGGCGCGTTGTCCTCGTTGAAGGCCTTGGCCGCGTCCCTGAGCAGGGTGAACAGTTCTTTCGCTCTGGCTTTCATGCTGCCCAGTATGACGGGCAGCGGCGGCACACACCCGGCGGTCCAACATCCAGTCCGGCATATTGAGCGACCTCTGCTACACTTTGACCCCCAATGACCCGCAAGTCCGCTTCCCCACGACCGAGTTTCAAGTCCGCCGCTCCCCGGAGTGCCGCGCAAAAAGCCCAGAGCGCCGCTCGCGACCAGTTGCCGATTCAGGCCTGTATCCAGCCCGAAGTGCCGGTGGCGGCCAACGCCGTGACGCTCTACAGCGACGGCGCCTGCGACACCCAGGCCGGGCACGGCGGCTGGGCCACCATCCTCAAATACGGCGAGCACGCCACCGAACTCTCGGGCCACGCCGAGGCCACCACCAACAACCGCATGGAACTGACCGGACTGCTCGAAGGATTGAGGGCACTCAAGCGGCCCTGCCAGGTGCGGGTGGTGACCGACAGCCAGTACCTGCGCAAGGCCTTCACCGACGCCTGGATTCTCAAGTGGCAGCGTAACGGCTGGAAAACGGCGGGCGGCGACGCGGTCAAGAACCAGGATTTATGGGAGGAGTTGATCGTCCAGGCGCGCCTTCATGCTTTGACCTTCGTGTGGGTGCGCGGACACACCGGGCACGCCGAGAACGAGCGCGTCGACGAACTGGCGGTGGCCGAGCGCAAGAAG
Source organism: Deinococcus alpinitundrae (assembly GCF_009982895.1). Taxonomy (GTDB): domain Bacteria; phylum Deinococcota; class Deinococci; order Deinococcales; family Deinococcaceae; genus Deinococcus; species Deinococcus alpinitundrae. The sequence continues at coordinate 26,649 of NZ_WXZL01000006.1, read as the reverse complement.
CTGCGGCGCTAACCCATCTACGCCACAAGGTACTTTGACGGCTAAGTAGCGCTAAGCTCGGCAGTATGTCTGTGCCCGTTGCTTCTTCCGCCGCACCCGCCGTGACCCGGTTGACGGGGGCCGCGATTGCCCTGTTCGCCGTCTCGGTGGGGTTGATCGTGGCCAATCTCTACTACGCCCAACCTCTCTTGCCCAAGATCGCCTCGGCCTTCGGGGTCAGCGTGGGCACGGCGGCGCGGCTGGTCACCTGGACACAGCTCGGCTACGCGGCGGGGCTGGCCCTGATCGTGCCGCTGGGCGACGCCGTGGACCGCCGCAAGCTGACCCTGGGCCTCACTGCCCTAAGCGTGTTGGCGCTGCTGGGGGTGGCTGCCGCGCCGGTCTTCTGGTTGTTTTCGCTGGCTTCGGTGCTGCTGGGCCTGACCTCGGTGGCCGCGCAGGTGCTGGTGCCGTTCGCGGCGAGTCTGGCCGAACCCGAGCGCCGGGGGCAGGTGGTCGGCACGGTCATGAGCGGGCTGCTGCTGGGCATCTTGCTGGCGCGCACGGTGTCGGGGCTGCTCTCGGCGTGGCTGGGCTGGCGCATGGTGTTCGTGGTGGCGGCGGGCGCACTGGTGCTGCTGCTGCTGGCGCTCTGGCGGCAGCTTCCGCGCCTGCCCGCGCCGCCCAAGCTGGCCTACGGGGCGCTACTGGCCTCGGTGGCGCGGCTGCTGCGAGAAGAGCCGGTGCTGCGCCGCCGCTCGCTCTACGGCCTGCTGGCCTTCGCCGCCTTCAGCGTGTTCTGGACCAGTCTGGCCTTCCTGCTGGCCAGGCCGCCGTACTTCTATCAGGAAGCGGTGGCGGGCCTCTTCGGGCTGGTGGGCGCACTCGGCGCGCTGGCCGCATCGTGGGCGGGCCGCCAGGCCGACGCCGGAAAGGGCCAGCGCACCACCGGCATCATGGCCGCGCTCATTACGCTGTCGTTCGGGCTGATCTGGTGGGGCGGCACGGCGCTGTGGCCGCTGATCGCGGGTGCGCTGCTGATGGACCTGGGCGTGCAGGGCCTGCACATCACCAATCAGTCCGAGATCTACAAGCTGCATCCCGACGCCCGCAGCCGCGTGACCACGGTGTACCTGACCAGCTATTTCGCGGGCGGGGTGCTGGGGTCGGCCCTGTCGAGCGTGGCCTACGTGAAGTTCGGCTGGGCAGGCGTGAGCGCCCTGGGCGCGGCCTTCGGACTGAGCATTGTGCTGCTGTGGTGGCGGGCCGGACCCCAACGCTGAGCAGCGCGGCGGGGGCAGTTTCCCAAGCCTGCCTTTAGCTTCTCCAGAACCGCCCTGCTTGGTGGCCGTTCTCTACTGACCGAATGGACATCCTGAATATGATTGGCCTTGGCCAGAACCAGACCGCCCAGCTCGGCCAGCAACTCGGCGTGGCCCCCGACCAGATGACCTCGGCGCTGGAAGCTGCCGTGCCGCTGCTCATCAGCCAGATGGGTCACAACGCCCAGGACCCGCAGCAGGCGGCCTCGCTCTCACAAGCACTCGATCAGCACGACGGCAGCGCCATCGACCAGGTGCAGCAGGGTCAGCTGCCCAATCTGCAAGACGGCCAGGCCATCATGGGTCACGTCTTCGGCGGCAACCAGAACTCGGCGGTCAACGCGGTGAGTCAGCGCGCCGGAATCAGCCCGCAGCTCGCCATCCAGATCATCGCGATGGTGGCCCCACTGGTCATGGGCTACCTCAGCCGCAACCGCAACCCGGGCGGCGGTATGAGCGGGGGACTGGGGGGCAACCTGGGTGGTCTGGGTAGCATTCTGGGCAGCGTGCTCGGCGGCGGCGCAGCGGGCGGGCTGGGCAACATCCTCGGCGGCATGCTGGGTGGCGGCCAATCGCAGCAACCCCAATATCAACAACCCCAGTATCAGCAGCCTCAGCAAAATTCCGGCGGCCTGGGCGACCTCGGCGGCATGCTCGGCAGCATCTTCGGCGGCGGACAGAGCCAGCAATCCAATTTCTCCTCGGGTGGCGTCGGGCTGGAACCGATCAACCAGCAGCCCAACCAGCCGGGCAGCAGCAACCCGCTGGAAGACCTGATCGGCATGTTCGGCGGCAACCGGCGCTGAATTCAGCGCAGCCCAGGACAGGCAGATGTCCCACTCGGTCAGCCAGCCGACAGTCCGCTGCGGTGAGCGTAAAGCGACGGTAAGCTTCGGCGTACCCGTTTCATCTGGCGACACTTAAACTGCTGGTATGGGTCTCAAGGAATTCATCGAGTGGTTGCGCGAAACGCTCCGGAACCCCGGCGGGCAACCGCAGCCGGTGCCTGTACCCGTGCGCGTCAGGCGCTGAACCGCTTCTCTCTTTTACCTCCACCCTCTTCATGCTCCGCTCCCCGCCGTTTCCTGGTGGGGAGCGTTTTTGGTGGGGCCGCTTGTCTCGGCAGCCGTCGGGGGGAGCGCCACAGGTGACAGACGCCGGACAGAGTGATTCGCTATGCTGGGGGGCGTGCATGGCATGGAACTCCTCCGCCCGCTGATCGCGGAGCGCCCGCCAGAAGAACGGGACAAACTCGAAGCCGCTTACGCCTTTGCCCGCGACGCTCACGAGGGGGTCAACCGCAAGAGCGGCGAGCCGTACATCACCCATCCGGTGGCGGTGGCCCACATCCTGTCGGAGCTGGGCCTCGACACCGACGCCATCGCGGCGGGGTTTTTGCACGACACGGTGGAAGACGTGGAGGGCGTGACCTTCGCCATGATCGAGGCCCAGTTCGGCGCGGACGTGCGGCGGATCGTGGAGGGCGAAACCAAGGTCAGCAAACTGACCAAGCTCAGCGCCAACCTGCAAGACGAACAGGCCGAGAACCTGCGCCAGATGCTGATCGCCATGACCGGCGACATCCGCATCATCATCGTCAAGCTGGCCGACCGGCTGCACAACATGCGCACCCTGGCCTCCATGAAGCCGGAAAAGCAGCAGCGCATCGCCCGCGAGACGCTCGAAATCTTCGCGCCGCTGGCCCACCGCCTCGGCATCGGGCAGATCAAATGGGAACTCGAAGACCTCAGCTTCAAGTACCTCGATCCCGACGCCTACAGCTACCTGCAAAGCCGCCTGCGCACCCGCCAGGAGGAGCGAGAAGCCCACATCTTGCAGGCCATCGAGCAGCTGCGCACTGAGCTGGCCGACGACATCGAGCTGTCGGAATGGGTCGAGGAAGAGGACATCGCCGGGCGCAGCAAGCACCTGTGGAGCATTCACAACAAGATGCAAAAGGAGGGCAAGGCCCTAGAGCAGATTTTCGATCTGCTGGCCATTCGCCTGATCCTGACCCCCAAGCCGGTGAGCGCCCCGCCGGGCCGCCAGAAAGACCGCGCCGAGGAAGCCCGCGAGAAGCGGGTCTGCTACCACTCGCTGGGCATCGTCCACAGCATGTGGTCGCCGATTCCGGGGCGCTTCAAGGACTACATTGCGGTGCCCAAGCCCAACGGCTACCAGAGCCTGCACACCACCGTCATCAGCCAGGGCGGGCAGCCCATCGAGGTGCAGATCCGCTCGCGCCGGATGCACATGGTGGCCGAGTTCGGGGTGGCGGCCCACTGGATGTACAAGCAGGGCAGCACACTGGCCCAGAAGGAGCGCGAGGACTGGCTCTCGCAGATGCGCCAGCTCCAGCAGGATTTCACCGACGCCTCGGACTTCGTGGACGCGGTGAAAAACGACATCCTGGGCGGGCGGGTGTTCGTGTTCACGCCCCGGGGCGACACCGTCAGCCTGCCGCAGGGCGCGACGCCGGTGGATTTCGCCTACCACATTCACAGCCGCATCGGCGACACCACCATCGGTGCGCGGGTCAACAGCTCGATCGTCTCGCTCAGCCACAAGCTCAAGAACGGCGATATGGTCGAGATCGTCACCAACAAGAGCAGCACCCCCAGCCGCGACTGGCTGAATTTTGCCACCACCCGCAGCGCCCGCAGCAAGATCCGCCACCACTTCCGCATTCTGGAGCGCGGCGAGGCCCTGCAAAACGGCCACGACGTGCTGGAGAAGTACCTCAGAAAACGCCAGCTCCCGGTGCGTCAGCTGATGCGCACCAAGATTCTGGAAGATGTGAGCGCCAAGCTGGCCGGATCGCGCAACCCCGACGATCTGTACCTGGCGATTCACGCTGGAAAGCTGACGCCGGGCGCGGTGGCACGTGCCCTCGCGCCGCAACTCGAACAGGAGCAGCGCCCGGTCCGTGCGCCGATGCCGCGCCCCGTCGAACCCGGCGGCGTGTACGTGGAGGGCTTTTCCACCGTCACCAAGCTGGCCCACTGCTGCTCTCCAATTCGCGGCGATCAGGTCATGGGGTACCTCACGCGGGGCCGGGGCGTCACGGTGCACCGGATCGACTGCCCCAACATGGTGCGGCTCCTCAAGTTCGAGCCGGAAAGGTGTGTGGCCGCCTCGTGGAACCCTGGGCAGCGCGGCAACACCATCGTGGACCTCGATGTGGTGGCCGCCGACCGCAGCGGCTTACTGAGCGACGTGCTGAGTTTGCTGGCGGCCCTCAAGCACAGCCCCATGAAGGTGGGCGCGGGCGTCGGCGCAGACAGCGTGGCGCACATCGCCCTGCGGCTGGCCGTCGAGGACCAGGCTGAGCTGATGACGCTGGCCAACCAGCTGCGGGGCATCCACAGCGTGACCGACGTGCTGCGGGTGGGCCGGGGCAACAAGAGCGTGCCGAGGGCGTAAGGAAGAGATGCTTTCACTCGCCATTCGGTCTGTTCAATCTCCCCAGTAAATTTTACAGGCCTGAATGTCGCAGTGATGTTTGCGAAAGAATTTGAAGAGACAGCTCAGCACCAGATTGAGGTCGGCCAATTTGTACTCCTCTGAGAAAAGCACGTCGAGATAAGTGAAACTAACATATACCGACCCATCTGAATTAAATGTCAGAAATAATGAATAGTGCAATTCTTGGGTCAGAGCTGGGAAGCTAATACTTTCTTGATGTCCATATCGTAGCTGAACAATATCTAAAAAATTTTCAAGATCATGTTCTTCTGAAATGTACCTCTGATAATACGCATCACATTTTTCGAAACCATGTAGAAAATCTGTATAGGATATCACTCCGTTGGATTCCAACATCCAGTCTTCCATAATGAGCGATCTAATCTACGCAAGGTTATTGTATCTTGACAATTTCTTGTATCTAATAAAATAGGACTCGCTCATCCCTCTCCTTATTCGTCTAAGGCCCGAAATTAGTTTACGATCTTCAACCTCCGCTACAATCACCCCAAATGTTCCTCACCCTTCTCCCTGACCTCGGTGATCTGCTCCGGCTCTCGCCCCAGTACAACGCCGCCACGCTGGTCGAGGTGATACGTGAAATGGGCGCGGCGCAGGTCTGGTGGGCCAGCGGCCCCGACCCCGACCACCCGGCACGCGACAGCTTCAGCGCAGCCCGCCTGACGGTCCATAACGTGGCCCCCGACTGGGCCTTCGCCGAGGCCGAGTATCAGCAACTGCTGGAATTCATGCCGCAATATCCCCAGGGCAAAGTCAGGCTGCGCGCCGCCGCCGAGGCCGAGGGCGAACTGGCTGACCTCCTGACCGGGCCGATGACGCTCGGCAAAGTCACGGCCCCGGAAACGCTGGACGTGGCCCGGCGCTACCACGCCACGCTTGCTGAAGCGCTCGGCGAAGGCCCCGGCACCCGCCATCAGGCGCGGCGGCTGGATGAACTGGCAGAGCGCTTGAGCGGGCAAGGCGGTATCGTGCTGGCCGCGCTCGACGATCTGCCGGAACTGCTGGACCGGCTCCCCGACGCCGTGCTTCCCCAGCTGCCACACTTCCAGCCCGGCGAGGCGTCGCGCCTGCGGGCCCTGGCAGACCGGGCCGGGCAACTGCGCGAGGACGACGATCTAGACGCCCTGATCGCCGCGCTGGGCCGCGAGACCGGCGACGCCGTAACCCCACTGGCCGAACTGGATTACCACGCGGGCGGGATTTATCTGGCGACCGGCGACCTCGCCAGCGCCCGCAGCTTGCTGGAGAAGGCGGCGCACGGCCTGAGCGACTTGCCGCGCAGCCTGCCGGGGCTGGTGCTAGCGCGACTGGGGCAGGTCAGAGACGCCCAGGGCGAGCGTGACCTGGCGCGGCGCAGCTATCAGGCGGTGCTGGCGCTCAACTTTGCCCCGGAGGTGGCGCGGGAGACGGCGCGGGCGGGCATGCAGACGGCCTTCGCGCTGGCGGCGGACGAATGAACCGCTCGGCACTGCTGAAGCAGGTAGCAGGTCGCCGCCGATCTGCTGACCCGGCGTGGTAGGGCGTGCTGCGGGACAACGTGGACGGTGCGGGCAAGACCCATTTTGCCGATGAGCTGGCACAGACGCTGAGTAGCGCAGGCGCTCAGGTGATCCGCGCCAGCGTAGACGGCTTTCACCGCCCGCGTGCCGAGCGCTCCCGCCTGGGCAGGCACTCCGCCGAAGGCTTTGACCGCGACTCCTACGATTACGGCACTCTGCGAACCGCTTTTCTCGACCCACTGGGACCAGTTGGAGACGGTCGGTATCGCCGCGCCGCCTTCTATGTGACCACGGACCTCCCCTTACACGCCGAGTTGGAGCAGGCCGGGCCAGGCGACATTCTCCTGCTCGATGGTCTGTTTCTGGAACGGCACGAATTGTGGCCCCACTAAGACTTCTCTCTTTTCTGCGGGAAGCGCGGCGCAGGGTTTGGGAGCGCCGATCTGAGCGCACCCAGCAACGCCCGTTACATTGGCGGGCAGCGACTTTACTTTGAGGAAGCCCAGCTGGAAAAGTGGGCGACCGTTATCGTCTATCGTCGACAATGCCATTCTGGACGATCCCGGATTCGTGGCACGTTAACCCCTGACCTGCCCGATCAGTCCCGCCTTCACGACCTGATTCTCGCCGTAGAGCAGGTGCGGCTCACCCTCCAGCTTCATGCCGATCAAGTCGGGCAAGGTATTCACCCGGATCTCCGCCTCGGCGCGTTGCAGCGGCCAGCGCCGGTGCCAAATGGGCCCTCTGTAAATCCTGTTGCCAGCAGCGCTGAACAGAAAGTAGCGCTCGGTCAGCCAGGCCTCTAGACTGCCTTCCTGCGACTCGAAGGCGGGACCGACAGGCCGGTAGGCGGCGGCGAACGCACCCCTGGTCGCGCCCCTGTGGGTGCGGACGCTGGCGTATTCAGTGATGTCGCCGCGACTCTCACTCCACATGCGGGCATCGAAGTACGGCAGATGAAACCCCAGCCGCGCCAGCCGCACGGCGATGGGTTGTGCGGCATCCAGGCTGAAAAACCAGACGCCCGCGACCCCTTCAGCGTCGATCACATACGTCCGGAGGTTGAGTTCAGGAAAGGCCGACAGCCCGCTGACGGTGGGCAGGCCGCGCGGAGCCACGTCCGACATCAGAAACGGCACCACGCCGAGATACGCCTGTCCGTGAAAGGTGTCAAGCGTCAGGCCTGGTGGCAGCTGGGCTTGCAGCGCATCGGCGCGCACCGGCCAGTGCATGAAACACAGCCGCGCCCAGGTCATGCGCAGGGCGGAGGGCGGGTGGGCAGCATCGGTCATGGCCCCAGCCTAGCGGCTGACCGGGGGGCGGAGCGCAACAAAAGGCCCCCTCCGAGTTGGAAGGGGCCGGAACTGGGGGAAGGACTCAGCGCTTGCTGAACTGCGGCGCGCGGCGGGCCTTCTTGAGGCCGTACTTCTTGCGCTCGACTTCGCGGGGATCGCGCTTGAGTAAGCCCTTGGGCTTGAGCTGGGCGCGGAAGTCGGGGTTGACCTTCAGCAGCGCGCGCGAGATGCCCAGCTTGATGGCGTCGGCCTGGCCGCTGGGACCGCCGCCCGCCACGGTGATGTAGGCGTCGTAGCGCCCCGCCGTGCCGGTTTCGCGAAAGCCCTGAAGGGCGTGGACGGCGCGCAGCAGGCCCCGGAAGTAGTTCTGGAACTCCTTGCCGTTGACGACGATCTTGCCTTCGCCGGGGCGCAGGAAGACGCGCGCGACGGCGGTCTTGCGGCGTCCGGTGCCGTAGAACTGTTCAGTAGCCATTACTTATTCTCCAGCTTGGTGGGTTGTTGGGCGGCGTGGGGGTGGGTCTCGCCCGCATAGACCTTCAGGCGCGGGTGCATGGCCCGGCCCTGGCGGCCCTTGGGCAGCATGCCGAAGACGGCGTGCTCGATGACGCGCTCGGGGTGACGGGCAATCGCGGTGCGGGCGGTTTCTTTCTTGAGGCCGCCCTGGTAGCCGCTGTAGCGGGTGTAGACCTTCTGGTCCATCTTCTTGCCGGTCAGCGCCACCTTCTCGGCGTTCACGACCACCACGAAGTCGCCGTTCATGATGTTGGGCGTGAAGTCGGGACGGTGCTTGCCACGAATACGGCTGGCGATCAGGGTGGCCAGGCGGCCCAGCGGCACATCGCTGGCGTCCACGACGACCCAGTTCTGTTCGGTTGAATTGTTGTCAGGCACGTAGGTTTTCACGTTGTTGCTCCAGAAGTGGGGGATTTGAGCAGCTCGTCAGGTCGAGGCTCGGCTTCTCGCGGGGGCAAGGAGCGAGCGACCTCGCCGGGGCTGCGCCCGACCGTTTCGCACCCTACCAAGCGCAAAACACCGCTCGCCAGTGTATCAGAGATAAGCGGCGGCGGCAAGCGGGGCAACTCTGGAATCAGGCCGCGCCGAGCTGCCCGAAAAAAGACAGCTGCCGGTAAAGGTCGTCGAGCGCCTGGGCGTAGAGTGGCTGCGGCACATCGGACAGCAGGGCCAGGCCCAGCACCGCGTCCTGGATGCTGGCGAACTGGGCCTGCTGCTGCCAGCCAGATCCCTCGGTCAGCAGCACCACAGCTTCCCCGTCGAGCAGGAAGCGCACACGGCCCTCGGAAGTGCGGGTATCGCTGTAGTGCTGCACCATACAGTCAGCATAGCCCCCGGCTCCTGACAAAATCGGTGCAATGCCTGACGATTCCCTAAGAGCGTCGTCTCAGTTGTTGAGCATCAGGTTGCCTATATTGCCCACCGGGGTCGTCTCGCCCGGGAATTTGACGCTGACATTGACCACCGTGCCCATGACCGTGGCGGGGTCGAGGATGATGCTGTGGGCCGAGAGCAGCGGTGGGATCGGCTGGGTGTCGATGGCGCGCACGAGCACCTGCCCCTGGGCCGGAACGAACACGCACCAGCCCTCCGGCGAGGACGTGAAGGCCCGGACCGGCAACAGACTTTGCAGCCCCAGTTCGCCGGGTGCCGGCCAGTATTCGATCAGCAAGGTGGCCTGCTGGCGCTGAAGGTCCGAGGCGTCAATGTCGAGCTGAATCTCGATGGCGTCGGGCTTGTCAGTGTTGAGTTTCATCCAGCCCGGCACCACGTTGCGCCCGCTGGAGTTGCTCTTGTACATCTGGGAAGTGTTCTGGGTCATGCCCTTACCTTAGCTCAAAGTCGGGCACTCCGGTCTGGCTCGCTCAGCTCTTCTCAGGCAGTGTGCCGAGCAGACTGCGGGCAATGAAGTACCCGACGGCGAACACCAGCAGCGGCAGCAGATCGAGGGCAACGGTGGTTTCCTTCTCGGGATGCAGGGCGTCGTGTCTCTGAAAGCGAATCATAAGCAGAGCTTAAGGCTTGCGCCCCCCGATTGCCTTCCCCTTCACTTCATCCAGCCGCTGTCAACCGGCTGCGGGCCGGCCTGAGCTGATCTGCATCAGCTTCAAGGCGCGCTGCCCTGGCGCAGCGTCAGCAGCAATAGCACAATCAGGGCGGCGTCGAGCAGCCAGCTGGCCGGACGGCACAGACGCACATCGCGCCGGGCACGCAACACCTGCACCACGAGGCGCAGGGCCAGCAGCGCGGCCAGCACCCACACCGGCACCGCCAGCCCCAGCAGCGGCGCAAACAGCAGCAGGGCGATGGCCAGCAGCAACAGCAGGCTCAGCGTCGCCAGCGGTTCCAGAACAGGCGGCATCCGCTTCAGGTGGAATCGCCGGGGCGCTCGGTGGGGACTGGACCGGCCGTTGACGACTCAGGATCTTCGTTAGCTCCTCGACTGGTGACGGCCACCTCCACCTGCGGCGGCCCGGCACTAATCTGCTTAGCGTTGGCGGATTTCGAGCGGGCCTTCTTGCCTTTGGCCTTGCCGCTGGCGATCTCGGAAGTGGGGGACGGCACTTGGGTAGGCGTCACTGGTATTGACTGATCCGGCGTCAATTGGGCTGGAATCACCTGAGACTCCGGCTCGGCGGGTAGCGTGGGCGACGGCAGCGGCCTCAGCATCAGGGCGCTGTTGGGAGCCAAGTTGAGCCGCAAGCGGTGGGTCTGGCCGTGGTCTCCGCCCTCCTGAGCAAAGAGGTCACCCTGCTGGGTTCCGAAGCCGCCGTACTCGCCCGCGTCCGTGTCGAGCAGCACCTGATACTGGCCGCCCTGCGGCACGCCCACCGGGTAGCCCTCACGGTACACCGGGGTCATGTTGAGCACCACCAGCAGCCAGTCGTTGCTGTCAGGGTCGCGGCGCAGGTAGCTGTAGGTGCTGGCGTCAACGTCGTCGGCGTTGATCCACAGCAGTCCTTCTGGAGCGTGGTCGCCCGCGTGCAGGGCCGGGTACTCGCGGTAGAGCCGGTTGAGGTCGCGCACCAGCAGCAGCACGCCCCGGTGATCGCGCTGGTCGGTGAGGAACCAGGGCAGCTCGATATTCTCGTTCCACTCGGTGGCCTGGGCAAATTCCTGGCCCATGAACAGCAGCTTCTTGCCGGGCGTGGTCCACATGTAGGCGTAGAAGGCGCGCAGCCCGGCCATCTGGGCGTAGTGGTCGCCGGGCATCTTGCGCAGCAAGCTCTTCTTGCCGTGGACCACCTCGTCATGCGACAGGGCCAGCACGAACTTCTCGGAAGTGCGATAGACGTTGAAGAAGGTCAACTTGTGGTGGGCGTACTTGCGGTAGACCGGGTCCTGCCGAATGTAATCAAGCGAGTCGTTCATCCAGCCCATGGCCCACTTGTAATGAAAGCCAAGGCCGAAGGGAGCCGGGGTGGTGACGCCCGCGAAGTTGGTGCTCTCCTCGGCGATCATCATGGCTCCCGGTACCCGGTGGGCCACCACGTCGTTGAGGCGCTTGAGAAAGGCCACCGCTTCCAGGTTCTCGTTGCCGCCGTGAATGTTCGGGATCCAGTCGGTGCGCGAGAAATCGAGGTAGAGCATCGAGGCCACCGCATCCACCCGCAGGCCGTCGATGTGGTATTCCTCCAGCCATTTGAGGGCGGAGCCGATCAGGAACATCACGACCTCGTTGCGTCCGTAGTCGAAGATGTAGGTGTTCCAGTCGATGTGAAAGCCCTTGCGCGGGTCAGCGTACTCGAAGAGCGGTTCGCCGTCGAAATGGGCCAGGCCATGCTCGTCGGTGGGGAAGTGACCTGGCACCCAGTCGAGCAGCACCCCGATGCCGCGCGAGTGCAGATGATCGACAAAATACTTGAAGTCGTCGGGCGTGCCGAAGCGGCTGGTGGGCGCGTAGTAGCCGGTCACCTGGTAGCCCCACGAGCCGTCGAAGGGGTGCTCCATGACGCCCATCAGCTCGACGTGGGTGTAGCCGAGCCAGTCCACGTAATCGGCCAGGCGGTGCGCCAGATCGCGGTAATTCATATACCAGTTGCCCAGGCCGCGCGCCCATGACCCCAGATGCACCTCGTAGATGCTGATCGGCTGCTTGTCGCTGGGATCACGCTTGGCCAGCCAGTCGCCGTCGTTCCAGACGTGGCTGCTCTGCCAGACGACGCTGGCGGTGGCGGGGCGCAGTTCTGAGAGCTGCATGTATGGATCGGCCTTCTGGACGGTGCGCCCATCCTGGCCGGTGACGTTGTACTTGTAGGCGTGCCCGGCGTGGGCCTGCGGCACGAAGAGGCCCCAGAACCCGAAGTCGAGGCGCTCCAGCGGGTGCTCGAAGCCGTTCCAGTAATTGAAATCGCCCACCACGCTGACATGCTGGGCGTTGGGTGCCCACACCGCGAACCGGACGCCTTCCACACCGTCCTGGGTGGTGACATGCGCGCCCAGCAGTTGGTCGGGCCGCACCAGATCGGCGGTGGCCAGCTTCTGGAGCAGGTCATAATTCAGCGGCAGTAGCTCGTTCATCCTGGCAGTTTACCGTCCGGTTGCCGCCAAGCCCTGCACTGCCGGGGCCAGAGCGGCCCGAGGGCGGGTCTGTAAAGGCTAGGTAAAGTCAGCTCAAGTGCGGCTCCACGACGTTTTGACGGAACCGGGCCAGCAGTGCCAGGCCCAACGCCCCACTCTTTTCCGGGTGAAACTGGGTGGCGTGGATGTTGCCCTGACTGATGACCGACCAGAACGGCAACCCGTACTCGGTGATGGCTCCGGCATCGACAGGCACCTCGGCGGGCACGTAGTAGCTATGGACGAAGTAGGCGTGGCCCGCCCCTCCCCCACTGCCGGGCAAACCGCGCAGCAGCGGCGAGTCACCCACCGGCTGCACGCTGTTCCAGCCCATCTGCGGCACCTTGTGGCCCGGCTGGGCGGTGAAGCGCCGCACCGTACCGGGAATGAGTTTCAGGCCTGAGACGCCCGGCGCTTCCTCGGAACCGTCGAAGAGCATCTGCATGCCCACGCAGATGCCCAGCAGCGGCGTGCCGGACGCGACTGCCGAGAGCAGCGGTTCACGGAAACCGCTTTCATCGAACGCCTCCATCACCTGCCGGAAGTGCCCCTGACCCGGCACCACAATCCCGGCGGCCCCATCCAACTCAGTGGGGTCGTCTGTCACCCTGACGTTCATTCCGGCGCGCACCAGGGCCTTTTCGGCGCTGCGCAGGTTGCCCGCGCCGTAGTCGAGCAGCAGCACTTGCGGGTCGGTCGGTGGGGTCACAGCGCGCCCTTGGTACTCGGCAAATCGGTGCTCGTCACCTTCACGGCGTCGCGCAGGGCACGGGCAAACGCCTTCATGATCGCCTCGATGACGTGGTGGGCTTCGCGGCCCGAGAGCAGGCGCACGTGCAGGGTCACGCCGCCGTGGTTACAAAATCCCCGCAGAAATTCGCGCAGGTGGTAGTGGGTAAAGTCGCCCGCCGATCCCCACACGTCGAGCGCCTCCGGTTCGAAGGCCAGGTGGGCGCGGCCCGAGAGATCGACGACCACATGCGCCAGCGTCTCGTCCATCGGCACGAAGGCGCTGCCGTAGCGCTCGATCCCCTGGCGGTCGCCCAGCGCCTGACTGAGCGCTTGCCCCAGCGTGATGCCGGTGTCCTCGATCAGGTGGTGCGGCTCGATGTGAAGATCGCCCGTGGCCTGCACCTGAAGGCCCAGCCGCCCATGCCGCGAGAGCTGTTCGAGCATGTGGTCGAAAAAGCCGTGCCCGCTGGCGAGCGCTGCGCCGGGCGTGTCGAGGTCGAGCTTCACTTTGATGTCGGTTTCCAGGGTGCGGCGGTGAACGGTGGCGGATCGGGTCATGCCGGAAGTCTAGGGCCCGCCGTGCCGAGGGGTGGTGGGCCAGGCTGGACGGGTATGAATGAAGTCTCGTTCCGGCGAGAGAGGCCGACCCGCTAGACTGCCGTTATGACCCGCCTCACCGGCAAGACCCCCAAGCGCCGCAGACCGCTGCTGTGGCTACTGGCGCTGGCGCTGCTCGGCACGGCCTGCACCGCCGTCTTTACCACCCAGCTCACCGATTCGCCCGCAGCGGCGCTGGCAGCAGGCCAGGACTTGCTGAGCCAGAAGACGGTGCTGGCGATTGTGGCGCACCCCGACGACCTGGAGTGGTATATCGGCGGCACCCTGAGGCGACTGGCTGAGGGCGGCGCGAATGTGCAGGTCATCGTCGCCACCGACGGCGAGAAGGGACCCAACCGCACCAAGTCGCCGAACCTGGCGGCCACCCGCCGCGCCGAGCAGGCCGCCGCCGGAGCCATCAACGGCTATACCCATATCTTCTCGCTGGCCCTGCCGGACCGGGGCGCGGCGAAGGACCCGCGCTTCTTGCCGGAAGTCGAGCGTCTCTACCACGAGGTCAAGCCTGATGCCGTGTTCGTCTTCGACCCAACCTATCCCTCGCTGCCCTACCTGCACGTCGATCACCAGGGGTCGGCGCGCGAGTTTCTAAAGTTTTGGAACACGCTGGGCGCAGACAAGCCGCCGGTCTATCTGTTCCAGACCCGGCGGCCCGACGCGGGGGTGGACATCAGCGGCGTCATCGACACCAAAGTCCGCGCACTCGCGCAGCACGTCAGCCAGAACGGCGGCAGCGGCGAAAATATGCGGGGCTTTTTCGCTGGAGCAGGCAAATCGGTGGGCGTCGGCTTTGCCGAGCTGTTCCGGGTGCTCAGGAAGTAGCTTTCTTGCGGGCGGACCGATCAGCCCGCGCGGCGACATTGGTCGCCACCGCCGCACTGATGAGCCGCTTGAAGGCGGCCTCACCGAGTTCATCGCCCTCACGTAGATCGATGGCCCGCCGCGTACCGCCGGTCAAGCTGGCGTTGAACAGCCGCTCCGGGTCGTCGACGCTGGCCCCACGAAAGAAGGTGAGCTCCACCGCCTGCTGGCCCACCTCTCCGGTACAGACACCACCGTCGTGAGACCAGACCGGGATGCCGGGCGAGGTCGGCTTTTCCCACTTCCATTCTTCCTGCATCTCGGGGTCGGCTGCCAGAATAAGCCGCCAGACGCGGCCCAACGTCTCCCCAGCCAATCAGCCAGCGCCGCGATCCGCTCGGTAATTCTGGCGGCAACAAGCTGAGCGTCAGCACTATTCGTTGGCTTTATGGTTCCTGCCCCCCTTCGTCTGATCGCTGCGAGCGATCAGCACGCAAATCTGGCGGCTCGACAAAACAAAATCCCGTCCAGCACGCGGGTGCCGAGCGGGATTTGACCGGAACGGTGGGGGGTCGGCCCTCAGTCCAGAATGCGCTTGAGGTGCAGGTAGATCTCGTACCAGTCGCCCTTGTCACGCGGGCGCTTGCCACGCAACTCGATGCGGGCCAGGGTCCGCACCCAGTCGGGCGTGATCTGCGCGCCAAGCGTGGGGTCGGCCACCAGATCGGCCAGTCCCTTGGGCATGGCTCCATCGGTGTTCTGGCCGTAGAACTCGACCCCTTCGAGCAGGTCGTGGACGGTGATGTTGTAGGCTCCCGCCAGCGTCTGAAGGGTATCCAGGCTGGGGTTGGTGCGTCCGCGCTCAAGGTCAGACAGGTACGGCACGCTAATGCTGGCCGTCTCCGCCACGTCTTTGAGGCGCAGCCCGCGCTCGCTGCGTAACTCGCGCAATCGTTCGTGTAATTTCATGCTTCACCTCCCGGTGTGGTGAGAGCCAGCCTCGCCCAGACGAAGTGTCCAGACGACCCGTTCGGGTAACCCCCCTCCCCATTCAGACGAATCGCCCCGTCATTGCTGGCGTTGGGTTCAGCTGGTGGATGATTTGAGGTGCTCTGGCTCAGGATGCGGATCTGCCGATACCTTCTGGTATTTACAGAATTTCGCACCCTCAAAATGGAGTGTACCACCGCACCCGAATCCGGTCAAGACAGAATGAAGCGGGTCAAGTTCTTGAAGAGGCAAGCCGGGTACGCTATTATCGTAATCAAGAGCAGCGTTCTGAGCTTGCCTTCACCCGGAGGACCCTATGCGCGCCATTGACGATATCGCCCTGAGCTTGCGGCTCGGCCAGCTTCACCCCACCTCCGTCCTTAACACCCTGATCGCCACCGAGAACGAGGGCGGCCTCGGGGCGGTGCGCCAGCTTGAGCGCCACCTGACCCGCAGCGCCGACGCCCTGAACGAGCGCCAGCATCCCCACAGCCAGCTGGCGCAGATCTGGCTCAGCGCCACCCGCGCGTATCTGGTGGCCCAGACCGAGCAGAAGCGGGCGGTGTAGAACCAGTCAGGAAGGTTCAGGTCCAACCGAGCCAGGCGAGCACCTGTGCGCCCAGCTCACCAACCGTCCGGCCATCGGTGCCGAGGCGCTGAACCCAGGCGGGCGTCTGCTGACCGAGTTCAGCGGCCCGCTTGCTGCTTTTTTCGACATGTACCTCCAGCCCCGCCCCGATTTCCCGGCCGGCCAGCCTGGCCCGCGCCGTGTCGTCGTTGGCAGTCAGCAGCACGGCCCTCAGTACCGGCTCGTCGCCCATTGCCCTCGCCAGGTCAGCGCTGTGCAGCACGCTGACAGTGTTGGTGTAGATCAGTCGGCGGTAACCCAGGGCGCGGTAGTTCTGCCAGATGGTTGCCAGGTTCCGTTCGGCCAGGCCATGTTCCCAGGGCGGTGGCCAGGCCAGATCGAGGTTGTCGCCCTCGATGACGGCATGCCTGACCTGCCGCGCCGAGAGCTGATGGTGCAGCTCAGCAGCCAGACTGGTCTTTCCCACCCCGGAGCGGCCTCCGATCAGCAGCACCTCGCTGCGTTCCGGGGTCGGCTCAGGCTTCAAGACCGTAGATGTCGGTGTACTTGTCGAACAGGTAGTTGACGTAGGCGTCGGCGCTCAGCGGCTGGCCGGTGGCGTCCTGCACGATCTGACCGGGCGTGCGGCGGCGGCCATACTGATGCACGTTGACGCGGAGCCACTCGTGCAGTGGAGCGTAGTCGGCCTGCTCGATTCCGGCGGCAATCTCCGGCACACGGCGGGCGGCTTCGAACAGTTGCACGCTCAGCAGGTTGCCCAGGCTGTAGGTCGGGAAGTAACCGATCAGGCCCGATGACCAGTGGATGTCCTGCAAGACGCCCTCGGCGTCGCTTGGCGGCGTCAGGCCCAGGTACGCCTGCATCTTGGCGTTCCAGGCGTCGGGCAGCTCGGCCACACTCAGCTCACCCTCCAGCAGGGCCAGTTCCAGCTCGAAGCGCAGCATGATGTGGAAGTTGTAGGTCACCTCGTCGGCCTCGACCCGGATCAGGCTCGGCTGCACCCGGTTGACGGCCCGGTAGATGGATTCGGCGTCCTGTCCGGCGGCCACCTCCGGCGCAGCCCCGGCGAATTCGCCGAAGTAGCGCTGCCAGAAGGCCCGTGAGCGGCCCAGCAGGTTCTCGAACATCCGTGACTGGCTTTCGTGAACGCCCAGGCTGGCTCCCCTAGAGAGCGGTGTACGCTCCAGTTCGCGGCCCACGCCGTACTCGTACATGGCGTGGCCGGTCTCGTGCCAGGTGCCGAAGAGGCTCATCGGGAAGTACTGCTCGTCGAAGCGGGTGGTGATCCGCAGGTCGTCGGCACTGAAATTGGTCTGGAACGGGTGTGCCGAGACGTCGAGTCGCGAAAAACCGGGCTGCAGGCCGA
Source organism: Deinococcus alpinitundrae (assembly GCF_009982895.1). Classification (GTDB taxonomy): domain Bacteria; phylum Deinococcota; class Deinococci; order Deinococcales; family Deinococcaceae; genus Deinococcus; species Deinococcus alpinitundrae. Next base: position 9,400 of record NZ_WXZL01000006.1, on the reverse strand, counting down.
AGGCCTCCGCCGCCACCTTGAGCGAGAAGGCCCGCTGCGCTGCCGCCGGAAACGGGCGCGACAGCACGCCGTAATCGGCAGCATCACCGGCGGCCACGATCTTCCTCAGCAGCGGCAGGGTGCGCTCGCGCAGGTCGGCGAAGATCTGGCGTACCTGGGACGTTTTCATGCCGGGTTCGTAGTCGTCCAGCAGGGCGTCGTAAGGGTGGTCGCCCTGGCTGGTGAGTTCGGCATAGCGGCGGGTCAGATCGAGCACCCGGCTCAGGTAAGGTGCGAAGTGGGCGAAGTCGTTCTCGCCCCGCGCCTTGATCCAGGCGTGGTGGGCCTCGCTCCTGGCCTGGGTCAGCTCCTCCACGAAGGCGGTCGGCAACTTGGTGGCCTTGTCGTAGTCGCGCCGGGTCACCCTCAGCAGGTCGGCGCCGATCTCGCTCACCGTACTGCTCTGCTCGGCAGCTTCCAGCAGCACCCGCGTTTCCTCACCGATGAACATCTGGTGGCTCAGCCCAGCCAGCGACGCCATCTGCAGGCCGCGCACCCGTGCCGCGTCCGGCGGCATCTGCGTTTCCTGATCCCAGGACAGCAGGCTCTGCGCCGCACCGAGGTCGCTGATCAGATTGAGGCGGCGTTTGAGGTCGTCGAGGGTGCTGGCGGCACCGGCTGGAGCAGGCATCTGGTCAACTGTCATGCCGTTTAAGCTAGCACCGGCGTGAGGCCAGGAAGGCGGCGGCCCGACTCAGCCAAATGGCCTAGCGCAGCGCTCAGGCGAGACCCATGCCACAACAGTCTCCCGCCCTCCCCGACTGATTCCCGCTCACTGCCACCGCTCGCGCTCCTCGCCCACTTCACCCATCAGCAGGGGCCGCACCTCACCCACCAGGTACAGGCTGCCGCACACCAGGCTCAGGCACGGCGGCAGCAGGTCAAGTGCCTCGGCGGGCGTTCCGGCCAGGCGGGTCGGCACACTGAACAGCCCAGCCAGCACGCCAGGATCGGCGGCACGCGGGCTGAGCTGGGCACGGGTCACGATCACTTCGCTCGCCACCCGCTCCAACTCGGCCACCACGCCCTTGATGTCCTTGTCACCCGCCGCTCCAAAGACGATGGGCAGCCGCTCGACGTCCAGTCCCCGCAGGGCCGCCACCAGTGCCCGAGCACCGTCGGGGTTGTGTGCGCCGTCAAGCAGCACCTCGCGCCCGCGCCAATCCAGTTTCTCCAGGCGTCCCGGCCAGCGCACCCGCGCCGCACCCGACTGAAGAGCCGCTGCGCCCAGGCCCAGTCGCTGGGCCGCCAGGGCTGCCAGGGCCGCATTCCTCGCGCCGTGCATCCCCAGCAGCGGCGTGCGGAAGGTGACAGACCCGGCGGGACTGCTCAGCTCGACTTCCCAGCCGTCCCAGCCGAGCGGACGACCTTCGAACTGCGCCTCACGCCCCAGCGCCCACACGTCGGCCCCACTCCGCTCCAGGATCGGCAGCAGTTCCGGCGCGACGCCAGTCACGGCCAACCCACCCGGGCGCAGAATGCCCGCCTTCTCGGCGGCGATCAGCTCGACGGTCTGGCCCAGGATCTCGGTATGGTCGAGCGCCACGCCGGTCACGATGCTCAGCAGCGGGTCGAGGACGTTGGTGGCGTCCAGCCGCCCACCCAGGCCGACTTCCATCACCGCCACCTCAGCCCCGGCTTCGGCAAACAGCGAACAGGCCAGCGCCACCACAATCTCGAAGAAGGTCGCGCCCAATGCCTCGGCCTGCGGACGCACCCGGCTCAGGGCTGCGCTCACCGTTTCCGGCGGCACTTCGCGCTCGCCCACCACGAAGCGCTCAGCGAAGCGGGTCAGGTGCGGGCTGGTAAACAGGGCCGTGCGCCCACCATCCGCCGCCAGCATGGCCGCCAGCGTCGCCGCCGTGCTGCCCTTGCCGTTGGTCCCGCCCACCAGCACCGTCCGGAAAGCCCCTTGCGGGTCGCCCAGCCGCGCCAGCAAATCGCGCACCCGGCCCAGGCCAGGATGAACGCCGAAGCGCTGACGGGCATACAGCCAGTCGAGGTCATTCACGGCAGGCACACCCCAGCCCTTCAGGTCGAAAAATACGCTTCCAGCGCCGGAATGATCTGCTTCTTGCGGCTGATCAGTTGGCCCAGATCGGCCAGGCCGCCTTGCGTTTCTACGCCGAAAGCGGCCTGCACCACCCCGGCTTCCGTCTCGGAAGGAACGAGCATCCGGTTGGTCTCATTGAGAATATCGACCACGCCCAGCAGCACACCGTCGAGCTGGGCCGCCGCCTTCTCAGCTTGCATGGCGCTGAGCAGTTCGGCCTGCCGTCCGAACACATAGGCCGGATTGGTCGTCTCGACCACGCCGATGCCCCAAGTTTGCGTGCCGAAGGGAAACACCTTGTAGTCCATCTTCAGCAGCTTATCGGCAGCGATGTCACCGAGATTGCTCTTGGCCGCGAACATCTGCATGGCGTAGCCCGCCACGTCGTCAATGCCCGCAATCGGCGCGAGAAACGCCGCCGCGTCCCTGTCGGCGACGGTGGTGGTAGGGCTGCGAAAGTGCAGCGTGTCCGAGAGGATGGCGCTCAGCAGCAGCCGGGCGTCTACAGGCTCGATGGACAGCCCCGCCTCGCGGTGAAGTTTGAGCAGCAAGGTGGCGGTGCAGCCCAGCGGCTCGAAACGCAAGGAGGCAGGCTGGCTGGTCGTCAAATCGCCGAGCTTGTGGTGGTCCACAACGTAGCGCACGTCCAGCTCGGCCAAGTTGGGCAGACTCTGGGCCGATTCGTTGTGATCGACCAGCGCCACCAGACTGCCCGCAGGAAGGCTGAAAAGCAGTTCAGGGGCGTCCAGACCCGCTTCACGCAGCACATACGCCGTTTCCAGATTGAGATCGCCCAGGCGGTAGGCGGTAGCCGGGGTGCCACTGCGGCTGAGCAGGTGGGCGTAGACCAGCGCCGCCGTGACCGCGTCGGTATCGGGGTTGAGGTGACCGAAGACAGAAATCATGCCCAGCAGTGTAGAGCTTTGCAGGCCGCAGCGAGGTGGGGGCGTCTGCATCCTTGACAATCCCACAGATGAATCAGTGGGATTCTTGAGCAACGCATGGACTAGAAATCCCTACGTTAACGCTCAACGGGTCTGCCCGACCCAAAATGTTCAAGGCGGCGTTATGGTCAGCGTTCATAGCGTGTCCACAACTGCGGCACACGAAACGAGACTGACTGACGCGGTTTGCCTTTTCGGTATACCCACACTTGCTGCACGCTTGCGACGTATAGCGCGGGTCAACCGCAATCACTCGTTTTCCGGCGCATTCTGCCTTGAAAGCGAGTATCTGAAAGAACTGACCCCACCCAACATCATGGATACTGCGGGCCAGATTCCCGCGCCCCATCCCGCCGACGTTGAGATTTTCATGTGCAATCAGGTCATTTGCGTTGACCAGCTTACGGGCTGCTTTGTGGTGAAAGTCCAGACGTTGACGCGCCACCTTGCGGTGCAGCTTCGCCACTCGTTTGACGGCTTTCCTCCGGGTGTTGCTGCGCTTGTTCGATTTACGGGCAATGGCACGTTGCAGGACACGCAGTTTCGTCATGGCGTTCTGAAAGTATCTGGGGTTATCCACAACCCCCCCATCAGAGGTAGTGAGAAAATGCGTTGTCCCTACGTCAATCCCGACACTACGCCCCGTGTTGGGCATCAGCCGAGGTTCAACCTGACAGATGTAGCTGACATACCATTCCCCGCAATCGTGAATCAGGGTTGCAGTTTTCATCTTGCCTTCCAACGGTCTGCTCAGCCGGATACGGACATTCCCAATCTTAGAGAAGTAAGCCGTGCGTCCGTCCTGAGCGACGGTGAAACCCGACTGCGGGTAGGTGAAGGAATTGTAGCGGTCACGTCCCCGGAAACGCGGGAAGCCCGCTTTTTGACCCGCCTTGACCCTACGGAAAAACGTCTGATATGCCTTGTCAAGCCGCTTCAAAACATCTTGAAGGACTTGACTGTAGACACCCTTGTATTCCGGCAACGCTTCTTTGACCTCGCTCAGTTTGTTGGCTTGGTCGTAATAGTTCAGCTTCTCTTTCCTTTTCTTGTACGCTCCAATTCTTTCCTCCAATCCCGCATTGTACAGATTACGACAAAGGCGTAATTGGTTGAAAAACTCAGTTTCTTGCGCTTGAGTGGGACAAAGACGATAGCGGAATGCTTTCAGCATTCAATCTCTCGTCTTCTGCTCTGAGATGTATTTCTGAATGGTTTCAGCGCTGACGTAGCTTGCCGTGCTGGCCCAGAAGGAGCGAGTCCAAAGCGACGGGAGCGTGTTGAGCCGAGGGTATTCCTGCCTAAGAATCCGACTTGTATGTCCCTTAAGGGCGTGCATGACCTGAATGGGCGAAACATCTGGCCCTGTGCTGATGAACATGTGAACGTGGTCGGGCATGATTTCCAGCGCCACAATCTCCCATCCTAACTCCGCCGATTTCTCGGCCAGTAGCATCTTCAAACGGTCAGCCACGCCATTCACTAACACTTTGCGTCGCCGTTTCGGGCAGAACACGAAGTGGTATCGCAGATGCGTCACCGAAGTCTGCCTGTGGAAGTTGGTGATAGACACGGACACAGTCTAGCAATTCGATGTGTCTGTTGCAAGATCCAAAAGACACCAGATAGGCATGTGACCAGGCGCTCAGCTTTCGCTTACCTCTCTGCGGGCGGCTGGGCTAACCATCCCACCGCTAAAGCGGGTTGGTTTTCCGCCCAGAACCCTTTATAAAAAAACACCCCCGCTCGTGCGGGGATGCACGAGCGGGAATGCTCGGGGGTGAAGCTCGCTGCGCTTAAAAGGCTTAGAAGCCGACCTTGTAAGTGATCTTGAAGGTCGAACCCTGGGCCGCTTGGCCGCTGGGCAAGGCCACCTGGTTCCCGTTGCCGTCAATTGCGCTCAGATTGTAGAGGCCGTAGGCGAACGACAGGTCGTAGTAGTTGCCTTCCACGTACACGCCGTTCTGGTTGATGCTGGTGCCAGTGTTCTGATCACTGTAGTAGCCAGCAGTGTTGTCGTCACTGTCAGTCCAGGGGGTGTAGGCACGGTTCTTGGCGTTCAGGCCCGCGTAGTAGACAGCCAGCTTGCCGGTAGGCAGCAGGAAGTCGTTGAGCTTGATCCCGGCGCGGTAGCTCAGGCCCGTCACGTCGTAATTGCTGGCGGCGACGCTGCTACCGGAGTAGTTGCGGCTGAGGTAACCGACCTGACCTTCGACGCTGGGCTTGAAGATGGTGTTGAGGGTGTCGGTGCTGATTCTGGCTCCAGCGGCCACCGTGCTGACGTCATTCACCGTCGGCTCGCTGCCCTGGTCGAAGCCACGGTTGTTGTAGAGACCCTTGACGTTGACATTGAGGAAGCCGAGCTTGGCGTTGTACAGACCATCGGCGTAGAGGGCCGAGCCGCTGTAGCTGCTGGTGGCGTCGCGGTAGCGGGCCGCGTAGCCGAAGCGCAGTGTCAGGTTCTTGACCAGCGCGCCGGGCAGAGCGCCGTCATGACTAATTTCCGCGCCGTACTCGCTGTAGCAGGTCGTATCGGAGAAAGCGGAAAGGCTGAAAGTGAGCGCGCCGCCGACGTCGTCGGTATCGGTCAGACCTGTGCCGGGATGCTGAAAACCGCAACCGCTCTGGTTGGTCAAGGTATTGGCGGCCAGGGTGTAATAAGCACCGTAACGGCTGTTCTCGAACAAGCTGTCAGTGTCGCCTACGGCGTCATAAGCCAGCACGTCGTTCTGGGTGCGGTTGCCACTGAGCGACAAATTGCGGTAGAACCCGCCAATGGCCAGGCCCAGGCCCGGCGTCACGTCGGCGCGCACCCCGTAGCGCGTTCCGTCGCCCTTGACCGAGTTGGTCACGTCTGCCGACTGTGTGCCAGCGTAGAGGCCGTAGTAGCCGCCGCGCACCGTCACCAGGTTGAGCAAGTTGACCTTGGCGGTCACACCGAAGTCCACGATGCCGTTGTCATCTTTCTGGCCGAGGTTGCCGCCCTCGACGGTCTGGACGTTGTAGTAACCGCCCACAGCCACCGGGCCGAGCGCGCCACCCACTTCTACACCTGCACCGACTTGTCCGGGTGCCGTGGTCTGAGTCTGATAGGTACCGTCGGCTGCCTTGTACGCTGCGGCACGGTCGCCACGGTTGTAGGGCGCAGTGCTGCCGTTGTCGCTATCACCGGGGTTGGCTTCGGAGATCGCGGCATACTTGTCGTAGCCCGCGCCGATGCTGCGGTAGTTGAGGTCGTACACGCGAACCGGGCCGATCGCGCCACTGGCCTTACCGTAAAACGCCGTCGCGGTGCGCTGGGTGTCGGAGTTGTCGGTAGGGGTGCCGGTCACGGTGCTGCGGGCGTACTCGCTGTCGATCTGGAAGCCGAACAGGCCGCCGTGGGCATCCGCGCCGTAAGCGACGACGTTTTGTACACCCACGAGGGCACCGTTGTTGGCCAGCGTCGTGCCGACGTCATCGCGGCCTTCCTGGGCGTAGTTCAGGCCCAATTTGAGGGTCCCGACCGGGGTGATCTCGGCGCGGACGCCACGGTAGTAACGGTAATCGCCGTTGGCTCCGGTGGTGGCGTGAACGTTGGCTCCAGCTGCGTCATACGTCAGGTTGCTGCTGCCATAGACGGCCTTGATGATCGGCTTGAACGCCCCTAGCACCGGCAGGTTGCTGCCGTCGACCGTGACTGCGTAGCCGTCGCCGCGCCCGTCGAGGTCATTGTCGAACACGTAATCGCTGAACTTGGTCTTGAGGCTGCGGCCAAAGTCCACCGTCACGGGGCTGTTGCCCACCGTGAAAACAGCGGTACCGTTCTTGAAGTAGAAGAACAGCGGCTTGTAGGTGTAGCCGTTGTCGTCCGTGATGGCCGGGTAATTGGCCAGGGCAGCATCGGTCTGGGTACCGGTCAGCGAGGGATTGGCGGTAATGCCGAACTTGACGTCCACCGATTTGATGGCCACGCCGCCTGCGCTGGTGAGGTATGCGCCGGTGTTGGCGCTGGTGCCAGTGGTGAAGGCCCCGGTGTTGCTGAAGTCGATGCCGAAGTCAAGGGTAGTCGCACCCTCGTTGTTGACAGCTGACGCCGCCACGACAGTCGGCGTTCCGGCGACAGTAAAGCCCGCCAAAGTATCTGCCGCCGAGATGGTGTACGCACCGGCCATGGGACCGGTGAAGGTCACCGTCTTGGTGGCCTTGGTGGTGGGGTTGGTCAACACCACGGTCTTGACGTAGCTGTCGGTGCTGAAGCCGTAGAGACCACCGGCGTTGTTGACCACTTTGGTCTGGCTGTTGGCCAGGTCCACGTAATCGACCGGGGTGTCGGTGGTGGCGCTGTCGCCGTCGTCGCCAGTGCTGAATTTGGTACCGGGGAAGAGGCGGTCAATGTCCATATCACGGTCAGCACGTGCCACGAAATAGGTGGCGGTGAGGGTGGGCTTGATGCTGAACTGGTTCTTCTCCAACGCAGTGATGCGGTTGCCAAAATCGGTGATCTTGGTTTCCGTGACGGCCACGCGGCCCACCAGGTTATCGAAGTCGGCGCGCTGCACGAAGTCGGCCTGGGCCGCCTCGATGGCACTGGCGCGGTCTTGCAGGTTCAGGATGTCCTGGTTGAGCAAGACGGTCAGGTCGTTGAGGGCCGCGATGCTGCTGGCGTTATCGTCCACATCAGCGCGCAGCGTGTCGTAGTTGGCCTGGAGGTCGTCGGCGCGGGTGGTGAAATCGCTGATCTGGCCTTGCAGATCGGCAATCGCGTCGCTGTTGCCCGAAACCTGGTCTTGCAGCTCGGTGATGGCGTCGCCGTTGCCCGAAACCTGGTCTTGCAGGTCGGTGATGGCGTCGCCGTTGGCCGCAGCCTGGTCCTGAACAGTCGACACCTGGTCTTGCAAGTCGGCCTGGGTCTGCTCGTTGGCCGAGTTGTCGAACGCTTCCGGTGCGGGGGTTTCCGTCGGCGCGGGCGTCATGCTGCCGAGTTCCTCGACGCGCTGCTCCAGACGAGCGAAGTCGTCCTTGGTCACGGCATTTTCTTCCAGATCGCTGACGCGCACACCCAGGGCAGCCAGATCGGCGGCCAGTTCCTGGATGGCGTTTTGCAGGCTGGTCATGGTCTCGGCGTCCAGGGCGGGCGCTTGGGCCGTGCCCATCTGGTTGAGCAGACGCGCGATGATGACAGCGGCCTCGTAGCGGGTCAGGTTCTGGGTGCCCCGGAAGGTGCCGTCGGGATAACCCAGAATGACGCCCTGTGAAACCAGCTTGTCGATGGCGTCCTTGGCCCAGTGACCAGCAGGCACATCGGTCAGAGCAGGGACCTGGGCCGCAGGAGCCGCCGGTGCGGTGTCCTGGGCGGCTGCGAAGCCGAATGACAGCGCAGCGGTGAGAGCGAGCAGAGACTTCTTCATATGAACCCCCGTAATGTCGCGCGCCAGAAACGGCTCCGGCTTGGTGACGATGATGGGGCGAGTTCCCGAGTTTCCTCTCCCAGGGGCAACCGCCTTCCTCATTCCTTTCGCGCAACCTGGACTGGCAATCCCTTTCATGAGAAAAGTCAGTTCAGATCAGAGTGATGATACACGCATGAAGATCAGGCGGTCAACCCTGAGAATCCCATAAATACGCGAAATAGCCCGAATTGCCTGACCGAAACGTGCTGAACGATCCGAAAGCATACCCTCATAAAGAGTTGAACTGCCCGATTTTGCCGGAGCGTTCTCATCCGCAGCGTTGACGGAGGGCTTGGTAGCACTTTAGCAGCGACACTTGAATTCAGAGAGTATCGGCTTGGGTGGATTGCAATATGCGCTGCCGAATAAGTTGAGAAGCACCTTGCCAAGGCCCCGCTCGGGACGCATGTCGAGTGGGAGGCCAAAGTGGTCAACGACAAGCCCGGCGAGCGGATCGGCTGGCACAGTCTGCCCGGCGCGACAGTCGACAATGCCGGCAGTGTGCAGTTCGAGAGCATGCCCAACGGCAGTACGCGGCTGCACGTGGCCCTCAGTTACCGTCCCCCCGCAGGGGCGCTGGGTGCAGCTGTGGCCAAGATCTTCGGTGAGGAGCCCAGCCAGCAGATCGCCGAGGACCTTCAGAAGTTCAAGCAGAGTTTTGAGGCACAGAACAAGAACTGAGCCCATAGAAAGGCCGTACTGGAAGACGCGGGCGTCTTCCAGTACATTTTTTAGCGGGCACAGAGCAAAAAAAGAGCTGTCCCGCACAGTGAAGTGCGGGACAGCTCGGGGCAGATGAACAGTGTTGTTTGAACGGTAAGGGGCGTGACAATATAAAGGAGGTGATCCAACCGCACCTTCCGGTACAGTTACCTTGTTACGACTTCACCCCAGTCATCAACCACAGCCTAGACGCCTGCCTTTCAGCTCCC
>NZ_WXZL01000069.1 GCF_009982895.1 Deinococcus alpinitundrae | reverse complement strand
TCTCCTCAACCTTGATCGGCTTTCATTTCGTCGCCGCTTGCGTTCTGTTGCTGACGAAACTCAGGCCCCTCCTTGGATAGCCAGTCAACCAGCCTCTAGGGACCACCGAGCACCCCGCTGGGGTACCCGGTGGCGAAGTTCTTCAGCGAAGAGGGGGCTGAATTTAATACACCACTCGCAGAGAGTCTCGTGGCTGACCTCAATAGCGCGCTAGTGAAGCAATTCTTGAACGTCACGGTAGCGGTCAAGCGTTCTCATGGGCGCTGTTCTGGCCAAGAAGCTCAGGGAAAAGCGGTGGTATAGCCAAACGACATGCTGGGTGATGGTCATGGGTCAACGGTGGCGGTAAGGCTTGGCATCGGTCACGGCGGGTCAGCCTAACCCAGCCCGATTAAGGCGACACAACCGTTCATAACCACTCCTTGCGCTCAGCGACGAACGCGATAGCGAATATGGGTTGCCTCGGGCGTATCAATCACCCGAACAACATCCAACTCGAGGCGCGACGGCAGCACCTCGAACAGCCGACGACCACCGCCGAACAGCACCGGAATCTGGTGAATCTGCAACTCGTCCAGCACGCCGGCCTCGAGCGCCCGTTGCGCCGTGTACGCGCCGTGTACCATCACGTTCCGGTCTCCGGCGGCGGCCTTCGCCTGTGCCATCGCGCTCTTGATCCCGTCAAGCACATACGTTACCAACGGGTAGTTGGCGACGGACGGGCCGGGTGGCCGGTGGCTGGGGACGAAGATCGGGACACCGTGATGATTGCCGCCCCAGTGATCAACCTGTTCCACGGTGCGCCGACCCGAGAGCACCGCGCCCGTTGCGTTGACCTCGTCCATGAATTGTCTGCCGAGTTTGGAGTGCGCGACAGGCACAGGTTCCCCGTTCGAGCCGAGCCCGTACCAATCGTGCAGCCGCATGAAGCCGTCGCCACCGGGGTTGCCGACTTCGTCGTTCGGACCAGCGATATACCCGTCGAGCGACATGGACATGTAAAGCACAGATGTCAACATCTTGACCTCCTGAGAAGTTGCACCGAGAGCATTGGGCATCATAGACCAAGTGTTAGGGTTTCTGCTGTTTGACGCCAACGGCTTATCAAAACACATAGGGCTGCCAGGTCTTCTTCGTTCCGATAGCATGAGCCATGCGATCACGAGGAAAAGCAGTGGATGGGGTCCGATGTCGTTGAGTGCCTATGATCTGTCTGCTGGTCTCTTCGTCCGCGGACTCACCAACTTAAAGATGCAATTGACGAAGGCTGAAGCCCATGTCGCAGCTACTGGCGGCGGTGAAGGCGAGTTGCTGGGGGCGCAACTCGCCTCCGAAGGGCCGGTGCGCGACCTTTCGAGTCCCGTGCCAACTGACCTGCACGGGTATACCCTTGCCGCCCAGATCCACTGGGCGGCGCAAGGGGCCGAGTTGGCGATCGCACGGTTGCTGGGTGCGCCACAGACGCCAGCTCCAAACGATGCGAAGAGTTTTGCCGAGCTGTACCAGCGCCTTGACGCGACGATCGTGTATCTCCGAGAGATTGCGCCAAGTGACCTCGAAGCTGGCCTTGCTCGAACGGTTGTGATCGAGCATCGCGGTGTTTCGATGAGTCCCAGCGGCAGCCAGTTTCTGGTCGCCTACGCGATTCCCCACTTCTACTATCACCTGAGCACCGCCTACGGCATCTTGCGCAACCAAGGCGTGCCCCTCACCATGGGCGACTTTTTGGGCAACTGGGCGATGAATTGAATGGCCTCGAAGCTGCTTGGCCCTTAGTCTGCTCAGCGGCCGAGCAGCCGGGATAACGCCGCCGCAGCGCTCAAAGCACCACAATCCCCTGCTGTTTAGCCTTGCCTTCAGGTTCCAGATGAATGCTGACCTGACTCCCAGGCATTTGCCGCCCGATACTCTCCTCCAACCGGTCGCAAATCGCGTGTGCATCCTGGACGGTCATGGCTCCTGGAACCACCAGGTGGAACTCGATGAATGTGACGCTGCCGGCATGACGCGTTCGAAAGTCATGTGCTTCCAAGGCACCCTCAGCGTGTTCACTCACCCACTGCTTGAGCTGCAGCTGCACTTCCAACGGTGCCGCTTCATCCAACAAACTCAGGAGGCTGCTCTGAACCAGCTTGTATCCCACCCACAGCACATACAGCGCCACCAGAATGGCCGCCATTGCATCAAGTGCATGGAGGCCCGTGAATTTGACCAAGCCCACACCGACCAAGACGCCAATACTTGTAATCACGTCACTCAACAGATGTTTACCATCCGCTATGAGAGCAGGTGACTGAAGTCGCTTCCCAATCTTTAAAAGGTACTGGCCGTAGCCCCAGTTGAGGAGCGTCGCCACACTGGACACCACCATGCCGAGTCCTAAGGCTTCCAGCGGCTTGGGATGCAGCAAGGCTTGAACAGCGGAATACACGATGGCCAGAGAAGCAGCGACAATGAGCGCGCCTTCGAGCATGGCACTGAAGTACTCGGCTTTCTGATGGCCATACGGGTGAACGGCATCGGCAGGCCGGCTCGCTACGCGCAAGGCAGCGAGGGCCGCTCCTGCCGCGACCACATTGATTAAGCTCTCCAGAGCGTCTGAAAAGAGGGCGACGCTGCCGGTCAGGAGGTATGCGCCGCCCTTCAGAGCAACGACAATCAGGCTCAGGATGATGCTTAAAAAGGCGCTTCGCATCGCCATTGAGGATGCTCTTCGCATTGTCTGATTCTTTCACGTCTAGAGGTTGCCAAGCACGGAAATGCAGCAACAATTGGTTGATGCCGCGCAGTACAGGGCATGTCTTAATTCATGACCGGGAGCACAAGAGAGCCCGTCACACATCCGCTGTACTCCTAAACCGCCAATACTGCTTGGTATATGGAATACGTACTCGTAAGAATTCAGGATGGCACAGAGATAGGACATGGCACAGTCTTGGCCTCTGAGTGTCCGACCCTGGAAGAAGGAGCGACCGTGACGGTCGCCCCGCATGGCACTTCATCCGATCAGCAGGCTCAGTATCAGATCATTGACGATCAATCGGGCCTAAAGTACCTGGCGGAGCGTGGCACACGTGAAGGTGGCCCTGAAGGGATCTACCAGTACATGGTGCGTTCGCGTGATCCAAGGTAATAACGTGAAGGGCGAGCAGGCTCCACAACACCCGACAGCGGAAGCTGTTGGGTTGGCAACGGACAGAATCAAAGCGCCGGGCGCACTCCCCCTGGGGAGGACAGGCGGCGACGCCCATCCTGATCAGAGCAGAGGGAGGGAGTGATGGTTTCGCGTTCTCGTCTGGTGAGAACGCTCAGGAAGCCTGTTGCCCGCGCTCTTGGGCGAGCCCAATGAGGATTCCTTCGGGACCCCGGATGTAGCAGAGCCGGTACGTGTTTCCGTACTGAACCACCTTACCGACGAGCTGCGCACCGCGTTTGCTGAGCCTATTGAGCGTTGCGGTGATCGGCGACCACAGGCGGCGTGAGGAATCGCGACAACTCGAGACGGCTATGGCCGTCTGGCGTGCGCATCATGGCAATTTCGACCCGGGTCGTCTCTGAGCCGTGAGCTTCTATTATTGGACAATAGACCTCCTGCGAAAGTCACGCTCTCTCAGTAAGCGAGTGATTGCACAGCGCGGCGATGAGATTCGCGCGGAGGGAAAAGCGCCGTCTCCGGTGA
>NZ_WXZL01000068.1 GCF_009982895.1 Deinococcus alpinitundrae | reverse complement strand
GCCGAGGTACGCCTCGCGGAGTTATCCCTGGAAATGGATCAGCTGAATGCCGTTCACAACGCACTTCTTTGCATGGAGCTCTAAACCGCAACATCTCAGCAAATCTTTTGGACAGAAATTCGCCAACATGTGGTGCTTTACGTAAGCCCAGACCAGCTCAATGGGATTCAACTCCGGTGAGTACGGCGGCAGATACTTCAGAGACAGACGAACCTCACCGGCGACGAAGGCGCTCAGCGCCTTCGTTTTGTGAATGCTGGCGTTGTCGAGGATCACCGTGACCTTCCCAGGGACATGTCGGAGCAGATGGGTCAGGAAATGGATGACCTGAGTGCCCTGGAGAGCGGCCTGACGAGTCTGCTGCAAGAACTGGCCTGTCGTCGTGATTGCCCCAATCGTCGAAATCTTGTCCCAATTGGTTTTGGCATCGAGCACTGGGCTCTGCCCACACGGCGCCCAGGTCCGCGATACCGTGGGTTTCAAACTGAAACCCACTTCGTCTAGAAAAGCCAGCGTTTCTCCGTCCTCCATCTTTTTTTCGAACTCAGGCACCACGGTTTCGATCCAAGCGATGACCGCTTCTTGATCTTGTTCTGCTGCCCGCTTCGTCGGTTTTTGCCGTGAGAACCCCCATACGTGGAGCAAGCGACTCAGATGATCCACGTGGTACCACACGTCAAATTTCATGCCGATGATCTCCCGCACTCGGGAACAGGTCCAGCGTTGGTCAGGGTACAGGTGTGGATCAGGCCCTGCTTGCAGCAGCGCCATCACATCCGCGATCTGCTCATCCGGGAGGCGTCTGGGTGGGCCTGAGGCAAAGGTCGCCTCCAGTGAACCTTGGTACCGCAGTCGCTGACGCCATTTTCGGACAGTGCTGGAACCCACGCCGCACAGCTCAGCGAGCTGTGCGGAACTGAGCTTGTCCTCTCGGATGTAGGGTTCCGCGAACAGACGCCGCTCCTCCAGTTGGGGACGCGTCAGCCTTTCAGGTCGCCAAATCTGCGGCATAGCCGAAGGGTAAGCTGTTCCCAAATTACGCAGGTATCAGTATGCCCGGTCCCTCAGCGCTTTGTAAATCAGGGGTGAGGCTGCTGTGTCGAGTGGGAAGGGGAGACCTGCACCTCCTTCAGTCTGCTTAGGCTTGAGCAGGAGCGAGGCAGCTGTTGCTGACCAGTGGCCTGATCCCGTCTCCAACTTCTGCTCTGGTTTCAGTGTTGAGTGAGGGAGAAGCAAGCGTGTTTAGAAGCATCAAAGCCGCTCTGCAACGCGCGGACGTGAGCGGAGCTCAATTTGCGCGGGCTACGGTACTCACATCTCCGGAGCGCCAATACAGAGCGATCTGGGCTGCATGGTCACGGGAGAGTCGGGCACTGCTCTTGACCCTGTCAAGACATTGGTGACCGGGATCGTGCCTCCGCATGGGAGAGGCACGCTGATCAAGGTGAACGGTTTGCGATGCAGTGGAGCTGCCAGTTCCTTATGCGTCAGGAAAGCGGAAGTTGCTGGAGCAGGTCCTAGATTCAGTTTCGGTCAGGGTGTTTCTGGAATGGGGGAGAGTGAGCAAGGGTTAGATAGATGGATTCCCAAAATTTATATATTCAGTCTCAATCCTGTCGAATGTCATGGGCAATTCAACACGACTGACTCCATAGCGCGCTTCGCCGTCAAAAGTGACGGCGCTCAGCCTGCCGTGACGTCCGGTCAGGGAACACAACCGCTCAACAAACTGTTCAGCTGGAGTTCAGTCTGCCGCTTGAGCGTGCAGAGACGGCAGATGATGAGCTGCGGTGTTCTTCAAAGCACCGAACTGGAGGTGCCGCTGACAGATGAACCACATCTCGTCCCGGTCGTTGGCCAGAATGAAAAACGCGTCGCTCGACTCGCTGGCGTTCGCCACGCCGAGCACTCGGTAGAGCCGGTCAGCCGTGAAACCGTTTTCAAGTGGTCGGGGTTGCGGTGCACGGGGCGTGTTGAGTTCCTCGATGCGCACGAAGAGGTGAGGATGAAAGGCGATCATGTTCTGAGGCTGTCACGCTCCGCCAACGGCACATTGCATCAAGTTCCACAGGTGTGACACCGCCTCAACGTTGGGCCAACCTTCGGTAAACGTCGGCTCAACTGCACGCCCGGGTGCAGGCCCGTCGGCACGACACGCCACTTTCCGACACCGGTTCTGGCAAGTTGTTGCCGACAGGGCGTCATCGAGGAGCAATGGGAGCAGGTGGCCTGAACTTCAGGCCACCTGCTCCCATTGCTCCTCCAGCTTTGCAGTGCGGTGCTCAGGGAAGATCGTCGGGCCTTGGCAGAGATGGTCGAGCGTGCAGGGCCGTGAAGATTGGTGTCTTGGGCAGAGCAGCGCCCATGAGGACGTTTGCCCGCTGATCCTGGCATGCAGGTCGAGAAAACCTTGCGCTCGTTTGACCTGCCGGAATCCCAGTTGGCTCCGTTCCTGACGTCGTGTAGGACGATGGGATTGCTCAATCAAATTAGTACACCAAGCTGCCGTGATGACCTGCTTGTGATCGACATCATCCAGTAACGGAAGCTCACGGGTCGCCGCCCCGTAGCTTGCCAGCTTGTCAGTGCAGACTGTTTCTAGGACGTCATATTCACCCAACAGACGTTGGAAAAATGACGTCGCCGAAGTGTCTCGGTGCCGCTGGAGGAAGATGCCGAGCACAGCTCCGTGGTCGTCGACAGCCCTCCACAGCCAATGGGTCACCCCACCGACGACCACGTGCATCTCGTCCAGATGCCACCGGGAATCCCGGCGGGGTTCCCGGTGGCTCAGGTCGTCAGCGAGGAGAGGTCCGAATTTGATGCCCCATTCGCGGAGGGTTTCGTGACTGACTTGGATACCGCGCTGGTGCAGCAATTCCTGCACGTCTCGGTAACTGAGGGGGAAACGGTGGTAGAGCCCAACAGGGTGTCGGATGATGGTCACCGGAAAACGGTGGCGTTAAGGCTTGGCGTCGGTCACGGCGCGTCAGCCTACCCCAAGCCAGTTAAGACAACACAACCGTCTACACCGAGGTGGATTGGATAAATTCAGTGAGATCCCGGTGTTGTTGGGCCCGGCTCGGCAGGTGAACGTACATCATGTGTCCCGCTTCATAGTAGGTTTCACGAATGTTTCCCCGCAGTTGTGGGTCAAGCTGCAGGTGATCGAAGGTATGCCGCATCGCCCAGTAGGGCGTGGCGAAATCGTAGTAACCGGCGGCCACCAGCACCTTGAGATGCGGATTCTGATGCATGGCTCTTCTCAGCGTATCTGACGTGCGAACGTGACGGTTCTCGAACTCCTTGAAGCTCCACGGCTCGGTCCGTCCGGAGAGTACCTCATACGCCAGATCGGATTCGAAGCGCAGCTCATGACGTAGATAGTGGTTCAGTGTCGCCGTGTACGGACCGAGGATGGCCGCGTAACTGGGATCATAGTCTGTGCTGCTGCCCCCCGCATCCCGGTCAATGCCGGTAAAGCGGCTGTCGAGGCGGCCCACGGTCAAACCCTGATCGCGCAAGAGTTCCTTGCAAAAGCGCATGAGTGGCACGCGCAGGTCGTGTTGAAGAATGAAATCTTCACGTAAACCCGTCAGCCGAGCGTACTGCTGAGCGATCTTCTGACGAGCGGCGGGCGTCAACCGCGCTCCTAGAGGCTGGTTGACTGGCTATCCAAGGAGCGGCCTGAGTTTCGTCAGCAACAGAACGCAAGCGACGACGAAATGAAAGCCGATCAAGGTTGAGGAGAGGCGTTCTAGATCCCGGCCCAATCGACGAAAACGTGACAACCACGCGAACGAACGCTCGACCACCC
>NZ_WXZL01000067.1 GCF_009982895.1 Deinococcus alpinitundrae | reverse complement strand
AGCTGGAAGGCCGTCGTACAACAGGTGGCCTGAACTTCAGGCGATCTGCTCCCATTGCTCCTCGATTACGCCCTACCAGCAATAACTTGCCAGAACCCCCCAGTGTCTCAAAAGCGGAATTTTCATCTGTAAAGGCCAAAACATTTGCGCTCCCGACAGCGTATACCCGATGATGCCTGTGGAGGCGACACTGAGCCTCGGCGTGCTGCCCGGTAGCTCCTCAGTTTCAGCTCTCAGTGGACCTTACAAGGAGACCTGCCGTGCCCGACGCTCCAAGTTTGCCTGCCCACGATGCTCCCCACTGGCCAGTGGCCATCATCGGCGCTGGCCCGGCAGGTCTGGCGGGAGAAGCCCAACTGGTGCAAGATTCTCCGGACGTGATCGCGATGATGCCAGATGTCGAAGTGACGACCGATGACCTCCCGGACGCGGGGGGTCGTCCAGCTGGCGTCGGGGAAGCCATGGACCTGCGCGTCTTCGTTGAGCAGCCGCTTCAAGGTCGCTCGCTGCTCTCCGGAGAGTGCTGACACTCTCCCCGTGGTGATTGTGGCCTCCAGTGCACCTGGGCCCTGGTGCCGTAGGAGGTGCTTCCAGGTGCGGAGAGTACTCATCGAGACACCCAGAAGCTCCGCGAGTTCCTTGCTGCTGCTGTATTGACCAGTTTCGAGCAGCCTCAGGAAGTGCAGTCGACGTTCTTCGAGTTGAGCTCGCGTGAGGCGCGAAGGCAGCCAACGGTCCGTCATCCACCCACTCTAACGTCCGCAACTTCAGCCGGGATCAATAAAGTGCGTTTTGAAAGTCCAGAGGATGCGGCTGTAGGCTGATGAATGACGCGCCGGACGTACAGCAGTGATTTGAGCGATGAGGAATGGGTGTTATTGGAGCCGCTCCTGCCGAAACCATCCGTGATGGGGCGACCACGCACATGGTCGCTCCGAGACATTCTGGATGGGATTTTTTTACATCCTCCGTGGGGGAAATGCCCGGGGTGTCTTCTGGTGTGCGTTGCGCCGCTCGTGGACGATGCAGAGGTCCGGCAGTTTTTGCAGTATGCCGTGGCGGGCGGCGCGGCGCTCGTGGAACGCCGGTTCTCCGACGCGATCAGCGCGGGAGAATTACCGTCTGGCTTTCCCGCAGCCGCGCGCGCGACCCAGGTCGTCGACCTGTCGCGCGGTTTGACGGTGCGCGCGCAGATGGGTACGCCGCGCAAGACGCTTCTCAAAGATGCCGAGGAAGCAGCCGAGTTGGTGCTCCTGCCGTGGCGTGAACATGCGACGCCAGAAGGTTGACGGGTTGTAGCCTTTATCGCCCGATAACCCGTTAAGAGAAGTTCGTCCATGGGACAAGTTCGCGGAATGACCAGATATTGTTGGCGAATTCGGATATCGCCGCCGAGGTGTCACGGTGGCGTTGGAGAAGCACATCAAGGACAGGTAGGTCGGCCAGCACTACGCCAACAACTCGCCAGAACCGGCTGCGCAACTCTCCAGTCAGACGTCCCGGCGACCACAGGCGGCGTGAGGAATCGCGACAACTCGAGACGGCTATGGCCGTCTGGCGTGCGCATCATGGCAATTTCGACCCGCTGATTGTGCAGTCCAGTGACGCCATCTGCCCAGGCGCCTTCGATGGGGGCGCGCCCTTCGAGGTTGAGGCCAAGTTCGGTAAAGAATTCAATGGCGGCCTCCAGGTCTTCAACCACGATGCCGACGTTGTCCATACGCTTGACTGTCATGATGTCTCCTCTTCGCAGTCAGGATAAGTTCGCACAAAAATCAGCACATCCCTTCTAGGGCGGCATAGCGCCCAGACTCACCCCCTTCACCCCCTCAGCAGCCAACCAGCGGGTACCAGCCTGTATCAGCAGCCAGCCGCGCAACTCACGGTTGAGCGTCCGGCTGAGTTCGGCGTAGCCGAACTGCGCGCACAGCTCGGCGAAATGTTCGTGTCGGGTGTTGGCCCGCTGGGCATAGAGGGCATAACGGGTGGGGTCAAGATCAAGCTGCTCACTCAGGAAGATCAGCACATCCTCCGGGGGCTGTTCTGTGGCGGCCAAGCCGCGTCCCAGGTGTTTCAGCACGGTAAGCTGCACCGCGTACCCCAGGCGATTGAAATCGCGGCGGCGGGCCAGGACCGCATTCAGCTCCGTGGCGTCCAGCAGGTAATGCCGCGCCAGCAGGCGCTCATCCAACTTCGGGAAGCGGGTGAACTGCTGGCGCTGGGCTGGGGTTAAGCGTGATGTCACGGCGCTCCTTGACGGTCAAGCGCTCCAGCAACCATGCGACGACAGCAGAGCAAATGCTGTGGCACCTCGCCTATCAGGAAGCAGATTGGTTTTTGCCGCGCCATTCCGCTGCTCAGCACCTGACGCTGGAAGAAAGTGAACCTGCTTCCAAATTCAAAGCCTGGACTTCTGGATTTTTTGCCGGGGGAGGGCTTGCAGGGCCAGTTCCCCGTCCAGGGGAAGGTGCCGGGTCAGCCACGCCTCCAAACGACGAGTAAACTTCAGCAGGCCCAGACCCGCCCAGATCCATAGGCTGGGGTTCCACAGGCCAGGGGGATGCGGAAACTGCCGGGCAATCTCAGCTTCGCGGTGGTAGCGGGCCATCTTTTGACAGGCCGCTTCGAAGCGGGCTTCATGGGAGTCCATCATCTCCGGCTCTCCCCACATTGGGCGTTCTTCACGCTGCAATGCCCTTCCCCTCTTTGCTGATCGGGGGACAGGGTGAGGTCCAGAATCCTGAAAAACCAGGAGGCGCTGGGCAGGGGTGCTGCCATGGTTGATGCTCCTTTGGAAGAGAAGGGGGTTCAGCCCACAGCCCGTGAGCATGGGCGATTTGCGGTGGCCCGGCACGCTCCCTGAGGAAAGCAGCCCAGTCACGCTCAGGCCACCAGCGTGACGGCGGGGGTGAGAGGCGAGACCGGGGCCGCTCTGCGGATAATCCATTCGGCGACAGCCAGATTGACGGCCCAGCCGAGGATCAGTTGAATTTCCCGGTTCAGCTCGCCTGCTTGACCAAAGAGCAGCACCCAACTCAGCCCGATCACGGCCTGCGTTCCTGCCCCCTGGCCGATGGCGTACCCCCGCATCATCCAGGCGTGGTGGCCCCTGATGTCCCCACCCAGGACGGCCCGGACGCTCAGGAGAATGGACACGAGCATTGCTGCCCCGATCAGCAGCCGGAAGCTGTGCAGGAACTCCATCTGAAGGTGCAGGGCGCTCAGCGGGTAGAACTGGGTCATCCACAGCCCGGAACTGGCGGCGGCCAATCCGCAGACAGCCACCAGTCGTCCGGCGGCGCGGTGCCATCCGGGGCGGCGGCGACGAAACCCTGGCATGAACTGGAAGGCTCCCAGGATGCAGAACACGCTGGCGCTGGTGATGTGGACCATCACCGGGATGGGCAGGGCGAAAAACCGTGCGTTGGCGGGCGTGACCTCTGCGCTGCCCGCCAGACCGATCAGCCGAACGACTCCCCCAAGCACCGGAATCAGGGTGAGGAGAATCAGCGCGGCGGGGATGAGCCATTCGTTCCTCGCCGTCTGGGAAGGCGTCGGCGATGTCGTACCAATGATGCGTTCGCGTTTCATGGACGGGTCTCCTTTCGCCTGGGGGGACATCCTGGCGCAGGAATCAGGGTGTCCCCGGCGGTGATGCAGGGTTCAGCGGAGTTGAGGAATGACCGTGGCGGTCAGGGATTCGGCGACTTTCGCGCGGCGTTCAGACCACAGGGCGTAGCCCAGTCCGGCCAGCGCTAGAGGCTGGTTGACTGGCTATCCAAGGAGGGGCCTGAGTTTCGTCAGCAACAGAACGCAAGCGGCGACGAAATGAAAGCCGATCAAGGTTGAGG
>NZ_WXZL01000066.1 GCF_009982895.1 Deinococcus alpinitundrae | reverse complement strand
CTCTTCCCCGCCATACCGGCAAACGACATCTTCCTCCCTGAAGACACGCTGCATGAGCCCAGCAAGTTCCTTCAACACCACATCGCCCGCGTCATGACCGAAGGAATCATTGAATTTCTTGAAATGATCGATATCGAGAACAAGAATGCTGATCGACACTTCCCCCCGGATGGCACGGCGAACTTCCCGTTCCAGGGTCTCTTCCAGGTAACGCCGGTTATGCAGTCCGGTCAACGGGTCACGAATGGATTGCAGCCGCAGCGATTCGCGAAGCCGCAGATTGGCCAGAGCGAGCGCCACATGCCGGGCCATGCTCTGGCAGACTCTTCTTTCACCGATAAACTTGCCAGTTATGGAGCGGCGATTTGAGAGATCCCAGCGGCACCAAACACGTCCTGAGCAACACAGGCCCTGGCGAAGAAGTAACCCTGCCCCAGATGACATCCGAGTTCTTGGAGCGCCTCCAATTCCTCCAACGTTTCAATGCCTTCAGCCACCGTCTGGAAGCGCAGACTGGCCGCTAGGCTGACGATCGCGCTGACGATCGAATGATTCGCTGACGCTTGGCTCAGTCCACTGACGAACGAACGGTCGATCTTCAGAATGTTGATCGGAAGTCGCGCCAGATAACTGAGACTCGAGTACCCAGTGCCAAAGTCATCGATGGCGATAGCGATGCCCAGGGCGCGCAGACGCTTCAACTGCGCCACCGAGTCTTCGGCATTGCGCATCACGATCCGCTCCGTCAACTCGAGTTCCAGATGCGCTGCAGGAAACCCAGTCTCCTGCAGACATCGGTCCACCGTCTCGACAAAGGTCTGACTCTCAAACTGAAGGGCAGAAACGTTCACGGCCATGCGAATGTTCGGATGCCCGGCCTGAATCCAGGCTGCACCCTGCGCACAGGCCGTCCGCAGCACCCACTCGCCGATCTCGGTGATGAGTCCGATCTCCTCGGCAATGGGAATGAACTGTCCGGGCGGGACCCACCCCAACTGTGGATGCCGCCAACGCACCAGGGCTTCCACGCCGACCAAGACCCGGTCTTGAAGACCGACGAGCGGCTGGTAGTGCACCTCCAACTCGCTGAATGCCAGGGCTCTCCTCAGGTCCGATCCCAACTGAAACCGCTCGTGACTGCGACGGTTGAGCTCGGGTTCAAAGACGGCGAATCCCTGTTTCCGAATCTTGGCATGGTACATCGCCAGGTCGGCCCTGAGCTGCAAGGTCTCGGCAGTAACCCCGCCTTTCGGAAACATGCTGATGCCGATGGCTACCATCACGTAGAGTTCTCGTCCACCAACCTTGAATGGGAGGCTCAGCGTGTCAAGGATGGATCTGGCGACTTCGACCGCTTTGGTCTGAGGGCAGAACGGCAGGATGACTGTGAATTCATCGCCGCTGATCCGTGCCAGTGTCTCCTGCGGCTGAACGCAGCGTGTGAACCGGTTGGCCAGTTCGCGCAGCACCTGATCACCGACCTCGTGTCCCAGCAGATCGTTGATGCCTTTAAAATCGTCGACGTCGATAAAGAGCAGGGCCAGAGGAGCCTGCAGATGGTGAGCGACGGCAACGGCTTCCTTCAACCGCTCTTCGAACAACTGCCGGTTGACCAGGCCTGTCAGGGCGTCGTACTGAGCGCGGTACAGCACCCGCTCTGCGACGCGATGGTGTTCGGTCGCCAGGGTCGCCAGATGACAGGCTTTGTCCATGACCTGCAAAACGTCCCTGGGGAACAACCCAGGGGGCTTCGTGTAGAGATCGAGGGTGCCCAGGATCTCGCCCAGACCATCAAGCAGCGGAACGGAAACACAGGCCTGGAATCCCTGTTCAGCAAACCGGTTGAGCACACTCGTGCGGTAAGGGGCGTGCGCCAGCGACTCAACGACCACCCGTTCTCCACGCAGCATGGCGGTCACGGACGGCCACACGCCTTCCCGAACTTCGAGGCCCTCGAGGGCCGTTCGGCACTCGGTAGAGAGGCTTGGGGCAGCTGAGGGATACAGCTTCTGATCCTGCTCGAGCATGATGACGCACACGTAGCCCGGGAGCTGACGTTCGACCGTCTCAGCCACATGGTAAAGAATCTCCGGGAGAGCAGCACTGTTGATGATCATCTCTAGGATGACGTCACGTTCCGAGCTGGTCGCCTGTTCGGCTTTCCGGACGTTGATGTTCTGGAAGTACACCGCAAGGCTGCCCTGAAACGGATAAGCGTTCACCTCGAACCAGGCGTGCACCACAGGAAAGAACGCTTCGAACCTCACCGGGCGCTGACTAGCCACCGCCAACCGGAACTGTCGATCGAAGGCGGTGCCGATCATTTCGGAAAAGGCTTCCCAGAAGGTCCGGCTGAGCAGCATGGCGGCGGGCTGCTGGAGCAGCTTGACGGCCCGGGGGTTGAGGTAGGTGAAACGCCAGGCGTGGTCCAGGCTGAAGAAGGCTTCTTGGATGTTCTCCAGGACACGCGTCGTTTCGTCGGCTCCCCTGAGCAGGTCGGTCTGGGCATCGTGAAGAGGTGTGATGTCCTCGTGAATGACCATGGTGTGAAGCCTGTTGTTGAGCCGAGAGACGCGAAGATGGAACCACCGCTGGTGTTCCGGAGAGTGGCAGGGGTAGATCTCGTCATAGGTTTCGAGATCGCCGCTGAGGACGCCTTTGACGCCCTGATCACCAGTGTTGCTGGAGGGGGAAAGACTGGCCTGCCGGCCATGAAAATAGTTACTCCCGACTCCGTGATCGGGCAACGTCAGGCCGTTGGCCGTTCCGAATACTTTCCAGGCATCGTTGACTTCCAGAATCGAACCATGTTGGTCAAGGATGGCCAGTGAGGAAGACACCGCGCTGTAGGTTGGCTGGGAGTGGTAAAGCGTAGGGACGTCGGACATGGTCCTCCGTGAAACTCTCCAGCGAGCAGAGTGATATGAGCAGACCTTCGTGATGGCAGGATCCTGGCTCGGGTAAGGGTTCTCATGAGCCGCCGAAGAGTGCTGCGCTCGAACTCTGGGACACTCTTAATTTAGCAATTCTTAATGATGAAGTCTGTCAAATCTTCACTATTGCGCTTTTGCTGATGGGGAGGTTGATCTGGGCTCCGATTGAATTGCACACAGTGTGTACATTCAGTAGCCCGGAAGGGCGCGAGGGCCGAGAAGGTCTCGCGCAGCGCGTCTCCGCCGGACGCTTCGAGGGCCACGTCCACGCCTCGCCCGTCCGTGAGGGTCCGCACCCGCGCCGGCCAGTCCGGCTCCGTGTACACCACGACGTCGTGCGCCCCGAGGGCGAGCGCCGCCCCAATCTTGTCAGGATGGCCGACGGCCGCAATGACGCGGGCGCCGAGCGCGCGCGCGATCTGCACGGCGAAGCTGCCCACGCCGCCGGTCGCGGCGGGCACCAACACGCTTTCGCCGGGCTGCACGCGCGCGGTGAGCGTGAGCATGAAACGCGCGGTGGTGCCTGCAACGATGAGGGTGCTGGCCCCGTCGAAGTCGAGGGCATCGGGGATCGGCACGGCGGCGCTCGCGTAGGCGACGGCGAACTGGGCATAGCCGCCGTACCCATTGGGCCCCGCGAAGGCGAAGACGCGAGTCCCCACCGGCGGACCGTCCACGCCGGGGCCGAGCGCGGTGACCGTGCCCGCGATCTCGCCGCCGGGCACGAAGGGAAAGGCGGTGTCGAAGGGGTAGGGGTCGCCGCGGCGGCGCTTGACGTCGGAGAAGTTGACGGACGCGGACTCGACCCGCACGAGAATCTGGTACGGCCCGGGTTCGGGCACCGGCACGAGGTCGAGGTGGAAGTCCGGGCCGCCTTGGACGGGGACGCGAAGGCAAAGGTCCTGGACTGCACCAGCACGAAGCAGAAGAAGAACAGTTTTATGTGCTGAGTGGACAACTCACCTATTGGATAGGTCCACATACTTTCAATGTGTCAACGGGCGACTTCATACATATCCCTCGGCAGACGCTACATGGCTTTACCAATGGACCGCAGCCTCAGTACCCGACAACTTCCGTTTAAGCCGCTCCTGGAGCTGAGAAAGAACTTATCAGCACTGTAAACAGCACGGCCAAGTCGTCTGGATCCCATCT
>NZ_WXZL01000065.1 GCF_009982895.1 Deinococcus alpinitundrae | reverse complement strand
AAAGCTGTCCAGCACGAGTTTCCTTTGCGTTCACACCCTCATTCTGAGGTGCAAAGCCGTGCTGGACAGCTTTTTCGTAAACCGCAACATCTCAGTCTTACCTCAATACCGGTGTATTTATCGCTGGTCTGTTCAACTCCGGTGCGGATGTCCAGATTCTGGATTGGAAAAACCCCACCTTGAGGGTCGAAAAAGCCAGTATTCAACTAGAGACTGACGATCAGCGTGTGGTCAAGGACCTGTACACCAGTACATTCAACGGAGATATAGCTTTCAGGGGGGATGGCATTGCCTGGGGTGTGACGTTAGAGCCAAGCGCCGGAAAAGGCCTTGCGTTTACGGGTCCGTTCCAGAAAGGCGGCGTGTATGCCCTGTTAACACCGAAGCTGACGTATTGGACCTCGCCAGGGTCAGCGAGCGGTTTACAGGATGGATATGTCATTTTGAGCACCGACGTCAGCCAAGCCCAGAAAGGCCAGGTCGCTTTTCAGAAGAATGACGACAAGCAGCCAGTCAAGTTCTACTCCAGCGTCCGGGATTTTCAAGCCGCCCTCGATCCTTATCGTACGATCGCCACTGCTCCAGTCGCTCACTGGGACGCTGCTCATCCTGCCCCAGCGCTGATTCTGAAACTCTCCGGGCACTTCGGGCTGGACGCCTACACGGTGGTCTCGCCCGCCTCCATCAAAGCCAACTGAAGCCCAACGAAAAGAGGAGCCACCCACTTGGGACGGCTCCTCTTTTACTGCTGCGCTCAGCTTCCCGGTGCGTAGCCACCGTCAGTGCGCGGTGCACGGACTTCGGCGGGGCGGGGTTCCTGGCTCAGCTGTGCCCGGCGTGCCCAGTCCTTCTCGGCGCGCTTGCGCTCGAACAGGTAAAAGGCGGCAGGCACCACGAAGAAGGTCATGATGGCCGAGACGCTGACTCCGCCCAGCACCACCAGCGAGATGCTCTTGCCGTACTCCGAGCCGCTGCCCTGGTTGAGCAGCAGCGGCAGGCTCACCACCATCACCGTGATGGTCGTCATGACGATGGGCCGGAATCTCAGGCGGCTGGCTTCGATCAAGGCATCGCGGAAGGGCCGCTCCTGCATCTGTTCCACCACGAATTCCAGGTAGATGATGGCGTTCTTGGCCGACAGCCCGATGAGCAGCAGGAAACCCAGCACACCGAAGATGTCGAGGCTGCTGCCGCTCAGGAAAATCAGCCACAGCGCTCCCGCCACTGCGAATGGCACCGGCAGCAGCAGGTAGAAGGGATAGCGAAATGAGTTAAACTGTGATCCCATCACCAGGTACACCAGCAGCAAGGATAAGCCGAACGCCTGCACACCCAGGCTGCCGAGCTGGTTGCCCAGCGCCGCGCCGCCGTTGCGGTCCGCCGCGCCCACCGACACCAGATTGTCGAGCACACCCGCTTTGGTCAGGTCGTCTTGCAACTTGGTGGTGAGCTGGTTGGTGCTGAGGGTCGTCTCGGTGGTGGGCTGGTAACTGATGGAGAGGCTGTAAATCCGGTTGTCGCGCCGGATCTGGTTGGGTGCGACTCCCTGCACCACACTGCCGAGCTGTCCCACCGAGAGGTTACTCTTGAGCGCCGAGGAGTAGACCGGCAGTGACAGCAGGCTCTGCTCGTCGGTAAGCCGGGCCGGATTGATCTCCACCCGGATCGGGTAGGTGACGCCCCCCACCTCGATGCTGCCCGCGCTGTCGCCCGAAGCGTAGTCGCTGAGGGTGCTGGCCACCGAGCTGGCACTCAAACCGGTGCCGGAGAGCAGGTTCTGATTGGGCACGAAGCGGTTTTCCAGCGAGGTGTTGTCGGCGCTGCTGCTCACACTCAGCACGTTGGGGTCAGCCTCCAGGGTCGTGACGGCCAGTGCGGCGCGGGTGCTCAGGGTATCGAGGTTCGACGACACCAGGGTCAGGCTCTGCTGGGTACCCTGGCCCCGGAAACCACCCTGGCTGAAGATGCGGGCGCGGACATCCGGCTGGTCGGTATAGAGGCTTTGCAGGCCCTGCTGGTACTGCGCGGTCAGCACCTTGATGCTGGGGCGCTCCTCGATGGGCTTGAGGGTGATGTTGACGCTGGCTCCGCTCCCCGACGCCGAGGACTGCACCGTCTGCACGTCCTCCTGGCTCAGGAAGTACGTTTCCATGCGGCCCAGCAGCTGATTGGCCGTCGCCAGCGAGAGGTCGCTCGGCAATCTCAGGTTGGCGTTGAGGGTGCCGGAGTCGGTGGCGGGCGTGAAGGTGAAGTTGAGTTTCGGCACGGCGACGACGACGGTGGCCGCCAGAAATCCCAGCGAGAACAGCAGCACCAGCGGGCTGAAATGCAGTGCCTCGTCGAGCGTGCGCACGTAGGCATTGCGGACGATGCCCAGGAGGCCGTTGGTCCAGCCGCTGAGGGTGGTGGTCAGGGCCTCCAGCAGAGCCAGCGCGATGCCCCACAGGTAAGCGGCCAGGCCCAGCACGATGGGCAGCAGGATCACGCCCGCCAGATACAGCGGCTTATGGGTCGTGGTCCAGATGCCCGCCAGCGCCAAGATGACCAGGCCCCAGAACCAGTAGGTGCGCACCGAGCGCAGTCCCCAGCTCAAGGCCCCCGACAACTTCAGGAAGCTGCGCCCGGCGTCTTTCCAGCCCAGCGGCTGGGCGTCGGGGGTGTAGGCCATCCGCACCGTCAGAAACAGCAGGGCCTCGAGCCACGACAAGAACACCGCTGCCGCCAGCCCCAGCGCGAATTGCTGGAGGTACGAGCCGATGATGCCGCCCAGAAAGCTGACCGGCACCAGCACGGCCAGCAGCGAGAGCGAGGCCGCCGTCACGGCGCTGAACACCTCGGAGGCTCCCTTGAGCACCGCTTGGGTGCGGTCGTAGCCCAACGCCCGGTAGCGCTCCACGTTTTCGGCCACCACGATGGAGTCGTCCACCACGATACCGATGGCCACGATCAACGCCAGCAGTGACACCTGATTGAAGGTAAAGCCCATCAGCTTGTAGAGAATCGGCGCGGCGGCCAGCGAGATGGGAATCGCCGCAATCACCGTGAAGGCCGTGTTGAGCCGCCCCAGAAACAGCATGGTGACGACGGCGACCACCAGTGCGGTGAGGTACAGCTCATGCTGGGTGGAGGCGATCGAGGTGCGGATCGGGGTGGTGGTGTCGTTGCTGAAGGTGATCTTGTAGCCGCTGGGCAACTTGGTGCCGGTCAGCAGCGCCTTGGCGTTGTCCACCACGCTGACGGCATTGCTGCCCGCCGTCTGCTGAATCGATACCAGCACCACCGGCAGGCCGTTGACGCGGGTGTAGCTGTCGGTGGCGGCGCTGTTGCGCACGTCGGCCACGTCCGATACCTGAATGTCGCGCGCGGCGTCCACCTTGACGCCGGCCACGTCGGCCACGCTGGTCAGCAAGCTGTTGGTGGTGTAGGTTAGCGAGGTGTTGTTCTGGGTGATGGTACCGATCGACGAGTTGACGCTGCTCGACGTGATGGCGCTGCTGACCTGCGCGGGCGTCAGGCCGAAGCTGGCGAGTTTGTCGGGGTTGAGTAGCACCTGAATCTGGCGGGTCGAGCCGCCTGCCACAGTCACGTTGGCGACCCCGTCGACGAGTTGCAGCGCAGGAAGAATCACGTTGTTGGTGTAGTCGTAGACGTTGTCGAGGCTGTCTTTGCCGCCGGAGATCCCGAACTCCAGAATGGACCCGGCATTGGGGTTGAAGGTCCGCACGCTGGGTGGATCGACGCCGCTGGGCAGCCGCCGGGTGGCGCCGGCCACCAGTGAGGCCACCTGATTGGCGGCTGCGTTCTGGTCGGTGCCGTCGGCAAATTGAAGGGTGACGCGGCTGCTTCCGGTGCTGCTGGTACTCGACACGCTGGTCGCGCCGATGACCTGCGCCACTGCGCTCTCCACGACCTGGGTGACCTGCTTGTCGACCGCCACCGGACTGGCTCCCGGATACGAGGTGCTGATGTTGACCACCGGAATGTTGATGGTGGGGAGCAGATCGACGCCCAGCGACCGCAGCGAGAAGAAGCCGAACACCACGATGCCGATGAAGATGCCGATGGAAAATACATAGCGCGACACTGAGAAATTGACCAGGGGGTTGATGCGCCCGAAGAACTCCTTTTGCCGCTCACGACCGGATCTGGCGGCTGGAATGGACGGCTCGCCTGGCTTGTTCATCCCCTTGTCCTCCCCGCTCATGGTCCACCCGGGGGGCCGCCGAAGCCGCCCGGAGCGCCCTGGCCCCCGCCGAACGCCGCATCGGTGCTCACGCTCGCGCCGTCGATGAGTCCAGCGGGCGGCTGGGTGATGACCTGTGACCCCGCTTTCAGCCCGCTGACCACGGCGGTGTCACCCGTCTGGCCGATCACCGTCACGTTCTGAATCTTGGCCTTGCCGCCCGTAACCACATACACCGAGGTCGTGGTGTTGTCGATTTGCAGGGCGGTGGTGGGCACCAGCGTGCCCTTGCCCACCGTGGAGATGTACTGCACCGTGCCCACTGCGCCGAGCGGGGGCAACTTCTC
>NZ_WXZL01000064.1 GCF_009982895.1 Deinococcus alpinitundrae | reverse complement strand
CAAGGTGTGCATCCAGTCGCCTAACCCTTCGAAGCGACCTTCCTTCGCGATCGAGGTCAGATCAACAATGAGTTCAAGCCGCGGTGGCCGTCCAACACAGCGTTTTCGGTACGCCTTCAGTTGGGATTGCGCATGGTGGCGCATGACCCGAATCATGGCCGTCAGGCTCCAGGGCGCATGATTCAGGAAGCGGCTCAGGGCTGTGGGTGATTTGACCGTTGCATAGGCTGGCAGCGGCTTCCCCATCGCCGTCAGGAAAAGATTGAGCAGCACCTGGACGTTGTCCAGATGCTGCTTGCGCGTCAATGTCGCAAGAATGTCAGTGTAAAGCTGTCCAGCACGAGTTTCCGTTGCGTTCACACCCTCATTCTGAGGTGCAAAGCCGTGCTGGACAGCTTTTCCGTAAACCGCAATATCTCAGCAATCCTACTTAACTCTTGTGGTGCCCCCCCGCTTCTCAGGGTTTTGTCAGATTCAAGGTAATGCCAGTAAGTTAAGGGGGCAAGGCGGGGTGTGGACGCTGTCAAGCTGAAGGGTGGGCCTCAGCGCCGCACTGTTTACAACAGCCCGCGACCAGCCGCTCAACCACCTCGACACCTTTACCTCGATCCTGACTGGTCGCTTGCCGCACGGTCTGGAGCACCTTGCCGATGACATCGCCTTGCTCGTACTGGCTGCAAGGCGACCGCACGCCTCTCCCGGGCCATCAAAATCAAAATGCTCCGCTCCCCAAGAAAAGTACGTGCCAGTGCGCCTTCGCTGTCTTAACTTATCGGCATTGCAGTTAAGGCAACACAACCCACACTGGCCGTAGGAGGTCGTAGATGAACATCCTTGTCTCAGCCGTCATGACCCAACCGCCTGTCACTATCCCCCTTCACACCACGGTCCCGCAGGCGATCAAACTTATGCAAAGCCACGGCATTCGCCACCTGCCGGTACTGGACGAACTGGGGCGGGTGGCCGGGATCGTGACGGAACGCGACCTGAAAGAGGCCATGCCGTCGGACAGCACCGTTCTGAGCATCTGGGAACTCACGGCCCTGCTGGCAAAACTGGAGGTGCGTGATGTTATGTCGCGCTCCGTACTGACGGTCCGGGACGATACCGAACTGCGTGACGCGGCCTACACCATGGTGAAGCATAAGGTCGGTGGACTGCCGGTCATCAACGACCGTAACGATCTTGTCGGCATGTTGACTTCGACCGACGTAATGCGTGCATACGTCGACTTGACGGGAGCAGGGGCACCCGAGCCAGTCAAGGCAGCAGGAACACTTGCAGATTGAGTGCCAACGGTGCGTGAACCCCAGTCGGCCGAGTGACTGGGAACTAGGCGCGCCCAGAGTGAACAGGACAGAGAGGGAAACGCCGTACCGGTGATGGGCCTGCCAAAAAGGAGTTTGGGTGGTTGTGTTGCCTGAAATGGCGTCACGGCAGGCTAAGGGCAGGGGCGGTCTTCGAATCAATGCGGTGAGCCTGGGCAATGGACAAAGGCTAGGACAAACGAGAATCCCCTGCCCTGACCGATGCCGGGAGCGGGGGATTTTTGTTGCAGTGGCACAACATATTTTCTTGGGGAGGAATGACTCAGCCTCCCCGAAGCTCAGCGCTAGCCCTGTTTAGAGGCGACGCGCAGCGATACCCGTCCCGCTGCTTTTTTGGGGCGTTCACACGGCACCTCGCTCACGTCCACTACGACGGCCCACCGTACCAGCGTCCGTCAGGGTCTTCTTCCCCGGTAGGGAGAAACGCCCGCGCTGCAACAGCGCGTCCTCCACTCGGACCACGGTTCGTAACACCGTCGTCTCGTGCATCCCCCACGCCTGACCCAGGTGGAAGAAGGTCCGGTATTCCCGCCAGAATTCCAGTGTCAACAGCAGTTGCGCGGCCACCGGCAGTGCCGGCGGGCGTCCTGACCTCCGTTTGCTGGCCTCTCGGTCGTGCAGCACCGCTTCCATCTCCGCGAAGGTCTGTGGATTGACCCCGGTTCGTCGGCGAAAATCTGTCGCGTTCAGCTGCAAAACTTGTTCATCCTTCAACGCCGTCATCCCCGCCAGCCTCCCGCCCTATTTTCGCAGGAGGTCTACTGAAGGGGGATTACCTGCACTTGACTTTGAGTGTGGGAAGATCTGTCCTCATGTTCCACATGACGTCTGGTTAACTTGCCAGAATCCTCCTCAATCTAATTCATCGCGGCCTAGCACACGCTCAGCATGGCCAAGTTGAACTTAATGGACTGGCCTCAACGCACACCGAAGTCCGTGGTGACCGTGATGTGATCGGTGACCATCCGGACCCCCGGTGCCGCCCAAGCCGCGAGCGCCGCCTCGTCCCGCGCCGCGAAGGTATGCACGTTGCCGCTCAAGGTCGCCGTGCCCTCATGCATCTCAACAGAAATGTTCTGCGCATCGGACTCGGCGCTGCGCTTGAGGGCCAACTCAATCTTAGCCTTGACGTCCGCCGGGACGGCACGGTGCTTGAGTGTGACGGCGTTGACGACTCCCTTGACACCGCTGAGGTGCCGCACAGCACGTTCAGCATTGGTCCGCTGGTATTCCCAGTCCACTTCGCCCTCAAGTGTCATCCAGCCGTCTCGGACCATCACTTTCACGTGATCTTTCGGGACAACGGTGTCCCAAACCAGCATCTGAAGAGCAGATTTCGCTATATCGGCGTCGGTGCGCTCAAATGAAGCGTGCAACTTGACCTGAAGTTCGTCTGCCAGCCCTTTGACGCCGTAGACAGCCTTGGTCACACGGACGGCCGCGAATTTCTCGGCGTAGTTGGGCACGTCTCCTTCAAGAGTCACCACACCGT
The DNA here is from genome assembly GCF_009982895.1 of Deinococcus alpinitundrae. Taxonomy (GTDB): domain Bacteria; phylum Deinococcota; class Deinococci; order Deinococcales; family Deinococcaceae; genus Deinococcus; species Deinococcus alpinitundrae. Next base: position 1,754 of record NZ_WXZL01000064.1, on the reverse strand, counting down.
CTTTGACCTTGACACCGATGTTCGCGGCGTTGACGCTGGGCTCCCAGTCGAGTTGCTGAACGACGCGCAGTTGCAAAGTCTCGTTGGGTTTCATGATTGACCCTCCTGTGGGGTGGAGTGAGGCTGAATGTGTTGGCGGACAGACGCTGAAGACGCTCCAGAAGTGGGCGTTGACCTACGGCAAACCGCTGTTCCACGCCATTGGAGATCATGTCCCGAGGTGAATGGGAGGCAAGGCACCCAGCCTTGCCATTGATCTTGCTGTCCAGCGCTGTGTTTTCGCAGAGGGTGAGCGGTGCACGTATCCTCCGAACCTGAGTGTTCTCCGACCGCATTACCGATGCGTGTCCGGCCTGGATGCACTGTGGTTGATCCGCTTCGGTCTGGATTTCAGCTGCTCGGGAGCAGACAGTCCCGCTGTCAGTTGCGCTGAGGGTTTCCGACTGGGAAGCGATGGTCGACATCAACCTCAAAGGCGTCTTATACGGTATCGCCGCCGCACTGCCGGTGTTCAGGCAGCAGGGCTACGGGCACTTCATCCACACCGCGTCCACCGCCGCCCACAAGACCAGCCCCACCATGGCGGTGTACTCGGCCACCAAGTTCGCAGTGCAAGCGCTGTCCGAGGGCCTGCGTCAGGAGGCCGGGGAGAAGCTGAGGGTCACGGTGATCTCTCCGGGGTTTGTGAACACCAACTTCGCGGACGGCGTCTCGGACCCGGAGGTCCGAAGTCAGCTGGAACAACGCCGGGACCAGCTGGCGATGCCGGCCGCGGCGGTGGCCCGCGCGATGGTCTACGCCATCGAGCAGCCACAAGATGTCGACGTGGGCGAGATCATGCTCCGCCCCACCGCACAGGACTGAGCAAGCTGCTTCGTTTTCGACCATTTAACGTGTCCAGAATTGGACCTTCGTGTTCCAAGGGGTGTTCAGCGGTCTCACTGCGCCGCCTCCCCTTGACTGTGGCTTGCAGAAGTGGGTCAGCAGTACCCACCACTTCCTCCCACACGGCAGGCAGACGCCATGGACCAGCTCAACGACTTCCGTAAGAGGTCTAATGCACGACTGGCTCCCCATCGTCACCAGCCGCGCCCGAGGACCTGCGTTCACGCCACGCCCTCCTTACGATCGAGATGCTCCCAGACCCTGCCCGCCCAGCCGTGGATGGCTTCCCAGTCGCGCCAGTCGCCTTCTTCACTCTTCATGGCTTTGACCAGCATTCGTTCGAGAAAGGACAGCCTGGACGCGCCGAGTCTGCCCGCGAACAGCCCGATCTCCAGTAGCTAGAGGATCGCCCGCACCGGGTCCAGGTACGCCAGCACTTCACGGTGATGCTCGGCGGTATCTTCGCGGAGGGTGGTGCAGACCAGGAAATAGATCAGGGGCAACTGTTCGAGTGCAGTCCTGTGCCGCCTGACGAACTCGGCGGCCTCCGGCAACCACTTCGCACCGTGAATGGCGCTGTCCACCAACACGACGCGGTAAGGCGCGAGGGTGGTGAAGACGCACGTCCACCCTCGCGCCATGTTCCTGACGGGCTGGTCCGATGGCTTCAGCGACTTCTTCGGTGCTCCCGGCATGAGAGGCATAGGCGACCAGAATGGGTTGATCGGGCATGATAAGCACGCCTCGGATTGAATTCGGAGTCATCGGGGATTGGAGTGAACCCAAAACGCAGGACCAGCAGGCAAGTCACTTCTAGGTTGGATGATAGCGGGCAGCGAACTCGGCAGGGGGGACATAGCCAAGACTGG
>NZ_WXZL01000063.1 GCF_009982895.1 Deinococcus alpinitundrae | reverse complement strand
CTCGGCGGAAAAGTTTTTCCAATTGTTAAGATTCTTAAGAGGATTCCGACTGCTAAGTAGATGACTGACCCGCAGAGAAAACCCCCCAAAGCAAAAAAAAGGGAAATTACTCCCTCTTACTTACCTTGTTTGACTTTGTAATCTGTTTTCACGAGTACTGTCTTACCGTTGTGTACTTCGTAAGTACCTGTAGAGCTTCCGTTGTCGTTGGTAAGGGTGATTTTTTGTCGTACTGGTCTGCCGGATTTGTCGGCGGTGATCTTGCTCTCTGTAACCTTGGTCATTGTGGTCCTCCTGGTTCCTGATAAACGCCCCGAACTTGTATTCGTCCTGTCAGGATCAGTAAGCCTTGGGCCGCAATTAGAATCACATCTAGGGATTTCACAAGAGCTTCTTGCAAGGCCTTCTCGGGAGTCATCGGCAGTCGTGGAAATGCTTCCTTGAACTCATCCTGAGCACCTTCCAATTCCAGATCAACCTTCGTCATTTGCTTTCCTTGGAAGTAGTCCGACATCTTTCAAAGACTCCAGCGAGGAGGCGTGGACTCTGTAAAGACGTTTCCCCAACTTAACCGCTCTTATTTCACCTTCTCGGACTAACCGAAGGACTGTCGCCTCACTAATCTTAAGGATGTCTGATACTTCTTTTGTTGAATAGAACATTTAATCACCTTTGGAGTTATTCTAGCTCCAGAGGTTGAAAATAGCGAAACTAGACCTTTTACTGTTGATGAAGTACAATATAAGTAAAAGGGATGATCTACTAAATCATCCCCATGCAAAGTCTCTGTTCCATTGTAATCCGACGACACTATTTTATCACACTACAGCCTCTCAGGCAAAGGAATAAACCCAAAAGACTCCCTGCAAAACCTAGGGAATAATGTCGTACACCATTGAAGCTTCATCATTATCACTGAACTACCCTTTCTTAAAGTCTCTTCCATCTAGACGTGACTTCTACGATTTTGCCAAGAACTACCTAGAAGATTGGCATGGAATGACTCTAGAAAGGCTTGAGGAGTTAGCGAGTCAAACAGAAAGCGCAGCCTTAAACATTATCAACGACATGCACAGCTTCCACTTTAGAACTTGGGACTCCCACTCCCTCTATCTCAATCCAGATCAATACGAGTACTGTCCTGAAAAGGAGCTGTGGCACCCTCGTCGTTTCAAACCTCCCCACTTACTCCAGCGTCGGGGGGTCGAAAACACCGAGGGATTTAGGAAACTGTTTACAGACTTCCAGGATACTTACAATCCAACTCAGGACAAGTATCTTTCCATCCTTGTCGAACTTGGGAGTCTCTCCGACATGGGCATTATCCGAGAGATTTCTAAGAGCATTTCAGGCAGCAGCATGAGCTACTGCAAAGTAGAACGTCCTGCCAAATCCAAAGAGCTTAAACACCATCTCCACATACTTACCTTGGCCACTCCCATCACTGTTATCCCTGAGACCGTAGGTAAATACAAAGTTCAGATCAAGGAATTAGGACAGGAGCAATACTCCAATGAACCGATGCTCGTTAACCTTTATACATTCCTGCTATACCTACATAAGCCCTACGATGCTCGGATTTTCGCCAGCGGCAAGAACATTAATAACCTTTACAGGCTTCTTCTAGAAGACCTTTTAAACTACAGCCCCAACAAAAAGCGCCAGTCAACACCAATTAGACGGTGGAGCTTAAACATTCCCTTATTAGGGTACAACCCTTCTAGCGAAGCAGCATGAAACCCCACCTAGGGTTCTAGGTGTTCTCTATTTTGCTGCAGTGTGGCGCAAATTTTAGAGGGACATGTCAGATACTCTGATCTTAGTTGTCTGCTTCTTCAACGACAATGTCCGGTAGACGAAAAGTACCATCAGATTGTGAAGGGAAAGGAACAACACGTGAGACGGCATCTGTGTTGATGGGTCCGTAAATGTGGGGAAAGAAAAGACCGCTGTCTTCATATTCCTCGTACTTGAGTTCGGATGTCAGTTGAGCTGGGTCCACCAGCAACAAGACCAAGTCCGATTGGCCCTGAAACAGTGTATTTGCAACTTCAATCAATTGCTGCTCAGTGGGTGTAGAGCAGTGGATGAAACCTTGAGTACCGAGGCTGGCGTGGACGTACTGGCCGTGGCGCTGCGCTTCTTGCCAAGCATCAGCGTCGGTAATGTGAACAATCATCGTCACACCTTAAAGCTCTGGTGTACTTGCTGAGCAAGGTATTGGCCTTGCCCTTCTACAAAGCCGCAGCCCAGCGGGTGAATCAGATACACCAACAGCCCTCGCCTCATCTCTGTTCGTTGTTACGGCTCACACCGGACCGTTCGTGGACCGTAGCACCAACAAATCAGTTCAAGTGCCAAGCCCGCCTCAGGCACAGGTTATCTCGGAGCCGCTCAGCCCGTTCTCGGATGACCTGAAGAGCCACCAAGGTCGGCTTGCATACCAGGTAGTCGTGCCTCAACTGCTGGGCTGAGACGTCGCCCGCTGCTGCCCAGCTCAACGCTTCGGCCACAGCACGCCGGGTCAGCACACGAAGCTGCCATACGTCTTCGTGCTCAGCCGGTCGCATCATCCCTTCAGAGTATGGACGACTTCCTTGCCTGGTGGTCAGCAGGGCAAGTTGAAGCTGCAACAGATACTCTTCGGTTCCAACAAAGTATTATACCCAGCTCGTTTTAGGTAAGGGATTTTCGGCTTAGCAGCGTCGGTAATACCCAGCAACGGACTTACCCTTCTTGGTGGTATATCCCCTGACGTAGGAATCCAACCCTCAAGCGACGTTCAACGACATGCACAAGACATCGAACTTGTAGAGGGCCACAATCAGGGAATGGACTCACTCATGGTGGAGCAGGACATGCTTCTGAGGGTGCAGAGCAACCAAACCCAACTTGAAGTGCGGAGGCTTTGCGAACAGAGCCGCAGGCTGATGAGGGACCATCAGACCATCGTTGACGAATCCAGACGGGCTTTGGAGAAGTCATGGGAGCTGCTCGCCAAATACGGGGACAGCAACCTGCGCTGAGCCTCCCACGGAACTTGAGTCCCTGCTACTGAACTCCGCAGAAGGATTTTCTCAGGAGTACACCGAACTGCCACACCTCGCACGGGGTGACGACGGACATCCTGCCTGATAAGCTCCCATTAGTTGCTGACCACAAAAAAAGAAGAGCCGCCGAAGTTTGGCGACCCAAAGCGAACTCTTCTTTTCCGATTCAGGGACGAAAATTCATCCCCATTACTGGAACTTTAGCACCTTCCAGTGATGGGGAAAGTGTAGGTCAGGCACTTGAACGAAAAGTTAGCGAAGCTATTGACCCATAGCAGGCAGACCCTCTTCCCTGGTAGTACAGCGTTTGTCGAACTGGATGCGTCTTCAGTCCTCCAGACTGTCAGGCCAACAGAGGTGCCAACGAAGGTACAGGTACACCCCTACAAGCCCTTTGCCGACCACCTGGACGTGCAGGGCACACAGCAACTCACCAAAGGCGCTAGCAGGCTGTGGGAGCTGCTACATCACGTCGGTGTGTACGTGGCAGATCATCGGCATTACCACCGCAACACCTCATCAGTGGTGTACTCCCTTCCCCAGTCCCTTGTAGCTTGGACGCTTGGTTACACAGACCGACACGTGAGGAACCTGCAAGGGGAACTAGAAGCAGCGGGCCTACTGGACAGCTCCCCATTGGCAGCACGGGTCAACGGGGAGAACCTGTGGGCTTCCACGCTATGGGCGGTCAAGCTGACCACTAAGGCGACCATGCCACGCCTTACGCCAGAAGATTTCCAGCACCGCTGGCGAGATTTCCAGCAGGACTTGAGGTCGAAGAACACGGCGCAGAGCATCATTTCCGGTCTAAAGAACGCTGTGAAAGTAGTAAAAGAACGAATTCTTGAAGACGTGGCAACGTTAGGGATTTTTAGACTAAACCCCCCGTTATCCTTTAGTCCGGAACATCCCTTCAGCACGCTAAGAGACAGTGTTTACAGCCTTAGCCTACTGGCCGAAATTGGGCCTGAAACCTCCAAAGCCGTTGACCGTCTCGCCGGAGCTTTTTCTAGAGCCTTCGGAGACGAACACAGTTTTCTTTGGTGGTGTTCTAAATTCTGGTCAGTAGTTGGAAGTTGGGAGCGAGTTGGAACCCTACAGGCTCAGCTACACCGTGTCCTAGCCGACATGGAGGAGTTTTCAGGAATAAGAAATTGTGCGGCGTGGTTGAACAAGCGGCTGACATCACCTCCGTTGCCAAGCTACGTCTAACCTCAATAACCAATTCCTAAGTCTGTAGAAACCACCTGGAACTTACGAGGCGACCTGCCCCCGTTGTCTGATTCGAGGGGACTTCGTATATTTGTTCAGCGATTTGTTAGCAGAAAACAATTAAATGGGACTTGTGAAGCTTACCTGCAACCAAGACGGTTTACACCTCATCCTGTTCCCTGACCTTCGCCCTGCGAAGTATCTTTAAGAACTTCTCTTCTACTAACTTCTCTCTGTATGCACTGCCTGTGTATAATGCTGTGCTGATGGGTGTATAATCGTTTGAGAATTCAAAATACGTGGAAAAGTTTTTCCATCTCGGCGGAAAAGTTTTTCCAATTGTTAAGATTCTTAAGAGGATTCCGACTGCTAAGTAGATGACTGACCCGCAGAGAAAACCCCCCAAAGCAAAAAAA
>NZ_WXZL01000062.1 GCF_009982895.1 Deinococcus alpinitundrae | reverse complement strand
GGGGGGACGGTAACTGAGGGCCACGTGCAGCCGCGTACTGCCGTTGGGCATGCTCTCGAACTGCACACTGCCGGCATTGTCGACTGTCGCGCCGGGCAGGCTGTGCCAGCCGATCCGCTCGCCGGGCTTGTCGTTGACCACTTCGGCCTCCCACTCGACGTGCGTGCCGAGCGGGGCCTTAGCGACCCAGCGGCTGCGGCGCTCGTCAAGAACCGTAACTGTTTCCAGGTGGCTCATGATCTGCGGCAGATTGTCAAGCTTGCGCCAGTAATCGTAGACGCTCTGGGCAGGGCGGTCGATGACTACGCTGTGCTCGACGAAAATCGGCTTGCTGCTAGTGGGACCGCCGCCCGTTACCTGATTGACCATCTGCGAGCCGCCTGCCGCCCGAAAGACGAGAAAGCCGCCTGCCGCCATCATCAGTAGTCCCAGGGGGCCGCGCCGAATCATGCCCAGAAGTGCGAGTGCGCCGCCTGCCGCGCCGGTGATCAGGCGCTGCTGGTCTTTGGTGTTGGATTCCATGGTCATAGGGTCCTCCCGTGAAGGGCTGTGCGCCGCTTCGTCTCTGACTTCTGAGTGTAGTATGCCCGCTCCAGACCACAGGCGCAGTTCAACGCCTGATTAACGCCGAGCTGCACAAGACCATCCTGCAGAATAATCAGGGCGTGCGGTTGCGGTCTTCGCCGCTCTGGCCCAGGCGAGTTGCGTCCTGCGCCTCGCCGGGCTGCTGGCCCTGGGGACTGAGCATACCGCTCTCATCAAGCTGCTGGCTGGCGTCGCTGCCCTGCGATATGCCAATGCTCTCACCGGATTCTTCCTGGCCGCCGCGCTGGTGGGCCGCCTCGATCTCTTTGGCAGCCTCCGTTTCGGCCACGTCGGCGCTCGACAGGTTGGTGTTGAAGCCCTGGCTCACGTCGGCCTGACCTGAATTCTGCTGCACCGTCTCGGGCTTGGTTGGATTGTCCATACCCGGCAGTTTGAGCACCACACGCCAGTAGCGGATGTGGGCCGCCTTTACCTTTAAGTCCCTGTAGCATTCCGGGAACGGGAGCGTTGTGGGCACGGCGACAGCGACCCGCTTTGACGCGGCGAACACAAGCCCGCGCAAAGTCGCCTGCTACTCTACGACCATGACGTCTGCGGCCCCCACCTCGCGCCTCGACGCCCTCAGCCTGGGGGCCATCGGCATGACCATTCTCTTCTGGGCCTCAGCCTTTGCGGGCATCCGTGCCGGGCTGGACGCCTTCTCGCCAGGTCACCTGACCCTCTACCGCTTTTCGGTGGCCTCGCTGATTCTCGGCATCTACGCCCTGGGGATTCGTCTGCCGCTGCCTAGTCGGGCCGACGCCCTGCGGATTTTCGGACTGTCACTGTGCGGCATCACGCTGTACCACGTCCTGCTCAATTACGGCGAGCAGAGTGTACCTGCCGGAACCGCCAGCTTGATCATCGCGGCGGGGCCGGTCATCACAGCACTGATCGCCACCCGCTTTGCCGGAGAAAAGCTGACGCTGCTGGGCTGGCTCGGCACCTTTGTCAGCCTGGCCGGGGTGCTGCTCATCGTGCTGGGACGCGGTCAGGGCGTCTCGTTCACCGGCGGGGCCATGCTGATCTTGCTGGCGGCCCTGTTCACCAGCATCTACTTCGTGTTTCAGCGGCCCCTTCTACAGAGGGTCGGGCCGCTGGCGTTCACGGTCTGGAGCTTGCTGCTGGGCAGCTTGCCGATGCTGACCTTTTTGCCGGGCTTCGTGGCCGAGTTTCGGTCCGCGCCGCTTAGCGCCCATCTGGCGGTTATCTATCTGGGCATCTTTCCCTCGGCGCTGGCTTACCTGACCTGGACCTTTGCCCTGTCAAGGGTGAGTGCCAGCGCCACCACCAGTTTTCTGTTCATCAGCCCGGTGCTGGCCACGCTGATCGCCTGGATGTGGCTGCGCGAGGTGCCGGGCTTGACCTCACTGATCGGCGGCAGCGTCGCACTGCTCGGCGTGCTGGTCGTCAATACCCTGGGCCGTCCGGCGAAGGTACCCACCACCGAAACAACCACTCATCTCGCGGCGCGGTCGCCATGACCCGTCTGATCACACCTGAACCGTCGCTGACGACGCCAGAGCAAGCTGCACCCACCCTGCCCGAACTGCCGGTGATCGAGCTGAGCGCCGTGCAGCTGACGCTGGGCGGACGCGAGGTGCTGGGCGGGGTCAATCTGGAGGTGCGCCGGGGCGAATTCCTGGCGGTCATCGGGCCGTCGGGCGGCGGCAAAAGTACTTTGCTGCGAATCATCTCCGGGCTGCTGAAGGTGAACGCCGGGCAGGTGACGGTGCGCGGGCGGCCCGCGTACGTGTTTCAAGACGACCGGTTGCTGCCGTGGCGCACGGCCATTCGCAACGTAGCGCTGCCGTGTGAACTGGGATCCGGCGGGGCCATGACGCCCGCCGAGGCGCTCTCGCTGGTCGGTATGGCCGCCTACGCCCAGTACCTGCCCGCGCAGCTTTCCGGCGGAATGCGGGCGCGGGTGGGCCTGGCGCGTGCGCTGGCGCAGTCGGGCGACATCCTGCTGCTTGACGAGCCGTTCGCAGCGCTCGACGCCCTGGTACGCGAGCGCTTCAACGACGAGCTGCGCCACCTGCACGAGAAGACCGGGCAGACCACCGTGATGGTCACCCACTCGATTCGCGAGGCGGTGCTGCTGGCCGACCGGGTGGCGGTGCTGCGCGGCGGGCACATCGTCTCGGTGCTGGAAACGCGCGGGCAGGGGCGACTGAGCGCTTACACCGAAGGCATCGAGGCCGAACTGCGCGCTCTGCTCGGCACGGGCGACAGCACCCAGAACTGGTCGCCGCCGAAGCCCCGGCGCAGCAAGTCCGAGTGGCTGCCCTTGCTGGCGCTGGCGCTGGGACTGCTCGGCTGGCAACTGACAGCCCTGCGCATCAACGCCGACTACCTGCTGCCCACTCCGCTGAGGGTCTGGCAGGTGTTCTGGGAGAACCGCTCGGAGTTGCTGCTCCAGCTCGGCTATACGGCCAAGGTGGCGCTGCTGGGCGCGCTGCTGGGCAGCTTCACCGGGCTGATCATCGGCTACCCGATGGCGCGGCTGCGGTGGCTGGAGCGCTTTCTCAGTCCGCTGCTGATCGCCAGCCAGAGCACCCCCACCGTCGTGCTGGCTCCGCTGCTGTTGCTCTGGCTGGGCTTCGATGTCTGGCCGGGCATTCTGGTGAGCGCCCTGACCGCCTTTTACCCAGTGCTGGTGTCCACACTGGTAGGAGTGCGCGAGGTGGACGGCACCTATCAGGAACTCTTCAGCGCTGTGCGGGCCACGCCAGTGCAGCGTTTACTTCACCTCGAATTGCCGGGCGCGCTGCCGGTGCTGCTGGGCGGGCTGCGGCTCTCACTCAGCCTGGCTTTGATCGGCGCGGTGGTCTGGGAATTTACCAGCAACCAGCCGGGCCTGGGCTTTGCCATCAACCAAGCGCGTCAGCAGTACCAGACGCCCCGAGTGTTTGCTGCGATTGCCCTGCTGGTGCTGCTGGGCGTGGCCCTGTACAGCACCGTTACCTGGGCCGAGCGCACGGTGCAGCGGCGGCGGGGCCGGTAACTCTGCTGAAGTCAGGCAAACGAAAGGAGCGGGAACACCGACAGTTCCCGCTCCCCATTTCTGGTGCGGTGTTCAAGAACCGCTGGTGTAGGCGGTGCCAACCACCGGCACGTTGAAGCTGGTCAGGGTGGTGTCGCCGGAGGTCAGCTTGATCAAGCTGGTGGCATTGATGAAGTTGTCGGTGTTGGTGCGCTGCACCGAGACGGTCAGCACGGCTTGGTCACCTTCCTGCGACACGCCGACCAGGGTGATGCTGGTGCCGTCCGGCAATCCGGCAGCGCTGAGGACCAGATCGCTGGGGATGGTGCCGCCGAGCGCGGCCACCGGCACGTTCAGGGTCATCCAGCTCGACTCGGTGTAGAGCGGGCTGTACGAGGCAGTGCTCATCGGCGCTTCGGTGATGGGGGCAGCCAAGGTCAGGCCAGCGGGCACGAAGCTCAGGGCGGCGCTCAGGGTCAGGGCGGTCAGCAGGGACTTGCGCATGGTGGTTCTCCTTCGGGGTGAGAGAGGGCGGGGGGACATGTTTTCGGTTCCGGGCCAGTGGGTCGGCCTCGGCCTTGAACAAAGAATGCGCCGCCTCCGCGCAGACCCGGTGCAGAAAAAATGGAGATTTGATGCGGCTTACGGCCCCGCGACTCAACACCAAAAACCCGCTGCCTGACGCCTTTCTGACTCCTTTAACGCTAGGCGTCTTCACCGCTCCTGCAAAAATGAATTGCGGCTCAAGCAAGTGTTTCGCCGTCGCTTGGCCCGCGCTATACTGCGCCTCTGCCTGCCGGGATGGCGGAATCGGTAGACGCACTCGACTTAAAATCGAACGCTTCACGGCGTACGGGTTCAAGTCCCGTTCTCGGCACCAAGCAGGAGAGTAAACCTCGTCTCAGGGCGGGGCTTTTTCTTTTTGGGGATGAGTCTGCTGATCGGATTTTGAATGCACTGCACTGTACTCTTTCGCTCTCCAAATAACCAAAACAACGCTAAAAGGGGTCGTGTGATGACCACCGATGAACTCTGGCAGCTCAGTACCCGACAACTTCAGTTCAAGCCGCTCCCAGCGCTGAAAAAGGTGTAATCAGCAGGCTGAAGAGCACCTTGAGGTCGTCTGGGTTCCATCTCAGCGCGTTTCTCAAGCGCTC
>NZ_WXZL01000061.1 GCF_009982895.1 Deinococcus alpinitundrae | reverse complement strand
ACGCCTGAAGGTCGGGTGGCAGCGCGTCCGATATGTGCGCCTCCCTGATCGCCTCCTGCACAGCTACCTCCCATCGTGAACTTCAGCCGAGATCAATAACGCGCTCAGTACAGTCAGCCGGCGGGGATCGATCGGGAAGTGTGGTGCAAGCAAGGTGAACAGGTTATCTTGGGGGTGTCGGCTCTGGGCTGTTTTCATCGCGGAAAACACCGTACTGGAGCTGACTTTTCTTGTCTACCCCTGACTTTTGACCCCTAGAGAGGTAGCTGCGTATCAAGTGAATTGTTGAGTCACATATCTTGTTGAAAGATGCGTAGTCGATTGCTGTATATTCTCCGTGAGCAATCCTATTCCTGTTACCTAATAAGTCTTCATCTATGAAATTATAATTCTGTCTATATGGATCACTAGAAATTCCTAAAGAGATAGATATGTTCTCAAATATAGATGACTTCAAATTGGATTCAGTTCTTATTGCTGAAGATATAGAGAATTTTGCGGCTTTTAAGTTTGTATCTAGTATGGATTTTATTACTGATATGTTTTTAGCAGCGGAAAACGATTCCGTAATAGTATTGATATGTTTCTTGACTCCAAAAATCATGAAATTGTCTTTTAATTCACTAAAGTTTAGCCCTCTTGATTCTATGTACATAAGGTACATTTCCGAAGTAGTTTTAATAAATCCTTCCCAATGTGCATACACCAATGCTAGCCCAGCTCTTATTATAGCTTTCTGTGCTAAACCTCCTTGTTGCTGTGCCATTAGTTTGATTTCTGATATTTCTCTTAGTCTCCAAACAATCTCCTGATCCAATCTGTTGGAGAATTCTTCCATAGTTCTAATTTTCATTTAGCGAAAAATTCTGCTCCCAACGGCAGCAATTTAGAGAGTCTTTGTGTCGCTCTTACGCCACTGCCTGAATATTTATTGAAAGTTTTGTTGGACCATAAGCTCTTGACTCTATCAACCAGATCATGGTCATTCTCCTTAGTTCTTAATGACCATCCTGAATAATTAACCAGCAAACTGTAGGCTATCGTCTCAAATGCTGAAAGTGTAAATCCACCTAAAAACCTTCTGCCATCAAATCTCATAAAAGCATTTTCTTGAAAATTTTCATTTAGAAGAGTGAATATAGAATAAAAAGCATCAGTATAATTACTGCTCTGTATGCCCCGTTCAATAAGATTGATCATTGCTATGTCAATATACTCATTAGCGTCTAATTTTCCATCGTAACTCACTTCTCTATAGGCGAGTAACCTCAGTGCTAATTCCATAGGTTTCTGGGTTTTTGCTGCTGGCTCTGTTTGGTTTATGGTAATTACGAAATCGGGATATTCTGACATATTTTTTAACCAAAAATAGAAATCTCTACTAACCATTAGCATGCTTGCATTTCTTATTTCTTGAGGCTCCAGATTAATGCCACCTGTATTTAGACGCTGGAAAAGTTCAAATTTTCCTCTAGTGTCACTTTCCTTTTTTAGAATTTCTACACGTATCCTTGCTCTTCTTATGGATATTTGCAATGCTTTTCCGATACTGTGTTCCCCGTCCCAAGTTGTGTCCTTCAAAGATGGCAGCAGTTTCGTGGCTTCTAATTTTGAAGCGATATACAATTCACCATCTGGTTTTCTGAGTACACCCATAAATTCTAATATAGTAGAAACTCTTTGTAGACCATCTATAAGTTCCCACGTTCCTTCTTCATTAGTGAAAACGAATATTGGAGGTATAGGTATACCCAGCAACAAAGATTCTATGAATCTAGTCTTATGCTTACTAGACCATCTAAATAATCTCTGAAATTCAGGATTTATATCTACTTCTTCGTCTTTATATAAAGATGTGAATTCCCCAATGGACATCTTATAGCTATCGGTAAATATCTTTCTCGCTGACTCATCAATCTCTTGCTGTAAAGGCATACATGTATTCCTTATATTCAAATTTTCTGAGATTTACTAACCATCCTAAGTAATTGAGAATCTTACGGAAGGTTGAACGATATCTTCAAGTTTCCGAAACGGCTGAACTCACAGACTGACCTTGCTGTGTTCCCACATTCGCAGAATCTCTTCGATCAGTTCCTGGTCCCGAATCAACAAGCGAGACTTCAAAGGCTTCATAGTGCGCTCTGAATCGGTAATTACCATCCACCACCCCCAGCACCCTGCCCTGGCCCAAGCTGCGGAGCCTCAGTTGTCCCAGATCGCCAGCACGCCGCCTTGGGGGACGCGGTGGAGAACTTCGCCCGCGTCTGCCCGGAACGGCGCTTCGTGGCCTTCCCACCGGACATCAAGACTTCAGTGGCGCTGCGGGACCGGATGAACGCCGCGGGCTTTTCGTGCATCCACATCGACGGCGGCACGCCGAAGGAGGAGCGCCGGGAGCTGATGCGTGAATTCCGCGCCGGTGAGGTGCAAGGCCTGACCTCGGTGAACATCGCCATTGAGGGGCTGGACGTGCCGGACGTGAGCGCCGTGGTGTTCATGCGCCCCACCAAGAGCGAGCGCATCTGGGTGCAAGCGGCAGGCCGCGGGCTGCGTTCCAGTGAAGGCAAAAGCGACTGCGTGATTCTGGATCACGCCGGAACGCTCATGCAGTTCGGCCCTGCTGAGGACTTCGTGCCGCCCGCGCTGCACAGCAATGAAGGGAAGAAAACCACTGGCAAGGACGCCAAGAAGCGGGAGAAGAAAATCATCATCTGCGAGCGAGAACTCGAAGACGGGCTGCCCTGCGGCGCGGCACTGATCGGGACGCACATCTGCCCAGAGTGCGGCCACGTCCACCACTTCGAAGCCATCCCAGACCACGCGGTGGTGATTCCCGGGCAGCTGGAGGAACTCACCGCTGAGGGCCGACGCCAGCACGCCTACCAGCTGGAGGAGAAGCGGCGCTGGTACGCGGAGCTGCTGGGCTACTGCGCCAACCGGGGCAAGTCACCGGGGCAGGCGTTCTACCTGTACCAGGAGAAGTTCGGCGAGAAGCCGGGCGGGTGGCAGAAGAGCAGCAAGCCGATGCAGCCGAGTGCGGAGGTACTGGGGTTCGTGAAGGCCCGGAATATCGCTTACGCGCGCCGTATGGAGGCTCAGAAGGTGAAGCATGCAGCGGATTGAAGTGGACTGCTCGACCTGGATTGCAGACGCGGACGCGGCGCTCGCCCTCCCAGTCCATCTGGTCCCGTTGATTGCCGCTGCTCAGGCGGACACGCTCAAGAAGGGTCCGGTGCAGTTGGAGAGCGGCATGGTGTTCGACCTGGCCGGATACGTGCTGGCCTGGGCTGAGGACTGGCCCCTGGACATGACGCACCGGCAGCGACGACTGAATGAAGCGCTGAGGGTGATGTCATGACTGAGATACGCGGCCTGACGCTCACCCATCCCTGGCCATGGTGCATCGTCAAGGCTGGAAAGGACGTCGAGAACCGCACCTGGCACCAAGGTGGGCGCGTCGGGATGTTCCTTGCCATTCACGGCGGCGTTGTGCCGGGCCAGAACACGGGCAAGCGGGAAGAAGCCAGGCTCGACCTTGCGGCGGCCTTCAAGATGGTAGGCCTGACTGACGGGATCACGCCGGAAGCGCTGCTGAGCTACGAGATGGGAATGCGCGTGACTGACGAAGATCAGTTCTTCCTACCCGGCATCGTCGCGGTGGCGCAACTTGCCGCCGTCACCCAGAGCAGCACCTCGAAATGGGCTGCCAGAGGTCAGTTTCACTGGCTGCTGGCCGATGTGACGCTGCTTCCTGAGCCGGTGCCGCACCGTGGCGCTCAGGGGTTGTGGACGATAGAACCTGCCGCCCTTGTAGTGGTGCGGGAAGGCTACAGGCAGGGCAGATCATGAGCCTCGCCTACGCTGCGCCCACCTTGCAGGACCGCCGCGCTGCGTTCTGGCAGACCCGCGAAACCGGAAGGCACGCCGAGGCTGTCGCCATCTGGAGCGCGTACCTCGCCTGGCAACTCGCGCCCGGCAATCTCAACAGGCCGCCCAGTGTGTACCTGAATTGGCTTGTGGAGGGTCAGGAAGACGCGCCGGGCGTGGGCAGCCTCTATGACGCCTTTGACCGGGGGCGTGCCCTGCAACTCGGGTACAGCGGCAACCTGACCCGCCTCGCGCAGATCGGAAGCGCGCTGAGACGCGGCCTGACGCGCAGCGACGTGGACAGCTTGACGCCCACGCAGTTGAATGAGCGGCTCAGGAATCTCATTCTCTCGGAATCCGAGAGCAAGAAGACCGTGTTGACCCCGGCCCTGGAACGCTCCCGTGCGCTGCTCAGAGACGCCGATCCCGACGCGCCCACCCACCCGGTCGAGGCCGACGCGCTGAATCTGGCTGTCCTTGAAGCCCTGCCCGCGCCGATCTACCGCGCTGCCGTCCGGGCCGCGCAGGGTGAGGACGCTTCCGGCCTCAGCGACCTGGCCGCCGCGACACTGCCGCCCCGGTACGGCGATTTCGCCAAACGAAGGGGGCACTGCTGGGTGTGCCGTGAGTTGCCGCAGGACAACGAAGTATTCGATCTGCACCACGTCGCTTACGGGAACGCTGAGGCCCGCACCAATGCCCACGCTGAAGTATTGGTGAGCGTTCACCGCCGCTGCCACATTCCCCAGCCGTTCGGTGACACCCAGACCGCCCACAGCCGCACCTTCAGTGTCCATAGCGACCCGGCCCGCCTCTCCGCCCTGCTGGACTACCTGCAAACCGAACACGCCAGGTACGAGCGGTGGATACGCGGCGAGAGCGAGGAGAACTGATTTATGAGTGGAATGACATCAAATGACAGGGGAGTTGAGGAAAAGGGCGACCTGGGGATGCAGCGTGCCATCACTCGGACTGGGCGCGTGCATGCCGCTCGTTCCGTGTGGTCCGCAGAGGATGCCCAACGGTTCGAAGCCACCCCGACAGGACCGGGTGAGCGTGCTGATCCACCTCAGCCGCTCATCACATCCTTACAAGCAACGGATCAATGCCAAGCCCTGGAGTGAACCCAAAACGCAGGACCAGCAGGCAAGTCACTTCTAGGTTGGATGATAGCGGGCAGCGAACTCGGCAGGGGGGACATAGCCAAGACTGG
>NZ_WXZL01000060.1 GCF_009982895.1 Deinococcus alpinitundrae | reverse complement strand
AGCTGGAAGGCCGTCGTACAACAGGTGGCCTGAACTTCAGGCGATCTGCTCCCATTGCTCCTCGATTACGCCCTACCAGCAATAACTTGCCAGAACCCCAGCCGCTCGCCGTTCATCTGGTAGGGCAGTAGGCACTGCGGGTGCAGGGCGTCTCTCAGCACCCGCGTCTCGTAGTATTCGCCGCCGTACAGGCCCTCACCGAACGAATGGAACACCATCACCCTCGCTTCAGGTTGGGTTGCACCAGGTGAATCAGAGCCCTCATGGACAGGCGGCCCCACTCGGCGACGCCGGACCAGCCCTGGATGCAGTGGTGAAGCGTGATGTGGTTTTCTTGACCCAGCGCCATGATCTCGCCTTTAGGCCAGATTCAACATGGCGACGCTGCGGTCCCACAATTGCCGGGCCAACCCGGCGTCACTGGCTTGTGGGTTGCTCCTGGCGATTTTGTCGTTCTCGTAATACACCCCAGGCGTCCACGTCACCCCCGGCGTGCCTTCAGCCAGCCAGGTCAGGTGTTGGCCGCCCTGCTCGGGCGAAATGATCAGGCGCCGGAGCGGCGTACGGTAAAGAAAGCGGATCCAGTGTGTCGTGTCACTGGCAAAATTGGTCGCCACATTCCCAGGGTGGAAAGCGACAGCTGTGATCCCCTGAGGCCCGTATCGGCGCTGCAATTCGGTGGTGAAGAGGATATTGGCGAGCTTGGTGTCCCCATACGCCTTCGGCGGCGTGTATTTCTTCTCGTTCTGGAGATCGTCAATGTTCAGCTTGCCCGTGAGCCGGGCGGCGATGCTGGACGTCTGGATGACTTTGGCCGAACTCGCGATCAGGGTGGGAAGCAGCAGGGAGGTGAGTAGGAACGGTGCCAGGTGGTTGACCTGGAAGGTCTTCTCAAAGCCGTCCCGGGTCAGTTCCCGCTTGCCCATGATGCCACCGGCGTTGTTGGCGAGAACGTCAATGCGCGAATAGGCCGCCTGCACTTCGGCGGCGAGGCGATGCACCTGGGACAGGTCAGTGAAGTTGGCCAGATGGAAGGGCGCGCCGAGTTCCTGGGCAAGCGCCGTCGTCTTCTGTGGGGAGCGACCAATCAAGACGACGCGCTCGCCTTTGGCCGTCAGCTGACGGGCGCAGGCGGCACCGATGCCGTCACTCGCGCCCGTAATGAGGATGGTCTGTGCCGGCATGATGAACCTCCTTGTTGACGAATGACAGGCTTGAGTCGCGTCAATCGGGTGTCTCGAACCTCAAGGCTGAGGGTGGTGTCTTGAAGGGGAGCGGCCAACCGGCCATCGGATGGGCGAAGCAGAGCTGTAGGGAACGGCCGGTGACGACACGACTGTAGAGCATCTTCGCCCTGGGCCTTGGCGTCAGTCACGGACAATCAGACTACTGCGGTTAAGTTGCCAGAACCCCTCGTCCCCACTTCGGAAGGGCAGGCGGCTGAGAGCTGGCACAGTTCTCCCACCCCAGTAGGCTCAGAGCCAGAAACGCTTTGGTAATGCGGCTGGGCGACACTCAAATTCGAAGGACCAGTCAAGTGCGGCTCCTTCACGAAGGAGCCGCACTTGAAGGCGAGATCAAGGTGCCTCACCTCTCACTGGCCTGGGGAACTGATCTCCAGCAACTGTTCGCGCACCTTCAGCCTCACTCCACTCCTTAGGAGGGACATCATGAAACCCAACGAAACTCTGCAACTGCGCGTCGTCCAACAACTCGACTGGGAACCCAGCGTCGACGCCTCGAACATCGGTGTCAAGGTCACCGATGGTGTGGTGACGCTCGAAGGCAACGTGTCCAACTACGCCGAGAAATTTGCGGCCGTTCGGGTGACCAAGGCCGTGTACGGCGTCAAAGGCCTGGCTGATGACCTTCAAGTCAAGCTGCACTCTTCGTTTGAGCGGACTGACGCTGACATCGCAACAGCCGCCCTTCAGATGCTGGACTGGGACACCGTCGTGCCGAAAGACCACGTGAAGGTGACGGTTCGTGACGGCCGGATGACGCTCGAGGGCGAAGTCGAGTGGGAATACCAGCGAACCGATGCTGAACGTGCCGTTCGCTACCTGAGCGGCGTCAAAGGCGTTGTCAACGCCATCACACTCAAGCACCGTACCGTCCCTGCGGATGTCAAGGCCAAAATTGAGTCGGCCCTCAAACGCAGTGCCGAGTCCGACGCGCAGCACATTTCTGTCGAGATGCACGAGGGTACGGCGACCTTGAGTGGCAACGTCCATACCTTCGCGGCGCGCGACGAAGCGGCGCTCGCCGCCTGGGCAGCACCGGGGGTTCTGAGGGTCACCGACCACATCACGGTGACCGCTGATTTCGGCACGCGTTGATGCGTATCCACTGAATCGACGTTTCCTCATTCCCCGGTTTCCTCTGTTACCAGTGGCAGAGGAAACCGGGGCACATCCGTAGATCAGAGCGGCACGAAGTCAGAGGTCACCCATGAAATCCACCAAAACAATTGCAAAGGACTTACTGGTCCACGCCAGCGACAAGAGTCCTACACCCCGTATCGGGCGGGTGTCTGACGTGAAGAAGCAAGCGCTCAAACTGAGCAGAAGGGAGAGACCTGATGGAAAACGCCGCTCTATCCCAGGCGAGTGGGTCAAGTTAGTCAAGGGCAACATGGTATGGCTCTCCTGGACAGCCACGACCGCTGGGAACGAGGGTGGCCGCGGAGACGACCCCGACAGCAGAGCCGATCTGACCTCGAGCATGTCCAGCACAGCCGGCACTTCCAGCATAGGCTACCGATGAGCGACCCCTTTCCTACAGAAGCGGCCCCGTTTTGGATCAATCACCTGCAGCCGGCCCAACTGGCATTGACCCGCATCATTCAACAGAACGGTCTGGTGGGTCATCCGGTGGGCACAGCTGGCTTCGGCTGGTGGCTGGAGGGTGAAGTGCTGGTGACCTCGGGACAGCATGCCAGCCTGTCGGACGCTTTCGATCACGCCGTAGAGCTGCTGCCCTCCGAATACGCCCAACCCTCGTTCTGATGCCCGTACGAGACCTCAACACCCCAGCTGCCGCGTTCAGTCCTAGGCTGAGCATATGAACAATCGACGAGTCTGGGGGTTTGTCCTGATTGCCGTTGCGCTGGTGATGATGATTTTCTTTGCCTTGTTCCACCCGAAAGCGCTCGTCATAGGGACGGGACCCGCCACACTGCTCGTGGTATTCGGCGTGACGATGGCTTCCGGTCGGTGGCCAACCCCACAGCAGAAGTAATCCTGCCATGTTGCAGTTTAGAGTTGGGGGCGAAGAATTGCATCTTGGACAGCATTGAGCTGATCAACTTTGAGATCGTCTTATGATCCGCGCGTGACAGGGGTGATCGTGGCGCTCGTAGCTGTGATCATCACCGCTGGCTCTGGGCCACGAACGTTGATCTGGGGACGGGCTGGTGCAGGGCATGGTGTGACCGGCAACCGGTCCAGGATGCTCAGACTCGTCGGCTTGGATGTAAATCGCAGTGCTGCTGCACCTCCACAGACCGAAGGGAAACCATGAATGATAATGAAGACAGCAGGAGAGAGCAAGCGCAAGCGGTATTTCGCGCTGGACCGAGCCACTCAGACCTGGGCGAGGAGCGTCCTGTGATGCGCCCTGCTCCTGAAACTGCCGGCCCGGTCTGCGCTGCCTGCCATCGCCGGCGATCCGATCTGGTGCCGCTCTCGGTGGTGCGCCTCGCCGTCGGCAATCAGGTTCAAGCCGCCCA
Source organism: Deinococcus alpinitundrae (assembly GCF_009982895.1). Classification (GTDB taxonomy): domain Bacteria; phylum Deinococcota; class Deinococci; order Deinococcales; family Deinococcaceae; genus Deinococcus; species Deinococcus alpinitundrae. Next base: position 1,584 of record NZ_WXZL01000060.1, on the reverse strand, counting down.
CCCGGACGTGCAGCCCAGTGACCAGGTGTGTCTGTCTTGCCTGAATCTGGCGATCAGTGACGAGATCGACCTGACCATCCAGCAGGACCAGTCGGAATTCGCCGCCCTGAATGAGGAGGCCCTGCTGCGGCTGTCCCAGCAGGAAGCGGAGACGAAGAATCTGAATGCCGAGTATGACAAGGCCCTGCCGCTCGGCGCACGCATGGCCGACCGGGTGGCCCGGTTCGGCGGCAGCTGGCTGTTCATCGGCCTGTTCATCGGTGTGCTGATCCTGTGGATCGGCGTCAATGCCCTGCACGTGCTGATCCGTCCGTTTGATCCGTACCCTTTTATTCTGCTGAACCTGGTGCTGTCCACCGTGGCGGCCATGCAGGCACCGGTGATCCTGATGAGCCAGAACCGCCTGGAGGCGCGTGACCGCTTGCAGGCCCAGCAGGACTACGAAGTGAACCTGAAAGCGGAACTGGAACTGCGCCACCTGCACGCAAAGATCGACCATCTGACGCAGCGGCAGTGGCAGCATCTGCTCGTCATTCAGCAGGCACAGATGGACCTGATGCGCGAGGTGGCCGACCGTGACCATCGGGATTGACCGGGTCAGCGAGGTGAGCCCGTCCTGCTGGTGCAGATGACCGGCTCGTCGTCGATCGGACCCTGAACGAGTCGGCGCTGCTGGGCGCAGGTTGTGGCGTCCGAAGTTCAGTGTGAGCGTCTTCGAGACAGCCTTGGTCTTCGCGTCGCTCAGCCCGGAAGAATGCGCGCGGAGATCAATGTACCGGGCAAGACACGGGGGCCGTACGCGCAGGTGGAACTGCGGGCGACTCCTGCTGGGAGGCCAGCCCCTCATGACGGGCAGTGCGGTCTCAGGCACCTCCCAGCAGACGGCTGAGCAGGTGGCGCTGACCTGGCAGGTGAGACCTCAGTGCCCGTGGAGCGTCCCCTGCCCGTGGCGGGCCCTTGGTCAAAACCGCATCCAATGGCAAAAAGTGCGCGTTACCCTTAGGTCGGAACGGCGTGGAAACCGCTGTGCACGTTCTCTTCTACTCAGCAAGGGGACGATATGCCTACACTGAAGATCATTACGCTCGGACGGACCCGGGCCACCTTGGACGACACGGAAATCGTCTGGCATGCCGCCAGCGCCCGCGAGTTGTTCTTTTACCTCCTTTCGTTTCCAGATGGGCGCACTCAGCGTGACGTGGCCCTGGCGCTGTGGCCGGACGAAGAAAACGAAAATGCAGCCAGCAGCAACCGCTTCCGGGCCGCGCTGCACCGGGTGCGCGCAGCCCTGGAAGATGCTGATTCGGTCGTCAAGGCGTATGAGCGTTACCGGTTGAGTCCCGAGGTGTTGGCGATCAGCGACGTGTGCGCCATGCAGTCCGCGCTGCAGGACGCTCAGCTCGCAACTATGCCGAAGATCAAGCAACTCGCCCTCCAGCGGGCGGTGGACCTGTATGGCGGTGAGTACCTGCCTGACGTTCGCATCGACTGGGCCCGCACCGCCCGTGAGGAATACAAGAGCAGCTACGTGCGCGCCATGCTGGAATTGTCAAAGCTGCACTATGACGCTGGGGAAAGCAACTT
>NZ_WXZL01000005.1 GCF_009982895.1 Deinococcus alpinitundrae | reverse complement strand
CGCTGTTCATCGTTTAACTGCACGACGTATTTCAACTTCATGCCTCACGCTACTCCATCCTCCTAACCTAAGTTGACGGACTACTAGAGCCGCTTTGGGGATATTCTTCTACTATGCATCTGTTGTCTGGCACGGCATTTTGTTCAAATCTCAGGATAAAATCCTGATTTTTCGAGGGCGATGACACTGCATCAGGCAGCGCACGAATCTGGGTTCAGGCGATCGCGGTGCTTCAGAGGAGGTGCTCCCTGATCGCTTGGCACCTGTTCTCGCCTGACAGCGATGTTCTTTGGGCACGATTTCGCGTTCTGAACAGCTTCGAAGTCAGCTCTGAATATTCCCCAAAGTACAGCTAGGGCAACCCGAAAGTCGCTTCCACGTTCGACTGGGCCGCTCGGCACTGAACCATTTAAGCTTGAACGGGTTCGGGAACCCGGCGGCCCTTTAGCGCGTAACGCCTGTAGTGGGATGGCGTGCCCAGGCACGAGCATGGCGGGCGCATATTCGAAGTGGGTGGGGCGCGGGAGGAGAGCAGTGAGACGATGACACAGCAAGACTGGCGCGAGTTGTGGCACCGCGCCCAGGACCACGAACGGCTAACCGAGCACGAGCAGCACGTCCTGGACGGCGCGCTGGCCGATGCGGCGCAGCGGGCCGAGGCCGAGGGCTGGGAGCGTGCTGCCCTGCGTCTGCGCCGCGCTGAGGCCCCCGAACTGCCGCACCCGGTGGCCCGCGCGGTGGCGCGAGACATCGCCCTGAGCCGCGCCCTCGCCGCGCCCCTCACGTTGCCCGCGTCTCAAGCCGCCGCCACTGCCCAGGCCATCGCGCTCAGTCGGGCACTCGGCTCCGGCCCACGGCTGCCGCACTCCGTGGCGGCCGTCGTGGCCGCGCGTATCGCCGATGACGCGGCAGAAACCGGTACAGTGGGCGCGCTGCTGCGGCAGTGGCCCGCGCCCGCGCTGCCGCGCTCGCTGGCCGGGGCGGTGGCGGCGCGGGTGGCCCAGGAAGCGCAGCCGGCGCTTCAGCCGTCACCGCCTACGGCCCTCTCTCCTGCAGTGACCGCCGCACCGGAAGCCGCGTCCGAGCCGGAGGCGCTGCCACCGCTGGGCCGCACCCGGCTCAATCCGCCGGGCGGTCCGTCGGGGCTGGGCGGACTGGGGGTGGTGCTGGCCTTCGCCGGGCTGACGCTGCTGCGCGGCAACCCGGCCGCCCAGAAAACGCTGGGGCTGCTGAGCCAGGCCACGCCGTTCGCGCTGCCGCCGAGCGTGGGGACAGGCGTGATGGTGTTGGCGCTGCTGAGCTGGCTGATCGTGGCCAGGCCCACCCCGGCGGTGCAGCGGCTCGGCGCGCTGGGCTTGGCCATCACCGGCGTGGTGACCCTGCCTACCGTCTGGGACGCTCTGCAGCACACCCCGCTGCGCGCCGCGCTGGCCGCGCTGACCACCACCCACCCCGCGCCGCAACTGCTGATGGAACGCTGGCTGGGGGCCGGGCTGCTGCTGGGCGTCAGCGTCCTGCTGCTCTCCTTCGGCTGGAGCACCCGGCTGGCCCGGCGGCAGCGCCGCGCCCCGGTGCAGACCCTGGCGGCCGGTACCCTGGCGGGCCTGGGCCTCAGCGGGCTGGGCCTGATGCTGCTTTCTTTCGGCTGGATCGGGGCGGGATTGGGCCTGGGGGTGCTGAGCGCCCTGGCCGCCCTCATCGGCCTGAGCGTGAGCCTCTCGGCGGCGGGGCGCAGCGTGGCGCGGCGGCTGCAGCTGGCGCTGCCGGACGTTTCGGGGCCGCTGGCGGGTCTGCTGGCCTTCAGCGCCAGCCTGAGCGTGCCCGCGCTGGCAGCGGGCCTGGCACTCGTCGGCAGCGTCTGGGGCCTGGGGACCCTGCTGCTGGGCCGGGAAGGCGCGCGCCTCTGAAGCGGGGCGGCGCATGCTGTCACCGCAGGACATCCCGCCTGCCCGAACCGTTCAAGCTTTGAAGTATGTCGCAGGCACCCGCCCTCGTCTGGCCACAGCCTGCCGCCGAATTCCTGTGGGCTGAGGCCCGCACCTTTCTACGGACCTTTCACGCCGAAACCGGGCGGCCCGGTCTGCGCGTCCGGCTGCGCCAAGTGCAGAAAGAGATCGCGCTCAATGGCACCTACCGCCTCAGCTGCGAGGAACTGATCCACGGCGCGCAGCTCGCCTGGCGCAACTCGGCGCGCTGCGTGGGCCGCGCCTACTGGCCCGCCCTCAGGGTGCGCGATTTGCGCCACGTCAGCGCGCCGGACGAGGTGTTCGCCGAACTGCGCACCCACCTGCACTTGGCCTGGAACGGCGGGCAGATCAAGCCGCTGATCAGTGTGTTCGGCCCCGGCGTGCGGATCATCAACGACCAGCTCATCCGCTACGCCGCTTACCCTGACGGAAGTGGCGGTTGGCAAGGAGACCTGCAAAACGCCGACCTCACGGCCCGGCTGCGCCGCTCCGGCTGGGAGCCGCCTGCCCAGCCGGGTCCTTTCGACGTACTGCCGCTGGCCATTGAGGCTGCCGGGAACGTTCACCTGTACCCGCTGGGGTTGCAGGAAATTCAGGAAGTTCACTTTCAGCACCCTGCTTACCCGGCCTTCGCGGCACTGAATCTCAAATGGCACGCCCTGCCAGTCATCAGCGACCTGCGCCTGGAAGTGGGCGGACTGCATTTCGACTGTGCGCCGTTCAGCGGCTGGTACTTGCAGACCGAGATCGCCGCGCGCAACCTAGCCGACGCCCAGCGCTACGATCAGTTGCCGCGCGTAGCGCAGGCGCTGGGCCTGGACACCCGCCGCGAGCGCAGCCTGTGGCGTGACCGGGCACTGCTCGAACTCAACGTAGCCGTGCTGCACAGCTTCGATGCGGCGGGCGTCAAGCTGGCTGACCACCACAGCGTCTCGCGCCATTTCGTGCGTTTCGAGCAGAAGGAGGCTAGGGCAAACCGGGCCGTGCAGGGTCGCTGGAGCTGGCTGATCGCGCCGCTCTCGCCCGCCACCTCACCGATCTGGCACCGCCAGTACAGCGAGGACGCGCAGGTGCGCCCAGCTTTTTTAAAGGTGCCTGTTCTTGACCACCCCAGCAGCGCGGCGACCTGCCCAGTTCACTGAACTTAGCTTCAGGTCGGCAGGGGGTACGGCAACGTGCCCTCGTAGATGGCGCGGCCCACGATGGCCCCCTGAATCTTGAGCGCCGACAGCAGCGCCACATCCTGAAGGTCGCGCACGCCGCCGCCCACGATCAGGGTGTTGATCCACAGCGCCCTTACCTCAGCCATCAGCTCGGCATCCAGGCCGCGCAGGGTGCCGTCGCGGCTGACATCGGTGAAGATCAGGGTTTCCAGACCGCGTCCGGCCAGCTCGGCGGTGAGTTCGGCCACCTTGATACCGCTGCCCTGCGCCCAGCCGTGGGTGGCGACCTCCAGCCCGCGTGCGTCCACGCTGACCACCACCCGCTCGGGGCCGTGGGCGGTCAGCAGTTCGCTGACGAGTTCGGGCCGGGCCACCGCCGCCGTGCCGATGACCACGCGCGACACACCCAGCTCGATCAGTGCCTCGGCCCGCGCCCGGTCGCGGATGCCGCCACCGACTTCCACCGGCACGCCCGCCTGCTGCACGATCTCGGCGATGATGGCCGCGTTCTCGCCGCGCCCGGTGGCGGCATCGAGGTCAACCAGATGCAGCAGGCCCGCGCCGAGCGAGACCCAGTGCTGAGCGGCCTTCAAAGGCGACTCGAAGTACACCGTCTCGCGCTCAGGGTCACCCTCGAAGAGCCGCACGGCGCGGCCCTGCTGAATGTCCACGCACGGCAAGATGAGCGGCGTAAAAGGCGGGGGCACAGGCGGCGGCACAGAAGCGCTCATGTTCCGGAGTCTACCCCGGCGGGCAGGAGCGAGCAGGGACGCGCACGGGGGCGACCGCGCTACACTCAGTCTCGACGTGCGTATCGGCTTCGTGACCACCACCTACCTGCCCTCGCGCAACGGCGTGGCGACCAGCACCGCGCTGTTTGCCCAGGGCCTGCGCGATCTGGGCCACGAGGTCAGCATCTATGCGCCCAACCACCCGGCCCGCCCGCCCGCCGAGGAGGGCGTCTACCGCCTGCCCAGCACCAGCATGGGCACGCCCGCCGACTACCCGGTGCTGCTGTGGCCCAACCCGGCAGCGGTGGCGGGGCTGCCACTCAGGGGCACCGATATCTTTCATACCATGCACCCGTTTTTGCCGGGCATCCTGGCGCGCTTCTGGGCGCGGCGGTTTCAGACGCCCTCGGTGTTCACGGCCCACACCCAGTACGAGCAGTACCTGCACTACGCGCCGCTGGTCCCGCGCCGGGTCAGCCGCAGCCTGACGCGCTCGCACGTGGCGACCTTTGCCCGCAGCGTGGACCAGGTGCTGGTGCCGGGCCGGGCCATGGAGGAGATGCTGCGGCTCTACGGGTACGGCGGCGACGTGAAGCTGATGCCCAACCCGGTGGATCTCGGCGCGTTTCGGGCCGCAGACACACCCCAGGTGCGGGCCGCCGTCCGGCACCGCTACGGGGTGGCAGAGTCGGCCCCACTGGTCATCTCGCTGGGGCGACTGGCCGCCGAGAAGAATCTGGACACCATGCTGCGGGCCTTTGCCCAGGCCCGCGAGCGTCGCCCCGGATTACGCCTCCTGGTGGTCGGGGACGGTCCGGTGAAGTCGGCACTGGAAGCCCAGGCCCCGGCAGGTACGGTCTTTACCGGCGCTTTGCCCTACGCCGAGGTGCCGCAGCTTTTGGCCGCCGCCGACGTGTTCGTGACCGCCAGCACCTCGGAAGTGCTGCCGATGTCGATGATCGAGGCGCTGGCCGCCGGAACGCCGCTGGTCGCTGCCCGCAGCCCCGCCGCCGAGGACCTGATTCACAGTGGGCCGCACGGCGACAACGGCCTGATCCGTGAGGCGCACCCGGACGCGCTGGCCGAGGGACTGCTGAGCGCCCTGGACCCGGAAAGCCTGCCGCGCCGCGCTGCTGCCGCCCGCCTCAGCGCCGAGCAGTACGACCTGCGGGTGCGCGCCAGGGCACTGGTGCAAATCTACGAGGGGTTGCTGGCGAGACGCTGACCCGGCTGAACACTAGCCCAGCACCTCCACCTGACACCCAGCCAGCGCCGACTCGTACTCGGTTTTCTCCAGCCCGCGCCCGATAATGACCAGTTCGGTGAATCCAGTCTCACCCGGCCTGCTGTCGACCCGGTCTGCCGTGAACACGTCGCGCACCGACTGAAACAGGATGCGGCCCGGCTGATCGTGAAAACTCAGATACCCTTTGACCCTGAGCACCTCGGCGGGGCGCGACAGGATGTACTCGCGCAAGAAGGCGTGCCAGCGGTAGGGATCGAGCGGGCGATCGGCACGCAGCACCAGCGATTTTAGCCCCGGCGTGTGCAGCGTGGATGGAGCATCGAGGAGGCGCAGGGGGTCGAAGTCGCGCCGGGCCAGCAAGTCGCCGGGATCAATCTGGCCCCGGCTGGCCCGGATGACGGTGGCCAGCGGATTGACGGCGCGCACGGCGTCCTCGGCGACGCTGAGCGTTTCCTCGCTGACCTGATCAGCCTTGTTGAGCACCACCACACCCGCGTAGGCCAGTTGCCGCGCCCCCTCGCGGTACTCGGCCAGGGTGCGGCGGAGCTGGGCCGCGTCGGCCACCGCCACCAGGCTGCCCACCCGGAAGGCGGCGCGCACCTGCGGCTCCAGCAGCGTGCCCAGCACCGGCACTGGGTCGGCCAACCCCGACAGCTCGATCAGCACGTGGGCAGGCCGGACCTCGCGCAAGGCCAGCGTGACGAGTGCCCGCAGCAGATCGTCGCGGCCCGAGCAGCACAGGCAACCCGCCGTCAGTTCGGTGAGGTCGAGGCCGTCGTCTGCGGGCCGCACCGCTTCGATCAGGCCGCCGTCCACGCCCACCGCCCCGAACTCGTTGACTGGCTGGGGGACGCATGCCCGTGACTTCAGTCATGGGTACGTCCCTCTCGCCCGCAAGGGCGACACAAAGCCTGAGCCTTTATTCTGTGGTAGGTTAAACGTGCAATGCTCCCACGTCGCGATCAACGGCTGGGAGCGTGGCAGACACCTTGTAGGGAGGTGACGCCCACGGAATCTAGCACGCCCCCCATCCGGAACAAGGCCTTCGTCGTCCGCCTGTACCCGAACACCACTCAGACTGAGCTGATCAACCGCACGCTCGGTTGCGCCCGGTTCGTCTACAACCACTTCCTCGCCCGACGCATCGAAACCTACCGGCAGGACGGCAAGAGCATCACCTACGCTGCCACCGACAAGGAACTGACACTGCTCAAACGCGCAGAAGGTACGCTCTGGCTGGCAGCGGTCGACAAGTTTGCCCTGCAGCAATCCCTGCGTGACCTTGAGAAGGCCTATCAGAACTTCTTCCGCACCGTGAAGACGACTGGCAGGAAAGTTGGCTTTCCAAAGTTCAGGAAGAAGCGGACCGGCGAAGCCTACCGGACGCAGTTCACGAACGACAACATCGAGATCGGTGATCACTGCCTGAAACTTCCGAAGCTGGGCTGGATCAAAACCAGGGGCCAGCCAGACATCCACGGAAAGATCCTGAATGTCACGGTCCGGCGCGTTGTTGAAGGGCATTACGAAGCCACCGTCTTGTGCCAGGTGGAGATTCCATACCTTCCTGCCGCGGCGAAGTTCGCCGCGGGAGTGGACGTCGGCATCAAGGCGTTTGCCATCGTGACAGGTGGCAACGGGGAGTTCGATCATCATGCGAATCCGAAGTTCTACCGTTCCGCCCTGAGGAAGTTCAGGAAGGCCCAGAAGACCCTGTCCAAGCGGAAGAGAGGCAGTGTCCGGTACCGGAAGGCGAAAACCAAGCTTGCCCGGATTCACCGGTCCACGGCGAACAGACGTCAGGACTTCATTCACAAGCTCACCATCTCGCTGGTGAGGGAGTACGAGGTCATCTGTACCGAGCACCTGAAGCCCGTGAACATGGTGAAGAACCGCCAGCTCGCGTTGAGCATCAGTGACACGGGCTGGGGAGAGTTCATTCGGCAACTCGAGTACAAGTCGCTCTGGTACGGGCGGCTGGTGTCGAAGATCAGTCCGTACTTCCCATCAAGTCAGCTGTGTCATGACTGCGGGTTCAAGAACCCTGAGGTGAAGAACCTCGCCGTCCGGATGTGGAGGTGCCCGAACTGCCGGGAGACGCACGACCGGGACGAGAACGCCGCGTTGAACATCCGGCGTGAAGGGCTGGTGGCCGCCGGGATGGCGGACACCTTAAACGCTCATGGAGATGGCAGAAGACCCACCTCGGTGGGCAGCGGTCTGCGAAGTGAGAATCACGCGACTTCAGTCGTGTGAGGTTCAGGATGACACCGAAGTGCTGCGGCGCAGCGCGGATCAGGTGATTGACCAGGGTGGTTTTGCCCGCGCCCAGAAAGCCACCGATCACGGTGACGGGAATGCACGGATCGGCAGGAGCATCTGGGACAGACGGATCAGGGGCAATCATCTGGCCATGGTAAGGGCAATACAAAAAGCGGCCCCACCCACGAGGGATGAAAGGCCGCTGAAAGATCAGGAGGCGTCAGGGCACTTTAGCCTGGAAGCAGACGGTGCCGCTGGTGTTGACCAGTAAGCCCGCTGTCTTAAGGTCGAAGGTCAGCAGACCGGGGTGCTTGGGGCTGTTGGGGGGATCGCTGGGATTGGTCACGGGCGCGCTGCTGAGGATGCCCGCGTCGGTGTCACTGACATTGGTGAGGCTGGTGCCTGCTGGCGCTGCCGCGCTGCCCACAGCCACCACTGCTCCTGACGAGAGGATGCCCAGGCCTGAGCCGGCAGCGCCGTAGGCGTCCGGTACGATGGCCATGCCCAGCGGCACATAATCGGTCAGCTTGAAGTTTGGGGCCACGCCGCCCGTATTCTTGTAGACGATGCAGTACTCCACAGTCTCGTTGGGCTTGACCAGCACCGAACCAGTGTTATCAATGAAGGTGCTGCCCGTCGTGACGTTGCGCCCCAGCTTGAGCAAGGTGATCGCCGGGGCCTGCTGCTGAATGTTAGGGCTGAACTCCGACGTGTTGCCCGCGATGGTGGCTGTTGCCGTGAGAACGTCGCTGCCGGTGAATGCCCCCGCTGCAAGGGTGACTGCGCCGCTGAACACTCCTTTGGTCCCCAGCGTCACGGTAAGGGTACCCAGGTAGGTTTTGCCCTCACCGTGAGAGACAGATTTACCATCACCGACGATCACTGCGCCCTTCTGGTTGCCATCGTCGTCGGCTTTATACAGCTCGATATTGACATTCTGACTATCGAACGTGGTGCTGGTACCGTTGCCCACGAAGCCCGACACGTTGAGACTGGTACCGTTCGTGCCGTTGGTGTAGATACCGGTGAACACTGGGTAATCCTGCCCCATATTGCCCTCGCGGGCCACCGTGGCACCGTCATTGGGTGTGACGCCGTTGCCCTGGCCATAGTTGGCGTTGCCACCTACATAACCGTCCGAAGCCGTGAAGTCAATCGAGGTCAGACCGTTCGTGTAAAACGAGTTCTGGCTGAGAGTGACATTTTTCTGGCCGAAGTTGATGACCACACCGGACTTTTGATTGTTGAAGATCACGTTCCTGCTGATGGTGTCGCTGGTGGTGCTGTTGACCCCACCACTGCGGGCGAGGTAGTGAATGCCCGAGCCTTCCAGCCGTGTGGCTGCCCCGCCTGTACCGTTGCCGGTGATGGTGTTGTTGGTGATGGTGTTGTTGGCAAGGCTGCCGATTTCAAACTGAATGCCGCTGGAATTGCTGGTGGCGATCAGGTTGCCGGTGATGGTCACGGATTTGGCGAAACCAGATGTAGTACTCCCCGTCAGGGTGATAGCGTCGCCACCAGCCGAAACCATGCCGCTTTGCTGAAATTCATTGTTCTGAATCGTCAGGCCAGCACTTCCGCCCAGGTAATTGATCCCTGAATTTGCCGAGTAGCCAATCAGATTGTTCTGAACCGCACCCGAAGCATTGACAAGATAAATACCGTACTGGGCTGAGCGCAAGCTGGCAGGCAGGGTAAAGGTCGTCGCGGTGGTGCCGAAGATATTCTTCTCAATCAGGACGTTGTCTGCGGCGCTGCCGCCGCTACCCAGGGTCAACTCGTTGCCGCCGTGCAGCGCCACGCCGCGCAGAGTAAAGTTGGCCGCCGACACCTGAAGGGTATTGGTCCCCGACAGGGTGATCTCCACTTCCGGCTTGCTGACCTGGCTCAGCGCCAGGTTGTCCACACCCACCGCACCGCCCGTGCCCAGCGCCCCGGTATTGGTGTCGCCAGTACTGGTGGTGGTATTGGCGGTCTGAGTGGTGGCGTCGATACTGGTGTCGCTGTCAGTGATGGTGAGAGTGGAAGCCAAGTTAATGATTGCCACGCCGCTGGTGAGGACAGCATTGGGGATCATGAAGATCGAGACTTCCTTGCCTGCCGTCTGTCCGACCTGCGCCAGACCGGTGTTGCTCAGAGCGTTGCTGTTGGTCACGAACTGACGCAGGCTACCCTGACCAGTGTCATTCACGTTGACGATGGTGTCAAAGTTAAAGCCGAAATCCACGCCCACCAAGTTAGCACTGACGAGCGTCACGCTGGCCACCGACTCGGCAGTAGCAGGCAGGGTCGTGGTGCTGAGGGCCGGGTCAACGCCAGCGGGGAACGCGCCTCCGATCTGACTCGCGCCGTTGATATAGGTCTGCACTGGCAACTGTGTGCAGGACGGCGATGTCGCCAGAACGGTACTGGGCGTGCAGCCACCAGTACGGGTGGCGGTTACGAAGTTATTGACCACCCGGACCTTATAGCCACCGGCGACTTGATTGGTAAAGCTGTAAGCTCCGCTAGCATCGGTCAGCACCGCACCAATGAACGTACCCGCCGAGGTGTAAAGTTCCACCCGGACGCCGGGGCGCAGGCTCATGCCCTGGGCCGCGCTGTAGGGTCGGCCCGCGCCGCCGCCGTAATTGGTGTCCACATAGATCTGGCCAGAGATGGTGAAGACGGGGGACACCGCGTCGGTATCGCTGACGATGTTGTTGGTGGTGACCGGATCGGTGACACCGCTGGGCGCATCTATTGTAGCGGTGTTGGTCACGTTGCCGTTGGCAGCCGTTACACTGGCGGTCACTGTGAACTCATAGAACGCGCCACTCGCCAAAGTCGGCAGGGTCACACCGCCTCCACTTTGCAGCGCTGTGGTGCTCGGAGCGGTAGCGCAGATATTTCCACTGGCAGACGTACAAGCCGTCCCCGTCTGGGTCAGGCCCGTTGCCCCAGGGTCTTTCAGCACCGCGCTGCTCACGCTGCTGGAACCATTGTTGGTCACGCGAATAGTGTAGATGGTGCTGGCACCCGCAGCGACGCTAGTCACGCCGTCGGTCTTGGTGATAGCCAGATCGGCGACAGGCTGAACGTTCAGCATGGCGGTGGCGTTAGTCACCGTCGGTAAGCTCTGGCCGTTGATGGTGCCGGTGACGCTGCTGCCCTGAATAGTGTTCGTCACACTGCCGGTCGTACCCGCAGTCGGCAGCGTTATATTGAGGACGACGGTGCATCCCGCTGTAGGCAAGGTCCCGCCGGTCAAGACGTACTTGCCGCTGTTCGTCGTCACGGTGCCGCCCACTTTACAGGTATCGCTGCCCACGCTGCTGATGGTCAAACCGGTGAGGCCAGTGGTCGCAGCGATATCGTCTGTCAGGGTGAAACTCGTCGTGGCCACACCGTTGGGATTGGTCACGATGATGGTGAGCTGGGTGGTGCCGCCCTGGAGGACGCTGGAGGGGTTGAACCCCTTGCTGACCGCTGGAGCCAGCGGCGTAACCGTCAAGTTGGCCGTATTAGACACGCTGCCGGCCGTCGGCGTTTGGGTGCTGGTCACGCCGCTGGCAATGTTGGGCTTCACGCCGATGGCGGTGCCCTTGACCTGCACGGTCACCGTGCAACTGCTGCTGGCCGCCAAGCTCGAAACCGTCAAATTCAGGGCCGTGGCCCCAACAGTCAAAGCCGGGCTGTTGGTGGCCGCGCAGGTGCCACCGATGGCCGTACTGCTCACGCTCATGCCGCCCAGGGCATCGGTGAAGTTGAGGTTGGTCAGCGTACCAACACTGCTGTTGGTCAATGTGAATGTCAGTGTGCTGGTGGCGTTAAGCACAATGCTGGTAGGAGCAAACGCTTTGGCAATGGTGGGAGAGGCAAGTAAACGCACCGTGACTGTGGTGGGGTCCACCGTGGCCGTTTGGTTCTGGGCAATACTGCCGCTCGGTACACTTCCGAAGCCAGTAGCGCTCGAAACATTGGGAGAAAATCCTGTGGTGTTGTCTACGTTATCGGAACTGACACTGCCCATGGTCATGGTTGTACTGAGGGCATCAGTAAAGCTGCCGCTACTGGTCGTCTGATTGCTCAAAACGGTGTTGTCTACCGAAACGGTATTGACACTCACCGGAACATCTATCCTGATTGTTCCGTCGATAGCCAGAGTTTGACCGGCTACCAGCAAGTTGGTATTGGTCGCAGTACCTGTATATGAACTGTTTTTGGCAGTAGCGCTGCCTGTCCCATTTACCTGTACCGTTTGTGAGCCTGCTACGGCAGTTACCCCTGCTGGTAAGGCCTCGATCACTTGAAAGTTACTGACGGCCACATTCCCTGTGTTGACATAAGTAACGGTGTAAGTCAGGGTATCGCCCGCCGTGACTGAGCCACTGCTATCTGCGTCGTTAGTGAGTTTTACAGATTTATAGCCGTTCACGTCAGGGCGCAGGAAAATTGCATCTGGCTTGAAGAAGTCAAATGCAGTTAAGCGACCCCCAGCCGTACTTCCACTACTGCCCGTATGGGCACCGTAAACGAGTTTAAAGCTCGCTACGTTCGTATACTGTGCGGAGGCTTTATAGGTATCTAAAGTGGTGATACCACCTTGTCCCACTGTACCCGACTGGTATTGCACACCTCCATCAATCGACGTGTTGCTACTGAGCGTACTGGCAGCAGACAAGCCCGTAAGACTCGCAGGAAGGCCAAGGAACTCAACGAATTCGCGTAGAGTTCCGTTACCGTCAGTATCATAGCTGGTCACCCAGAATGAGCCTGGGAGCGTCGCCGTACCAGCACCGACAGCAGGAACAGCGCCGCCGGGCATGACGAAATCAAAGGTAAATTCCGCCCAGCCATCAATATTGGCCGTTGATTGTGTGGGTAAAACTGTCGGAGAGAAAAGCTGCGTCGCCGTGGCTGCCGAGGGCGGCGTCGTAGACAGGGCGGGGGCAATATTATCGAAATCGGCAGCAGGATCAAGCGTCGCGCCGTTCAGCTTTGTTACCGTCACTACAATGTCGCGTTGAAAAGGATTAGTGTTGCCTGTACCAGCCCCCACGACCACATTATTGAAGCGGCAACGGCTATTGATCGTCAGGGTACATGCGCCAGTGCCAGGAACGACTCCACCGTTAACGAATTGGAGGTTAAAACTCTCCGCTCGCGCCCAGCCTCCAAATCCCAACAGCACGATTAGTACGGCCAGCAATTGAAAGCACGACCGCCAACCATCAAACTTCACCTTCACTTCCTCTCCCCCAAGCTATCGTCCAGCGTCACGTCGAGCCGCACATATGCCCCCTGTTTGGTGTATTGATTGCCGGTCCCGTCAAAGCCCGCGAAGTTGTAGCCCGCCGTCAGCCAGGTTCCGGGCAAGGCCCGCAGCGAGCCTTCCAGACCGTATCCGTAGACGGCGCTGCCACTGGCCGGTTGAATTAGCGCCCGGCCCCAGCCGCTGACGCCGAAGCGCTCACCAATGTAGGCGGTGGCACCGAGCGACGGCTGCAAGGTGAGGCTGCCCGAGTCGCTCAACAGCTCTCTGGCATCCAGGCCTGCGCGCAGGGCGTACTGGGTGCGGTGGTACTCGGCGCTCAAGCCCGCCGTGATTTCCGGGTTGGCTCCGGCCAGGCTGCCCGCCGCGTAGCGCAGGTAACCCAGGCTGTTGAGGTCACCCGCGCGGTAGGCGTACCCGAAGGCCGCCCGCAGGCCCTGGGTGTGGCCCACCTCGGCGGTGCTGTCGGCACTGAGGGTCAACGCCGGACTCAGGCTGCCGGTGAGACCCGCCCGGAAGACCGCTCCGAACTCATTGTTCTGATAGCTCACATCGCTGCCGACGCTGCCCGACATGTTGCTGCCCTGGTAGCGCAGATCGGCCCCGGCAGAGAGATCGGTGGCGGCAGTGTTGAAGGCCCGCACCACCGAACCGCGCAGGCCCAAACTGAACTGAGCGCTGAGCGGAATGCTGGTGTCGGCCCCGAAGCGGGCGCGGTTGCCGCTGCCATCGGCGTTGGGCAGATCGTAGGTGACGGCGTAGTTGACGTTACCAAGCTTGGTGGCGGTGCTCAGCGACGCGACGTTGCTGCCGTTCCAGGTGTAGGTGTCGCGCAGCCCCAGTACCACGTTCTCGGCCACTTTGACCTTGGCGCTCACATCGGTCACGGCTTTGAGGTTGCCGCTCAGCGGCTGAGTATGAACCACGTCCAGATCCACAGCACCCTGGTGGTAGCCGACGCTGCCGACAGCGCCCAGACCATACACGTCACCGAAGGCATACTTGAAGCCACCGCCGACGCTGAAGGGCTTGAGGTTGTAGTCGGCGCGGGCCGTCACCGAGCCGCCCTGGGCCGAAACCTGATCGGCAAGCGGTGCGGCGGCCGCGGTTGGGGTGTTGTGGTACTCGCCGTCGAGCACAGCGGCCAGACGGCTACTCAGGCGGGTCTTGTAGCTGGCGACGACGCTCAGACCAGTATTCAGCGGCGAGAGTCCGGCGTAGCTGGCCGACTGGTAACGGGCCTGGGCACTCACGCTGCTGTCTTTGGAAAAGCGGTGGTCAAGCACCGCGCTGAGCTGCACGCCGCCGGAGTAGGCCGCCAGCAGACCAGCGCGGGTCACGTCGGCGGCGTAGTTGGCGCGCACGCCGTAGGTACTGACCCCGTCGAGGTTCACCACAGCCGCGCCCACGCCGTAGTTATGGGTCTGCTGCCAGATCTGCGCGCCATAACTGAGGGTGCGCTGTGAGAGCGGGTTGACCAAGCGATAAATCACGTCCAGGCGCACGTCGTTGAGATCAGCGTCGAGCGGGTCGAGGGTTTGATTGAAGGTCACCACACCGCTGTCAGTGTCCAGGGTGTAGTCGGCCAGCCGGGTCAGCGGCACGCGCTTGAGTTCTACGCCCGTCGTCTTGTCGAGTGTCACTACCGTCAGGCTCTCGCTGTCGGGCGCGACGCCCGGCTGGAGGTGCAGCAGGCGACCTTCCGGGATCAGGCGGGCGCTGACCTTGTCGCTGGGCACATAGGCGACGTAAGCGGCCACCTGCGGCCCGGCGTTCTTGGTCTGCACACGCAGCGCCGTAAAGGTCTCTCCCAGCGGCAGCACGTCGCCGGGCAGCGCGCCCTGACGGTACGACACCCGAAAGCTAGGCTGATCGTAAATCAGGGCCACAGGGTCAATGCCTTGGAGCGGGGTACTATCGGTGCTGCTGTCGCCGTAACTGGCGTAGCGCTGATACACGTTTTCGGAGGTGGGCAGGCCGTCCTTATCGGCGGTCAGGTAGAGCTTGCCGCCCAGCAGCGGTGTCTCCAGCGAAGCGCGGGCCAGGTAGCTCAGGTTGTCAAGGCTGATCTTGAAATCCGGCAGGCCCAGGGTGGCGCTGATCACGCCCACGCCCACCCGGCTGGCGTTGGGCTTGAGCTCGAAGCTACTAACCTGGGCGCTGCTGTCCACCAGCACCGATAGGGTGAGGGTAGTGGGCGACGACTGCGGCGCAAGGACCACTTCGCCCACGCCGTCATTCATCCGCACCTGATAGCCCGCCGTCGAGGGATCGGCATCGGGGGTGCTGGGTTCCAGGTTGCTGGTGACGGTCAGGCTCGGCACCGACGAGAGGGTGCCAAAGGCGTCATACGCCTGCAATTTCAGGCGCACCACGCTGTTGCCGTCAGCGATGAGCTGAATCGGTGTGACCACCACGCGGGTCGTCACCGAGGCGTAGCGCACCGTGACCGTGTCGCTGCCGAGCTGAATCAGGTTGGGACCGGGCTTGAGCGGCGCACCCACGTATTCGAGGCGCTGCTTGTTGTTGGCGCTGTCAGTGGTGCGGGTGCCGATCTGGTCTTCGCGTAGCGCCACGCCGTTGATGCTGGGCGTGAGCACTGCGTCCAACGGGCCCTCCACGATCACGGTGATGCGGTCACGGATGCGGTAGATGGTGCCGTCGAGCGGCAATTTGACTGCGCCTGCGTTTTGCTTGGAAGCACTCCTGGCGCTGATCGGCTGGGCCGAGACGAAGTCAGCCTGATCGAAGTCGCCGCGCAACACCTCGCTGCGCTGTGCGCCGTAACGTGCTAGCAGCGCCGGGGCGGCCAGTTCGCCGAGCTGACCGCTGTAGGTCACGTGGTAACTCAGGGTGCCGCTCTGCTCGGCGGGAAGAACCCAGTAGAGCCGGTTCTGGCTGCCCAGCAGCGGATCGGCAACTGGCTTGCCGTCGAGCGCAGCGCTGCCGGGCAGGTACTGCGCCCCCAGCGGCAGGCTGTGGGCCACAACCAGTTCCCTGGCCTCGATGGGGGCCTCGAACGTCAGGCTGACGCTGCTGGCGCGTAGCACTTCCGGAGCGTTAGTGGAGACGGTATCGAGGGTGGTTGTCTGGGGGTCTGCCTGAATCTGGGCGGGCACGTCCGGCAGGCCGAGTTCCTGGGCTTGGGCGCTGCCGAGCAGCAGCAGCGCAGTGAGAAGAGCAGCGGTGCGTTTCATCCTCAGTAGCTCCAGCGCACGTCGGGTTCGGTGACGGCGGCGCGTCGCTCGCCTGTCCAGTCAAAGCGGTAAGTCAAGGTGGTTTCTCCTGTCGCCAAGGTAGCGGCCAGAGTATTGCGGCCTTCTTTCAGCGCCGCGCCCTGCGGCAGCGGGTCGTTCAACACGAAGTCACTCAGCGGCTGGGCACTCTGAAGGCGCAGTGTCACCGTATAGGTCTGGGCATCGACGCTGACGATCTTGGTCAGGGTCAGCGGCCCGGAGACGAGCGAAACGCTTCGCGTCGCGTCAATCTCGCCAGTCAGCGGCGCAAGTGGGAAGTCAACCCCGGTCAGGCCCAGCACATTGACGGTGCGCGTGCCGCTCAGACCGCCGTCCATCGGCACCGAGAGCGCCACCGAGGGCACGCTCTGGGGATCGAGGCGCAGCGCCTGAATGCCCATCTTTACGTCCTTGAAGTGGTAGCGGCCCTGGGCGTCGGTGAGCACCTCGCGGCCCCCGGCCAGCAGGATGCGCGCGCGGGCCAGCGGCTGGTCGAGCGCCGACTCGAAGCGGCCATCGCGGTTGCGGTCGATATAAACCGTGCCGACGATGTCATTGAGCGGCGCGAAGGTGAGCAGCTTGAGCTTGACCGTGGCCGTGGCCGTGTTGCTGGCGATGGCCTGACTGAACTGGCCCGAGTTTGCCCGGCCCGACACGGTCACCGTGTTGAGCAGTTCTTCGGTGGCCTGGGCGGTGACCCGCACCTGGTAGGTGATGATCAGGTTGGCGCTGGGCGGCAGATCGCCGATCGCCCAGGCAAGGTGACCGTCTTGCTGCTGAGGGTCGGCCAGCGGCTGCCCGGCCAGGGTGGCACTGCCCGGCAGGTAGTCGAGTCCTGCTGCCGGGGTGTCGGTGACGATGCCGTCAATCAGGGACGCCTTGGCCGAGAGGTTGCGAATCACCAGGGTGTAGGTGAGGCGGTCTCCGTACGTCACGTTGGGCTGGTTCACGCTCTTCTCGATCACCAGTTTTGAGGTCCATACCGGGCTGGACGTCTCGTTACTGTCCAGCGGGCCAGGCAGTTCGCCGCTGGTCATGTTGAAGGTATTGGTGACATTGGTTCCGTCGGCTGTCGCCGCACCGATCTGGGCCTGGATGCTCAGGGTGCGGCTCTCGCCAGGGGCCAGGCTGCCCAGCGTCCAGGTAACCGCGCCACCGACGAGCTGCCCGCCGTCCGAGGCACTGGTGAAAGTAAGAGCCGGGTTGAGCGGGTCGCGCACCACCACGTCGTGCAGGGCCACCGTGTAGGTGTTGCGAACCGTCAGGGTGTAGGTCAGGGCCGTGCCCGCCGGGACCAGGCCGCTGGGCGTCACCGACTTGATCAGGTCGGGGAGACCCGCCTGCACAGTGGTGATCAGGTCCTGGGTGGCATTCGTAGAACCGCGCTCGCCAATGGCGATCAAGCGCAGGGTCAGCGGCCCGGCCTGCTGCGGCGTCAGGCAGACCTTGAAGTCGAGCGTGGCATTCGGCGTCAGGGCAATCGGCAGATCAAGCGGCGCTCCGGCCATGGTCCTGAAGACGGCACTGCCCGCCGGGGTTGCCAGGGTGCTGTTCAGGGTATAGCTGTCGGCCACGTCACCCGTGTTCTTGAGCGTCTGGTTGAAACAGGTTTCCTGGCCCACCAGTGCGAACGCCTTGGTCTGCTGATCGGTGGCGCTGCCTTCCGGCGCTTCGGGATTGCCGATGGGTCCCAGCGCCACGGCCGGGTTGAACTGCGAGGTGAGTTGGGCCTGGGCCTGGGCCGTCTGGTTGCCGGTGGCGGCCAGCGCGGTGTTGGTCAGGGTGCGGTTCTCGGTGGCGGCTCCGGCCAGCATCTTGAAGGTCAGCGTTAATATCGCGCCGGGCTTGAGTGAAGGGACCCGCACCCGCAGGTTCTGAGCCGCGCCCGCATCGCCCGCCTGCCAGGTCGGCGCGCCGCCAGACTCCAGGGTGCCGCTGCTGGCCGAGGCGCTGCCCGGCACATAGGTCAGGCCCTGGGCGGTGAGGGCACTCAGGTCGTCACTGAGCGTCAACTCGCGCGATTCGCCCTGTCCGGCGTTGGTGGCCGTCAGGGTGACACTGGTCTGGTCGCCAGGCTTGACGACGCTGGGGCTGAAGCGCTTGGAAACGCTCAGCACCGGCAGCGCCCCCAGCCGCAAGAGCGCCACGTTGTTGGCGTCGTCCGGCTGCCCCGCACAACTTGCCACCAGATTGACAAAGCCGTCGCCGCGCTGGGCGTCATTGGTCTGGGCCAGCACCAGCAAGCTGGCCGAGCCGTCCACCGGCAGCTTGAGGCTGCTGATGGAAGCGCGCTCGCCGTCGTCAAGCTGGCCGTTGCCATTGGCATCGAGGTAGAGTGCCGTCGCCGGCGTGAAGGCCGATTCGCCGGGAATCCGCACACTCAGTGGCACGTCGAAGGTCACGTTGCCACTGTTGATGACCCGGTAGGCGAATAGCGCGCTCTCGCCGGGCAAGATGGTCTGTTGCTGGCCCGGCTGACCCACGCTGCCGTCGGGCGTGACGCTTACGGCGCACACTGGGCTGACGCTGGTGCTGACCAGATTCGACTGCGCCGTGACCGGCGGCTGGCCGGTGACGAGCGGATCGGCGCTGCCGGTGGCGATATTGGTGATGACGGTTCCGGCAGGAGTCCCGGCGGCCTGGGCCAGACCCAGGTGGGCGAGCAGGGTCAGAACTGAAAGTGAGTGAATAAACCGGCGCACATGACCTCCTGTGACGCGATAACCTGAGGGAACAGACGGGGTGAAATTCATAAAGCTTCCTGCAGGAGAGTGGCCCTGAAGAAACTGGGCACGTTAGAGAATTGAGAAGCGTGGTGTCTCCGAGGCGGATGACAGGGAAAGGAAACGATCAAAACGGGATCTTCTTCATTTGGTGATGGGTATTACGATGAAAGCAGTGCAGGGAAATTCAAAACGGACGCAGCAAAAAGAGACCCGGGCAAAATTGATAGGGAAAGTGCGCTCCAGCCTTCGGAGCGCACTTGGAGCAGCGACTTTAAGATATGGAGTGGAGCCTTACAGATGCCTTACCTGAGAGCCATCCAGGCACCGCCCACACTCAGCGGCGGTGCCTGAAACGACTTACTTGATGGTCACCTTGATGTCGAGGCGGACTTCCGCCAGCGGCGGAATGACGTCCGTAGCCGTGATGGCATTGTCACCGTTGGTGTCGAAGGCGACCTGGATACCGCTGGTCACGCCAGCGGGAGTCGCCGTAGTGAAGCTGCCGGTGCCGTTGATGCGGTAATAAGGCGTGCCGGTGAGGGCGGTACCGTTGGGGGATTTCAGCGTGGCGCTGGCCGAGACGAAAGTGGTGTAGGTGTAGAAGTTGGTTGTGGACAAGGCAATAGCTCTGGGCAGATCACTCAGCACGAAGTTCGCAACCGGCGCATTGAAGTTGTTCTTGGCGATGATGGCGTAGTTCAGCGTCGCGCCGGGCAGCGCGTTGATGGCGGCCTTCTCACCCACTACGCCCGTCGGCAGGGTCGTTCCAGTGGTCTGGTACTTGGTAACCGTGATGCCGTTATTGGCCGTCTTGGCGGACTGGATGGTCACCTTGTCGTCACTGTCGCTCAGCGAAATGGTGCTGTAGTTGCCCACCGCGTTCTGCGTCACCAGGGCACTTCCGGCCTGCGAGCCTGCGGGCACGTCCACGATGGCGAATACCTTGATCTCGGTGTTGGCGACAATCGTTGGGGTGACAAAGGTGTTGGCCGTCGCACCGGCAGCCAGGGCCGCGCCAGTGGAATCCACATAGCGCACATTGACCGTCTGGTTGGCGATCACGCCAGTTGAGGCATTGATCACCGGAATGCTCACCGTGCCACTGAGGGTAAATGCGTCGTCATATTCGCCGAGGTTCGCCACGTCCATTGGGAAGACGGCACTGGCGTCGGTACCCGTTGCGGCCGTGGTCTGCGGTACTGGAGCCGCGCCGGTAGCAAGCGTCGTCACGGCAGGTGTCGCGGCAGGGTCAGCCGGGAAGACGAATTCTTCGGGAGTAGTATTGGTTGCGCCGATTGAGCTGCCGTTGCTATCGCTGAACTGGGCAGCAGGCGGGTAAATGGTGTCTTTGGTGGTGGAGTCAGCGACGAAGCCAGCATCGTTGCCCGAATCGATATTGACGCTGATCACAATTGGACTCGGGTCGACGACCGAGTTGGAATCAGGGTAGGTCACTTCAGTCCGGAACGGTACCGAGCTGGTCGGGGTCCCACTCGCTCCCAGCGTCAGGGTGGGGTAGCTGGTGCCGCCGGTGTTGACGATGGTCAG
The DNA here is from genome assembly GCF_009982895.1 of Deinococcus alpinitundrae. GTDB lineage: Bacteria > Deinococcota > Deinococci > Deinococcales > Deinococcaceae > Deinococcus > Deinococcus alpinitundrae. The sequence continues at coordinate 196,939 of NZ_WXZL01000005.1, read as the reverse complement.
GGCATTGCCGGAATTGTCGAGGTAGCGCACGGTAACGCCGCCGGGCAGGGTGAAGATGCCGGTGGTGCTGTTAAAGGCCGTGAAGCCGGTCGGGAAGAGGTTGACCACATCGGTCTGGTTCCCAGAGTTGGTAGCCAAATTGTTGAAGGTCACCACATCAGCGTTGTTGTTGGTGTCGGCAGTCGGGTAAGCGAACTGATCATTGCCGATGACAGCAATGGAAGTCTTGGGGTTGTTGGGGTCAGGGTTGTTGGGGTCAGGGTAGACGGGAGTAGCAGGAGGAACAGACGGCGGGAAGACCGGCGGGGTCGGCGGGGTGAAGGGGCCCGAAGGCGGCTTCACGGTGATGTTCGGGGTGTAGACGGTGGCCTGGGCGTACTGAAGGTCGGCAAGCGGCTCAGTGACAGCGGCGTAGTAAGCTGGGTCGGTCGAAGACAAGGGGCTGGCCGCCGCCGCACCCTTGGGGCTGACCGCGTAGACCTGATTTGCCGCCGCCGTCGCCGGCACCGTGATGACCTGAACGATCTGCACGAGGCCTTCGTCGTTGCCGGTGCCGGTGGTGTTCACGTCGTCGGCAGGCAGGGTCACGGAGGTGATGGGGGTGCTGCGGGTCGTGTCGCTCGCCAAGTAATACGTCGTGGTCGCGCCGGTGAAGGGGCTATTGGTGGTGTCCGCCGAGAGATTGACGACATAGTTGTTGATGTTGCCGGTATTGACCACATTGTAAGTCGAGATCAACTGGTTGCCGGAGGCCGTCGCCGTAGGAATGACAACACCTTTGTAAGCTGTCGGAATCTTGTTGGTGGCGCTGTCATCACCATTGGTTCCGTCGGAGTTGCTGCCGGTGTACTGAATATCGAAATTGGCCTGCGGCTGCACGATGGTGGTCACTTCGTTGGAAACGGCCGTACCCGGCGTTCCGGGCGCAGTCGGATCGGTGAAACTGGCGGCGGCCGTGTTCTTGATGGCTGTGCCAGCGGTGGTGCCGGAACCCACGGCGACAGCACTGCCAGCCGCCAGAGCGATCATCAAGGTGAGCAGAGACTTGTTGACTTTCATGTAATCCTCCTCAGGATTATGGAACGGTGCGCTTTGAGTTTGGAACGCGCCGTCGGGAGATAGAATGGAGGGCGGGATAAATTGAAGCGCGACTGAGTCTCTAGATGAGCGCTTGTTCTGACGAATCTTACCTGAGCTTCACTTACAGGTGACTTACTTCACAGCGGTCATAAAATTGACCGTGAGCACACCACCGGTGAGACTTATTTCACAGTGGTCGTGAAATTGACCGTGAGCACGCCGCCGGAAGGCACTGCGTCGTTGCTGTCGATGGTGTTGTCGTTGTTGGTATCCACCCCTACATCCACCTGGTTAATGGTGCTAGGGACCAAGCCCGGCACCGCGCTGGTCTGCCATGCGGCGTTGTTAAATCGGTAGAGCACCTTGCCCACGAAGCTGGCCGTGCCGGTGACGGTCTTGAAGGTGCTGTAAGTAAACAGATTGGTGGTGGTGGCTCCCTGGGTCACGCCGCCCTTCTCGGTCAGCACGAAGTTTTTCAGCGCGGCGTTGTAGTTGTTGGTGGCCACCAGGGTGTAGGGCAGGTCGTCGCCGGGGCGGGCAGCAGGGGGCGTGGACTTGGTGATGCTTAGGCCATTACCCACGATGCCCACCACGATCTGATCGTTGTTGTCGCTGCGGGTGTTGCCGCTGTAGGTGCCCACCGAGGTCTGTTTGACAATGAGCGGAGCGCTACCGCCGTTGGCGGTGGTGCTGGCGGCATTGGCGGGAATATCCACCACAGCGATCACGTGAACACTGCCGCCGCTGGGCACGCTGAGCGTGAGGCCGCCGGTCAGAGGTGTGGCCGAGTCCGGCACACCGTCATTGTTGGCATCAAGGTAGTATTTGACCGGCACGGGCACGGTAGTGCCATTCACCAACTTCACATCCACGCTGCCAGTCAGGGTATACGCCTCAGCGTAACCGCCGGTGTTCTGCACCGTCATGGGAAAGGTGGCGCTGCTGTCGGTGGCACTATTGCCCGTGCCAGTCGATGCGCCGGGCACAACTCCCTGGCTGGGTACCTGTCCCGCATCTGCCGTGCCGCCAGGATTGACCGTGTCACCGAAAACCTGCTGGGCGGGGAAGGTGGTGAAGGTGGCACTGGAGTTAGGCAGCAGGTCGGCGTCGTTGCTGGAGTCCACACCGATCACCACGGGCACCGGGCTGCCGGAATTGCCCACGCCGTCAGGATCGGGGTAGGTCACGACCACCTGGTAAGCCGCGCTGCCACCCACCGGAATCGGACCGAGCGGGTAGTTGCCGTTGGCGTCCTTGGTGATGGGGTTGCCGCTTCCGTCGAGAATCTGCACCGTCACACCAGTGGGCAGACCAGTCGGCGGAATCAGGGCCACGGTGTCGGGCAGGCTGCCATTGTTCTTCACGGCGCTGATGAACTTGACCACGTCGGAAGTCGTGTCGAGATCACCCTTGGGGTACGCCTTCTGGCTACCGGTGGTCGGGTCCACGCTGATGGTCGTGCCGGGGGTGGTGGGGTCGGGGTACACCGGCACCGGATTGGCGGGATCGGGATCGCCGGGCGTGGTGCCGGGCGTGGTGGGCTCGGGCGCAGGGGTGCCAGGCACCGTATCAATCGGCGGTACCACCGTCACCGAGGGGGAGGTCACGCTGGCACGGGTGTACTGCAAATCACCTGCGGGTTCCTGGGCAGGCACCACCGCACTGCCGTTCCACTGGTCGCCGCTGGCCTGCGGGCTGACACTGTACTGGCTGCCCGCCGCCGCGCCCGTCGGCACCTTGATGCGCTGGATGATGGTGACGCGGCCTTCGTCGGTGGGGGTCAGAGGGTCGTCCACCGGCACAGGAATGGAGCCAGTGATCAGGTTGGCGGGCGAAACACTACCGAGGTAGTACTCCACGCTGCCTGCCGGAACCGGCGTCACAGTGCCGGTGGTATTGGGGGCAATGGTGATCGGCTGGTTGTTGACGTTGCCTAGGTTCACCAGGATATAGCTGGTATCGACGTTGGCTCCCGGCAATACGTTTTTGATGTCGTAGTCGGGGGCGCTGGGCGTGGTGGCCGTGGTGCCGTCAGTGCCGTCACTATAGACAGTGTCAAAATCCGGCTTGGGCAGCACGCTGGTCTGCACCAGATTGGACTGCACCGGGTCCGAGATCGGCGCATTGGTGTTGGGGTCCGTGAAGCTCGCGGTGGCAACGTTACTGATCTTGGTGCCAGAGGGGGTTCCGGCTGCCGACGCTGCCGACGCCGCTAGGGCCAGCATCAAAGCCAGGGTTTTGGGGGGAAGATTCATCAGACTTGCTCCTTGAAGCACTTGCAGCAGTGAAAATGGAAAGGGTGGTGCCGCGGGCAGACGACAGATCTCAGTTGACCTTCACCCGGAAGCCGAGCTTGAGGCTGTCCCCGGCAGCGAGTTCGCCCAGCACCCAGCGCACGTTGGTGTACTCGGCGGGCTTGACCTCGACTTCCTTTTGCACGGCCTTGCCGTTCTCGGTCACAGTGATGGTCTTTTTCAGCGGCGCAGCGGCGAAGGTCTTGCCCTTATCGAAGCTGAAGAGGGTCTGGACAGTTTCAGCGGATTTGAGGCTATTCAGATACACCGTGCCCACTGGAACCGGCAGATTGACGGTGACGTTGGCCATGACCTTACCGAGGGTGTTGGTGGCGGTCACAGCCTGCTCCAGCACCGCGCCGGGCAGCACCGACTTGGGATCGGGGGCCAGCTTCTCGACTGTCTTGCCGTCCTGGGTGGTGGTCTGCACCAATGCCTGCGAGAGCACCAACTTCAGCGGCGAGCTGGCCTGGGCCAGGGCTGTGCCTACGAGGAGGGCCAGCAGGAGGGTGGGTGTGGAGCGTTTCATGAGTTCTCCTTAACAGATGTGGGGATTGACAGATCATTCGGATATGAGGACCTGGTTCAGGCCTGAGGACTGCGCTGATCCTAGATACGAAGTTCTTACCTCGGCCTTACGAATTGTCAAAATACGTGTGAAAAAATCAGCATTCCTGGACACGATGCCATTCGGACAGCAACTCGCCCAGATAGGTGACGAATTGTTTCGTATGAATGGATACTGTTCAACGTCAAGTCGTGCTCATCGCCGTATCGCAGCGCCGCCGTTACAAACGTCCAGGCACGCTTGCGCCATGCTGAAGATCAGCAGGCAGCGATGCGAGCGGGTTTTCCGGAGTGCAACTGAAACCAAGCGGACAGCCAGCACCGCTGACCTGGGCGCAGACTGGGCCAAGTCCAGCGCTGCCGGTTTCTCCCGCTGCTCATTTTCTCGCCTGTCGTTTCTCTCCCTGCGTTTTCTCTCGACTGTTTCTCTCGTCTGCTTTCCTCGTTTGGAGGTCCGAACATGACCACGCACGCCCGTATCACCCGCTACAGCAAATTTGAAAGCGAACTCGACGAACTGGAAAGCAGCGAACTGATGCAGATGATTCAGGAAGCGCTGCTCGGCCAGGGCATGAACGACCCCTACGACCCCGACCCCAACGCCCGGCCCAGCATGGACGATCTGTTCGATGCCATTCTCAACGCGCTGGCCGAGCGCAACATGATTCCCGAGGAGATGCTCGCCGAGGCCATGCAGGGCGAGGGCGAGATTCAGGAATCGAGACTCGGCCAGCAGATTCAGAAGATGATGGATAAACTTCAGCAAGACGGCTTTATCCGTAAGGAGTTCGAGGACGGCGAGGGCGGCGGCGCAGGCCAGAGCGGCGAGAGCAAGTTCCAGCTCACCGACAAGAGCATCGACTTTCTGGGCTACAAATCGCTGCGCGACCTGATGGGCGGGATGGGCCGCAGCAGCGCCGGAGCGCACGACACCCGCGACTACTCCTCGGGCATCGACATGATGGGTGAACTCAAGAGTTACGAGTTCGGCGATACTCTCAACCTCGATACTACCGCCACGCTGAGCAACGTGATCGCCAAGGGGCTGGAAAACGCCGAACAGGAAGACCTGGTGGTGCGCCAGAGCGAGTACAGTTCCTCGGCAGCCACGGTGGTGCTGCTCGACTGCTCGCACAGCATGATCCTCTACGGCGAGGACCGTTTCACGCCCGCCAAGCAGGTCGCACTTGCCCTGGCCCACTTGATTCGCACCCAGTACCCCGGCGACACCCTGAAGTTCGTCTTGTTTCACGACAGCGCCGAGGAAGTGCCGCTCTCCAAGCTGGCCCAGGCGCAGATCGGGCCGTACCACACCAACACGGCAGGCGGTCTGCGGCTGGCCCAGCAACTCCTCAAGCGCGAGAACAAGGACATGAAGCAGATCGTGATGATCACCGACGGCAAGCCCAGCGCCCTGACGCTGCCCGACGGACGCATCTACAAGAACGCCTACGGCCTCGATCCTTATGTGCTGGGCGCGACGCTGCGCGAGGTCGCCAACTGCCGCCGCAGCGGAGTGCAAGTCAACACCTTCATGCTGGCCCGCGACCCCGATCTGGTGGGCTTCGTGCGCCGCGTCTCGGAGATGACGCGCGGCAAGGCCTACTTCACCACGCCGCAGAATATCGGCCAGTACGTATTGATGGACTACATGAGCAACAAGACCAAAGTCGTGAACTGAGCGCGGCGTCGGTACCCAGGCAGGCCGGGAGGCGAGACGTCCCTGGCCTGCTTTTTGGTGTGATCGGGTCTTGTCGTCCGGTGAGGCTGGACGGTCCTGCCCAGAACCGCACACTCACGCTTCCGAGTTGTTAATATTCCTCAACTGACTTCCCAAATGCGTTACTCTCTGCCGCCCTGTACCGCGTTAAACTGAACCCATGACCAAAGCAATGGATTTTGATGTCCTCATCATCGGTGCTGGCCCCGGCGGCTACCATGCCGCCATCCGCGCCGCGCAGCTCGGCCTCAAGGTGGCCTGCGTCGAAAAGGAATACCTCGGCGGAGTGTGCCTCAACGTCGGCTGCATTCCCACCAAGGCGCTCCTGCACGCGGGCGATGAACTGGCCGCCAGCAAGCATGCCGCCGAGTTCGGCCTGACTTTCTCAGACACCAGGCTCGACATCGGCAAGCTCAACAAATGGAAAGACGGCATCGTCACCAAGCTGACCGGCGGCGTGGGCGGGCTGTTCAAGGCCAACAAGGTCACACACCTGATCGGTGAGGCCGTGTTCGTGGACGCCCAAAGCATCAAGGTGGGCGACAAGACCTACACCGCGTCCAACTTCATCGTCGCCACCGGCTCGGAACCGGCCAAACTGCCGGGGCTGGACGTGGACCAGCAGAGCATCGTGGACTCCACCGGAGCGCTGGTCATTCCCGACCCGGTTCCGGCGCGGATGCTGTGCGTCGGCGGCGGCGTGATCGGCTTTGAGTTCGCCCACATCTACAACAACATGGGCAGCCAGGTCAAAATCATCGAGTTTTTGCCGAACGTGATTCCGGGAGCTGACGCGGGCGCCGTGGCGGCCTTCCGCAAGGCGATGGAGAAGCAGGGCATCGAGGTGCAGACCCAGACCAAGGCCAATAAGGCCGAGAAGCAGCCTGACGGCACCTTGAAAGTCGAACTGGAAGACGTGAAGACCGGCGAGAAGCGCACGGAAACCTACGACCGGGTGCTGGTCGCGGTGGGTCGCCGTCCGCGAAGCGCCGGGTTGAATCTGGAGGGCCTGGGCATCGTCACCGAGCGCGGCTTCATCACCGTCAACAGCCGGATGCAGACCAACGTGGCGCACATCTACGCCATCGGCGACGTGGCGGGCAATCCGATGCTGGCGCACAAGGCCATGAAGGAAGGGCTGGTGGCCGCCGAAGTCATCGCGGGCGAACCCGCCGAGATGGACCCGGTGGCAATTCCCGGCGTGGTGTATACCTCGCCCGAACTGGCCTGGGTGGGCCTGACCGAGGAAGAGGCGAAGGCCAAGGGCTACAAGATCAAGACCGGGCAGTTTCCGTTCGCCGCCTCGGGCCGCGCCATGACGCTGCAATCGACCGACGGCTTCGTGAAGATGGTCACCGAGGAAGGCACCGACCTGGTGCTGGGCGTGCATATCGTAGGGCCGCACGCCTCCGACATGCTGGGTGAAGCCAGCCTGGGCCTGGAGATGGCCGCTACCGCCGGGGACATTGCGCTGACCATCCACGCCCACCCGACACTCGGCGAGAGCGTGCTGGAAGCGGCGGAAGCGGTGCACAAGCAGGCCATCCACATCGTCAACCGCTGAACCTTGAGTGAATAAGGAGCGCTCCTGCGGGGGCGCTTTTTCGTTTTGGGAGGGCGCGGTCCTGAGCCATACTGATCTCCATGCCTCAATTTGAAGCCGTACTGAAACTGGAAGGCAAAACCGCCACCGGAATAGAGGTGCCGCTGGAGGTGGTGCAAAGCCTCGGCAGCAAGAAGCCCGCCGTCAGGGTCAGCCTGGGCGCTTACAGCTACCGCAGCACCATCGCAGCCAGAGGGAAACACCCTAAGTAGGTGACAGTTTCTGGGCGCACGTGTGGAAGGCGCGGATAGACGCGCGCTCAGTGCTGCTCCAGAGCATATTGACGAGGGCAGTCTTGAGGGTATTGAGGCCGTACCGCATCACCGAAACGGCTAGACGTCCGTGAGCAAGTACCCATTCGGGTACTTGCTCGTGCTCTTGTTCACCGGTGTGCCAGGCCCACACGGAGGCGATGGTGATGACGCTCAGCAGGGTGGTGAGCCGCTGTGGATGGCTCAGGTGGGTGGATTCCAGTTCAAAGCCTGAGCCCTTCCAGTGTTTGAAGAGCACTTCGATAGACCAGCGTCGAGCGTAGGCGGGCACCCTTATGGCGACCGTGTTCCAGGGTGGCCACATACAACAGATGACCGTGCGCATCTCGGACAGCGCAGACCCGCAGTGGCACGCCATAGACCATCAATGGACGGTACCACCAGCGCACTTCGTGCGCGGCAATACCTTTGAACAGACCCCAGACCGGCATGCCACCCACCCGCGTGTCAGCTTTCAATCGAATGCAGGGGGCGACCTGATGCTTGCTCAGGAACTGAAACCACTTCTTCCCGATGAATTCGCGGTCTCCCAAAAGACCGGCGATGCGTTCAGCAGGTAACACGAGAAGAACGCGGTCCAGCAGCGCGTTCCGGGTGGCGGCGTTGCTGCTTCCCCCATGGGGAAGCAGGGTCCACATCAACGGCAGCGCCTGATCCCGGATGATGACGGCGACCACCAAGATGTTGATTGACCGTTGGCCGAGCTGCCAATTCGTGCGGTCAATGACCAGCCACAGGCGTTCGTTGGGATCAGCAAACGACAGAACGAAGTGTGCGAGCACCTCGCCTGGCAACTGGATGTTCTTAAAGAACCGATGCAACTGCTTGATTTTGCTGCTGTAAAGCGCCTGACCTGGGAGTGCGGCGGCGAGCTTGGTCAGCCGGACATCTTCGCGTTGGACCAGCGCCGGAAGAATCGCGACCAAGAGTGACAGGCTCGGCAGACCGAGTCCCCAAGGATGCTGTCGCAGGTGGTTGAGGACGATAGAGTGGGGCGAGCCGCTCGGGTGTGTTTTCATAACCGAAAACACCTTCCCAGAGCAGCTCTAGCCTTTTATCCCTCCAAAACTGTCATCTACTTAGGGAAACACCTTCATGCTGCCGGTCAGCGCCGAGCACCGACAGGGCGCGGGCCTGAAAGCGGGCGACCGGATGAACGTCACGCTGGAACTGGACACCGAACCGCGTCAAGTCAGTGTGCCCACAGACCTGGCGGCGACGCTGGAGCAGCACCCGGCGGCGGCCCGGCAACGCTTCGAGATGCTGTCGTACAGCCAGCAGCGCCAGCACACCCTAGCCGTCGAGGGGGCCAGAACGCCAGAGACGCGGGCCAGGCGCGTTGCCACAGCGGTGGAGAAGCTGACAGACGGGCCGTAATGCCCCAGTTTCCCGGTCTTGGCTCAGTCCGACGCGGCGGCCCTCAGCCAGGTCGTCAGCGCCGCGACCATCTCCGGGTCATACGTCTGGCCGCTCAGGCGCTCGAGTTCGGCCAGAGCCTGCGCCCTAGACCAGGCGTCCTTGTAGGGGCGCACGCTGATCATGGCGTCGTAGCTGTCCACCACCGCGAACAACCGGGCCAGCCGGGGAATCGCCTCGCCCGCCAGGCCGTCCGGGTAGCCGCTGCCGTCCCAGTGCTCGTGGTGGTGGCGGATCAGCGAGAGCGCCGCATCAGATACGAAGCCCAGCGCGGCGGCGAAGCGCTCGCCCTCCTGCGCGTGGCGGTTGATCTGCGCGCGCTCGCCCTCGCTCAGCGGGCCAGGCTTGAACAGCACCGCGTCGGACACCCCGATCTTGCCGATGTCGTGCAGCAGCGCTCCGGTTTCCAGCTCTGTGAGCAGCTCTTCCGGCAGCGCCAGAATCCGGCCCAACTGCTGGGCCAGCGCCGTCACCCGGTCGGTGTGACCCGCCGTCTCGCGGTCACGGACTTCCAGGGCCAGCCCCAGGGCACGCACCGCCGACTGACGGGCCACCTGGGCCGCACGCTCGGCCCGCTTCTGCTCGTCAATGTCGCTGCAACTGCCCACCCAGGCCAGGTCGGGGTGGGTGCCGTCAGGCAACCGGCGGCCCCGCGTCACGAACCACCGGTAGCAGCCTGATTGATCACGTAGGCGGTATTCGACGTCGTAGTGCTGATCGGAAGCGACAGCCGCCCGCCAGACGGCCAGCGTCGGCTGCACGTCATCGGGGTGCAGCGCTTCCTCGAAGCCGAAGCCCTTCGATTCGTGCAGCAAGCCGGTGTACTCGGTCCAGCGCCGGTTGACGTGGGTCCAGATCCCGTGCACGTCGGCGGTCCACAGCATCACCGGCATCTCCTCGACCAAGCGCTGGTACTCGTTTTGAGCACACAGGGGCAGGGGCTTGAGATCAGCCATTGGACGAGTCTAGAGCGCCCGCCGTCTCACCATCTTGCTGCGTTCTTGGGTATGGCATAACCGAAAGATATATTTTCGATGAGGGTAACCCTCGGTTCACTGGAGAGACGCCGCCGAGCAGCCAAGTCGAAAAGGCGCTCGCGGCAGTGTGCCGGATGTGACGCGCTGAACTCTTCCCCGCCGAAGCCGTGTAAGGAGATGCGATCCTGTCCAGCCTGAAGATCGTCGGCTCCAGAAGGGATAACCCCCGCTTTTATTTCTGGACACCAGCAGCGACACCCTCAGTCAAGCGGAACGTGGTCATCATGTGAAAAGATGGCCCGGCTTTTGGCATGCTTAAGTCGTTGGGCGAGAGCTTGGATGTCGAGCAGCCCAGGGCCTCCGCAACCCATGAGGCAGACGTGTGATAAATCTGATTACAACTGCTCCTCGTCCACTTTGTGTGACTTTTCTCTCATCAGAGAGCTGTAAGGCCTCCTCTCCTAAAATGCAACTCTATAGCGATGCCGCCCGCATTCTTCACCTGGAGGACTTTTATGCATTCATTCCAACGACTGATTCCCGGCTTATTGTTGACTGTCGGTCTTTTAGCGGCCTGCTCACAGTCACAGACCAGCGGCAACGCCAATCTTCCCGGCCACAGCGCCCCGCGCTACGACTACGTCGTTTCGGTGCCCCTAGAACTCGGAGACACCCGCGCAGCGGTGGAAGCCCAGCTCGGCGGCAGCGTCATGACCTGGCCGGACAACAGCTGCTCGGCCAGCGGCGACCCCAGCTGCACGGCTCTGCTCGGTTTCAACCGCTCGTCCGCCGCCATGAAGATCCTCAGCACCACCGCCAGCCGCCCGGTTTTCATCGAGCGCAACAAGGACGTATTCACCGGCGGCGGTGAATTGACGGCTTTTATGGGCGGCTCGCGCATCATCTGGGCCAGCGGCGGACTTCAGGCTTGGTCTGGCGGCTCGCGCATCATTTGGGCCAGCGGTGAATATTCGCCACTGCCGCAAAATACTGGCATCTGGACCAAGATCAACCTGCAAGCTGCCCAGGCGCTGGCCCCCAACCTGGGCGCGGGCGTCACGGTGGCCGTGATCGACACTGGCCTAGACCTCAAGCACTCGGCTTTCCAGGGCGCGCTGAGTGATCCCTCGACCTGGTACGACTTCTATGCGGGTGACGCCGTGCCGCAGGATGAAGGCACGCTAGGCGTGGGCGGCTTCGGGCACGGCACCAACGTTGCGGGCATCGTCTTGCAAATTGCGCCCAAGGCCAAGATCATGCCGCTGCGGGTGCTGGGGCCGGACGGCTCCGGCGACGTGGCCACCATCGCGCGGGCGATCTTGTGGGCAGCGGCCAAGGGAGCCAAGGTCATCAACATGAGTCTGGGCAGTGCCGAGAACTCCAAGGTGGTGCAAGACGCCATCACTCAGGTCAAGAGCCAGAACGTGCTGGTCGTCTCCTCGGCAGGCAACGCCAACGCCAATACGATCACCTACCCGGCGGCGCTGGCAGCAGATGGCGGCGCGGGCGACTTTTCGCTGAGCGTCGGTAGCGTCGACCTGAACGACCGCAAGTCGAGCTTCTCGAACTATTCCGACAAGCTCGAAGTGGTCGGCCCCGGCGAGAACGTTTACGCGCCCGCGCCCGGCGAACTGATGGCCGCCTGGAGCGGTACCTCGATGGCTGCGCCGATGGCCTCGGGCGCGCTGGCCCTGGCGTTGGCTCAGCCCCTCAACGTGCAGGTCAAAGACCTCGACAACAAGCTGGTCGATAGTGCCGCCGACGTCTATGCTAACAATCTCAACGCAGCCTACAACGGCAAACTGGGCAAGAAGGGACGTCTCGATCTGGTCGCGTTCCTCAAAGCCACGCTCAAGTAGCGCAGGCCAGGAGTAAAAAGGTGAAAACGTGGGTACGGATTGAGGGGCGTGGCCTGAAGCAGAGGCCAGGAAGCGGACCTTGATCCGCCACACCGAACCCCCCTCGCTGGGTCACGTACCGGAAAGCGTGACCTTCGAGGCACAATGTCGGGCCTTCGAGGAGGCGGTGAAGGCGCTGATCACCGCTGCGCCTCAACAGGCGCTGGCGGTAGCCGGTGATTACCTGCGTTTTACCGAGCAGCAGCCATCCGCTCAGGCCCGCAGTTGGCTGCTGCTTGGTCAGGTCCAGATCGAAAACCGTGACTTGCCTGCTGCTTTGCAGAGCTTGGAGCGGGCCGCCGCCGACTTCACCCAGGGTCAGGACAAGCTAGGAGCTGCTCAGGCTCACAACTTGGCGGGTAAAGTTTGCACTGACTTAGGAAACCTAGACGAAGCCGAAAGGCATTTGAAAGCGTCCATTGATCAGTTGAGGGGAATCAACGAGCCAGCTGGACAGCGACTATATGCTGCCGCGCTTAATCAGATCGTTGCTGTGCGACATGCTCAGGGCCAGGTCGACGAAGCGTTGGAGACAGCTTGGCAGGCACTAGGATTGTGGGAAACGTTGAAAGACGTACAGGCCCAAGCAATGGTACTAAGCAACATTGGTAGCATCCAGACTTGGCAGGGCCAGTACGATGACGCAGTTCTCACGCTTCGCCGGGCATATCACCTTCATCAAACGGCCATTGAGAATCCCAGATCTGAAGCCTTCATTTTGAGTAGCTTAGGCCGCCTCCACCATCTTAACGATGAGAATGCACTTGCCATCGAGGTTATGACTTCAGCTTTGGAGGCCACCAAACGCTGCGGTGACGATCTTCTTGAAATGCGGGTCAATCTGAATATAGGCACCTTCTACTTAGCCGCCGATCAGCTTCCTGAAGCGGCCAGCCACCTAGAGCGGGCGCTCGAAGGCAGTCGGACTTTCAGCCACCGGTTGGAGGAATCGTCCATTCTCGACAGTCTGGGCAGCCTCCGGGTCAAACAGGGCAACCTGTCTCAGGGCCAACTTCTCCATCAGGAAGCGCTCGACATCGCTCTGGAGATCGGTGACGAGCAGGGACAGCTCGACGCGCACCTGCATCTGGGTCAGGTGCAGCATGCGCTGGGCGAGCGTGCGGCGGCCAGGGAGCATCTGGAGCGCAGCCTGGAACTCGCCGAGCAGCAGCAGGCCCCCAAAGAACTGGCGCAGGCGCATCTGGCCCTGGCTGATCTGTCCGAGAGCCAGGAGGAGTGGGCACAGGCCACCTCGCACCTACGGTTACTGCGCCATATCGAGCGCGACCTGTTCAGTCAGCAGCGTGAGCGTCAGGTCCGCAAGTTCATGGTGCAGTTTGAAGTGGAACGCGCTAAGCACGAGACTGACGTGTACCGCCTGCGCACCGAAGTCGAGCAGGAAGCCCGGCAGAACGCTGAGCAGCTGGTGCAGGAGCGCACAGCCGAACTCGCCCGCGCCCAGCATGAGGTGGTTACCCGTCTGGCCATGGCGGCGGAATACCGCGACGACACCACCGGGGAGCATACCCGCCGGGTGGGGCGGTCGGCAGCCCGGCTGGCCGTGGCGCTGGGCTGGCCCGAGGAACGTGCCCAGGTGCTGGGGGTTGCGGCCCGCCTGCACGATGTCGGAAAGATCGGCATTCCCGATATCATCCTGCTCAAGCCGGGCAAGCTGAGCGAGGGAGAATACAGCCAGATGCAGACCCACACCCTGATCGGTGCGCGCATTCTGTCGGGTGGACAATCCGAGTTGCTGCGGCTGGCCGAAGAAATCGCCCTGACCCATCACGAGCGCTGGGACGGGCAGGGGTATCCACAGGGCCTGTCGGGTGAGGTCATTCCACTGACGGGCCGGATCGTGGCGGTGGCCGACGTGTTCGACGCCCTGACCCAGGCGCGGCCTTACAAACGGGCCTGGAGTGCCGACGAAGCGCTGCGGGAAGTGCAGGCGCAGGTGGGCAAGCAGTTCGATCCCCGGGTGGTGGAGGTGGCGCTGCAGGTGCTGACCGAGGAGAGCAGCGCCCGGCACGACCTCGACCTGAGCATCGAAGACAGACCCATGCCCGGCGAGGATGCCAGCCACATGCTGGCGGTGTTCGAACAACTGCTGGTCGAACGCAGCCGCGAGCTGGATATAGCCCGCCGCGAGGCTGAGCAGGTGGCCTGGCAGATGGAGCGCATGGCGCTGACCGACAGTCTCACCGGATTGCCCAACCGCCGTGCCTTCGAGGCTGATCTGGAAGCGCGCTGCGCCGGGCCGCAACCGGACCAGGACAGCATGTTCGTGATGTCGCTGGACCTCGACGGCTTGAAGTTGGTCAATGACACCCAGGGTCACGCTGCCGGAGACCACCTGCTGACTGCCTTTGCCAGCTGCGCTGCGCGAGCCTTCAGGCCGTTGGGGAACGTCTACCGGCTGGGCGGCGACGAGTTCGCCGTGATCGGCGCAGCTCCCCTGCATTCCCCCCTGCTGCTGGAGCGGCTGACCGGGGCACTCAGCGAGGTGAGCGCCTCCGGATTCGAGGCGGCCAGCGCCAGTTGCGGCGTCGCCTGGCTGCCGCACGACGCCCAGACGCCCGGCGACCTGCTGCGCATCAGTGATCGGCGGATGTACCGGCAGAAAGTGAGTCGGCGACTCAAAACCACCAACTGATCCGCCAGGCTGCAACAGGTTCAGTGCGCGTCGTGTCAAAGCCTGTCTGATATGGAGTGCACTCACTTCCGAACCGTCCGAGAAAGTGTTCCGGTGTCGCTCCATTTCGTCGTGAGCGGCACCTGCATGGGGCCTGCCCGCTTCTTGGACACAACGAATGCGCCTGGTCACGCCTACCCGCTCGGTCGGCGTTCACAGGTTGTGTGAACCGATTCGAGCCGGACTCCGTATGAGGCGGCATTGACCTTGCAGCAGTACCCAGACGGGAAGCCCGCTCAGAAGCAATCTTTTTTCACGTCAATTCGCAGCGGCCACCGAGCTGGGCATGCCCCAAATTGTTTACCCCGGAAGTTATCCACACTCCCCACCCAAGGCTGTGGATAACTTTCCGATGCGCTAAACTCTCCCCTGTTGCGCTCGCGGGCGCGTAAGGAGAATCGTTATCGTGAGTAGCTTAAGTATCGGAATCGTCGGCCTGCCCAATGTCGGCAAATCAACTTTGTTCAACGCCATTACCCGCGCCGGAGCACTGGCGGCCAATTACCCGTTTGCCACCATCGAGCCGAACGTGGGCCGCGTCAATGTGCCGGACGAGCGCCTGGGCGCGCTGAGCCAGGTCTTTACCAAGGGCGAGCGGGTGCCGCCGATCATCCCGACCTTCGTGGAATTCGTGGACATCGCCGGGCTGGTTAAAGGGGCTTCACAGGGCGAGGGCTTGGGCAACCAGTTTCTGGCCAACATCCGCGAGGTCGACGCCATCGCCCACGTCGTGCGCTGTTTCGAAGACGGCAACGTTATTCACGTCGCCAACCGGGTCGATCCCCTCGACGACATCGAGACCATCAACACCGAGCTGATTCTGGCCGACCTCTCCGGCCTGGAAAAGCGGGTGGTGGGCCTGACCAAAAAGGCCAAGGGCGGCGACAAGGAGGCCAAAGAGCAGCTCGATATCGCCGAGGTCATTCTCAAGGTGCTGGGCGAGGGTCAGCCTGCCCGCGCCGCCCAGATCCAAAGCCCAGTGCCCAAGGACTTCGGCCTGATCACCATCAAGCCGGTGATTTACGTGGCCAACGTCGGTGAGGACGATCTGGCGGGCGACAACGACCTCGTCAAGCAGGTGCGCGAATTCGCCGCGCGTGACGGCTCGCACGTGGTCAAGATCAGCGCCCAGATCGAAGGCGAACTGGCCGAGATGGAGGAGGAGGACGCCCGCGCCTTTCTGCACGACCTGGGCGTCGAGGAAAGCGGCCTCGATCAGCTGGTTAAGGTGGGCTACGCCACGCTGGGCCTGATCACTTTCATCACCTCGGGCGAGAAGGAAGTGCGCGCCTGGACCATTCGCAACGGCGAGAAGGCCCCCGAGGCCGCTGGCGAAATCCACTCGGATCTGGAGCGCGGCTTCATCCGGGCCGAGGTCATCGAGTGGCAGAAGATGGTGGAGGCCGGAGGCTGGGCGGCGGCCAAGAGCAAAGGTTGGGTGCGCACCGAGGGCAAGGAGTACGTCATGAAGGACGGCGACATCATGAACGTGCTGCACAACATGTGAGGAATCGTACTGCCGGTCGTCTGATCTGCGAAATGGGCACCTGAGGTCACTAAGACAAATTGTCAGAGTTTGTCAAGAGTCGGCGTTACAGATTGAGGCAATCTCAGTTCCAGAACGGCACCCGGTCTGAAGAGCGTGAAGTCGGCGCTTCATCCAGGGTCGGTGTGCTGTCTGGAAACGGGAACAGCCCATTCTGGAGGCCCAGCCTTGTTACGATTCCGCACTCTTCTCGTTCGTCTCGCCCTGCTCGGCGCGGCAGCCACACTGCCCAGTCCGGTGCATGCCGCTGGCCTGGCCAAGTTTCAGGGCCAGGGTCAGTTCAGGCTGGCCTTCAGCACAGCACAGCCGCCCCTGATCAACCAGAACGGAGCCGCCTTCGAGGGCTTCGCCACCGAACTGCTGAGCCTCATCGGCAAACAGATGAAGGTCAACACCCTCACCTGGCGCAAGGTCGCCACGCCCCAGTCCCTGATGGACGGTCTGCGCTCGGGCAGCTACGACGCGGTCATCGACAGCCAGTTGCCGCAGCCGCTGAGCGACGTGAGCCTCAGCAAGCCGCTGGCCTGCGGCGGCGGCGTGATTCTGGCCCGGCCCGGCGGTCCCACCTACGAAAACGAGCTGAAAGGCAAGCGCATCGCCGTGGTGAGCGGCAGCAGTTATTTCTACTATGTCCGCAACCTCTCGTTTAACAAGCAGGTCAACGTCTTCGCCAACGACGACCAGGCCCTGCTGGCGTTTCTGACCGGAACGATGGACGCCCTGGTCATGGACCGCTACGCCGCCCTCAAGATGTTCAAGAAGGCGGGCGCGAAGGTCATTCAGGTCAGCCCGCTGCTGTGGTCGCAGGACATCACCCTGGTGATGGACCGGGACGGCGGCGCGGCGCAGGCCGACAACAACGAGGTGCTGGGTCCTTTCAACATCGTCCTCAAGAAGATGCTGGCCGACGGCAGCTACGCCGCCCTGAGCAAGAAATACTTCGGCCAGGACGTTCACTGCGAGCCGTAGACCCTGCCCTGAGCACCAAGACGGTGATCCGGCGTCAGCGGCTGAGTGCTTCTTCCAGCGCCGCCACAAATTCGTCCTCGTCGTCGAGCCAGGGATAGTGCCCGGCGTCGAGCAGGGTCACGTCGGCACCTCCCAGGTCTTCAAGCCACTGCACCTGCGCGGGATAACTGGTGGCGTCGTGCGTTCCGGCGATCACGTACACCTGACGCCGGATCTCGCTCAGAAACGGTGGGTACTCGAACTCCCACAGCCCCTGGTTGACCAGGGCCTGCTGCACCTCGGCCCCGCCCATCAGCTGGCCCTCCACGTCGGCAAATTCCAGGCGCATCCGGCTGGGCGCGTCCTTGAAGTGCAGGGCGTTGAGCAGGTCGCGGGCGTTGAGCAGCGCAAAGGCCGCCTCGATGCGGGCCGCGCCCACCTGGGGGTGCTGGCCCTCGGGGGTACGGGCGGTCACCTCCGCTTTGGGGTCTTCGAGCGTCACATTGCGGCGGGCACTGGCTTCTTCCAGCAAGGTGAGGGCCAGATCGGGAAAATGCACCCAGGGATTGACGACGACGGCCCGGTTGGTGCGGGTGGGAAAGCGCCGGGCGTATTCCAGCGCGATCAAGGCCCCAAAGCCGTGTCCCAGTGGGGTCAGCGTCTCCAGGCCCAGAAACTCGCGCACCGCTTCCACATCGGCAGTCAGGGTGTCGAGGTCGAGGGTATCGCTGCCCTGCTCGGTGTCGTCGAGTGCCCCGCTGCGGCCCGCGCCACGCTGGTCGAGGTAGATCACCCGGTAGGCCGAGAGGCGCTCACCCACCAGGTCGCGGAAGGTCAGGCTGTTGTAGCCGGGGCCGCCATGCAGGTAGATCAGGGTCTGAAGCTCTGCTGAGGCGAACTCGGGTTCGACCACCTCGAAATACAGATCGGCTCCGTTGAGGTGCTCGAAGTGGGCTTCGGCCCCGTCCTGAGGTTGAAAGTCGTCCATGTCGGCCAGATCGTCCATGCAGCCATTCTACGTTCAGCCGCACCGGGCCCGGCCGGTAGACTGCCCTCTATGTTGACCGCTTTTGCCGTGCTGCTCAGCGTGACTGCCGTACTGGCGTACCTGAATGAGCGGTTCTTTCACTTCCCGACCACCGTGGGGGTGGCCCTCTCGGGCGCGCTGGCGGGCATTTTGCTGGTGGGCATCGACGCGCTGGCGCTGCCGATGGTCGGCCACTACGCCCGCCTGATGCTCAAGACCCTCAATTTCACCGACTTCGTGCTCAACGGCATTCTCAGCTTGCTGCTGTTCGGCGGAGCACTCAGCCTCGACGCCGCGCAGATGCTCAAGCAGCGCGTTACGATTCTGACGCTGGCGGTGTTTAGCACGCTGATCAGCACTGTGCTGGTGGGCTTCGGGGCATATCTGGTGTTCGGGGCGCTGGGACTGGCCGTGCCGATGATCGGAGCACTGCTGTTCGGCGCGCTGATCTCGCCCACCGACCCGGTGGCGGTGCTCGATCTGCTCAAGCGGGCCAGGGTGCCGCCGCGAATCGAAACATTGATCGCCGGGGAGAGCCTCTTCAACGACGGCGTGGGCGTGGTGATCTTTCTGGTGCTCAGCGGGCTGGCCGGGGGCGGCAGTGTCAACGTGGACCACGCGGCCAGCGCCGATCTGCTGGGCGCACTGGGCCTGTTTGCCCGCGAGGCGATGGGCGGGGTGGCACTGGGCGGGGTGCTGGGCCTGACCGGGCTGTACCTGACCCGCACCATCGAGAACGCGGCGGTGGAGGTGCTGCTGACCCTGGCGCTGGTCATCGGCGGCTACGTGCTGGCGCTGGGTCTAGGCTTCAGCGGCCCACTGGCGATGGTGGTGCTGGGCCTGATCATCTCGGCGCACAAGGAAAAGATCTTCACCGAGAACACCCGCGAGCAGGTCATCAATTTCTGGGAGACCATCGAGCAGGTGCTCAACATCCTCCTGTTCGCCTTCATCGGCCTGAACGTGCTGCTCAACCCAGGGCGTGTGCCTCAGTTCGTGGCCGGGGGGATACTGATCGCCGTGGCGCTGGCGGCCCGCTACCTCAGCGTGGCGCTGCCGTTCTGGCTGATTCGCGGGCGGGCCGCTTACGGCGCGTATACTGTGCGGCTGCTGACCTGGGGCGGTCTGCGCGGCGGCATCGCCATCAGCCTGGTGCTGGGCTTGCCGCCGAGCAGCTACCGCAGCGCCCTGATCACCGCCACCTACCTGATCGTCTTGTTTACCATCGCGGTGCAGGGGCTGACCATCATGCCGCTGGTGCAGAAAGTGGTGGCAAGCAGCCCGGAGGAGTAGACCCAGCCAGTCGATCCAGAGCGTCGACTCAGGCCGCGTAATCTTCCTCCCCTGCCCTCAAGCCCACCTCACGCCCAACCCCCAGACTGACCGTCTATGCGCCGTTTTTTCGGCTGGCTGCTGATGCTGGCCCTGGTTGCCGCCGCCCTCTATGTCGTCTGGCCGCTGGTGCAGCGGGCCCAGCGCTTGGCGGCGCTGCACGCAGCTCCCCTGCCGACGCCCGGCAGTCTGCCGCTTCCACTGCCCGGCGTGAGGTTTGCCGACACCTGGGGCGGGGCCCGCAGCCAGGGACGGCGGCATGAGGGCGTGGACATCTTCGCGCCGAGAAACACGCCGGTTCTCTCCACCACGCGCGGCGAGATGCTCAATGTCGGTCCCGACACCCTGGGGGGCCGCACCGTGATGGTGCTGGGACCGGGCGGGGCGCGGCACTACTACGCCCATCTGGAGCGCTATCCCAAGCTCAAGCGCGGCGAGTGGATTGAGGCGGGCACAGTGGTGGGGTACGTCGGCGACAGTGGCAACGCGGCAGGCACACCAACGCACCTGCATTACGGCGTTTACCAGAGCGGCGGGGCCGTGAATCCGTACCTGCTCCTCAAGAAGACCTGGCGGGGCGAGTGAACCGCTCCTCACCTTGCCCCGCTAGCGTAGACCGATGATCCGCCGCCGTTTTTTGACACCTTTCCTGGCGACCCTCCTGCTGGGCGCTCCGAGTGCCCCGGCCCAGATTCTGCTGCCGCTCGACTCGCGCCCAGCCACCTCCACCCTGCCTGCCGACATCGCGGGCCTGATCAGCCCGGACGTGCGGCTGGCTCCGCAGTGGCTGCTGGGCGTCGCAGCGCGCGGCGCGGACGCCCCGGCCCTGGAAGCCTGGCTCGCCACCCAGACGACGCCGCAGGGCCTGCCGCTGATCGTCTCGCTCGACGCGCTGGCTTACGGCGGGCTGGTGCAGTCGCGCACCTCGCCGCTCAGCGCAGAGGAGGCCCTGGCACGGCTGGCGGTGCTCAGGACCAAGGCCGCCCGTCAGCAGCCCATTTACGCCTTCATCACCCTGCCGAGAAGTCCCGATGCCACCAACCGGGCGCGCAATCTGGCGGTGGCCCGCGAGATGCTGGCCTGGGCCGCCGACGGCACCTTCAAGGAGCTGCACATCACCTGGGACGACGCCCTGCCCGGCTCGCCCGCGCCGCAGGAGGGCGCGGCACTGGCCAAAGACGCGCCCGCCAACGTGCTGGTCTACCCCGGCGCGGACGAAGTGCTCAGCAGCCTGGTGGCCCGCGCCCTGTCGCCCGAACCGGCGCGCGTCAAAGTCGAGTACAGCGCGCCTGACAAGGCGGGTGCGGTTATCAAGTACGAGGGCATCGCCTTGTCGCGCAGCGTGGCCCTGCACGCCCAGGCCACCGGCTTCACGCTGGCCGCCGCCGGGGAGAGTGCACCGCTGACGCTGTACGTCTACAACGGCGGCGACACCCGCAAGGCAGCCCTGCGAATCTCGGCGCTGCTGCGGGGGGGCAAGGTGGCGGTGGTCGATGTCAACGCCGTCAACCAGGGCAACCTGGCGCTGTGGACCGATTTGACCACCCTGCGCCGCCCCGAGAATCTGGCGGCGCTGGCGGCCTGGGGCACGCCCGGCAACAACCTCGGCTCGGCCCTGGCCCACGCCAAACTCGACCTGAGCGGAGCCGACCCGGAGCGCCAGGACGCCCTGCTGGCCCGCGAGTACACCAACGACGTGATTTACAGCGCTCAGCTTCGCCCCCAGATCAGAAAGGCGCTGCCGGAAACCCAGCTCGGCACACCGAACGCCTCGCAGGTCATCTTGTCGCTGGCCCGGCGCGACTTTCCCCTGCATTTCGCCAACACCTACACCCTCACCGACGCCTCGTTTCCCTGGGACCGGTCCTTCGAGTGGCAGTTCGATCTGAAGCGGGTGCCGTAGTCGGGCCAGACTGGTCCCAGTCAGCAGTCCTACCCTTTGGGACAATTCCGGTCTCAAGACAACGGGACTGATCGGGCCGCACACTCGGGGCATGAGCGAAGGGAACACCTTCTTCCAGCGCTCGGGAGGCACTCCATGAAACGCACCCTGATGGCCCTGACCCTGCTGTCCATTCTCACCACCTCGCACGCCTCGCAGGTCGCCAACGCCTGGTATTTCGGCAACTGGAGCTGCGTTATCGATGGCCGCGCCGCCCGGATGGTCTGGCAGGTCGTGGACGATCCGCAGACCAGTTGCAGCGGCAACGTCTGCTCGACCTCGTCGGGCGTGGCGGTGCGAGGCTGGTTCAAGGACGGCGCTGGCCCCTGGGTCAAGCTGGTCAACCGCAGCGCCTCGGGAGCAGATTTGCGCTTTACCTACACCGGCGACAACACCCGCTGGTTTTTGCGCCACGACCCGAATACCGGCGTGGCCACCGGCAACACCATCTGGCGCGGCAACACCTACCCGCTGCAATGCTCGCAGGGCCAGGGCTGAGCCGCGTCTGAACGCCGCCCGCCCCAGCCCGGCGGGCGGCGTCCTCTTTGGCAGCCCAGGCCCGCAGCTCAGTGCATGGTTCTTGACTTCGGCTGCATACTGCGCTATTCTTTACCACATCAAGTTCAGCTCTCCGAGAACAGCGGCCCGCCAGTGAGCGGGTTTTTTCGTGTCTGTCTCCTCTGCGCCCTGACCGTTTGGTGAAGGTAGACAGCGCTGCTCCGCGGCAGTGAGCGGCGGTAAACTGACATTATGACCAGTCAGACATCCCAGCAATCCGTGGAGCAACTGAGCGTCAACACCATCCGTACCCTCAGCATTGACGGCGTGCAGGCGGCCAACAGCGGCCACCCCGGCGCACCGCTGGGCATGGCCCCGATGGCCTACGTGCTGTGGCAGGATTTCCTGCGCCACAACCCCAAGCACCACGACTGGCTGGGGCGCGACCGCTTCGTGCTGTCGGCAGGCCACGCCAGCATGCTGATCTACTCGCTCTTGCACCTCACCGGCTACGACCTGAGCTTGGACGACCTCAAGAACTTCCGGCAATGGGGCAGCAAGACGCCCGGCCACCCGGAGTTCTTCCACACGCCGGGACTCGACGCCACCACCGGGCCGCTCGGCCAGGGCGCGGGCATGACGGTGGGCATGGCGATGGCCGAGGCCCACCTGGCCCAGCGCTACAACAAGCCCGGCCTCAGGATTTTTGACAACTACACCTACGGCATGGTTTCCGACGGCGACCTTCAGGAAGGCGTCAACCACGAGGTCGCCTCACTGGCCGGGCACCTGCAACTCGGCAAGCTGATCTGGCTCTACGACGACAACGACGTGCAGCTCGACACTGGCACCTCCAAGACCTTTACCGACGTGACGGCCCTGCGCTACGAGAGCTACGGCTGGCAGGTGCTCGAAGTCCACGACGGCAACGATCTCACCGCCATCAAGAACGCGCTGGAAGCCGCCAGAAACGACACCCGCCGCCCCACCCTGATCAAGGTCAAGACCATCATCGGTTACGGCAGTCCCAAGGCTGGCACCAGCAAAGCGCACGGCGAGCCGCTGGGTGAGGAAGGCGTGGCCGCCACCAAGACAGCGCTGCACTGGGATTACCCGGCCTTCACGGTGCCGGATGAGGTCGCCCAGCACATGGACGCCACCACGCGCGGGGCAGAGCAGGAAGCGGCCTGGAACGAGGTCATGGACAAGTACCGCGCAGACTACCCGGCCGAGGCGGCCGAGCTCGACGCCATGATTGCCCGCAAGCTGGCCCCCGACTTCGCCGACACCCTGCCCAGCTTCGAGGTGGGCGGCAAGGGCATGGCGACCCGCGCGGCCAGCGGCAAGGTCATCAACGCGATTGCCGCCAAAGTGCCGGGCCTGCTGGGCGGCAGCGCTGATCTGTCGGGCAGCACCAAGACCACCATCGACGCTTCCGGGGCCATGCAGCCGGACGACCTGGGCGAGCGCAACATCTACTTCGGGGTGCGCGAGTTCGGCATGAGTGCCATCGCCAACGGCCTGAGTCTCTACGGCGGCCTGCGCCCGATGGTCGGTACGTTCCTGGTGTTTGCCGATTACCTCAAGCCCGCCTACCGCCTGTCGGCCATTCAGATGCAGCCGGTCATTTACGTGCTGACCCACGACAGCATCGGGCTGGGCGAGGACGGCCCCACCCACCAGCCGATCGAACAGCTCGCCATGCTGCGGGCCGTGCCCAACAGCTTTGTCATGCGCCCCGCCGACGCCAACGAGACCGCTGCCGCCTGGCAGGTGGCCCTAGAGCGCACGGACGGTCCCACCGCCCTGATCCTGACCCGTCAGGATTTGCCGATCTTGCCGCGCAACTACGTCGGCGTGCAGAAGGGCGCGTACGTGGTCAGGGATGCCGACAACGCCCAGATCATTCTGGTGGCGTCGGGCAGCGAGGTCTCGCTCGCCATTGAGGCCGCCGAGGCGCTCTCCAGCGAGGGCACCCCAGCGCGGGTGGTCAGCATGCCGTGCATGGAAGCCTTCCGCGAGCAGGACCAGGCCTACAAGGACAGCATCCTGACGCCGGGGGTCAAGCGCGTCGCCATCGAGGCCGCCGCCCTGCAACCCTGGTACGAGTGGGTCGGCCTGGACGGCGCGGTGGTGGGCATGACCACCTTTGGCGCGTCAGCCCCGGCCAAGACCCTGTTTGAGAAGTTCGGCTTCAGCGTGGCCAACATCAGCAAGGTGGTCAGGGGCGTACTGCAAGGCTAAACCCTGCCGACCGACCCAGGCCGTCTCCGCTGCCGGGGGCGGCCTTTCTGGTCCGCTGAGAACCCCCAAGCCCCCTTTACCTTGCCTTGCACTTTTCAGCTTCGGTCGCCGCGCATGATGGGCGCATGACCGATGCCAACAAGCCCACCATCAGCAGCGACCCCGGCGACACCTCCCCCGCCGAGGGCCAGAGCCAGCCGATTCCCTTTGAGGACAAGGGCGAGGGCACCGGCGGCGTGGACACCGCCGACCGCGCCGAACCCGCCGAGGGAGGCCGTGACGAAGTGCCGGGTCAGGGTGCGGACCTCAGCAGTGCGGCGAGCAATACCGAGGGCAGCGGGCGCAAGTAAGCACCCATCAAAGCAGTTGGTTTTGGGCCCAGCCGCACTCAAATGGCTGGGTTTTTTGGTTCTGTCCCCACGCCTTCCTGACTATCAAAGCGCTGCCTTGCGCCTTCAATTTGGCTGACGTTGGCCTCCGACCAGTTGATCAGCGCCCGCACCGGCTCAATCAGTGTGCGGCCCATCTCGGTGAGGGCGTACTCCACGCTGGGCGGATTGGTCGGGTACACGGTTCGTTTGACCAATCCGTCACGCTCCAAGCCGCGCAAGGTCAGAGTCAGCATCCGCTGGGAGACGCCCGGAATGCGCCGCTTGAGTTCGTTGAACCGTACTGAGCCGCTGTACAGGTTGCCCACCACGCACAAGCTCCATTTGTCGCCAACGCGGCTGAGTACCTCGCGGACTTCCAATTTGCCCTTAAGGCAACCCGGCGTGGTTTCGCCCACGCAAGGCGAACTGCCTAGCGCTGGGTGGTCTGGCTGTGATTTGTCGGTGAGGGGGAGTGACATCGGTGTGCCTCCTTGTGGCCAATCCTGGCGGGTATCATACTGCACCTAGGAACAAACAGGAACCACCTAGGAGCCGAGATGACGACCATACCCACCTTATCTAATTCGCCCCATTTACGCGGCAAAACGGCTCTCGTCACCGGCGGCACCTTCGGGATTGGCCGCGCCACCGCTGCCGGACTGGCCCGCCTGGGTGCGGGCGTCGTGATTACGGGCCGCAGCCAAGCACGTGCCGAGGAAGCCGTGGAGTTCATTCAGCGCCAGTCGGGGAGCAGTGACGTTTCGTATCTGCTGGCCGACTTTCTGCGGCCCACCGAAGTGCGCGCCCTGGCGGGAGCGTTCATTCGCACCCGGAGTCGCCTGGATATTCTGGTCAACAATGCGGGCGGCACTTTCGAGACGCGGCAACTGATGCCCGAAGGTCTTGAACGCACCTGGGCACTCAATCATCTGGCCTATGTTCAACTGACGCTCAGTTTGCTGCCGCTCCTCAGGGAGAGCGCCCCCGCCCGCGTGGTCAATGTGGCGTCGGGGCTGTATGCCGGGGCAATCAATTTTGAAGACCTCAGCGCAGAGAAGAACTTCAACCGCTTCAGGGCTTACGTGCATTCCAAGCTGGCGAATCACCTGTTTACCTACGAGCTGGCCCGCCGCCTGGCTGGGACGGGTGTTACCGTCAACGCCGTCAATCCGGGGATCGTGGATACCGGGCTGGGCAGTGACGCCAAAGGCATGCAAAAGCTGCTCTCGTCACTGCTGAGTCCACTCAAAAAGTCTCCCGAAGTGGGTGCCTTGCCCTCGCTCTACATGGCGACCTCAGCGGAAGTGGAGGGCGTCAGCGGCAGGTTTTTCGACAAGACCAAATTCGTGGAGCCCAGACCTGTCACCCGCGACCACGCCCTGCAAGACCGGCTGTGGCAGGTCAGCCTGGAGCAACTGGGCCGTAGCCCGGACGCCCTCGCAACAGCCGTCGCCGAGCATTGAGAAAAAACCAGCAACCCACCTATCCACCGCCCGCAGCCCAGCTTTAAGCTCAACCCATCATGGCCGACCCCAGCTCTCCCGGCGCTGCCGATCTCAACGTCACCCGCTCTCCCCACGAGCGCTCGGCCCTGCTGATAGAAGTGCATGGGCGCTTCCGAACCGAATACGGCGAGGTGCCGCTGACCCCGCGCCGCGACCCGATGCACGAACTGATCAGCACCATCCTCTCGCAGCGCACCAACGCGCAGGACGAGGACGCCGCCTACCAGGAACTGCGCACCCTGGGCGACTGGGACGCCATCGTGGCCGCGCCGACCGAGGTGGTGGCCGAAGCGATTCGGCGCAGCAACTACCCCGAACAAAAAGCCCCGCGTATCCAGGCGACGTTGAGCGCGGTCAAGGCCGAGCGTGGCGGCTACGATCTGGATTTCTTGCTGGATATGACGCCGGACGAGGGGCTGAAGTGGCTCACGGCGCTGCCGGGTGTGGGCGTCAAGACCGCCTCGCTGGTGCTGCTGTTCAACTACGCCAAGCCGGTCTTCCCGGTCGACACCCACGTTCACCGCATCACCTCGCGCATCGGGGCGATTCCCAAGATGGGCGAGCAGGCGGCCCACAAAGCGCTGCTGGGGCTGCTGCCACCCGACCCACCGCTCTTGTACGAGCTGCATATCAATCTGCTCAAGCACGGCCAGCAGGTGTGCCATTTCAGCCACCCGAAATGCGGCAAGTGCATTTTGCAGGATGTGTGCGACGCCTACAGAATTTACGGCGGCAAGGTTCCGGCCTTCAAGAGCTGAGCCAGTCGCATCTTAGGGTCGCCAGCTTCACGCTGTCCCAGCGCTGGCCATCCCAGGCGCGGGCCTCGGGAATGCGGGCGCACTCGCGGTAGCCTGTTGCCTGTGCAGCGCGGATCATGCGCTGGTTGCCGCTCCAGGTGCTCAGGGTGATGACGTGTGCGGGCGTGTCCTCGAAGGTGCGGACTGTCCAGAGCCTGAGCGCCCACCTGCCCAGGCCGCCGCCCCAGTACGCCCGGTCGAAGATGACGATGCCGAGTTCGAACCAGCCGCCGCCCACCGGGTCTTCCTCGTAGCGGCTGACCGAGCCGATGCACTGGCCGTCCAGGGCGATGATCTGCTGATCGGCGTCCCAGGGGTGAGCGGCGGCGCGCTCGGTGTAGGTTTCCAGGCTGAGTCCGGAGCTGGATTTGGGAAAGTACGGCCCGTCCCAGCGCTGCCATTCGGGACTCTGCTCAGCATGCAGCCAGCGGTGGAGGGTGGGCAAATCGGCCTCGGTCTGGGGGCGCAGCGTCAGGAGAGGGGAAGAATCCACGCTCTCAGGCTAGCGTTGCAGGCCTGAGGTGCAAAAGCCCTCTGGCATGCCGCCCATCAATTAGCGCGTTCGTCTGTTACGTTGCCTGGGAAAAGCACCCAGGCCACTTCACTGTCTTGGGCGGAACGGCACCCTTATGGGGCGTGCCCGCTCCCAATCGCTCTAGAGCGTCTTTCACTCGCTCTCCTGCGGAGCTGGGTCACTCTGCTCGGACGTAGAAGGAAGGCATCTTTTCCATCAAAAGCTCTAGGTCCTCGGCACCGACATCCGGGTCATCTGCCTGAACATGAACTGGGGCGCGACCCGGCTCATGGTGTTCAAGACATTGCTCAGGCCAGGGCGCAGCTCAGTCTTGCCTGCTTCAATACCCGCAATCGTCTGCCTGACCAGCGTGGCGGGTGACATGGCCGACATGCTGGTCAGGCCGCCCGTCTCGGCTTCGAGGCCCCTCAGCAACGGCGTCTCGATCGGTGGCGGGGCCAGTTCGACAATGCGCACGCGGCTGCCCGCCAGTTGCTGACGCAGCGCCTGGGTGTAGGCGTGCAGGCCCGCCTTGGCCGCCGAGTACACCGGGGAAGTGGTGAGGGGGATAAAGGCCAGACCTGACGAGACATTGACGATCAGAGCGTCTGGGCGGGTCTTGAGGTGGGGTAAGAATTGCTGAACCATCTGGATCGGCCCCATCAAATCAATTTCAACCTCACGGGTCATGTCGGTGAGGTCATGCGGCTGGTCGAGGTTGAGATTTCGCATGATTCCGGCGTTGTTGATCAGGGTATCCAGCGTCGGAAACGCGGCCAGCATGTCTTGGTATAGCTGCTGAATTTCCGCCGGGTAACTGACATCGCTGCGGTAAGCGTGCAGTCCGGGCAATTCGCGCACGGTCGCGTCCAGCCGAACCTGATCGCGCCCGGTCACGATGATGGTGTTGCCATGCTCCAGCAGTTGGCGGGCCAGTTCCAGGCCGATGCCGCTGGTACCGCCGGTGATCAAAATGCTGCGGTGGTGCAACTTCATGCTGACTCCTTTCAGGCCCCTTGGCCCAGCAGCTGTTATCCTAGATGCTATACTTACCAAATGAAAGAAGGCACCAAAAAGTTCTATACTGATCTAAAAGAGAGCAAGGGTTCAAAAAAGAGCAGACTATGAAAGGAGCCGCCCAATTCACCGACGAGCAGATTGCAGCAGCCAGGCGGTACGCTGCCGATCTCCCGCCTGCTGAGATCGACCCCCGCGTGGCGGCGCTGGTCAACGAACTGATCAGCCGGGTGGCTGACAAGTGGACGATGCTGATTCTGGAAGTGCTGACCGAACACGGCGTGCTACGTTTTTCGCGCCTGGGCGAACTGGTCGCAGGCATCAGTCAGAAGATGCTGACCCAGACCCTGCGCCAAATGGAACGTGACGGCTTGGTCGAGCGAACCGTGTACCCGGTGGTGCCGCCCAAAGTGGAATACCGGCTCACCGGGCTGGGCCTGAGCCTGGGCGCGGCATTTTGCGGCGTGTGGATCTGGGCAGCGGACAATCTCAACAGCGTCGAGGAAGCCCGCCGCACCTTTGATGATCAGAAAGCGGCTGGGTTATCGGCGCAGTCATGACGGTTTCCGAGAAATCCGTTCTGAAAATGGAATCTCGCCATTTTCATAATTCTTTTCCCAGAAATCGTTTTTCCCTCTCCTCCTGTCTTGAGTACAGCGGCTCCCTCACCGTGAAAGGACGCCCATGAGGCCGCCCGCTGGTCGGATATACAGTGATTGCCTCCCTGATTGACCGGAAACCGTATAAGGCATCTGCCAGAATAGTCGTCACCCTGGCTGGCACAACAGCAGAACAGAGCGGGCTGAGTGATGTTGCGGCGAACAACAAGACAGCCTCGGCTGCGCTCGACATGCCATCAGACTTGTGACAAATGCTCTAGCCCGCCGCCAGCTTCTCCAGCACCATTCGCAGACCCACGTCCAGCGCCGCCAGCGCCTCCCCAATGCGCCACGCTGAGCGGTCACGCGGCCCCACAAAGTTGCTGACGCCGCGCACCTCGGTCATGGGCACGCCCGCTAGCAGCGCGGCGTGCGCGACGCCCGCACCCTCCATGCCCTCCACGAGCGCGCCCGGCACCCGCCGAACCAATTCCTGCATCCCCACCTCACTGCCGGTCACGCTGCTGACGGTGACGAAGGGGCCATACGGCAGACCCAAGTTCAGAACGCCAGGCCAGCATGCGAAGCGCCCGGTGTGGCCCGGCGCGACTTCCAACCCCAGTTCAGCGAGCGGCAAAAACTGCTCACCATCCCAGGCACCCAGATCGGCCTGCACGATTTCGGAGGCCAGGGCCACGTCGCCCACTTTCAGGCCGTCGCTGGGAAACGCGCCGCCGATGCCCGTGCTGATGACCAGATCGCCCCCGAACCCGGCCAGCGCCGCCTGGGTCGCCAGCGCTGCCGCCACTGGACCGACCCCGCTGACCACCACCTGAACCTCGACGCCTCTCACGCTGAGGGCATTCAACCGCATGGCCTCGCCCGCCGTCGCCACCACCAGCAGGGCGCGTTTCACCGCTCGGACTGATCGGACTTGGGCTGCGGCGTGATGATCGGCAGCAACTGGCGCTTGAGCAGATCGGCGGAGATGTACCCGGCGTAGGTTTTGCCAGAGGCCTGGTATTTCACCGGGCACCATACGCTGCAGCGCCCCACCTGCACCGGCTGACCCCTGGGCACCACCGTCAGCACAGCGGCCTTCAGGGACGGCCCGGTGCGCAGGTTGGTGTTGTGGCGGGTCACGGCGTCGGACTGAAACACGAACGGCACGTCCTCGGCCCCAGCAGGAGCGGCAAGGGCGAGCAGCAAGGCAACGGTAAGCATCAGCTTCATACCGTCCATTGTGGGCGCGGCGGCACGCCCCCGGCAAGCCAGGCCTTAGCGCACCCGAAAGTCCCGCACCGCCTGCACGAAGGCCCGCACCTGCTCAGCGGTCGGCTCGGGGCCGTAGCGCAGGCGCTGGTACTCACCGATCAGCTCGCGAATGCGTCCGGACTGACCAGGATACCGCCCGGCGGCGCGCTCGGCATAGGCACTGCCGGGTTCGTGCAGCTCTCTGGGCAGCTTCAGGCGGCGGGTCAGCAGCACGTAGGCAGTGGAGAGCGGCTCGGCAGGCGGGCGGCGGCGCAGCAGCAGCGGCACGAAGGCCAGCCCGATCGCCGCCGCGCCGAAGAGAGTCAGCCGCCAGTCGCCGAGTTGTCCCAGACCCAGTTTGGCAAACAGCTGGCGCTGCTGCGCGCCGTCGTAGCCGATGACCCAGGTGTTCCAGAGGTTTTGCAGGGCGTCAAGGCGCAGACTCAGGCCCGCGAGCAGTCCGCCCTGGCCTGCCGCCAGCCCCGGCGCACCTTTGAGCGATGAGACGCCCCGCTCAATGCGGTCGGGTGAGACGGTGGCCGTGGGATCGATTCGCAACCAGCCTTGCCCGGCCAGCCACACCTCGGTCCAGGCGTGGGCATTGGCCTGGCGCACAATCTGGTAAGCACCGTTGGCCTCGGCCCCCTGGTAGCCGGTGACGACCCGCGCCGGAACGCCGGCCGCCCGCATCATGATGGCGTAGGCGCTGGCGTAGTGCTCGCAAAATCCCCGCCGGGTGCTGAACACGAAAGTGTCCATGCCGTTGACGGTGGGCAGCGTCGGCGGGTTGAGGGTGTAGGTGAAATCCCCCTGCCGGAACACATTCAGGCCCGCCTGGACCCGCTCGGCAGGCGGCAAATTGAGCCAGCTCCTGGCCAGTTCGCGCAGGCGCGGGTTGGAGCGCTCGGGCAGTTGAAGGTTGCGCATCAGCCAGGCCGGATCGGCATTGATGCCGTAGCTGTAGTCGGTGGCGGCACTCAGCTTGAAGCGGGTGCGCGCCCCGATCCGGCTGGGTTTGATGACTTGCAGGTTCTGGGTGATGAAGGTGCCGTCCGGCAGCGAGGCGGGGGCATCGAGGGCCAGCACCCAGGCGCGCTGGTGCGGCTCGACGGTCAGGGTGTAGGCCCGCACCGGGCCGCGCACGGTCACGTCGGGTAGCTGACGGGGGCTGCCGCCCAGTCGCCAGGTCTCGCCGTCGAAAAATTCCATCACCGGGCCGCGCCAGTAGAGCTGATCGGAGGGCGGCACCGGGCCGTCGAACTGTGCCCGGAACGCCACCTCGTCGCTGAGTGCCAGGCTGCTGATGCCGCCCGGATTGACCGTGTCGGACAGGCCCGAGGCGCTGCTGCCGCCGCTGACCGGCATCTGCCACAGCGGGCTGTCGGGGCGCGGAAACAGCACGAATAGCGCGGCGGCCAGCGGCAGCGCCCGCAGCAGCACGCCGCCCGATGATTTCAGCAGCGGCGAGAAGCGGGCCAGCGCCGACCCAGCCGAAGGCAGGCCCGCCAGCGCGCCGGGGCGTTCCCACAGCGTGAGAGCCGCGCACAGCCCTGTCACTGAGAGCAGCGCGTGAAGAGCGGTCACTGTGTCCTGGGCGTAGAAGAAATGCGTCACGGTGACAAAGAAGCTCAGTAGGGCTAGCGTCTGGAGGTCGCGCCCCGTGCGGGTTTCCACTGCCTTGAGGGCGATCAGCACCACCAGAATGGCTGTGCCCCCGTCGCGCCCCAGCAGGGTGTCGAAGGCCGCCAGCAGACCCCAGCCTGCCATCAGTGCGATCAGCAGCAACAGCAAGGACTGGGCGAGAACGGGGAGTGCCGAAACCCGTTTCAAAGCCACTCCCACCCGGTAAGCCAGCAGCAGCCCCGTGAGCAAGCTGGCCCACCAGGGCAGCCGCAGCAGGTAGGGCAGCAGGCACAGCGTCAGCGCGGCCAGCATGGCGAGCAGGGCGGGCAGCGGCAGCGGCGCGGGCACAGACGCCGGGGCTGCCCGGTGGCGCGGCAGTTGGACGCTGAAGGTCATGGTCGGCCCGCCAGGTGAGCTTGTCGCTCCGGCGGGGTGTCCTGGCGAGCGGGTTGCGAAAGAGCCAGGGCATTCAGGGCGCGGCGCGAGTGGGCCTCGCCGCTGCCCTCCTCCACCGTTCTGTCTGGCAATTCCAGGCGGTAGCGGGCATCGTATTGGCGGGCTTGCCGTACCCAGGCGCTCAGGCGCGAGTAGCGGGCCTCGGGGTCCAGGCCGCGCAATTCGGCATAGTCCAAGCGTAGGGTCCAACTGATCGGTGCGTCGAACACCTTGGTATGGAGGTCGCCGGTGCGGGCCGAGTGCCGCCAGGCCACCTGCCGGGGGGCGTCGCCGGGCAGGTAGGGCCGCACGCCCGCGAAGTCCTCCTGGCCCGCCGCCCGCTGCTGCCCGCTGCCCTCGCTGGCCCGCGTGCCCGGCAACGGCGGGGCGTCCACTTCGGGAGCCGGGTAGATCAGCGCCTCGGCGCTCAAGAGCGGATAGGTCACGCCGCGCCACAATCCCAGAGCGTCACGGCCTTCCAGCCGCAGGCGCGGCAGGGTCAGCGGGCCACGCCGGGGGGCCGCGATCATCACTGGCGCGGTGGTCTCGGCCTGCGCCGCCACGTCGAGCAGCGTGATGGTCGCCGAGCGCGGGCGATGGGCGCGCAGGCGCAGCCGGGCGCGAGGCTGGTCCGAAGGATTTTGAACCCGCACGGCGAAGGCCGCTTCCTCTCCGGCCCAGGCGGTGTCCGGCGGCGCGGCGCTGAGCCTCAGGCCGCTGAGACTGCGCGAGGCCGCCACCGCGCCCGACACCCACAGCCCCAGCATCAGGAAGGTCACCAAGTAGCCGAGGCTGAGCTGGTAGTTGACGCAGCCGATCAGGGTCAGCAGGGCCGTGAGCAGAAACGCCGCGCCGAAGCGGGTCGGGTACACACGTGGACCCTTCGAGAAGTGGGTCGCAGGGGCCACGGTGATGCCCAGGCCCTGGTCGGCGTTGCCGTCGTCGCTGGCCCACCCGCTGAGGCGCTCGCGCAGGTTGGTGGGAGAAGCCGTGGGGGGCTGGGTCATGTGGGCATCCTGGGGGTCGGGGTTAAGAAGCCGGGCTGAGCAGGGCGTCGAGCTGGGCAGCGGTGTCCTGCGCGTTCATCAGCCGGGCGGCGTCGGCCACCGACAGGCCGCCCACGTCGCGGGCATGCAGGTTCGCACCGCGCGCGAGCAGCCAGCTCACCATCTCGGTGCGGTTGAACATGGCGGCCATCATCAGTGCCGTCTTGCCGCCGGGGCCTGCCGTCTCGGTATCGGCTCCGTGATCGAGCAGCAGTTCGGCCATCTCCAGATTGCCCTTGAAGGCCGCGCCGACGAGCGGGGTCTGCCCTTGGTCGTTGGCGAGTTCGGGGTCCGCGCCGTGGGCCAGCAGTTGCCGGGTAGCTTCCAGGTGGCCGTGGTAGCTGGCCAGCATCAGCAGGCTGTCACCTTTCTGGTTGAGCAGGTTGGCGGGCAGCCCCTGGTCGAGCAGCGGCCCGAGCTGATCGGCGTCTCCGGCGCGGACGAGTTCGAAGACCGACTGGAGAAAGGCGAGCGTTTCGGCGTCAGGGGCGGGTGGGTGGTCGGTCATGGGTGTTCAGCTCCTTGAACGGGCCGGAAGGTGAGGGGCACGGCCCGGTTCATAAGCAGTATCAAAGCAGAGCCGGATGAATGCAGGTGCAGCCAGCCTCCGTTACTGCTTCATCATCCAGGCAGCCCGGCAGCTCAGGGAATCGCCACCGCGCTCAGCAGTTGCGCGGCCACCGCCGGACTCGGCGCTCCGGTGGCGCGGCCCAGCAAGCGGTGGGCCGCCACGCTGCCGAACACCGCCTGCACGTCCTCGGGCAGAACATGGGCGCGGCCCGCGAGCCAGGCCCAGGCGCGCGCCGCCGAGAGCAGCCCCAGCGCCGCGCGGGGACTCAGGCCCGCCTGCACGTCGGGGTGGGCACGCGAGGCGGTGATCAGCGCCAGCACGTAGTCGGCCAGCGCGCCCGAAACATGCACCGCCGCCGCCGACTCCTGGGCGGCCAGCAAAGCGTGCGGGGTCAGCACGGCGCTGAGTTCGCGTGCGGCGTCGCGGCGGCCCCCGGCCAGCAGCAGTTCGCGTTCTGCACGCGGGTCGGGGTAGCCCAGCGAAACGGTCATCAGGAAGCGGTCGAGCTGCGACTCGGGCAGCGCGAAGGTGCCGAGCTGCGAGGCCGGATTCTGGGTGGCGATGACGAAAAAGGGTGTGGGCAGGGGCCTTGTGGTGCCGCCCTCGCTGACCTGTCGCTCCTCCATCGCTTCCAGGAGGGCTGACTGTGTCTTGGGGGTGGCGCGGTTGATCTCGTCGGCCAGCAGCAACTGGGTAAACACCGGCCCCTCGTGAAAGCGGAACTCGCGGGCGGCAGGTTCGTAGATGCTGACGCCCAATAGATCGGCGGGCAGCAGGTCGCTGGTAAATTGCAGCCGCGAGAAATGCAGCCCCAGGCTGGCGGCGATGGCCTGCGCCAGGGTGGTCTTGCCGACGCCCGGCACGTCCTCGAGCAGCAGGTGGCCGCCCGCCAGCAAGCATGCCAGCGAGAGCCGGACCTGCCCGGACTTGCCCAGAATCACCCGGTCGAGCTGGGCGAGCGTGGCGGCGACCAGGGAGGAAAGGCCAACGTCCGGCTGGCCCGCGCCGCCCCCGGCACGGGTGGGGTCAGTCCCGGCACTCACCTTCGGCAGCGTGCGGGTCATGAACGGCGGGAGCGGGCGGGCCGGAGGGGAGCACTCATCCGTTCAGCCTAGCGGGCTGCGTCTGCCAAAACACTTACGTCCCCAGACTGTGTCTGGCCCGCTACACTCTAAGCATGATTTTACTTGATCTGAGCGGCAAAACGGCCCTGGTAATGGGCGTCGCCAACGCCCGCAGTCTCGGCTGGGCCATTGCCGAGCAACTGCTCGCGGCGGGCGCGCAGGTGGCCTTCAGCTACCAGGGCGAGCGCCTGAAGCCCGAACTCGAAAAGCTGACAAAGGACTACCCCGGCACCCTGCTCCAGCAGGCCGACGCCACCAGCGAGGCCGACCTGAGCGCCCTGTTTGCCCGGATCAAGGCCGAGTTCGGCACGCTGGACGCGGTGGTCCACTCGATTGCCTACGCGCCGCGCGAGGCGATGGAGGGGAGATTCCTCGACACCACCCAGGCCGACTGGGACACCGCCCTGTCGGTCAGCGCCTACACCCTGGTGAGCATCTGCCGCCACGCCGAACCGCTCCTGGTCGAGGGCGGCAGCGTCATCAGCCTGACCTACCACGCCTCGCAGAAGGTCGTGCCCAAATACAACGTGATGGGCGTGGCCAAGGCCGCCCTGGAAGCCGCCACCCGCTACCTGGCCGCTGAACTGGGCGCGAAGGGTGTGCGCGTCAACACCATCAGCGCCGGGCCGATGCGTACCATCGCCGCCCGCAGCATTCCCGGCTTCTCGACCATGTACGATCAGGCGGCCAAGGCCGCGCCGCTGGGCCGCAACGCCACCTCACAGGAAGTGGGCAAGCTCGGGCTGTTCCTGCTCAGCGACCTCGCCAGCGGTATCACCGGGCAGGTCGTCTATGTGGACGCGGGCAGCAGCGTGATGGCGATGAAACTGGAGTAGGGCGCGGACTTCTTCTCTAGTCCTGCCCGAGCAGTTGCGCTTCCCGCTCGGGCGTGATCGCGTACGGCAACTCCCGATTCCGGCTCCAAGCCTGGGTGTCACGCGCTGTGGTGGCCGGATCGGTCAGAATCAGGCCCGCTGTCACGGCCCGCGCGTTGCTGACGTTCATGCACCCGGCGTGCGGATCGTCGTCGGCCACATACAAGCTGAGTTCCTCGGCATCCGGAAAGTGCTGGCGCAAGGTTTCGATGTCGGTCCAGTGCATCTGGGCCGTGCCGGGCTGACCCGCCCCGCACACCCGCAAGAAGTCGGCCCAGGTCAAGCGCGGGCCAGCCAGGTTGAAGACGCCGGAAAGGTTGGCCTCGACCACCCTCAGCGCGAAGCGGGCCACATCGCGCACGTCGATGACTTGCAGATGATCGGAGCCGTCGCCGGGAGCCAGCATCGCACCGCCGAGCGTGGCCCGCTCGGCCCAGTACGGATAGCGTGGGGTAGGGTCGTGCGGCCCGGCCACGATCTGGGGACGCAGAACCGTGCAGGCGTCAGCGTAAAGGCCTGCAACGATTTGCTCGCAGGCGACCTTGAGCGGGCCATACGTCTCGCCGTCGATCTCGGTGACGCTCTTGGCGGCGGGCGCTTGCAGAGGACTGGCCTCGGTGATCGGCAAGTCGCACGGCTCGGTGTAGACGGCGCGCGAGCTGATGTACACGTAGCGCCCCACCCGCTGCTGCAACACCTCGGCGCTGGCCCGCACCTGGCGGGGCGTGTACCCGCTGACATCGATACAGGCGTCCCAGTTTCGGTCCGCCAGGGCGCTGAGGCCCGCCGCCCCCTGATCACGGT
Source organism: Deinococcus alpinitundrae (assembly GCF_009982895.1). Taxonomy (GTDB): domain Bacteria; phylum Deinococcota; class Deinococci; order Deinococcales; family Deinococcaceae; genus Deinococcus; species Deinococcus alpinitundrae. The sequence goes on along the minus strand of NZ_WXZL01000005.1, from coordinate 160,348 downwards.
CACCGCGCAGGCGCTCGACTCCCTCCGGCAGGTCGTCGGGCGAGCGGCCCCGGTTGAAGACCGTCACCTGATGTCCGGCCAGCAGCGCCGCCTCGACCAGATGCCGCCCGATAAACTGGCTGCCGCCGAGAATCAGCAGCTTCACCGCGTCTCCGGTTTCACGGTGTTGCCCGCCCAGCCCTCACTCGGCCACGACACTCTGCAACGCCGCGTCGTTAAGCCGCTCGGCTTTGAGCCGCTCGGCGCGCTGAATGGCGCACAGATCATCCACCGCCCGGTCGAGATCATCGTTGATAACCACGTAGCGGAAGTGGCGGGCCTCCAGAATCTCCTCGCGGGCACGCTCCAACCTCTTCTCGATGCGCTCGGGCGTCTCGGTGGCCCGGCCCTCCAGGCGGCGGCGCAACTCGGTGAGGCTCGGCGGCATGATGAACACCAGGACCGCCTCGCTCGTCTGGGCCGCCACCTGCATGGCCCCCAGCACCTCGATTTCCAGAATCACGTCCTGCCCGCGCGAGAGCGCCTCGTCGATGGGACCTCTGGGGGTGCCGTAGCGGTTCCCGACGAACTCGGCGTGCTCCAGGAATCCACCGGCCTGGGCATGGGCCTCGAACTGCTCGGCGCTGACGAAATGGTAGTCCAGCCCAGGGCGCTCGCCGACTCTGGCTTCCCGGGTGGTCCACGACATCGAATAGAAGACGCTCTGATCCCTGAGCCACTTCTCGCGCAGCGTGCCCTTGCCCACGCCCGAGGCGCCGGTCATCACGATCAGCAGCCCGCGCCGGGACGGGCCGAACGACGAGCTGACCGGGGCGGAACTGATGGGCGCGGCCGCAGCAGCACGCTCCGGGGCGGACGGAGATTGAAGCGGTTCGGGATTCAGCGTGGCCGACATCCCGCCAGCATACCGCTCACCCGCCGCTCCTGCACAGCCGAATGTCTCAGACACGGAGCGGAGCCGACAGCTGAACTTGACGCGTGGTGTTGAGGTGGGGCCCTTATTCTGCGAGCGTCTCGTCGTCGTCGAGGCCCAGACCGTCTTCGCCGACCACGATCTCAGGTGTCTGGGGGCGCACGAAGCGCAGGTAATCGAGCCAGGGCGGGGTGTGGCCGAGCTGACGCACCAGCAGGGCGATCTGGGCCGTGTGACGCACTTCGTGGGTCATCACGTACCACATCAGCTGATCGAGCGTGACGGTGGCCGAGGCCGGATCGTCCTGCACCAGCTTGATGGCCGCGTTCAAATCTGGGGTGGTGTCCAGAAACTGCTGGGTGCGGCGCTGCACCCCTCTGCCATAGTCCACGATCCAGGACAGCTGGTACTGCTCGGCGTGGGGACTCACCCAGTCGTGCTTGAAGGCGCTGGCCTCCAGCCCGTCGCCGCGCGCGATCACGTGGACCCAGTGGTCTTCGATGTCGGTGACGTGCAGCAGCAGGTCCTTGATGTTGTGGAAACGATCGGCCTCGATCAGCGGAGCGTTGAGGTCACTTTCCGGCAACGCCCGCAGAAAATTCCACAATTGCTCGCGGGCGGCAGCAAGGTAGGTGTAATATTCGCGGACATTCATGCTTTGATTAGAGCATACTCGCTCGCGCCGGGCCGTGAGGCGACCCCGCCGGATCCGTCAGCGGGGCCAGCAGCGCCTCGGCTTCGGGCAGGGTTTCGATACGCACCAGGGCGCCGCGCAACTCGCTCTCCATCAGCGCGGTGCCCGCCAGGTAGCGCGGCAGCACCTTGCGCATCTGCTTGATACCGCGCCACTCGCCGTACCACTGGGCGTTGAGCCGGGTGTGACGCAGCGCCGTGGTGGCCCGCCACACCGCGTCAGGCGACTCGAAACCAGGATCGGCGAGTTCGGTGAACACCCAGGGCTGCCCCACCGCCCCGCGCCCGATCATCACGGCGGCCACGCCGGTGTTCAGGCGCTCACGGGCCTGAGCAGCACTCAGCACGTCGCCGCTGCCGATCACCGGCACCCCGACGCTCTGGGTCACCTCGGCAATGGCGTCCCAGTCGGCCTCGCCCGTGTAGCGCTGCTTGGAGGTCCGGCCATGCACCGTGATCAGGCTCACCCCCGCCGCTTCCAGGCCCTGCGCGACCTCCACGGCGCGGTTGGTGTCGAATCCCAGCCGGATCTTGGCGCTCACGTCGAGCGGCACGGCAGCGCGCATGGCCGAGATGAGTTCGTAGGCGACTTCCGGCGTTTGCAGCAAGCAGGCCCCGCCCTTGCCGCGCACCTTGGGCACCGGGCAGCCCATGTTGAGGTCGATGGCAGCAGGGTTGAACCAGTCGGCCACCCGCTTTGAGGCCTCGGCCAGCAGTTCGGGTTCCGCACCGAACAGCTGCACCACCCGGCCCTCTTCGCCCGGATACGGTTTGCCGATGATCAGGTCCTCGGTCTCGTTGCCCAGCACCAGGCCGCGCGAACTGATCATCTCGGACACGGTCCAGAGTGCTCCGGCCTCGGCACACAGCTGGCGCATCGGGGCGTCAGAATATCCGGCCATCGGGGCCAGCACTGCGCCGGGATGCTCGGGCGTGCGCCCAGCCAGGCGTCGGGCATAGAAGCCGCGCTGGTCGGGCAGCGAGGCGGGGGACTCGGGAAATGGGGCCGTCATAGAGTCAGGGTAGCAGGGGCAGGCCAGCTGCTTTGTTCACGCCAGCACGGCCCGCGCCGCCTTCGCTGCAGCGCCTCGCTGGGCGATTCACTTTTCTGTCAGGTGGCGGCGGGTATGCTGACGAAGCATTAAAGAGTACAAAACTCTCATCTTCTGCGGCGGCCAGCTCAAAAGCCTGCGCGGAAAGGGAAGGTATGATTCCTTGAAGGTCCAACCGATGGCGCTGCCGAGCGCACCACTCCTCCACGAACTCTACCGGGCCACCCCCGGCTACTTCGCGCTGCTGGGCTGTCCGGTGCCGTCACTGCAAGAAGTCACCCGCGACATCGAGACGGCGCTCTACGATCCGCGCCGCCGCCTGGAGCTGCTCTACCAGGAAAAAGAACTGGTGGGCAGCCTCGACTACAAGCTCGACTACCCGCAGGCGGGCGACGTGACCATCAATCTGCTGCTGATCCGGGAAGACGTGCAGTCGCGCGGCCTGGGGCGGCAGGTGGTGCGTGACTTGGAGAAGCGGCTGCCGCACAGCCAGCGGCTGCTGGCCAGCGTGCTCGGGGACAATGTGCGGGCCGTGCAGTTCTGGGAGCGCCTTGGCTTTGCCTTTGCCACCGACGCCCGCCCGGTGATGACCTGGTACGCCAAACCGCTGCATCAGCAGGCGCGGCCGAATCAGCCGCTGCTGACGTCCGGCAACTAGTTCAAGGAGCGGCAGTGACCGGCAGGTCGCCAGTCACGGGCAGCCGGGCCTTATCCTGGGCGGCATGATCGTCAAGTACGGCGGCAACGCCATGAAAAGTCCCGAACTGCGCCGGGCGGTGGCGCGCGAACTGGCCGCCCTGGGCTGCGAGCAAGCGCTGGTGGTCGTTCACGGCGGCGGCCCGGTCATCGAGCGCGAGCTGGCGCTGCGCGGCATCAAGAGCGAATTCGTGCGCGGCCTGCGTGTTACCACACCCACCGCCATGCAGATCATCATGATGGCGCTGGGGCAGCTCAACAAGGAGCTGTCGTATGAGATCGGCGGCGCGCTGGGCCTGCTCGGCCACGATTCGCGGCTGCTGGTGGCCACCCCACTGGGCGGCGAGCTGGGCCGGGTGGGCAAAATCGTGAGTGTGAACGCCGAACTGCTGCGCACCCTGACCCAGGTGAACCTGATTCCGGTGGTGGGCTGCGTGGCCGTCGACGAACACGGCGAGGCGCTCAACGTCAACGCCGACACCGCGGCGGGCGCGGTGGCCGGAGCGCTGGGCGAGGGCGTCATCTTCCTGACCGACGTGGACGGGGTGTACAGACAGTTCCCCGACCCGGCTTCGATGACGCAGCAGCTCAGCCGCGCCGAGGCCGAGGCAGGCATGGCCGAGGGCTGGATCGCAGGCGGGATGCTGCCCAAGGTGCGCGCCGCCCTAGACGCCCTGGAACGCGGGGCTACCTACGCCACCATCGCCAGCGGCATGCAGGCCGGGGTGCTGCGGCAGGCAGCAGCGGGCCAGGCCGGAACCCGGATCGTGCCGTGAGCACGCCCCAGAATCCACCTCTGCCAGCCGCCACCCTGCTGCTGATCCGGCATGGCCGCACCGCCCACAACCAGGCCGGGAAAATCCAGGGCCGCTCGGAAGTGCCGCTCGACGAGGAGGGCCGGGCGCAGGCACAGCACCTGGCCGTCCACCTCGCTGAGCAGGTTCAGGGCGGGCAACTGGGCAGGCCTCCCAGCCGCATCTGGGCCAGCGATCTGACACGCGCCCAGCAGACGGCGCAGGCGGTGGCGGCAGCCCTCGGCGCGGCGGTCATCACCGACCCCCGGCTGCGCGAGCAGTCGTTCGGCGAGTACGAGGGCCGACTGCTCAGCGAGCTGCTGGCCGAGAACCCGGTGTTCGAGCAGGCCTGGACCCAGGACTTCGGCGCACTGCACCCGCCCGGCGGGGAAAGCTTTGCCGAGACGACGGCGCGGGCGCGGGCTTGGTTCGAGGAAGCCCGGCCCCGGTCCGGCGGTGAGCTAGCCATCGCGGTGTCGCACGGCCTGACCCTCAGCGCCCTGCTGTGCGCCCTCAGCGGCCTCACGCCCAGCGAGGCAATGCGGCGCGGGCTCTTTCGGCACGGCAACACCGCCTACACCACGCTCAGCCTCGATCCTGAAACCGGACAGGTCCGCAAATACAGCGCCGTGCAGGCCGTGCACCTGACGGTCGGCGCTGCCGGATAACTGGATTGCTGACTGAACCTCTTACCATCGCCAGCGAAAGACAGGCTAAATTGACTCCTCAGTCACCCAAACCGCAGACCATCCGGCCTTGTCCGGGGGAGCCAAGATGACCAAGACCTTGCTGATGACCGCCGCCCTGCTGGGCCTCTCCGCCGCCAGCGCCCAGAAAGCCACCCTGGAATTCTGGACCATCTCGCTCGCGCCACTCTTCAACGACGAGATGAACCGCCTCGCCGCCGCCTTCGAGAAGGCCAACCCCGATACGGACGTCAAGTGGGTGGACGTGCCTGCCACCGCCATCGAGCAGAAGCTGCTGGCCGCTGTCGCCGCCGGACGCCCGCCCGCCGTGGTCAACCTCAGCAGCGACATGACCGTGAAGATGGTGCAGCAGGGCGCGCTGGAGCCAATGACGCTCAGTGACGCCCAGAAAAAGCTCTACTTCGCCTCGCCGCTCTCGACCTTCACCTTCGACAACAAGGTCTACGGCACGCCCTGGTACTGGGCACCCAAAGTGGTGGCCTACAACACTGACATCTTCAAGAAAGCTGGCCTCGATGCCAGCAAACCCCCGTTGACCATTCAGACCATGATCGCCGCCGCGAAGCAGATCAAGGACAAGACCGGAATGTACGGCTTCATGCCCAACATCAACGGCACCGGGCTGCTGTATCTGTTTCAGGAAGCGGGCCTGCCAATTCTGAGCAATGATAAGAGCAAGGCCGTCTTCAATTCCGACAAGCACATCCAACTGCTGCAAACCTATATCGACCTGTACAAGAAAGACTACATCCCCGAAGACACCCTGCGCCGGGGCTATGTGGGGGCCACCGAACTCTACTCGGCGGGCAAACTGGCCATGCTGATCACCGGGCCCCAGTTCATTTTGCGGGTCGCCAACGACAACAAAGCGGTGTACGACCTCACCAAAGTCGCGCCGTACCCGATCAACATCGCCGGAAACGTCATTCACACGCCGCTGATGGGCATGGTGGTGCCCAAAGGCGTCAAGGACAAGGCGCTGGCGCAGCAACTGGCCCTGTTTCTGACCAACGACGCCAACCAGCTGGCCTTTTCCAAGGTCACCCAGACGACCTTTCCCTCGACGGTGAAGGCCAGCGGTGACAAGTACTTCAAGGCGGGCGGCACCAACGCGACTGATCAGGGACGGCTCGTGAGCAGCAAGGAACTGAAGAAGGCCAAGGATCTGACGCTGATCTACCCCGACGCCTCCAAACTCAACAAGGTTTTCAAGGACAATGTCGAGGCGGCCATGCTGGGCCAGAAAACGGCCAAGGCCGCGCTCGACGACATCGTGAAGGCGTGGAACGCCTCTCTGTGAGCTGGGGCCAGCAGGCCGCTCTCCTCACTGCTCTGCTGCTCTCCCCTGCCCTGGCCGCGCCCGCCACTCTGACCCCGGTGCCGGACGCGCTGGCTGCCGTGCCAGGCAAAGTGCTGATTCCGGCCCCACAGAAGGCTGAGTTTCCTGCCGGGACCTTGCCTCTGACGGGCCTGGGCCTCAAGCTGGTCGGTAGCGCCCCGGAACTCGGCTGGGCCGCCCGCGATCTGAAGGCCGAGTGGCAGACCCGGCTGGAGACGGTGCTGCCAGACAGCGGAAGCGTCAGCATCACCATCGGCACACGCTCGGACCCCGCTCTGGCAGCCCGGGCGAAGGCGGCGGGCCTGTATACCGAGCAGCCGGAAGGCTACGCGCTGTGGGTCGATCAGAGCGGGGCGTACATCGTCGGGGCCGATGCGCAGGGTGCTTACCACGGCGCTCAGACACTGCGGCAACTGCTAACCCCAGCCGGAGTGCGCTTCGCCCGCATTCAGGATTTTCCGGGCCTGAAACAGCGCGTGGCGATGATTTACCTCGACTCGTACAGTAGAGGCGTCAACGACCGGCTAATCCCGATGCTGGCGGGGCTGAAATACAACGCCGTGCTGATCATGAGCGATTACGTGCAGTGGGATGTGGCGAAGGCGGGCGGCTGGGCCTCAGCGGGCGGGGCGAGCAAGGCCGAGGCGGCGCGGGTGGCCGATCTGGCGCGCAGCTACGGCCTGGAGCCGATTCCGCTGATCGAAACCCTGGGCCACGTCGGCTGGATGTTCCAGGGCGGCAAGAACCTCGATCTGGTGCAGGATCCGCAGTCGCAGAACCCCTACGCCTATGACACGCTCAACCCCGAAACCTACAGCCGGGTGATTTTTCCAGTTCTGAAGGAGGCGGTAGAGACCTTCAAGCCGAAGCAGATTCATATCGGCCACGACGAGGTGCGCAACCGCGACCGCTTTCCGGCGCGCGACAACGGCAAGGCCGTCGGCTTCGAGAAGCTGTTCGTGGACGACACGCTGAAACTGCACGATGAACTCAAGTCGCTGAACGTGGGTACGATGATCTGGCACGACGCGGCGTTTGCCGACGCGGTGGCCGCCAGCCTGCCCGCCCAGCTTCCCAAAGACATCACGGTGGCCTCCTGGAACTACAGTCCGGCTCCCGATTACCCGATTCTCAGCACCATCAAGGACGCGGGCTTCAAGGCGCTGGGCGCGAGCTGGGGCGACCCGCTGGGCACCGAGAATTACGCGTTGGCCGCTCAGAAGCGGAGCGCGGACGGCATGATCCAGACGCGCTGGACCGGCTACTTCGGCAATCCCAGTCTCTGGGATGGGCAGGCCGACCAGGGCGTGAACTATGTGCGCGGCGGCAACAGCTTCTGGAATCCGGGGGCCAAACCGCTGGCCGAGGTGGACCCGACCCTGGCCGAGACGACCTACCGCGACCTCTACGCCCCGACCCCCTACGCCCAGCACGCCGGGCAACTGGTGGACCTCTCCAAGCTGGTGACGCGCCCCCTCAGCGACCCCGACGAGAAAGGCTGGATTCACAAGGGACCGGCCATCGACCTCTCCAAACTGCCCACCGGCACGGTCAAGATCGGCGCGTACCGCTTTGCCATCGGCGGCGCGGTGATGCTGAAAGGCTCGCGCGGCGCGGCGTCCGATTTGCCGACGCAGGCCACCGTCGAGCTGAACCAGAAGGCCGACCGCCTGGCCTTTTTGCATACCACCGGCTGGACCACGCCCAAAACCCGTGACACGGTAGGCCGCTACGAGATCGTCTACGCCGACGGCAGCAAGGTGGTGCAGCCACTCGACTATGGGCGGCACATCCGCGCCTGGACCGAGCTGACGCCCAGCAGCATGGTGCAGGCTCCCGGCTGGCGCGGCAAGACGGCAGACGGTCTGGACGTGAATCTGGGCGTGCTGGACTGGGTCAACCCCAAACCCGGTCAGGTCATCAAATCGGTGACGCTCATCAGCGAGGGGAAGGAAGCCAATCCGGCGCTGATCGGGCTGACGCTGATCGGGAGTGGCAGATAAGCGCTGGCGCTCTTCCATCCCCCATCCCAAAAGGACACCCCTTGAGCCTGACCCGCCCCGCCTCGCCACCCCGTCGCAGCCGCCAGAGCCGCCGCACCACGTTCCGCACGGCGCTGCTGGCCTACAGCTTCATGGCTCCGTTTCTGGCGCTGCTGCTGCTGTACCACACCTGGCCGATCATCTTCGGCACGTACCTGGCGTTTACCAACTACAACATCATCAGCCCGCCCCAGTTCGTGGGCCTCGACAATTTCCGCGAACTCATTCGGGACCAGCAGTTCTGGAGCGGGGTCGTCAACAGTCTCAAATACATTCTGGTGGTGCCGGTCATTCAACTCCTCAGCATCGGCGTCGCCATGCTGGTCAACCAGCCGCTCAAGGGCATCGGCTTTTTTCGCACCGCTTTCTACGTGCCGGTGGTGACCAGTTTCGCGGTGGTGGGTCTGATCTGGACCTGGATGTACCAGCAGTCGGGGCCGGTCAACTTCGTGCTGATGCATCTGGGCCTGATGAACCGCGACAGCAGCCTGCTCAACAACCCCGGCTCAGCACTCTACGCGGTGATGTTCGTGACGCTGTGGAAGGGCGTCGGCTACTACATGGTGCTGTATCTGGCGGGCTTGCAGAGCATCGGCCGTGAACTGGAGGAAGCCGCCGTGATCGACGGGGCCACCCGCTGGCAGGTATTTGTCAATATCACGCTGCCGGGGCTGCGGCCCACCATCCTGGTCTGCAGCCTGCTGAGCACCATCAGCGCCGTCAAGGTGTTCGAGGAAATCTTCGTGATGACCCAGGGCGGGCCGGTGGGTAGCACCTACACGGCCCTGTTTTTCACGTATGCCAAGGCCTTTCAGGACTTCCGCTACGGCTACGCGGCGGCGGCGGGCATCGTGGTGGCCGTCATCAGCCTGATCTTCGGGATCGTCAACTTCCGGCTGACGCGCGGTGGGCGGGTAGACGCATGACCACCACCCCCACTGACTTTGCCCGCACCGCCGCTCAGCTCAAGGCGCGGCGCAGGCAACGCACCCGGCTGCACCATCTGGCCGCCTACAGCGTGCTGGTCCTCATCGCGCTGATCATGCTCTACCCGTTTTACTGGACGCTGATCACCAGCCTGGAACCCACCGGCAACATCTACCAGGCCAAACTCGCGCCGAGCGGGGTCAGCCTCAGGAACTACGCGGCCGTGCTGAGCGGCACGACGGTTCCCTTCTGGCGGATGGTGCTCAACAGCGTCGTGATCTGCACGGTGGGCGTGCTGGGCAGCGTGACCTTCGCGGCGCTGGCGGCCTACCCGCTCGCCAAGATGCGCTTTGCGGGCCGCGATCTGATCTTCTACGCGATTCTGGCGCTGGTGGTGCTGCCCAACGAATCGGGCCTGATCGTCAACTATGTCACCACCATCAAGCTCGGCCTCCTGGAGCAGCGCGGCCCGGTGTGGGACATGATTACCCAGTACGCGGCCATCGTGCTGCCGAGCATCGCCAGCATCGTGGGCCTGTTTCTGATCCGGCAGGCGTACCTGGGCGTGCCGCTGGAACTGATCGAGGCGGCCCGCATCGACGGCGCAAAAGAGCTGACCATCTGGCGGCGCATCATGCTGCCGCTCTCGATGCCGACCATCGCGGCCTTCGCCATTCTGGAATTTGTGGCTCTGTGGAACAGCTTTCTGTGGGCACGCATTCTGCCGCTCGACCCGCAGATGCTGCCGCTCTCGGCGGGCCTGCTGGAACTCTCGGGCACCTTCAGCACCAACAGCCGGGCGACGATGGCGGGCGCGGTGCTGGTCATCATCCCGATTCTGATCGTGTTCGCCTCACTGCAACGCTATTTCATGCGGGGCATTGAGGGCGCGGTGAAAGGCTAAAGCCCGACGAGGCGTAGAGTGAAGCATGAAACCCTGGACGCTGCTGGGATTGGCAACGCTGGCGCTCACCGCTTGCCAGAGCACTCCGCACGGCACCGAAACCGTCGAGCTGACCGTCACCCGGGTCGTTGTGCCCCAGCATGTCGGTGCCAGCGACGATCTACCGGTCGTCATCACGGTAACGCTGGGCGGCTGTCAGACCTTCAAGGGCTTCGCCGTGCAGGAGCGCACTGCCAGCACCCTCAAATTGCTGGCCCAAGGCACGTCGCCAAGCGGAAAGAATGTGGTCTGTCCGGCGATCATCGGTTCTGCTGAAAAAACCTACATTGACCCCGGCAGCCCTGCCCGAACCAGTCCCTTTGAGGTCTTCGTGAACGGTCAGTCCTACGGCAGCGTCGGCGTCGAGTAACCAGTCCCGCGATTCTGCCCAGGAGGTTCACCGTGAAACGCGCTGCCTTGCTCGCCTCCTGCCTGATCTGGTCGGTGCTGGACCTGAGCGCCTGCCAGTCCGCACCAGCGCAGGACAAACCCACGCCGAACGACCCGCCCGAAGTGATCGACGTGCTGAAGGTCAGCCTGCCGCCGAGCGTGGCGGCCACCGGGGTGCTCAGGATCACCGTCAGCGTGGCGCAGGGTGGCTGCCTGCATTTCACCAATTTCAAGGTCGGTCGGCGCACCCCCACGCGCCTGGAACTGGCGGTGCAGGGCCGCCCGGTCAGCGGCAGCGTCGGCTGCCCACCCGTGACCGGCAACGTGGCCGAAACCTACAGCGACCCCGGCAGCCCTGCCCGAACTGGTCCCTTCGAGGTCTTCGTCAATGGCCAGTCTTATGGCAGCGTCGACATCGACTGAAAAGCACCTTCGCTTCGACTCGCGCCAGCACTGGCCCACGCCTGAACATTGTCGAATTTGAACGGTCACAGCAGAGCGCGTGGGCGCACACTGGGTTCAGGAAACCGCTCCGGGAGGCGCAAGCATGAAACGCTGGGAGTATCAGGTGGTCAAATTCGAAACGGGCGGCCTGCTGGGCGGCATCGTAGACGGCGAGCAGCTTGAGCAGGCCCTCAACGCGCTGGGCGCAGGCGGCTGGGAAGTGACCGGAACCAGCGACACCGCCATGCAGCACGGAGCCACCCGCGATCTGGTGGTTATTCTCAAACGCCCGCTGGAAGCCAGCTTGCCCGAATCGAGCACAGCAGAATTCAGCGCAGCCGATCCCGGAGCGGAGCGGTTCGCCTGAGCCTGCCCTACGCCACTTCAGATCAGCGCTGGGACGTGCTGGTGGCGGGCGGCGGCACGGCGGGGGCGATCGCGGGCGTCGCGGCAGCGCGGGCAGGTGCGCGGGTGCTGGTCCTGGAAGCCCAGGGCAGCCTCGGCGGCAGCGGCACCAACGCCTGGGTCACGCCGCTGATGAAGAACGTCTCGGCGGGCCAGAACCTCAACCGGGGGCTGACCGACGAACTCAAGGCCCGGCTGCTGGCCCGCGGCGACGGCGCGCGGGACCAGAACGGCAACGACAACTGGTTCAACCCCGAGGGCCTGAAATACGTGCTGGAGCGCCTGCTGATCGAAGCGGGCGGCGAGGTGCTGTACCACACCAGCGTCGTCGCGCCGGTACTGGACGGTGAGCGCATCAGGTCGCTGGTCGTCCACAACAAGGGCGGTTTGCAGGGCCTGGAAGCGGACGTGTTCATCGACGCCACCGGCGACGCCGACGTGGCCGCCGCTGCGGGCGTGCCGTTTCACGCCGGAGACGAGGACGGGCTGCACCAGGCCATGAGCCTGCGCTTCTCCCTGGCCGGGGTGGACCTGGAGCGGCTGTGCGCCTTCCTGAGCGCCAACGGCCAGTGGCAGGAATCGCCCCGCTTCATGCACTTCTGGATGGTGTGGGGCAAGAAGAGCAGCCTGGAGCCCTTGTTCAAGCAGGCGGTGGCAGATGGGGTGCTTCAGGAGCGCGACGGCGATTACTTCCAGGCCTTCAGCGTGCCGGGCCGCCCCAATGAGCTGAGCTTCAACTGCCCGCGCATCCGGGCCGACCTCAACGACGGCACCGATCCCTGGCATCTTTCCGGCGCGCAGACCGATGGACGGGAGGCCATCGAGCGCTTGATCCGCTTCAGCAAGACCTCCCTGCCCGGCTGCCAGGACGCCTACCTCGGCAGCTACGCCCCGATGGTCGGCGTGCGCGAAACGCGGCGCATCGTGGGCGACTACACCCTGACGCTGAGCGACATGCTCGATTGCCGCAAGTTTGAGGACTCGATCTGCAAGAACCACTACCCGGTAGACATCCACAGCGTCAAGGGCGGCGCGAAGCTGCTGCACGAGCGCGAGGGCACCGCGCCCTACTTCGCTCCCGACGCTTACCACGAGCTGCCGTACCGCTGCATCGTGCCGCAGGGCATCCGCAATCTGCTGGTGCCGGGCAGAGCGGCCAGCAGCACCTTCGAGGCGCAGAGTTCGATCCGGGTGCAGCAAAACTGCCACAGCATGGGCGAGGCGGCAGGGGTGGCGGCGGCCTGGGCAGCGCGCGAGTACGGCGGCGAGGTGCGCCGGGTTGACGGCACGGCCCTGCGCGAGAAGCTGCGGGCGCTGGGCGCCAACGTCTAGGCGCGAAGCGGTCGACCGTCTATGAGAGAATGCCCCCAGTTCGAGTTGCCATTCAGCTTTCAGGGGGAAATGCCGATGAACCACACCGCCGCGCACGCTACGCCGGGCCGCGTTCCATGACCGCCGAGCGCACCTTTTCGCCGGACGACCCGCACGCCTCGCCTCAAGCAGGGGGCGTGCCCTACAGCGTTGAGCGCCGCGTCTTCGCCCGCGTGCCGTGCTTGATCGAGCGGCCCAGCCTGCCCGTTCGCGCCCTGCTGATCGCTTACCACGGCTCCGGCGCGGCCAAGGAGGGCAAACTGGGCGTCTACTCGGCGCTGACCGCCCAGGGCGTGGCCGTCGTCATTCCCGACGCGCCGCTGCACGGCGAGCGGACCCTCAGCCAGCCGGGGCTGAATCACCGCGAGTTCGTCTGGGAAAGTGCACGGCGCAGCGTGGCCGAGGCCGAGGCGTTCATCACGGCGCTGCTGAGCGAATTCGGCAAGGTGCCGGTGTTCGTGGTGGGCAGCAGCATGGGCGGCTACGTGGCCCTCAGCCTGGCCCGCAGCGAGCGTCGGGTGCATGGCGCGGTGGCGCTGATCACGTCGGGCGTGTGGCAGGAGCCGGACGTGAACGCGCCGGGCACCCGGGCCTTTCTGGAAGCCCAGCGGCCCAACACCCACGCCGAGGGCTACCCGCCCACCCCGCTGCTGCTCCTGAGCGGTGACAGCGACCCGGTGTTCGCGCTTGAGCAGCACCACGTCCCCACCGCCGCCGCCCTGGAGCGGGCCTACCTCGCGGCGGGGAGCCCCGAGCACTTCAGCGCCCAGGTGTATCCCGGCGTGGGCCACTACACCAGCCAGAAGATGCGCGATGCGGTGATGGCCTGGGTGACGGAGCGGCTCGAAGGGTGACCCGCCTGCTCTTGATTCCCCCCGACACCCGCCCGGTCACCCTGACGCTGCCGACCCTGCTGGCCCAGATGGTCGGCGCGGAGGTCGGCGTGCCGCCGCAGAAGGCACTGCCCCACTTCTTCACGCCCGGCGACCCGGCCAAGCTGCGTCAGTGGCTCCTCAGGATGGCTCCTCAGAGCGACGTGCTGGTGGTGTGCCTGGAAACCCTGACACTCGGCGGCATGATCCCGGCCCGGCGCGTCTCGGATTCGCTGGATGACGTACTGGCGCGGCTGGACGTGCTGCGAGAAGTCAGGGCGCTCAACCCGGCACTGAGTATCTACGCCTTCGGGGTGGTGGTACGCGTCGCCCACGACAACGACCCCCATGAGGAAAAACCCTACTACGGGCAATGGGGCCGCGAGCTGCGCGCCTACGGAGTGGCCCTCGACAAACTGGCGCGCCACGGCGAGGGCGAGCGCTCCGCGCTGGACACGGCCCAGGCCGCCCTGCCCCCTGAGATTCTGGCCGACTGGCTGGGCACCCGGCGGCGCAACCATGCCCTGCACCTGGCCGCGCTCGAACTGGTCAGGGTGGGCATCATCGCGCACCTGTGCCTGACCCTGGACGACACCGCCGAGTACGGTTTGGCCGCCCTGGACCGCCGCGCCCTGGAAGCGAGGACCGACGCCCTGGCACTCTGGAGCCGGGTGGACATCTATCCCGGAGCCGACGAGGTGCCGTGCACCCTGATCGCCCGCGCGCTGTGCCCGCAGCCGCAATCCGCCTGGGTCGTCTACAGCGGTCTGAACGGGTCACAGGCGGGCCTGATCTACGAGGACCGCCCCGCCGGAGAGTTGCTGCGCGCCCACCTGCGGGCGGCGGGCTGCCGACTGGCCGATACGCCCCAGGAGGCCGATTTCGTGCTGATGGTTAACACGCCGGGCACACGGCAGGCCAACGGGCAGCCAGATTTCGGCACGGTGGACACGGCCCAGCGCCACCTACCTGCCTTCGTCGACCGAGTGGCTGAAGCACTGGCAGCTGGACAGCGGGTCGTGCTGGCCGACATCGCCTACCCCAACGGCGCGGAGCGGCGGCTGTGGACCATGCTTCAACCGCTGCCGCTGGCGAAGCTGGCGGGGTACTCGGCCTGGAACACGGCGGGCAACACCCTGGGCAGCGCCGTCGCCTTCGGCAAGCTGGCCGGGCAGGTCGTGAACCGCGCCGCGCAGGCGCAGGCCCTCCTCTCGCAAATGGTGGACGACGCGCTGTATCAGGCGTTCGTGCGCCCCGAGGTACGGGCGCGGCTGCACCAGCCCAGCCCCTACGACCTGGGCGAGCAGCGGGCGACGGCGGAAGAGCACCTCCAGCAGATCATCACGCCGATGATCGGGGACCTATGGGCGCGGCATTTCGCAGACGAAGGCCTGGCGTTGAGCGTGGGCGTAGCACATCTGGCCTGGCCGAGACTCTTTACCGGGGTCTTTCCGCTGGACATCAGCGAATCACAAGCAAATTGAAAACGCCGGAGCGTTGGCCCCGGCGTTTGCGATGTTGCGTGACTTAGTCGTCCGCCGCCTGCTCGGTCCTGCGGGGCACGGCAGGGTTCTGGATGAACTCGGTGGGATCGATAGCATCGAAGCCGATCAGCTTCTCGTAGTCCTGAATACGCATGTGCAGTCTCTTGACGTCGCCTTCCACCATGCCGTAGTCGAAGGTGTCCCAGATGACGGTGGACTTGAAGTTGCCGCCGTCGAAGTCCGGCACCTCGCGGGTTTTTTTCAGGCCCTCTTCCAGCGATTTGCGACTCTCGATGCCGAGATTGCGAAAGGCCACCTGCATCACGTCGCGCGAGAAGTCACGCGGGCCGTAGATGCCGGCGCGGTACACCGTTTCGTAGAACTTCTCCCAGTCCGGCACCAGCTTGGCGGCGGGCATCGAGAACTGCGAGACGATGGCGCGAATGGCTTCCAGGGTGCGCTGCGGGTAGTAGTAGAGGTACATCCGCACGCCTTCGAGGAAGAAGTTGTAGTGCGCCGCCTCGTCCACTGCGATGGTCTGGGCGACTTTGGCCAGCACCGGGTCGGAGAAGTCTTTGAGGTGCGGCTTGTCACTCTTGCCCTGAGCGATTTTCATCATGTTCAGGTAGTTGAGCTGGGTGGCGCGCTCCTGAAACACGGTGTAGACCATGTTGTGCAGGGCGTCGGGGAAGGGCAGCTCCCAGGTCTGGGACTTGAGGCGCTCCTTGTACTCGGCAATCCACTGAGGCGTACGCTGGCCCGAGAACAGCACCGAGTTTTCCCAGGCGTCGGCGTGCTTCTCTTCCTCGCTGCCCCAGCGCATCTGAAAGTGGCTGCGGCCATGCGAGCGGCGCACCAGATTGATCAGGTTGCTGGTGAAATCCGGGGCGTACTGCTCGACGGCGAAGAAGCCGGTCAGCACGGTCATGATGTCGGGCGGTAGATTGGGCGAGAGCGCGCGCCAGTTAAACGATTTGTCGGCGTTCCAGTTGCGGGTTTCCTGACTGCGGGCGGTGTACCAGCGGTACAAGCCCAGGAAGCCGCGCTCGATCAGGCGGTCCTTCTCACGGTTGCTGAGCAGCCCGGCGGGGGTCTGGGGCACATCCGCCAGCATATTGGGGGGCATCACATCGGCCATAAGCGCTCCTTTGCTCGTCTCGCCGCATGTGCGACTTAAGCAGAACTGCTTTCCTGAGGCGGACGTAACGACAGAATATCACCCTGCCCTGGGTCACAAATCCGTCTAACAGACAATTCGTCAGGAAGCATGAAGGCTTGCATTAGGTTCAGCATTTAGACGACTAAGCTTTCACTCCACTCCCCACAGAATTCGTTCAGGCATGCGCCTGCCGATGCTGGGCGCTTCGGCTAAACTGGCGGCATGACGACTCCTGCTCCGACCGCGCTGCAAGTGGGCGACCTCGCGCCCGACTTCACCCTGCCCTCCACGGGCGGCGATCCGGTGACGCTCAGCAGCTACCGGGGCCACAAGAACGTGGTGCTGGTGTTTTATCCGCTCGATTTCTCGCCGGTGTGCAGCATGCAGCTTCCCGAATACTCGGGCCGCCAGGACGATTTCGCCGAAGCGGACGCGGTCGTACTGGGCATCAACCGTGACAGCCTGCACACCCATAAGGCCTGGGCCGCCGAGTACGGCATCGAGGTGCCGCTGCTGGCCGACATGAATCTCGAGGTGGCCCGCAGTTACGGCGTGGCCATTGAGGACCGCGCCATCTCGGGCCGGGCGGTGTTTCTGATCGACAAGGAAGGCAAACTGCGCTTCCGCTTCGTAGAGGAAAAGACCGGCGACTACACCCTGCGCCCCGGCGAGGTGCTGAAGAAGATTCAGGCGCTGTAGCGCCTCAGTTCTCGCCTTCCCCGCGCATGGCCGTCCAGTCTTCCCAGGCCAGCGCCGGGATCAGGGCGAAGCTGCCCGCGAAGAGGGTGGCCACCGCGCCCGGTACCCGCACGGGCGTCTTGCCCTCCAGCACCAGATACAGCGCTCCCAGCGTGCTGATCATGCCGATATCCATGAACATGATGCGGCTAAAGCTGCTGCGCCTGAGCGTTTCCAGGGTGCCCAGCTCGCCGGGGCGACTGCGCCCCAGCACCGCCGTCAAGACGAGCATGGCGTACAAGCTGGCGTAGAGCTTCAGGCGCGGCAGGCCGGGTCGGCGGTACTGGTTAAAGTCCATGCTCCAGGGTACACACTCGCGCTGCACAGTTTGTCGGCCCGACCTGGCTTAGGATTTCTCCATGACCGCCTTCACCCGCCTGCCTTCCAGCGCCCTGCGCCTGACCGGAGCGGACCGGCTCGACTTCGTGCAGAGCCAGATGACCAACAACCTCAAGGCCGCGCCGACCCCCGGCATGGTGCCCGCCTGCTTCCTGAACCACAAGGGGCAGATCGAGTTCTTCGCCCACATCTACAAGCGCGAGGGCGACGTATACCTGCACCTGGCCGAGCACCAAGCCCCGGCCCTGGCTGCCCGGTTCCGAAAGTACATCATTTTCGACGCGGTGGAGGTGCAGGACGTGACGGATCAGCTCGCCACGCTGCATGTCTGGAGCGAGACGGTGCCGGGCTGGGAGACGGCGGGCGCGGCAGTGCAGTCTTTCGAGCTGGGCGGCGGCACCGTGTTGGCCGGGCGCATTGACCGCAGCGGCACGCCGGGTCTGGACCTGCACTACCTGCGCCAACACGAGGCGGCACTGCTGACTGCCCTGAACGCCGAGGAGTTGCCCTTCGCCGATCTGGAGGCCGCCCGTGTCCGCGCCGGAATCAGCGACGTGACCCAGGACGGCTGGGCGGGTTTGCTGCCGCAGGAAGTCGGCCTGGACAGCGCCATGAGTTACCGCAAGGGCTGCTATGTGGGCCAGGAGATCATGGCCCGGCTGGAAGCGCGCGGCAACACCCGCTACCACCTGACCCAGGTGCGCGGCGAAGCCTTGCCTGCCCACGCCGACATTCTGCTGGGCGGCAAGCTGGTGGGACGCACCGGCAGCAGCGTGGGCGATGTGGCACTGGCCCGCATCCGCAAAGATCTGCCGCCGGACGCGGTGCTGGAAGTCGGGGGCGTCGCTGCCCGCCTGGAGACGCCTGCCGTGAGCGCCGGGTAAACTTGTCGGCATGAGTGTGCCGGAACCGCTTCAAGCCGCGCCACCTCCGCCCGCCACCTTTAGGCGGCTGCGCGGGCTGTATTTGCTGGGGTTGGGCGCGCTGGTGCTGCCGGGCGTCGTGATCGGGCTGCCGATGGGCTCCCTGCTGCGCCCCGGCTGGGCATTGGGCATCACTTGGCTACTGGCAGGCGTGGCGCTGCTCTGTTCGCTGCTGAGCCTGGGCCTGGCCTGGCGGCAATCACGCCATCCCGAACCCGGTAGCATCCTCAGCGCCGCCGTACTGCTGGCCTCGGCCCCCGCCGTGCCGCTCTTGATGGCCTGTGCCCTGTGGCGGCGCGTCGACGCGCTGACACTGCTGCTGCCACTGGGTGCCCTGGCGCTGCTGGCAGGATGGGCGCTGCTGCGAAGCTGGGCCGTGCCGATTGCTGACGGTCCGGCGCAGAAGGCTGAACCGTCTAGGACGCTCTAGCACCTACCGTTTTCAGTGTCTACTCTTCCAAGAGGCTCAGCGCGGTTCGCGCTTCCTCGACCTCATTCCAGGCAATCGTCTCGTCTGCGCGCTCCAGGGTGTCCTCGGGACCCTTTCCAGCCAGCAATACCGTGTCGCCGGGGCCAGCCAGCCGCACCGCGTGGCGAATAGCGTGCTGACGGTCGGGAATAATGCAGTAGTTGGCCCGCCCCGTGCCTTTTGCACCGAGTGCCATTGCGGTCAGAATTTCGACCAGTGGGGTATCTCGGCAGTCTTCCTCAGTGAAAATGGCCTCGTCGGCCAGGCGGGTGGCAACCTCGCCCAGCGGCCCGCGCTTGCCGGGGTCGCGCGGCCCGCCCGCCGCACCGATCACCACAATCAGTTGGCCTCGTGTGGTGGCGCGCAAAGTGCCCAGGGCTTTTTCCAGGCTCGGCGGGGTGTGGGCAAAATCGACAATGATCCTCGGCCCCAGCGCAGGCGAGGGACCCACCGGGCTGGCGACGAGTTCCATGCGCCCTGGCACGCCCGCGAAACTCGCCAGGCCGGCAGTGAGCTGTTCGGCGCTGGCTCCCAACTGGTGCGCTGCCGCCATCGCCGCCAGCGCGTTCCCGACATTGAAGCGGCCGATCATCGGCAAAAAGGCCGCGAAGGTTCCGGCAGGTGACATGACCTCGAAGGCCAGGCCGCCGGGCTGCTCCTCGATCTGCTGGGCCTGCCAATCGGCGGCGCGGCCCGACTCGCTGTAGGTCACGTGTGGCCCCAGCTTGAGCCGTTCGGTCCAAGGATCGTCGGCGTTCAGCACCGCGAAGGGCGCGCGCTCGATCAGCTTGCGCTTTTCGGCGAAGTAGCTCTCCATGTCGCCGTGAAAGTCGAGGTGTTCGCTGGTGAGGTGGGTCCAGATCGCCACGTCCCAGGCCACCGCCCGCACCCGCTCTAAGGCCAGGGCGTGGCTGCTGGCTTCCAGCACTACCGCCTGCGCCCCGCTGGACACCAGTTCACGCAGGGTGGCTTGCACCTGCGGCGACTCTGGGGTGGTGAAATGGGCCGGAAAGTGGCGCGTCTGGCCGTCACCGAGCTGGTAGCCCACCGTACTCAGAAGGCCACTTTGCAGCCCCGCCGAGCGCAGCAGATGGACCGTCAGCCAGCTGGTGGTGGTCTTGCCGTCGGTGCCGGTGACGCCCACCACCTTCAGTTCGCGGCTGGGCCAGCTTTCCAGCGCGGCGGCCAGATCGGCCAGCGCGGCGCGGGCATCCGGCACGGTGACGTAGGGCAGAGGGCAGGGACCGGGCAGCGGCCAGCCCTCGCCGAAGATCGCCGCCGCACCCTGCTGGGCCGCCTGCGGCGCGAAGCTGTGGCCGTCCACCTTTGCGCCGCGAATCGCCACGAACGCCGCGCCGGGCGTGACCCAGGCGGCATTATGGGTCACGCCGCTAATCTCCAGGTCGGCCACCGGAGCAGGCAGGTCGAGGGCAGCGCACAGGGCAGCGAGACGCATAGAACTCCAGCATACAGCCAGGCACCACCCCGAGACGCTGCGGGGCAACGCGCTGGGCACAGCCGTACACGGTCAGCGAAGCTATGCCCACCGGCAGACCGCTCCTCCCCGATTACCGCAGCAGCGGCAGGCCGTAGCCGCGCGCCTCGACCTGGGTGCAGACCCAGCTGAAGGCCGCCGGGTCATGGACGAAATCGTACTCATCGCCAGGCACGCGAATCACCGGGCTATGGTCATACTGATCGGCCCAGCGGGCATAGAGCGTGTTGAGGTCGGCCAGATACGCTTCGGGAATGCTCTGCTCGTACCCGCGCCCGCGCAGGGCGATACGGCTCCTTAAAGTCGGCAGCGAGGCGTCGATGTGAATCAGCAAATCCGGCACCCGCAGGGCCGGCAGAATGCCCCGGTACAAGCCCAGATATGTCTCCCAGTCGCGGGGCTGCATCTGGCCGCCCTCGTAGAGGTTGCGGGCAAACACCCCGGCGTCTTCGAAGACGGTGCGGTCCTGAATGACGTACATGGCCCCGTTGACCAGACTCAGGTGCTGTTCCAGCCGTTTACTCAGAAAGTAGATCTGCGAGTGAAACGAATAGCGCTGCATGTCCCGGTAAAAGTCTTCGAGGTAAGGATTCTCGGCGTAGGGTTCGTAGACCGGGCGCAGGCCGTAGCGCTCCGAGAGCATCCGGGTCAGGCTGCTCTTGCCGCTGCCGATGTTGCCGCTGACCGCGACATACATCAGCCGGACACGGGTGCAGGCAAGTTCAGCACCGCGTCGATGCGTGCCAGGAGATCGCGTTCGTGCTCGGGGTTGCCCACGAAATCGAGTTCGTCCGCGCCCACGGTCAGGACCCGGCCCGGATAAGTTTGGAAGTACTCGTCGTAGCGCCGGGTCAACTCCGCTAGGTAAGCGGCAGGCATGGCGTCCTCGAAGGAGCGGTTTCGCCGGGCGATACGCCGCAGCAGTTCTTCCGGCTCGGCCCGCAGATAAATCACCAGATCTGGCACGGGCAACCTGGGGCTGAGGTGGCTGTAGAGGTCTTGATACAGCGCGAACTCGGCGTCTTTGAGATTCATCGAAGCGAAAATAAAGTCCTTGTCGAACAGGTAATCGCCCACCACGTTCTGGCTGAATAGCCCCGCCTGGCTGATGCCGGAAAGCTGCTTGAAGCGGAAAAGCAGAAAATACACCTGCACCTGAAAGGCGTAGCTCTCGGGCGACTCGTAGAAGCGGGCCAGGAAGGGATTTTCCTCGACCAATTCGAGGTGCAGCTCCGCGCCGTAGCGCTGCGAGAGCCGCCCCGCGAGGCTGGTCTTTCCGACACCGATGGGGCCTTCGACAACCACGTACATGCCCGGCAAGATAGCGTCTGGCCGCTGGACTTGCCGCGCTTGACCGACAACTGCTACACTGACCTTTGCCGCCGTGACGGGGGAGGGCTTCTCCTGACTGAACCGGACCGGACACCCAACAGAAGAAGGTACATTATGGACGCCGCACACCGCAAAGAGATCATGAACACCTATGGCAAGGACGCGCAGGACACCGGCAGCACCAGCGTGCAGATCGCACTCTTGTCTGACCGGATCAGCAACCTGAGTAAGCACCTGGGCACCAACAAGAAGGATAAGGCTGGCCAGCGCGGCCTGCAGCTGATGAACGGCCAGCGCCGCCGCCTGCTCAAGTACCTGGAAGGCAAGGACTACGACGCTTACATCGCCCTGACCAACAAGCTCGGCATCCGCCGGGGCCAGCGCATCGTTCGCTGAGTCAGCGACCAAAGCGGGCCGCCTGGGAGAAGTCCTGGGCGGTTTTCGTTTGAGATTGCGGCGGCTGTGCCCTCCTTGCGCCCGGTTACAACCGCTAAGCTCAGGCCATGACGACCCCCCGGCACATCCGCGCCGTGGCCGTGCAGCCCAAGTGGCACGCCCACGACTTTCTGAGCAAAGCGGCCTTCGAGCGCTGGATGCGCGCACAATTTGACGCGGCCCGGTCCCATCTGTCGGAGACCCAGCCGAATCTGGTGGTGCTGACCGAACTCAACGGCCTGCCGCTGGTGCTGCGCGGCGGAGCGTTGGCGGCGGCCACCAGCAAATTCGAATGGGCGGCGGCGCTGCTGCTCACCCAGCACCTGCCGGAAGTGCTGCCGATCCTGATCCGCGCTGCGTGGTCGGGTGAGCGCGTCTCCCCCATCCGCGCGCTGCAACTGGCCCGCTCGGGCGAGAACGTTTCTCTTTACCTGACGACCTGCCGCGATCTGGCCCGCGAGTACGGCGTTTATCTGGTGTCGGGCAGCATGCCGATACCGCATTACCGTCTGCACGGTGATCAACTCAGACGCGAAGGCAGCGCCCTCTACAACCAGACGGCCATTTTTGCCCCAGACGGCGAGCTGATCGGCACCGCCAACAAGGTTCACCTCACGCCCGACGAGGAACAGGGCGGCGTCGACCTCTCGCCCGGTGACCTCGCGGAGTTGCGCGTCTTTCCGACGCCTGTGGGTGACCTCGGCGTGGCAATCAGTCTCGATGCCTTCCGGGCCGACGTGATCGGTACGCTGACAGCGCAGGGCTGCACGGTCTTGCTGCAACCCGATGCCAACGGCAGTCCCTGGACTGGCATGGAAGGCATCTACCCGGCGGGCACGACGCCGCGCGACCAGCCGCTGGCCTGGCTGGAGAGCAGCTGGCAGGTGACGAATCAGGGCCGGGTCCGCTATGCCGTCAACCCAATGGTGGTGGGTAACCTGCTCGACCTGACCTTCGACGGCCAGAGCAGCGTCACCGGGCCGGAAGAGGAAAGTCTGTCGCCGCGCAGCTACGCCCTGACGCCGCCCCGCAGCGGGTTTCTAGCGCTGCTGCCCTGGGTGGAAACCGGCCCGCCCAAGCAGTTGCGCGAAGTCGGCAGACAACTCGCCGCCCACTCGGGTCACCCACGCGAGAACGCCTACCTCAGCGGCGTCGTTCACGCCGACCTGACGCTGCCGCCGCAAACCCTGCCCGCGCCGCCCAGCACTCCGCACGAGCGAGCGCTCAGGGCATTTCTGGACGGCCAGGCCCAGTTGCGACCCTCGCCACTGCGCTGGGGCTGGGCGCTGGCAGCCGCCCTGGGACTGGGAATAGGTGCGCTGCTGCGCCGCCGGTAAGGGGCAAGATGGAAGGGTGATTTGACAAGCCCGGAGATGGCCCCTATACTCCCTTACGCATCCGGAGAAGCCTCTTTGGTGCGCCCCGCCGCCGCGCGTGGGGGGTTGGCCGAGCGGTTGAAGGCGACAGTCTTGAAAACTGTAGTAGGGCAACCTACCGGGGGTTCGAATCCCTCACCCTCCGCCAACGTTATGGGCCAGCCCAGCAAAGATTGCTGGAGAGATGGGTGAGTGGCTGAAACCCCAGTCCTGCTAAGACTGTATACCTCACAAGGGTATCGAGAGTTCGAATCTCTCTCTCTCCGCCACATGTGCCTGTAGCTCAGCTGGATAGAGCGTCTGACTACGGATCAGAAGGCCAGGGGTTCGAATCCCTTCAGGCACACCACAGAGAACCTCGTCCTAGACGGGGTTTTTCCGTTTCTCTCTTCTGTTGTCATGCACCTCGACGCGGCGATTGTCACTACCGTGTCACTACTGGCTCAAAAATGACTCAATTTGGCCCACCTGCGGCCACCGGAAAGAAGTCACTTAGATCAAATGCCGCCTCTTCGCGCTGATCGTCATACAGGTGCGTGTAAACGCGCAGGGTAAATGCGGGGTCAGTGTGGCCCAGTCGGTCACTCACCACTTTGGGATTCAAGCCACGCCGGATCATCAGCGAAGCCGCCGTATGCCGCAAGTCATGGAAGCGAATGTTTGGCAGCTTGGCTTCCCGTGCCAATTTTTTGAATTGGTCGTAGAAGTAGTTCGGGTTGGTCGGCCCGCCCAGCTCCGAGGCGAAGACGAAGCCCTGATCTTGCCACGCTTCCGCCGCCGCTGAGCATTCCCATTCCTGCTGAGCTTGATGCTCTCGCAACTTGGAGAGCGTACCGGGTGAGAGCGCCACAGTGCGCCGTGACGCCGCTGTCTTGGGAGTCTGAAGCTTGACCTGAATTGAAGAGACGGTAGGCTTCCCCGCCTGCTGTTTTCCGGCCACGCCGTCGCTGTGAACTTCGACCAAGTTGTGCCGGATAGTCAACCGGGAGCGCTCGAAGTCAATGTCCGCCCACTGCAAGCCCAGCACTTCACCGCGCCTCATTCCGGTCATCAGGGCCAAGTCGAAGGCCGCGTGGAGCCGATGAACCTGGGAGGCATCCAGAAATGTCACCACCTGTTCAAGCGTCCATATCTTCATCTCTGAACGCTCGGCTTTCGGCGGGCTAATCACGTCGGCTACGTTGCGCGGCAACATCTGCCAGCGCACTCCTTGACGAAGGGCCATACTCAGCACGCGCAGGCTGTAGCGGCGATTGGCCGCACTCTTGCCGTCCTTTTGCATCTTGGAGAGCAGCCGCTCAATATCCAAAGGCTTGAGTTTCGCAAGCTTCACCCGGCCAATGTGCGGCGTGATGTAAAGGCGCACTGTGTCCCGGTAGCTCTGGACGGTATTCGGCTTCACGCCGTCGCGCTCCTTATGTTCCGTCCAGCGAACCATGAAGTCAGCCACCGTTAAGCCTTCCGTGTCGGCCACCATGCCACTGTGCATATCGGCTTGTAAGGCCCGCAACTTGTCTTGCACCTCGGCCTGGGTCTTGCCACTGATCCACCGCCGATCCTGACTGCCGTCTTCGTGATGGCCCACCGTGATAGCGCCCCGCCAGCCGATTGTTTTTCCAGCCCTGTCTTTGCGCCTGCTCAGCGTGCCTTCACCGTTGGCTCGTTTGGGCATAGCTCAGCTCTCCCGTTTTGGCTGGGCCACCAGTTCCAAGCCCAGCGTGTCTAAAACCTTCTGCCAATTTTCAGGAATGGCCCCACTCTGCCCAGTCAGAAGCCGGGTGACGTTTGGCCGCTGAATACTGGTCAGCTCAGCGAGCTTCTCGTGGGTCATGGCCTGCTGCTTCATTCGTTCCCTGACGGCTTGCCTCACTTGCTCATTCATCCCTTTCAAAGTATCACCTCTTGACACATAGTATCATAAACTGATACAATTGCAAGTAGCAGTAAGGGGCGCTTCCCGTCGAAAGAGAGCGCCCCCGCTGACTCCCCCGTACGGAAGGAATCACCATGAACACTAACACGCCCAGCAAGCCCGCTCTGAGCCGCACCTGGCAGACCGTCACCACCTACCGCGAGTGCGGCGTGGTGGTCGAAGTCGCCCGTCACACCGTTACCCTGAGCCGTGAAGTGCTGGGCGGCGAGCTGGCGGCCACCGTCAACAGCCAGGCCGTCGAGTTGCCCCGCGCTCTGAGCCTGCTGAGGAATGCTGACACCGTGACCGTGACCGCCGAGACGCTGGCCTCCCAGACCATCGGCAAGGCCCGCGCCGCTCGGCTGCACAAAATCATGGGTCGGGTTGGGCTGCCCAGCTTCCAGCACTACGGCTTGGCCGCCGCTGCGCTGTGTGAGCCGTTCCCGCTGGACTCGCTGGCTGCCCTGACCGAGAGCGAGGCCCGGCGGGTCTGGGCGCACTTGTGCCGCTGCTATCCCAGCGCACGCCAGCACGCAGCCTGAATTCATCCGGGGGCGTGCAGATACGCCGCCCCCGCCTCACCACTAGGAGTCAACACCATGAACGACACCACCAACAGCACTACCGCCCTAACTCACTGCGCCGTCTGCGGCAGCATCACCCCGGCCCCGATGCTGACCGGTCCCGCCGCTTGCCCTGCCTGTGCGGTTCAGTCGCTTGCCGAAGCTGCCGCCGCCAATCACCTCGCCGCGTTATTGAGGCCCATCGTCCAGACATGGGCGGCGCACTGGGTAGAAGCTGGCCTCAGCAGCAGCACCCTGAGCCGCCTGCTCGAACTCGAAGGTAGTCAATGGGGCTTCACTGATCCGCTCGGCAGCCTGGACGACAAGCCGTCCTGCTGAGATTCACCACCGGCACCACTGCACACCCGCCCAGCCCAGGGCGGGTTTTTACTTGGTGAGGACTACCGAATGGCACCGGGGTAGAGGGTGAAGGGGGAGGTAAAATTGCTATAGATCCTTGGTGATGTGCCGAAAATGGCCTAGGAAAATGATCCTGGAATTTGTTTTTTACTTCTCCATTAGAGGTCATCAAGAGGGTACTTCACTGATTTTATAGAGATAAAACATTGCTACAGGTAGGGGCCATACAGCTGCAATAGCCTTTATCCAGAACGACGATTTCTGCACCTTTGAAAATATAACTGCCCATAATACAGAACCCAACAGAAGGATCGACACTGTCTTGAAAAAAATCCCGAAGGCCTCAGAGGAAAAAATTACGTAACCTGAAAGAATTATAATTGGCAGTAAGATAAATAACATTGCGCTGGATAAAAACATCTCAAATAAACGTAGAAGAATGATCATTCTGCCATTATGGAACTACATGGCTTACAGTCCAATCAATCCAGTCCAATCCCTAGTTTTCGAAACACTCGTGCCCAGCGCCGGTCAAAGACACTAATAGCTCGCCTCAGCGTACCGTCACCACGCCGCCGATAGGGTTTAGGTATTCCCCGGCTGAGGCCCATCACGTCGCAAGTCCAGTCGAGTGTCTTGTGACGCTGCCTGCTCACGTCGGTGAGGCCCAGACACTTTCGGCACCCCACCAGCGCCGCTGCCTGCTCAATACCCTCAGCGTTCCAGGGTGAGGCATAGACCACACCACAACGCCCGCCGCAGCGGGGACAAACCAGCCACAGCCGCTCTGCGTTTCGTCCGGTAGGGGCGTGGGTCAGTTGCACCCGGTTCCACTCCCGGTCCGGCTCTAAGCTCGGTGAATGAGATATGAATCGAAATACGCAGGCGTCAGGCTGCCACTCCACCACCAGACGCGCCGCGAGATTGGTCAGCGGCTCTAGACCGGTCAGGGTGCGCCGCTGCACCGCTAAGCTGGCCGCCAGGCTAGCGACGGGTAGAGCATGGCAGGCTTGCACTGGCACTCGCGTAAAGAAGCGCCGCCCGGTGCGCTTATTCACCCATTGTTGAACCGTTGGCGGCCCGTCGCCATGCTGCACGGCCAAGCTGAAAGCGTCGCCGATTCGTTGGTAAGGCTGGCCCTTGCTCATGTCCTCAGTTTAGGCCGTTGGCAAATGACGGCGGAGTTTCCGAGATTTTGGGATGGGTTTGGACAGTCAGAAAGGGCTCTCAGCCTGATCGCAATGTGCTACTGAAGCATCAGAAGAGGTTAGAGGATGCATTGAGCTAATGACTTGTTTTCAGGATCTGATTATTCGAGGTGTCTCCCCCAATATTTTTGTCAGAGAAGGGTAGATAAAAAGGGCTGTGGAAAACGACAAGAACTATCCAAACCTCGGCTCACTGGCGATAGTGGAAAAAATTCTCAATGAGACCGTGCAGTGCTTGGCTGATCCAACTAGAACAACAGCAACCAGCGACATTCCCGAAATATTAGGTGTGCTTTTAGGAATGGGTGCGGGTGGAGCGGCAAGTGCGGCATGGGTATCCGGTACGGTGGCAGGTGCGGCAGCGGCTGGAGTATACGGGGGTGCAGGAGTCGCTACTACGCTGGCAGGTGCTGGAGCAGTGGTTGGCGGGGGAATGCTTGCTGGCGTAGCTGTTCTGGCTGCGCCGATGGTCGTTTTGGGATTGGCAGGTTACGGAGTGTTCAGCATCGTAAATCAGAACCGTCTAGAGGCCCGAAAACGCACCTTACTTGATGAAGCTAATAAATTACATCCGAAATTATTCAGACAATGTTCATCCGTAAACTTGACGAATGAGAGACTCGAATATATTAGAAAACTCACCATTTTGATCAGAGATATAATATTGAGATTACAACATGACTTAGGCTTGAGCAAAACTATTTTCAAGCCGATTCCGTAGGAAATGTGCCCGCCATTGATTCACCATTTACTGAGGTAAAGAACCAGTCAAGAAGTTGTGGCCGACTTTGCTGCTGCCGCTTCGTGATTGGCCCGTATCTTCATGGTCTTCTCGTCAGCTTTGCGCTGCGCTTCCACTTCGGCCAGCGTGGCGGCGGCTCCGGCTTCCAGTGCGGCCCGTTCCAGATTGAGGGCCAGCAGCTTCTCTAGCAGCTCGTCGTCGGTCAGTGGCCAGGTCCAGCCATACGCCGCCGCCACCGCCGTATCCAGGGCATCATGGGCGCGGGCCAACGCCTTGACCCCTACGATGACCTCTAAGCCGCTCTCGCGATAGGTCGTCAGCAGGTTATAAGCGCCGGTCAGCGTCAGCAGCTTCTTGGTGCTGCTCGTCTCAGCGTTGGCCTTGCGGTAAGGATCTTCTTTGGTCAGCAGCATGGCGCGGACGTTCTCAACTTGCCGGGCGGCCTTCTCGATGGCTTCATGCTGGGCGGTGTCGGGCTTGGGGAAAGGGAAGGTTTCAAAGGTGGTGGATGGGGTGTAGCGGGTATCGTTCCCTTTGCCCATAAATGTACCCAGCCGAAATGCCCAGATATTGTGCAAATGGCTGTTCAGCACGCCGAACATGAAGTCATCGTCAGCAGCGATCACAGTTAGAGCACCGTCAGCGATCACGTCACCTTCTAGCCAGGCAAAGGTGCGGTACTTGGAAACGCGAGATGTGCCAATGAAGCGCGCGAGAGACGCGACTGCTCGCCTCATCCCACCTGCCGACTCGTTGTAGCCCCACCATTTTTCCCGGCGGGCGGCGCGATTCATCTGCAGTTTTTTAGGCTTCACCTTCTGAACGACATGTTCGAACGGCTCTTCGTATTCGGCAGCCTGAGCTTCAGTGAGGCCGTTGAAGTCGATGGTGTAACGGTCCTTACTGCCCTCAGTAATGTCTTCGCCCACTAGGAAGCGCTTAATCACATCGGCATTGCTCACCCCCGAAGTGTTGGGCAGCGTCAGCCAAGCGCGGGCCTTCTCGCCAGGAATGTCAAACTCACCACCCGGTACTACCCCAATGAATGCCCGCCCAGAGTTCTCTTTGAGTTTCTGGGCTTGCTCCAAGCTGGCTCCGGTACTTAAGTCTGGATTGATGCTGGCCACCATTTGCGCGGCCTCTGTGCGGGCCTTCACGTCTCGCTCGTCGCCCTCGTGGTGCAGCAGCACCCGCTCCGGGTCGCTGCCATCGTCAAACATCACCACACTGACCCGCACCGCTGCGCCGTCTTGCGTCCAGGCCCGATCCGGCCATGCCCTGAAAATGTTGGCGTCTCGCTGAATGCGCTCCAATACCACCCGGTTTTTGTTGCCGCGAATACTGTTAGTGGCGATCAGTCCCACCCGTTTGGTTTTCCCAGCGGCCACCTGCTCGCGGGCCTTCTCGAACCAGTAACACACGAAGTCAGAGAAGCCCGGAATGCGCCCCCCGTAGGCTTTGCGAAGGGCGTCCACATTGTCACTACCGAGCTGTTCGCGCATTGGTGAGTAGCCCAGAAATGGTGGATTGCCCACGATGAACTCAGCGATAGGCCACTCGCGCACCTTATCGCCGTCCATCACGGCATCATGGCAGACCAGCCCCGGCAGCTTGTCCAGCACGGGTGATTCACGACGCTTCTCGCCGTGTTCGCGCAGCCATTGAAGGTAGCCGATCCACAACACCATGCCTGCAATTTCGTGTGCATACTTGTTAATCTCCATTCCCAGCAGTTGCCGAGGCGATATCAGCGGCGGCACTGCTACGGCTTCCTGCTCGGTTAGGGTCCGGATGGTCGCCCGTACTTCTAGCTCTAGATCAAGCAACAGCCGCAGCGTCACATAGAGGAAGTTGCCCGATCCCATCGCCGCATCTAGTACGGTCACGCGGGCCAGCCGCGCTTGAAAGGCTCTCAAACGGCTCACTGCCTCATCAATTTGGGTTTGTCCCAGGCCATCTTCAACAAACAGGCCGCCGCCCTTCCGGCGGGCTTCCTCTACCTCTTGAATCAGCGGTACCAGTTCCTGGCGCAGCGCGTCCCATTCGGCGCGCAGCGGGCGCATGATGACCGGCTCCACCACATCGAGAATGTCGCTGAGCGGCGTGTAGTGTGCGCCGAGCTGCCAGCGCCTCTCCGGGTCAATCACCAGCTCAAACAGGGTGCCGAAGATGGTCGGGTCAATCTGCCGCCAGTCGCGCCGCGCCGCATCACGAAGAATCCTGATTTCGCTGCCCTTCAGATCTGGCGCACTGGTGTTCTCGAAAACGCCACCGTTGATGTAAGGAATGCGCCCGGCCAGCGTTGACTTACCTACCTTCATGGCCTCAAATAGCTCTTCGCACATCGGCTTGAAGTCTTCTTCGTGCTTGAGGGCTTCGGTCAGCAGCCGAGTGAAGGTGCCGGAGGGGATCAGCTCCATATCCTCAGCAAACATCGTGAACATGACCCGCACCAGAAAATCCGCGATGGCCTCAGTGTCCGCTTCGTCCTTACGTAACACCTCGCTGACTTTCGCCAGGTCAGCCACTGCGGCCTCAGTAGCAATTTCGATGCGCTTGGTCGGATTAAATGCCTGCGGATCGGTCCAGACCCGCGCCAGCTCTTGCCGCTTGTTTTCATCGAGCAGATTTTCGAGAGTGAAGACCGTAATTTCCTTCTGGGTGCCGGTGAAGTTGGTGTGGACCTGAATCGTCTTCATGTCCGACACCACCATCAGCGGCGGATTCTGCAAGTCTTCCCGGTAAGTCAGAAGCTGTGTATATGCCTTCTTGAGATCGCCGTTGGCTTCCGGTCCCTTATATTCCCAGCCGAAGTGCCCAACCCACCACACGTCGGCGTAACCCTTCTTGCCGGTGGTCTTGACCACGTGCTTCTCAAAACGGTATTCGCTGCCAGTGGGGTCGTAGTCGAGCGGCTTGGGCACTTGCAGCAGTTCGCACAACTCGTTGAAGTGCGTCTGCACGGCGGCCTTCTCGTTGACCGTGACCTTCTGATACTTGCTGATGAATGCTGAGGGAGAGAGGGCCATGTGGAGTCATTATGGCGGCCCTTCTGAATGGGTCGGCAGGGACACACTGCTGTCTGCCATAAGGGTGCGGAGGTGCTGATAGAGCGCTTCGCGTACTAGGCGCTGACATCCTCACAGCGTAGGTACTCGCAGGCCACCGCCTTACCTGCCAGGGTGATATGACCGTTCTTGATGTAACCCAATTCCGCCGCCATGACCAGCGCGGCTCCCTGGTGTTCCGGGCGCTGTGCGTAGGCCAGCGAGCGCACGGCGGAGCGCCCGGCACCAAGCGGCAAGGCACGGGCATAAGCTTGCAAAGCTGCCCATTGCACGCCGCTCATGAGCCGACCTGGGCGGGATAGGGTCGGGCCAGCTTTGCCGCCGATCTTTGCCCGGTAGCCTTGCACCCCTCGAAGGGGGCAAGCATGGCTTAGATGAATACTCAGCGGCGGGGGTTCCGGCCACCACAACCGGCTTGGTGCGCCGCACTCCCCCATATGCGGCCCCCAGATCGGTACAGGGGTGAAGTGGGTGCAACTGCCGCAGTGTCCAGCTTCCAGGGCTAGGACGGACCAGTCAGCGGTGGGTAAAAGAGAGGAAGGATTGAGGGCTGGATTTTCAGCAAATACCCCTGCCTCCTCACCGCCAGAACCGACGGAAGGGGCAACTTCACCATGCTCAGCATGATGTGAGGTGCTTCCGTCGGTTCTGGCGGTGAGGGGGGTGGAGTATTCCACCGTTTTTCTATAGGGGCGCATCTTGAAGACCGTCATGCTTCAACGCCGATCAGGTCAGGATGAAGGCGCAGCACCTCGGCGGTACGGCCCCCGGTTTCTGTCTCTTCTACCTGTACCCATCCCAGCTCCGTCAGTTGCTCTACAGCTCGATCTAACAGCCCGTCGGTCAGGATCGCCCAATCCTTACGGCGCAGGTCGCGCAGCCGGTCTCCATCCCGCACAGCTTTGGCCTTAATCTTCTCGGCCAGCGCATAGGCGGGCGCGTTGGAGGTACCCAGCTCCAGGGCGTAAACCTTACGGGCGTGCAGTTCCAGAAATTCAACCCAGTTCAAGGCAAGCTCCAGAGCATTAGCCGATACGGGCGGGAGCGTAGTAGGGTCGGTGCCCGGTACGGTCAATTCGACCAAGTGGAAGACAAGAGCCAGCGACGGGGCAAGAGAACGGTACTTACTGACGTGAGATTCGAAGGCGGGGGCGTGTTCCATCTCGCCGCCGCGTAAACGGTTCTCCAGGGCATCCCGCCACTCTTCCCAGATAGGCTGAGCGTCGTCACTGAAGGGCAGCACGGGTGGCCCACCTGAGCCGTGCCGATGCAGAGCGTCCAGCGCCTCGAAAACAGCAAAGGCGCGCTCTCTGTCCGCCTTGAATACCTGTCCACCATGCCGGACCCACTCACCCAACGAGTCCGGCCATACGATGAGCTGAAAGCGTTGCAACAGCCCACTGTCGCCCGCAGAACCGGCACGGCTCCTGGCCATGAACGACATCAGCGGCCCCGGTTGAATGCCGCCGATCACGGCAATACAGGGATTATCGGCCCGTACCGTGCCGCGCCCAATTCGCTCAAAGGCATACGCGCCTTCACCGTTCCAGGACGTGAGGAAGAATCCCAGTGCCTCGGCGCGTTCCTCACGGGTAAGGTCGTTAATCCAGCTTCCCAGCTCATCTCGCGTGAACGCCAGGCCCCTGGGATTTTCCTGAATCAGTTCGCCCAGTTTCTCGTAAGTGACGTTTTGTGTGACGTAGCGCTTGGCGACGGCCACGTTTACCTTCTCGCGTTCCTTAAGGTCGCGCAGCGCCTCACGGTCAAGTCTACCTGACTTCACCGCCTGTTTCTTGAGAGTAGCAGCCTCAGCCTGCAAAGCCTCACGCTCTATCTCCACGTCCAAGAGCTGTGCTTGATGATCTTCGGCGGCTAGGCGCTCTAAGCGTTGCAACGGTTCCAGCGCAGTGTCCAGAATCATGGACTTCATGGAACCCGGACGGCCTACAATCGCAGCCCACAGATTAGGGACCACGTTCCACCCCTGCTCAGGACTGATTTTCACGGAACGGCCTAACAAGCCGGAGAGGGCGGCCACCGCAAGAACGGCGAATAGTTCCAGCGGAAGACAGGCCAGCATAGAGGCGTTGACCAGCCAAGCGCGCAGTGCTTCAGGCAGCATTTCTGGCGGCATCGTGGGAACCGGCGGGAGCTTGGGCGGTAGATCCTGTCGCAATTTCCACTCCAACTCCACTCCTGGCACGGCCTCGACCCTCCTAGATCCGACAGACAGATCCGGCAGCATGGACATACCTAACCCCGCCGCCATCTTTACAGCGGCCTTCATGTCGCCGCCGTGTTCGAATTCGGCGTACAGGTCGAAGGGTTCCCTGAGATGCCCGTCCCCGTTGCCTCCGTCCAGAGGATCGTTGCTGGAATGGTGGTAACTACACAGCACGCCGCGCTCGTTGACTAGCAGCTTTACGTCTCGTCCACTGGCATCGTCGCCGGGCCGAGTGTAAGTTTTGGCATCCTCGCGTCGGTAGCCATACCGCTCAAGCACCTCACCAATAGGGTTCCGGGTGTTGAAGGCTTGAATCACATTCCCCTCAGTAGGAGGAGTCCACACAGAATCGGACCTGACCGAAGGAGTGGACCTCTTTGCGACAGACATCGGTTTCAAAGCCTTCAAAATGGCGTCGTCCACAATCTGAAGTGGATTCAGGTGCCAGATTTCCACCAGCAAGGGGCGTTCAGGATTCTTGAGATTCTTACTGCTGGGCAATCTGAAAATGCGCTCGGGGTTGCGCGTCTTTCGGTCAGCGCCCAGGTCTTTGAACAAGTTGCATAGCATCAGATTCAGGGCTTCCGTCTCCTGAGTGTTGCTGGCCGTGCGCTTCCACAGCACCTGTAGACCATGCCCAGTGTTGACCACCGCTACCGGAAGGATGCCCAGCGCCTCACAGCGGCGCATCAGCTCGACATAGAGCCGCGCCTTGGCTTCCTTGAGTGCCTCCGGCGTCATCTGCTTAACATCCTGGCCTTCCGGCATATAACCGGCGGCGTCTTTCAGATCGAAGTCTTGCCAGAGCAGATGGGTAGGGTAAACGCCATCGTCGCCTGACACGCCCTCTTCTCTCCGAAGGGACACACCGTAATAGACGTTCCAGCCCTGAGCAACCCAGCGGCGCACATCCTCAAGGTTTTTGGTGTCTGGGCCATCAATGCGTGCCCAGTGCTTCTCAATCTTGCCGCCAGGCCGAATCAGTCGGTATTCAATCCAGCCCTGAGCAGCAGCATCGCCATAGAGGGCTTGCAACCAGTCGGGTGGGTTGAGATCGGTCAGCGGCTGCTCAGGCGTCGGGTTGGGTTGCCCGGTGCCATTCTTTCGAAGGTCGTTGAGCTTCATGCTTTCGTCCTGCCGTCCGGCTGGAAGCTGGGCAACCTCAGCAGCCCTTCAAGGATCTTCATGCCCGCACCTATGTCGTCAGGACGCTGGGAATCAAGCTTAGCCAGTTCGAAGAGTTGGGATATGCTCTTGGTGTCGCCCACCGTCTGCCCGGTGGGCCGCTTCATTTCTGCTCGCCGTTCAAAAATTCTTCGATGGCAGACATAGGGATCAGGATTTTGCGGCCTATGCGAATGCTGCGGAGTGCGCCGGAGCGGATAAGGTCATAGACACCGTTACGACCTACGCCCAGCATCGGCGCGGCCTCTTCCGGCTTACGGGTAAGGCGCAGGGACGGCTCTTGGATTACAGTCATGGTGCGATCTCCTTGTGGGGTCGTTTGGTCGGCGCGTGGGTGACGTTCTTGGTCGGATGCACTCACGCGCTGTCTCTTTGGCTTGCTGCAAGCATTGAAGGTTGCACTGTGGCCTCCTTGTCGTTTTCATGCGTCCCGCCGTTCTAAACGGCATCTATTTGTTCGGGTTGCCTTGTGGGCAGTGTCTTGCTGCTAGTTCATGGCGCGTCCTCCCGTCTTGCTCTGCCTTCTACTGTCACAGATACTTCTGGACAGTGGATTCAAGGTGTCTGCCACCAAGCTCGCTAAAGAGTTCGGCATTCCTTCGCTCTGGGCGCATCTTTTCGTCGTTTCCGAGATTGAGCGCATTTGGGCGATCAAAGTAGCCTAGAGATCGGCATAGTGTGAAAATTACCTGGCCCAGCGAGCGCGGTGAACATAATGCTGGCGACAGCGATTTCCAACACGTCGGGGTGTTTTTGGCTACTCCAAGCAAGTGCTGAGTCGTCAGATCAAATCGTCACTACAGTGTCACTACCAGTACGGTAGGACACGGGATAAGTCAGCACTTGAAGCAGACTCTGGGTTGAAAACTGACCGCCCAGAGGGCAGATCTGGGAGAGCATAAAATGAGGCGTGATGAAGTTGTGGCAACTACGGATCAGAAGGCCAGGGGTTCGAATCCCTTCAGGCACACCAAAAGAAACCTCGTCTTCGGGCGAGGTTTTTTCGTGGCGGCTTTGGTGCAGCTGCCGGGGGTCAGTTCCGCTGCGTCTCCTCGTGGGCCAGCGCCCCGGTCGACCACAGCGCCCACAGCACCAGCAGCGGCTGGAAGACCAGACGAACGAGACGGGCGCGGTCAGTATCGAGGCCGAAGGCCGGGGTGCGGGTCAGGTACTGCGAGATGTTGCCGGGAAAGACCGCCACGAAAAACGTCGCCGCCACCCGACCCACTGTCCGGCGCGGCCTGAGCACGATCAGCGCCGCGCCCAGCGCCAGTTCCACGACGCCGGAGGCCAGCACCACGAAGTCGCGGTTCAGCGGCAGAGACCTGGGCACCTGCGCCTGGAAGTCCTGCCGCTTGCTGGTCAGGTGAGAGAAGCCCGCGAACATCAGTGCGCCGCCCAGCAACCAGCGGGCCGCCGTCTGAAGGCTAGAAGTGGCGGGCGGGCCGGTGCCGGTGATATCCGGAGACTCGGACGAAGCTTGAGAAGCGGCGGTCATGCGCCACGCTAACATTCCTAGGCCTGAGCAGCGTACCAGCTCCCTTCATCACTAGGTATCAGAACAAGCGCAACTCCTCGGGCACCAGTTCCGAGGGGTAGAATTCGTCGCTCCCCCCTCCATCCTCCGGGGGTCCGGCATCGTCGTGCTCGCTCTCGTCGTAGAGCATCACCCGGTTGCGGCCAGCCAGCTTGGCGCGGTAGAGGGCGACGTCGGCGCGGGCTGCCGTGCTGGCCAGTTCCTCGTCACCCTTACGAAAGGCCGCCCCCACGCTGACGGTCAGCGACACGCCCACCTTGGCCTGCTCCACACTGGCCCGGATGATCTCGGCCAGTTCGGACGCCGACTGGGGGGTCGTCACCGGCAGCAGCACCAGAAACTCCTCGCCGCCCCAGCGCCCCACCAATGGCGGCGGGCGACTGCTGCTGCTCAGTTGCCGCTGGATAATCTGTCCCACCAGCCACAGCAGCCGGTCTCCCTCGGCATGGCCGTACTGGTCGTTGACCTGTTTGAAATGATCGATGTCCACCATCATCACAACGGCGGTGTCGGGACCGGGCACCGGCTGAACCTGCCAGAAGTCTTGCAGCGCCCGGCGGTTGGGCAGGGTGGTCAGGTCGTCGGTGTAGGCCAGCTTGTGGTAGACCCGCTGCGTCTCATGAGCTTCTTCCCACCACTGGCGGTAGCGGTAGAGCATACAGAACAGCAGCAGTGTCGTGACAAGCATCAGCAGCGTGATCCAGCGCTCCGGCGAAGGATCGCGCGCCGCGATCGCCACACTGACACTGAGGTGCAGGGCGGCATAGGGCAGGGTGGTGGCCAAGACCCAGCGGGGCCGCTGAAACAGAAAAATTCCGGCGACGATCAGCAGCAGGCTCTGCTCGCCGAACAATCCAAGACCGTCCTGACCGAGCCAGCGGTAGATGTTGAGCGCCGCGCCGTTGGCGCACAGCAGCGCCACCAGCCACACCTCGTAGCGCGAGGCAAGCGCGCGCCGCCGCTCCCATACGCCCACCAGGACCAGGCCCAGCAGCGGCAGGTACAGCAGCCACCAGACTGGCAGCAGACCCAGCACCGTGCCCCACAGGACCGCCAGGCCCAGCGGAATCGTCAGCAGCAAGGTCGCGCTGAAAATCTGCTGATGCTTGTGCCGCCGCTCCTGAATGGACGCCGGTTCCGCCTGGGTGGTGATGGGTTGTTTCAAGTCTGCTCCACGAGCCTGCGTTCTGCCCTGCGCCCTTTGTCAGCACGCCTCAGCCAGGGAAGCCGAGTGCTGACCCGACTCTAGCGGACCTCTTCACACATTTTTCTTGCGCACCGCACCGTTCCTGGCCACACTTGTCTGTGAATTAACCGCCATAGAGGTGAAGCAATGACGCGACCCTCAGGGTAGCCGCACCGGATCGCAGTTGCCGCCGAGGGACGGATCCTGGGCGGTCGGGAGCTGAGTGGTCGGGTCCTGGGCACTCTGGGCCACCACGACCTGTTCATTTTTGCCGACATAGCCGATGCAGCGGGCCAGCGCATTCATGTATTCGGGGTCGCTGGCCTTGGCCACGGCTTCCTGCAACACCTGAACATCTTGTTGCAACTGGACTTGCTGGTCCAGGGCCTGACCGGTCTGCTGGGTCCAGGTCAGGGTACGGTAAACACTCTGACCCAGCAAAAACGACATCTGCACGATGCCCAGGGCGGCCAGCAGGCTGGCGATCATCATGGTCAGGGGCAGGCGGCGCACTTCCTCCCAGCGCGGCAAACGGAGCTTCATCGCCCGCCAGTCTAGCGCTGCGCCGATGCCGCAGATGAGGACCTGCGGCTCTGGACCCTCCCCGCCGAGTGCCACTGAGCTGCCCTCAGCGCTTTGCACTACAGTACACGGCATGTCTTCTCCTGCCCTGGCCGTGGCCGCGCTGGATTTTTCCGCCGCGCACGCCTGCGATATTCAGTTGCGCTTTTCCGACACGGATCAGATGGGCCACATCAACAACGCGGCCTACGCCATGTTTCTGGAAACCGCCCGGCTGGACCTGACCGCCTCGCTGGGACTGCCTGAACTGAAGGTGGTGCTGGCCCGGCTCGAACTCGATTACCGCCGCGAGGTCAAGCTCGGTCAGCGGGTGCAGATTCTCACGGTCGTCACGCATCTGGGAACGAGCAGTTGGTCGTATGCCTCGCGGCTGCTGGCTGACGGCGCAGTGGCCCTGGAAGCCCGCAGCGTCCAGGTACAGGTGGGGCCAGACATGCGCCCGCAGCCGCTCGGTCCGGCCCTGCGCTCGGCACTGGCGACCTACCTCGCCTCGCCCGTACTGAGTAGTGCGGTGACCGGCGGCGCGCGGTGACCGGCGGAGACCGGGGCAAGGACACGGTCATGTATCAGGGTGATCCCTGGGTTCGCCTCGATACCCTGCCGCGCCTGATTGCCGAGAGCGTACGCCGCACCCTCAGCGCCCACGGGATCGTCAGCGTGGTCCGCACCCCGTTTCAGTGGGTCATGGCCTCGCCAGTCATCGAAATCGAAACCGGCGGCTACATGGGCGATGTGGGCCTGTATGTACCGCAGGTGCAGTACCGCGAGGCCAACGCCTTGCTTGACCGGCTCAGCGACGAGGCCGACCGTCACGGCTGACGCGGTGCTCGACCGAGTAGCCTGCGTGCCGACAACAGAGCGGGTGAATACCGCAACGGATCAACAACGAAAAGGCCCGGAGCAGTGAGCCTCCGGGCCTTATTCTGTACTCTGGTGGAGCCAAGCGGGATCGAACCGCTGACCTTCTGAATGCCATTCAGACGCGCTCCCAGCTGCGCCATGGCCCCACACACATCAACCACTGAAACGTGGCGCGTTTCAAGCTCAGATAGGTTAGCAGCGCTCCCCCATTCTGTCAACACCAGGATCAGGTGACCCCCGCCGGGACGGGCGAAGCACACGGAAAGCAGGTGCTAGACTCGGCGGCAACTGTGCCCCGTCTCAATCTTGCCGCCCTGACCGCCGAGGAGTTGCAGCACCTGCTGGGTGACGCGGCCGCCCAGCGCCTGCTGCCTGAGATCAGCAGCGCCCGGCTGGCGGGGCGGCCCTCACCCGGCCCCGAGGTCACCCATGAACTGAGCTTCGAGGCCACCGAAGAGCGCGACTGGGGCGCGTCGCCGGAGCAGTCGCGCTCCCTGAAGTCGCTGGATCAGGACCTGCGACAACTTGGCGCGCAGGCGCTGGGGGTATTTTATGCTTCGCAACTGCCCGAGGCCCGCCACCAGCGCGCGTATCTGTTCGATCAGGACACGGCCCTGGCCCTGCGCTGGAGCGAGACGCCCGACGCTCAGGTGCTGCCGCCGTTCGTGCAGGCGGTGACGCTCAGCCGCGACAAGGCCAGCGGCATCGCCGCCTCGCTCAGCAGTACCTCGGGCCTGCCGTTCTCACCGGGCAGCAGCGAGGAACTCGACGTGCGGCTGCTGCCCGGCGCGGCGATGAGCGAGTTTCTGATCGCCCACCGCCAGCTCGCCATCCGGCACGGGCGCGGGCAAAAGCTGACCGGCGAGGCCGACTGGATGCGGACCTTCCAGACGGTGCGCCAGCTCAACTACCAGGCCTGGACCCGGCGCGGGCTGCTGCTGCGCGAGGCCCGCTGAGCGCCGTTTTCCTGCTGATCCGGTTTCCGGTCAATCCGTTACTGCCTCACCAATCGCCCCAAATTTATCTTACTTGTCCACAATCAACGGCGTCAGGCGGTAGCGGCGGCGGGTAACCGGCGGAGCCACCTCCCCATCTTCGAGCAGGGCAGCGATGCCCTCCTCGCCGAGCCGCTCGACCTTGCTGAGGTAGGCGCGCACCGACTCGGGACGGTCAAAACGCCGGGGATGCGAATCGCCGTTCACGTAAAGGTCGAGCCAGGGCGTGGTGTCCTGGGTCATCACAACTCCCGCAAATCTTCCCAGAGCTGCCAGCCCACCCCGTTGGGGGTGGCGTCGAGTAGCGGCCCCAGGCCCTGCGAGGCACTCAGGGCGTCGGCGTTGAGGTTCTCGGCGCTGGGCCGGGCATCGTACATCTGCAGCACCGTGAACTGGTAAAACGCCTGCCCGGCGGTGGGTTCGCCGTTCTCGAAAAAAGCGAAGGGGGGTGTGACCTTGTCCCACAACACATGCGCCTCGCCGAGTTCGTGCGGCAGGTAATTTTCCAGGTCGAAGTCCTCGAACGTTTCATTGCCCTCGTCCGCCGGGTGCCACAGGTAACCTTGCAAAAGCCGCACCGCCGTTCGGCCCGAATGCGCGGGGCCAGCGGCGGGGGCATCAGAGTCGCTCACCGCTCTACTCTACAGGCTGCGGCAAGACCACATCCAAAAACCTTAAGAACCGCTAGCCCCGTGCCGTGATCCGGCTGACCTGTCTTTCAGCCCGCCAGCCAAACCGCCAGCTCGGCCTCGAAGGCCGAATGACGGTCGTGGTGGTAGAGCAGGCCGTGAAAACCGTAGGCGTTGGCCGCGTCGATGTTTTCCTGTACGTCGTCCACGAAGGCCACCTGGGCCGCCGGGCACTGCATGGCCGATTCCAGCGCCGCGAATGACTGGGCGTCGGGTTTCTTGACGCCGATCTCGTTGGAAAAGACCA
This sequence comes from Deinococcus alpinitundrae, assembly GCF_009982895.1. GTDB lineage: Bacteria > Deinococcota > Deinococci > Deinococcales > Deinococcaceae > Deinococcus > Deinococcus alpinitundrae. The sequence goes on along the minus strand of NZ_WXZL01000005.1, from coordinate 119,651 downwards.
GCGCGTCGAAGCGGGCGAACTCGGGCCGGGCACGCAGATGATCGCTGACCACCGGGTAATTGTTGCTCAACAGGCCCACCCGGACCGCTGGCGGCAGCGTTGCCAGCAGCGCGTACATCGGAGCGTTGTCGTGGATGCTGCCCAGGTACAACGCCTCGAACTCGGCGTAGGGCAGGCTGGCCCCGCTTTCCCTCTGCACGGTGTCCCAGAACTGCGGCAGGGTCCAGGCGCCCACCTCGAGCTGCCGCACGTGCCGGAAGTAACTCCGGCGCACCTGCTCGGCACTGACGCCGGTGCGCTCGGCGACGTTCCCGGTCGAGCGCCCGTCGAAGGTGCCGATGGTAAATACGCCGCCCCAGTCGAAGGCGACGTGCCGAGCCTGGTCGGGCTGGGTCTGATCAGGCGGGGTTGGGTCGGACTGGGGGTGGGCAGGTCGGGTCATGCCGCGTATTATGGCCGGGCAGCACAGGCAGAGCAGACGTCTGTTCTAGGCCACTCTGACCCACACACCGCCAAAAGCCGCGAGCGGATGTTCGGTACGGACTCAAAATCTAAGCAGATATTTATGTTCTGCACATTCTGCGTCAGGTTCAGTCACGTACACTTGTTCACGGTTCCTGAGCAGGTTTTGTTGCACCGCTTTTCTGTACAGAGGAATTGGAGGGAGTCGCCCACCTCCTAAAACGGGCGTGCGAGCAGGCCGGGGTCGGCCACCAACTGGTTCGAGTCCAGTTGCCTGCCACCAAAACGCACCACAGTGAGCACAACCCAGACGCAACACAAACGAGCTGCTTCCTAACGGAGGCGGCTTTTTCGTTGCTGCGGCGTCGGCCAGCGGGCACGCTAGCCTGAAGCCATGACCGACACACCACTTGCCGACACACAGACGATCAGCGCCCAGCTCACCGAGGCCCAGTCGAGCAACGCCCAGAAGGTCCGGGCCTTTCACGCGGCCATCGGCGCGCCCTACCCCGAGCAGCCCCAGGTGCCCAGTTCGGCCAAGCTGGAGCTGCGGCTCACACTGCTACGCGAGGAGATGCAGGAGGTGGAAGCGGAATTCGAGCAGCTTTCCGAACACCTCAGCCGCGCCCGGCCCACCGACCTCGCGCCGCTGGCACACGAACTGGCCGATCTGCTGTATGTCGCCTACGGCGCGCTGGGCAGCTTAGGGGTCGACGCTGACGCGGTGTTCGCCGAGGTTCACCGCGCCAACCTAACCAAGACAGCCGGGCCGCGCCGCGCCGACGGCAAGCAGCTCAAGCCGGAAGGCTGGCAGAAGGCGGACGTGCTGGGGGTGCTGCTCAACAACGGCCTGGCTCAGCCCTGACCCAGTGACAGCGCCGCCGCGTGCAGCATCCGCACGCCGGTCACTAGGCTTTCCTCGTCCAGGGTGAAGCGGGGGTGGTGGTGCGGGTAGTCGCTCTCCAGCAGGGCATTGCCGCTGCCCACATTGAAGTACGCGCCGGGCGCTCTGGTCAGGTAGGCCGAGAAGTCCTCGCCGCCCATGCTGGGTTTGGCCAGCTGAGCCTGATCGCCCACCTCGGCCTGGGCGATGGCCATCAGTTTGTCGGCCACCCAGTCGGTGTTGATGACCGGGCGGTAACCCATCTCGTATTTGAGGGTGTAGGTCGCGCCGTGCGCCTCGGTGACCCCCTTCAGAACGCGCTCGATTAGTTTGGGAGCACGCTGGCGCAACTCGGGATCGAAGCTGCGCACCGTGCCCATCAGCTCGGCCCGGTCGGGGATGACATTGTGGGTCGTACCGGCCTGAAAGTAGGTCACGCTGACCACCAGGTTGTCGAGGGCACTGACTCCCCGGCTGACGACGTGCTGCAAGTTGGTGACGACCTGCGCGCCCACCGCGATGGGATCGACGGCTTCCTCCGGGTGGGCCGCGTGGCCGCCCCGACCGCGAATGGTGATCTCGAACATGTCGGGCGCGGCCATGAAGGCCCCCGGCTTGACGGCCACCACGCCGGTCGGCAGCTGGGAGCTGAGGTGTAGGCCGGTCACCACGTCCACGCCGTCCATCAGCGGGGTGTCACGAACGAGTTCCTCCGCGCCGCCAGGGCCGATCTCCTCGGCGTGCTGGAAGATCATGCGGATCTCGCCGCTGACCTCTTCAGGTGCTTCACTGAGCAGCCGCGCCACGCCCAGCAAAATGGCGGTGTGACCGTCGTGCCCGCAGGCGTGCATCACACCCGCATTCTTGCTGACGAACTCAAAGCTGTTTTCCTCGGTGATCGGTAGAGCGTCGATGTCGGCGCGCAACAGCACCGTCTGGCCGGGTTTTTGACCTTTCAGCACCGCCAGAACGCTGGTTTCGCTGGGGCGGCTGATCTCCAGATGTGCCAGCTTGCCGAGTTCGGCGGCGATGTAAGCGGAAGTCTCGACTTCGTGGAAGCCCAACTCGGGGTTGGCGTGCAAATGTCTACGCCAGGCGGTGAGTTGAGGAGCGAGGGCGGCAGCACGTTCGCCGGAAGCGGTGCGGGGCAGGGTCGTCATGGGGTCTCCTTGAAGAGGAAAGAAAACTGCACAGGAAAAGCGGGTCGTTTCCGAGTCTAGCGCCCCGAACTTCCTGGCCGCGCCGTCAGCTGCCGAGCGTCCCACCGAGCTGACGCGTCACGAAGGCCATCAGCTCGGCCAGGTAGGGACGGTCGAAGCGGAATTCCACCCCCGCCGCCCGGTACAGTTCCGGTACGCTGACGGTGTTGCCCAGGCTCAGCGCCGACTTGTAGCGTTCCAGGGCCGCTGGGGCGTCCTGCAAGGCTGAACGCCAGATGCCCAGGGCCCCAAGGCTGCACATGGCGTATTCGAGGTAATAAAGCGGCGCGCGGAAGATGTGGTAATACTGCCAGCCGGAAGCCCGCTCGCCTTCCTCCAGGCCGCTCCAGTCGAGCCAGGGATGAAAGGCCCGGTCGAGTTCGAGCCACTTGGCGTCGAGGTCGGCGGCGCTGACCTGGGGGCCGGTTTCGGTGTAGAGCCAGTGCTGGAAGGCGTCCATCTGGGCAGCCCAGGGCAAGAACAGAATGCTGTTTTCGAGCTGCTCGCGGCGCACCCGCTCCAGATCGGCGGGCAGGTAAGCCGCCTCCAGATGATCCAGCGCCAGGAATTCCATTGCCATACTCGGCACTTCGACAAATTCAATCGGACTCCAGCGGTTCCACATCAGCGGCTGGGCGCGGGCACTGGCAAAGAAGTGAAAAGCATGGCCCACCTCGTGCAGCAGCACATTCAGGTCGTTTGCGGTGCCCACCACGTTCATGACCACGAACGGCACCCCCGATTGCTGCAAGCTCTGGCAGTAGGCGTGGCTCATCTTCCCCTGGCGGCTGGCCAGATCGAGCAGCCCGCCGCGCATCTGGGCAAACTGAGCGCCCAGCGCCGGGTCGAGGGCGTCGAAGACCCGCTCAGCGATGCCTTCGAGTTCCGGCGCGGTCTTGAAGGGCGTCAGCGGGGGCCGTCCCTGGGCGTCCAGGGCCGTGCGCCGCGAATAATCCCAGGGCCGCAGGCTCTCCAGGCCCAGCTGCCGCGCCTTGTCCTGCATCAGTCCGGCGGCTAGCGGCACCACCTCGGCCAGCACCGCCTGGTGAAAGTCGAGGCAGTCCTGCGGCGTGTAGTCCACCCGGTCGAGTTCCTGCCAGCGGTAGGCCCGGTAATCGCTCAAATCGGCATTGGCAGCCAGCTGACGGCGGGTGGCGAGCAGCGCCAGCACCAGATCGTTCAGCGGCGCACGGCTTTCTGCACGGCTGCGGACCATCGCCCGCCAGACCTGCTCGCGGCGCGTTCGGTCGGCACTGCCCAGCAGGCTCTCGGCTTCCGGCACCGTCAGCTCCGCGCCGTCGAAATTCACTGTCTGACTGCCGGTAATCTCGGCGTGGCGCTGCATCTGCCGCTGGTGCTCGACTTCCAGAGTCACGTTGGCCTCGCGGTAGAATGCCGCCTCGCTGCGCATCCGGCGGTAGGTCAGCGCGAAATCCGGAGCCGGGCTGTAGTCGGCGACCCCCAGCAGCTTCTCGCGCAGCCGCTGCTCGGCGCGGCCCAGCGGGGGCGTCACCTCGGCGCGGAAGGTGGCGAGCGCTTCGCGGGCCACCACGTCGGCGGTGTCGAGGTCGGCGCGCAGGCTCAGAATTGCCCCGGCCTGCGACACGGCCTTGCTGATTTCGCTCCAGTCGGCCAGCCAGCTCGGCACCCCGGCGGGCGTCAACTCGGCCCGATCCAGCGCTTCATAGTGCGGCGCATACGTGTCCCAGTGGGTCTGCTCGGGGGTGAGCGCCAGGGTATCGGCCACAGTCGTTTCGGGTGCAGTCATGTTCGGCAGTCTAATCCTGGCCTGGGCGCACGGCGCGGTGATCCGCCGACTACACTTGGGCCATGCCCGACCCCGCGCCGTTTCCCGAAACGCTCACCACCCCGCGCCTGACGTTGCGGGTGCCCACGGCAGACGACGGCCCGGCGATGGCCGCACTGGTCAATGCCAATCTGGCTCACCTGCGGCCCTGGATGCCCTGGGCGCAGACCCCGCGCACGCCCGAACAGCAGCGGGAAAGCATGGCCCGCGCTCACGAGCGCTTCCTTGCGGGCGAGGATCTGATGTACCTGATGCTGCGCCGGGGCCAGTTGATCGGCTCGTGCGGCATTCACCGCATTGACTGGGGGGTGCCGGTGGGCGACATCGGCTACTGGCTCGACCAGCGCTGCGAGGGGCACGGCTACGTCACCGAGACGGCAAAAGCGCTGACCGAGTTGGCCCTCACTCCGGCTGAACAGGGCGGTCTGGGCTTTGCCCGCATCGAGATTCGCTGCGACGCCCGCAACCTCAGGAGCGCCGCCGTGCCCGAGCGCCTGGGTTTTGAACGCGAAGCCCGGCTCAAGCGCAACGCTGCAGACGCCCAGCAGCCAGGCCAGCTGCGCGACACCCTGATCTTCGCCCGCTGGCCGGAAGGCGACCGAGCGCCCTAAGGAGATGGCCACAGGCAAACAGCCGCCCTCCCGTTCATGAAAGCAGGCACGCGGCTGTTCTGTCAGGCGAGTGTGAGACGCCGCTTTTTAAGGTGGATGCATTTCACCATCAGAAAAGAAAGCGGCCCTTCGGTGCAGCTCCTGACTGGCCGCTTCGGGAGGAACATATGTCAATCACTTTCAAATCCGCGCTGCTCCCCTTGGTCGTGAGCGCCCTCACGCTGGCCCTGCCTGCCCAGGCCCGCAGCCTGACCGAGATCAGGCAGGAAGGCATCTTGCACGTCAGCAGCCTCGACCTGCCGCCGCTGAGCTACAAAGCGGACGGCGGCTACACCGGCTTCGAGACCGAGCTGCTGACGATGCTGGCCGGTGACCTCAACCTCAAAGTGGACTTCACTTCGGCAGCGCTCGACACGATGATGGCCGATTTGCAGGGCGGGCGCACCGATATGGCCATTGGCGGGCTGGGCATCACCAGCACCCGCGAAAACAAGGTGGACTTCACCAGGCCGTTTCTGTGTGCAGGTATGTCGGTGGTGGCGCGCAACCCGGCCATCCAGACCCGTTTCGATCTGGAAAACCGGAACATCGGGGTGCTGTCGGGCAGCACCATTCAAGCCTTCGTGCAAAAGCTGCCGTTTCCCAAACGCGCGCAGGTCTTTCCGACCGCCAACGCCGTCATTTACGCTGTCGCCACCGGCCAGGTCGACGCCTCTTTGGCTTACCAGCTCATGGAGCCAGTGATGGCCAAGCTCTATCCCAAGTCCGGCGTTCACTTCGGCCCGGTGCAGTGGAGTATTCCGGTGGGCGCGATGTTGCCTGACCGCGCCAGCAGCCTGCGCCTGGCCCTCAACGGCGCACTGGCCAAAACCATGCGTGACGGCAGATACGAGCAGCTCAGCACCCGGTATTTCGGCACCGACCTGCGCTGCAAAGCCTAGTCTTCGGGCACGCGGCCCTGGACACCTATTGAGTGAGGGGGCCAGCTCCGGCCCGGCGGCCAAACCAACTAGGCCCGCACCCGGCCCGGCTGGAGCCGCCGGTTCACGCCCTGGGCGTAGTCTGAGAGTTCGGTCAGCAGACTCGGCACGTCCGAGCGCAGGTAGTACTGGTTACCCGGCAGCGGCATCAGGGCCATGAACGGTGCGCGGCATAGCGTTTCCAGAATCGAGTGCAGTTCGGCGGTGTTGACGCCGCTGCCCAGCCGCTCAGCCAGCCGGGCCGGATCGACGACGCTGTGGGCCGGTTGCTGCGCCAGGGTGCCAAGCACGTAAGTAAAGGTGCCGCGCTGCACCAGATGGGCGCTGACCAGTTCGGCCAGGCTGGCGATACTATCGAGGTCGAAGCTCGACGTGTTCCAGTAGCCGCGCAGATCGATGGGGGTCAGCGGTGCGAGGCGGGCATGTTCCAGCAGCGCGCCCAGGGCTTCGCGGGTCAGGCGCGGCGTGCCGGGCACCTGGTCCTTTTCCCAGGTCAGCTGGGCGCGGTAGGTGCCCTGACCAAACGCCGGATGCTGCTGGTCGGCTTCGCTGAGGGCCAGCATCACGTCGTAGCCGTGCGCGCCCAGATCGGCCCGCAGGCGCACTGGCCCGAGGTCTGCGCCGCCGAGGTACTCGACCTGGTAGCCGGTCAGGTGGGCGAGTTCGCTGAGCTGATCGGCCAGCGTTTCCAGCGGCAGCGGCGCGGCTGAGGCCACAGCGCGAGCCGGGGGCGCGGATAGCGTCTGAGGTGCGCTGCCGGGGCGCGGCGGCTCGCGGCGCGGAGCAGGCTCGGAGCGCAGGGCTTGTTCAGGGCGCGCTGACGACTCGCGCTGCGGTGGGTGACTTCTCACCTCGGTGACGACCGGCGCTTCGGGGCGCTGGGGTTCGTGCTGCGGTTCGGCGCGGGCCAGTGGGCTGCGGGTTTCGACAACGCGGCTGGCGGCCGGAGCCGCGTCCGCTCCCCGTCCAGTACCCGGCTCGGCCAGCTCCGGCGACGGGCGGCTCTCACCGAGGCGGGTCGGGTGGGGATCGGCCGCCGGGGCCACTTCCAGGCGCACCTCGCGCACGTGCGGTGTGGCGTTGACGACCACCCGGCGGGTGAGCTGGGCGGGCCGCTCGCCGTAGGTCGGACTGAGGCGCTCGGTGTGCGGCTTGACCACGCAGCTCACCCGGTAGTGCCCCTCACCCAGCGGTGAGAGCAGCAGCACATCGTTCACATCGAGGTTGTGGTCGTGGTAGAGCGCGTTCAGCCCGAGCAGGCGCTGGGCATTGTCGGACAGCCGCGCCGGGTACTCGCGGCCCTGATCGTCGGTCAGGTGCAGCATCTGCCCGGCCAGTTCGGCGGGAAACAGCTCGCGGAGGTATTTGGCCACCGTCAGCGTGCCTTCGGACAGGCACGGGCGGGTGATGATATAGCGCAGGGTCGGGGTCACGGGTGGGCGTCCTCCATTCAAAACGTGCAATTGGCACGGGCAGGGTGAGAGCAGGGCAGCTCCAGATCAAACACACCGCTTGTTTTCAGCAAAACAGCGGCCCAGTGCGGTGAATTTGGGAAGCTCTCTTAATCTTGAGTGAAGTGGACAGTCAATTGCAAGTGCGGCGACGCTTCAACAAGGAAAACCACGAAAATAGGGGCCGATTGCTTAGCTATTAGCTTAATTCACTAAAGATATTTCGCTTTCAGCAGACTTCGCCGTTGTCGCAGCGGTCACCGGCATCCGGCGGCTTCCCCACCCGGCTGCTCTAGAATGCCTGGGTGACTGTCTTTCTGGTGCTGCTGGCCGCCTACCTGCTCGGCTCGGTCGTCTTCGGCGTGATCTACTCGCACCTGCGCGGCGACGAGGTGCGCGGGCGCGACATGCCCGGCGGCAGCGGCATGTTCCGGCAGTACGGCCTCGCCCCGGCCCTGATCATCTCGGCGCTCGACATTCTCAAGGGCGTGCTGGCGGCATTTCTGGCCGTGCGGTTCGCGCCGGAATGGGCCTGGGCGGCCATGTTCCTGGTGATCATCGGCCACTGCTACCCAGTGTTTTTCCGCTTCAGCGGCGGCGGCGGCATTGCCCCGATGCTGGGTGCCCTGCTGATCATCGCGCCCAAGACGCTGCTGTTGATGATCCTGCTCTCCTTGATCGTGATGCCGCTCTACAAGGCCACCATCCAGAAGAAAGTCGGCCTCAACGTCATTCCGTTCATGTCGGCGGTGGTGCTGCCGATCAGCGTGGTGGCCTCACTGTGGCTGGGCGGCACCCTGGCGCTGATCGCCGCGACCCTGGGCATGGGGGCGCGCTCGGTGCAACTCCTGATTGAGGACGGCAAGCTGGGAAAAAAGGCAGCGTGAGGTGGCGCTGAACCGGCGCTGGGCGGCCCCGGCCCTGCTGGCGCTGTGCTTTGGGCTGGGCCTGTCTGGAGTGGGTTTCGGCGGAGTCGCCGGGGCCGCCGCCGTGCTGGACGGGCGCAACCTCAGCTTCGCGCAGAACGGGGCCACCCAGGCCACCCTGAATTTTCCGGAGACGCTGGGCGATCTCAGCGGCCCGGTAAGCCAGGGCGACACCACCTGGCTGGGCGTCGGCCCCGCGCTCTACGGCTACGGCCCCCAGGGGGACGTGCTGACCCGGCTCGACTTCTCTGACATGATCAGCGGCCTGGACGCCAGCGGCGGGGTGCTGCGGGTCACGGCGGGGCCGAGCGGCGCGCAGGACACCTATACGGTGACGGACAACCAAATTCAGGAGCGGGTGGTGTTCGTGCCCGACCCGGCCGTCACCGGCTGGCTTCGCCGGGCCGCTCAGCAAGTGCCCGAAGCCCAGGTCAAGGCCGCCGCCGCCCAGGACCCCACCAATCCGTTCGTGGCACTGCGGGTGGCCGCCCTGGCCCGCCAGCGCGGCGACCGCTTCATGGCGCTGAGCCAGATTCAGCGGGCAGCCAGTCTGCCGCTGGCGTTTCCGGCATCCTTGCAACTCGCCGCCCAGATGGAGACGCTCAACTCGCCGAGTGCGGCCAACCTGCTACTCAGCCGGGCGGCCCGCGACTACGCTGCGCGCGGCTACGACCCGGCCCTACCGATCAGCCGCGCCGCTTTGAGCGCTTACGGCGACCCGCTCGGCGAACTCGAACAGCTGCTGGCCCAGAACAAGCTGGAGCGCGCCGACGTGTGGATTCGCTACCTGCGCCAGACCTCGCCGCGCTTCGAGGGGGGCCCTGCCGTATACGCCCGCTACGCCGCGTTGCTCGATGCCCAGGGCCGCAGCGGCGAGGCCGAGGAGTGGCGCGCCTTTGCCCAGACGCTGACCCAGGGCACCGTATATAACCTCGGCGCGGACGCCCTCTTGACCCTGCGCGACGCCGCCCGCCTGAGTGCTGCCGTGCTGCTGCTGAGTGTGCTGGCCGCTTACCTGACGCTGGCGGCCCGTGCCTGGCGGGTGCAGGGCCAGACCACCGCCCTGCTGGGCGGGCGCTGGGGCAGCTGGGTTCGCCACCCGCTCTCGCGGCTGCGGCGCAGCGTGGTCGCCTACGCCGGGCTGGGCGAGAAGCTGGTGCTGCTCTCGCTGCTCTCGGGCCTGCTGGTCAGCCTCTCGGCCTGGACCTGGGCGGCGCGCACCGAGACGCGCTTGCAGGTTCCGGCGCTGAATATCGGCACCTACGGCGGAGCATGGTTTTACGGCGGCCTGGACCGCCTGGAACTGACCCCCAGTCGCGAAACCGCCTTGCTGCGCGGCCTGGCGGCCCAGCAGGGCGGCGACGACCCGGCGGCGCGCAGCACCTACGAGAGCGCCGCCGCACCGCTGCCGTGCGCCCAGAACAACCTCGGGGTGCTGGCCCAGGACCGGGGCGACACCGCCCAGGCCCGCGAGCTGTGGCGCGTCTCGCTCTCGGCGGCCCCCGATCTGCTGGCCCCCGCCTACAACCTGGGCCTCGAGCCGGCCGCGCCGGAAGCCGCCTTTCAGCGCGAGTACCGCAGCGAGGCCAGATTGTGCTACCCCGATCAGCGCGCCCTGGTGCGCGCATTGGGCGGCAGTCTGGCGGGGCAGCTGCGCGCGCTCATCATCAATCCCTGGAGCGCTTTGATGGCCACCCCCACCCGCCTCAGCACGCCGCTGCAAGCCGTCTGGGTCTCGCTGCTGCTGTTGGGCTACGCGCTGGGGGTGGTGTGGCTGCTGACCCCCGCGCCTTCGGGAGAGCCGCGCCCCGGACGCCCGGCCCTGTTTCGGCTGCTGGCCTTGCTGCTGCCCGGCAGCGCTCTGCTCGACGGCGCGTGGGGCGTGGTGCTGCTGCTCGGCTGGGCGGCAGCGCTCAGCAGCTGGCTGGCTGGGCGCGGCTGGCTGGAGGTGCCGTACCTGCCTGGCCCCGTCAGTCCCAGCCTGCTGCTGATCATTCTGGCGGTGGTCTACGCCCTCAACACAGTGGGGCTGAGCTTGCAGGAAATCGGCGTGCTGCGAACCCGCCGACAGGCCGCTGAGCGGGCCGGCTGACAGGCCCAGCCGCTACCAAGCAGGCGTGTGACCCGGCAGCGGGACAACTGACCAGAAGCTGGTCAGCTTGGCTCCCTATACTCCCCGAATGCCTGCTCGCCTTCACATCCCTCTTCTCCTCGCGGCGCTACTGGGCACCGCGCTCACCCAGGGCCAGGCCTCGGCGGCGGCCTCGGCCCAGCTTCAGGCCAGCACCGACCAGACGGCGGCGCTGCTCAGCGGCCAGGCCGCCCGGCTCAGTAACCCCCCCCGGCTGGTGCAGGGCCGCACCCTGCTGCCGCTCCTGGAAGTCGCCGCGCTGCTGGGGCAGCCGGTCAGTCAGCAGGGCAGCTTGCTGAGGCTGGGCCACCTGAGCTTCGACAGCGTGACCCAGAGTGCCCTGCTCGACGCCGCGCCGCAACCGGCGGGCAGCCTCACCGATCTGGGCGGGGTGCTGTACATCAGCGCCCGCTTGCTGGCCGACGCCCTGGATGCCAACCTCAGCTTCTCCGACGACGGGCGCAGCTTGACCCTGACCGCCGTGCCGCAGGGCGGCGACCCGCTCGCGCCGCAGGCCCGCTTCAGCACCGATAAGGCCAGCTACGCGCCCGGCGAGCGGGTCGTGTACACCGACTACCCCTTCGACCCCGACGGCGCAGACATCGTCAGCCGCAAGTGGGGCAACAAGCGCGACGTGTACTTCGAGCCGGGTCTCTACACCGTGACCTTGCAGGTGACCAACGCGCGCGGCCAGGTCAGCGCGCCGTACTCGCGCACCCTGACGGTGACCGGACCCGTCATGGACACCCCGCTGAGCTACGCCCTCAAGTACGCCGACCCCGGCGAGAGCTTTCCCGATGCCCTGGTCAACACCTACCCGCTGGTGGGCAGCAGCACCGTTGCGGCGCTCCCAACTTCGGTGTCGGCCACCGCCCTGATCTTCTCCAACAGCCCCGAAGCGCCCATTCAGAGCGGCCTGCTGTATCAGGACAGCTTGTCGGGACGCGCCCGGCTGCTGGCCTACCACCTCAATGCGCTCAGCCAACCGGCCCGGCTGTACGTGGTGGCCCGCAACCTGGAAACCCGCCCGCTGGAGGTGATCACCGAGCGCCTCGGCGAAACGGCCCCCACCCGCATCGAGGGACAGCTCGGCCAGGTAACCCTGCTCGATTACTTCGCCGATACCGCGACTGGCAAGGTGACCTTGCAGCCCGGCGAGAGCGTGGCCCTCTACGCCAGCCCGACGCTCAGCCCCGGCAGCGGCGTCAATTTGCTGCAAGACATCAACGCCTCCGGGCGCATCGAGCTGACCTTCGCCCTGCTCGAAAGCGGGCTGCCGCCCACCACCCAGGTGTTGCAGCAGCTTCCTTACCTGCCCGCCGACGGCAAACACGTGCGCGGCACCTTTCCCAACGCCGTCAAGACCATCCGGGCACAGCTCGGAGCGCTGCCCTCACGGATGGTCATCGGCGACGGCCAGATCGACCCGGCCATCCTCGGCAGCGACGTGCTGAGCGGCCAGCCGGTGCGCCTGAGCGGCAATTACGGCGTGCTCTATGACATTCAGGTGTCGGGCAGCAGCGGCGTGGCGGTGGCGCTGAGTCCCCGAGGCGGGCTGTACCGGGGGGCCATGAACGTGCAGGACGGCCCGATTACCCAGACGGTCAAACTGCCGCGCAGCGGCGTGGCCCTGACGCCCGACAAGCCCACCCTGCTGTGGCGTGCCCAGAGCGATCTGCTCAAGATCGACTTTGTTCCGGCCAGCGGCAGCAATTTGCCGATCAGCTTGGTGTTTTATCAGGCCCGCACCCCCAGCACGCTGGGCAGCCTCACCAAGACCTACTCGCCATGAAAGTTCGCTGGACAACCCGCAGCGTGCGGGTGCGGCTCGACGATCTGGAGGTCGCCGCGCTGCTCGGCGGTGAGCGGCTGGCTTCGGCCCTGAACTGGCCGGGTGGCGGCTGGCAGCTTGTCCTCGACCCACAGCTAGTGGGCGTTTCGGGCCAGGGCGCGGCACTGACGGTGGGCCTGCGCGGCGAGATAGCGCACCTGGCCGACCCCCAGACCGAGGGTGTGAGTCTGAGCGGCCCGCCGCGCGTGGACGTGGAAAAGGATTACCGCCCCGAGCATCTCTAGGGGCAAAACGGTTGCTTCAGAGGTTACGTTTCGCTCTCCAGAGCCGAGGCCGCCAGCTCAGCCCGCTGCGCCCGCGTCAGGCCCGCCAGCACCAGCGCGTGGCTTTCCGCCAGGAGTTCGCAGGCCAGGTCGCCCGGCACACTGTCCAGCTGCAGCGTGATCCAGTGGCGCTTGTTGAGGTGATATCCCGGCGTGATGGCCGCATGCTCGGCCCGCAGCGCCTCGCCGCGCTCCAGGCGCACCTTCAGCGACAAGCTCAGCGACTCGGCGTGAATATCGGTCAGGGCGTACATCTTGCCGCCCACCTTGAATACCAGCGTGGCGGCGCCGAACGGAAACGTTTCGCGCGAGTGCGGCAGCGCAGCGCAGGCGGCCCGAATGGCGGCGACAGTATGGATGGCGACAGGATCCAGACCTGAAGGCTTCATCAACACAGTATCCACGCCAACGGCGCGGGCCGCTCAGGGCGCTACACTCCGCCCATGATGGACGTTCTGATCCTGGGCGCGGGCTTGGCCGGACTGGCGGCGGCGCGTGACCTGGCCGCTGCCGGCATGCGGGTGCAGGTGCTCGACAAGGCACGCGGCGTCGCGGGCCGGGCCGCCACCAAACGCTTCGGGCCGCTGCGGCTCGATCACGGCGCACGCTTCTTCACGGCCCGGCAGCCGCGCACACGGGCGCTGGTGGAGGAAGGCCTGGACGCAGGCTGGCTCAGCGAGTGGACCCGCCAGATACCCAGCCGGCAGGCCGGGCAGATCAGCACCCCCGAGGACGGCCACCCACGCTATGTGGGCCGCAGCGGCATGAGCGACATCGGCAAGGCGCTGGCCGGGGAGCTGGACGTGCAGACCAGTACCCAGATTACCCGCCTGGAGCGCAACGAGGACGGCTGGCGACTGATCAGTGCCGGCGGACGGGTCTTCGGGGGCCGCACCCTGCTGCTCAACGCGCCCGCGCCGCAGCTCAGCGTGCTGCTGGCCGGACTCACCAACGGGCCGGACACCTCCATGCTGGACGCCGTGACCTTGCGCCCCTGCTGGGCCGTCGGTGCGGCGCTGCAGGCCGATGTCAACGCCGACTGGCCCGCCCTGAATGTCAAGGACCACCCGGCACTGGAATGGATCGCCCGGGAGCACACCAAGCGACCCGGCCCGCCCGCATTGATGCTGCACGCCCGCGCCGACTGGAGTGAGCAGCACCTGGAAGATTCGCCGGAACAGGTGCAGGCCGCGCTGATCGCCGCCGCAAAAGAGATCGTGGGCGACTTCGGCGTGGGTGACAGCTTCGCCCACCGCTGGCGCTACGCCACGCCGGACAAGCGCTTTCCCGAGGCCTGCGGCTGGCTGCCGGAGCTGCGGCTCGGCTGGTGCGGCGACTGGTGCGAGAGTGATGGACACGGCCCCCGCGTCGAAGCGGCCCTGCTGAGCGGCTGGGCACTTGCGCAGCAGGTCTGAGCACCGGCAACGTTGACTCAATTCGGCTTTCTCAGCGCAGATCGTAGCCCAGGGTCCAGAAGCGGCCCTCCACCTTTTCCAGTTCGGTGAAGCCCAGGTGGGTATAAAAGGCGTGCGCCCTGGGGTTGCCCGCACCGACGCCCAGATGCACGCCCGGCACGCCAGCCGCCCGCAGCGCGGCCCAGAGAGATTCCATCAGCGCCCGGCCCAGGCCCAGTCCCTGCGCCTGCGGCAACAGATCGATGTGCAGGTGGGCCGGGTACTTCTCCAGCCAGGCGGCGTCCGGCGCGGGACATCCGGCGTGAATCAGACGGCGGGCCTGGGCATCCAGACTCCTGTCGCTCTCGGCGGGCAGCGGGTACAGCGGGCGCAGCAGCGAGAACCACCGCGCCTCGCTCTCGGCGGCAAAGCGGGCGCTGTCAGGCACACCCAGGATGTAGCCGACCACCCGCTCACGGCTTTCCAGCACGAAGGCGAACCCCGGTTCGAGGGCCACATACGGCCCGGCGTAGCGGTGGCCCAGCACCCAGGGATCGGTGTAGAGGTGCGCGGCGTCGCCGCCCGCATCGGCTGTTCTGAGACAGATGTCGTAGACGGCGGCCAGATCGCGGCTGGCGTAGGGGCGCAGCAGCAGGCCAGGTTCGGCCTGGCTCATGACCAGCCCTCCAAGAGTGCGGGCAACGCCCGGCTGGCGCTCATGGGCAGCGAGAAGGTGGCGAGAGGGGTCAGCGGCGTCGGTTCCGGGTTGATTTCGATCACGGTGCCTCCAGTATCCAGGGTCAGCAGCGCCAGGCTGGCGGCAGGCTCGACCAGGCTGCTGGTGCCGATCACCAGCGCGATGTGCGCCGATGAGAAGGCGGCCTCGGCCTGGGCCAGCGCCAGCGGCGGGAGCCGCTCACCGAACCACACCACGTCGGGGCGCATTACCGTGCCGCAGTGTGGGCAGCTCGGCGGCGTGAACGGTTCCTGTGCGTTCAGAGGCTGTTTGAGGCCGCAACTTTCGCAGCGTGCCCGCGTCAGGTTGCCGTGCAGCTCGGCGGGTCGGCGACTTCCGGCGCGCTGGTGCAGCCCGTCTACATTCTGGGTCACTAGCAAGAAGCCCTTCCCCTGGCGGCGCTCCAGTTCGGCCATGGCCAGATGGCCGGGATTGGGCTGGGCGGCCTGCACTCCGCGGCAGCGCCCGGCATACCAGGCCCAGACCGTCTCCGGGTCTCGCCGGTAAGCGTCCGGGCTGGCCAGGTCCTCGGGCCTGAATCTGGCCCAGTGGCCGGTCTGGGCGGCCCGGAAGGTGGGAATCCCGCTCTCGGCGCTGATGCCCGCACCCGTCATGACGACCACACGCTGGGCCGATCGAAGGCGCTGGCGGGCACGCTCAAGCATCATCCCCTCCCCTACTGGGTGCCCGCATAGCCGCCCGCGCAGGCTTGCCCGGCTTCCGGCACCGCTGTCGAACTGGCGTAACGCTGCACGAACCGGCGCAGGCGGCTGTCGCCGACACGCTGAACCTCCAACTGGGCGTTCCAGGCGGTGGCGATCACGGCGGCGGCCTGCGCGCCCTGCGGCGAGAGCAGCACCCAGGGCTGCTGAGCCTGAACCGCTTCGAGGGCCACCAGATCGCCAGGGGCGAGGTCGGGGCGGTAGGTCAACCACACCGCGCCGCGCGCCAGACTGTGTACGGCATACTCGGGATAGATGGGCGCGTCGTAGCTGCCGCAGGTCTGCCACAGCGGCGCGTAGGGACCGCCCGCCGGGGGAACGTGGTCGTAACTGATCAGGCCGCCGCGCAGATCCCCGCCCACATACGAGAAGGTCTGCACGCCGCTGATCTGACCTGAGCAAGCACTCAGCAGCAGCGGCAGAATCAGCAGGCGGCGGGGCATCACAGACAGGCTAACAAATCTGACGGGCAGACAACGAAAAAGCAAACAGCGAAAAAGCGCTCCCCCGAAAGGAAGCGCCGCAAGAAATCCCCGAAAGAAGCTGGATTCAGTTGTGCTTGATGCCAAAAGCTGGCGAGACCCACGTTTCCCAATCGGCGGGGTTGCTCTCGTCACCCAGCGGCTTGAGCACCCGCAGACGCAGCTTGTAGTCGCCGTTGGGCAGCAGACTCTTGCCGTCGGTGCCCTTGCCGTCCCAGCTGAAGGCAAACCACACGTCGTCTTCCGCAGCGGCAAAGTGGTCCTTGGCGTTGCGCGGCAGGTACTGGTCGCGGTCGAGTTCGGCGGCCAGCGAACCGTTGGCATTCAGCACGTCGAGGTTGGCGCGGCGGGCCTGGTGGTTGAAATGCACGAACGCGTAGGGCTGGTCAGGCTTGCCGGGCTTGATATCGGCCAGGGTGTAAACCGGCTTGTCGGGCGCGAAATCCTGATCGCCGGCAGCGTCGCGCTGGATCAGCACCGGGAACTTGACCTTGGTGTCGCCGATGTAGGCGTCGGTCAAAATCGGAATGGCCTGGTAATCGCCCTTGAAGCCCATGTACGGCACGCTCAGGTGGCCGCCCCCGTTCTTGGAGTCGAGCATCAGGTAGCCGCCGTACTGGCTGAGGTCGTCGGCCCCGGCAGGCGCGGTGATCGCCAGATTGAGTTCGGTCTGACCGCCCGCCGGAACGGTGACGTCGACTGTGCTTTCGCCGTCGACGCTCTGGCCGTTGACCGTCATGGTCGCCACGTTCTCGTCGTCGGGCTGCACGGTGTAGGTGTCGCCGTAGAGCGTCAGCGCCGGGTAGTGATAAACCGTGTAGGTGACGGCCTTGCTGGAGCTGTTTTTCAACACCACCACCTTGAGGCGGGTGGGGAACGTTTGGCTCTCGCCGAGTTCGAGCTTGCTGGGCGTGGCGATGACCTGGGTGGTCGCCGCCGCTGGAATGTCGATCATGCCCGCGCCCTGCTGCTGCACGTAATTGAGCAGACCATCGTAGGTGGTGCTGTTGAATCGCAGCGACACCGGATTGGCAGTGTTTTGCAGCAGCGTAACCACGTCTTTGGCAGCCATGCCGGGGTGGGCCTGCAGCAGCAACGCCACTGCGCCCGCCACGTGCGGCGAGGACATGCTGGTGCCGCTGAGGGTCTGGTAGCCCACCGCCGTCTTGCTCAGCGGGTAGGTCGAGTAGATCGAGCCGCCGGGGGCCGAGACTTCCGGCTTGAAGGTCAGGGTCGGCGTCGCGCCGATGCTGCTGAACGTCGAGTTGGTATTGCCCGCCGGATTGGCGATGCTGATGGTGTCCTTGGTCCAGGTCAGGGTGGTTTTGCCCTTGCCGATGGCTGCGTCGATCTTGGCGCCGAGCACGCCGCTGATCGAGATGACCGGCACGGTGATGGCCGGATCACCCGTCAGCCCCACGCCGTCGAGGTGCTCGGGCAGGCGGTTGTAGATCAGGACAATGGCCGCCCCGGCTTTCTGGGCATTGAAGGCTTTCTCGTAAAAGGAGCAAGTCCCACGCCGGATCAGCACCAGTTTGCCGGTCAGGCTGTTGGGCGCGTAGCCGCCGCTGGAGGTGCAGCCGTCCTCGGTGGCGGTGGGGCTACTCTTGGGACCTTTGACGACTTCGATGCTGCCGCTCAGCGGGGCGTCGTGGCCGTCGTTGTTGTTGGTGTAACCTATCTCGGTGCCGTCACTCAGCACCGCTTTGGGCAACCGGAACGCCACGTTCGCCACCGATCCCACCGAGATGACCTGATCGCCCGCCGCCGGTGAACCCGACGAGAACTGGCCGTTGTCACCTTCGTTGCCCTGCGAGTTGACCATCACGACGCCGCGCTTGACCACCCGGCTGGCGGCGCGGGCCAGTGGCGACTCGGCCCAGTCATAGCCGCTGCCCAGGCTCATGTTGATGACCTGCATACCGTCGCGCACTGCCATTTCCATGGCGTCCATAACCACTGGATCGTTGACCGAGCCCTCGCAGCCGAACACCTTGTAGGCCCCGAACACCACCTCGGGGGCCACGCCTTTGAAGCCAGTAGAGGGATCGTTACCGCCCACGATACCCGAGACGTGGGTACCGTGCCCGCCGCAATCGTCAGCGCTCTCATCAGGCACCGGGGTGCTTTTCTGCGGATCATTGGCGTTGTAAGCGTCACCCACAAAGTCGTGCTGCTTGATGATGCGATTTTTGAAGGCTGGGTGGTCGACGTCGATACCCGAATCAATGATGCCGACCTTGATGCCCTTGCCCGTCAGCCCGAGTTCGTTGTTGGCGATATCCGCTCCGGTCATGCCGCGTGCGGTGAACATCTGCGGCTCGGCAGACGCCTGAATCGCCTGCGTCTGCGGCATCTGAATCTGCTGCACCGGGTAGACGGCCACCACGCCGCCGAGCCGCTCTATCTGACGCTTGGCGGTGGTGTCTGCCGCGACCACGAAGCCGTTGAACAGCAGCGAGTACGACTTGAGTTCCTGGTACTGAATGCCCTGGGCCTTGGCCTGGGCGCGAAAACCCGCCTGCTGGCTGCCGACGCTCTGGGCCGACAGATCGGTGGGATCGCCGGAAAGCTCGACGAAGTACTGCCGGGGCGCGGCGTTGTCAGCCAGCTTGAGGTGAGCGGCGGGGCGGGGTGACTGCGCCTGGGACTGCGGGGTCGCGGCTTGGTTGCAGGCGGCCAGGGCAATACTCAGGGTCAGAAGGGACAGGGCCTTGAGGCCGGTATGGGAAGAGATCTTCACGTTGACGCTCCTTGAGAGAGACCAGGGCAAAGCCGGGCCAGGCGACGGCTCAGCGGCGGGTCAGGGCAAGCTGGTAAAAATTGGTCGGCAGATTGTCGTTGGCGTCGGGATCGTCATGAATGTCGAAGCTTGTGACTGCGATCACGTAGCTGCCAGCTGCGGGCACGTTAAAGAGGATCTCGGCATCTTCGCCAGGGCCGCCGTCGTCGCTGCGCTCGAGCATGGTCTGACCGTCAGGCGAGTAAAGCGTGATGTAAGGATCGAGGGTGCTGGCTGTCAGTGATTTACCCATCACACCCAGTTTGAGTTGATCGCCCTTGACGGCATTGAATCGGAAGTAATCGACATCCTGTGCCTGTCCAGCGATTGTGCCGTTCAAGATATCGCCAATTTTAATTGTCTTTGCTGCAAGAACACTGTTATTCGGCTCGTTATCGTCGATAGCGATCAGAAACGTCTGGCTGTCTTCACTGACTTGGCCGTTCTGATCGGTCGCTTTCACGACCAGAGTGTGCAGACCGTTTTGCAGACTGGTCAGGCCGGGCAAAACCACCTGATAAGGAGCAGTCACGTCCGTAGCCACACTCTTGCCGTCCAGCAGAAATTCCACCTTGGCAATGCCAATCTGGCTGCTGACCGCAGCAGTAATCGGCAGATTTCCTGAGATTGTTATCGCGCTGATGTTCAGGTCAATATCCGGGCTGACTGGTGGCCTGGGTGTCGTTACGGTCACGCTGGCCGCAGCGCTGGCCGTGTTGCCTGCTGCGTCGCTGGCCACGGCCTTGAAGCCGAGGGTGCCCACATCTGCAGCCGTAGTCACCTGGGTGTATTCGTAGGGCGCGCTGGTATCGGTGGCGAGCAGGGTGTCGTCCCGGTAGAACTTGACGCTACTCACCCCCACGTTGTCGCTGGCAGTGGCCGTCAGGATCACGCTGCTGCCCGCGCTGACCGAGGCGGGCGCGGCCAGCAAGCTGATCACCGGTAGGGTGGTGTCTGCGCTTGGCTGAGGCTGAGGCGTCGGAGTGGTCGCTCCGGTATTGCAGGCCGCCAGCAACAGCGTGGGCGCGAGGGCAGTGAGGAGGAAGCGCTTCTTCATGTTTCTCCTTGACGTTCGGGCACAGTCGAGCACAGTCAAATGACCGACGGTAAACGGGGAAAGGCGTGCAGCGGCAGCCCTGAGCACGAACACGGTTGACAAACTGTGGGGGACGAACAGGCCGCAGAATACCGGGAAGCTTCACTCATCTCAAGTGCTTCTCATCGCTTTACTGGGCCACCTTACTTTTCAGCCGTAAAGCGACCCCGGGCGGGCAACCGCTAAGCTCGGACCATGTCTGATCTGCTGCCGCTCGCGCCCGGCGCGCTTCTGTTTGCCGCCGCCGTCAATTCGCTAGTGTTCGTGGAAGGATCCGGCGTGCTAGTGGTCGATACCGGCCTCGACGATTCACACGCCCGCAAGCTGCTGCGCGCCTTGGAGGCCCAGCGCCTGACGCCGACGGCCATCCTCAATACCCACTCGCACGCCGACCATCACGGCGGCAACGCCACTTTCCTCAAGCGGTTTCCGGGCCTGCCGATCTTTGCGCCGCCCTTCGAGGCCGCCATTATCCAGCATCCGCTGCTGGAGCCGCTATATCTCTACGGCGCGCACCCGCCGCAAGTCTTGCGGACCAAGTTCCTGCTCGCTCCGGCAAGTCCGGCGCAGGCGGTGGCGGCAGGTCGGGTCACGCTCGGCAGCGTGGCGGTGGAACTGATAGACGTGCCCGGTCACGCCTCGCAGATGTATGCGGTCCGCTTCGGTGACGTGTTGTACGCTGCCGACGCCCTGTTCGGCGAGGAACCACTGGCCAAGCACCCGCTGACGTTCTGTGTGGACAGCACATCTATGAAGGCGAGTGCCGCCGGTTTGCTCGACGTGCCGGGCGTGCGTCTCACCGTGCCGGGACACGGGAACCCCACCGAGAACCTGACTGGATTGGTGGCGACCAACCTGGCAGCGTTTGGGGCCGTCACGGAGGCAGTTCTGACCGCCGTTCAAGACGCTTCCACAGTGGACACGGCCCTCAAGCGAGTCTGCGACGCGCTGGGCGTGCAGATGACGACGCCCAGTGCGGCCTTGCTCAACCGCAGCGTGATCAGCGCTCACCTGGCCGAACTCGCTGACCTCGGCGCGGTGGTGCTGGATGTGCAGGACAACGAACTGCGCTTCAGGGCCGTTTGAAGCACATACCGCAATCGCATCTCAAGAGTTAAAGGTGTCCTTACGGGCACGTCATCTGCCCGGCGCGGGGGCAGGGGTAAGTTAGGCCCATGACCAAGAAGAGCAGCAAGTCCGCCGTACAAGCGGCAGCCGCGCCCGCCGCGCCCGCCAGCGCTAAGGCCGGCAAGAACAAGACCGCGCCGCTGATCGTGGAAGACGTTCACAACGCGCCCTCTCCTGCCGAGGCTTCGGTAGGTCAGCGCACCGACGCCGCGCACGAGGGCGGGGCGTTCAACCAGCTGGTCAACCACCACTACCTCACCGAGGAGCAGTTCGGCATCGTCTCGGAGACTTTGCAGCGCAACCTCTCGACCAGCATCTGCCTGTACCTGAAGTTCAAGAAGTACCACTGGGACATCCGGGGCCGCTTCTTCCGCGATCTGCACCTGGCCTACGACGAGTTCATCGAGGAAATCTTTCCCAGCATTGACGAGCAGGCCGAACGTCTGGTCGCGCTGGGCGGCAGCCCCAAGAACGCGCCGAGCGACCTCGACAAGTACAGCGTGGTGCGTGTGCCCACCGAAACGGTGCGTGACGCCCGCACCCAGGTGGCCGATCTGGTCGCCGATCTCAGCCGGGTGGGCAAGGGCTACCGCGACGACTCCGGCACGGTGGACGACGCCGAAGACCACGCCACCGCCGACCTGTACAACGGCTACGCCGCCACCATCGACAAGATCCGCTGGATGCTTCAGGCGATGATGGACGACGAGCAACTGAACTGAACCCAGGAACAGGCGGGGCGGGGGGCGACCTCCGCCTTTTCGCATTTCAAAACCCGTGATGCGGAGCTGGAATGAAGACAACCAAGCCAACACCGGAGACCAAAGACGTTTCCCAACCGACCGAGAAATTCGACTACAGCCTCCACTACGCCGAACTCGATCTGCGGGCGCATCCTGAGCTGTACCGGGTGGGCGTGGGCGAACAGGGCGTCTTGCTGGTGCAGCCGTACAAATCGGAGATCCTGCCGTACTGGCGCTTCGCTACCCCCGAGGCGGCGCGGGAGAGCAGCGAGGCCATCTTCAAGCTGTTTCTGGAGTATCTGGCGGCAGGCGACTTCGTGGGCGCGGACATGGCCCGCAAGTTTCTTCAGATGGGCTACACCCGCTCGCGGCGCTACGCCAACCACAAGGGCGGCAAAAAGTATGACGGCCCGGTGCCGGACGACCAGAAGGGGGTCAGCGGCGCGCATGGCCGCCCCGAGTTGCCGCGCAGCCCCGAGGACCCGGTGAAGGCCGAGTCGGCCCGCATCTTCAAGGCAAAGTGGGACGAGGCGGCGGCCAATCCCGAGTACGCCGAGCTGAAGCGGCGCCATAAGGCCCAATACGGCTAAGGGATCTTCACTCTGGCCCACAGCCGCAGTTCGCCGTCCTCCTCACTAAAATCGCGCCCAATCTCGACAAAACCTGCTTTCTCCAGTACCCGCGCGCTGGCGGCGTTGCCGGTCGCGGTTTCGGCGGTGACCTTCTTGACCTCCGGTAGCCCCAGCAGCCACTCCGTCACCGCTCGCGCCGCCTCGCTGGCAAGTCCCTGGTTCCAATTCTGGGACCGCAGTCCGTAGCCGATCTCGACTGTGCCCGTCAGCGGACCTTTGGGACCAATGGTGCCGACCGCCTCCCCCGCGTGAAGGATGACCCAACCGCTGATCAAATCAGGATGCTTGGCCCAACCGGGGAAAAATCCCAGCGCGCCGCTGGGCCAGTGCGCATCGAATACAGCGCGGCCGACAGCTGGTAACTCCAGAACAAACGGTCCCCCGGTCAGTTGCCGGGTGATGATTTCAGAGGAGAGTGGCCAGAGCGTCAGGCGCGGAGTGCGCAGCATCGGGACGTCAGAAGGTGGGTCGGTCATCTTTAGTATTCTGTAGGAAACACCCCGCCCACAGCGAAAACGCGCTAGACTGCCGGGATACAAGCCCCGGTGGTTTACGAGGATGGTCGCGTTTTTCCGGCGGTCAGCGCAGCCGTTCAATTGACGGCAACTCCTTCGTTTCACCGTCTCCGGGCAGGAGCCTTCAGCCATGACGTCCCTCGCTCAGCCCTCACTTCAATCACGGATTCCGACCCAAGCCCAGTTCGACACGTCTGACCCGACCACGACCAAGCGGGTCATGGTTATCGCAGACATGGTCCATCCTTACGTGTACCGCAGCGGGTTTCCCCAGGGCCTGCCGCCGCTTGATCTGGTGCTGTCGGCGGGTGACATTCCCGGTTATTTTCTGGAATTTCTGGCGTCCACCCTGACCGTGCCGGTGGTGTACGTGCCGGGCAACCATGACGACGAGTACATCAACGAAGGGTCGGGGCGGCATCTGCCACAGGGCGTTATCAACGCCGACGGGCGAGTCGTCAGCGAGGCGGGGCTGAAAATCGCGGGCTGGGGCGGGGTGCCGCGCTACCGCGATGGCGAGAACCAGTACACCCCGGCCCAGGCGCGTTGGGGACTGGGCAAGCTGGCCTGGCAGGCGCGCGGCGGCGTGGACATCTTCCTGACGCATGCGCCGCCGACGGGCCCACACGCGGGCAGTGACTACGCCCACCGGGGCTGCGAATTCATCAGTGGCTTTATCAGTAAGCGCCGCCCCAGGCTGGTCGTTCACGGCCATATCCACGAGTACGAGGGCAAGAAAGTGTCGTACACCGACGAGGCCAGCGGCGCGCAGGTGTTCAACGCCTACGGCTACCACATTCTCGAACTCGCTCAGCAAGACGAGCGGCTGCTGGCGAAAGTGGGCGCGGGCGACTGAAACAGCCCGCGCCGCGCTAACTGGCCCCGCTACTTGACTTTGTTGCCAGTACCCAGCGCCCCCGCCGCGCCCACCGGCACCAGAACGATGGCGTTGGGCACCGGGCGGCTCCAGACCGTGTTGAGGTAGCCGCCCGTGCCCAGGTAACCGCCCGACACGAAGACAGTAGCGCTCGACCCGCTGTCGAGCCGCAAAGCCTCTTGCACCCCGGCGCTGTGCAGGGCACGGGCGAAGGTTTCGGGGGTGCCGAACTCCAGGAACGCCAGGGTCGGTTGACCTTTATAGATGGCAAACGCCACCTGACGGGTGGGCCGCCACACCCCGGTCAGCACGTCGAAGGCTTCGCGGGCCGGATCGAGCACGATCTGACCGCCCTGAATCAGCATCGGGCCGGCACTGAGGCCTTCTCGGATGTTCTGCCAGTCGGCGGACTGGTAATTGAGCACCGCTTGCAGGGCGCTGCCCGGCGTGCGCGGCAACTGCGGAAAGCGGGCCGGGTCAAACGTCAGGCTGATCAGATCGGCGGCGGGCACCGTGCCGTTCATGTCGGCGCGCAGCACGCCATTGGCCGCTGAATTGAGCGTCAGGGTCAGCAGGCCCGGTCCGCCCACCACCGTCTTGCCGTCGCCGACAAAGGCAGTGAGCAGTTTGGGCGCGGGCCGAGCGGTGACGGTGTTGACCAGAAGGGTACCGAAGGTGCCGGAGAGCATGTAGCGTGGGCGTGGAAAGCCGAAGAGGGCCGCGCCGCGCGCATCGAAGCCCACCGTGCCGCGCCGCTCCAGGCTGGCCGAGAGCAGTTTGCCGCCCGAGGCCACGAAGTCCACCGGCAAGCCGCTGGGCGGATCGAAATAACCTCCGTTGATACCCGCGACCCCGCCGCCCCGGCGCACCAGTTCGGCGACGCTCAGCGCCGCCCCGCTGGGAGCCGCAACCACATGCGGCGCGTAGCGGCTGGCATCGAAACTCAGCAGCGACAGCCCGCCGAACACGTTCAGGCTCACGCCGTCCGGCAGGGCGTCCTCCTTGATGGGCGGCGGCACATCGGCGCTGAGGCTGGTGGCGGTGTCGATGACCAGGCGGTCCGGGTCGTCCAGGGTTATCACCTGGCTCTGGCCGCCGCCCGCGTC
This sequence comes from Deinococcus alpinitundrae, assembly GCF_009982895.1. Classification (GTDB taxonomy): domain Bacteria; phylum Deinococcota; class Deinococci; order Deinococcales; family Deinococcaceae; genus Deinococcus; species Deinococcus alpinitundrae. Next base: position 94,873 of record NZ_WXZL01000005.1, on the reverse strand, counting down.
GAGCCGCACCGTCACGCCGCGCTCGTCGGGGGCGAAGGTCAGCGTGTCGCCGCTTTCCAGGGTCTGCACGCCGGGGGTTGCACTCGCCTGCGGCAGAAAGAGGGTTACGCCGCCGCGCTCGCTCCGGGCACTGTAGGTGGCGGGACCGCTCAGATCGATGACCAGCCGCTGCACCTGAATGTTGCGGATGGTGCTGAGGCTGGAGCGCACGCCCAGAATCCGGGGACCGCTCAGCGGCGTGGGCAGCGGGGCCGGAGGAGCCGGAGCGCTGTCCGCCGAGGGCGAAACGGTCGGCGGGGTGGGTGCGGGCAGCGTCGCTGCGGGCGGGATCGGGGCAGCTGGGGTGGGCGGCGGCTGGACCGAAGCGGACGCGGCCCTCGCGGGAACGGGCGCAGTCGGTATCGGGTTCTGCTTTGGCGTCGGCACCACGCTGGCGCTTCTCAGTGCGGGCGGGGGCGTCGGTACCCGGCTGACCTGGGTTGGGGTGGGCTGGGCCGTGCTGCGGGGCACCAGCGGCGCAGGCGACTGATTTCTGGGTGACTGGGTCACGGCTGTCTGGGCCGCCGCTTTGGTGGCCGCCTTGACTGGGTTGAAGGTTGCGGAATTGGTTTTGGCCGGGTTGAGTTTGCCCGTCGCCTTGACGGTGGCCGCTTTCGGGGCCGTCTGGAGAGCGGGCTTAGGCGCGGGCGGGCTGACCGGAGCGGCCTGAAAAGCCACTTGCGGCACAGGCGGCTCGGGCGCATCAACGCCGGAGCGAACCACCCGCACGTCGAGGCGCTGGGTGCTGCCCCCCAACGGCACCCCCAGCGCGCGCAGCACCTCCAGGCCCACATGCAGGCTGCCGCCCGCGCCGTAGCGCTCGGGCGCGGGCAGCGGCGCGGGCACACTGAAGCCCGTGGCCTGCCAGCCGCCCGGAGCGGTATAACGCAGGCTGCGTGCGCCGTAGCTGAGCCACACGTCCTGGGGATCGTTGCGGGTTTGCAGCCCCAGTTGCGGCAAAAACCAGATCGGCAGCCCCTCGCGCCCGCTGGGGAGCACTTTGGTTTCGATCACCGGGCTGGTCGGCACGCCGCCGATGGCGACCGGGCGCGCGGCGGCAGCACTCAGCAGCGACAGCAGCAGGGTCAGGGAGAGCAGGGGCTTCACGCCGGGCAGTGTAGCGGCTGCCTCCGCTGGCCAGATGAGCCAATTCAGGTGAGCCGGGGCCGGTACCGCCCCAACGCTGCCTGAAAATCTGTACGCCTCTTGTAAGAACACCCTCCTTATACTGCCCCTCGATGATTGAGCCTTCTCTCGCGCTGTACGGTGACGCCTTCGATCAGGTCGAGACGCAAGTCGAAGACCTGCTCGCGGCCACAGGTGTCCGCTACTGCCTTCTGGTTGACCGCAAGGGCTTCGTGCTCTCTCACAAGGAAGCGCTGTGGGCCCCCCGCCCCCCCGCCCTCGACTCGGTGGCGACCCTGGTGGCCTCCAACGCCGCCGCGACTGCCGCACTGGCCAATATGCTCGGCGAACGCACCTTCAGCGAGCAGATTCACCAGGGTGAACAGGGAGCCATCTACGTCGAGTCGGTCGGTGACGTGGCGCTTCTCACCCTGATTTTCGACAGCAGCGTGCCGCTGGGCCGGGTCAAACTGCACGCCAAGAAAACCATCACGGTCCTCAGCGAGATCATGAGAACCCTCAAGGAAGCGCCGCCGATCAAATTCGACGCGGATTTCGGCAGCAACGCCGTCTCGATGCTCGACGATCTGCTGGGCTGATTCCAAGCTGGTCCGACACCGACGTCCGCCACTCGGGATTCACCCCGACTCCGTTCACCGTTTCGCCCGCCTCGCCGCGCGGCCTTGGCCCAAAGGGGAATGATGTGAGTACCATTAACTTCGCCGCCCGCGAAATCAACTGCAAGATCGTGTATTACGGCCCCGGCATGTCGGGCAAGACCACCAACCTCAAGCAGGTCTTCGCCAAGGTGCCGGGCCACCTGCGCGGCGAGATGGTCTCCCTGGCCACCGAAGACGAGCGCACCCTGTTCTTCGACTTTCTGCCGCTCGATCTCGGCAGCGTGCAGGGCTTCAAGACCCGCTTTCACCTCTACACCGTGCCGGGGCAGGTCTTTTACAACGCCAGCCGCAAGCTGATTTTGCGCGGCGTGGACGGCATCGTGTTTGTCGCGGACAGCGCACCCAACCGCCTGCGCGCCAACGCCGAGAGCATGCGCAACTTGCGCGAGAACCTGCTGGAGCACGGCATCGACGTCAAGGAAGTGCCGATGATTCTCCAGATCAACAAGCGCGACCTCGACGGCGCGCTCAGCACCGAGATGATCCGCGCCGTAATTGACCCCAAGCACGAACTGCAGTGGCACGAAGCGGTGGCCGACCAGGGACGCGGCGTCTTCGAGACGCTCAAGACCGTCTCGCGGTTGGTGCTTGAACGCCTCGCCAAAGGACAGTAAGCCTGCCCTAGACTGGGCGGCATGACGCCTCAACTCACGCTGTCGCTGCTGGGCGGCCCTGATCCCACCGAATTTGCGGTGGCACAGTGGCCGCCCTCGGCACGTTTGCCAACGGAACTGCTAACCGGCGCCCTGTTCAGCCTGACGCGCAGCGAAGACGAACTCTCGCTGGTCTGCGAGGCCCACCTGCTGCCGCCAGGGACGACGCATGCCTCCGGCTGGGTGGCCTTCAAGTTGCACGGCCCCTTCGACTTTGGCTTAACCGGCATCCTGGCCGCCGTGCTCAATCCGCTGCGTGACGCCGGGGTGGGCATCTTCGCCGTCTCGACGTTCGACACCGATTATGTGCTGGTCAAGCGCGAGCAGTTAGGGGAAGCACAGACGGCGCTGCGGAGCGCGGGCCACACCCTTCAGCCCTGAGTCTGCACAAAATTCAGCCGCGCTCCAATCAGCCCGAAGCCTGCCCGCACCACGTTGCGCTCGCTGCCGCTGCCGGGCGACACGTCCACGGCGGCCAGCGTCGCGCCCTGTTCGTGGGCGATCTGCAAGCGGGCCGCGAGGAGAGCCGCCTGAATGCCCTGGCCGCGATACTCCGGCAGGGTTCCGGCGCTGAACAGCAGGGCCACACCGCCCTCTGAATCCGGCATGACGGTCACAGCCCCGAAGCCCGCCCACTGGCCACCCACCTTGACGCCCAGCCGCACCACATCCGCCACGCTGGCCGCCAGCCGCATCATCTCAAGACTCTCCGGCCCGAAGGCCAGCGGCGTGATCCGGATCCATTCGTCGGGCGTCACCAGCTCCGTCTCGAAGGCTGAAGCAGGCCGCTCGCCGGACGGAGCACGAGCGTAGGTATGCAGCAGATAGTCCAGGTGGTAGTTCCGGGCCGCCAGCGCCGCCAGAAGCGCCGGGTGCGCGTGCGAGTGCGCCAGCACGGAGGCGGCGTGAGCGTGGGCGGCGAAGAAGCCTTCGATCTGCGGCAACTGCTCTGCTGCGCTTTCCTCGTTGGTGGCTCCCAGCGCCACGTTGATCGGCAGCCCGGCCCTGGCGTAGACAGCGCTCAGCGGGCCGAAGGTGGCCCAATCGCCGGGATAGCCACGCCAGCTCGCGGCCAGGGCCGCCTCGACGCGCTGCAATTCGGTCATCTGCACGGTGGTCATTTGCCTAGGCTACCGCCCAGCCGCTACGCTCAGCCCATGAATGTCGTCATCAGCGTGGATATGGAAGGCGTGTGCGGGGTGGCGTCGTGGGTGCAAGTGAGTCCACCGGAGTTTGGGGGGCTGGTCAATGCGGGCGAGTACGAACGCGCCCGTCTCCAGATGAGTCGCGAGGCCAACGCCGCCGCCCTAGGGGCCTTCGAGGGCGGCGCAAGCGGGGTGCTGATCGCCGACTCGCACGAGACGATGCGCAACCTGCTGCCCGAACACATCGACGAGCGGGTGCGCTACGTGTCGGGTAACGACCGGCCTCTGAGCATGGTACAGGGCGTGCAGGAAAGCGGCGTGGTGGCGCTCTTGATGGTGGGCTACCACGCCCGCGCCGGAACCCAGGGCGCGCCGCTGGCCCACACCTGGAACGGCTCGGTGCGCGACGTCAGGATCAACGGTGTGCAGGCCGGGGAGCCGTACCTCAACGCGCTGCTGGCCGGACACTACGGTGTGCCAACGGTGTTCGTCAGCGGCGACGACATTGCCGTGAAGCAGGTGCAAGACGATCTCGGCGCGGAGGTGATCGGTGTGGCGGTCAAAGAGGGCCTGAGCATGTTCAGCGCCGTACATCTGCACCCGGCTGAGGCGTGCCGCCGGATTCAGGCAGGAGCACGGGAAGCGGTCGAGCAGGCTACCCGGCTCAAGCCATTCACGGTCATCTTTCCGGCCAGCGTGCAGCTTTCCTTCGATCACCAGGCCAGGGCCGATCAGGCCGGGCGGGTGCCGGGCGTGACCCGCATCGACGCCGTGACGGTGGGCTACAGCAGTCCCGACGCCTTCCACCTGTTTCAGATGTTCCGGATGCTGTGCCAAGTGGCCCAGGTGCAGCTGAACGGTTGAGGCCGCGCAACTGTCGCCCACACCACTGCTACCCCTCAACACTCGGGGCATGAACTTCAACACCGGGAATCAGGCCATGGGTGTAGGCAAGGCCATCAGTGCCACACTGGACGCGGCTCTGATGGGCCTGGCCCGCTTTGGTGCAGACGGGTTGGCGATCGGCATCGACCTGGGCGTGGCGCTGAGCTCATATCTGGGCCGGGAACTGGTGAACAAATAAGTCCCTAAAGTTGCACAATAGTAGCCCTCTATCTTCAAAAAGAAGGGATTTGACAGCAGTCTAATCGGGGTTTCTAATGCTTCCAGCACATCACCATCATTCTGGGAGGATTCATGAATCTGAGCCATCGACGTTTCGCTTCACTACTGCTGTCGGGCCTGCTCCTCACCGCCTGCACCATGACCTCCAGGCCGACGACGCAGCCGCCCCAGACCCGCTTGCAGGACAGCCGCGTCTTCACGGCGGCCACGCCCACGTTCCCGGCGTTGCCGGGTGCCTCGGTGTACCAGGGCGGCTACGACGGCGAGCACGGCAAAGCGGGCTACGTGATCGAGGTGCCGGACAAGTAGAACGGCAAACTGGTGATGTATGCGCACGGCTACGCGGGCACCGGCGAGGCGCTGAACGTGACGCCGCCGATCTCGGCGGACTTCGGCAATTACATGCTCTCGCAGGGCTACGCCTGGGCCGCGTCGAGCTACTCGGCCAACTACTACGACGTGCGGGCAGGTATCGAGGACACCAACGCGCTGGCCCAGCAATTCGGAGTGCTGACCCAGAACAGGTACACCGCGCCGAAAGCAACTTACATCATGGGCGTGTCGATGGGCGGCAACGTCGCCGCCGCCGCTGTGGAGGCCGAGACCCTGGCCACCGCCAAGCACAAGGTCCGTTACGACGCCGCTATGCCGCTGTGCGGGGTGCTCGACCCGCCCTACGAATTTCAGTGGCTGGGCGACTACACCCTCAACGCCCAGCAACTGGCCGGATACGGCGCGGCCAGCTCCCCGGCCAGCGGCTTCCAGGCACTCCTACCCGACATCACGGCGGGCCTGTTCAGCAGCGTGACCGATACCACCTGGACGCCCAACGCCGTGCAGGGCGCGAGGCTGCGCGACGTGGCGCTCAACCTGACCGGCGGGCCGCGCCCGGTGTTCGACGCGGTGGGCTTCGAATCGGCGACCTGGCAAAAGGCGGTGCTGGGCACCGGCGGCTCGGACGGCACCATCAACGGCATCCTCGCCAAACCCATCTACGGCAACCCGGACGTCACCTACCGCTGGACCCAGGGCGCGGCTCCCACCGCCGCAGAGACGGCCTACAACCAGAGCATTCTGCGCGTCACGGCGGACCCCGCCGCCAACCCGCCGCAATCCGGCGGGCTGCGCTGGCTGCCCGTCATCGAGGGTACATTCAAGGTGCCGGTGCTGACCATGCACACGCTGGGCGACCTGTACGTGCCGTTTGGTCACGAAATGCACTATTTCAAGGCGGACCAGCAAAACGGCAACACCGTTTTGCTGGTCCAGCGGGCCATTCGGGCGGCAGGCCACTGCGAGTTCGCGGGACCGGAAGTGGTCACGGCCTTCAACGACTGGATGGCCTGGGCCAGCGGCGGCCCCAGGCCGGCGGGCGACGATGTGATGACGCCCAGCACGATTGCCGATGTCAAGTACGGCTGCAAGTTCACGCTGGCGACCCGGCCGGGGGTGGACGCCTGCACGCCCTGAGCCGTCCGCTAACCTGCTAACGCGCCTGCCCAATGCGCTCGCCCCAGCTCGGCAAGGCGCGGCGCTATTGTGCGGCCATGACCACCCCTGGCCCTGCAGCACCGCCCAACATCCTCTCGATTCAGTCGTGGGTCAGTTACGGCCATGTCGGCAACGCTGCCGCCGTCTTTCCCTTGCAGCGGCTGGGCTTCGAGGTGTGGGCCATCAATACCGTGCAGTTTTCCAATCATACCGGCTACGGAGCCTGGACCGGCCAGGTGTTCGCGCCGGAATTGGTGGCCGAATTGCTCAGCGGCATCGAAGCGCGGGGAGCACTTCCGAGTTGCGGCGCGGTGCTCAGCGGCTACCTGGGCAGCGAGGGCACGGTAGCGGCGGTGGCAGAGGCAGTGCAGCGGGTGCGGGCGGCCAACCCAGCGGCGCTGTACTGCTGCGACCCGGTGATGGGCGATTACGGGCGCGGGGTGTTCGTGAGGCCCGAACTGCCGGAGCGCATCGCCGCGCTGGCCGTACCGCAGGCCGACATCGTGACGCCCAACCAGTTCGAGCTGGAACTACTGACCGGCACCACGGTTCAGACGCTGGAGGAAGCGCTGATGGCCGCCCACCAGCTCCGCGCCACCCTGCGTGAGGGTGGGCCGCGCGTGGTGGTCGTGACCAGTCTGGTGCGGGTGGACGCGCCGCCGGACAGCATCGAGACGCTGGCGGTGACGGACGCTGGCGCGTGGCTGTGCCGCACGCCCATGCTGCCGCTCGACCCGCCGCGCAACGGCACCGGGGACGCCATCGCCGCGCTGTTTCTGGGACACTACCTCAAGACCGGAGACGTGTCGCAGGCGTTGAGCCTCAGCATGAGTGCTCTGTACGCCTTGCTGGAGATGACCCACGCCGCCGGAACCCGCGAAATTCAGCTGGTGGCCGCGCAGGACGAGTACCAGCAGCCGGGGCGGGTGTTTGGAGCGGAGCAGGTGGGGTGAAGTGGGGGTGGCTGCTCTGGCTTGTCTTGCTGCTGGAGAGCGCATCTACACGAACCATGTCTAGCAGCGAGCTGGAAGCCAAGCGCTACCTTCATGCCTACATCAACGCGGTGGCGTTCACTGTTATGGAGAGTGGAACCACCAAGGCGTTTAACGGCCAGTCTTGCGACAACCATGTGTTCAATATGACCCGGTTTTTTGGTGGCAAGTTCAAAACACCTGCCGTATCCAATAGCCGGATTATCTTCAGCAGTGGTGGACTTGAAGACTTCAAAGTGGAGGTGACCGATACAGGTGGCAAGACTTGGACGGGGTCGCTGAGCAACTCCCCCAAATTGCCACCCAGAGCACCCTCGCCGCTGACACCGCAACAACAAACCCAGGCTCAGGCAGCGGCCTATCAGGTGGCGGCCGGAAACAGAGCCAGAATATGTGTCACTGCTCTAGAACAGTACAAAGTGGACCATCTTGAACGGCTCCAACCCGAGTGGGACAGACAGGGCTGTACTGAAGCGGGCCTGGTCCCAGCGAACAACAATACAGCCATTGAGAAAAGCCTGATCACGCTGCGGCCAGAAATTGTCGAGGGGTATAATGTGGCAGTCTGGCCGAAAAGGGCGTGTTGGTGACGCTGCCGGAGGTGCTGCCACCGAAGCCGCCAGAGAAGTCGTTCGAGAATTCCCCACCCGTTACACCAACGCTGGCCCAACCCCTCGGACTCATCCTGGGGTGTGTATTGGCCCTACTCGTTGGCGGGTTCACACTGCTGCTGACCACGTTCAAGCCGCCGAGCAGCCAGATCCTCGGTGGTCTGGGCATATTTCTGCTGATGCCAGCGCTGCTATTTCCCTCGGCCTGCTGCGTGACCACAAACGACAGTTGGTTGCCTGGCATCTTCAGTGCGCTCGGTGAACTCGCTCGCCTTCTTCTCACGGGCACAGTCCTGCTGATACCCCCTCGTCTGGCGTACTGGTGAGGACGCGAAGCCGGGTGGGTCAGCGTGGGCACCGCTGGGCTGGTCAGTGTGTTGGTGTTGTTTGAGGTCGTGCTGGGCAGCCTGTCAGTCAATGGGCTTTCAGACGGCCTCCTGGTCACGTTCCGGTACGGCTTGCCGGTACTGTCCGCTGCCCTGGTGATGTGGGTGGTCTGGTAGCGGCTCCAGTACGGCATGAAGCCGGTCGTCTCTCCTTGAGCCCGGTCCACTTTCCCGCGCTACACTTCCGCCATGAGTGAACAGTCCGTTCGGCTCACCTTTGCCGATGAGGTCGCCACCCTGACCATCGTCTCCAAGAAAGGCAGCATGGGACCGGTCTTCTGGCGCGAGATGGCCGAAGTTCTGGCCCGACTCGGCCCGGCCAGGGCGCTGATCATTCGCGGCGAGGAACTCTTCAGCGCCGGGCTGGACGTCAAATCGTCGGCCCAGAGTATCGGCGAGTCGCTGGGCGACCTGGAGAAGTTCCGCGCCCAGGTCGCCCCGATGCACGCGGCCTTCGAGGGTGTGGCGGCGCTGCCGATTCCCGTGATCGCTGCCGTGCACGGCTGGTGCATCGGTGCGGGCACCGAACTGATCAGCGCCTGTGATATCCGCCTGTGCAGCGCGGATGCCCGCTTCAGCCTCCCGGAAGTGCGGCTGGGCATCGCCGCCGATCTGGGCGGGTTGCAACGCCTGCCCGGCATCGTGGGGCAGGGCTGGGCGCGGCAACTGGCCCTCACTGGAGAGCCGATAGACGCGCAGAGGGCCGAGCACATCGGTTTGGTGACCGAGGTGCTTCCCGACCCCGCCACCCTGTTTGCCCGCGCCGAGCAGTTGGCCGCCCACCTCGCCACGCTGCCGCCCAGAGCGCTGGAAGGCACCAAGAAAGTGCTGAACGCTGGCCTGCCCCACGCCGAGAGCCTGAGTCAGGCGGTGGACTGGAACGCCGAGCACATGACGGCGGAGGGGTTGGCGGCGGCGTTTCGAAAGTAGTCCCCGTTCTGCGGCCTCGACCTTCCTCTTCCTTCTTTCCGATTCCAAAGGAGCCACATGACCCAGCCCCACCCCGCGTCCTCCACCTTCCGCCCCGATCTGCTGGCGGGCAAGCATGCCCTGATTACTGGCGGCGGCAGTGGAATCAACCTCGGCATCGCCCAGAGTTTCGCGGCGCACGGCTGCGCGGTGACCATTCTTGGGCGCAACCTGGAGAAGGCTCAGAACGCGGCGGCGGGCATCAGCGCTGACGGCGGCAGGGCACTGGGCGTCAGCGCTGACGTGCGCGACTTTGCGGCCATGCAGGCGGCGGTCGCGCAGGCCGTAGAAGTTCACGGCGACTTCGACATCGTGCTGGCAGGCGCGGCGGGCAACTTCCCGGCCCCGGTGGACGGCATCTCGCCCAACGGGTTCAAGACGGTCGTCGAGATTGACCTGATCGGCACCTACCACACCATCAAGGCGGCGGCCCCGCACCTCAAGACGCCCGGCGGCAACGTGCTGAGCATCAGCGCCTACGGTGTGCCGGTGCCGATGCAGGCGCACGTGGTGGCGGCCAAGGCAGGCGTGGACGCCTTGACCCAGACGCTCGCCATCGAGTGGGGGCTGCGCGGCGTGCGCGTCAACGCCATCATTCCCGGCCCGATCGACGGCACCGAGGGGATGGCCCGGCTGGCCCCCGACGAGAAGACGCGTGGACAGTTTACCCGCACCGTGCCGCTGGGCCGCTTCGGTGTGCCGCAGGACATCGCCAACGCCGCGCTGTTTCTGGTGTCGGACGCGGCCAGCTATGTCACGGGCGTCATCTTGCCGGTCGACGGCGGCCAGAACATGCTTGGCGGTGCGCCGCAGTACCAGATGTATCTGGGGATGCAGGCCGCCGAGCAAGCCAAGCAGAAGAGCTAGACGCTCCCCGTTGCGCCGCCCATCCGCCCCGCCGCCGTCGCCCGGCGTCCCGTGGCCTCCACCAGTTTGCCCGCCTGGCCCAGTCCGAAGGCGGGCATGTCCACATACACCGTTTCGTACTCTCCTGCCGCCACCCGGTAAGTTTCGTGCCAGATGCCCACCGCGCCGCCCGACTTGCGCGCGTTCTGGTTAAAGGCCCGCCAGGCCGGGAGGTGCTCGTTCTGGCGCGACTGGGCGTAGGCGTTGAGGTGCTCGCTGCTGCGCCAGAACTGAATCAGGGTGGTCCCCGCAAAGCGCCCGCCGAGCAGGCCGAGTTCCGGGTGCTTTCCGAGTTCGCCGAGCATCTTCGGCATCGCTAGAAACACTGGCAACCAGGCCGAGACTCTCCAGGGTTTGTTGACGCGCATGCCGATCATGAACACCACAAAGTCGCCGTCGAGTTCGGCGGTCACGCGCCGTGAAGCAGATTGGGTGCTGGTCACTGTGCTGTTCATCTTGTTTTTCTCCCGACCGCGCACCATCCGTTCTGGATAGTCTATTTTGGACGGTCTGAAGAAAGTGTAGACTCCGAAGGTGAATCCTGCAAGCCCGGCGCTCGGCCCCTCCTCCTACATCGTGTTGGGGTTGCTGGGGCAGTACGGCCCTGGCACGTCCTACGACCTCAAACGCTGGGCCGACGAATCGGTGGGCAACTTCTGGACCTTTCCGCGCTCGCAGCTCTACGCCGAGCCGCAGCGCCTGGCTGCCCTGGGCCTGCTGGAAGAAACCCAGGAAGAGAGCGGACGGCGCAGGCGCACCTATCAGGTGTCACAGTCAGGCCGGGCCGCCCTGCAAGACTGGCTCGCGCAACCAGCGGGCTTTCCCGAACTGCGCGACCTGGGGCTGCTCAAGCTCTTCTTTGCCGAACAGGGCACGCCGCAGCAAGTCAGGGCGCTCGCCGCCGAGCAGCTGGCCCTGCACCGCGCCCGGCTGGCCGAATACGAACGCCAGTCTGTCTGCTTGCCGCCCACCCTCTCGGCGGTCCAGCCACTCCAGATGGGGCTGCTCTACGAACGGGCCAGCATCGCCTTCTGGAGCGAGCTGCTGAGCTGAGGCCCGGCTGAACTGCAGCCAGTCTCAGGGGGCCTGTTCTCATTTGTGGCTGGCACAGTGGTCAGCGTGCGCCGCCTGATCTGGAGTTACCTTGCCGTGCTGCTGCTGGCCTGGAGCCTGGGCGAAGTCGTCGCCGAGCGCAGCTTGCCGACCCTGCTGCTGGCCTACGCGCCGCCCGCACTGCTGGCCTGGCCCGCGCCGCTGCTCATGCTGGCGGCGCTGGCCCAGTGGGCCGTCCGAAAAAATGGGCGGGCGCTGCTCCCGGCGCTGCTGGCGTGCGGTGCGGCGTTGTTCTTTCTGGGCTTTACCTGGCACCCGGTGCGGGCCAGCCAGCCCGGCGACCTGAGCGTGCTGACCTACAACATCGCGCGCGGTCAGTTGGGCAGCGCCGAGCGCCTTTCGGCCCAGCTTAGGGCCGCCGAAGCCGACGTCATCACTCTTCAGGAGACCAACGGCGTGCGCTGGCCGTTTACCGAGACCCTGCTGAACAGATTGCCCGGCTACTTCGTCTCGCGCTCCGACACGCCGGGCGCCGAGCTGCTCACGCTCAGCCGCTTTCCGGTCGTGTCTACCCGCGAAGTCAGCTTGCCCGGCACCACCCGGCGCTTTCTGGTGACGCTCTTGCGAACGCCGCAGGGCGACCTGAGCGTCGTCAACGTGCATTTTTCCACCGTAATGTTCAGCCGGGTGATCGACGGTCAGGTGCAGACGACCCGCCGCAACCGCCAGAACCAGCTCGAAATCCTGACGCGCGAGGCTGCCGCCGTCCGGGGACCGCTGATCGTCGCCGGAGATTTCAACACCCCGCCGCGCGGCCGGATCTACCGCGCCCTGACAGCCCAGTTTGCCGACGTCTGGAACGCGGCTGGGCGCGGGCTGGGCTACACCTTCGCCTCCGCCCAGCCGAGTCTGAGGATCGACTACGTGTTCGCGCGCGGCCTGAAGGTGGTCAGCGCCGAGGTGCAGCCGCCCGGCGGCAGCGATCACCGGGCACTGGCGGCGCGGCTGCGCGAGTGAGGCTAGCAAAGTGAGCGGCTGCCCAGCCCGGATATTTCACCCATCCGTTAGAATGCGGCCATGAGAAAACTTGCCCTGCTGTTGACCACGGCCCTGCTCGCCAGCGCCAGTGCCAAGCCGCTCACCGTCACTATTCTGCACACCGACGATCTGCACGGCCACGTGGACCCCACCAAGATCGGGGAGAACATGTACGGCGGCTACACCCGTCAGGCCACCCTGGTCAAGCAGTACAGCCAGTCCGATGTCAATCCGCTGATCTTGTCGGGCGGCGATACCTTTCAGGGCACGTTGTACTACAACCTCTACAAGGGCCTGGCCGACGTGCTGTTCATGAACCTGCAAGGCTACCAGGCGATGGCGGTGGGCAACCACGAGTTCGACGACGGCCCTCCGGCCCTGGCTGCCTTTGCCCAGAAAGCCAACTTTCCGCTGCTGTCGGCCAACATCGACGTGAGCCAGGAGCCGCTGCTCAAGGATCTGATCAAGCCCTACGCCGTGCTGATGGTCGACGGCGAGAAAGTCGGCGTGATCGGCGCGGTGACGCCGGATCTGCCGCTGATCTCCAGCCCCGGCGACAATGTCAAGATGCTCGATCTGATGACCAGCCTCAACAACTCGGTCAAAGCCCTCCAGGATCAGGGCGTCAACAAGATCATCCTGACCTCGCATCTCGGCTACACGCTGGAGCAGGAAGTGGCGGCCAAGGTGCCGGGCATCGACGTGATCGTCGGCGGCCACAGCCACACCCTGCTCGGCACCTTTGCCAACAAGGATTTCCCGGCCTCCGAAGGGCCGTACCCCACCGTCGTTCAGAATCCGGACGGCCACAAGACCCTGCTGGTGGCCGCCTGGGAATGGGGCAAGGTGCTGGGGCGCATCAAGGTGGACTTTGACGATTCAGGCGCGGTGACCACCTGGGAAGGCAACCCCATTCCGGTGACCATGGACATCGCCGAGGACCCCATCAGCCGCAAGATGCTCAACACCCTGACGGTGCCGATTGCCGCCCTGCGCCGCCAGGTGATCGGGCAGACCAGCACCGGCCTCAACGGCGCGCGCGAGAATGTTCGCAAGCGCGAGAACACCATGGGCAATGTGCTGGCCGACGCGGCGCTGCTGGCCGGACAGAAAGGCGGAGCGGTGATCGGGCTGGTCAACGGCGGCGGCGTGCGCGCCAGCATCGACCAGGGACCGATCACCTACGAGGAGGCCATCACCGTGCAGCCGTTCGGCAACACCCTGAGCCTGCTCGATTTGACCGGCGCGGAACTCAAGGCGGCACTCGAATACGGCGTGGCGACCTGGGCCGAGAACAAGGGCCAGTTTCTCAGCGTCTCCAAGGGCCTGAGCTACACCTTCGACCTCGCCAAGCCCGCCGGGCAGCGTCTGGTGGGGGCCAGCCTCAACGGACAGCCGCTCGACGACGCCAAGACCTACACGGTCGCCGTCAACACCTTCACGGCCAAGGGCGGCGACGGCTTCGACGTGCTCAAGAACGCCCAGGGCCGCCGTCTGGATACCGGCACGCTCGATATCGATCTGCTGGTCAATTACTTCAAGGCTGTGCCGGATGTCGCGGCGCAAAACGAGGGCCGGATCGTCATTCTGAACGAGCCGAAACCGTAATTCGGGAAGAGCGCACCGGCGCACTGGGCGGGCCGCTTGTGGAGAGCGGCCCCGATTTTTATTCAGCCAGCACCCGGAAGGTTTCGAGTGCCAGCGCGGTGATGGCGTCGACGCCAGGGCGCAGCGCTTCGCGGCTCAGGTGCGGCTGGCCGACGTGGTTGGACACGGTGCAGAGGCAACCCGCCCGGATGCCGCGCAGCATGGCAATGGTGAAGATCGCGCTGGCTTCCATCTCCACGGCGACGGCCCCACGTGCCGTTCGCTCGCGGCGCAGCCACTCCCCGGCGTAGTAGGTATCGCTGCTGGCCAGCAGACCCACATGGTGCGGGATATTCGACGCTTCGAGCAGTCCGGCGCTGGCCCTCAGCACTGCCCAGCTCGGCAGCGGCACGGCAGGACCTTCGCCCAGATAAAGCCGGGTGGTGCCGTCAAACGGCAAGCTGCCCTGCGCCAGCACCAGGTCGCCTGGCTGCACCTCGGGTTTGAGCGAGCCGCAGGTGCCGACCCGGATGACCGTCTGCGCGCCGAGTTCGATCAGTTCTTCCAGCACGATGGCGGTGGTGGGGCAGCCCATGCCGGTGGTCTGCACACTGACCGCCAGACCCCGGTACGTACCGCTGTAGCCGAGCAGGCCCCGGTGATCGTTGTAGAGCCGGGCGTTTTCCAGGTGGTGCTCGGCGATGTAGCTGGCCCGGTCGGGGTCGCCAGGCAGCAAAACGAAGTCGGCCACATCACCGGGCTGGGCATGAACATGGTTGGGCATGCCTCAAGCATATTCGGGCGTATCCTGCTTCCTATGCGAATCATGGCTGTCTTTGCCCACCCCGACGACGAGATAGGCTGCATCGGTACGCTGGCCAAGCACGCGGCACGCGGCGACGAGGTGATGCTGGTGTGGACCACCCTGGGCGAACTCGCCTCGCAGTTCGGCGACGCCTCGCACGCGGAAGTCACCCGCATCCGCCGCGAGCACGGGGCCTGGGTGGCGGGCAAGATCGGCGCTCAGCACCACTTCTTCGACATGGGTGACAGCCGCATGACCGGAAGCCGCGCCGAGGGCCTCCAGCTGGCACGACTCTACGCCCAGTTCCGGCCCAACGCGGTGATCACTTGGAGCGACGATCACCCGCACCCCGACCACCGCATGTCAGCCAAGATCGCCTACGACGCCATTACCCTGGCCCGCATTCCCAAGATCATCAACGAACCGGGTGAACCGCTGCCGCCGCCCGACCTGAGCGGCGATCCCGGCCTGCAGAGCGGCGAGGACACCCCCCAGCAGGCCGGAAAGCTCGATCCCTGGCGCGAGCCGATTCGCTTTTACCAGTACCACGCGCCCGCCAGCCCCTATCCTGAAGTGTTCATCGACATCGGAGAGTATCTGGAAGTGGCCGCCGAGGTCATGACCTTCTACCACGACTTCTACAAGTGGCCCTGGAACACCGAGCGCTTCCGCGAGGGCCGCGCCCGCACCGGGCAACTCGGCGGCGTGAAGGCAGCCGAGCATTTCAATGTGCGCCTGACCCACCTCAAGGCGCGGGATTATCTGGACTGAGGCAACGGATGACACATGACTTGGCGCAGGCGCTGGCCGCCGAATACGCTGCTGTGCCGCAGGTGCTGGCCGTCGTGCAGGGTGGCTCGGTCACAGCAGGCAACGCCGACGAGCACTCGGACATCGACCTCTACATCTATAGCCGCGTATAGCCGCGAGGCGCTACCGCTGACTGCCCGGCGCGCGATCGCCAAATGGCACGGGCGACACGTCGAAATTGACAACAACTTCGCCGAGCACGGCGACGAGTGGATCGAGCGCGGCAGCGGCGTGCCGGTGGACATCATCTGCAGGCCCGCCGCCTCCTTTGAAGATCACCTGACCTATCTGCTGGAAAGGAACGAGGCACGGCAAGGCTACTCAACAGCGGTGTGGCACAACCTGCGCACCGCGCGTATCCTGTTTGACCGCGAAGGGTGGTTTGCCGCCTTGCAACAGAGGGCGAACGTGGCTTACCCAGATGGTTGGCCCAGGCCATCATCGCCCTGAACGTGCCGCTGCTGCGCGGGCATATCAACGCGCGCCCGGTGCAGCTCAAGCGGGCCGCCGGGCGCGGCGACATCGTCGCCATGCCGATGGCGACGACCCGCTTGCTCGACAGTTATTTTGACGTTCTGTTCGCCTTCAACCGCCGGCCCCACCCCGGCGAGAAAAAGCTGCTCACGCTCGCCGCCGCGCTGCCGCTAACGCCTCCAGATTTTGCCGCAGACATCGAGCGGCTGCTGTCGTTGACCTCAGACACCCTGGGCGAGGTGCCGGGCCAAACCGAGCGGGTGGTGGGCGCTTTGCTGGAACTGCTGGCAGCCCATGGACAACTGCCGCCCGCCTGGGGCGAAGAACGCTCAGACTGAGCGTTACCCCAGCATCAGCTCGTGAAACTCCTCCAAGATGGCCTCGCCTTCCTCGATGCTGCGGGCGACCACGAAGATGGTGTCCTCACCCGCAATGGTGCCCACGATGTCGTCGCGGCGCAGCCGGTCGAGCAGCAGGGCCACCCCCGACGCGTGCCCCTCAGCGGTGCGGATCACCAGCATGTTCTCGCCCCGGTCAATATCGTGGACGAAGTTCTGAAACAGCCGGGCCAGTTCACCTTCCAGATTCTCGTTGCCTCGGTACTGGGCCAGCGAGTAGCGGTGACGACCCTTACCCATCGGCAGCCGCACCAGCCGCAGCTCGTTGATGTCGCGGCTGACGGTGGCCTGCGTCACCTGAACACCGTCAGCTTGGAGGAGGGCCACCAGTTCGCCCTGGGTGGCGACATTTTCGCGGGCGATGATTTCCTGAATCCGCTTCTGACGCTGGTCCTTGCTGAGCATATCCATTCAGCATAGCGCATAATTATGCAAATATGCCTGCTTTTGTGTGCCCGGCTTCCGCGCTTCAGCCCTTGTATTCCGCGTCGGTCACCTGCGCCAGCCACTCGGTCTGACCTTCCTGTAAAGCGAAGTGCGACATCACCGAGTCGGGCGCGGCCCCGTGCCAGTGCTCCTCGCCTGCCGCGATAGTCACCACGTCCCCAGCCTGAAAGCTGAGGGCCGCCTCGCCGCGCTTTTGCACCAGCCCGCTGCCGCTCAGGATCAGCAAGGTCTGGCCGTGCGGGTGACGGTGCCACGCAGTGCGCGCGCCGGGCGTAAAGGTCACGCGCATCGCGCAGGAAGTCAGTTCCTGCATCCAGACCGGGCCGCTGAAGCGCGAATCGGGAGCGGGGCGGGCAGGCAAGGCCGAGAGGGGAAAATGCTTCATGGCTCCAAGGATACGCTGCCGGGCGGCGGGAACGCACCGCGGCGGGCCCGTCAGGCTTTCTACCGCAGGGCAGCCAGCAGAACAAAACGGCTCCCGCGTTTCTGCGAAGAGCCGTTCTTGGGGGTGGTGCCGAGGAGGGGACTTGAACCCCTACGCCTTGCGGCGCTAGTCCCTGAAACTAGTGCGTCTACCAATTCCGCCACCTCGGCGTTTCAGGCTCAGTCAGAGTACAGGCGGCCCTGAGGCTTGTCAAGACATGCCGACTGGAACGCGGCGCGGCCCCGGCGTGAATCCGTCTTCACACTTCCCTCGCGCGGCTGCCAAAGACACGGCTTAGACTTGGCAGGATCACATCGGCGTTTCAATTCACCCCGGCCCACTTACTTCAGGAGGTACGCCATGACCGACCCCCCCGCTGCGCCCGCTACCGAACCCACCGACGTGCCCGCCTCGCTGCCCGAACGGATGCCCGGCAGCGGCGGCGTGCCGATGTACGACCCGCCGACCAACCCCGACACGCCCGGCTTGCCGGAACCGAATCCCAGTCCCAACACCGATCTGCCGGACCTGCCCGGGATTCCCGACGGCATGCCCGCCATGATCTGAACTTCCGCTCCAATGGCGCCCCCGGTCAAGCACTGGGGGCGTTAACTTTTTGCTGCTGGGGCTTTGGCAGCCCGGCGTGGCGTGGCCCGGAGCACAAACACCGGAGCATTCGCGCCGCGCCCGGTCAAAGCCTGACATAATGCTCAGCGTTATGCGCTCTATCACTGTTGGTACGCGCGGCTCGACCCTGGCGCTCGCGCAGACCCGTTGGGTTGTCGCCCGCCTCAAGGAAGAATGGCCGGAAACCGAATTTCGCATCCAGAGCATCGTCACCCGGGGCGACCGCAACCGGGGTAGTCTGGAAGGTATGGCCGCCCAGGGTGACAAGGGCTTCTGGGTCAAGGAGATCGAGGACGCCCTGCTGCAAAACCGTATCGACATCGCGGTGCACAGCCTCAAGGACCTGCCCACCGAGCAGCCGGAGGGCCTGGAAATCGCCAGCATTCCCAGGCGGGTCGATGCCCGTGACGCGCTGGTCGGCAAGGAGGGCATGAAAAAGCTCGCCGATCTGCCGCAGGGCGCGCGGGTCGGCACCAGCAGCGTGCGGCGCAAGTCGTTTCTGAATGCCTTCCGGCCCGACTTGCAGGTCGTGCAGCTTCGCGGCAACATCGATACCCGGCTGGCGGCGCTCTCGGGCGGCGAGTACGACGCCATCATCCTGGCGGCGGCGGGATTGATTCGCACCGAACTGCGCAACCGCATCGACGAACTGATTGACCCGGCCATCTTGCTGCCCGCACCGGGCCAGGGCGCGCTGGCGCTCGAAACCCGCAGTGACGACGATCTGGGCATCGAGGTGGCCTACGCCATCCACGACCGCGACACCGATGACCGCACCACCGCCGAGCGCGAGTTTCTGGCGGGTCTGGGCGCAGGCTGCCTAGCCCCGGTGGGCGCACTGGCCACCATCAAGAATGGGCTGCTGAGCCTGGAAGGGTGGGTCGGCGCCCTCGACGGCACCACCATCATCCAGGCGCACAGCCAGGGCGACCCCGCCGAATGCGCCGAGCTGGGCGCGGAACTGGCCCAGGACGTGCTCAAGCGCGGCGCACGCGAACTGGTGGACGCGGCGCGGGTGTGAAATGAGTCTGCGCAGATGAACGCCCGCAAGGCCCAGCCCGGCGCGGCCCGAACCCAGAGCTACCGCGCCGCCGCCGAGCAGCTCGCCCAGATCGCCGCCGAACTCGAAGGCGGCGAGACCGATCTCGACAAGGTACTGCTGCTGCTGAATCAAGCCCAGGCCGCCTACGCCGTCTGCAAGGAACGCATTGACGCTCTGCGCAGTGCGCTGGATGAGGACGGGGAGCGCACGCTGCCCAGCAGCCCGGCTCAGGAAGACGCCGAAGACGCCGATGCAGACGCCGACAGCGACGACGATCTATACTTCTGAATCCCGATTTACCACCAGACTTGAGGGCGGCCTCCCGGCGTGATACAATTTTGCGCTGATGCCCTGCCTTTAAAGGCGGGGAGCTGCCCCGAAGCCTCCATCACGTTCCGGTCGCCCGCACCATGAGGCCGAGACACTGGACAGGCCGGGGCCACCAAGGAGCACACCGATGTTTGCAATTATCCAAACCGGCGGCAAGCAGTACCGCGTAGAGGAAGGCGACGTGATCCGCGTCGAGAAGCTTCAGGGTGAAGCGGGCGACAAGCTCGACCTCACGGCCCTGATGGTGGGCGGCGAGCAGACCCTGTTCGGCGCGGACGCCGCCAAGTTCACCGTGAACGCCGAAGTGGTCGATCACGGCAAGCTCAAGAAGATCTACATCCGCAAGTACAAGAGTGGCGTGCAGTACCGCCGCCGCACCGGGCACCGCCAGCAGTTCACGGCGCTCAAGATCACCGGCATTCAGGGCTGAGGCCCGCGCCGAAGCGAACATCGGATGAAGTGAGGGTTGTCCTCACCCATGCACCAGAACCCTAACAGTTTCACTCCCGGAAGGTACCCAACATGGCTCACAAGAAAGGCGTAGGCTCGTCCAAGAACGGACGCGACAGCAATCCCAAGTACCTCGGCGTCAAGAAGTTCGGCGGCGAGCAGGTGCTGGCCGGAAATATCCTGGTTCGTCAGCGCGGCACTAAGTTCAAGGCGGGCGTCGGCGTCGGCATGGGCCGCGACCACACCCTGTTCGCGCTGGTTCACGGCGAAGTGGTGTTTGCCAACAAGGGCAACAAGGGCCGCTTCATCAGCGTGCAGGCCGCCCCGACCCAACTCGCCGCCGACTGAAAACGGCGCTTCTTGCCGCAGTCACAGGCAGCCGAAAAAGGCCGGGCCACGCGCTCGGCCTTTTTCGGCTTGCCGGGCAAGCAGGCGGGCGCTGAGCGCGTCGAGTCTCCTGCATCCATACCCTCTGGCCGCGCCCCGGTCCAACTCGAATTCGGGTTGACGGCCGGGCCGCGTTCACCGCTCAGCGCCCACAGCTTCACGGAGTCATTATGGCCTTCAGAGACGTACTCGAAATCGAAGTCATCGGCGGCAACGGCGGCGACGGCTCCATGAGTTTTCACCGCGCCAAGTATATGGAAAAGGGCGGGCCTGACGGTGGGCACGGCGGCAAGGGCGGCAGCGTATACCTGCGGGCCGTCGAGGGCGTCGAGAGCCTGGAGCGGCTGCTGGGCCGCCGCAAGTTCAAGGCAGGCACCGGCAACGGCGGCGAGGGCCGCCTGCGCAACGGAGCCGACGCCGAGGACATCATCATCGACGTGCCGGTGGGCACCACCGCCTTCGACGCCGAGACCGGTAAGGTGGTCGCTGACCTGATTCGCCCCGGGCAACTCAAGGTGGTCGGGCGGGGCGGGGCGGGCGGACGCGGCAACAGCGTGTTCGCCTCCAGCACCCGGCAGGCTCCGCGCTTCTCTGAGATCGGGGTGCGCGGGCAAAAGCGCAAGCTGCGCTTGGAGCTGCGCCTGATCGCCGACGTGGGCTTGGTGGGCTACCCCAACGCGGGCAAATCCAGCTTGCTGGCGGCCTTGTCGAACGCCAACCCGATGATCGCGGCCTACCCCTTTACAACCCTCTCCCCCATCCTGGGCGTCGTCAGCGACGACACCGGCGACGAGCGATTCACGCTGGCCGACATTCCCGGCATCATCGAGGGAGCCAGCGAGGGACGCGGCCTGGGCCTGGAATTCCTGCGTCACATCAGCCGCACCCGCGTGCTGATCTATGTGCTGGACGTGGCCGTCGATCCGGTGCGTGAACTCGAAGCGCTGCAAGGCGAGCTGCGCAGCTACGACCCGAGCCTCCTCGAAAGCGTGTCGCTGATCGCCCTCAACAAAGTCGATACGGTAGACGAGGACGTGGCCGTGATGGTCGAAGACGAGCTGGTGCGCTTCGGCCTGCCGGTGCTGCGGATCAGCGCCGCCGAGCGCACCGGACTCGACGAGCTGCGCCGCGCCCTCTTCGAGCTGCTGCCCGCCCGCGAACTGTGGGCGCAGACCCACGCGCTGGAAGAGGAAAGCGACGTGCTGGTGGTCGCGCCCCTCGAACTCGAAATGCGCGAGGAAGCCGACAAGGACGGGCAAGTCGAGCGCATCTGGATGGTGAGTGGCGGCGGCTTCGAGGAAAAGATCGAGCGCTTTGCGCGCCACCTCGAGGACGCTGCCGAGTACCTCTCGGGCCTGTTCAAGCGCCAGGGCCTGTACAACGCCCTGCGGCGGGTCGGCGCACGCGAGGGCGACAGCGTCGATATCGGGGGAATGCGCTTCGAGTATTTTGATGAAGATGACGACGGTCGCCGCTGAATCTTCACCCGTTTTTCAGATGAACGGCGCGTTCCCGGCGCTATACTCAGGCCATGCAGTCGTGGCTTCCCCAACTCCAGTCATGATTCAGAATCGCGCCGCGTTTGCGCCGCTCGGTGAGGTCGCCGAGTGGGAAGCCCGTGTCCGCTTGATGGTCAAGGCCCGGCGTTTTGACCATGTGTTGCGGGTGGCGGGCCTGGCCCGCGAGATTGCCGTCGCCAATCGGCTCGACGCCGACCGGGCGTATCTGGCGGGTATTCTGCACGACATCGCCCGCGAACTGTTGCGGCTGGCTCCACCGGAAGTGCCGATCGACGCTGCCCACCCGCTGGCGCTGCACGGCCGGGCGGCCCGCACCCTGCTGGAGCGCTGGGGCTACCACGACCCGGTGGTGCTGCAGGCCGTCGAGGACCACACCACCGGGCCGCGCAGCGACTGTCCGGTGGCCGCCTGCGTTTATGTGGCCGACGTGTCGGAGCCGGGCCGGGGCGTTAACCAGAACATCCGCGAACTGGCGATGGTGGACCTCGAGGGCGCGCTGGCACTGGCCATCAGCTCCAAGGTGCACTACCTCCAGGCACGCGGCATCCCGGTGCATCCGCGCACACTCGACGCCTACCGGGGCCTGCAAGAGCGCGGCGCATTGCCCGGCCCGGCGTGAGCGGCGCGCCGCGCCCAGAATCGCCTTCAGGACGCTGGGCGCGCTGGGTCAGACCGCTGCAGCTCGCCGCCCTGACGCTGGCGGGTTTGTGCGGCGGCGGCTACTACGCCCTGAGCGCCAGCGGCCAGGGCAGCGGCGCGGTGGTCCTCAGCGGCAGCCTGCCCAATTTCACGCTGCTGCTGGCGGGCCGCGACGTGATCTACTGCTACTACCACCAGCCCTGCAAGGACCAGAACCAGCGCAAGGGTGTCCTCCAGACCGCCAACACCGACACCCTGATGCTGGTCAAGGTGCGCGGCAAGCGCGTCAGCGTGCTCTCGATTCCGCGCGACACCAACGTGGGCGACTTCAACCCCCGCGAAGCTGCCGCCGCCCAGAAAGTCAACGGCAAATACTGGGCAGGCGGTCCACAGGCGCTCGTCAGCGCTGTGGAAACCATCACCGGTGAGCGCGTCGACAACTACCTGATCGTCCGCACCGAGGAGGCCGCGCGGGTCATCGAGGCGCTCGGCGGGCTGGATGTGAACGTGCCCAAGGGCGGCATCGAGTGGATCGACAAGGCGGCGGGCGTCAATCTCAAGCTCGCAGCGGGACCGCACCACCTCGGCGGGCAGGAAGGCGTGTGGTACCTGCGGGTCCGCAAGGGTTTCGGCGACGACTATGGCCGCATTGATCACCAGAAGCAGGCGCTCAGCCAGCTGGCCGGCAAACTGACCACCGCACGCGGCCTCAGCGCCCTGCCCACCATTCTCAGCGTGATGGGCGGTCTCGAAACCAACCTCGACCCGACGCTGCTTCAGAGTGTTCAGCCGGTGCTGTCACAGTTCAAGCTGAACTTCGCCACGCTGCCCACCGACACCATCCCGCGCAGCTTCAATCTGGCCGTCGACCGCCAGAAACTGGCGCAGGTGTGGGGCGACAGCCTGAGCAGTCAAGCTACAGGTACCCAGACCACCCGGCACCCGGCATCCGGTAATCCGATCACTGGCAGCGAGCCAGACAGCCGGGTCACGGTGCTGCTCGAAGACGCCAGCGGCGGGGGCCTCGGCCCGGCGATGGTGCAAGCTCTCCATGCGGCAGGCTACCTGAAGGTGCAGCTCAGCACTCTGCCCAGCAGCGACGAGCACAGCCAGGTGTTTACCCAGACCGACGTGGAAATGGCCCAGCAACTCGCCGACCAGCTCAATCTGCCGCGCCTCCAGGGCGAGCGGTTCGCGGTACAGCCGGGCCAGATCGGGGTGCTGCTCGGCAGCAATGCCCGCCAGCTCTTCGCCGCCCTGACCCCCTTCGCGTCCCAGTCAACTGTCAACCAGTCACCTGTCGACCCGCCTCCCGTCAACTGAAGAAACGGCCCTCCCCCGCCCCGCTCCCCACCTTCCCCTCTCAATTCGGAGTTTTGACATGACCAGACCCAGCACCTCACCCACCCCCAGTTCCAAGCTCAGCCCCGACCCGGTTCTGGCCCAGTTGCGCGCCATCGTGGACGCGGCCCGCGAGCGCCGCGCCGAGGACGTCGTCGTGCTCGACCTCACCGAGGTCAGCAGCACCCTCGAATACTTCGTTATCTGCACCGCCACGGCGGGCTTGCAGCTCAACGCCATCCGCGAGAACATCCGCGAGAAGGCGATGGCCGCTGGGCTGGGCCGCCCCACCGTCGAGGGTCCCTCGGACCGCTGGCTGCTGCTGGCGTTCGGGGCCAGCATCGTGGTGCACATCATGACCAAAGACGCCCGCGAGTACTACGACCTCGAAGGGCTGTGGAGCGACGCCGCGCCGCTGAGCTTTCCCGAAGCCGCCATCTGAAGACCCCACTGCTGGGGCGCGGTTGACGCCCCTGTGCGCTTGACCCGTTCCCGGCAGGCCGGTATACTTCCCCCCGTCCATAACCTTGCGGTGGGGCATCGTCCAATGGCAGGACATCGCTCTTTGGAAGCGACGATCATGGTTCGAATCCATGTGCCCCAGCCACCACACGCGCTGAGTTCAGTCTCGGCGCGTCTTTTTTGGTTCGCGGTCGTTTGATACGGATTCTAATTGAACCGGGATATAGAACTGGCGAACGCCGACCGAGCGGGCAATTCCCATATGGGCGGAAGAGCAAAACAGGTTGCGGAACATCGAGGATACAAATCGGCTTTCTCCTGATCTGTCTCCGAAAAAAACCGGATTCCTTAAGATGGCTTGCCTTTGCGCCGCGTTCGCCCAAGCTGACGAAAGACTGAACCTTAGTAAAGGCTTTCTCCTGCCCCACTCATGGGGCGTCACCTTTTGCAGTTTAGGCTTCTTTTCAGGAGGCACCACATGAAGAAACTGCTCGTATTGCCCGCTGCCCTGCTGCTCAGCAGCGCCATGGCGGCCCCCAAGATCAGCGCCCAGAGTATTATCGTCAACCCCGTTCAGCCGGACCTCAGCGTCTCGGTGTGGACCGATAAGAATCCCGACGGCACCCAGATTCCCAACTACAAAGTCGACGACAAGATCACCCTGAGCGTCAGGCCCAGCCAAGACGCCTACATCTACCTCTTCAACGTGGACGGCACCGGCAAGGTCGATCAGCTGCTGCCCAACCGCTTTGCCAGCGGCACCAACTTCGTCAAGGCCAACACCGTCAAGACCTTTCCGGCTCCGGGCGATCAGTTCACCTTTGACATCGCCGGTCCTGAAGGCCTCAACAAGGTGCTGGTGCTCGCCAGCAAGACCCAGCTTGACCTGGGCGACCTCAGCAAGTTCTCCAGCCAGCAAGACCAGCTCGCCACCGTCAACGCCAAGGGACAGCAGCAGCTCGCCCAGGCGCTGAGCATCGTGGTCAGCCCGATTCCGCAAAACAGCTGGGTCAGCGACACGGCGTTTTATAACGTCGTCTCCAAGCAGGTCGCTCAGACCGGCAACGTCTTCGTCGGCACCAATGTGTCCGGCGCGGTGGTGTACCTCAACGGCCAGCGCCTCGGCGACGCCAATCAGACGTACAGCGCCGTTCGCCCGGGCAGCTATCCGCTGCGGATCACCGCGCCCGGCTACCGCGATTACGCGACCACCATCACGGTGCGCGCCAACGCCACCACCAACGTCAATGTGGAATTCAGCACCGTCGTGACGCCTGCCCCTGCCCCCGCACCGGTCAGCAACACCGCGCCGGTCAGCATTCGCAGCACCGTCGCGGGCGCGCTGATCTTCGTGGACGGACGCCAGGCCGGCACCATCCAGAACGGTGGCCTCGATCTGAACCTGACACGCGGCGGGCACGAGATCGTGCTGGTCGCCCCCGGTTACAACACCTTCGTCAACACCTACAACGTGTCGCAGGGCGGCACCATCACCATCACCCCCAAGCGCTGAACCCTGACCTGATATCCAAAGTCATAAGCCCCGGCCCTGTGCAGGGGCTTTTTGCTGGCCTGGCTGAGGTTTGGCTGGGTAAGGCTGAACTCCACCTGCGCTCAGGTCATCCATCAACCCTTCGTCCGTCAACCCAGCATTTCCACCTCACGCCGGAGCTGCTCCAGCCGCTGCTGCAACTCGCCACCGCGCTGCTCGGCCTGCATCAGCCGGGCTTGCTGCTGCTCTAGAAAGCGGGTAAACGGCAGGGCTGCGTCATTCAGCCGGACGTCGGCGCGTTCCTGCTCGTGCTCGTACTCGCGGCGCAGGATGGTGTCCAAGCTCTCACGCAGGGCTGAGAGGCGGGTACGCAGCTGTCTCAGGGCAGCGAGACGTTTCTGCGGCAACACGAACAGGCCCAGGCTGCCTACTGTCAGGAAGGCCAGGATGCCGGTGAAGTCGGCGAGTGCGCCGCTCAGGATCAGGGCCGTGGCGGTGCCGATGGCCACGCCGCCCGCGCCGAAGCCGATCACGCCTTTCATGGCGTCCTCGGCGTCCTGGGTGAGCTGACGCGTGAGCTGCTGCTGTGTACTCTCGGCCAGATGGCGCTGGGCGGTACCGGAGAGGTTCTCGACCAGCGCGGCGCGATCATACGAGAACCGGGGCCGCCCTGCCCCGGCTTCCGGCTGAGGACTGGCTGAATCACGACTGACCGGATCACGGTTGATCAGACCGGCCTGCACATCCTCCCAGAAATGTAGATTGCTCTCCACGAACCGGTCGATCAACTGGCCGAACTGCTTTTCAATAGCTTCTGGCAAGTCGGCCACCGCGTCGCGGCGAAAAGCGGCCTCCAGCTCGCGTGCATTGACGAGCTGGCGAACATTGCCGATGCGCAGGGCGCGGTCGATGAACTTGTCGGCGCGCACCTCGAATTCGCCGAGCAGGCGGTTCATGCGGCCAAGCTGGCTGCCGAGTTCGGCCTGCATCGCCGCCTGATGGCGCTCGCGCTGCTGCTCCAGGAGGGCCAGCGCTGCCAGATCGGACTTGAGGGCCAGCCTGGCCCCAGCGGCGCGTGCTTCCTGGGCACCGAGCAGCGTGGCGGCGGCGGCCAGCGGCGAGGCCAGCTTGAGCCGGGTGCGCTCGGTTTCCGACAGGCGCGCTCTGAGGACGTTCCGCAGGGCGGCGAATCCCGCGTCGCCGCCGCGCTGCTCACCCCTGGCCGATACCAGAAAGAGCGGCGGTGTCAGGCCCAGGGTGGCGCGCGCTCCGCCCTCTACGAAGGCCCGCACCTGCTCTCTGGCCTCGGGCGTTTCGAGCAGATCGGCCTTATTGACCACCATAACGACGCTGCGGCCCCAGCGCTTGACCAGTTCCAAGAATTGCCGCTCGGACTCGGTGAAGGGCCGGTCGGCACTCGTCAGAAACAGCACCAGATCGGCCCGCGGCAAGAAGCTCTCGGTAAGCACCTGATGCTGGCGGATGATGGCGTTGGTGCCGGGGGTATCGACCAGCGCCACGCCCTCCAGCACGCTCAGCGGCACCCGGATGCGGCTGACGAACGGATCGTCGGTGGCTTCCATCCGGCCCTGAACACCGCCCTGCTGAACGGCACTGTGCTGAATCACGCCGTGTTGGATGACATAGATGCGGTCGGTGGTGGGCGTCACGCCCTCGGGCAACACCGCTTCGCTCAGCAGCGCATTGATAAAGCTGCTCTTGCCGGAATTAAACTCGCCCACCACTACCAGCAAGAACGCCTCGTCCAGGTTGCGCGCACTCTGGCGAACCTGCTCGATTTCGCCCTGGGGGGCGTCCTGCGTCTCCAGAAATACCTGGAGGTCAGCCAGCAGGGTGCGCTCGTGCGTCAGCAGAACCTGGACCTGTGCATTGACCAGCAGCGTCATGGGTGCAGTTTAG
Source organism: Deinococcus alpinitundrae (assembly GCF_009982895.1). Taxonomy (GTDB): domain Bacteria; phylum Deinococcota; class Deinococci; order Deinococcales; family Deinococcaceae; genus Deinococcus; species Deinococcus alpinitundrae. The sequence goes on along the minus strand of NZ_WXZL01000005.1, from coordinate 67,505 downwards.
CGGGAGTTCGGCGGCGACTTCTTGCGGGCGGCGGGTTTGCTAGCCTGCACGCTATGAACGATTCCCCGAATCAGAAGCCGGAGCAGGACGTCCTGGGCATTCAGTTCACGCTGCAAGACATGGATGGCCTGACCTTTACCCGCGTGATCCGCGACATCATGCAGGACCAGGCGTTCGCCGTGCCGCTGCAAGTGCGGGTGATGGAACCGCGCCCCGGCGTGGACGGGCAGGTGACGCTGGCCTTTTTGCCTCCGGACCGTGAGCGGGCCAGCAAAGCGGTGCAGCGTCTCAAGACCATCTTGCTCAGATACGGCGCGCAGGTCGACCATATCCGGATGCCGGGCGAGGCGGGCTAAGCGGGAGGAGCGTCCCTACTCTAGACTTCTGGACATGGCCGTTTCCGTTTCAGGCACCCGCGTCACCTTCACCCCGCCCGACGGCGCAACCGCGCTGCTGGGCGATTTCACCGACTGGACCAAACGCGCGCCGCTGCCCGTCATCGGCGGCCAGCCCCTCACGCTGACGCTGCCGCGCGGGGCGTGGGTAGAGTACGCCTGGCTCGGCGGAGACGGCCAGCCGTTTGCCGACCCCGACAATCCGCAGAAGTCGCTCAACCCCTGGTGGACCTACCCCCGCGCCGCCGAGGTGGGCGAGTACCCGCGTCACCGGCTGTGGCAAGGTGAGGCCCCCGCGCAGCGCGGCGAGGCGCACCGGCTGGCCTGGAACGGTCAGGTCTTTCCTGGCAAGCGCCGGGGCTACGTCTACACCCCGCCGAACTACGATGCGGCCCGGACCTACCCGGTGTACTACGTGCAGGACGGCGTGGCCTTTTACCGCACCGGCAGACTGGGCGAGCTGCTCGACCGGGCACTGGCCCAGCATCTGATTGACCCAGCGGTGCTGGTGTTCGTGGAGCCGCTGGACCGCAACGCCGAGTACTACCTCAACGACCGCTACTTCGATTTCCTGCTTCAGGAGGTGCTGCCGCAGGTCGAGGCGCGCTTCCCGGTCAGCCGCGAGGCCAGTGAGCGCGGGCTGTGGGGCGCGTCGCTGGGCGGCCTGATCAGCCTCTTCACCGCCTGGCAGCACCCCAAGGTGTTCGGGCGGGTCATCAGTCACAGCGGGGCCTTCATCGCCTCGCCGCAGGGCAGGCAAGGTCAGCAGATCGACACCACCACGGCGGGCGAGTGGCTGCTCGCGCAGCTTCAGGCCCAGCCGCCCACAACCCTCAAGATCAGTCTGGACAGCGGCACCCTGGAGTGGCTGCTCTCTCCCAACCGCCGCATGGCCGCCGCGCTGCAAGACCTGGGCACGGCGCACCAGTACCGCGAGTATCCCAGCGGCCACAACTGGGTCACCTGGCAAAACGCCCTGCCCGAAGCGCTGCTGTATATGCAGGGGCGCTGAGTCAGAGCGGGTGTCAGTTTTATTGACTCAGACCTGGGCTGCCGTCCGAGGCGTCAGCTGCTGCGCTTGCTCCCACTCGTAGAACTCCGGCTTGTAGAATTCCAGACGCACTTTCTTGTACTCCTTGGTCGAATACAGGATGTCGTACTCAAAGGGAGCCACCTCCTCGTTGATGGCCTTGATCTTGCCGAACGCCTCCTCCTTGCTGCGGCCATGCACCATGGTGAAGATGGTGTAGGGCCATTCGGGATAGGTAGGACGCAGGTAGCAGTGAGAGACAGCCTTGAACTCGGCCATCTTCTGTCCGATCTCGGCCACCTGCTCCTGCGGCACGGCCCACACGCCCATGGCGTTGAAAGTAAAGCCCGCCGACTGGTGCTTGAACACCGCGCTGACCCGCCGCAATGCTCCCGCCGCCTTCATCTTCTCGGCGTGGGCAGCCACCTCGTCAATGCTCATGCCCAGCGCCGCGCAGGCCGCCGCATAGGGTTCCTCGGTGATCGGCAGGTCTTTCTGGAACTCCACCACGAAGCGCCTGTCGGTGTCGGTCACGGCGTAACCGATGTTGCGCTGGGCGCTGGTGTACTGGGGCCGGCTCTTGGCGTTCCAGGCTTCCTTACCGGTCATGTCGAATTCCACGCCGATCTTGTAGAGATGCAGCGTGGGCATCAAGCGGGTCAGTTTCGCGCCCGACAGCTCGTGGAGGCGCTGCACGTGGGCTTCCAGGTCACTCTCCGGCGGCACGGCGATGGTGTACCACAAGTTGAAGTCGTGGTTGCGCCGGTAGTTGTGACTCACACCGGGATGCTGGCTGACGATCTCGGCCCCCGCGTCGAGTTGCTCAGCGTCGTGGACGGCGGCCACCAGGCTCGATTGGTAACCCAGCGTGCGGGTATCGAAGATGGCGCTGACCTGCCTCAGCACCCCTTCGGCCTTGACCTCGCGCAAAATCCCCAGTGCTTCGGCCTCGCTCAGGCCCACTTCCTGGGCCAGCACAGCGTAGGGGCGCTGCACGATGGGAATATCCTTCTGGATACGGTTGAGCAGCAGGTCACGCGCCGAGGGCGCAGCGGGCTGGGCACCCTGCGCCGGGGTCAGATTGGTGGCGGTCATCTGCTCAGGCTAACACCACTCCGGGCAGTAAAACGTCCTGTCAGACTCCATTTTTGCCGTTTTTCCCTGACTGACCGTTCAGACAGGCAACCGGCCCACCATACCCGCAGCGTCTGAACCCTCAGCGTCGGCGCGGGCGCTCAGCTCTTCGGCAAGATCAGCCAGGCTGGTGCGCGACAACCGGGTTTCCAGGGCAGCTTGCGCCTCGCTGCACACCGCGCCGAGCACGTCCTGGATGTGCCGCCCCACCACGCATGCCTGGCTGGGGTGCTCGTGCAGGGCAATCAAACGCTCGGGAGGCTGCACGGCGCGGTAGATCTCCAGCAAACTGATCTCGCTCGCCGAGCGCGCCAGACTCAGGCCGGTGACGCCCTGGCGCGAGCAGACCAGTCCGGCGCGGCGCAACATACTGCTGATGCCGCGCACGATCACCGGATTGACCCCGACGCTGCACGCCAGCTTCTCCGAACTCTGTGCGCTCTCCCCTATCTGGCTCTCGTGAACGCTCAGCAACGCCAGCACGTGTGAGGCCACCGCGAAACGGCTCGACACCGTCATGAACCGCTTCCTGACATGTCAGCATGCTACTTACAGGCAGCCCTGCAAGTCAAGGCGCAGCGTTTCATTTGAGCTGGGCCATCACCTCGATCTCCACCAGCACGTCGCGCGGCAGCCGGGCCACCTGCACCGTCGAGCGGGCCGGGTAGGGTTGCACAAAATATTCGGCGTAGACGGTGTTCATCTCGGCAAAATTGTTCATATCGCTCAGAAAGACGGTGGTCTTGACGACGTCCGCGAAGTCGCTGCCCGCCGCCGTCAGCAGCGCCGAGAGGTTGTCGAGGACTTGGCGGGTCTGCTCGACGATACCGCCCGCGACCAGGTCGCCGCCCGGCGTCAGCGGAATCTGGCCGCTGGTGATCAGCAGATCGCTAAATCGCACGGCCTGGCTGTAGGGGCCGATGGCGGCGGGCGCGTCGGCGGTAGAAATCACGGTCTTGTGGAGGGCCTGGCGCTGATCGGGCTGGTCGCTCATTCGCCGAGTCTAGCAGCCGCCCGCTACCGGGGCCGTCAGTTCCGGTGCGCCCAGGCCCAGTACGCTCAATTCAGGTTCTGGCGGTCCGGCGGCTCGGAGGAACGCGCCGACCCGCCCAGCGGCAGAGCATCCGGCAGTGCCCGGCGCAGCTTGAGGCGGTTGCAGCGGGTCACCCAGCCGAGCAGCCCCACCAGCAGCACCGCCGTCACCAGCAAGATCAGCGTGCGCTCTTCTTGAAAGAGCAGAGCGCCCATCAGGGCGAAGTACACCAGGGCCAGGGCCAGATAAACCGCCGGACTGCTGCCGCGGCGCAGGCCCAGCAGCACGTCCACATACACCGGGCCGTCGTTCTGACGCGGCGGCAGGCTGTAGCTCGGCATTGGCTGCTGCGCGCCCACATCGATGATCACGGCGGTCACGTTGTCGGGGCCACCCAGGGCGTTGGCGGCGTCGATCAGGCGCTGGGCGGTCAGTTCCGGCGGCAGCCGCCAGCCGAGCATCACCCGCAAATCCTGCTCCTCGACCACGCCGCTCAGGCCGTCGCTGCACAGCAGCAGCCGGTCGCCGCGCCTGAGGGGAAAACCGTAGAGTTCGAGCCGCACCCGCTCCTCGCCGCCCAGGGCGTTGCTGACCACACTGCGCCACTGGTGGTCACGGGCCTCGGCCTCGGTCAGGTTGCCCAGCCGCACCTGCTCGGCCACCCAGGAGTGGTCCTCGGTCAGCCGGGTGAGTTCGCCGCCGCGCAGCAGGTAGGCCCGCGAGTCTCCGACGTGCGCCAGAATCGCCGCGCCCCGGTCGATCGCCAGCGCCACCAGGGTCGTGCCCATGCCCACGTATTCGCCCACCGCGTGGCGCATGACTTCCATGTTGGCCGCCTGCACCGCCTCGGCCAATCTTTCGGGCGGCCGCCTGCGATTTTTACCTTGCAAAAAGGTGTTGCCCAGCGCGTCGAGCGCCAGATTGGCCGCCAGTTCGCCCGCCGCATGCCCGCCCATGCCGTCGGCCACCGCGTACAGGCCGCCCTGGGCCGATTCCACCGCCAGCCCCGCGTCCTCATTGATACTCCGCTGACGCCCGGTATCGGTCAGCAGGCCCGAGAGAAGCGGCGAGGTGGCGCTGCGGCGCATGGATGCAGTATAAATCGGCGGCGAGTGCGAAGTGGCCATCCCTTTCCTCCTTCTGGTCCAGGCGTTCTCGAAGTGGGGCGGAGCTCGGGCGCTGAAAGCGGGGCGAATCGGCAGTCTGACAGAGAGCGGGGCCGCTTGGCCGTAAAATACCCACATGGTCAGATGAACGATAAATGAAACAGAGTTAAAGTCTACGCCCCGCGGCACAAACCGGAGAAGCGCGAAGACCGAAGCAAACCGTGGAAACCCGCTGGGTGATAAAAAAACTGTTTGTCAGGATTTTGACAGAGCCATTGATTATTCTAAAAGTTTAAGACCAGGGGCATTTGAGAGCTGAATCACGACCTGAGAAGAAGATATTAGGGGGGATGGGGGCATCGGAAACGGCCTGCACAGTCTCATCTCCTTCATCTTGAAGCGGCTTAGATGGATAATAAGACGTTAAACCTTTCAGGTTCCTTATTTTCGCTTCAGGTGGAGCAGGGGGTGGTCACCTGCTGCGCGGCGCGACCGTGCCCGACGTGAAGGGCGCCTGACGTGATTAGAAGCCGCCGCTATACTGGAACTTATGACTGCCCAGACCCCCGGCCAGACCGCTAGCACGCCGCTCTCGACGGGCCAGATCCGCGAGAAGTTCCTACACTTTTTTGAATCCAAAGGGCACCTGCGATTGCCCTCACACTCCAGCATCGCCCCCGACCCGACCACCCTCTTCACAGTGGCGGGGATGCAGCCGTTCAAGCCGCAGTTCATGGGCTCAGCCGCCCGCTTCGAGCAGGGCGAGAGCAGGCGTGTGACCACCGCCCAGAAATGCATCCGGGTGGGCGACATCGAGAACGTGGGCCGCACCCGCCGCCACCTGAGCCTTTTCGAGATGATGGGCAACTTCAGTTTCGGCGATTACTTCAAGCGCGAGGCGATTGCCTGGGCCTGGGAATTTCTGACGGGGCCGCAGTGGATGAACATGAACGCCGCGCAGATGTACGTGACCATCTACGAGGACGACGACGAGGCCTTCGGGTACTGGACCCAGGACATCGGCCTGGACCCCAGCCACATTCACCGCTTCGGCGCGGACGAGAACTTCTGGCCCGCCGACGCGCCCCTCAAGGGACCCAACGGGCCGTGCGGGCCGTGCAGCGAGATCTACTACGACCGGGGGCCGGAGTACGGCGACGACAGCTGGGCCGACTACGAGCAGACCCGCGAGAGTGCGCGCTTTCTGGAGGTCTGGAATCTGGTGTTTCCGCAATATGACCGCCAGGAACCGCAGCCGGACGGCACGCCGACCCTCAATGATCTGCCGTTCAAGAACATCGACACCGGCATGGGGCTGGAGCGCGTCGCCAGCGTGGTGCAGAACGTGCCGGACTTTTACAGCAACGACGTGTTCCTGCCGCTGATCGAGAAGATCGCCGAGCTGTCGGGCCAGCCTTACGAGGGCGAGCAAAGCGTCTCGCACCGGGTGGTGGCCGAGCACCTCCGCGCCGTGAGCATGACGGTGGCCGACGGCGTGACGCTGAGCAACACCGGGCGCGGCTATGTCATTCGCAAGATCTTGCGCCGCGCTTCCCGCCACGCCTACCTGCTGGGCCTGCGCGAACCGGCCCTCTACAAGCTGGTGCCGCTGGTGGTGGCAAGCATGGGCGAGGCGTACCCGGAGCTGAGAGAGAACCAGGGCCGCATCGAGAAGGCCATTCAGGGCGAGGAGGAACGGTTCTTGAAAACGCTGGAAAGTGGCATTCAGCGGCTCGACACCTTGCTGAACAAGCAGGAAAAGGGCAGCGTGCTGAGCGGTCAGGACACCTTCACCTTGTACGGCACTTACGGCTTTCCCCTCGACCTGACCCGCGAGATTGCTGAGGAGTACGGCGTCAGCATCGACGAGGCGGGCTTCGACAAAGCGCTGGCTGAGGATCAGGAACTGGCGCGGGCAGGCAGCAAGTACGGTAAGTCCGAGCTGTTCGGCGGCGCGGGCGAGGCGCTCTCGGACGTGTCCCCTACCGAGTTTGTCGGCTACAGCCAGCTCGAGGCGTCGGGTCTGGTGCAGGCCATCCTCAGCGGCGGCGAGAGCCTGCGGCACCTCCCGGCGGGCAGCGAGGCGCAGGTGGTGCTTCACCGCACCCCGCTGTACGCCGAGGGCGGCGGCGAGGTGGGCGATACCGGGCGACTGGAATGGGAAAGCGGGGAAGCTCAGATTCTGGACACCCATAAGACGGCGCAGGGCGTGTTCCTGCACCGGGTTCAGGTGACTGAGGGCGAGTTGACGGTGGGCCAGAAGGTGCAGGCGCAGGTCAACCCCGAGCGTCAGGCCACTGAGCGCCACCACACGGCCACCCACCTCTTGCACGCCGCGCTGCGGGCGGTGCTGGGCAGCGGCGTGGCCCAGAAAGGTTCGCTGGTGGCCCCCGAGCGCCTGCGCTTCGACTTCTCGCACGGTGCGGCCCTGAGTGCCGACGAACTCTCACAGGTCGAACAGCTGGTCAACCGCTGGATCACCGCCAACTTTCCCGTGACCTGGCGCGAGTTGCCGATTGCCCAGGCGCGGGCAGCGGGCGCGATGGCCCTCTTCGGTGAGAAATACGGTGACGTGGTTCGGATGGTCAGCGTGGAGGGCGGCGTGCCCTATGGCGATGCCGTCATCACCAGCCTGGAACTCTGCGGCGGCGCACACGTCGAGCGCACCGGCGACATCGGCGCGTTCGTGATCGTCGGCGACGAGAACGTGGCAGCGGGCGTGCGGCGCGTCGAGGCGCTGACCGGCGACTTGGCCGTGCGCTGGGCACGTGAACGCCTCACGGCGGCGGGCCGGGCGGCCAGCACCCTCAACACCAGCCTGGAGCAGTTGCCCGACCGGGTGGCGCAGCTTCAGGCACAGCTCAAGGCGGCCCAGCAGGAAACGGTGCAGGTGCGCCGCCAGCTGACCCAGGCCCAGCTCAATCAACCCCAGTCGGGCGAAGCCAGCGGCAGCGGCCCCCAGACCCGCGAACTCGGCGGCTTCAAGGTGGCCACCGCCCGTCTGAGCGGCATCGAGGCGGGCGAGTTGCGCGGCGCGGCCGACAATCTGCTGGCCAAAAGCGGAGCCGACCTGGCCGTCGTGGCTGGGGATAAGGGCCTGGTCGTCAAGGCCAGCAAGGACGCGGTGGCACGCGGCGCACACGCGGGCCAGCTGATCGGCAAACTGGCGGCGGCGGGCGGCGGCAAGGGCGGCGGGCGACCCGACATGGCCCAGGCAGGCGTGCAGGACCCGGAAGCGGCCCTGGGCGCGCTGGAAGGAGCGTTCTAGACAGCTCTATGAATGACGAAGGGGCTGAGGAAAGCAATCTCCTCAGCCCCTTCGTCATTCATACCCTTGCTTCAACCGTGCACCGCCGCGCCCTGCCCCCGCTTGCCGCTGACTTCCTCGCGCACCTCGGCGACCAGCAGGGTGCAGGCTTCGGCACAGGGAATGCCGCCCGGCACGCCGCTGAAAAAGGTCTGGTGCAGCACTTCTCCGGCCCACAGCCGGGTCTTGAGGCAGCCGCCACACACGTCGTTGGCGACGGCCTCGACCTGCTGCGGGGTGGCTTTTTGCACCTTGGCGTAGATGCCGGTCTGCCGCCGGGCGGTGGCGGCCCAGGGGGTGCAGCGCAGGGCATGGTGGTGGTGGGCGTAGGTCTCCTCGACCACCGCCGGGTAGAGCAGGTGCAGGGCACGCGCCAAGTCGCGCTCGCACAGGACCGCCCGCCAGCCGCGCGCCAAATTGCGCAGGGTGTGCACGGGGCGGTACTCGCCGCGCTCGTCGAGCCGCACCTGTTCGCCCACCCCCTCGGGTGTCACCACCGTTCTCAGGCCCTCGTTGGCCTTGCCCTCGTCGAGCGCGTGGCGCAATTCGAACATGCCCTCCACCGGGCGCACGATCACCTCACCGAGTCGCAGGGTGTCGCTGGCCAGTTGGATCAAAGCGCTCCAAGCGTCGTGGTGGCCGCGCTCAATGTCGCCCTGGGCGCTGGCTCCGTGGGCGTCCTCTGCCAGCTGCATGATCACTTCCGCGATGGCCGGGTGGGTGCCCACCGGCTTGCTGTAATACACCGTCTGGGCGTAGTCCGGCTGGCTGCCCGGCTCGGCCTCCGGGTCGGCTGCGAACACGGTGACCTCGCCGGTCAGACCGATGTCCTCGGGAATGGTTTCCAGGGTGTGCCAGCCCTCGGAAGCGAAGAACGGCACCAGCACCACGTTTGTGGCCTTCACCTGCTCCCGCCAGGTCGTCACCTTGGGGTCCTGATCCAGAAAGAAGGTGTGGACCTCGGCAAATTCACCGCCCTCGCGCAGCCGCTCGGCGTTCTGGTGGACAATCCTGCTGCTGTTCTCGTTGCGGGTGGTGCCGTGCCCCAGCACGATCAGGGCGGTGTCTTCGGCGTTCATTTCCGGGTAGGCTTCGCGGGCACGGGCCAGGATGACCTCACTCATGCGCGGATGTACACCGTAGGGCAGGGTGTAGCGCACAGTGCGCCCGCCGATCACGCGGGCCACGCCCTGGGGCGGCACCGGCCCTTGGTGGCCCAGCCCCAGCTCGCGCGGAATGACCGTCTCGGTGAAGTAGCCCTCGCTGATGAACATCGGAATGACGGTGACATCGGTGTAGCTCACCGTTCTGAGAACCTGACGCAGCGACGGCTCCTCCTTCCAGTAGCCCTCCACCACCTCGTCGAAGAGGCCGCGCTGGCGCAGCAGGTCAGCGTAGGCGTAGACCGCCGCCGCCGATTCGGGGTTGAGATGGGAGCCGTGACCGATGAGCACCAGAGAACGCATAGCCCCGAATCTAGCGCCCAGCCGGGGCGCAGCTTGTGAGATCGGCGGGTGTTTGGGTTATTTGTCCTGCCCGCTGGCCGTCTGTTGCCGAGCGCCGCGCACTGCACCGTCCGCTTCCAATTCATCGGCCAGGGCGTGTAGGTACGCGCCCAGCAGCTCGGGGCGCTCGACCTGCTCGTGGGCATAGGGAGCCAGCAGCGGCAGGTGGCCCACCTGCACCGCCCGGCCCGCGACGGCGAGCATCGCCTCGTCGTTGTCGCTGTCGCCGAAGGCTGTGACCTGCGCCATCGGCACGCCGAGTTGCTCAGCAATCACGCTCAGGGCCGCGCCCTTGTCGGCCCCCGCAGGTGTCACCGTCAGAAACTCCGGGTAGGGCAGCCGAGCGCCGGTAAACACCAGATGCCCGAAGCCGCCGCTGCGCAACTCGTCGCGCCAGCTGGCCACCTCGGGGTGGTAAAAACCCACCTTGATGATCTCACCCGCCGGGGCTTCGCTCAGCGGAAAGTGCTCGCGGCGGGCCAGCCACTCGGGTGCGGTCACGCCGGGCGGCACATCCACGTAAATGGCGTGTGGGGTAAAGGCGATCACGCGGGCATTACCGAGTCGGTGGCCGAGCACGGCGGCGAGTTCGGCCTCGCTGAAACGCAGTGAGGTATGAACCTGACCGTTGATCTCGATGTGGCCGCCGTTGCTGGTCGCCACCGCTGTGGGCTGCGCGGCGGCCAGCACGCCGGGAGGCGGCTGATCGCGCCCGGTCACGACGGCGGCCTGCACGTCTAGGCGGCGCAGACGGGCCAGAGCGCTGATGGTCGCCTCGGGAACGCTAAGGCTGGCTTCCAGAATGAGAGTGCCGTCAAGGTCGAAAGCTAGAAGTCGGGGGCGGTGTGGGTGCAGGGACATGCTTTAACTTAACTGACATCTTGCAGTTTAAGTTGAGAACGCAAGCAGTGCGTACTGGAAGGCGTCAAGAGCGTCGAGTTCTCATTGGAGCGCTCGACGACGCACTTCGGGAACGAACGAGAACCGTACGGTTCTCGCCAAGTCGCCCCAGTTTGGCCACGATCCGGGCACACTCACGGGCATCGCAAGGTTCTGAAGATGGCAGCGCAGAAAAGCCATCCCTGACAAGCACCACCAGCGCATTACACCCTGTTTGCTGTGCTGCGCGAAGCGTTCAAGCCCGAAGCGCCCCTTCACTGTTTTGAAAAAGGCTTCGATTCGCCAACGACGTTTCCTCATCCTTGCCAGGGACTTGCCACCCCGGTCGAGGTTCGACATCACGACACGTTGCTCCGGTTCCTTGTTGCGCTACAGCCAGACCCAGGAGACGCGCATCGCCTGGTCAAGCCCTGTGGGCTTGACCAGGCTCCCGCGCACCATCAGATCGCAGAGCTGGCGGCCATCCTCCAGCTTGCGGGTGCAACGTACGCCCACGACGATGTCCAACCCCCGAGTCAGCACACCTTGGATCAATTCGGCGCGCTCAACGCCCCCGTCAGCGTACAGACGGGGACGCCGTTTTCCAGCCAGCAGGGTGGCGGGCACAGTCCGGAGCAACTTCAACGCGAGTTGCGCGGGGGAAGGCGACCCTTTGCCCCGCCACACTTGAAAAGCCCAGGGAAGACGCAGCGCTCCACAGCACAGGTAAAGCACCACCAGGTGAACGCCATAGACGCTGTTGAAAGTGTGGACCCAGTCGGCAAGTTCAGCGAACTTGCCCGTCTTTTCCAGGCTGGTGAGGTCCACCAGCAGTTCCAGTCGAGGGCGCTGATAGGGTTGTTGTCCTCACAGGCCTTGTATCGTCTGAAGGGCGTACTGACGCATCACCCGGCAGAATTGCCGGGTGATCCAGGCCACATGGTTGAGCAAACGACTGATGGACGAGGGCGATTTGACCGTCGCCCGTTCCGGCAGGGGTCTGCCGGAACCATCCAGCAGCAGGTCGAGGAAGACCTCGAACGATTCGCGGTGTCGCTTGCGGGTAAAGCAAGGCAGGATGTCAGAATAAAGTCGTCTGGAACGCTGTTCTTTTGGGATCACACCCCACTATGGGACCAAAAGCGCGTTCCAGACGTCCCTTTTCAAAACTGCAAGATGTCAGTTAACCCAGCCGCGCCGTGACTGAGGATCCCAGAGGAATCACCGGAGGCAAGAACAAACAGCGACGGCACGAAAAAACGGCAGAGACCCGAAAGTCTCTTACCGCTTCTGTTAATGAAGATGATTTAGGTTGAAACGCTTACCAGCGGTTGTTGCCGCCACCGCTACGCGCGAAGCTGCTGCCACCACGGTCACTCTCGGGGGCAGCCTTCGTCACAGCGATGTTGGCAGCCTGGGGGCCACGACCATTCTTACCGGGTTCGATGTCAAACTCGACTTCGTCGCCTTCGTTGAGCTTGCGAAAGCCCGTCGCCTTGATGGCGCTGTAGTGCGCGAACACGTCAGGCTGACCTTCGCACTCGATGAAACCGAAACCTTTTTCCGCGTTAAACCACTTTACTCGTCCTGCAGCCATACTTCTCCTTGAGTCATTCCAGGTAAAACCGCGCGCTTGTTCGTTGACCAGAGTGCGCGACCTCGACCTTCTGGCGAACCTGGAACGTCCATAGTGTCCCTTTTTAGCCGCCTCAGCATTGCAGACTGGCTTACAAAGTAGACCTCTTGGCGTCGTCGAAACCAAAAAAAACACCCGCTATTGGGCGTTGATCTTCTCAAGTATAAAGGCAGATTCAGTCGAAGTCAAATTTATCCAGCCGCTGGCCTCCTTATCTTTTGAAGATGCCACTTGAACTGGTACAGGGCGATATCGCTGCCGAGACGACTTGCGCGCTGGTCACGGCGGCCAATGCGCAACTCGCGGGCGGCGGCGGCGTGGACGGCGTGATTCACCGGGCGGCGGGGCCGCGCCTGCTGGCGGCCATCCGTGCCATCGGCGGCACGCCCACCGGCAGCGCGGTGATCACACCCGCCTTCGACTTGTCACGTCAGGGTGTAAAGCACGTCATTCACGCGGTGGGGCCGATCTGGCGCGGCGGCAGGCAGCAAGAGGCGACACTCCTGGCCGGGGCCTACCGCCGCACCCTAGAGCTGGCAATCGGGGCGGGCTGCGGCAGCGTGTCGTTTCCAGCCATCAGCACCGGCGTCTACGGCTATCCGTTGGAAGCCGCGCTGGACATTGCCATCGGCACCATTCAGACCTATCTGGAGACGCACGCCGGGCTACACGTGCGGCTGGTGCTGTATGACCGGGGCACCCTGAATACGGCGCAGCGGGTGCTAGACCGGCAGCGCAAGCCCCCGCCCGCCGCCGCGCCGCCCGATGCTCTAGAGTAACCGGCATGTCTTTAGTTGTGATGGTCACGGTGCCGCCCGCTGGAGCCGCCGAGCTGGCGCGCGCCCTGGTCGAGCACCGCTTGGCAGGCTGCGTGAATGTGCTGCCCGGCGTGCAGACGGTCTACCGCTGGGGCGGCGAGGTGGCCGAGGAGCCCGAAACCCTGCTGCTGATCAAGACCAACGGCGAGCGCTACCCGGAGCTGGAGCGATTTATCAAGGAGCACCACCCCTACGAGGTGCCGGAAATCGTGGCGCTGCCGGTGGACCGCGCCTCGCCGGAGTTTCTGAGGTGGCTCAACGGCAGCCTCAGCTTGTCCTGAACCCGGCCTAGCCGTTGACGAAATCGCCCAGCACCTTGTTAAGCAACCACCAGCCCTGCTCAGTGGCCCGCAGCTGCTCGCCCTCGCGGATCAGCAGGTGTGCGGCCAGATTGCGCCGCAACGGTTCGGCGTAGCGCCCGACCACGTCCAGCCCACTGGCCCGTGACAGTTCGGCCAGATCAACCCCAGCGCGGGTCCGCAGGCCCATGAACAGGGCGTCGGTGACGTGTTCCTCGGCGTCAATGCCCTCGGTTTCTCCAGCTGGACCGGCAGAAAAATTGTGGGCCAGCCAGTCGTGCAGCTGCGGATTGGTGCGCCGCTCAGCCCTCAGCTGCGGATCGGCACTGGGATAGTGGCCTGCCGCGCCCGGCCCCAGACCGAGGTAAAAGCGGTTTTGCCAGTAGGCGCTGTTGTGTCGCGAGTGTTCGCCGGGGCGGGCGTAGTTACTGATCTCGTAGCGCCCGAAGCCCGCCTCAGTGAGCAGCTCGGCAGTGCGCTCGAAGCCGGCCCGCTCGTCGTCCTCGGCCACCGTGACGCCCCGGCGGGCGAACGGCGTGCCCGGCTCGATGGTCAGGGTGTAGGCGCTGATGTGACCGACCCCCAGTTCAATGAGTCCGGCGATGTCGTCGTCCAGCGGCTGCCCCGCCACCGCCGTGATCAGGTCGCCGCTGACCCGGAACCCTGCCGCACTGAGCTGCCCGACTGCCTGCCGGGCCTGCTCGGCGTCGTGCTGGCGGCCCAGGAACTTGAGGGTCGGGTCGTGGAGGCTCTGCACGCCCACGGAGGCCCGGTCAAAGCCCAGCGATCTCCAGTGTTGCGCCCGCGCCGCGCTGACGGTGCCGGGATTGACTTCCAGGGTGTTTTCCAGACGGCCCCAGCCGAGGTGCTGCCGAACGATCTGGGTCAGGCGGGCCAGTTCGTCGTCTCTCAGGAAGCTGGGGGTGCCGCCGCCGAGGTAGACGGTGTCGAGCTCGGTGGCGTAGCTGGCCGAGAGCAACGCCGCCTCGCGCTCCAACTGCTCCAGATACGCTTCGACCTGCCCGCTGCGCCGCGTCAGGACGTGAAAGTCGCAGTAGGGGCAGATGCTAGGGCAAAATGGCACATGCACGTAGAGGTGCCGAACCGGCACGGCCTCAGTCGGCAAAAATGGTGATAGATCAAACGGGGCGGGCACACTCACGTGGGCAGTCTAGGCGCAGCCGGGCGACGCAACCGTGAGGGCTGCCGAGCCATCCAATACGCCCAGCAGCTTTTCAGGGGAGCAGCGCCAGGCCCTGAGGCACCTGCCCGGCCAGACCGAGGAGCGCCTCGCCCAGTCGCGGCGGTTCGCAGACCACCACCGGCACGCCCTGGGCAGCGCAGATGCTGGCGGCGGCACTCTCGCCCTGCCGGATCACGCCGCCGAGCGGGGTGGCCGCGCGCCAGGCTGGAAGAGAGCCGCCCTCGCGGTAGCGCAGGCCGCTTAGAGCGGTGACGGTGCGCTCGGGCCACTGTGGAGCGGGGCCGCCTGCCAGCGCCTCGCCCACCACCACCACCCCACCGAAGCGCTGCCCGCGCAGCGTCTGTTCCAGCGGCAACAGGGTGTCGTGAACCAGCAGTTCGAGCCAGCCCTTGAGCCGCTGGCCCTCGCCCGCTCGCCAGAGTGTCAGGGCCTCGGCGGCGGCCCAGGCTGTGTCAGGCGCCGCCGTGACGAGCCAGGTATGCACTCCGGTGCGGGCAGCGTAGCGGGCGTGCAGCGCGCCGTAGACGTCGGTCCAGAGCTGCGGTGAGGAGGGCAAACAGAGGGGAGAAACGTCGCTCGGCACGCGCCCAGCATAGCGGTCGGGCCGGGCCGGGGACGCGTCCGGTCATCGGAACGGGCAGGCCGTATCGGCGGCGGGTCGCCTGCGACCAGACTTGCCGCTATCATGCCTGCGTGCGGCTGCTGCTGCTTTCCGATATTCACGCCAATTTCACCGCGCTTGAAGCTGTCCTGGCGGACGCCCAGGCGCGCAACTACAGTCAGGTCGTGCACCTGGGCGACGCGCTGGGCTACGGCCCGCACCCGCGCGAGGTGCTTCAGGCCCTGCGCAACCTCGACGCGACCTGCTTAATGGGAAACCACGACCAGATGCTGCTCGACCGCGCCGACGGCCTGAATATGCGCGTGAGCATCGTCTCGCAGGCGCTGGCCTGGCAACTGGAGAAGTTGTCGGACCGCGATCTGGCCTGGGTGCGCAGCTGGCGCGACGGCATCGACGACCAGAGCATCGGCGCGCGTTACCGTCACGGCACGCCGCTGAGCCTGGACGACTACACCGACTCGGTGACGGCGGCCCGCGAGGCGTTTGCCGGGTGGCACGGACGTCTGGCTTTCGTGGGCCACACCCACCACCCGGCGGTCTACGCCACCTTGAATGCCCCGGTGGGCGAGTGGGTCAAGCACCAGGCCTTCGTGCAGGGCGGCAGCTACATGGTGCCGCCGGGCGCGCGGGTCATTCTGAACCCCGGCTCGGTGGGCCAGCCGCGCGACGGCAATCCGCAGGCCAGTTACGCCGTCTATGACAGCACCCGCGCGCATTTTCAGGTGTACCGGGTCAACTACGACATGGCTCAGGTGCAGCGCGACGTGAATCTGGCCGGGCTGCCGGAAGTGCTGGGCGCTCGGCTGCTGCTGGGCAAATGAGGCACGCCGTGAGCATGCCGGGGCCCTCCACATGACCCTGATACGGCCCCAGCTGCCGCACCTGCCGGAGAGCCACGCCGCCCTCTTGGTTCAGCTCGCGCTGCCGCAGAGCAACGCCTGGCTGCTGACCGGCCCGGCACGGGTGGGCAAGCGGGCGCTGGCGACGGTGCTGGCCGCGCGGCACAACTGCGCGCGCTCCGGTGGCACGCTGCCCTGCGGCGAGTGCACGTCGTGCCGGGCGGCGGCGCTGGGGGTCCACCCCGATGTGCTGCTGCTCTCACCGCGCACCGTCACCAGCACCGGCAAGGCGGCGCGGCGCAAAATTATCCCTATCGGCGCGGTGCTCTCGGCCCGCGACCAGGGCAAGGACTATGAGCAGCACGTCTACGAGTTTCTGGAGGTGCGGCCCACCTACCGGCGGCGCGTGGTGATCATCGACGGCACCGAGTACCTCAACACCGAGGCTGCCAATGCCCTGCTCAAGCTCATCGAGGAGCCGCCGCACCGCGCCCTGTTCGTGCTGCTGGCCGAGGACCTGCGCTCGGTGATCCCCACCCTGGTCAGCCGCTCCAGCCGCCTGGGGGTGCCGCCAGTACCGGACGCCGAACTGGCCCGGCTGCTGGCCGCTGAGCCTCCGTCAGGGAACCGGGCCGCAGATCAAGCGTCCGACACCGAGCTGCTGGCCTTTGCCGCCGGGCGCGCCGGGCTGCTGAGCGACCTCGACACCGTCCGCGCCGCCCTGGACGACGCCCGCCAGCTCACCGAGGCGCTGCGAGAGGGACTGTGGCCCGCGCTGGAGGCCGCCGCCACCCTGGAAAAGAATTTTGCGCCCGCGCTACATCCTGAGGCCCTGCGCTTCGTATGGCGCAGCCAGCCGGGCGCGGTCCGGGCCGCCGCCGACACGGCCCTCGAAGCGTTGCAGGAAGCGCTGGAAGCCTACGCCAACCCGGGGCTGAGTTTTCAGGTGTTCGCCCTGGCGCTGCGGAGCGCTTTCGGAGAAGCGGAGGGATGACGGGCAGACAGGCCCACGTGGCCCGCTTCGGCGTGCTACCCTCTGGCCCATGCCTTCAGGCCGCACCCACATCAAAATCTGCGGCACCACCACCCTAGGCGACGCGCTGGACGCTGCCGAGGCGGGCGCGGACGCCATCGGCCTGATCTTCGCGCCCATCAGCAAGCGGCTTGTCGCGCCGGACGTGGCCCGCAGTATCTCGCTGGCCGTGGGGCCGGGGGTGGGCCGGGTCGGGGTCTTTCTGGGGCAGACTGTGGCCGAGATTCTGCATCTGGCAGACGCAGCCCGCGTCTCGGCGGTGCAGGTTCATGGCGGGTTCTCGGGCGCCGAACTCGCCGAACTGGCCGGGTGGTATCCGGTGGTGCGGGTGGTTTCACCGCAGACCCTGCCCCAGGACCCTGAAGCGTTGCTACCGCCCCACCTCACGCTGATGCTCGACGCACCGCAGCCGGGCAGCGGGCAGCCGCTCGACTGGGCCGGGCTCGCGCCGCACTTCCCGGCGGGGAGCTGGCTGGCCGGTGGTCTGGGGCCGCACAACGTGGCCGAGGCGATGGGTGCCCTGCATCCCGCCGGGGTGGACGCGGTGAGCGCCCTGGAACACGCGCCCGGCCTCAAGGACCCGGCGCGGGTACGGGCCTTCGTGGCTGCTGTGCGCCGGGCCGATGCCGGTCCAGATGAGCAAAAACACGGCGCGGCGGGCTGTTAAACAAAAGTTATCCACAGTTTGGCGTTTCACTGTGGATAACTTTGGAAGGTTCCAGAACACCCGAAAAATCCTGCGCGACCGCGTCTGAGACAGCATAGGTCTCTTCTGGGTCTGTGGGCCTCGAATCGGTTATCCACAAGTTATCCACAGGCCCTGTGGATAAGCCTGTGGATAACTTTGCAGCACTCGACTGTGAGACTTAGCGGCGGCGCAGCAGCGCCCAGGCTCCCGGCAGCAAGGCAGCGGCCAGCGCCAGTTTGATCAGGTCACCAGGCAAAAAGGGAATCAGGCCCGCACCGAGCAGCGCCTGACCGTGTAGGCCGGTCAATGCGCCGAGCACCGGCAAGCCGATGGCATAGATCACGGCATTGCCGAGGAGCATCGTGGCCGCCATGCCCCAGGGGGTGCGGTCGGCGGCGAAGCGCTCGACCAGCCAGCCGACCAGGCCGGCAGCCAGCACGAAGCCGATCAGGTAGCCGAGGGTGGGGGTCAGGCCGCCTCTGGCGCTCAGCAGCGACCCCAGGCCGCCCGCGAAGACCGGCAGCCCCGCGGCGCCCGCTGCCAGATACGTCAGCAGTGCGGCGGCTCCCTGGCGGCTCCCCAGCGCAGCCCCGACCAGGAGCACCGCCAGCGTTTGCAGAGTCAGCGGCACCGGGACCATCGGCACGCTGATCTGGGCACAGACGGCCACCAGCGCCGCACCGCCCACGACCAGAGCCGCCGTGCGCAGCGGGGTGGACTGGGTTCTGGAGCGGGCCTTGGCCGGAGCGCTGAGGGCGCGGGCGAGGGTGGGGTGCAGGAGCTGGCTGGAAGACTGGGTCATGGAGGTTTCCTTTGCCGCGAAAGTGGGCAGCTACTTAGAATTGAGCCTGTGAAACGTCGTTAGGAGGAGCCGAGGTGCATGAGTCTAGAGCATTTGCCCGCCGCCTTCACTGCGCTCGGGCGACACTGCCGCACGAATGAGGGCGGCTCAGCGCGGCGCTTCCGCCGCCAATGCTCCGATCAGCGCCACATCACCCGCGCCGATGGTGAGCAGCTCACCTGCATCGGTGACGACTTGCAGTTCGCCGCTGCCGGTCAGGGCCTGGGCCTGCCCGCTGACCGGGCCGCCGGAAGTCTGAACCTGGACCCAGCGGCCCAGGGTGAAATTGGCTTCTCGCCAGGCGTCCAGAATCTCGGCGTCCGGAGCGCTGAGCCAGTGCTCCAGCGCCCGCAAAATGGCCGCCAGCAGCTCGGCCCGGTGCCAGCTTCGCCCCGGCGCGAGGTCGGCCAGGCAGGCCGCGCCGCCGGGCGCAGCCGTGACATTCAGCCCGATGCCCAGCACTGCCCGGCGCACCGATCCACCGCGCAGCTCGGCTTCCAGTAGGATGCCCGCCAGCTTGCGGCCCTGCGGTGTGATCAGGTCGTTGGGCCACTTCAGGCCCGGCACGCCAGCAGCCGGTTCAGCCGCAGTGGCCAGATAGCTGAGGCAGGCCTCCCGCAATGCCACGCCCGCCGCCAGCGGCAGCAGCGGCAGGCGGCTGAGCTGGAGCGGGGCCAGCAGCACACTGAAGGTGAGGCCCGCGCCCGGCGGCCCGGCCTGCGCCGCCTGCCACACCCGCCCGCGCCGCCCGCGCCCGGCGGTCTGCGACTCGGCCAGCAGCGCTGCGCCCGCTGGGGCCGGAGCCTGCGCGTCGTCGGCCCAGCGCCGCAGCTCGTCCTGGGTGCTGCCGACCTGCGGCTGGTAGCGGTAAGCGCCCGAAAATCCGGCGGCCCGCAGCGCGGCGGGCGTCGGCGTGCCGGGCCGCAGGGCGTGGCCGTGAACAGAAGTCTCCAGCGGCACGCCCAGCTCCCGCAGCTGATCGGCCAGCTCTGCCAGATTGTCAGGGTGGAGGCCGAGCCGCGCCGCCAGGGTCGCCGGAAGCTGGGGGCGTTCGGTGAGGGCGGCGAGCAGAGCGGTGGACCATTGGTCGGGCAGGACAGTCACGCCGGGCAGTCTGACCTGCCGGGCCAGGCCAGCGCAAATCGGCGAGAGGGACCGCCAAGATGGACGGCAGTCCAAGGCCGACCGGGGGCACTCTAAAGATCCTCCTATCCGCCCGGCGAACCGGCGTGCTTGAATAAGCATCCACTTCAAATCCGCTCTCCTTCTCTCCAAGCGCCCGCTTGGTGCGGCCCTGCCCAGGAGGCTTCGTATGTCCGACCCGGCCCAGCTGTCCTTTGCGCCCGACGTTGTCCTGCCACTCCCCGGCCTGCGTGGAGGTCGGCTTTACCGCGATCTGTCGGAGTTGCCTGCCTGCGTGACGGTGAGCGTCTCGGTGGAAATCTACGCGGATGACCAGACCGAGGCGTTCGTGCGCCCGGCGCGGCCCGCTGCGGCCCGATCCGATTTGGCCCGCCCCGGTCTGGTTCAGTGAGCCTTACCAGGGCACCCGTCCACAGCAGCGCTGACCTAGACTGCTGGACATGACCGGGCCAACCCCTGAACTGCCTTCCACCCCGCTTGCGCTGACCCACCTGACCCTGGACCATCTGGCGATTGCCACTCCCGATCTGGAGAGCGGCAGCGCGCCGTACCGGGCCCTTGGCCTGCACCCGGAAGGACCGGACGAAACGGTCGAGAGCCAGGGGGTACGGGTGCGGGCCTTCGTGGTGGGCGGCAGCCTCATCGAACTGCTCTCCCCCACCCGCCCGGACAGCCCGGTGGCCACCTTCCTCACGCGGCGCGGCGCGGGGCTGCACCATCTGGCGCTGCGGGTTGCAGATCTGGACGCCGAGATGCGGCGGCTGCGGGCAGCGGGAGCGGTCTTTTTGAACGAGGAGCCGAGAGCGGGGCGGGCCGGAACGCGGGTGGCCTTTTTGCACCCGAAGTGGGGCGCAGGCACGCTGATCGAACTCGTCGAGCACCCGGCCGGGCACGGCGCTTGAGGCCCGCCAACCGGGTCTGGTGGTGGCCTGCACTGGCGCTGATGGCCCTGCTGTGGTGGCTGAGCAGCACGGCCGATCCGCTGGGGGTGGCGCTGGCGCATCCGCTCGACTGGGCCGCGCACTTCCTGAGCTACGCGGCGCTGGGCTTTTGCCTGGGCCGGGCGTGCGGCTCGTCGGCGGCAGGCTGGCTGCTGGCCGCCTGGTTCGGGGCCTTCGAAGAGGTGCACCAGGCGTTCGTGCCGGGGCGCGACGCGGGAATTGGGGACTGGTGGTTCGATCTGCTGGGCGGCTGGGCCGGGAGCGTGGTGCTGGGCAGCGGCCTGAGCGAGTGGTGGCCGGGCCGCGCTGAGCAGCGCAAGGCTCCTTAAGGTTGGGCTTTGGCCGCCGGACCGCCCAGCGGAATCAGCCAGGTCACGGCGCGGGGATTGTTGAAGTTGGCCAGATTCGTGCCGCGCCAGCCGTTGCCCGCCAGTCCGTAGGCGCTGTCGTACTGGCTGAGGGTGGCGTCGCTGAGGGCGTACAGGGTGCCGTCGGGCGCGTAGGTCAGGTCGCGCAGGTCGTTGAAGTAGGCCGGAACGCCTGTCGTACTGCCGTTCCAGATCAGCAGCGGGTTGCTGGCGGTGCTGCGCCAGCTTGCCAGCAGGCGGTCGTTGGTGTAGAGGCGCGAGGCGGCGCTGCCGAGCTGGGCGGCGGCGGGCAGCGCCGTGAGGGTACCGGTGTCGCTGAGGGTCTGAACGCCGGTTTCGGTGGCGGCGTACACCACGTTCCTGTAAAAGGCCAGGTCGTTGACGGTCGGCAGGGTGACGGGCGTGCTGAGGCTGCTGCTGCCGTCGGTGTTGCGCAGCACGCGGATCAGCTCCGAGCCGCCGCCCACCGCCGGATGCACGGCCCACACCACGTCACCCTGCACCGCCAGGCGGGTTTGCAGCGGCGTGCTGGGCGTCGGCGCGGGCAGCGTGGCGCTCATGGCGATGCTGCCGTCGCTGCGCCACACCACCACCTGTTGCAGCGCGCCGCTCCCGCAGTCCGACAGGGCCGCCAGGCGGTCACGCGCCACGCTGGCCTCCAGCTTGACATAGCAGGGCTTGAAGGCCGGGTCTGCCGGATTGGGCCAGGTGGAGGGAGCGCCGAGATTGGGATTGCGGACTTCCAGATGATCGCCGTAGAGCAGCGCCAGCCCCACGCCGCCGGGCAGCGTCTCCAGGTCGAGCGCGCCCGGCACGCTGACGCTGAGCTGCGGATCTACTTTGCCCACGTCCACCGCGCTGAGGGTCGCCGCGCCGCCCGTTCCCGCCAGCACTGCCAGCCGGATCGTCACCGCGTCCTCGGTGGTGCCGGTGCAGGCCGAGAGCAGCGCGGGCAGCAGGCCCAGGGTGAGCAGGGAAATCAGTCGGCGCATGGTGTCGGCTCCTTGAAGGTGGGGAGGTCAGGTCGGCGTGGTCGAATCTATTTGTTGTTGAGGTTGAAGATCGGGAATTTGCTGACCCCGGCGGTGTTCTCGAAGGCCGAGACGTTGCCGGAACCGGGAATGACCAGCCCGACCCGGAAGCGCCGGGCGACCGGGTTGATCTCGGCTTGAAACGCCCAGCAGCAGCGGTCCACCGTGAGCAGCAAGACAGGTTGCAGCGGCGTGGTGTCGGTGCGAACGCCGTTCACCCAGGTCAGGGTCTGCTGGAAGGTAGCGGTCAGCGCGGCGTCGGGGCGGTCGCTCTGGCCAAAGGTAAAATTGAAGGCCAGGGGCTGCAGGCTCAGGGTTTCACTCAGCGGCTGGTTGGGGCCGTAGACGGGCGCGCGGGTGTAACTCGCCAGCCCGCTGAGCGCCACCCGACGACCAAACTGCCAGTCGCCGCTGAGACTGGCGCTCTGCACATAAAAGGCGTCTTTCTGCTGACTGCCGGGCAGGGCCAGGGTCGCCTGGGCGCTGATACGCTGGGCGGGGCGGGCCGCCGTCAGTGCGCCCGTGAGGGTGGGGCGGGTCCAGCCGGTGGTGGCCAGGTCGTAGGGACCGCCGTACTGAAGGTTCCAGGTCAGGCTGCTGGGCGAGGTCTGGCCGCTCGAAAATGAGCTGGTCGAATACGGGTTGCCCGAGTACTGGCTGGCCGAGCCGTAGGACTGCGAATACCCGCCCGGCACGTTGCCCACGCTGAAAAAGAGGGTGTCGCTGGTAAAGGCATTTTGAGCCGTGGCGTTCTGCAGCGTGCCCTTGGGCAAGGTCAGGCTGTGGGTGCTCGAAAAAGCGTAGCCGCGCCAGTTGACGTTCAAGTTGCCGTCGAGATGGGGGCTTTGCAGGTTGACCGTCTCGTTCAGGCTCAGCGTCACCGGATTGATCACCGCGTCGCGGGTCGCCACCGCCGCCGCGCTGACGGTCACGCTTTGCAGCTCGCGCTTCTGGAGGTCCTGAACCAGCGACACCCCGAAGGTATTGGTCCGCACGCCGCCGATCGCCCTGACGCTGGTCGTGAAGGGACCGGGGCCGGAGAGCGCCGTGTAGCTGCCCGAAAACGAGACGTTCAGGCCGCGCGCCGCCGACGCGCCGAACGAGCCGTTGGCAGTCACACTTTCCAGGCTGCCCTTGAAGAAATTGTTCTTGACATCGAGGCCCAGTTGCACCGGCTCCTGCGCCACACTGACGTTCAGATCGGCGGCGGTCTGCTGATCGGCGGGCAAAATCAGGTCGTAGTCCTGCGAGAGCCGCACCGCCACCCCGGAACCGGGCGTCAGGTTGAGGGCCGCGCCCAGCGGCGCGCTGAGCAGCTTGCTGTCAACGCGGTCGAAGGCGAACGGACTGACCCCCTCGCGGCGCAGGTACTTGTAGCCCACCGTGAAGCTGCCCGCGCTGCTCGGCAGATTGAGCGCCGTGCCGTAGGCGTTGTAGGTGGGTGTGTAGCCGCCGCTGACCATCCGCACCCCGAAGGCCTGGGTCAAACTGGCCGACAGACTCAGATCGACCACCCGCTGCCCGCTGAGGTAGTAGCGGCCCGTGAAGGTGTTGGTCACGTTCAGGTCGGCGTTGCGCCAGGGCCGCGCCAGATAGGTGATCTGGTGTTCCTCCTGCAACCGGGCGGTGGCGTAATTGGGGCCTTGCAAACTGGCCGCGCGGCTGAGCGGGTTGCTGGCCGCCACGTAGTTGCCCGCCGTGATCCGGAAATCGGCGCTGAGGGTGCTGCCGTTTCGGTACGTCACCAGATACGGATCGGGGTCGAGCACCACTTCCGGCTTCTTGAGCGGCGCGCTCAGCGCGGTGGTCGGCTCGGGGCCGCGCCGGTCGGCCACCGTCACGTTCACCTTGACGTTGCCGAAGGTCTTGATGTTGGTCAGGGTCACGTCGGCCTGACCATTGATGCTGGTCACGCCCTTGTTGGTGTCGGTGGGATCCAGCCCGATGTCCTGGCGCAGCGCCGCCACGCTGTAGACCAGCCCGCCGGGCGCAGTGTTTTCCAGGTCAGCGTGCCCCTTGGCAGCGAAGCTGTAGTTGACGGCGTAACCAGTGGTGAAGGTGCCGTCCGGGTTGACGGGATTGGGTTCGGCCAGTCCTGAAACACTCAGGCGATCGAGGCTCGGCAGTGGCGCGTAGACGGTGAACTCGCCGCCGCCGCCGAAGCTGGGCGATCGGTTCTGGTAGTAGCGCAAAAAGGTGGTGCCCAGCACGTTGTTGCTGAAGGCGAACGGCAGATCGGCCTTGAAGGTGCGCCCGTCCACGGCGTCGTTGGTGTAACTGAGTTTGGGCTGGCGCGACGGTTCGTTGAGCGGCAGCGCCACGATCGGCAGGTACAGCACCGGCACGCCCGCCAGCAGCAAGGTGGCCTCGTAGCCGATCAAGCGGTCGCCGGGGTAGAGCAGCAGCCGCTTGGCCTTGAAAGCGTAGTCGTTGGGGGTGCGCCCGCATTTGGCGCAGGGCGTGAAGTAACTGTTCTGGGCGCTGAGCTGCCCCGGGACCCGCTCGACGGCCTCGCCGCGAATTTCCAAGTTGGCGTCGCTGATGATCACATCCTCGCCGCTCACCGCTTGGTTGCCGAGGTTGACCACCAGGTCCGAGCCGGCCAGATGCTGCACCGCGCCCTTGTCGTCAATCGCGTCGTAGCGGCCCGGCCCGATCAGGGTGAGGGTGCGGCGGCTGCGGTTGAACTCCACGCGGGTCGCCACCACCACGTCGTCGTCGACGCGCAGCTCGACCCGCTCGCCGCTGATGACCACGATCTCCTGATCGTCGACCTTGTTGAGTTCGAGCCGGTCGGCCTGAATGATCCGGACGGTGCGGGCCTGCGCGCTGCCCAGCCCCAGCGCCAGCAGCCCGGCGACCAGGGCGGCGGCGCGGCGCGGTTGAAACTGCGTCGGAGTGTGCAGAGAGGCTTTGGTCCGGCTCACAGGTTCAGAAAAGCCACGGGATAGGGAATGAGCGGATCAGCGAGGCGAGCCGCAAAGAGATCAGCGTCCGGCAGCGGCGCAGGAATCACGGCGGCCAGCGCAGGCACCGCACCCCGGCGGGCGGCCACCGCCAGCGGCAGGGTCGTCCCCAGCTCGGGGCGGGTATTGGCCTGAGCCTCGGTTAGTACGCTGATCTGCGCGCCGGGGTAATAGAAGGCGAGCAGCGCCAGGTCGCTCTTGCCGCTCTCGGCCAGGCCCCTGGCTCCCCACTGCGACAACCCCACCCCGTGCCCGGAGCCGCTGCCGGTCAGGGTCAGCAGTCCGCCGTCCACGCTCAGCTTGACTCTGGACGACTTGGCCCCCAATGAGCGCACGAAGCCGCCCGCGTTGGCCCCAGCCAGCGTCTGGCTGCCGTTTTCGCCTACGAAACTCAGCTGAATGACCCGCCCGGAGGCGCTGGTTTTGCTGACCGAGACGCTGCTGAGCTGACCGAGCTTGACGCCGTAGCGCCTCGCCACTTCCTCCACGCTGCCGAGCGGGGCGGTGATGACCCAGGGCTTCTGGGCGGTGGGCGACGTCGGGTCGGGTTGCGCTCTGAGGTAGGGAATGTCGCGGCCCCAGGCTTCCAGGCTACTGGCGGTGTAGCCGCCCGAATCCGCCGAGAAGTAGGTGTCGGCCAGCTGGCCGCCGCTGCTGACCACCTGGGCGCGGGTTTCCAGAATGGCAGCATCCGAGAGGGGATGCTCTTTGGCCACGCCCTCGTAGACCTGGCACTGGGTGGTGGCGCACAGATCGTAGGGAGCTGCCGGATTGATGCGCGCGGCGGCGTAGGTCCGGGCGATGATGGCCTGGGCACGCACCGCCGCTGCGGCCCACAGGGGCGGCATCTCGGCCGGCACCACGCCGCGGAGGTAATCCTCGATATCGACGACGTTGATGGCCTGCACGCCGCTCTTGGTGGCGCGCAGCGTCAGCCCACCCCGGTAGCGGCGTCCGGCGACTTCCAGGGTGCCGCCCGGATTGGCGGGCAGGCTCAGCAGCGCGCTGCCGGTGTCCTGGCCGCCCAGGGTGAGCTTGCCGCCGCGCACCCCGATGCTCCAGAGGGTCGGCGCGCTGGTTGTGCCGGGCGCTGCCGGGGTGGACGCAGTGTTGACGCTGAGGGTCGCCTGGCTGGCGATCAGCACCCGCACGTTCTGGGCATTGCACAGCGGCGCGGCGCACAGGGCGGCGAGGGCGGAAAGCAGCGCGGGGAAAAGACGCATGAAGGCTAGCTTAACCAATTTCTCTGGTCAGCGACGTGAGAAGCCCGCCCGGATGGGTGAGAGCGTGGGGCCGGGCGGCATACTGCCGGAGATGAAGTTGCCGAACGCAGGTCAGGTTTACGCGCACGTCGGGCAGCCCTTTGCACCCACGCCCTACGATGTGGTGGTGCTGGGCGCGGGGCGGATGGGCGCGCTGGCG
This sequence comes from Deinococcus alpinitundrae, assembly GCF_009982895.1. Taxonomy (GTDB): domain Bacteria; phylum Deinococcota; class Deinococci; order Deinococcales; family Deinococcaceae; genus Deinococcus; species Deinococcus alpinitundrae. The sequence continues at coordinate 41,265 of NZ_WXZL01000005.1, read as the reverse complement.
GCACATTTTCTGATGGTGCAGCATCCCAGCCTGAAGCTGCTGCTGCTCGACCAGGGCGGCCTGCCCAACGAGGAGGGCGCGACCATCCTGGCTCCGGGGGTGTGGACCGCCGATGTGCCGGAAGCGCAGCGTGAGCGGGCCGACTTCACCCGCCGCCTGATCACGGGCGAGCTGAGCGGGAGCGACGGCGGCCTGGGGCTAAGCGGCCCCCACGACGCGCCGACCCTGGCACGCGGCTTGGTGGACCTGCTGCCGGAGGCGGCGTCGGGCAGCGTGGCCGTCTCGGAGCTCGAACGCCTGCCCACCGACCTGTTCGACCCGGCTTTGCTGCCCTATGCCCGATTCGACCCGACCGCCCTGACTTACAGCGCCGCCTCGCTGACCACCCGCGCCGCCCAGAGCGCCGTGCGGGCCGGGGCCGATCTGATGCTGAACGTGGAGGCCGTGCCCACACCCACCGGCGTGGAACTTCGCCGCCTGAGCGTGACCAATACCCATAGAATCGTCGTTCACGAAACGCACCCTCTGGAGGCCCGGCAGGTTGTCGTGGCGGCGGGGGCGGGGGGACCGGCCCTGGCCGAGAGCACGCTGGGCACAGTGACGCACCACGCCAGGGCCTACCGGCAGTTGCCGAGGCTAAACCTGCCGACCACCGACACGACCCCAGTCCTCCGGGCGGCGGGGCTGACGCTGCGGCCCCACGCCGGGGGCTTCACGGTCATCCCGGCCATTCACCACCGCGACCCGCACGGCTACTTACCCACCGGGGGGCGGCTGAGCGGCGTGCCGGTGGGACTGCGCCGCGAGACCCTGGAGGACGTGCTCTGCGCGCTCGATGCCTTGCCCGCCCTGGGCACCGAGGCGCTGGAACTGGGCCGCAGCGTCGTGGACGTGCCGGGCGCGTGGCTGGCCCTGCCGGAGAGCGGCTGGCCGATGTATCAGCCGCTCAGTGAGCGCCACTGGCTGCTGCTGGGCGGCGAGCGGGCCGACGTGGTGGGCGCAGGCGTGGCGCGGGAACTGGCGGCGAGGATAGACAAATGAGCGATCCAGAAAATTTTGGCGAAGTCGACTTCAAATCTGAAAAAGTGATCATTCTAGACAGATCGGTCAGTCCTTCCTTATGTCATCTCGAACAGCTTGAGGAGTTCCAAGAAGACATTCTTTATATAGAATATAATACTGGGCAATACGGGATAGATATCGGTTGGTATCCAGCTTTTAGTATTGAAGGTCAATATACGATTGCCTTGATTGAGGATAACAGGTGGGATAAACCTTTGAAATCCTAACGATCTCAAAACGATCAGAGCATACTGGATATGCTTAAGGCATACGTGAATTTTATCTCTAAACATCTGACTTACGAAGACAGAAAACGCTGAGTAGCGCCCCCTTCCACCGCCAGCGCTCAAGGCGTAGACTGCTCGCCATGCAGGCCCGAATTATTTTCACCACCGGGTAAACTGGGGCCCTCTTTCGCGCCCACCGTTGACCCCTGACCTCGTGTTGGGGGCTTTTTTTGTTTGTTCCAGGGGAGATTCGCCCATGACCGAACCCACCGTCCTTGCTCCGCCCGCTCTCCCGACGACGCCGACCAACATGGACTGGGTGCGCCGGGTGCTGACCAGCCGCGTCTACGACGTGGCGATTGAAACCGATTTGCAGCTCGCCCCGCAGCTCTCTCAGCGCCTCGGCAACACCGTGCTCCTCAAGCGCGAGGACCAGCAGCCGGTGTTCTCGTTCAAGCTCAGGGGCGCGTACAACAAGATGGCCCAGCTCAGCCGTGAGGAGCAGTCGCGCGGCGTTATCACCGCGTCGGCGGGCAACCACGCGCAGGGGGTGGCCTTCAGCGCCCAGAAACTCGGTGTGCGGGCCGTGATCGTGATGCCAGTGACGACGCCCGAAATTAAAGTGCAGGCCTGCCGGGCGCGGGGAGCCGAGGTGGTGCTGTTCGGCGACTCGTTCAGCGACGCCGAGGCGCACGCCTACAGCCTTCAGCGCGAACTCGGCCTGACCTTTGTGCATCCCTACGACGACCCCGACGTGATCGCCGGGCAGGGCACGGTGGGCCTGGAACTCCTCTCGCAGGTCAAGGCCGACGAGTACACGGTGTTCGTGCCGGTGGGCGGCGGCGGCTTGATCGCGGGCGTGGCGGCCTTCCTCAAAGCGCTCAAGCCGGGCGTGAAGGTGGTGGGCGTGGAACCCGACGACTCGGATGCCATGACCCGGAGTGTGCAGGCCGGGGAGCGGGTGCGGCTCGATACCGTGGGCCTGTTCGTGGACGGCGTGGCGGTCAAGATGGTCGGAGAGCACACCTTCGCGCTGGCGAGCGAGTACGTCGACGACTGGGTAACGGTCAGCACCGACGAGGTCTGCGCCGCCATCAAGGACGTGTATGACGACGCTCGCGCGGTGATGGAACCGGCCGGAGCGCTGTCGGTGGCGGGTCTCAAGAAGTACGCCCGGCAGCACAAACTGCAGGGCCAGACACTGGTGGCGCTGACCTGCGGAGCCAACATGAACTTCGACAGGTTGCGCCACGTCGCCGAGCGGGCCGAGATCGGCGAGCAGCGGGAAGCCATTCTGGCCGTCACCATTCCCGAGCGCGCCGGGGCCTTCAAGGCCTTTTGCATGTCGATCGGCGTGCGCCAGATCACAGAGTTCAATTACCGCTACGCGCCGCGCGACGAGGCCCGCATCTTCGTGGGTGTGCAGCTTGAGCACCCCGACCAGCGCCCTGAACTGGTGGCCGCGCTGGAGGCCCAGGGCTACCCGGTCACCGATCTCACCAAGGACGAACTCGCCAAGGTGCATGTGAGGCACATGGTGGGGGGCCGCGCGCCGGAAGCGCAAAACGAGCGGCTGTACTCGTTCGATTTCCCCGAACGGCCCGGTGCGCTGCTGGCGTTCCTGACCCAGCTCCAGTCGAGGTGGAATATCAGCCTGTTTCACTACCGCAACCACGGCAGCGCGCACGGACGGGTGCTGGCGGGCATTCAGGTGCCCGCCGCCGAGCTGCCCGACTTTCTCGAATCGGTGGAGGCGCTCGGCTACCCGGCCCACGACATGAGCCAGAACGCGGCCTACAAACTGTTCCTGCAGTGAGGGCAACTCATCTTCATCTGCGCCGGGTCAGCGCTCCGGCCAGCAGGCCCACCACCAGCGGCGCGGCGATCAGCAGGGCGAAGGTCTGGACACTGCTCTCACCGATCAGGTGGGTCAGCGGGCGGCCCAGCCAGGTGCCCAGCGGACTGATCAGCCAGCTCACCGCCGTCCAGATCCAGGCGCTCAGGCCGTAGCGCTGGGCGGTCTGCTCGGCGGCGCGCAGGGCCAGCCAGCCCAGAACGATGACCAGCACGCCCGGTAGGGCCACCAGCACCGCGCGCGGCCCGGGCGTGGAGCGCGCCGCGAAGAAGCCCAGCGCCAGTGGCCCCAACAGCGGAATCCAGCCGGTGAGAACTGCCAGCAGCAACAAGAAGAGGGCGCTCAGCCAGGCCATGCCCCCAGCTTAGCGCCCGTTATTCATGCATGTAGCCGCGCACGAAGCGCTGCAAGACGCCCAGGCCGATGCTCAGGCTGCCGGGCTGCACCCACTCGTCTTCACGGTGGGCATTGCCGCCCCGGTAGACCCCCAGCGCGATGGCCGGAACACCGTGGGGCGCGGCGGCGTTGGCGTCGGTGCTGCTGGCGGCGGTCTTGATCTCCAGGCCCACCGGCTGCCCGGCCAGCCGCGCCAGCCGCAGCAGCGTGTCGGAATGCAGATCGCCGCCGGGGCGGTTGCCCACCGCTTCGAGCTGCACATGCACCCCCACCTGCCGGGCCGCGCCGCGCACCGCGTGGTGGGCTTTGATGTCGAGGTCGGCCAGCACCTGGGCGTCGAGCGAGCGCAAGTCGAGCAGCAGTTCGGCGCTGCTGGCGATACTGTTGACGCTGTTACCGCCCGAGGCCACCCCCACGTTAAGGGTGGTGCGCGGACTGTTGGGCAGCGGGATGCCGTACAGCGCGGTCACGGCCAGGCCCAGGGCGTGCAGGGCGCTGGGCGACTGATCGCCCCAAGAGTGCCCGCCCTGCCCGGTAAACACCACCCGGTAGCGCCGGACCCCCACCGCCTTGGTCACCGCCACACCCAGGTAGCCGTCCACGGCGACAAAAGCCGCTAGGTCCTCGGCGTGGGCCGAGAGCAGCGCCTTCGCGCCGCGCAAATCGCCCAGCCCCTCCTCGGCCACGTTGGCCGAGAGCCACAGTGGGCGGCGCAGCTGCGAGGCGTCCAGGTCGCGCAAAAAGGCGGTCAGCACTGCCAGGCTCGACGAGTTGTCGCCCACGCCGGGGCCGATCAGCCGTCCGGCCTCCTCACGCACCGTCACGTCGGTTTCGGGGCCGAACACCGTGTCGAGGTGCGAGGCCAGCAGCAGCGCCTTGCCGGACGCCGGACCCAGCCGGAGCAGCACGTTGCCTGCCGCGTCGCGCGTGGGGGCGTACCCGAGTTCGCGCCACAGCTCCTCAATAAGCTGCGCCCGCAGCTCCTCGTGAAAGGTCGGCGCGGGCGTCTGGGCAATCCGGGTCAGGTAAGCGAGCGGCACGGGGCCAGTCTAAGGCACGGCACCAGCCCGTGCAGCGGGACATAACCCACTTAGAGGGGGTCTCAGGCGGGGGGAGCGGTCAGCGGTTGCCGCGCAGCAAGCTGCTGCCGATGACCCCGGCCAGCCCCACCAGCCCGGCCTTGACCAGCGGGCTACTGAGCATGCCACCCTGCGAGAACGCCGCTTCCAGCGGGCTTTTGCCGTTCTGGGCCGGAGCCTGTGCCGCCTGGCTGTAGGCGTTGGCGAGATCCTGGGGATCGTTGACGTTGACGTTTTGCACCGGGTTGTTGGGGTCCTGCACAATGGCGTTGCCGATCTGCTGGCGCTGGTTGGGGTCCATGTTCTGGAAATAACCGCCCAGCACCCGGCTGCGCTCCTCGGGGCTGGCCTGCTGTAAGTACGACTGCACGTAGGCGGCAGCCTCCTCGGGGCTGACGGTACCGTCGCCGTTGGTGTCGCGCACGTCACCGGCCTGGGCCATGCGCTGGTGCATGTCCTGGGCCTGGGGGTTCTGGGTGTTGCCGAACAGATTGCCTAAGCTGCTGAGATCAAATGCCATGTCGCTGCCTCCTGATATGGAAAAGACTGAGAATGAAGCTTCTCTTGCCTTTCCACGCTAGGCCCGGCGAGCCAATGCCGCGTGAGGCGAGCCTAAAGTGCCCTGAACGAACATTTCTGCTCAATGCGGCGGGGCCGTCTCAGTTGATCTTGAAGCTGTTGAACATCTTGTTGGCGATCTGCTTGTCCTGATCGAAGCTGGTCTGCGGCGCGGCAAAGGTCAGGATGTAGGCCTGATTATTCTTGAGGGTGAAAATCTGAATCCAGTGCATCGTTACGGTCGGCTGGCCGCTGACCGACTGACTGCCCAGGTAGTTGAGCAGGTGGCCCGGCAGCCCGCTCACGCTGATATCGGCGTCGCCCAGCACGCTGAGATCCTTGACGTTCTCCTTGGCCTGCTTGAGCATCAGCAGCCGCACGTCGCTCAGCGTGACTTTCATGGCAGGCAGCACCTTGATCACCGAGACGTTGAAGCTCGGCGGCACGGCCCCGCCCGTTTCCGGCGCGGCCAGCGCCACGTCCACGCCCGGCACCTTCTTGCTCTGCCAGTCGTCGGGCACACTGAGGGTGTAGGGATAGGCCTTGCTCTTGAAGGTGGCGGCCTGGGCCACCGGAAGCGAGCCGAGCAGCGTGGCGGGCAGCAGGGACAGCAGGAGGGCGCGTTTCATGCTGGGCAGGCTAGCAGCGCCCGGCTGACGGAGGGTGAGGGCGGGGGGCCAGCATCCCCCGGCCCCGAACCCGCTAAAATAACGCCACTGTGCCCAAAGTTCTGCGTCCTCATCCCAGCGTGTACCCGCTTCGCCTTTACGGCGACCCGGTGCTGCGCCGCAAAGCCAACGCCGTGACTGACGTGACGGCCCCCGTAAGCGTGCCGGGCTTCGCGCCGGTCAGCCTTAAGCAGGTCGCCCGCTCGCTGTTAGAAACCATGTTCGAGGCACGCGGCGTCGGCATCGCTGCGCCGCAGGTCGGTTTGTCCACCCGCTTGTTCGTGGCCGTCGAGTACGAGGACGACGAGGAGGAAAACGAGGGCCAGGACAAGCCGCTTCGCAGCAAGATGCTGCGCGAGTTCGTGTTCGTCAACCCGGTGCTGACGGTCCTCAACAAGAAAAAAGACGACCAGATGACCGAGGGCTGCTTGTCGATTCCCAACATCTACGAAGAGGGTGTCAAGCGCAACCGCGCCGTGCGGGTCGATTACCTCGACCTCGATGGCCAGCCGCAGAGCATCGAGGCCGAGGACTATCTGGCGCGCGTCTTTCAGCATGAGATCGATCACCTCAACGGCGTGCTGTTCCTCGACCACCTGCCCGCCAGCATCACCGACGAGTACCGCAAGGAGCTGAGTGCCCTCCAGCGCCAGTCGAAGGCCAACCTCAAAGAGTTGGAGGGTTGATCGGCTCAACTCAGGCCCAAGCAAAGTTGCGCCGCCGGGTAGCCTTTTTCGGCTCGCCCGCCTTCGCCGTGCCGGTGCTGGAAGCGATTCTGGATGCGCACGACGTGGTGCTAGTGGTGGCCCAGCCCGACAAGCCGGTGGGGCGCGGCCTGAGGCTGACCCCGCCGCCGGTGGCCGCCCGCGCTCATGAGCTGGGCTTGCCGCTCGCACAACCGGCCCGGCTCAAAAAGAACACCGACTTTGAAGCCGTGCTGCGAGGCTCCGGCGCCGACGTGGCCGTCACCTGCGCCTACGGCAAGATTCTGCCCGCCGCGCTGCTCCAGGTTCCCCGCTTCGGTTTTCTCAACACCCACACCAGCCTGCTGCCCTCGCTGCGCGGTGCGGCTCCGATTCAGTGGGCGCTGATCTCAGGCCTGAGCACCACCGGCACCACCATCATGCAGACCGACCCCGGCATGGACACCGGGCCGCTTTTGTTGCAAGAAGCGCTGGACATCGCCGCCGACTGGACCAGCATGGACCTCTCGGCAGCGCTGCAACTTCAGGCCGCCCGGCTGATCGTGGCGGCGCTGGACACGCTGGATACCCTGAACCCCCAGCCGCAGGACGGCACTCAGGCCACCCACGCCCCGATGCTGGACAAATCGGACGGCGACGTGCGCTGGCACGAGTCCGCGCAGGCCATCTACAACCGCTACCGGGGCGTCTATGCCTGGCCGCAGACCAGCGCCTTTGTGAGCGGCAGGCGGCTGAAGGTGCTGGACATGCGCCCGGTGCAGGCATCGGGGCCGCCCGGCGAACTGCTGAGTGTCAATGCGGCGGGCCTGACGGTGGCCTGCGGTGAGGGTGCCTTGCTCATCAGCACCGTGCAGCCGGAAGGCAAGAAAGCGATGGCGGCGGCGGACTGGCAGCGCGGCGGCGGGCTGAATGTGGGCGGGCGCTTCGACCTCACGCCGATGCCCGGCTAAATCAGCCCAGCGTCTAAGTCAGGCTGCCGATGCGCCGTGCGCCCTGCCCGCCTCAGACTGAACCATGACCTTCAATCTGCGCCCGGCGACACCCGCCGACCTGCCGTTCCGGGCGGCGCTGCACAACGCCCTCTTTCCCGGCGAGCCGACCACGCTGGCCGACTTGCAGCGCCAGGACGAGACCCGCCGCGCCGATTTGATCCAGCACCGCTTCATCGCCGAGGTGGACGGCCAACCCGCCGGGCAGGGCCTGTACACCCAGCAGGAGTGGATGTTTCACCCGCAGAAGTTCCTGGTGAACGTGCAGGTGGGCCGCGACCATCAGGGCCAGGGAATCGGCAAACGGCTCTGGGAGAAGCTGGAGTCGGAGCTGCGGGCGCTGGACGCCGTCAAGCTGTTCGCCTCGGTGCGGGAGGACGAGACGCGGGCCAGACGTTTCCTGAGCGAGCGCGGTTTTACCGAAGAGCAGCGCGAGCGCGTGGCTGTCTTGTCACTGGCCGACGCCGACCTGAGCGCTTTCGACGCCGCCGTCAACCGAGTCCAGGCGCAGGGCTATACGCTGATGACCTTCGCCGAATGGAGTGGCCCCACTCAGGAAGGGCGGCTCTACGCTTTTGACCGTGAGGCCAGCCAGGACACGCCGCGCCCCGCCGACGAGGTGTTCGACTTTCCCACGCCGGAACGCTACTGGGAGCGGATTCGCGCCGACCCCACCCACGACCCCTCGCTGTGGTTCGTGGCCGTCAGGGACGGCGAGTTGGCGGGCCTCTCGCAGCTGCAAACCGTCGCTGCGCTGCCGGAAGTGCTCAGCACCGGACTGACCGCCACCGCCCGCGCCCACCGCCGCCGGGGCCTGGCGCTGGCCCTCAAACTGACGGCCCTGACGGAGGCGAAAAAGCGCGGCTACCGACGCGTCCGAACCGAAAACGACGCCACCAATGCTCCGATGATCGCCATCAACGACGCGCTGGGCTTTGCCCAGACCCCCGCCCGGCTGTGGCTGACACGTCTTCGCCGCCCGCCAGCCTTCTCAGACCCCGGACCCGTATAGTGAGGGCCGCCCGATAAGTCCGTTCTGGGGCGGCGGAAAGGTCTCACAAGGTCTCAACTGTGCTGCTCACCTCATCTCTCAAAGACCTCCTCGACATCCTGCTGGTGGCGACCCTGTTTTACCAGGGCTACATGCTGCTCAGCGGCACCCGCGCCGTGAACGTGCTGCGCGGTGTGGGCGTGTTCGTGCTGGCCTGGGGGGTCTCGAACTTCCTGCAACTGACGGCGCTCAATTCTCTCCTGGGCCGCATCGCCCCGGTGGGATTGTTCGCGCTGGTGGTGGTGTTTCAGCCGGAGTTGCGCGCTGCCCTGGAGCAGATCGGGCGCACCCGCGTGCGCGACCCCGGCAGCAGCGCGGCCCTGCAAGACATCTCGCGGGCGATGGAGCGCATGGCCGAGCGCAAGACGGGAGCACTGATCGCCATCGAGCGCCGCACGCCGCTGGGCGAGTACGCCGCCACCGGGGTCAAGCTCGATGCCCAGATCAGTGCGCCGTTTATCGAGGCGCTGTTCGCCCGCAACGCGCCGCTGCACGACGGCGGCATGGTCGTGCAGTCGGGCCGGGTAATGGCCGCCGCCTGCCTCTTTCCCCTGCAGGCCAGTGACGGCATCTACCGGCGCTACGGCACCCGCCACCGCGCCGCCATCGGGCTGTCGGAACTCACCGACGCGGTGGTGCTGGTGGTCAGCGAGGAGCGCGGCAGCATCCGGCTGGCGACCGGCGGGCGGCTGAGTGCCGATTTGACCGGCGCAGAGCTGCGCGACCGCCTGCGCGAACTGGTGTACGAGTGAGCCGCCCTGGTCCGTCCCTGCCGGAGCCGCCCGCCGACCACACGCCGCCCAGCCGTCCGGCGCGGGCCGTGCGCTACTGGTGGCAGCGCCTGCTGCACAACCTGCCGCAGAAGTTTCTGGCGCTGCTGCTGGCCTTCATTCTGTGGTTCGTCGCCACCGAGGACCGCCGCGCCAACATCCAGCAGAGTTACGACGTGGCGCTCGACGTGCGCGACACCACCGGGGGCCAGGAAAAGCGGGCCATCGACGGCCTCAACCCGGCCAGCGTGCGGGTGACCCTGAGCGGCAGCCGCCAGCGCCTCAGCGCGCTCAATGCCAGCGACATCGGCGCATATGTGGACGTGACCGATCTGCCCGACGGCGAATTCAGCCGCACCGTGCGGGTGGTCGGCCCCGACGGGACCCGCAGCATCAAGGTGGTGCCCACTGTGGCGCAGGGCCGCATCGACGCCGAACTCAGCCGCAGCCAGCCGATCATCCTGAGCGTGACGGCCCCGCCCGGCGACAGCGTGCCCAGGTACGTGCTCTCGCCGCGCCAGGTGACCATCAGCGGGCCGAGTCAGGTCGTCGATAGCGTGGCGCGGGTCGTGACGGTGCCGGTGACGCTGGCCCAGGGTGACCAGCTCGAAACCCGCTTGATCGCCCTCAACGCCCAGGGCCAGCCGGTCCAGGTACGCCTGAGTCCGGCCAGCACCACGGTGGCCCGCATCGACAGCGGCAGCCTGCCGATTCGCAGCGTGCCGGTGAAGCTGAGCGCCCCACCCGGCAATCTACGGGTGCTGTCGTCGAACATCGAACCCGCCACCGTGCGGCTGGTCGGGCCGCCGGAACTACTCTCCAGCATCGGCAGCGTCACCGCCACCGTCCTCTACCGCAATGGGTCGTTCAGCAGCCAGCCGCCGCTGATATTGCCCGACGGCGTGCGGGTGCTCGACCGGGTGACGGTGCAGATTCGCGCGGAGAACCGGTGAGCAGCTGGGCACTCCAGCCACAACAGACCGTCCCGGCTGAGCCGCTGGCCGAGCTGAGTGGCGTTTCCACCGGGCGCGGGCTGCCGCCGCTCGAAGGCGTCACGTTCCGGCTCAGGCCCGGTGAGGCCTGGCTGATTTCCGGCCCCAACGGCGGCGGCAAGAGCACCTTTCTCAAGCTGCTGCGCGGCGAACTCTCGCCCACGCGCGGCACGCGCCGTTATGTGCTGGACGGCCAGCCGCGTTCGTCGGCGGTGCGGGCCATGCGGGCGCTGGCACTGGTGTCGCCCGAGCAGGAAACCTTCTACCTGACCCGCGACTGGGTACAAACGGTCTCGGACGTGCTGCTCTCAGGCTTTTCCGGCGACACCCTCCGGCTGTGGGAGGCCGCACCCGAGGCGCTGGACCGGCTGGCTGAGGTTGCGGAGCAGCTCGGCTTGCAGCACCTGCTGGAGCGCGATTTCCGCACGCTCAGCCACGGCCAGCGCCGCCGCGCCCTGCTGGGCCGCGCCCTGATGCCCCGCCCGGTGGCGCTGCTGCTCGACGAATTCACCGACGGCCTGAGCGTGCTGGCCCGCAAGGAGCTGCGCGGCGTCCTGGAAACGCTGGTGGCCCAGGGCACGGCGCTGGTGCTGGTAACCCACCGCCCCGAGGAAGCCCCGAAGCTGAGCTGGCGGCATGCCCGCATTGAGGCCGGACGGCTGACTGCGGATGTGCCGCCGCCCGTACCCGCCCATCACCCGGCCCACTTCAAGCTGAGCGCGTCCGCACCCGCCGGACAGGTGCTGGTACAGCTCGATCAGGCCGAGGTCTACCGCAACGGCCATCATGCCCTCGGCCCCGTCGACTGGACCTGGCGGGAGGGCCAGCACTGGCTGGTCACCGGCGAGAACGGCTCCGGCAAGAGCACCTTCGCCCGGCTGGTGGCCGGGGAGTTTCACCCGGCGCTGGGGGGCCGGGTCAGCCGACCCTTTCTGAGGCGTGACCTACTCAGCGAGCGTCAGCGCCACATCGGCCTGATCGGAGCCGAGATCGCCATTCGCCAGCGGCGTGGCTGGCGCGGCCTGGACGTCGTCGGCTCGGCCTTCGGCGGCACCGAGGGCTTTGCCCACCCACTGACGGACGAGCAGCACCAGCAGGTCGAGGCGCTGGCCGCCCGGCTCGGGGCCAGCGATCTGCTGACGCGCCCCGCCGACACGCTCTCGCAGGGCCAGTTGCGGCGGCTGCTGCTGGGCCGCGCGCTGGTTCACCGCCCCCGGCTGCTGCTGCTGGACGAGGGGCTGGATTTTCTGGACGCAGCCACCCGCAGCGGGGTGCTGACCCTGCTGGGCGAGATGATGGCGCTTGGCACGCACCTGCTGGTGATCGCCCACCGCCAGGAGGACGCGCCGCCCGGCCTGACGCACCACCTGGAACTCGGCGGCGGCCTGATCGTGGACCGGCAGAAGCCGTAAAAAGCGCCCGCCCCAGCAGCGGCTGGTGGCGGGCGCGGTAAGTCAGTCCGCTCAGCGGCGAATGATCTGCACGTCGAACTTGCCGCCGCGCACGGTGATGATCAGCTGGGCGTTGTCGCTGCCCTGAAAGCGGGCGTTGACGGTGTTGCCGAGCTCGTCGCGGTTGACCAGCTTGTAGCCCCGGCGTTGCAGCTCGTTGGCGTAGGTGATGTAGACCTGGGCCACCGTCTGCTGGCTCTCGAACTGCGAGCGCCACTGCGGCTGATAGTTCCAGGTGGGCAGCGTCGTCACTGGAGCGCTGTTGTAGACCGGGGCCGTGCCGCTGTTGCCATAGGCCACGTTGTAGAAGGCCACGTCGGTGATCCAGCTGTTCTGCGGAATCGGGCTCTGGACCGGGTTGACCACGATCGAGAGCGCCTGGGCGAGCTGCTGCTGGCCCTGCACGTTGCTCACCGCGAAGTTGCTCTGGCTGTTGGTGAAGCTGGCGATCGAGGAGGTGTTGAGCGGGGTCAGGCTGGCCAGCGCCAGGACCTTGTTGAGGCCGTAGGGCGCGGCGATGTCGAAGGTGAACTGATCGCCTGCCGCCGGGAACACCTTGACGGTGTTGGCCTTGACGAAGTTCGCGCCGCCCGCATAGCGGTTGGGCAAGATCATGTCGACCTGGCCGTTGGGGTCCACGTTGAACAGGTAGACGTAGGCGTCGCGGCTGACGCGGGTGTAGAGACGGATCTTATCGCCGGGCACGTAGTTGGGGGTCTGCGCGCCGGAGCTGTCACGGTCGGTCCAGACCTGCACCGAAACCGAGGCCGGAACCGGGTTGACGATGATGCTCTGGGCACTGATCTTGGGCGTGGCGTGGGCGGGCGCGCTGAGCAGGCCGAGCGAGAGGCCGAGGGCGGCAGCGGAGATCAGGGTCTTTTTCATGCCCGCAGTGTGAGCCTGTGCACTGACGCCGAACTGACGCCGCGCCCCAAGGATGGGCAGGGAAATTCTCATGGAGACGTCAGCTTGCTGGACCACCCGGGACGTGGCCGGGCGCGGTCAGGCTGCGGCGTCGCCCGCGCCCAATCCATCACCGCTGCTCTTTCACGCTGCGCACCCGGCGCTAGCATGAAGGTGTGACCCGCCGCACGCCCACCGATCCCGCCGCCAACACCCAGATTCTGGAGCGCACCCAGACCACGCGCCCGCGCCTCTACCGGGTGCTGCTGCTCAACGACGACTACACGCCGATGGAATTCGTGGTGATGGTGCTGGGCCGCTACTTTCGCAAATCGGCTGCCGACGCCGAGACCATCATGCTGGCCGTTCACCGCAAGGGGCAGGGTGTGGCCGGGGTCTATACCCGCGAGGTGGCCGAAACCAAGGTCGCCCAGGTGACCCAGCACGCCCGCCGCGAGGGCTATCCGCTGCGGGTGGTGGCCGAGCCGGAGCCGAGCGCGTGAGCGTCCCATTCACACTGCCATTCATTTTGTCTACGAGGGCCACCCCATGATTGCCGAACAGTTCCGAGACACCGTCCAGCGCGCCGCCGACCTCGCTGGGGAGCGCGGCCACGAATACGTGACGCTCGAGCACCTGCTCTACGCCCTCACCGACGACCCTGACGCCCGGCCCGCCCTGAACGCCAGCGGCACCGACCTGGCCCGCTTGAAACGCGACCTGGACGTGGTGCTGGAAACTTTCGATACGGTGGACGAACCCCCCGAACTGACCTTCACGGTGCAGGAGGTGGTGCAAGACGCCCTGCTTCAGCGCCACGCCAGTGGCAAGGGCAATGAGGCCGTGACCGGCGACCTGGTGTTGATCGAATTGATGGAGCAGCCCGACAGCTTCGCGCGCGCCGCGCTGGAAGCCCAGGGCGTGACCCGGCTCTCGCTGCTGGAATACGTCAGTCATGGTGGCAATGACGAGAGGGAGGTCGCGGGCACCGAGGGCACGGCTCCCGACACCGAGGCTGCCCAGGACCCGCTGGCCGCCTACACCGCCGACCTCACGCAGCAGGCCGAGGATAACGCGCTCGACCCGGTGATTGGCCGTGCAGACGAACTCACCCGGATGCTGCACATTCTGGCCCGCCGCACCAAGAACAACCCGGTGCTGGTGGGCGAGCCGGGCGTGGGCAAAACCGCCCTGGCCGAGGCGCTAGCGCAGCATGTGGTGGGCGGCGAGGCCCCCGGCTTCCTGAAGGGAGCACGCATCTACGCTCTGGACATGGGGGCCTTGATCGCCGGAACCCGCTACCGGGGCGACTTCGAGCAGCGCCTCAAGGCCGTGCTGAAGGCCCTGGAAGGCCAGAACAGCGTGCTGTTTATCGACGAGTTGCACACCCTGGTCGGGGCCGGGGCCACCGAGGGCGGCAGCATGGACGCGGCCAACCTGCTCAAGCCCGCTCTGGGGCGCGGCAAGCTGCGGGTGCTGGGCGCGACCACGCCGCAGGAGCTGCGCCACCTGGAAAAGGACCGGGCTCTGTGGCGGCGCTTCGGGGTGGTGGACGTGCCGGAGCCGAGCGAGGAAGACGCGCTCGGCATTCTGCGCGGCCTGCAAAGCCGCTACGCCGAGCATCATCACGTGACCTACAGCCCCGCCGCGCTGGACGCTGCCGTGAAGCTCTCGGCGCGCTATATCCGCGACCGCTTTCTGCCCGACAAGGCCATCGACGTGATCGACGAGGCGGGCGCGGCGAGGTCGGTGCGTGGCGAGGGTGGCGAGATCAGCGAGGCCGACATCGAGGCGACGGTGGCCCGCATCGCCCGCGTGCCGGTGGGTCAGGTCAGGGCTGAGGAAGTGCAGTCGCTCGCCACCCTGGAGGCCGACCTGGGCACGCGCGTCTACGGCCAGGACGCCGCCGTGAAGGCCCTGTCGAGCGCCGTCAAGCTGGCCCGCGCCGGGCTGCGCGATGCGCGCAAACCGCAGGGGGCCTTTCTGTTCGCCGGGCCGACCGGGGTGGGCAAGACCGAGCTGGCCCGTGCGCTGGCCGAGCGGCTGGGCGTGGAGCTGCTGCGGTTCGACATGAGCGAGTACCAGGAAGCGCACACGGTGGCCCGCCTCATCGGTGCCCCGCCCGGCTACGTGGGCTTCGATCAGGGGGGACTCTTGACCGACGCGATTGCCCGGCAACCCAACGCCGTGCTCCTGCTCGACGAGATCGAGAAGGCCCATCCGGACGTGTACAACCTGTTCTTGCAACTGCTCGACCACGGCACCCTCACCGACCACGCCGGGAAGAAGATCGACGGGCGCGGCCTGATGGTGCTGTTTACCACCAACGCTGGGGCCGAAGGCGCTTCACGGCCCGGCCTGGGCTTCAGCAAGGTCAGCCGCCAGGGCGAGATGCTGGAAGCGGTCAAGCGGATGTTCGCGCCAGAATTTCGCAACCGGCTCGACGCGGTGATCGCCTTCTCGCCGCTGTCCGAACCCGTGATGGCGCAGGTGGTCGACAAGTTCCTGAAGGAATTGGACGCCCAGCTCAGTGAGCGTGGCGTGTCGCTGACCGTCACCCCCGCCGCCCGCGCCCTGCTCGCCAAACTCGGCTACGATCCCTCAATGGGCGCGCGTCCGCTCGCTCGCGTCATCGAGGACAAACTCAAGCGCCCGCTGGCCGACGAACTGCTGTTCGGGCGCCTCAGCGGCGGCGGCAAGGCGACGGTGGGCGTCAAAGACGGCGAGCTGGAGGTGCGCTGAGGGCGATCCACCCGGCTCCCGGCTGCACGCCCTAACACCCGTTAGGCTATACTCCGACCATCCACAATCCAGCGGCGGGCAGATCCTTCCCCGCCGTAGCTTCGATCCTCAAGGAGATTCATGAAACGTACCCTGCTGTTTTCCCTGACCGCCCTGCTGCTCAGCTCAGCCAGCGCCGAAATCCGCATCGGCGTGGTGATCAGCGCCACCGGCCCCGCCGCCAGCCTGGGCATTCCCGAGAAGAACACCGTGGCCCTGCTGCCCAAGAAGATCGCTGGGCAGGACATCACCTACATCATTCTCGACGACGCCTCCGACACCACCACCGCCGTCACCGACACCCGCAAGCTGATTCAGGACAACAAGGTCGATTTGATTCTGGGCACCACGACCACGCCCGCAAGCCTCGCCATGATCGACGTGGTGGCGCAGGCCAAGGTGCCGATGATCAGCCTGGCCGCCTCGGAGGGCATCATCGCGCCCGTGGACACCAAGAAGCGCTGGGTCTTTAAGACGCCGCAGACCGACGCCATCATGGCCGCCGCCATCGTGGATCACATGGCCAAGAACGGCATCAAGACGGTGGGCTACATCGGCTTCAACGACGCCTACGGCGAGGGCTGGTTTGCCGAGTTGCAGAAGAATGCTGCCGCCAAGGGCATCAAGATCGTGGGGTCCGAGCGCTACAACCGCACCGACACCAGCGTCACCGCCCAGGCCCTCAAGGTGGCTGCCGCCAAGCCCGACGCCGTGCTGATCGGCGCTTCGGGCGTGCCGGGGGTGCTGCCGCAAAAGGCGCTGCGTGACCGGGGCTACGCGGGCAAGATCTACCAGACGCACGGCGTTGCCAACCCCGACTTCCTGCGCGTGGGCGGCAAGGACGTGGAGGGCGCGATCTTACCGGCTGGCCCGATTCTGGTGGCCGATCAGCTGCCCGACACCAACCCCAACAAGAAAGTCGGCCTGAGCTATGTCAACCAGTACGAGGCCATCTACGGCAAGGACTCGGTCAGCACCTTCGGGGGGCATATGTACGACGCCGGGCTGATCTTGCAAAAGGCCATTCCCAGGGCACTCAAGGTCGGCAAGCCCGGCACGGCGGAGTTCCGCGAAGGGCTGAGAGCCGCCATCGAGGGCACCCGCAACGTGATCGGCGCGCACGGCATCTTCAATCTGTCGGCCACCAACCACCTGGGCCTTGACGCCCGCTCGCGCGTGATGGTGGTCGTGCAAGACGGCACCTGGAAACTGCTGAAGTAAGGTGGTGTCACACAGAGGCGGCTTGCGGGCCGCCCTTTTTTTGAGTTTGAATTTGCTGAAGCCACCACTCCGCCCCACCCCACACCCGGAGGCCACCTACCTTGGACTTAGCCCAGCTGTTCGACCCCGCCATCTTCCCCGTTCTCGCCGCTGACGGCCTGACCAACGGCGCGGTGTACGCCCTTCTCAGCCTGGCGCTGGTGCTGGTCTTTGCCGTCACGCGGGTCATCTTTGTGGCGCAGGGTGAATTCGTCTCGTTCGGGGCGCTGACACTGGCGAGTTTGCAGCTCGGCAAGGTGCCGGGCACGCTGTGGCTGGTGCTGGCGCTGCTGGCGATCAGCGCGGTGGTGGAGGGCATTTCACAACTTCGGCAGGGCCAGGGCCGCCGGGCCGGAATGGTGCTGCTGTCGGCGCTCGGCATCAGCGCAGGGCTGTGGGCGCTGCTGACCTGGCTTGCGCCGCTCAAGCTAGCCCTGCCATTGCAAGTGCTGCTCACCCTGTTGCTGGTGGTGCCGCTGGGGCCGATGACCTACCGACTGACCTTCATGCCGCTGCGGGAAGCCAGCACCCTGGTGCTCTTGATCGCCGCCGTCAGCCTGCACCTGATTCTCAGCGGGCTGGGGTTGGCGTTTTTTGGGGCGGAAGGCTCGCGCACGCCTGCCTTCGCCGAGGGGCAGATCACGCTGGGGCAGGTGCAACTCAGCGCCCAGAGCCTGGTCACCATTCTGGTCAGTGCCGTGCTGATGCTGGCCCTCTATTTCTTCTTTGACCGTACCCTGGCGGGCAAGGCGCTGCGGGCCACCGCCGTCAATCGGCTGGGCGCGCGGCTCAGCGGCATCAGCCCGGTGCGGGCCGGGTATGTCAGCTTCACACTGGCCGCCGCAATTGGGGCGCTCAGCGGCCTGCTCATCGGCCCCAGCACGCCACTCAGTTACGACAGCGGCTTTCTGATCGGCCTCAAGGGCTTCGTGGGGGCCATCGTGGGCGGGCTGGTGTCGTATCCGGTGGCGGCCCTCGGCGCGCTGCTGGTGGGCCTGCTGGAGAGCTTCGCCTCGTTCAGTTTCAGCGCCTGGAAGGAAGTCATCGTGTTCGGGCTGATTCTGCCGGTGCTGCTGTGGCGGTCGCTCACCACCCGCCACGCCGAGGAAGAGGAATGAAGCTCGGTTCTCGGACGTGGCTCGCGCTGGCCTTCTTCGCCGTCATCGCCCTGCTGCCCTTCCTGCTGCCCACCTTCTATCTAACCCTGCTCGGCAACGTGGGCATTTACGCGCTGGTGGCGCTCGGCCTGGTGCTGCTGACGGGCGTGGCGGGCAGCACCAGCTTCGGCCAGGCGGCCTTCATGGGTGTGGGGGCGTACACCAGCGCGGTGCTGTGCCTCCGGTTCGGCCTCTCGCCCTGGCTGACCCTATTCGCGGCGGTGGTCGTCACGGGAGTGGTGGCGCTGATTCTGGGGGCCATCACGCTGCGGATGCAGGGCCACTTTCTTCCACTGGCGACGATCGCCTGGGGTCTGAGCCTGTACTACACCTTCGGCAACGCGCCGTTTACCGGCGGCTTTACCGGCCTCACGGGTGTGCCGCCGATCTCGCTGTTCGGCATGGCCCTCAACACGCCCAGCCGCTTTTACTGGCTGGTCTGGGCCGTGCTGGCGCTGTGCGCCTGGGTCACTCAAAACTTATTACAGAGCCGCACCGGGCGGGCCATGCGGGCCTTGCGCGGCGGCGTCACGGTGGCCGAGAGCTTCGGGGTCAACACCTACGTCCTGCGGGTGCAGACCTTCCTGCTCTCGGCGGTGCTGGCGGCGCTGGCGGGCTGGCTCTACGCGCACGGGCAGGGGTTCATCAACCCCACACCGTTCGGCCTCTCACAGGGCATCGAATTTCTGTTCATGGCGGTGGTCGGCGGCTCCGGCTCGGTGGGCGGGGCAATTCTGGGCGCGGGCCTGATCACCTTGCTGCGCGACCAGTTGCAAAACCTGTTGCCCAAACTGCTGGGCCAGTCCGGCGACTTCGTGACGCCCGTGTTCGGCATTCTAGTCATTCTGATGCTTCAGGTGGCCCGCGAAGGGCTGTGGCCGTTGCTGGAGCGCATCTTGCCCAGGCCCTCGCAAACGTTGATGCCCGGCACCGAGCGCCTGCCCATTCACACCAAACCCGCTTCCGGCGAGGAACTACTACGGCTCGAAGGCGTCTCCAAGCATTTCGGCGGCCTCAAGGCGGTCAACGGGGTGTCGTTCAGCCTCAACTCCGGTGAAATCCTGGGGTTGATCGGTCCCAACGGCGCGGGCAAATCCACCCTCTTCAACGTCATCTCCGGGGTACTGCCGCCGACTGCCGGGCACATCACCCTGCGCGGCCAGGATATCTCGCGCTTCGCCTCGCGTCAGATCGCCCGCCTGGGCATGGCGCGCACCTTTCAGCACGTCAAACTCTTTCCGGAGATGACCCTCCTCGGCAACGCCATGATGGGCGGCTACACCCGCGCCCACGCTGGCGTGACCCGCAGTCTGCTGCACCTGGAAAGAAGCGAGGAAGCGGCCCTGCAACACGCCGCCGCCGAGCAACTGACGAGGGTGGGCCTCGGCGATGTGTTCGAGCTGGCGGGCAATCTGCCGCTGGGCCAGCAGCGCATTCTGGAAATCGCGCGGGCGCTGGTGGCCGACCCCACCCTGCTGCTGCTCGACGAACCGGCGGCGGGCCTGCGGTTGGGTGAAAAGCGCGAACTCGCGGCGCTGCTGCGCAAGTTGCAGGGCGAGGGCGTCACTATCCTGATCGTCGAGCACGATATGGACCTGGTGATGAATGTGGTCGACCGATTGGTGGTCATGAACTACGGCGAGAAGCTGGCCGAGGGCACGCCCCGCGAGATTCAGCAGCACCCCGCCGTGCGCGAGGCGTACCTGGGCGGCGCGGCGTGAGCCTGCTTTCTGTACAAGACCTGCACGTCAACTATGGCCGGGTCGAGGCCCTGCACGGCGTTTCGCTGGAAGTCGGCGCGGGCCAGATCGTCAGCGTGATCGGTCCCAACGGCGCGGGCAAGACCACCCTGCTCTCGGCGCTGGCGGGCGTGCTGCCCTCGCGCGGCACGGCCCTTTACCAGGGCGAAGCGCTCTCCAGTCTCAGTGTGGAGGAGCGGGTGCGCCGGGGGCTGGTGATGGTGCCGGAAAAGCGCGAGCTGTTCGGCTCGATGACGGTGGCCGACAATCTGCTGCTCGGCTCGTACTCGCGCCGCAGCCGCAGTCAGGTGGGAACCGATCTGGAGAATATCTATGCCCGCTTTCCAAGGCTGCTGGAGCGCCGCAAACAACTTGCCGGAACGCTGTCGGGCGGCGAGCAGCAGATGCTGGCGATTGGCCGAGCACTGATGACGGCCCCCAAACTGCTGATGCTCGACGAACCGAGCCTGGGCCTGGCGCCGATTATCGTGCGGGAAATCTTCAAGATCGTGGAGTCGCTGCGCGCGAGCGGCGTCACCGTGCTGCTGGTCGAGCAGAATGCGCGGGCGGCGTTGGCGTGCAGCGATCACGGGTATGTTCTGGAAACCGGCGACGTGAAACTCAGCGGCCCGGCCCAGCAACTCGCGGACGATCCGGCGGTGACGAGCGCATATCTGGGCAGTCAGGAAAGCTAAGCAGCTCTCCAAGCTAAGGCTCAGGGCAGTGGCCCGCGCCCGTTTTGTCATCATAAAGTGGCTAGCCGCCGACTTTAGCCAGGCGTTAGATTCACTTCATGACCCGACCCCAGACTGGCCGACGTTCCCGCTTCCCCGCCCTCGGTATCGGCGTCTTACTGGTGGTGGGCGCACTGGCAGGGGCCACCGCCTACACCGGCAGTCAGACGGTGCAGACCCAGCAGGACCTGGCCCAGACCTTGAAGGCCCAGGTCGAGGCCACCGGCTACGCCCACGTCAAGAGCAGCACCTACCAGCGCGGCTTTCTGAGCAGCACCCAGACGATGAACGTGGTGCTGGGCAAGGGCGCGGGCGACGTGGCCCTGATCG
Organism: Deinococcus alpinitundrae; assembly: GCF_009982895.1. Taxonomy (GTDB): domain Bacteria; phylum Deinococcota; class Deinococci; order Deinococcales; family Deinococcaceae; genus Deinococcus; species Deinococcus alpinitundrae. The sequence goes on along the minus strand of NZ_WXZL01000005.1, from coordinate 20,559 downwards.
TCGTCAACCACATTCAGCACGGGCCGCTGCCGGGCTTGAGGACGGTGGGCAACGCACTGATCGACACCGAGGTGAAATTCGCCGATCCTGCCGTGCAAAAGCAGTTCGAGGTGGCCCTCGGCGGTCAGCAGCCGACCATCCGCACTGTCGTCGGCCTCAGCGGCAGCACCGAGACCCACATCAAGGTGCCCAGGGGACAGATGACCGACAGCGGCACCACGCTGAGCTGGCAGGCACTGACTGGCGAGATCCACAACGGCGTCCTGAACGCCACCACCCAGCTCACCTGGCCCGAACTCGACGTCACCACGAACGGGGACCGGGTGACCCTGCGCGGCCTAGCCGTGAGCGGCAGCACCCAGAAGCAGCAGGCGGATGATCCGCTGGGGCTGGGCCAACAGGTCTTCACGCTCAAGTCCATGACCTACAGCGCCGCGTCCGGCGCGGGCATGGGCAAGTTCGACCTGAATAACCTCAAGGTCAGCGGCAAGAGCACGCTGGTCGGCGGCTTCTACGGCGGCACCCTCCAGTACGACATCGGCCAGCTCGATGTGACGATGCCCGGTAGCGGCGCGCAGAACTTCAGGAACGTGCAGCTTCACCTGGGCATGAACCACCTCAGCCGCGAACCGCTGGCCCGCATGACCAAGACGCTCAGCACCCTCGGCCAGCAATTGCAAGGCGATCCCGAGAAGGCGGAGCTCAGCAAGGCCCAGGAGCAGGCCCTTCAGGGCGACGCGCTCGCGCTCCTCAAGGCCCAGCCGGTGTTCTCGATTGACCGCCTGAGCCTGACCCAACCGAGCGGCGACATCGTGCTCAGCGGCACTGCCGAGCTGCCTGGCGCGGCGGACCTGAGCGCTGAAACCGCCCAGATGCTCAGCACGGTGCCAATGACGGCCCTGGGCATGGTCAAGCTGCAAGTCCGCCTGAACGCCGCCGAACCAGCCCTGCGTGCGTTGCTGGGCAGCTTCTCGCCGGACGCGGCGGCCAATCTCCAGAGCTTGATCGACGCGGGCTACCTCAAGCGCCAGGGCACCGCCCTGACGAGCGATCTGGCCTTCGAGGGCGGCAAGGGCACTGTCAACGGCGAGGCGCTGGGCGGCGGCTTCTGAAGCCCGGCGCTGCTCGGCACGTCAAGGCATTCGACGTCTCCACGGGAGGACCCGCTCCATACGGGTGCTGCCCAAGAGAGTGGCGTGAATTGGGCCTTTTTTGAGGCAACGCAACGAACAACCGCGCTAATCAATCAGGGTGAACTGCCCCGGATACTCGCGCACGAACAGCTCGTCGTCTACCGTCAGGTCGGCGCTGTCGCCGCCGCCGAGGTTTTCGCAGCGGTAGGTGTGCGGCCCTAGCCTGGTGTAGCGCTGCCGCACCACCCGCCGGGTCAGGGTCGGCACCTCGATGAGGGCGGCCAGCACCTCGCCGGACTGACCGGGGCGCAACTTCAGGCGGCGCAGCGCCAGGGTGTTGGTGTAGGGCGAGACGCTCAGAGCGAGGTCGGTGCAGCCGCTGAGGTCGGGCAGTTCCTCGCCGTTGTTGCCCTGCCAGCGGCTCACCGAGGTGCGGCTCAGCGTAAGGGACGCCTGCCCCGAGACGCGCAGCACCCCGGCCCGCACAAAGCCGTCCGCGCCGACCTCCAGCCGGTAGCGCAGGGTAAACGGCATGCCCCCGGCCACACCGATCACGGTGCTGCTGGCCCAGTCCTGACCGGTCAGCAGGTGCTCCAGGCCCAGTGGACGGCCCTGACCTGACGAAGGAATCCGGCCCGACTGATGCTGCCACAGAAAATGTCGGCGCGCGGCCATACTGACCAGCCTAGCAGGCTGTGGCAAGCTAGACGCGGATGACTGACCTCACCGACCCCACGGCGCTGACCTTACGCCCCCAGACGGCCCGGGACGCCCTGCACCTGGCCTTCTGGCTCACCGATCCGCAGGCCGAGTGGCGGCAGTGGGACGCGCCTTTCATGAAGGGCGAGCCATCAGCTCCGGACACCACCGACGCAGCACAGAATGCAGACGGCCCCGGCGCAGCGCCCCACGAGCGCTTGATCGTGCAGGGCGATCAGGGAATCGGGCTGGTGACGCGCCGTCCCGAAGCGCCGAGCAGCGGCGGCTGGTGGGAAGTGGGCATCCTGATCTACGACCCCCGGCACTGGGGCGGCGGGCTGGGCACACGGGCGCTGAGGAGCTGGAGCGCGCTCACCTTCGAGGAGACCGGCGCGCACCTGCTGACCCTAACGACCTGGAGCGGCAACCAGCGCATGATCCGTGCCGCCGGGCGCGCCCAGTACCGCGAGTGCGCCCGCGTGCGGGAGGCGCGGCTGTGGCAGGGCCAGCGCTACGACAGCGTGCAGATGCAGTTGCTGCGCTCCGAGTGGACCGGCTCCGGTGAAGCTCAAACGCCACTTACCTAAGAACGGCTCAAGTCGCCGGGCGCGGCGCAGGTTTAAGCTCAGCAGGAGATGAACCGGGGGGCGTTTCTCAATCCAGCGGGCTTCGTGGCCACCCAGGACCTCAAGGACCGGGGCTGGACCCCGCGCCTGATCGCTGAATTTCTGGGCCAGCACGACCAGACCCGGCCCAACGGCCTGAAGATGGGTGGCCGGAGGTTGCCGCCGGTCAAGCTGTACCGGGAAAGCCGGGTTGAGGAAGCCGAGCGCGAGGAGCGCTTTTTGCTGGCCCAGCACCGCGCCATGCAGGCACGCGAACGCCTGGAAGCCGCCAGGGCCGAGCGCCAGGCTAGGCGTGCCGCCCGACTGAATGCCGCTGCCGAAGCCTACCGCCCTCAGATCGTGCCTGAATTACTCCGCAAGGGCGCAATCAAGAAGGCCCGTGACCCCTACCTGAACGGCGTGGAGCAGGTTCTGGACCAGATCCGACGGGGCTTTGCTGCCGAGTCGCCGGAAGTCACACCCAGAGCGCCGAAGTCTGGTAAGCCCCCGAAGGCCAGCAACCCCAGACCGCTGACCGAGTCGGAGGAAAAAGACCTGCGCGCCGACCTGATGCGGCGGCTGGACACGGCGCTGGCCGTTGTTTATCCCTGGTTTCCCGACCCCGACGAGGTGGAGGCGAAGAAAGCGGGCCGCACCAAGACGGGCCAGGCCAAGCCTGCCGACTGGCGCAAGTGGGACTGGGATTAGCCCGGCCCGGACGGAACCAGATCGGCGCATAGGAGTTCCGGCGGGCTGCCCAGCCGCAGCGGCAGATGGGTGGTGCCCAGGCCACGCGAGATGTAGAAGACGCCGCCCCTAACCTGACGCTCGGCTCCGACGTGCCAGCGCTGCACATCCGGGCGGGTGCGGCCCAGCACGCGAATCTGGCCGCCGTGGGTATCGCCGGTCAGCAGCAGGTCGTAGGGCAGCGCTTCTGACCTCAGCCGCTGGATGATCAGCGGCGAGTGCGCCAGCAGCAACCGGGCGTCGGCGGACTGGATGGGCGGATGGTAAGCGTCCAGCCCCTCCAAGCTGTTGTCAAAGCCGTAGATCAGCAGCCGCAGGCCGCCGATGTCAAGCACCTCGCCCGCGTTGAGCAACACCCGCGCCACCCTGGATACCCGCCGCAGCAGCGCGTCCGTTTCCGCCAGAGTCATCAGGCGTTTGCGGCCCTGCGCCAGCGTCTCGCGCTCCCAGTTGCCCGGCACGAAGTAGATGCGGGGACACTCCAGCCGCCGCAGTTCGGCCAGCACGCGCGGCAAATCGCTCTGGTGGCTGACCAGATCACCCGTGACGCACACCACGTCCGGCTTCAGGGCGTTGACCTGGGTCGAAATACGCCCGTTCAGAAAACGGGTGCGGCCATGCAGGTCACTGAGCTGCACCACCCGCACGGCGCGGCCCCGACCCGCCACCGGCACCTTCAACCGCACGACCCGCAGCCAGTGGGTCTCGGCCACCAGCCAGGCCAGGCCCACCAGACCGAGTGCCGCCAGCCAGCGCCCTTTTCCGCTCAGCGCAGGCCCGCCCGCCGCAACTCGGCGTCCGCCGCGGCCTCGAAGCGCTGCACCGTCTCAGCATAGGGCGCGTCCACCGAGGCTCCTGCCGCCGCCACGTGCCCGCCGCCCCCCAGCGCCACCGCGATGTTCTGGGCACTGACCCGGCCGCGTGAGCGCAGCGATACCTTGACCCGCTCGCCGTAGTCCTTGAACATCACCGCCAGTTCCGCGCCGTCGGCGTTGCGGATGGTGTTGACATACGCCTCCACATCTTCCCAGGCTGAGCCGGTACGCGCCAGCGCGGCCTCATTCACCTGTGAGGAGACGATCAGACCGTCCGGGGAGAAGGCCATCTGGTCGAGCACCTCGCGCAGCAGGGCATAGTAGCGCGGCGGGTTGCGGGCCATCTGGTCGTTGATCCAGCCCAGGTTCGCGCCGTGCTCGACCAGATCGGCGGCGGTTCTGAGCACCTGCGGAGTGGTGTTGGAAAAGCGGAAGGAGCCGGTATCGGTGCTGGTGCCGAGCAGCAGCGGCGTGGCGATCTCGCCGGTCCAGGCCACGCCCAGGGCGTCCACCACGTCCTTGATCATCATGGCCGCCGCCGCCTGCGAGGGATCGACCAGGCTGACGGCGGCCTCGCGGCGGTTGGTGCCGTGGTGGTCGATGTTGACGACCGGCCCGGCAAACGCCGTGAGGTCAGCCCCCGCCACCCGCGCCAGATCGGTGTTGTCCACGTCCAGCACGGCGGCGAGCGCACCCTCGGGCCAGACATCCAGGCGCGGCAGCACCTCGCCCTCCTGCGGCAGGAACGTCAGGTAGCGTGGCACCTGCATGTAAAGCTGGACGTCTTTGCCAAGGGTCCGCAGCGCCCGCTGGAGGCCCAGGCAACTGCCCAGCGCGTCACCGTCGGGGTCCACGTGCGCCAGGATCACGATGGGGCCGGGGTGCGACTTCAGGTGGGCCGCCGCCGCCTGCACGAGCTGGGCATAGCGTGGTTCAGCAGTATTCTGGGCAGTCATAGCGCCGAGTATAAGCACCACCACTGAGAAGTCGCTCAGAAGTGTTGCAGGGGGCGGTCCGTCAGGGCGGCGTCAATTCCAGCACCCGTGTCCGGCCCCAGTCCGCAGAGTCGCTGCTCATGGGGATGTAGTCGCCCTCCTTCCACATTCGCAGCTGGTCGGCGTAGTGCGGCCCGATGGGGTTGCCGCCCTGCCCCAGCGTGCCCACGAACAAACTCTTGTTGAGGTCGGAGAAGTCCACGATCTGGCGGTAGCTCGGCGCGTGCGTCTGAAGGTAGCTGCCGGGATCGGGCCGGGCGACGTCCACCGTGTCGGTGCCGCCGGAGGTCGGTGCATGGCGGTTGAACAGCCAGCCGATGGCCTTCACGCCGCCGAAGGCCTGGTGGTCGTTGGCGACCTGGTGCAGCTTGCCGTAGACCCACTGGGCCGGGTCGGCACCGAGGCGGGCGCTGAGGTCGGTCACGGCGGCCTTGAGGCTGCGGGTCAGCCACGCCGCGCAGTCGCCCTGAGCGTTGACCGCGCACAGCTGGCTGCCGGACTTGAGGGCATTGAGCACCGCGAGGCTGTTGACGTGGCCGGTGTTGCCGAGTTCGTCCTGCGCCAGCATCTGAAGCTGCATCAGCCAGGCCTCGAAGATCAGCGGCGGCACCGTGTCGGCCCGCTCGTTGCCGTCCCAGTTCTTGAGCACATCGAGCGCCCTGGTGCTGAGGTCGCCGTCGGGCCTGGCCGCCAGCAGATACGGCTTGAGATCACGCCACACCAGACTGACGGTGTCAAGCTGGGTCGCCTTCACGTCGTCGACGGTCAATTTGGCCTTGGCCGTCAGCAACTGCGTGATGCGCTCGGCGCGGTACGGCTCGGCCCAGTTGCGGTCGTTGCCGAGGAAGTAGGGGTAGCTGTCCGGCACGACCTTGTTGTTGGCGGTGACGATCAGGCCGTCTACGGGGTTGTAGGTGTGCGGCAAAGCGTCAAAGGGAATGAAGCCGGTCCACTCGTGCTGGCCGTCATCCTGAACCGGCAAGCTGCCGTCCCAGCCTTTGCCCTGGCGGATCGGCACCTTACCGGGCGCGTAGTAGCCGGTGTTGCCGTCCAGATCAGCGTAGACGAAGTTCTGGCTGGGGGCCACGTAAAACTTGAGGGCGCTGGTGAAATCGGTCCAGTTGTGGGCGTAGTTCAGGCCCAGGAAGGCGTCCAGGGTGGTGTCGCCGGGCGCCAGCGCCGTCCACCGGAGGGCCACACGCGGGCCGACCGCCGCCGCATCGCCGCTGACGCCGGAAATGACTGGGCCGTGGGCGCTCTCGGCCACCGTCAGGTTCACGTCCGGCTGGCCCTTCACCTTGATGATTTCGGTGCGGGTCGTCAGCTTGGCGTCGGCGGGTTCGATGTAGAGGTCCTGCACGTCGGGGTTGACATTGGTGACGCCCCAGGCCAGACGGTCGTTGCGGCCGATCACCACGGCGGGCAGTCCCGGTAAGGTGGCCCCGATGGAGTGCAGGGTCGGCCCCTTGAGATCGGCCAGATACCACAGCATCGGAGCGCTGAGGGCCAGGTGCGGGTCGTCGGCCAGAATCGGCTTGCGGCTGACGGTGCGTTGACCGCCGATCACCCAGTCGTTGCTGCCCTTGCCCGGCACATTGACGAAGCCGAGCGAGCGGGCCGCCGCCAGCTGTGCCTGAAGCCGCCGGAGGGTCACGGCGGGCAGCCGGGCGCTGCCGGATGCTGCTGGACGCTGCGCCCCGCTGGGCAACTCGCCCGCGCTGAGAATGGTCGGCGCACCTTTGGGATACGGCGGCATGACCTCGCCCAGCGCGTTCGGGCCGAGTTTCTGCGCCACCTGCGCGCCCAGCAACTCGTCGTCCCAGTTGCCGCCGAGGTCGTAGGCCAGCAGCTTGCTCCACGACACGCTGTCCACATCCGTCCAGGGTTCAGGCTTGAAGCCCAGAATGCGGAACTCCAGCGGCAGGCGGTTCTGGGCGATGGCGGCGTTGACGCCCCGCGTGTAGGCGCGGATCAGCTCGCGGCTGCGCGGCGAGAGGGCCGGGAGAATGCTCACGGCAGCGCGCCCGAAGCCCCAGGTCCGCAGGAACTTGTCCTGATCGAGAGCAGCCTTGCCCAGCACCTCGCTCAGGCGGCCCTGGGCCACCCGGCGCTGAAACTCCATCTGCCACAGCCGGTCCTGGCCGTGGACGAAGCCCAGCGCCTCCACCGCGTCGGCGTCGGACTTCTCGGCCACGATGTGCGGCACACCCCAGCGGTCGCGGGTGACGGTCACCGGCCCCGACAGCCCTGGCAAGTCGAGTTCACCCGTCCGCTTCGGATTGGTCACAGTGTTGAGGTAAATCAGTACTGCCGCCACGACCACAAACAGCAGCAGCAAAACAATGCCGAGCCCGCGCAGAACACGCATATCCATTTCCTCCAGATCAATCCTTGAACGTTGCCGCACAGCCTAGCGCGTCAGACGCTCGTTTGAACCGAGTCCACGAATAGGTCGGGGCGGCTTGGGTGAAGCAAGAAACCGAAGCTGGCCCAGACAACCTGAAAAGAAGCGTTCTAGTGCCGGAAGCGGTACCGCTGCCCATACTCGCTGCATGGTTCTTGACTTCGGCTGCATATCGGGCTATCCTTTTCCTATCAGTCAAACCACAGCCGCCCAGTAGAGGCGGATTTTTTATTGCTCCCTGTTCTGGATGAGAGCGCTGCCCGGCGGCCCGCAGATGCTGTAATACAGCCATGTCCTCACTTTCCACTTCATTGCCCCTGCTCGCCCTGGACATCGGTGGCACGTCCATGCGGGCGGCCCTGTTGCAAGAGGGTCACCTGACCCGGCGTGTGGAGGCCCGCACGCCCAAGCCCAGCACGCCCGACGCCGTGATCGCCGCCGCGCTCGAACTGGCCATGCCGCTGGCCCCGGCTGCCGCCGTCGTGGGGGTGGCATGCGCGGGCGCGGTGGCCTCGGGCCGCGTCACCGCGACGGCGGCGCACACTTTTCCCGGATGGACCGATATCGCCCTGGCCGAGCGGCTCTCGGTGGGCCTCTCGTTGCCCTGCTCGGCGCTCAACGACGCCCGCGCTGCTGCCTGGGGCGAGTACGCGGCGGGCGCGGGGCGGGGCAGCAGCGAGTTCATGTTCGTCACGGTCAGCACGGGGGTCGGCGCGGGGCTGGTGCTGAACCGCCAGCTCCACCTGGCGGCCAACGGATTGGACGCCGAACTGGGCTTTGTCAGCGTGCCTGCCCAGTGGACTGCAGGCCAGGCAGTGCCGCCGCTGGGCGCACTGGGGCCACTGGAATTCGAAACCAGTGGCACGGCGCTGGGCGGGCAAGCCCAGACCCTGAATCTGCCCGATGCCCGCGCCCTGGCCGACGCTGCCGAGGCCGGAGACGCCGCCGCCGACGCTATGTACCGCCGCTCCGCCTCGCTGATCGCCTGGAAGGTGGCCGACACTGCCGCACTGCTGGGCGTCACCAAGGTGGCGCTGGGCGGCAGTGTCGGGCTACGGCAAGGTTATCTGGCGCGGGTCCGCGAAAGCCTGGCCCTGTTTCCGTTGCGTTACCAACCGCACATTGTCCACGCCGAACTGGGCGTGGACGCTGGGCTGATCGGTGCCGGGCTGTGGGCCGGGCGCTGACGTGAGAGGAACGGTCATCCAGCGGGCCAGGACCGTCTGAATGTCCATTGAGGTGTGCGCCTGCCCTGCCTTGCCGTGCGTACCGTCACAGTCTATGAGCGTTCGGAGGTCGAGCCACGCACCCGGTGCATGGCTCTTGACTTCGGTTGTATACCACGCTATACTTTTCCTATCAGTCGAATGACCGCAAGCCGCCCGCGAGGCGGATTTTTTATGCCTGCATGTTTTGGCCTGGGCTACGCACGTGAGATCAATAAATCGGGAGCCAAAGCACCCGCCCCAGCCCCCACTTCGTAACCTGCTTCAGCCCGGCAGCATGTAGCCTGCCGCCAGCTCCTGATACACCCGCACCTGCTCGGCTTGCCAGGCGGCGTCGTGGCCCAGCTCCTCGGCCAGCAGGGCGGCGGTGCGCGGCGCGGCCTCGCGGCTGGCCCTGGCATTCAGCAGCAGCGCCCGCAACCGGCGCGCGAGCACGTCCTCGACAGTGCGTGCCTGCTCCATACGGGCGGCCCAGCGCACCTCGGCCTCGCTGTAGGGCAGCTCCGGGTGCAGCAGGGTCTTCCCACCGTCCAGCGCCTGAATGCTGGCGGCGTCGGTGCCGTAAACCTTCCAGTGGTCTGCAACATCGGCCTGGCTCCAGCCGTGCAGCGGTAGGCCCGGCGTCAGGCTCAGGCGAGGCGGCAGCCCCGCCAGATCGGCGGCGCGGTTCACGGCGTCCTCGCCCATCCGGCGGTAGGTGGTCCACTTGCCGCCGGTCAGGGTCAGCAGGCCCGATTCCGAGATGCGGATGACATGGTCGCGCGAGAGCGCCTTGGTATCGCTGCCCTCGGCGGCCTTGACCAGCGGGCGCAGGCCCACGTACACGCTGCGCACGTCGGCGCGGGTAGGGGCCGGGTCGAGGTACTGCGCCGCCGTCTGAAGGATAAACTCAATCTCTTCGGGCAACGCGCGCGGCTCTAAGCTGACCTCCGGCACGGCGGTGTCGGTGGTGCCGATGACCACGTGGTCGTGCCAGGGCACGGCGAACAGCACCCGCCCGTCGTCGGTGCGCGGCACCATCAGGGCGCTGTTGCCTGGCAAAAATCGGCGGTCAACAACCACATGCACACCCTGACTCGGCGAGAGCATCGGCTTGGCCCCAGCGTCGTCCATCTGGCGCAGGCTGTCCACGAACACGCCCGTCGCATTGATGACGGTTCTGGCCCGCACCGCGTACTCGCGGCCCGTCTCCGAGTCCTTGAAGGTCGCGCCGGACACCTTGCCGCCCGCTTTGCTCAGGCCCACCACCGGGGCCGCGTTGAGCGCCACGCCGCCGTAGTCCTCGAAGGTACGCAGCAGGGTAATCGCCAGGCGCGAGTCGTCGAACTGGCCGTCGAAGTACAGCACGCCGCCGCTGAGGCGGTCTTGCTTGAGGGTGGGCGCGAGGGTCAGCGCCTCCTTGCGCCCGATCAGGCGGCTGGACTTGAGGTTGAGCTTGCCCGCCAGCGCGTCGTACATCTTCAGCCCGATGCCGTAAAAGGGCTTGGACCACCAGGTGTACGAGGCGATCAGAAAACCCAGGTCGTGAACGAGGTGCGGGGCATTCTTCTTGAGGAGGCCACGCTCGTGCAGTGCCTCGCGCACCAGCGACACGTTGCCCTGGGCCAGATAGCGCACCCCGCCGTGCACCAGCTTGGTGCTGCGGCTCGACGTGCCCTTGGCGTAGTCGTGGGCTTCGAGGAGCAGGGTGCGGTAGCCGCGCGTGGCCGCCTCCAGCGCCGCGCCGAGGCCAGAAGCGCCGCCGCCGATCACCAGTACGTCCCAGAGGGTGTCCTGAGTAGCGGCCTGAAGAAGTTGAGCCCGGCGGTTGGTAGTGGGTGAGGTCATGAAAACATCCTTTGGAACAACGAGGAAGGGAAAGAACGATAAGCTTTGAACAAATGTTCCCACATTCGGAACAGACGTTCAATGGTTTGGCTTACAGAGTGTCAGCAGACCGGGCGGTGTGCTCAGTTGTCGTCCTCGGCCCAGTCGCGGGAGCGCTCCACGGCCTTCTTCCAGCGGTTCATGCGCGCGTCCCGTGCCTTCCCCGTCATCTGCGGCTCAAAGCGCTGGCCTTCCTGCCACTGGGCGGCGATTTCCGCCTCGCTGTGCCAGTAGCCCACCGCCAGGCCCGCCAGATAAGCAGCGCCCAGCGCGGTGGTTTCAGTGATGCGGGGGCGCACCACCGGCACACCCAGCAAGTCGGCCTGAAACTGCATCATCAGGTCGTTGGTGCTGCCGCCGCCGTCGACCCGCAGCTCACTCACCGTGACGCCGCTGTCTTTCTGCATGGCCAGCAGCAGCTCGGCACTCTGAAAGGCCACCGCTTCCAGCGCGGCGCGGGCGATGTGCGCTCCGGTGGTGCCGCGCGTCATGCCCAGCAGGGCAGCGCGGGCGTAGGGGTCCCAGTACGGTGCACCCAGTCCCACGAAGGCGGGCACCAGATACACCCCGCCGCTGTCCGGTACGCTGCGGGCCAGCGCCTCCACTTCACCGCTGCTGCGGATGATGCCCAGGCCGTCGCGCAGCCACTGCACCACTGCGCCCGCCACGAACACCGAGCCTTCCAGGGCGTAGGTCCGCCGGGCCTGTTCTCCTGCGCCGAACTGCCAGGCTACCGTCGTCAGCAGCCGGTTCCGGCTGGGCACCGCCGCGTCTGCCGTGTTCATCAGCAAAAAGCAGCCGGTGCCGTAGGTGTTCTTGGCCATGCCGCGCTCCAGGCAGGCCTGCCCGAAGGTGGCGGCCATCTGGTCCCCGGCGATTCCGGCGATCCTGATGCGGCTGCCGAGCAGCCCCTCGGCGGTCTCGCCGTAAATTTCGCTGGACGCCCGCACCTGCGGCAGCACGGCGCGCGGCACGTCAAAAAGGGCCAGCAGTTCGTCATCCCACCCACCGGTGTGGATGTTGTAGAGCAGGGTGCGCGAGGCGTTGGAGGCGTCGGTGAGGTGCAACTCGCCGCCGGTGAGGTTATAGACCAGCCACGAATCGACAGTGCCGAAGGCCAGTTCGCCGCGCTCGGCCTTCTCTCTTGCGCCGGGCACGTGGTCGAGTAGCCACCGCAGCTTGGTGCCGGAAAAGTAGGCGTCGAGCCTCAGTCCGGTTTTTTGCTCGATCAGCGCCTCATGGCCCGCTGCTCGCAGCCGGTCACACTCGCCCGCCGTGCGGCGGTCCTGCCAAACGATGGCGTTGTGAATCGGCTGGCCGCTGGCCCGGTCCCAGAGCACCACCGTCTCGCGCTGGTTGGTGATGCCGATGGCGGCAATGTCGCTGGAGCGCAGCCCCGCCCGCGAGATGACTTCCTGCGCCACGCCGATCTGGGTGCTCCAGAGTTCCAGGGCGTCGTGCTCGACCTGGCCCGGCTCGGGAAAGAGCTGACGAAATTCCTTTTGCGCCTGCGCCCTGATGTTGCCCGCCCGGTCGAAGACAATGGCGCGGCTGGACGTGGTGCCCTGATCGAGCGCGAGAATGTATGTTTCGGGCATCGGTTCTCCTTGAAACGCTTGCCGGAGCGCTGAGAGCTGGCGTTCAGTTTAGTCTCGAAGCCGCTTGAACAAATGTCAATACTATTCTGAACACCTGTGCAACTCTGCCGTCCGCCTGTGCTCCCGCGCCGCCTCGCTATGCTGAGCGGCGATGAGCCGCAACCCCGCCACTTCTCCTGATCAGGCCGCCCAAGCAGTGCAGGTGGCACGGCTGTATTTTTATCAGGGCCTGACCACCGGCGAGATCGCCGCCGAACTCGGCGTTTCGCGCCCGCGTGTCTCGCGGCTACTGACCCTGGCGCGGCGCAGCGGCCTGGTCGAGATCCGTATTCATGATCCTGCCGAGCATCCACAGGTTCTGGAAGCTGCACTCCGAGCACGCTTTCCCGGCCTCGCACCGCACGTGGTCGATGTGCCGCCCGGCAGCAGCGAGGCGCTGAGTCTGGAGCGGGTGGCGGCCTACAGCGCCAACCTGCTTGGAAACACGCTCCAGCCAGGCCAGACAGTGGGCCTGGCCTGGGGCAATACCCTCGACGCTGTCAGCCGCGCCCTCAAGCCGCGCGCCATTCCCGAGCTGACCTTCGTGCAGCTCAACGGCTCAGCCAATGCCCACGATTTTGTCAGCGGGTTCGTCACCGACACGCTGCTGCGTTTTGCCCGCGCCTACGGAGGCCGGGCGCAGCTCTTTCCAGTGCCGACCTTCTTCGACAATCCCCAGACCAAGCACCTGATGTGGCAGGAGCGCAGCGTCCGGCACGTGCTGGGATTGCAAGACCGGGCCGAGGTGCTGCTCTACTCGCTGGGCAGTGCCCAGGCCGATGCTCCCAGTCACGTCTACACGGCGGGTTACCTGAGTACGCAGGAGCAGGCCGAATTAGGCGAGCAAGGCGTGGTGGGCGACCTGGCCACCGTGTTCTACCGCGCCGACGGCAGCTTCGGGGGCATTCCGCTCAACGAACGCGCCAGCGGTCCCGATCTGGCCAGAGTCCAGGCCGCCAAGCAGGCGATCTGCGTGGTGGCGGGCGTCGGCAAGGCCCGCGCCCTGCACGCGGCCCTCCGGGGCGGCCTGGCCAAAACACTGGTGGTCGATGAGCGAGCCGCCCGGGCAGTGCTGGAACTGGACTGAGCTGGAGTGGCCGGGAGACAACGGCGTGCCGAACCGCCGCCCAGCCCCGCTGTATCCTGAAGCCATGACCGCGCCCCAGCCCGAACCGCAGCCCAGCTCTGTTGCGGCCAGCTCCGCTGCGCCTGGACACGCCGAAGAGCTTCACGCCCCGCCGGTCAACCCGCTGGTGTACCAGCTGGTCGTCACGGCCATGAACCTGCCCCGGCTGCTGCGCGGCGAGTACATTCACACCCTGGGGCACGAGCACATTCCGCCGCCCGGCTCCAAGCTGGTGGTCGCCGGGGCGCACGTCTCGGCGCTCGATCCGTTCATCATCGCCAAGGTCATGCCAGGCCACCATGTGCAGTTCATGTCCAAGAAAGAGCTGTTTAAGCCCATCATCGGCGACATTATCAAGGCGGGCGGCAGTTTTCCCATCGACCGCAGCGGCAACGACGTGGCGGCTATTCGCACCGCCCTGCGGATTCTGAGGGAACACGGCAGCCTGGGCCTGTTTCCCGAGGGCACACGCGGCGGCGGCCAGATGCAGGGCGGCGTGGCCCTGATCGCCCTGCGCGGACGCGCCCCGGTATTGCCGGTGGGCCTGCGGCGCGATGGTAAACGCTGGCTAGTGCGCTTCGGCCCCGTCATCGAGCCGAAAGGCAGCATCAAGGCGCTAACGGCCCAGGTCGGTGAGGAAATTCTGCGGCTCAGTGCGCCGCTGGACCGTTGAGAGGAGCAGATCTGTCAGCCTGTGAAAGGGGTAGGTTCCATAACTGAACCAAGCTCGGTTTCTCTTCGACGAATTTTTAATATCCTTTTTTTATGCTGCACTTCTACTCTAGATGAGAGTTATACGAAGAAATTATAAAGGAAATTCAAATCGGGTTAATATTGGCCGGAACGCTTGCCCTGGCAGGATGCAGTGGCGTTATCCAGAAGACTGCAGACAACCCGGCGGTCAACGTTAATCCCCTGGCCAGCCTCAAGCTTACCGGCACCATGAGCGCCAGCGGAGCCACGCCGCTGAGTCTTGGAGACGCAGCGCAGCAGCTCAGCGCCCAGGCCCTCTACACCGTGCCGTTCACCAGTCCAGCCCTGCCGTTCGGGGACTTCGATCCGGCCAGCCTGCCCTCGGCCCTGCAAAATCCCTCAGGACTCGACATTCCTGTCGTGATCAGCAACGTGACGCTGGCCTGCGCTCCGGCAGCCTCCTCTCTCAGCATGACCGTCAACACCCTGAGCCTAACTGTCAGTGACGCTGCTCACGGCACCCAGACGGTGACATCCAGCCCCAATGTTCCCCTGACCCTGACCAAAATCGACAGCGGGTACTCGGTGACCAGCACCAAGATGCTGCTCAAGGCCAAGTGGAGCGACTTCAAGGCCATCGTCACCAAGAACGGCACGGACACGCCCAACACTGCCACGCTCAGCATGAACGTTACCTTCAACGACGGTGCGGTGGGCTGTGCGGCCACTTTGAACCTGGCCTCGACCTTGCAACAGAACATCCGCTACTGAAGCCGCCGAACAAAGAGCTAGGCCGACTGCAAAACCTATAGACTCGGCAGATGACCGCCCTGCGCGTGGCCGCCGCCGCTTACCTGTGCCGCCAGCACACCCACTGGGACGACTACGAGGCCGCGCTGAGCGACTTCGTGGCGGTGGGCGCGGCCAGCGGCGCTCAAGTGCTGGTGCTGCCCGAGTATGCCAGCCTGGAACTCGTCGGCCTGCTGCCTGCTGCCCTGTGGGACGACGTGCAGGCCCAGCGCAGCGCATTACAGGTCTTTCTGCCTGCTGTTCTGGAGCTGCACGCCCGGCTCTCAACGCATCACGGCGTGTATCTGCTGGCCGCCAGCTTGATCGTCGAGGCAGCGGCGGGGAGATACGTCAACCGCGCTTATTTTTTTGGCCCCGGCGGCGAGCGCCACTTTCAGGACAAGCTGGTCATGACCCGTTTCGAGGCCGAGGAGTGGTTGATCGAGAGCGGCGAGGGCCTCAAGGTCTTCGAAACGGCCTGCGGCACGCTCGGCGTCAACATCTGTTACGACGCCGAGTTTCCCGATTTCGCCCGCGCCCAGGCGGCAGCGGGCTGCGACGTGCTGCTGGTGCCCAGCTTCACCGGCAGCCTGCACGGCTACCAGCGGGTGAGAGTGGGCAGCATGGCCCGCGCCCTGGAAAACCAGATCTACACCGTTCACGCGCCGTGCCTGGCCGACGCACCGTGGAGCTATGCCATCGAGACGGCGGTGGGCGCGCCCGCCATCTACGCGCCGCCCGACAACGGTTTTCCGGCCAGCGGTGTGGTGGCGCAGGGAACCCTCGGCACGCCCGGCTGGCTGTGCTGTGACCTCGACCTAGCCCTGATCCGCGAGGTGCGGCGCAGCGGCCAGGTACTCAATGCCTGCGATCAGTCCTGGGCCGTGCATCAGGCGGCGGGCACGGTGAAGAGGATAAGCTTCTGAATCTCCCGCTGAACTGACCCACCGGACTGTGAGAATTGAACTGTTAGACTTCAAAGTGTGATGAAGCCCCAGTCCCGTGAGTGGTATGCCAAACTGGCCCGCGAACTGGGAACCTACAGCCACCCGTGGAAACGCCACATCAACGGCCCCGACCCGGAGCTAATCTATGACGCGCTGCTCTCGAACCTGCTGGCGGGCGGCATGTGGGTGCTGGAAGCGGGGTGCGCTGACGCCAGGGACGCGGCCCGCTTCGGCATCTACGCGGCGGCCTGGACCGGCTACGACCGCGAGGAAGAATTCATCCGGTTGGCGCGTCAAAACGTCCCGCAAGCGGCCTTCGCCGTCTGGGACGGCAAGAGCGAACTCTCGCTGATGCTGCGCGGTCCTTACGACCTGCTGGTGTCGTGCCGGGGACCGACCAGCGTCATCGACCATCTGCCGGAAGTGGCCGCGCCGGAAGCCCGCTTCCTCTACGTAGGACCGGAGCTGGATGTGCCCAGCGTGCCCAGAAAACTCCGTGCCATCGGCTGGCAGGTGCTGGGCGAGTGGCGTACCTACGTGCGGGCCTGGCTCCCTAGCGAGGACGACGACCGTGCCCGCTCGGAATTTCTGGGGGAAGCCCACGATCCGGAGCGCTGGGCGCGAGAGGCTGAAGTGCGGGGACGGACCTACTGGGAAGAGATACACCGTTCTCGCCGCCGCGACATAAATCTACACCTCACAGTGAGCGGCGGACCCCTCTTCACAGGGTGGCCCGCCGCTCGCTCGTTCTCAGTGCTTCTCTTTTGCGCGCTTGGGCTTATTTGCCTTGCTGCGCCAGCTTCAGATAGTAGGCACTGGACTTGTCGTTTGGGTCGAGAACCACTGCCTGCCCGTAGGCCGAGGCCGCCGCCGGGTAATCCTTGTTCTCGTAGGCGACCCGGCCCGCCCAGGCCCAAGCTTTGGCATACCTGGGGCTAAGCTGGGTGGCCTGAATGAAGCCGGTCTCGGCTCCGGCCTTGTCGCCCGCCGCATACTTGGTGTAGGCCGCCCGGAACGCCTGCACGGCACTCAGGCCCACGCCCTGGGCTTCCTGCACCACGCCGAGGTTGTAGCGGTCGGCGGCGCTCACGCCCGGCAACTGGGTCGCGGCGGTGTAGGCAGCGGTGGCGGCAGGCAGATCGCCGAGTTCCAGACCCAGGCGGCCCTGCTCACGCCAGGCTTCGAGAAAGTTTGGGGCGGCAGCGGTGGCTTGCTGATAGAGCTTCAGCGCCCCAGCCTTATCACCCTTGTCGATTGCCTGGTAGGCGCGGCTGAAGGCGGTGGTGGCGGCGGGGCCGTACTTGCCCGCGTTCTGCGAGATTTGCAGGAAGTACGGCACGGTCTTGTCGCTCGGCGCGAGCTGGGCCGCCTGCTGATAGAGCCGGGTGGCGTCGTTGTAGTTGCCGCCCTCCAGCGCCACGCGAGCATTCCAGATGACGCAGGCCACGTTGTCCGGCTGCAACTGGCTGCACTTCTGAAAAAACAGCGGCGCGCTGACCAGATCGCCGCGCACGTAGGCGGCGTAACCGATGTTGTACTGCACGGTGGCGGCCTTACCACGCGCCGCGTTGTCATCGGGCTTCAGCGCCAAGTAAGCGTCCCAGGAACGCTCGGCCTGCTTCCAGAAGCCCACGTCGGTGTAGATGGTGGCACGCAGCAGCAGGTAATCGGGGTTGTTCGGCTCAGCGTTCACGGCTTGGTCGGCGGCGGCGGCGGCCTGTTTCCAGGGCGTGCGGTCCACGTTCCAGTCGGCTTTCGGCAGAGTTGAGCGGGCCTGGGCCGCCAGATCGGTGGCCTGCTGGGCATACTGTGCCGCACTCGTCGGGGCGGCGGTCTGGGGGGTGGTCGGGGTCTCTGTCGTCTGGGCAGCGGCATTCTGGGCCGTCAGCAGCGCCAGCGACACCAGCGCGGCCATGGTGAATGTGGTTCTGTTCATGAAAAACCTCCATCAAAACTCTTTCCAGTCTAGAAACTCCCAGATGACCCACATGATGCCCAGCCGATCAGACCTTAAGAAACGCAGTGAACCCGGGCCGCAGCTGGGCGGTTGGATTCACAGCCCGCTAGACTCGGCAGAATGCCGCGTCATACCCTCGGAATCTTGCTGCTGATCCTGGTGACTGCCATCTGGGGCAGCACCTTCGCTGTCGTCAAGACCCTGACCGAAACATTGGAGCCGCAGGTGCTGATCGCCTGGCGCTTCCTGATCGGCACGCTGGCGACCCTGCCGCTCCTGCTGTTGTGGAGGCAGCACGGACCGCAACCGCAGGCCAGCGAGGCCCAGCGTTCAGATTCGGGCCTGCTGCATTCCCCCAGGCCCCGCTCACTGTGGAAAGACGGCCTGCTGGTGGGCGCGTGGCTGATCGTCGGCTACGGCACCCAGACCATCGCCCTGCAAACCACCTCGGCTAACCGGGCCGCCTTCATCACGGCGCTGAGCGTGGTGCTGGTGCCGCTGTGGCAAGCGCTGGTGGCCCGGCGTCCGCTCAGCGTGTCCCTGTGGGCAGCGGCGGCGCTGGCGGTGGTGGGGCTGGGGCTGCTCTCCTGGGAAGGCGGGGCGCTGGTCGGCGGCGACGCCTGGGCGCTGGGCTGCGCCGTCAGCTACGCAGGCTTTATCCTGACCCTGGAGCGTACGGCCAGCCAGCATGCCGCGCTGCCGTTTACCCTGCTGCAACTCGCCAGTGTCACGGCGCTGGCCTGGCTGTGGGCACTGCTCTCGGGCGCGGCGCTGTGGCCGCCCAACGCACAGTGGTCCGGCCTGCTTTACCTGGGCATCGTCGCCACCACCGTCACCACCCTGCTGCAAACCGTGGGCCAGCGCTGGGTCAGTGCCGCCGAGGCCAGCATCATCTATGCCCTGGAACCCGTCACCGCCAGCGTCTTCAGCTTCTTTCTGATTGGAGAACGGGTAGGCCTGCGGGGCCTGTCCGGCGGCGCGCTGGTGGTGGTCGCCACGGTGCTGAGTCAGTGGCACGGCGGAGTGCCGACAACCCGAGCTGACGGGACGCTCAATCCTCCCCACGCACCGCACGGGCAAACCACCCTGGAAGCGGACCGGCCCACGCCTGGGCCGTCGCCTGAGTCCTGAAGTAGCGCTCACCCCACTGACTGGCCCATGCCTGGTATTCACCCGCCTGAATCGCGGCCCTAGCCCGCTCGACCAGCCGGTGCAGGTAGCGCAGGTTGTGCAGTGACAAGAGTCGGGGAGCCAGCATCTCCTCGGCCTTGACCAAATGGGCCAAATAGGCGCGGGTGTGGTGGGTGCAGGCGTAGCAGTCGCAGTCCGGGTCAATCGGAGTGAGCTGCTGCCTGGGCGCAGCGCTGTTCATGTTGAGCCGTCCGTCGTCGGTCAGGGCGTAGCCGAAGCGCCCCGTGCGCGTGGGGTATACGCAGTCGAACATATCCACCCCCAGCGCGATCCCCGCCACCAGATCTTCCGGGTGGCCCACACCCATCAGGTAGCGCGGCTTGTTCTCGGGCAGACCGCGTGCCGTGTACGCTACAGCCGGAAACATCTCGTCCTTGCTCTCCCCCACCGCCAGCCCGCCGATGGCGAATCCCGGTGTCTGAAACGGCACGGTGGCGTCAAGGCTCTGCTGGCGCAAGTCAGGATGAATTCCGCCCTGCACGATGGCAAACAGCGCCTGGTCGTCCCTGGTCTTGGCTTTCAGGCAGCGCTCCAGCCAGCGCACCGTCCGCTCCAGGCTGGAACGGATGTACGGCACCTCGGCGGGAAACGGTGGGCACTCGTCGAAGGCCATGATCACATCTGCGCCAAGGCCCTGCTGCACCTCCACGCTGCGCTCCGGCGTCAGCTCGACGAGTGAGCCGTCAAGGTGGCTTTTGAAGACCACGCCGTGTTCGGAAATTTTGCGCATATGGCCCAGGCTCATCACCTGGAACCCGCCGGAATCGGTCAGGAAGGGGCCGGGGTAGCCTGTGAATCCCGGCAGACCGCCGTGGGCCGCCACCATCTCGGCGCCGGGGCGCAGCATCAGGTGATAGGTGTTGCCCAGAATCATCTGCGACTTGATCTCGGTCAATTCCTGGGCGCTGATTCCCTTGACACTGCCCTGGGTGCCCACCGGCATGAACATCGGCGTCTGGACGGTCCCGTGCGGTGTGGCAAATGTGGCCGTCCGGGCGAGGCCATCACGACTTTGAATTTCAAATTCGAACATTGGGTCATTCTCTCACGGCTCAGGAAAGTGACTGGTCGTAGCGCACCAGCAAAACAACGCCGGAAAAGACAGAACGGCTGAATTCGTCCAGCATCCAGCACTCGACCCGCTCCGGCCTCAATCCACCCGTGCCAGCACCGATCAGAGGAAAGGCCAGAGAACGAAAACGATGTTGCTCCACCAGGGCCAGAGCGCTGCACACCGACTGCCGTACCGATTTTTCTGACGCCCGCCACAACAAGTTGATGCCTGCGACGTGAATGATCCCCCGGTAAGGCAAACGGCCTGCCGAGGTCAAGACCGCCGTTCCGAGTGGCATTGAACCAGCACGGGAGACTTCCCAAAACGGCTGAAATCCTGCTTGGCGCTTGATCTCCCCGGACACCCCTTGCGGCAGCAGTAGCCACCAGGGAATGAGGTTACGGTTCCACGAGTTGACGATGACCTCCACTGGCTGGGTCAGCAAATCACCCTCAACAAGCTGAAGCTCCGGGGACATAGGGCCCACTCTACTTCGGCACACGTCTGTCCGCCACGGCCAGAAGCCGAAACGGCAATAAGCAACGCCCCAACCTTTGACAGTTGGGGCGTTTTTGGTTTGGAGCGGGAGACGCGATTCGAACGCGCGACATCTACCTTGGCAAGGTAGTGCTCTACCAGCTGAGCTACTCCCGCGAAAAATCGGTGCAGCGCTAA
>NZ_WXZL01000059.1 GCF_009982895.1 Deinococcus alpinitundrae | reverse complement strand
CGTTCCTGTCGCTGGCAGCATCATCGCGGCCTGGACGCTGTTCGGCAAGAACAAGCAGGACAGCTTCTCGCGCACCGAAGCGGAGCGGGCGCGGCTGGACGCGGAGAACAAGACGCTGCGCCAGAAGCTCAGCGAGTGCGAGGACATGAAGCACCGCTACCAGGTGATGGTCGAATTTCTCGGCGACATCCTCAGCAACGCTTACCCGCTGGACTGGATTAAAACCCGCGCCCAGACGCTGAAAGACAGGGAGAAGCCATGAACAAGATTCAGCGAAGTATCGACGCCGTGCTGAGCGGCAAGCTCCAGATCGAACGGGAGCCGAATTACTGCCTCAAGGCAGACCGGCAAGTCATCGAAGATGCCAACGGCTGGGCAGGCGGCGAGTGGTACAAGCGCATGGGCATCTGGAGCCACTTCACGCCACTCAACAAACAGCGCGCCCCCACGGTGCCGTGGGCGCGGAGCATGGAACAGGCCTTCATCGACCTGAAGTGGACCGTGCCGGTCAAGCAGGCGCGGGCGGGTGACGTGGTGTTCTCCCGGCTGCCTTCCGACTTCGGGCACATCGGCCTGCTGGGTGAGGGACCGGGTGGGCAACTGTGCGTGCTGGAGAACGCCACCGTGCGCCGGGGCAAGTCGCTCGGCGGTGCGCTGAACTGGGTGCCGCTCTCGGAGTGGGGCGGCCTGACGACGGTGGGCCGGATGCCGGATGTGTGGGTGTTCGACGTTTCAACGCCAGCGCCGACTGTGGTTGCGGTGAAGCCTGCACCAGTCTCCGTGCCCACTGTGCCGAGTGGGCCTCGCGTGCTGCTGGAAAACGAAGCGGGCGGCTGGGACAACGTGGCCGGGCAGCGCGTCTCTCGCGGCGGCGTGACGATCAACGCCACCGATCCGAATGCGGTGTGGATTGCGCTCAGGGGGGAAGGATGAAAAAGACGTTGATCCTCGGAATGCTGTTCCTCACTGGTACGGCGGCAGCGCAGGAGGTGCCGGGCTTGCCCTCGCTGGACCCGTCAAAGCTGGGTGCGGACGTGTTCGCGCTGGGCGGCGTGGTGCTGCTGATCGTGCAGTTCGTCAAGCGCCAGGTGGAGCGAGCGGGTAAGAAGCCTAGACCCTGGGCATGGTGGGTCCTGAGCGTGCTGCTGGCCGAGGGCGGCGCGGCGGGACTGTTCTATTCCAAGTTCGGCGCGACATTTGACAACCTCCCGGTGCCCTGGGGCTGGCTGGCCTACGGGTTACTGGCGGGCCTGGCCGCGTCCGGCTTTAAAGATCTGGTCATTGGTGTGACGAAAGGCAAACCGAACGTTGCGCCGTCTACCAGCGGCCTGGAAGCCATGCCACTGCTGAGCTTCCAGGCCGCTGGGCCGCCGCAGGATGACCCCGACTTCCCCGCCGCGACCCGCACCGACTGGCCCGCCGTAGTCGGTGACGATGCACCGCTTGCTGATCAGCCCGTCAACCCGCCGCCTGTTCCCGCCGTCACCGTGTTGACGCCCTCGTTTTAGGAGATCCCATGAACGAACTGCTGAAGCTGCTCACCGGCATGCTGGGCGCGAATGTGCCCATTGCCGCTGCCCTGAAACTCGCCCCGATCCTCGCGCCGGTCGTCATCGACCTGGCTGACGGTGACGCGCATCTGAGCCAGGAGAACCGGCGAAGGTGCAGGAAGAAATCGAGCACCTCAAGGAGCGTGGTGAGCTGTGAAAAAACGATTCGGACTCTTGGCTCTCACGGGCATCATCGCCCTCGCTTCCTGCGCCCCAGCCCTCCAAACGGCTCAGCGGGAAAGCGCTTCACTGAAGATCGACGGCGCGAGCGTGGTCTTCATCAATCCCGGCCCGGACACGGCGGCGGCCCCAGCGCTACTGCTTTCCGGCGACTTCGTGACCACTGACCAGAACTGCCGGAAACGGGCCAGCGGGTACACCGGCTGCACCCTGCCGGATACGCCAGCGGGCAAGCTCTACCGGGTGATCATCGACCAGGGCCAGGTCAAGGCCGGCAGCGTCACCTTCTACCGCACCAGTGGTGGCGTGCGCCCGATCTATCTGCGGCTGCCGTGAAAAACTATTGTCTTGCCGCAATCGTTTTAGGCCTGCTGCTGACGGCCTGCGCTCCCCAGGTCACACACAAGCTCGCCGGTTGCACTGCCCGCCTCAGTGACTGCCCCGACTCTCAGCAGCCCGCAGATCTCCGCGTCCGCCCTGGTGACGGTGAAGCTTGACGGCGCAACGGCCCTCATCACCATCAGGCCCGGCGTGGCCCTGGCGGTCGTGCGGGCGCGCCTGGCGAACGGCAGCTACAGCGTGGCCCTGCAAGACGTTGAGCCTGATGGGGATGACGACTTCGACTTCAGCAAGTAGTTTAAGATCATCGAATGGAGGCAAAATGAGCGAGATCGATCTCATCACTGAACTTGTCAGGATCACCAAAGAAGCCCACGAAGAGGCTAAAATTGTTCGTGAAGAGGCCGAGGTTGTTTTTGTCGCAGCAAGAAAGGCATCGACGCTCGCCAAAATGGCCGAAAAGAATGCCAATCTCGCTGCCGAGATGTGGCAGATACGGCTTGAGGAGCGTCTGAAGAGGGAGGCGGAATAACCCGCTCCCCCAACACGAACGGCCCGCGCATCATCGCTGGCCGTTTTTTCGTCGTGCGCCGGGGCATGTGGAGAGAGCACTCTCGCCTGGCGTGCAAATAGGGGAGCAAAGAAGGGAGAAGGGGCGGGGACACTGGCATTGATGGGCAGCTGTATTTCAGGACGCCGGACGGACGCACAGTAGAGCGGGCAGTCATCAGCCTGAAGGCCGGAGTGAACCGGACGCCTGCGATGATGCGCGAGTTGCGGGGCACAGTGGAGCGGGAGAAGGCAGCGGTCGGCATCCTCTTGCTGGCGCACGAGCCAACGCGGGGGATGGTCAGCGAAGCGGCGAGCGCGGGAATGTATACCTGGGAGGGCAAGTCCTTTCCGAAGCTGCAGATCGTTACGGCCGAGCAGATCATCGCCGGGGTTCAGCCGGACCTGCCGCGCGGATCGATGAACGTCAGTTTCGAGCGCAAAGAGGCACAAAGTCTGACGGGTCGGAAGCCGCCTAAGGATTCTGGAGCCAGGCCGCTCTTCGACTGACCTTCCCAACCGAAGTCCCCGCCCTGGCCGATGCCGGGAGCGGGGGGCGCTTTGCGTTTGATGGTTCAGCGGGTGAGTTCAGGGCCTTTCCAGCGGCGTTTGTTCGTCCTAGCCACCCGCTGAGGGTTGTGGATCGCCTGGACCGCATAACTAAAAGTCATCAAGGCAGGAAAACTGCCCAGGACTGCAACCAGCCACCAAGCCGTCGAGTAGCGATCCAGCAACATCAACATGACGCCAATTTGGACCATGCCATGCAGAAAAAAACTCAGGGTCCCCCACAAGAGTCGCCGCCTCAAAAACAGGTATGGAGCGTCGCGGTAATGCAGCTGACGCGCACAGCTGTAGAGCAAGCATGTGGCCACAAACAGCAGCAGGCAGTCGGCGGTGAGTGAGTAGAAGAAAAGCACATCCTACTTTTATGACAAAGCTGCGCCGTAGCACATGTCCTTTTGCATAAAGGTTCTTTGAGCGAACGGGTACCTCTGGGGGTACCCGTCCCGCGTCAATACAGTGGCTGAGCTAACGGTGTTAATCGCTCAGGTAGTCTTCCGGCTCGATCCCTTCCATGACTTGGCTGATCTCCGCACCGATCTCGGCCCGCAGTTCCTCGGCCTGCTGCTTGTCCGGCTTCCAGTTCTCGAAGCGGATCTCTGCCTGACGTGACACGGCCACCCGCATCTCGAAGTCTGGGTACTTGTCGCCTGCCCAGATCTCCAGCCCTTCTTGCAGGAACGCGGCCATCTTCTCGCCATCCCACTCGCGGACATGGGTGGTGTCTTTGCCCGTCTTGGTTTTGATTGGTGCGGGCGGAACGAAACGAATTAGGACATTTCTGGGCATGGCGTAATGGTAGCAGGCCGGATAGGGGAGGGGTGCGCGTGCGTAATTCGTGCTAAAAGGTCCAGCCTCCTCCGGCTTCTAGCCTCTATGCCCGAGCTTCTCCCTTCGTGCGTAATGCTGTCCCAGACGACAAAAATAGAACTCGTGGCGTCTCGTGGCTCCTTATGGATATGAGCGCGGCGGTAATTTGCAAGCAGGATGTCCACGGTTCGAATCCATGTGCCTCCACCAGCCAGAACGACAAAAATTCCACTCCTTGGAGTGGGATTTTTGCTTTGTAGCCAGTTGTTGTAGCCAAGGGGTCGTTCATGCACTCGTTTTGCATAGGCAAAAACTTATCCACAGCTTGAGCCGCAGCTGTGGATAAATTAGGTTTGGGACTATTTTTGCTAGCGATGATCATTTGATGAAGAGGGGAGAGCAGCTATTCGATCCCCTCCCCCGGATCCACCACGATTTCCTGGAAAGCTTCATTTTTTGGGCTGCATGACGATCTCTAGGCCGAGGGCGTCGAGGATGGCAGGCCAATGGCTGTCCTCCTGAAGCGCTTAGCGCTGGGCTTCTTCGGGAGAGAGCGAAAATTCGTAAAGCAACTGCTCGACGTGGCTCTTGATCACCCCGGTCTCGGCTGACATGGGCTTGCCGGTCACGCCGGAGTAAACGAACATGCTCAGTACCGTGTACATGCCGCTTGCCGCTGGGATCAGGGCGTAAAGCCCTCCGGACGTGCCAGGAATCAGCGAGCGCAGGAACAAGGCTTTGGGTGACTCAGCGGGGAGTAACGTAGATTTTGTCCGTGCCATTGATCAGCGTGCCGGTGCCAACCTGCTGATTGGTGGCTGGGTCGAACAAGAGCACCGTCCGCTTATCGTCTGGGCTCGGCTGGTGGGCGGGCTGGTGAGCGGGCTGGGGATTGACGGCCGCTGCCACCATACTGAGGTAGCGGGCCCACGGCCATGTCGGGCCGGGGCAGCCCTTGCGCGCCGAGCGGTCGGGTTGGACCTCGTTGTGGCCGGTGATGTGCAGCCGATTGACTGGGATACTGTAGCGTTTACAGACCCCGCCAACGAGCTCGGCACTGGCCTGCAGCTGGGCCTCGCTGGGTGTCCAGGGCCCGCTCCTCGGCTCCCCTTCGTGCTCGATGCCGATGCTTCGCAGGTTCATGGGCCAAAGCCCGGCGTGGTAGGCGGCGTCGAGTTCCTGCACGCTCTGAATCACGCTCCCGTCCATGCCCACGATGTAATGGGCCGAGACGTTGGCTTTCGGGTCAGCAAACCATGCTGCTGAGCTCTTGAGCGTGCCGTCAGCGACGTGGCAGACCACCCCGGTCAATCTGGTTGCCCTGACGGCCCTGGGTGAAGTTGTGGGGACTGGCAGGGATCTGGGCGATGGTCATGGTGTTCCTCCAGGGGGATCGGGCAGCCAAGTAGGCATGGCCTCGCCGTGCTTGGCCGCCAGGGTGTTGCCGTAGAGCCGTCCAGGTACTGGACCGCTTGTGGTGCCCCTTCCCGACTCGCCTGCTCGTATTCCGTAGACCGATCCCGGCTGATGACCTCAATTTCCGGATGCTGCACAAGCCACTGAGTCACGGTTTCGGCCTTGCGATCTGGCAGAAGATCTCGCACCGTTGATATTGCAAGACCCCTGTGGAGGATCAGTTCGGTCTGGCCCAGTATTCTTCGAATCGAGTGGGTGAGCGGTACCCCAGGCTGGAATGGCGTCGCTCG
>NZ_WXZL01000058.1 GCF_009982895.1 Deinococcus alpinitundrae | reverse complement strand
ACGACTCATTCAGGCGTGGCAGCGTGTTCGGTACATTCAACTCCCGACCCGATTGCTCTCCGGCAGCCAAGCGTGACCGATTTAAGCAGGTATCAATAGTTCTGGCTGCCCTGATGCTGTCCCTGGCCGCCTGCGCACCAGCCCTGCAAGCTGCTCAGTAGGAAAGCGCCTCGCTCAAACTCGATGGTTCAAGGGTGGTACTCATCAACCCCGGCCCGGACACGGCGCCGGGCCAGCGGCTACACCGGCTGCACCTTGCCATATGTGGAGGCGGGCAGGCTCTAGCGGATCGTCCGACCAGGGCAAGGTCGAGGCAGCGTCACCTTCTACCGTGCCTCGGCTGGCGTGCGCCCGATCTATTTAAGGTTGCCGTGAAAAAGAACCTGATGTTGCTGTCCTTCATCGGCATTGTCGCCCTCGCTGCCTGTGGTGCTCAGCCGCTCATCCCGCGCGCTGATCTGGCCGCCGCGCAGCACGTCACCGACCTCGCGCCGATCACCAAGGCCACCGAGGCTGCACCACTGATGTCTCTGTTTCCGGTCCAATCGTCCGTGACATTCAGTGGGCCGGTCTGGATCGAGGTCACGGCTATGCTTGCCGCCCACTCGACTGGCAGAGGTGCGAACTATAGCGGCGCGGCGAGCGAAGGTGAGCAGCACCGGCTCTCCATCCGCTCAACAAACTGCGGCTCAGACGGCGTGACGGGCTTGACGTTCACGCTAGCCGGGCAGACAACACCAGAAGTGCTGGGCGATCAGGACTTGATTCTGGTGCAGCTTGTTTCCGGCAAGCCCGTTCCGGTGACGGCGGTCGTCACAGTTCACGGCGAGCAGATCTAGCCGAAGTAAACGCCACAAGTCAGCCACTGAGCGGTCCACTGTGGGGCTTGGCTGTCCTGAGCCCTGAGTTCAGTCTGAAGCTTGTGCCAGGACTTCCGGCAGCACCACATTGACCGAAGTACCTTGCACCCGAAGGGGAGCGACATGCAGCGCTCGCCGGCCATGAGGATAGCCGCAGCTCCCCGCTTCCCAGGCGTGATAAGCGAGTTGCCAGTCACCGCTCGCCGTGCGAAAAGCATGGCTGTGGCCCGGTCCAGCGATTCGACCATGCGAGGCCAGAATCGGTGCGTCGCGCTTTTTTTCGAAGTTGCCCAGCGGACTGGGCCCAGAGGCGTGGCCCACAGCGTAGGTCTCATTACCGAAGTCGGCAGCTGAATACAGCAGGTGAAAGATCCCGCCTTCCTCAATGACCTGCGGCGCTTCAACCAAATTACGTTCCCACGGTTTGGTAGCACTGAGTAGTGCGGTGGGCGCTCCCACCAAGTTCAAGCCGTCGTCGCTCAGCGCGCTGCCCCAGAGATGGGTCATTTTCCCCACGGCGTTACCGTCATTTTTCCAGTACAGGTAACGGCGGCCGTCAGAGGCCATCAGTATGTTTGGGTCAATGGCGCCGCCCGATTCCAGCATCGTGACGATCGGCTGATCTGCTGCGACGAACGGTCCCTGGGGCACGTCGCTGACAGCGACTCCGATGACCTGCCGCCCGCTGCGGCGCAGCCGCGCCGTGAAATACAGGATATAACGAGGCCCGATTTTCACCACTTCTGGCGCCCAGGTAAAGCCCCGGCTCACCCAGCGGGGCAGTACTGGCATGGCGTCGCCAAGCAGAGTGAAGGTACCGAAGTCGCTGCTGAACACCACCGGGACGTTGAGGCCCGGGGTGTTGGTGGCGTACACGAAGTAGCCGTCGTCGACTGGCAGCACATTGGGGTCGGGCAGGTCCTCTGCAGTGGCCTGAAACGTCCGGGGAAACACTCGTGTGAGCGATTTCATAAGGGTAGCTGAAGATAGTTCACTAGTTCTAACATCATCCTGACATCTTTTTCAGATGACAGCTTGGTGTTAGCCATACTGATTACCTGGCAGATTTATGAGTGCATGTCCCCTCTATGGGACACTTCAGGCTGTGAAGAACGAAAATGTAGTCGGGGACGCTAGACGAGGCTATCAAGCGGTGACGTGACCCCCGAATCTCGGTTCTGCTTCAACCCTGGTGCTCGAGAAGGTCAAGCTGATGTATGAAGATGACTTGGTGTCATGTTACCTTTCCTGAAGGTTTTCAACTCGATCATACGAGCGCTCAGTAGAGGACAACTTCACTTTAAGCTGCTCCTGGCGCTGAGAAAGGCTTTATCAGTATGGTGAGTCGCTTGGCAAACCCGTCTGGATCCCATCTCAGGGCGTTGATGAACCACTCGGTGCCGTAGCGGACCAGGCTCATGGCCTTGCGGCCGTGAGCCAGCACGCGGATAGGATGCCTCTCGTGCCTCCAGACACCGATCCGCAGGCAGCTGAGCCACGCTAGGGTCACCAGACCGAAGAGACGTTCGAGCCGTTTGGGCTGGGTGACACCGGTACGCTCCAAGTCGAATCCCCGAGACTTGAGACTGCCAAAGGTACATTCCAAGGACCAGCGAAGTTTGTAGAGCTGCCAGGTCTCCCACACGCCGAAATCTGTCGCAATGATGACGAGGTCCCCAGCTGGGGACCTCGTGGCCACCACGCGCATCCACGCGCCAAACACAGCGGTTTTCTCCGCGATCATCCGGAACTCGCCCGGCGGCAGATCATCGAACCACTCGTCTGCCCGAAGTTCGTCGAGGATGGTGTCTTTGCGGATCCGCACCGCTCTGCGAATTCCTTGACGCCGGAGGAAGCGGAACCACTCGGCTCCTATGAATTCCCGATCGGCCACCAGGCCCTTCCAGCGCGTCGCTGGAAGGGCCTGCAACAACTTGAGGACCAGCCACAGGCGCGCGCGTGTGTCGCTGTTGCCGGTGTGATCGAGCGCGATCCAAACGAGTGGGATGGTGTCGCTATGCATGACAGCGCCGAGGACGAGCAGATTCAGCGGCGCTTCCCCGTGTTCCCAGGTCGTCCGGTCTAGGCTCATCAGCACCTTGCCCGGAGGAAGGTGAATGAGCACAAGGGCCAGGAAGACCTGCATGGTGAGCTGCTCATCGTGCACGGCGCGTTCCACGCGCCGTTTCTTGGCCTCCAATGAGCTGTCGCCGGGCATCTGCGTCGCAAGATCACGATGGTTCACGCTCTGGGCGGTAATCATCGCCAGAACAAGGTCAACGACGCGCTGGAGGGTATCGATTCGCAGGAAGGGCACACAGGCTTTGAAGTGTTTGGTCAGTTCGATACTCTGGCGGCAGGCGGGTGTTGAAGCAGTCACACCTTCAACACACCGCCTTTTGCCGCTCTTGTCCAGGGATCTGTGCCGCTCTACCAGTTTTACTCGTCTACGACAGCCTCAAACCGAAGTCGTCGGCTACTGAGATACGAGCGCCCCATTGGACGGCCATCTTGTTCTACACGTCACCCGAACAGCTGAGATCAGCCTGTGTCCGAAGTGCGGTTGTCCCTCTCGCCATGTTCATAGTCATTACCAACGTCAGCTGAACGACCTCCACTGGGGCAGGCATGCCGTTCAGCTCAAGTGGACTGCACGTCGATTTCGCTGCCGAAATCTCGAATGCCCACAGCATATTTTTACTGAACGTGCACCCGGTGGCGTACTGCCGTTCGCACAACGCACAGTTCGTCAGGCAAAGGTCTTGCAAGCGATCTGTGGGGCACTCACGAGCCGGGGTGGATCTCGATTGGTCTGTCAGCTGAAGCTGACGGGCAGTCCTTCCACCCTGTTGCGCCTCATTCAACAGTGGAGGCCACCACGACGCGACGTTTCTGAGTGAAGTGCAGCGGTTGAGGCGTGAGAGCCAGAGCGTTCGATCAATCGCACGTCACTTGGGCTGCTCACGCTGGCTGGCCAAGCGCTACGTTCGCGTTGATGCCATTCCTGAACGGCGCAGGGCATCAAGAAGACAAGGGCTGATTGATCCATACCTTCCCTATCTGCATGAGCGCTGGTCGAAAGGGTGTCGGAATGCCATGTTGCTCTTCCGGGAGATCAAATCGCAAGGCTATCCAAGTGGTCACCAACTGGTGTGCCGGTGGGCATACCAGTTGGCGCCGCGAGATCCACCCCTCAACACGGATCGAATACCAAGCAGCGTTGCAGACCCGACAGCATGAGATTTTAGCCGTGGCACACGATGTGCCCCTGAACGTTTCCCCACATAATGTCCTGTGGCTGATCTGGAAAGACACCACTCGATTGCGAGAAGAGGAACAGCTCGCGTTGACCACGTTGACTGAGCATCTCCCCCAAGTAGCCACCCTTCTCCCTCTCGTCAGCACTTTTCGAGCTTTCCTCCGACTCAAACAGCCTGAGCAAGTCACCCCCTGGCTCCAAGCGGCGATGACCAGTGGTATTGCAGACCTCGAACGCTTCGCCAAAAGTTTGCAGTGCGACCAACCGGCCTTGGAGGCTGCCGCAACCCTACCTTGGAGTCAAGGTCCAGTTGAAGGCGTGGTCAACAAGATCAAGCTCATTAAACGGCAGATGTATGGTCGTGCAGGCTTCCACACCCTGCGCAGCAGGGTCCTGTTCGCCTTTGAGCACCAAGGTTGAAACAGAACCCGAATCTCGGTCCATTCCGATTGCGACAAGATGGGCAATTAGGCGGGGCGATGAAAGGAAAACGGTACACCGAGCCGCAGATTCTAGAGATCCTCGGGCAGCTCGACTCAGGCCAATCGCTCGCTGAACTCAGGCGGCTCCATGGGGTCGCGGTCAGTACGATCCACCGATGTAAGGCGAGATACAGTGGTATGACGAAGGACGAAACCGTTTGGTTTCGTCTCTGGAGGAAGAAAATCGCCGCTTGAAGAAGCTGGTAGCCGACCTCTCTCTCGATAACCAGGTGCTCAAGGAAGTGGTCGCAAAAAAATGGTGAACCCCGATGAGACGCCGCAATCCCAGACCCCGTTCAAACGGCAGGTGGTGGGTTTTGGGCGTCAGCGCTTCGGGGTAACGGAACGGCGGGCCTGCCGCCAGCTGGGCTTCTGGCGGTCCAACCAGAGGCACAAAAGCCCTGGAGAGGAAAAGGATGCGGCCTTGCTTGAAGACTCGGCTTCGTGTCTTGGCCTTGGAACGGCCTCGCTTTGGCTACCGTCGCCTACACGTCCTGCCCAAACGAGAAGGGCAAACGGTGAATCATAAATGGATCTACCGGATCTACCGGGCCGAGGGACTGGCGGTGCGGTGCAAGGCCCGCAAAAAGCTGGCGGCGGGTGAACGCGGGCAGAAACAGCCGGTCTCTGCTGCCAATCAGCGCTGGAGCATGAATTTCATGCCTGATCAACTGGCTTCAGGTCAGCGGTTTCGCGTCCTGAATGTCGTAGACGACTTCACGCGGGAGTGCTTGGTTACGTATGTCGGCACTTCGATCACTGGCGCAGATATCGCCCGGTTGCTGACAACGGTGCTGGCTGAGCGCGCTCAGCCAGCGATGATCGTCACCAATAACGGCCCAGAATTCATCAGCAAAGCTCTGGGTCAATGGGCGGGCCCATGAGCGCAGCATCATTCAGCAGTTCAATCGGCCTGGAAAACCGGTCGAGAACGCCTATACCGAGAGTTTCAATGGCCGAGCCAGAGACGAGTGCCTCAACCTCCACTGGTCCCAGACCCTGCCATAGGCTCGTCTGATCGTCGCTGCCTGGCATCAGGACGACAACGAGGTCCGTCCGCACAGCCCTCTAGAGGCTGGTTGACTGGCTATCCAAGGAGGGGCCTGAGTTTCGTCAGCAACAGAACGCAAGCGGCGACGAAATGAAAGCCGATCAAGGTTGAGGAGA
>NZ_WXZL01000057.1 GCF_009982895.1 Deinococcus alpinitundrae | reverse complement strand
GCGTCCTGGCATTGAGGCTCCTTCGCGCTGTGAGCAGCCTAGCGGCTGGTCTGGGCGAAGTGGCTTGGCCGTTGGTCCGCTCGAGGGGGTTCATTCCAGGCGTCATACACATCCACCATAGAGAACGCTCTGGCAGTGATGGGGATGGCTTCGCCCTTCAGACCCAGCGGGTAGCCGCTGCCATCCCACTTCTCATGGTGGTACTGCGGGATGTCCAGGGCCGGGCGTAGAAACTTGATCGGTGAGAGCAGTTGCACGGCGTAACCCGGATGCTTTCGCATCTCCACCCACTCCTCGTCCGTCAGCGGGCCGGGTTTGAGCAGCACCGCATCCCGGATGCCCATCTTGCCGATGTCATGCAGCAGCGCGCCCCGCTGCACATGGACGAGCTGCTCAGGTGAAGCTCCCAAACGCCGACACAGCGCCACGGTCATCTTGGTCACCCGCTGGGAGTGACCTTCAGTCTCCTTGTCGCGCAGATCGAGCGCCCTGGCCCAGCCCTCGATGGTCTCGTCGTAGGCCAGCCGTAGCTCCAGGTTCCGGCGTTCCAGTTCCGAGAAGAGCTGGGCATTATCCATCGCGATCGCCGCTTGAGCGGTGAGCATCTCGAAGGTCTCCAGCCACGCCGCCGAAGGCTCGAACGGTTGCCGGTGCAGCACCTCGATCACACCCACCACCTTGCCCTTGGACATCAGTGGCGCACCGTAGTACGCCATCAGCCGTTCCCGGCTCAGCACTTCCCGCCACGCCGGTGGAACCAGGGTGCTTTGCAAGTCCGGCACGCTCATGGCTTGGCGGCTGAGCGCCACCTCCCCCGCCAGACCGCTGCCGAGCCGCACGGCTGACCCTTGCAGCGGCGTGGTGAACCCCCAGGTGCCGGCGTACTCCAGGATCAGGGTATGCGGATCGAGCAGCAACAGCGTCACGGCGTCAGCTCCGAGTTGCTGAACGACATTGTCCATGATCAAGCCCAGGGTGACTGACAGCTCCTGCGTCGAGGCGATGGCCTGATCGATCTCCCGCAGACCCGTGACATGGCGCAGTTGTTGACGAAGTTCTTGGTTGAGGTTCTGGATTTCCTGCTCCGCCGCAAGCCGGTCAGTGATGTCGCGCGTGATCCTGGCCACGCCCACGACCCGGCCAGCCGCATCGAAGACTGGGGAAGCCGTCATGGAAACCGGGATCCGGTGTCCATCTTTGGCGATTCGGACCGAGTCGAAGGGTTCGATGCGCTCACCTTGCCCGGCCCGTCTGAGCACCTCCGCTTCCTCGGCGTGGAGTTCCAGTGGAACGATCAGTTCCATCGTCTGGCCAATCGCTTCGGCCTTCGTGTACCCGTACAACCGCTCGGCTCCGCCGTTCCACGAGCGGATGGTGCCCTCGAGGCTGACCCCGACGACGGCGCTGTAACTGGCATCGACGATGGCTGCCAGGAACGACTGATCTTCCTCAGCAGCCCGCCGCTGGGTAATGTCGCGACCCACCGAGTAGAGCAGCGGGTCACCCGGCACCAGGAAGGTATTCCACTCCATCCACACGATGTGGCCGTCTTTGTGGAGGTAACGGTTCTGAAACACACTGGGGACTTGCCGGGTGCTGATCAGGACGACTTCTGCCTGGGTCCGAACAAGGTCATCGGGGTGCACGAGGTCGAGGTAGGAGCGGCCGATCAGCTCCTCGGGTGTGTACCCCAGGATGTGCTTGCAGGCGGCACTGGCGCTGATCACTTCGGCATTGGAACTCGTGGTCGTGATCAGGTCCAGCGACAGGTCCAGGGTGCGCTGGAGCGCTTCGGCACTCTGACGATAGCGCTGCTCACTGGCTTCGAGCTGCTGGCGTGCCTGTTTCTCCAGGGTGATGTCACGGATCAGCATCACCTGACAGACCTGTCCGCCCAAAGTCACCAGGACGATCGACATGACCGTGTCAGCGATCGCTCCGGACTTCAGGCGAAACTGCACCTCGCGGTTGAGGACCTTGCCCTGCTCTTGAAGGGTTCGTCCAACGTCTTCCAGCTCCATCGGGTCGCCCCAGAACTGCAGATCGAGCGCGGTGCACCCGATCACCTCCTCGCGACTGTAGCCGCTCTGGCGCAGGAACTCGGGGTTGACGTCGAGGTGGTATCCGGTGCTGAGGTCTGAAACAACGATGCCGATGGGGCAGGCCTGAACGATCGTCCTGAAACGCTCTTCCCCAACCCGCCGCTCTTCCTCCCCCTGACGGCGCTGGGTGACATCGCGGGTAAACAGTGAGACGCCATCCTCGCCAGGGTAGGCGGTGGCCTCCAGCCACCGTCCCACTTCGGCGGTGAAGCTGACTTCGTGCTGGACAGCGCCGGTCTCCTTGGCGCGTTGAAGTGCTTGACCGATCGGCCCCGGGGTCGCCGCAGGGAAAACGGTGAAGAGGTTTTGACCGATGAGCTCAGCGGGCTGCTTGTCGGCCATAGCGGCAGCGGCCGGGTTGACGTAGGTAAAGTTCCAGTTCTGGTCGAACGAGACGAAGCCGTCCGTGATCCGCTCGAGGGTCGACCTGAGCTGCACTCTGGCCTCTTCACGCTCGGTAACGTCGTTCTGGAAGCCAAAGTAGTACGTCACGGTACCGGCAGCGTCATGGACTGGACTGAGGGTCAGCTCGTTATAGAACAGCGTGCCGTCCTTGCGGTAGTTGCGCAAGGTGACGGTCAGGCCCTGCTGCTGGGCCATCGCCTGTCGGATCTCCTGGACCCCGGGTTGGTCGTGGTCCTGGCCCTGCATGAAGCGGCAGTTGCGCCCGAGGATCTCGTCGGCTGCGTAGCCACTGAGCGCTTCGAAGGCTGGGTTGACGTACACGATCGGGTGGTCGAACTGACGGGCGTCCGTCATGACGATGCCGACCGTGCATGCGGTGAGGGCCTCGCTCAGGAGCTGGGGATCCGGTGATCTCGGGGTCATCGCCTGCCTTCTCGGACATCAGCTTGGTGAGATACCAATGATAGAGTAAGCCACGCGTTTTTTCAGAAACGCTCGGTTGTGCACCAACGCCACCGGTGTGTCTCAGCGCTAGTCGCGCTTCTGCGTAAAGCAGTTGCCGAACAGTTCTTAAAATTGACAGCAGCCGAGGTGAAGATCCTCAGGGCTTTGCGGGAGGGTGCCGAGCTCACGAGGCACCTGCGGGCTGAGCGTGGACCGTATTCCATTCTGAGTGGTCGACGGCTCAGCATGCCCCTGGTCAAAGGCCGATCTGTGGGATCACCGGCATGACCTGACCGTGCCCCTCACCCCCTGATGACGGCCCACAACAGAAGAAGCCCCCGCTCCCGCCACTCGGCCAGGGCGGAGGCTTCTTCTGTTGCGGACATGCGGCGTTCAGGGCGAGGCGACCAATAGGGCGCTCTGCCAGAAGCTCAACAATCCAGATAGCTGTCTCTGAAAGCCCGAAAACTCGACTGGCTTTACCAGGTAAAAATTGGCTTGGAGATCGTATGCCTCAGTGATGTCTTCTGGCCTGCGCGACGTGCTCAACATCCCGACCGGCAAGTGACGCAGTTCGGAAGTCATCTTGATCGCCCTCAGAACCTCGAAGCCGTTCATCTCCGGCATGTTGATATCCAACAACAACAAATCAGGGAGTCGAGCACCAGCCTTGAAGCTCGCGAGGACCGCTGGACCCGACTCACTGAAGGTGAATTCGCAGTCCAGACCAGGATAATTCAACGCCTCTTCAGCGAGCAGACAATCGGCGTAGTTGTCATCGATCAGCATCAAGCGAAAGGGACGCTTCATGTCCTAGAGCTCGCGGGAATCACAAGCGTCTTCATGAGACGTTCAATTTAACACGCCACCCTTACCTCGGCAGGATTACCGCTGTGTCCACCATGAACATGACCATGACTAAGCCACCGATGGGCACCAGGTTCCCGGCGTCGAGTTACAGCAGAATCAAAGCCTGACCGCCCAGCACCGTTGGTATGGTCACCGAACGAGGTTGATCACGTCAAGGCAGACTTGCTGGAAGCGTAAATAAAAACGCTCCCATGGACTGAGGGAGATCGCTCAACCGAACTTCACGGCACGTGAGGGCAAGTCGCTGAAAGCTTCTCCAACACGCTCGAGCTGCTGCGCTCGCGTCTCAGGCGTCCCTTTGGTGGGTGCAAAACTTACCACCGATTCCAGCGCAGTGAAACCACAAAACCAGAACATCCCGTGCAAAATATGGAACAGGATCACGTCCATCTCACCGTCACGGGCCTCCGGACCAAAGTGTTCTTCCAGACTCCCGGTGGTAAAGAGCAGCATGGCCTGTCGCCCCCTGAACCCTCCCTTATCGAATGTCCCTACACCACCGCCGTAAGCGATGCCCATCGTAAAGACCCGGTCCACCCAGCCCTTGAGGATCGCGGGCAGCGAGAACCACCACATCGGGAACGAAAGTACCAACAGATCGGCGCGCTGAAGTTTCTCCAATTCGGCAGTGACATCTGGAGCGAAGGTGCCCTCCCGAGCAGCGCGTGTTTGCTCAGGACCAGGTTTGAAATGACCTTCCAGGACATGCCTAAAGTCCGAGCGTCCGAGCGAAGGGTTCCAGTTCATGGCGTAGAGATCGCTGATCTCCACGGTGTAGCCCTGTTCTTGAAGGGTTTGGGCCGCTTTGCGCATTTGTGCGGTGCAAAATGAGTTCGGCTCAGGGTGAGCGTGAACGATCAGGGCGTGTGGCATGGCAACACATTGACATGGAAACCAACACAAAAAGCCCCCGCTCCCGGCATCGATCAGGGCGGGGGCTTCTCGTTGCGGTCGTATGACTGGGGCGGTGATGACCAATGGAAGGGCCAAGTTCTGACCTAACGGATTTCTCCGCCCTCTCCCCTCGCGGCCTGCAGGGCCAAGCCGCCCATCGTGAGTCCCTGGACCAGCACCGAGAACACCACGATGACGTAGGTCATCACCAGGAACAGCTCCTTCTCCGGCCCGACTGGAACGCTAAAGGCCAGCGCCACACTGATCGCGCCGCGCAAGCCACCCTAGACCTTCAGCCGCCGGGTGAACGGAGGAAAGCCGTGTCGATGCCGGAGCAGCCGAACCGGAACCGCCACACTGAAGGCGCGGATCACCAGCAGCAGCGGCACCGCAATGACGCCCAGCACCAGCGCCTTCACACTGAACGTTAACGCCACGATGTTGAGCGCCAGCAACACGAATAGGAAAATGTTGAGCAGCTCGTCGGTCAGCTCCCAGAATCCATCCATGCCAGAACCTGCTGGTCTCAGGAATGTGGCGCTTCCACACCACTCCAGCGCTTGCTGACCAGTCTGGATGAGCTGTAGCGCACCACTTGTACGGGTATACGTGCGTTCAGGAGTACCCCGTGTACAACCTGACCCAGCGTCCCTGCAGCAGCGTTCCCTTGACCGTGTAGGCCGATCACAATCAGTTCCGCGTCCAGTTGATCGGCCACCATCAGGATGCTCAGCACCACGCCACCCACAAGTACAACCTTTTCTTGCAAACCTTCAGACCCAGGGTCGTGTGGGCTGAATCCGCTTCTGGCAGGAACGATCAGGCAATTTGGTGGACGGCGCGCCAGTAAGCTTAGCTCCTGAAGGAGAGTGTGCGCTGCTGGTTCCGCTTCGTGTGCTTCGAGCACGTGCAGGAGCGTGACCGTTCCGCCGATGGCCCGCGCCACATCAAAAGCGTGCTGGGCCACATTCCGACTACATACGCTGAAATCCACGGCAACAAGCGTCTGACGCAACACTGGCGGTGCCCCCTCTTCCTGGCCCCAGCCTGACCTCTGGGCCTTACGAGCCCGTTACCGGCGTGCTGCCTTTGCCTTCAGCGTCGGCCACCCCGACGTACAGCGCGTCCTTTCTCAGTGTGAACCCCAGTGTTCGGGCCGCCTGCGTCAGCAACGTCCGTTCGTGCGTCCTCCACGTTCCGATGCGCGGCGGACGCGTGACCGCCAGCACTGCATCCACGGTGCTGGACTGGCCGACAATCGGTACCGCGCCAGCAGAGGTGGGGTTCGTCTCGGGTCCGGCGGCCAGCAAATGCGCGATGTTCTCGGCGTACTGCGCCTCGCCAGTCTGCACCACCTGGCGGCAGAGTGGGACCGCGTCCAGAGGTAAGGTGCCGAGCTCCAACAGCGGATGCAGTTCCGGAGGCACTTCGCCCCAGACCCGGTTGACGCGCAGCACGCCTCGATCCACCAGGAAGATGAACAGCGACTCCAGGTGCATGGACGCGCCCAGCGCCTCGAGGGTCAGGTGCGCCACTTCATCGA
>NZ_WXZL01000056.1 GCF_009982895.1 Deinococcus alpinitundrae | reverse complement strand
TCTTTGAACTCGGCGGTGTACTCGTGTTTGCTGGCAGTCATGTCAGTCTCCATTGTCGATCAGACTGAACTCCTCCTCCACAACACCGTAGCAAGATCAGTAATGCTATGCATGGAAGCAGAGTCCACCGCACGCACCGTGAAAGATTAATGTCTCTGCCGCCCCTACTAAGCAGTTTTTTCTTGCTGAAATGGCAGCGCCCAGTCTTATAGCTATTGGAGCACGAATCCGTAACTCAAACCCCAGGCAGCTATCTGACGGCCAACAGTCCACGTCTGAGTGCAGCACTATATCAGCCCTACAGGGATGTTTCCTCCCGCTGCTAGAAAGATGATCCTAATGATAAGGCTGAGTGTAGAAACGCTCCGCCTTCAACTCAGCTCCAAACGGCTCGGAATCGGCACACTACAGCCAGAAACGCGCCGCATGATCGGCTGCTGTTTGGAGGATCCCACTATGAGTGAAAATGACTTTGTCCGCCTTTCAGATCTGACTCGTGATCAAAGCTACGGCACCAGTGATGAAGGTGTTTACGATCCGACCGGCGACACCGCCTACGGAAGCAACGGTGAGCGAATCGGTACCGTTCGAGACGCCTTGGTCGAGTACGATACAGGGCTTATTCGTTACTTTCTGATCGACGCCAATTCCAAGCAAGTCCTGGTTCCGGTTGGCAATGCCCGCATTGATGATCAGGGTGTGTACTTCGATCAGCTCACCAATGAACAGATGAGTCAGATGCGAACATATAGCTTCGAAGAAGGTTACGGCCCAGAAGCGCAGGCAGCAGATGAGCGCGTACTACGTGGAGCCGGGACAATTGAAGCGACCGGCGAACGCGTCCTTCACGCCGCCCAGAGCAATGTACAGGCCACATCACCTGTTGTGCAGAACGAGGCCCAGAGCAGCCACCACGAGCAAACACTGCGTACGCCCGATAAGTTGCGCCTTCTCGAAGAACGCCTGGTGGTTAACAAAGACCGCTTTGTGGCTGGCAGTGTAGAGATTAGTAAGCATGTCGAAACTCGTCAGGAGCAGGTCAATGTGGCCTTGCAACGCGAGGAGGTCGTTATCGAGCGGCAGCCAGTTACAGAGGCCCGTCCTGCCACCGAGGGCACAGTTCTGGGGGGAGCCAGCGAGACCATTCAGGTGGATCTCGAAGCTGAGCGCGCCAAAGTCGCGAAGGAAGCGTATGTCACCGAAGAGATCGGGTTGGGTAAACGCACGGTGACGGACACCCAAACAGTTCAGGAAACCATTGGCCGAGAAGTGCTGGACGTGACGAAGACAGGCGAAGTCCGTCTGGAAGAGGATCAAACTTCCGTTACCGATCCCAAAACGACGCACTAACACTCCTAAAGTGGGTTTTGAAAGTCGTTTTGGACGACTTAAAGCGCGGCCAGACGGCGGACCATCAAGCGGATCATGACCTGGTCGACAAGGTTCTCCGAGGTTTCGGGGAGGGCTTCAAGATCGCGCCTCATCCGTCTGGATTTCCCCAACCAGGTGAAGGTGCGCTCCACGACCCAGCGGCGCTTGAGCATCACGAAGCCAACGGGTTTCTCGATGATGGGTGCAGGTTGCCCCTTCTCGACCTAGATCCAAACGTTGCCAGACCAGGGGTGCTTGACGACCTCCAAAGTCGAACCCATGACTTGCTTGACCGCAGCGATCAGCTTTCCGCTGTAGCCTGCATCCGCCCAGATGTGCTACAGCTGTGGGAAGACGTTCCGTACCTTGTCAAACAACAGGACCGCGCTAGCACGGTCTTGGAGGTTCGCCCCGTACACCACGACACCTATCACCAAACCCAACGTATCGACCAGCACGTGACGCTTGCGGCCGCTGACCTTCCTCCCGCCGTCGTACCCTCGAGGACCACCGGCCTCGGTGGTCCGTACGGACTGGCGATCAATGATCGCTGGACTCGGCGTAGGATCACGACCCAGAGCCGTGCGAACTCGTTCTCGCAAAAATGACCTTCCGCTAGGTGTGATTTTTAGTATCTGATTACCGGATAGCTGGGTAGCAGTGGGGCGGTCGGCGGGTTAAGGTACAGCGTGGCTGGAGCAAGCGACCCGAAGATAGTGGAGCTGCTGGAAATGATCGGCAAGCTCACCGCTCGGCTCGAGGCGCTCGAAGCAGAGAACGAAGCGCTCCGGTCGGAGAATGGTCGGCTCAAGAAGCGGATTGAGGAACTGGAACGCAAGAGCAAGAAGTACGTCGCTCCCTACAGCTGTGAGCAGCCCAAGGCGGAGCCCAAACCGCCGGGCCGTCATGCTGGGCAGGGGCCATTTGTCTCCAAGCAGCGTCCCAGCCGTGAACAGGTCACCCGGATCGTGGACGTCAAGCTCCAGAATCGCTGTCCGTGTGGCGGTGAGTTGCAGCCGTTCAAGACGGACTTCGCCTTCATCACGGCGCTGCCCGCAGCGCCGCCTCAGGTGACGGCGTACCACCTGGAGGTGGGTCGTTGCGACGTGTGCGGTCGGGCTGTCCGGGCCACGCACCCAGCGGTGGCAGCGGACCAACGCGGTGCCAGTGCCCACCGGCTGAGTCCTGAGGTGTACTGCCTGGCGCACAGCTTGCATTACGACCTGGGGATCCCGGTTCGGAAGGTGCCTGAGGTGCTGCGGTTGACCACCGGATTGAGCGTCAGTCAGAGTGCGCTGACCAGAGATGCGTTGCGCGTGACGCGCAACGCGAGCGTGTTGCAGCGCCAGTACCAACAGTTGCGCGACGATGTGCAGCAGCAGCCCTACGTCCATCAGGATGACACGGGGTGGCGCATTCACGGTCAGCCCGCGTGGTTGCAGGGGTTCAAGACCACGCAGAGCGTGGTCTATCAGATCCGCACGCGTCACACCCACGCTCAGCTGCAGGAACTCGTTCCCAACACGTACCAGGGCACCCTATGCTGTGACCGGTTCAGCACCTATGACCCCGTGAGTCTATCGGAGGTCAAGCAGCAGAAATGCCTGCATCATGTCATCGGTTCGTGCAAACAGGCGCTGAATGTGCAACTTCAGCAGGCCGGACGAGGACGCGCCTACCCGCAGAAGCTGCTCACCGACTTCCACGTTGCCCTTGGGTTGCATCAGCGCTTCCATCTGGGATACTGCACGCTCCTCGAGTACCAACGCCAGGGACGCGAACTCACCGCTCAGATTGAGACGCATCTCGATCAACCTTGTCGTTCGAAGGAAAATCTGCGCCTACAAAAGGGTCTGGTCAAGCATCACCAGAGTACAGTTAAGGCCTCCACTCTATCTATATGTCAAGGCCCCAGCCTCGCTTATGCGGGTGTTGGCGGCAGGGATCTTCTCG
The DNA here is from genome assembly GCF_009982895.1 of Deinococcus alpinitundrae. GTDB lineage: Bacteria > Deinococcota > Deinococci > Deinococcales > Deinococcaceae > Deinococcus > Deinococcus alpinitundrae. The sequence continues at coordinate 3,320 of NZ_WXZL01000056.1, read as the reverse complement.
ATCGTAGCCACAGCGTTGCTGACACTTGGTTCTTGATCAGTGCTCTGGATTCTGAGTCAAGGTGGCGTCGTGAGGAAAAGCGATGAAGAAGGTGGCCCCCTTATCCAGTTGACTCTACCCCCAGATCCGGCCACCATGCCGACTCACAATACGCTGCACCGTCGCCAGTCCCACTCCGCTTCCTTCAAACTCATCACTCCGGTGCAGGCGCTGAAACACGCCGAACAGCTTGTCTGCGAAACGCGGATCATAGCCCACGCCGTTATCCGACACTCTTACGACCACTTCACCTGCTTCCGCATAGGCATGCACACCTATGCGCGCTTCTGTCCGCGGACGGGTGTACTTCACCGCATTGCCCAGAACGTTCTGGAAGACCTGTCGAAGCAGTTTCGGATCGCCAACCACCGCTGGCAGGGTCTCGACCTCCCAACGCACTTGCCGTTGACCCAGTTCCACACTCAGCTCATCTATGACTTCACGCACCAACACGTCGAGCGGCACCAGCACTTCTTTGAAATGAATCATCGTCACTCTTGAAAGATCAAGAAGCCCCTCGGTAATCTCATCCATGCGTTTTGCCGCGTCCTGAATATGGCCAAGCAGCTTGATGGCACGGGAATTGTCAGCATCCAGTTGTCGCTCCAGCAACTCCGCGAAGCTCTTAATGTGCCGCACAGGTGTGCGCAGGTCATGCGACGCAGAGTACGTAAAAGCCTCCAGTCCCGCATTGGCGGCTTCCAACGCCTGGGTGCGGTCCTTGACGCGCTGCTCCAGAACCGTATTCAGTTCAGCGACTTGTTGTTGGGCCTTCTGACGGCTTTCAATTTCCCGCTGCGCTGTTTCATAAAGCTTGGCATTCTCGACAGCGAGCGCGGCTCGGCGGGCGATCTCCAGCGTAAAGGGAATGTCCTCGGTAGTGTAGGTGCGCTCTGCCCGGCTGCTGGCGAGGCTCAGGACGCCCACGACTCCACCAGGCGCGATCATTGGAACGCTCACCAGGGAATGTAGTTCCAGAGCCTGAATTGTGGCGACATACTTCGGGTCAGCGCTGCTGGCCTGGATCATCTCCTCCGTAATCACCGGAAAGAGTTGCGCTTCGCCTGAACGGAACGCCAGGGCACCGCCACCTGAAGAATGGACATTGACCGGGTAGAGCTTCACGAAGTCCCACACCAGATCAAGTTTCTGCTGGTCCTGGTGTGCAATTGCTACGGGGACCAGCAGGTCACCTTCGGGCAATGACAGCGAGCACCAATCTGCCAGGCGAGGGACAGCTAAGATGGTAATGGTTTCGAGGGTCGTCTTGAGGTCAAGTGAAGCGTTGAGTACCGCACTGGCTTCAGAAAGATAAGCGAAGCGCTCCTGGAGCGCCTCCGCCCGATGACGGGCCAGGCGTTCTTGCTGCAAGGCCTGACTGCGGTGAAGTGCATGCGCACATTGCCCTGCAAGAATACGCAGGAAGGTCCGCTCGTATAGCGAGAAGGTTCGGCCTTCCCGAAATGACAGCACCAGGATTCCGAGCGCTTCGTTCCCGACCAGGAGTGGCAAATCAACGACACTTCCGGAGTAATCCCGCAGATGCACGGCAATCTCCGGATAATCCTTCTTGACTTGGTCCAAGCTCTCTAGAAAGAGCGCCTCGCGGCGGTTATAGGCCTCCACAAATGGAAAGTTGGTGGTGAGCGGGACGGACTCCAGAAAAGCGGTCAGTTGCGTAGGATAGGCATACGAGCCGACGAATTCCAGTTCGGTGCCACGACTTGAACGCAGAGAGACGAAGCCGCCGTCGGCCCCGATGGCTTCGATGCCCTCGTCAATCACGGCCCGCACGACATCTTCAGGATTCCGGATGCGCCCCAACAATTCGATGAATTGCAGCCACTCCTGAAGTCTGGTTTCAGTACTCAGAGGCATATGCAGCTTATTGTGCCACTCCTGTGGATGGTTTCAGCTTGTCGCTCACTCGTGTAGGAATTGCCCCAACCCTCCAACGGGTCAAGGCCTGAAAGTGGTGGCCGCCGAGGGCAGCGGCTACGGTATTCATGTCGGTCGAGAAGCACGCTTCCACGAACTTGTGGGGTTATGGAGCGAGGACCGCGCCCAGTTCGTCAGCAGTTTTCTTTTCGGTCATGGATGCGATTCTCCTTTGGTTTATGTGCCGGTGGGGCCCGTCATTGAATACCGGAAACCCAGGGTGGCCTCGACCTGGAGACGCCCATACGAACCCCGCCATGCAAAAATCTATCTTCTCAGGCGGCTTGGTCTTTTGACTTTCGTGGAACTCTACAAAAACAGTTGCACTCTCTTGGGACTCTGGCCGTGAGGGTGGCCGAGCACGCCCTCGTCAACTCTCGATGCAGCAACGGATCGGGAGCGTAAGCTGACTTCACGATCTGGAATCTCTCAGTGGTGTTCTGACCTCAAAGCTCTGAAGGAGACAACATGGCCCGTGACATCGTCTTCACGCCCAAGGCAGCCAAACCGCCGCCGACATACAGTCAGGCAGTCAAGGCAGCCGGTCTGGTATTCGTCTCAGGCACTTCGCCTGTGGATCCCACAACGGGCACGTTCAAAGGCATGACTATTCAGGAGCAGACCAGGCAATGCCTGACCAACATTCAAGCCATTTTGGAGGAAGCTGGGAGCGCTCTGGAGAAAATTGTCAGTGTGACCGTTATCTTGGCAGACGAAGATGATTTTGCCGGGATGAACGAGGAGTGGCTGAAGTGGTTCCCAACCGACCCACCAGCTCGCCAGGGTGCCAAGTTGCCTGTCCGCGTCCCAGGGCTGCTGGTTTCCATCGCGGCCATTGCTGAGGCTTAATTGGCCTGGCGTGACTTTGGTGCTTGATCTGACTACACAGCGCAAAGCTCAGGTACTGGTAAATCGACTGCCTAGCGACCACGGCACACCCTGGGGACCGCACTGCTGACTCTCGTTCCCAGCACATGGAGCCGGGACCAGGCGGGATCAAATGCGAGCTGGCAGTGGGAGTTCGACATGCACGTCAAACTGGTGCACCTCCTGTCCGCAGAGCGGACGCCCATCACGGCTCCCCTTCATGGCCCCGAGTGGGGAGGCGGGCCTGCGGGCCTGGCCGTCGCGCCCGTCGCCGTACACAGCACAGCTCTGGGAAGCTCTGCCGCTTGACCCATGAGAACAAATAGAGAGCGAAGCCAAGGTTCGTATTCACCATCCGGACCTGAACTCCAATCCGTTTATTGATACCTGCTTAAATCGGTCACGCTTGGCTGCCGGAGAGCAATCGGGTCGGGAGTTGAATGTACCGAACACGCTGCCACGCCTGAATGAGTCGT
>NZ_WXZL01000055.1 GCF_009982895.1 Deinococcus alpinitundrae | reverse complement strand
TGCGCGTCAATGTCGCAAGAATGTCAGTGTAAAGCTGTCCAGCACGAGTTTCCTTTGCGTTCACACCCTCATTCTGAGGTGCAAAGCCGTGCTGGACAGTTTTTTCATAAACCGCAACATCTCAGTTTGCTCACTTTGAAGTCACGACTCATTCAGGCGTGGCAGCGTGTTCGGTACATTCAACTCCCGACCCGATTGCTCTCCGGCAGCCAAGCGTGACCGATTTAAGCAGGTATCAATAGCCATCGTCAGGATCATCAAGCGACCATGAAACCCTATTTATATATTCGTCTTGGTCTGGACGCTTCTTCCGGAGGAGTGCAACCCTACAACCAAACACCTACGGCAGTCTGGGAAGATGTTGTCAACAAGGGTTGGTTGAAAGCCACCCGCTGCACGATGGACTCATTCAGGTTCTCCACTGAGAAATGCTCGGGCTGGTGTCTTCTCCTGACTTCGCAGATCGGCACCGTGCCACCGGTCATCTTTGCAGGTGCGCTGATGTGGCACACCAAAGCACTAGAGAAGCTAGCTGACATCCAGTTGAGGTGGACCCCAACTGGATGTCAGCTAATTTTTGACGGTATCGACATGCACAGAGAACTGTTTCGCCGCTTCGTCCGGCGAAGCACCCTCCAGCACCAGGGCGACAATCCGAGTCCGAAGCTCCACGCTCTATCCACGGACCCCAGCCGTATTCATGCAGCTATTATGTCAAATGCTCTAGGAACCACGCTGGCTCAGCGAGAAGTGGTGATCAAGCCGGAGAGCGTACTGGATGATGCTCAAGGGAAACCGATGGCGGGAAGGCTTGCGGTCAGTCACGGCCCCTCAGCCTATCGCGCTCCACTTGCCAGAACCAGTTAAGGCAACACAACCATGGCGACAGGGTTTTGGATCGGTCACAGGAAGTCAGCCTACCTCAGCCCGGTTAAGGCGATACAACCTCTATTATTGCTGCGCGCCCAGACCGACGTTACGCGGAGCCAGCCAGAAGCGCAGGCCGCTGGAGATATTGGTGGCTCCCTTGCGAAGGGCGCTGGTCTGCAAGGTCAGGCTGAGCTGCGTGGCGCTGACCTTGCGAACGGCGTTGGCATTGTTCACATTGAGTGCGGCAATGGTCGGATCACTGCACAGCACGAACTCCCCGGCAGTACTGCCTATCCCGCCGGTGCTGGGGTCGGTGCATTTCCAGTTGGCCGAGTCCTCGAAAGTCATGCCGGTGGCCGTCAGTGCATCCGCCAGCAGGGTTGCGCGGCCCGTGAAGCCACTGGTGGGCCAGGGTGTTCCAGTATTGGTGTCCGGGTTAACATAGGCCCAGTAATACATCAGCACCTGAGCCGTTGCGGTAGTGGAGCTGTCGCTGCCGGGATTGGCCAGCGTCGGAGCCGCTGCCACATACTCAGCGCGGCTCTTGGCATAGAAGGCTACTACTTTGTAACAACCGCCCTGACTGTCACCCGGCGTAGCGGCGTTGTAGAGCGTACCTACGACACACTTGACGGCCCGGTTCACAGGCGGCAGCAACCCCGCCACGAAAGGATCGCTTCGCACTGTCCAGACCGTACTCGCGCCGTTATGTTGGGTGGCATAAGCGTTGGCAGCGGTCAGGGTTAATTTGATGTTCGGTGGGTAGATGTACACCGCAGAATTCATGGTGTCGGCCACGAAGTTTCCAGCCGTACGTGTATCAGAGAGCAGCTGATTCTGGGTGCGGACCACGCTCACGCTGTTGAGACTGGTGTTGAAAAAGCTGTACAGAACGCTCAGGAGAATGCCGGCAATAAACATTGAGATCAGCATTTCAATCAAGGTGAAACCCGTAAGAGAATCCGCTTTCAACATGACGGCCCTCCTCATTGCGGCGGATTAATGATCTGGGTCGCGAAGGTTAATGTCTGCCCATTAGGTGTGCTGACTGAAAGCAAGACTTTCTTGTAGTTGCTGGGGCTGTAGACAGGTACTGGCGGCGTGGTGGCCGAATAGGTGTAATTCAGGATCACCGCGCCGCTGGCGTTCTGTACCTGTGTGGTGTAGCTGTAGTTATCGGGTGGTTTGACTTCCAATGCCGAGGCTGTGGGATTAGGCAGGCTGGTCGTCAGGTACTGATTCGGCACACTCCACTTGGTTCGCAACACGTCAAGGTAGCTGCGCGAAAACGTCTGGGCCACGGTGGCGTTCTTGGCCTTGCTGGTGTCGAGGAGCGAGCTTGAGAAATAACTAGCGATAATGATTAATATGCCAGTGAGCGCGACGGCCACCAGCGTTTCGATCAAGGTGAAACCGTGATCAGTCTTCATGGACGACTACCTTTCCGGCCAGGCCGATCACGTAGACCGAAATCGAACGGTTGGCCAGGGTCAATGAGGTCCGCTGCCCATCTGTATTCAGAAATTGAGTCGCAAAACCGTAGGGCTTGCTGAAGGTGACATCAAGTGCAGTGCTGAATTTCATATTCTCCGGCAGGGTATAGGTCTGGGTGGAGGACGTGCCAGCAATGGGCCGGGTGATGGTATAAGTGGACTGATTGACATTGGCCTTGACCTGCACGTCCTGACTCAGCCGCCGTGCGATGGAGCGCGAGTTGTTCAGGTCGGCGGAGAACTGCTGGACACCCTGACGCAGTACTTCCTTCTGGCGCAGGTCACCGTAGATGTTGAAGCTAATGGTCACCAGAATGCCGACGATGGCGATTACCACCAGTAATTCAAGCAGAGTAAATCCGGCGTGTGGATGCCGCATCAGCGCTCCAAGCTCCAATCGGCGCGGTAAAGGCCCGCACGCTGGGTATTGCGCAGCTTCACGAAGCTCGACAGACGGTCATCGTGATACACGCTGAAGGAAGGGGTGACATTTTTGTTCCCGTTACCCCACGGCCCTGACGAGAGGATGCCAGTGTCCGCACTCATCAGGCTGCCGCGGATCTCGAGACTGCCGTTGGTCTTCGAGCAGCCGCCATTGTCACTGACATTTCGCAGGCAGGCATTGCTCACACCGGGTTTGGCGAGGGCGAAGGTGGCATTGGAGCTGTAGAGCAGGCCATCGAAGCGGAACGCACCTTTGGATCGCGACGTGGTTTCGGTGGAATCGAGGTACATCTTCTTGAGCTGTGAGCGACCTACCCAGTTGGTTTTGGGCGCGACTGTGTAGACGGCAGCGGCAGCGAGAAATTGCTGAAGTTGAGCTGCCGTTGAGGTAATTTTTTGACCAGTAATATTTTCGGTAAATGTGCCCTTCGGACATTGGTTGACATCCGTTGCACAATCAGCGTCAATACGCCGGTAAGAGCTACTGGCATAGTTGTCCGTCCCCTCATCGGTCGGGTCATTCCAAAACACCAGGTCAGGACTGTTGTTAGCAAATTTGTAAAGTCTGGGAACGTAGGATTGTCCATTCTTCCGGGCAAGCATGAATTTTTTCATTTCTAGGCGATTGAACAGTGTAGCTTCGCGCCAAGCCATCCCCGGTACGGTACTGGTTTGTCCACCTTTGGTGACGGATTGTCCTACGTTACTTCCCGTCTTAATCGTGGCAGATTGACTGTTTTCGGTTTCGAGGAAATTCGGATCGCTCCAGTCTCCGTAACGGGGCGTCTCGAAGTCACCCAGCGAGATGTTGCCGACGGCAGAGAGGGCGAACTTGGGAACGTCCGAATCGGGGTCCGAGACAGTGGCCCAGTCGGTGCCATTGCATTCATGGTTGTCGTTGCCACAGGCGTATTTCACATCGCCGACCACATAGACATTTCCCCGAGCAATGATCTTACCGTTCCCCTTGATCTTGCCGCGAATGATCACGTCGCCGTTGACGTACACCGTGCCGTTGACGTTGATGGGGGTCTGAGTGCCGTCCAACACGAGATTGCCGGTGTAGCCGGTGCCAGCCGTCTGGCCTGCCTGAACCGCGCCGAAGTTGTTGGTCCCCAACGTTCCGGTCGGCGAGATCTGCTTCATGGTGGCAGTGATGGCCCCCGGTGGGTTGTCCGGGTCTTCCTGCGAGGTGCTGGTACTGACCGCGTTGTTCCACTCGGTATCGTCAATGTTGCGGTTGCCATCGGTATCAGCTACAGGCAGTGGGAAACTGTCGGGCAGCTCTCCATCGGGCCATTTGCCGTTAAAGGGCTGCTGACCGATCTTGTCCTGGGTCGGGTAATTGGTGTAGAAGTTTTGATTGCTCGTCTGCGCGCACTGCGTGGCATTGGAACAGTCGAAAACCGAGAAATTTTTCGCGCTACCTGCTGTTGTCATAGGTGTAGTGATATTGCCGTCTCCCGTGGCCTGGGTGGTCTTGAAGCCGCTGCTACTGGCGACATTGTTGCCATTGCCATCCACCCAACCACCACGGGTATAAAACGTACCCGCTAGGACGCTGTCTTCTTCACTTGGACGGGTTTGCAGGCTCTCCAAAGTGGCGAATTTGGCGCGCCGGAAGGGCGTCTGAGATGAAACGGGGTTGCCGGTCGCCAGCGCTTGGGTAGACTGAACGCTGGCGTGGCACATCACGCAGTTGGCATTGTTGGTCAACACTGCGTAGGAGATGCCGTTGAAGAGGCCGCCGCCCACATAGATGTCCTGGGTGATCTTGCGGGAGGTGCCGCCTGTCTGTACTCCAGTGGATTCGACCAGGAAGTGCGTGGCCTGGTCTGTGGTGTCGGCCAGGCGGGTGATCTTATATTGATAGTTCCCGACGCCCGACAGATTGAAGGGGCCATAGCTTGCTGAGGTGTTAACGCCCCAGCCTTGGGTAACCAGGTTCTTCTTGTAATCCGACACCCGGTAGTAGGAAGTGGGCGTGCTGGCAGGCCAGATGTCATACCAAACTTTCGAGACGGCTTCGTCGAGGCCGCCTTCCGCCAGCGCCTGCACCTGACTGACTCGAACATTGTCATTGGCACTGCGAACATTGATATTGCTGATTACCAGAGCCGTGCCGACCATGACCGCAATGAGGATAAGCAGGCTCAAGGTCGCGTAGAGAATGAACCCATCGGTGTGGCCACGTTTCATCATAGAAGTCTAAGGGAGAAACTATACAAAGTATTCACACCCAGGTAGGGGGGGTCGGTACAGCCGTGCTCGTCCACCGCCCGCAACACCTAGTGGCGGACACCATACTACCGCCGTGCAAACCTTATCTAGAAGCCACCGGGAACCCCGCCAGGGTTCCCGGTGACGCAGGCCATCTGCGAAGAGCGAGCCGAAGTTGATAGACCATTCGCGCAGCGTCTCATGGCTGACAACACTGCCGCGCTGGTACAGCAATTCCTGGACGTCTCGGTCGCTGATGGGAAAGCGGTGATAGAGCTAGATCGCGTGCTGGACCAGCGTTATGGGAAATCAGTGGTGGTAGGGTTTGGCATCGGTCACAGTGGGTCAGCCTATCCTGAACCCGTTAAGGCAACACAATCTTGTTCACACCCGAGTTTGGTTTCACTCGCTCGAACCATATAAACGGGTTTCCTTGTTGCCCAGTGACGCATCAATGGCTACCATCACCTCGTCGGTAAGCTGAGGAAGCAGCTCAAGCGCAGAGAAGTTCTCCACCACTTGCGTGACTTTGGAGGCACCCGTAATCACTGTGCTCACATTCGGATTCTTGAGACACCAGGCCAGGGCGAGCTTCGGCAAAGTCGTGCCCAAATCGTCGGCAATCTTGGCCAAGCCTCGGATTTTGACTAGGTTGGTTTGGCCTTCTTCACTCTCGAGCCTGGCTTTCAACCATTCATAACCGGGTAGGTTGATGCGGGTGTCATTCGGAACCACATCGTTGTACTTACCGGTCAGAAGACCGCTTGCCAGCGGCGACCAGACCGTGGTGCCCAACCCGAGTGTGTCCGTGCGGTACAGGCGACTGTATTCGACTTCGACCCGGTAGCGGGTGAGCATGTTGTATTGCGGTTGCTCCATGGTCGGGGGAATCAGGTTGTACTGGCGGGCGACGGCGTAAGCTTCCATCAATTCCTGCGCCGACCACTCACTTGTTCCCCAGTACAAAACATCACCGCGCTGGATCAACTCGGTCATGGCCCGCACTGTTTCTTCGATGGGGGTGGTGCGGTCTGGGCGATGACAAAAGTATAAGTCCAGGTACTCGCATTGTAGGCGTTCGATGGCCTGGTAGCACGCCTCGTAAATGTGCTTGCGTGAAAGGCCCCGCTGAGTCGGAGCTGGGTTTTCAACCGATCCGCCGAAAACTTTGCTCGAAACGACGTAGCTATCGCGCCGCCAGCCGGCTTTGGTCAGAGCCTCGCCCATGATGGTTTCAGCTCGGCCTCGAGCGTACGCCTCGGCGTTGTCGAAGAAGTTACACCCGCGGTCATAGGCAGCGGACATCAGCTCTAGTGCACTGTTCGCATCCAACTGCGTGCCAAACGTTACCCAAGCACCAAAAGAAAGCGCACTGACCTGCAAACCAGATTGGCCCAATCGACGATATTCCATAGCGTTACCTCACTTTATACCCTAAGCCAAAACAGCACATCTGTTCTTGAGCTCAGGTTTAGACACTCCAAGCGTATCCTCTCGAAGTGAAGTAGGACCATCGGCTGGTTGTGTTGCCTTAAATCGGCTTCTTAGGATGAACCCTCCGGACAGGACCACAGGCCAAGACACTTCGCCCCAGTCAGCCGTTACGCTGACTGCACCGCGAAGGAGCCCAGATGCCAGGACGGAATCATAGCCGTGAGTTCAAGATTCAGGTGGTCGGCCGGAATCAACGCTGGCCTGCACAGCACCGCCCAACTCTGCCGGGAGCACTCACGAGCTCCCAGCCTGATTCACCGCTGGCGTAAAGAAATCGAAGACCGTGGTGAGGCCGCGTTTACCGATGGTGCCAAAACAGACCGCAGCGCTGAACTTCGCATCGCGGAGTTGGAACGCTACTGTGGCCAGCTGGCTTTGGAGAACACCATCTTGCGAAAATCGTTGGCGACGCACCCCTTGAAAAAAGGCACCAGATGATCACGGATGCGCGAATCGCGCATCCCACGGTGTCGGTGCGTCGCCTGTGTGCCCTGCACGACGTGAGCCGGTCCTGGTATGTCCACCAGCTGGGCCGGGATGTGCTGGACCGCGATCAGCCACTGGCCGAAGACATCGAGGCGGTGGTGTTGAAGTGGAGCGGGTACGGTGATCGCCGGGTGACCCATGAACTCGCCCGCAGAGGACGTCCAGCGAACCACAAGCGCGTCCTGCGAGTGATGCGGGAACGTCGGCTGCTGTGCCGACCCAAACGTCGATATCAGACCGCCACGGATTCCACCCACAGCGAGACCCGGTTTCCCAACCTGCTGCCGCATGTCATTCCGACCGGACCCGATCAAGTCTGGCAGGCTGACCTCACGGACGTCCGAGTCAAACAGGGTTTCGTCTACCTGGCGTGCGTACTGGACAGCTTCACTCGCGAGGTCGTCGGGTGGTCGATGTCCAGGTTCATGGACGCCGCATTGCCGCTGGCCGC
>NZ_WXZL01000054.1 GCF_009982895.1 Deinococcus alpinitundrae | reverse complement strand
AACGCCATTGGCAGCGCTTTGGACGCCGTGAAACGCTTGGATATCGAACACTGGTTTAAACACGCCCATCCCCAGGTTCTATTGTGACAAATGCTCTAGGAGGTTCGTTCGGTGGCCGCCGGGGTGGTGCTGTTTTCTGCCACACCCATACTCCGGTCGTGGGCCGTCTTTTCCAGCGCGATGAAGTAGATCAGGGTGCCGAAGCCGACTTTGGCCAGGATGTCTGCGAGGCTGTAGCCCACTTGCACGGCGACCACGCCGTTGGCGCTCAGGCCGCCGCCCAGCAGAACGGGCAACAGGTAGGCGATAGGGTAAAAGCCCCAGGAAGCGAACAGCAGGAGCCGCAGATTCCGGGTCAGCACCTGTACCCGTGCAGGCTGGCGGGCCAGCGACTTGCCCAGTTCGGCGAACAACGTGTAGACGATGTAGATGAAAGGAATGGTGCTGATGGTTCCCCAAATCAAGCGCGTTGTGGTGTCGTTGGAGATTTCACCCGGGTATCCCGTGGCGATCATCACGAAGGCGGCCAGCGCCAGACGCCAGATCATGCCCGAAGCGACATTACTGGCGAGGGCCAGCACCGCTACGGTCTCGACCAGCAGCAGCGGCACCGTCAGGATCCAGTCGGCGTAGCGGTAGGCGTCGTTGAACGGAATACCTGTGGCGCGGTAGACCTCACCGGTCAGGGCGTAAGATTCGTTCCAGGAGTTGAAGATCCGGAAGTAGTGGTAGAAAGCCACGGCGACCACCAGTGCTGAGACCACCATGGCCGGGCGGTACTTGGGAGACAGGTTGGGCTGGGCCAGGACAAAGAAGAGGAAGCCTGCACCCATGGTGGCGATGGTGATTGAGAACAGTTGGTACACCAGGCCGAACTGACCATAACTCAAGGTCAGCCGTGGGGCCTCGACCGCAGCGCTCTGGGCCAGCACGGTACCCAGCAGCATGGTCAGGGCGGCAATAATCCAAGTCAGCGGCGTGAAACGTTGCCTCATAACAACTCCAGTAACAAAAGCCGCACTGGTAGAGCACGGGAAGTGAGCCGCGCGAATGATGAGCCACGATTAAGATTCCTGACGTGGCCAGCGTAGGTCCATGTTGCTGCGCCATTTGCGGCAATCTTTACCGTTGAATTGCAACGTGATTCACGGTTCTAAAGAAGCTATGCGCGCCATGGACAGTTGACGTGCAACAGGCAGAAACCCATGCAAGATGAAGGTGTCCTCTAGCTTTTCTGGTATGGCGGGCCAGCAAAATAGCTGGACACGCTCAGAGCAAGTGTCTGGGGCCAGAGGGAGATTTTTTCCCGTGACTAGAGATGGCGCTCTATTTACGCCCTTCGCGCAGACGTTTAAGTAAACTCAGGCTGAACATCAGCAGCGCCAGTCCTGCTCCCGCCCCTTGCGCTGCCGCCGAGTAGTCACCGTCCTCTGCTGAAGTGACGGCCAGCGCGCCCAGGCCCAGCACGAACACCACCAGCAGGGCCAGCAACACCCAGCGCCAGGTTTGATTCATTGGGGGCTGCTCATCACCGCAGGCTCAGCAGAATCATGCTGGTCGCTGCGCGATAGACGCCGTACAGTGCCCCCGCGCTCAGCAGCAGCGCCAACCTAGTGCGATAAACGCTGTCCAGCCGCAGTTCGGTGACCGCCACCCCCAGATAAGCCGTCGTGCTCAGCACTGAGAGGGTCAATCTCGCGCCGTGTGGCAGGAGGGCATGGAGGGTCAACTTCTTCGTCATGGGCTTTAGTCCTGTTCGGTAAGGGATTTGGCTTTCTCGGCGCTGGCGACCTCGCCGCGCGCCGAATGCACTGCCCGGTAGATGAAGTAGCCCGGCACGCTCAGCACCGCCAACCCGATCAGGCCGTAGTTCTGGTAACGGTGCCAGACCTCGATAAAGGCCACCCCACCCAGCCACATCCCGATCTGCCAGACTGCCGTCCACGACAGCGCGCCCAGAAACGAGCAGGCCAGGTACGGCAGCGGTTTGAGTCCCGCCGTGCGGGCGTACAGAATGAACAGCGTCCTGAGCGGCCCGAACCAGCGGCTGATGACCGCCATCCAGGGGCCGTGCTTTTCGAGCATGCTCTGAATCTGAATCAGGCCCAGGCGCTGCTGGGTCTTCTTGGGAATGAGCCTGAGACCGCGCGGCCCGATGTAGTAGCCGATCATGTTGCCGAGCGTGTTGCCCAGCGTGCCGATCAGCACTGCTTCCCACAGCGTGGTGGTATGCCCCTTGACCATCAGGCCCAGCGCCAGCATGCTGGCCTCGTATGGCACGGCAGGCAGCCCGATGCCTTCCAGGGTGAGCAGCAAGAAATTGACCAGATGGACAACGAACGGATCGAGGGTTTGCAACCAGTGCAAGATGGCGTTGACCATGCTCCCCGCCTCAGCGCGGCGACTTGCTCAGGCGGGCAATCGGCGTCTGTGCGCCGTAGACCTGATCGCCCACGCCCACCAGAAAGTCCACCTCGCCGAAGATGAACAGATCGACCTGTGAGCCGCGCTCGATGAAGCTGATCTTCTGGCCAGGCCGGATGGTCTCGCCCACCTTGACGTAGGTACTGATCTTGTTGACGAACTTGTCGGCGATTTCCACCATCGCCACCTTGATGCGGCCCTCGATAAAGACTGTCTGGCGCTCGTTTTCCAAAGCGTAGCGCTTGGCAAACAGATCGACGGCCCGGCGTAGGTAGGTGAGCTGGATGTATTCCCAGAGGTCCACCATCGGCAGATTGAGTTTCGCACCGTTGTGGTGAATGCCGGTGATGCGGCCCTGCATCGGCGCGTAGTTGAAATGCACGTCCAGCGGCGACATATAGATGCCGATCAGCCAGCCCGCGCCCGGCGTCTCGCCCTCGGGCCACTCGGCGTGGGTGATTTCCGAAACGCGGATCTTCTGCCCGAGCTTCTCGCTGACGATCTCGCCGTTCTCGACCCGGCGCACATAGACCACCTGACCGTCGCAGGGACTGGTCAGCAGGTCGTCGTCGGTCGGGGTGATGCGTACCGGATCGCGGTAAAACCAGACGCGCTGCAAGAACAGCAGCACGGCTCCCCAGATCAGGGCGAACGGCAGCAGCCGCCGCAAAAAAGTCAGCAGGAATTTCAACATGGCCTGAGTGTATCAGCGGGCCTTCGCAGGCGGGCGGCGTGCTGCTGTGGTGGTGAAGGGTGCTTGGAGACCCCAATCACGCCCCCTCCCCACCTCACCCCGTCTCCACCTCACCAGCCCCCGGATGGTTTTCCAGGTACGCCTTGCGGGCGATGTACGGCAACTTGGGCAGGTAATAGCGGGCGAATCCGGCCGGGCCGTGCCAGGCGGGCGGCGGCGTGTGCGGTGTGCCGAGGTCCTGCCAGACGCCGCTACGGTACAGACCGTCGAGGTGGGCGCAGGCGCTTTCCCAGCCATGCGCCTCGGTGTGGGCCTGCACCCGCTGCGCCTCGGTGTATTCGGTCCAGTGCGAATCGAAACCGGTGAGCACTGCGACCTCTCCAGCCCGTGCTCGCAGTGCCGGGGTGAGGCCGGTCAGCATCTGCGCCCTGAGGGCGTTGTAGTCCTCACGGCTACCGGGCAGCGTGTCGGGGAGCCGGGCGACTCGCTCCACCGCCTGCAAGATGGCCCATAGCCGCTCGGGGTCTGGCACCGGGTCGAGCACGCGCAGCTCCACGGTGCCCAGCCGCCGGGTCACGATCAGGTCCTGAAAGCGCTGGCGGGCATCGGGGCCGATCTCGCCCAGCGCGAACGATGCTGCAACCCGCGAAAGCGGTCCTGCGCTGCCCGCACCGAAATACGGACTGCTGGCGCTCGCCAGGGTCAGCACCGGCAGCACATACGCTAGGTTGCCGTAGAGCCGTGCCCGCTCGCGCTCACGCTCGGGGCCAGCAGGCACGCCGACATGAATGTGCAGGCCCGCCGTGTGGTAGCGGTCGCTGCCGGGCAAGGCCCCCAGCGCGACGAGTTGCCCCGAAGCAAAGGCCCGCGACAGTGCGATGCGGCGTGACAATGCCGCCGTAAATAAGGTTGCGGCGCTGAACTCGACGGGCGTGCTGACTTCCACACTGCTCATCGTCTCGCGCTTGGCAGCCGGGCCGCGCCGGAAGTTGGTGGCGGTGGCGGCCCAGTTGCGTTTCGGGTCTTGCCACAGCAAGCTGCCCATGTTCCACAAGCTGCCCAGCGAGGTGCGCCCACCGTGCAGCACGAAGACCTCCTCTTCCAGGCCGAAGGTCGGACGGGCGGGCAGGCGACTCGGGGCAGGCACGCCAGCGAGTATACGGGGGCGGGGGCGGCGGGGACCGCTCTTTCTTCATCAAACCTTCGCTTATATTGGTGGGCGCTGATGCGTCTCAAGCCACCCCGCAAATGGAAACGCCTGACTGCGGTGCTGGTGATCGTGGCGCTGCTGGCGGCTTTCGTCAACGGCTGGTACTGGCTTCCCACCGGCAGCCTGACCTTGCAGCGGGTGAGGGCGGCGGCGGCGGCCCTGCCGGAAATGAAGCCGCTCAGCGGACGGGTGCTGTTCGTCTCGCCGCATCCCGACGACGAGACGCTGGCGGCGGGCGGCCTTCTGCAAGACGTGATGGAGCGGGGTGGGCAGGTCTACGTGGTCTTTTTGACCAGTGGCGACGGCTTCGAGTGGGACGCCCGCGCCACCACCCGGGAGTTGCGGATCAATCACGCCGATATGCTGCGCCTGGGCCTGCGGCGCATGAACGAAGCCCGCGCCGCGACGAAGGCACTGGGCATTCCTGCCGACCATGTGTCGTTTCTGGGCTTCCCCGACCAGGGCTTGACCCCGATTTATCTGCAAAATTACTTGGTGCCGTATACCTCGGTGCATACCGGCGTCAACCGGGTCCCGTATGCCGGAACCCTTGCGCCGGGAAAACCTTATACCGGCCAGGAACTCGACCGCCAGCTGGCCGCCGTCTACGATCAGGTCAGGCCCGACATCGTACTGGCCCCCAGTGCCCAGGACGGTCATCCTGACCACCGCACGGCGGCCTACCTGGCCTCGCGGCTGGCCTCACAGCGTGGCGAGACGCTCTACTACTACCTGGTTCACGGGGGACTGGAGTGGCCGCTGCCCAAGGGCCTGCACGGTGAGCTGCCGCTCGCGCCGCCGCGTCCCACTTCACAGGGCCTCCAGTGGCAGCGTTACCCCGTGACGGCGGCCCAGCGGGCCCGGCAGATGGACGCCATCAGAGCCTATAAATCACAGTTAATGGTCATTCCGCGCTTCATGTGGGCTTTCGTGCGTCAGAACGAATTGCTGCTGCCCGCGCCCGTCAAGGGCAGCCCCATTCCGCCCGCCGACTTGGGCAAATAGGGTGGAGCCGGTCTCGACCAGCCCGCAGGCCACTGCCGACGGCTCGCTGAGCGTGTTCAGCCCACGCTACGGCGAGTGGTACTCGTCGCGGCACGGCGCGGCCCGCCAGTCGCGGACGGTCTTTCTGGAAGGCAGTGCCGCGCACCTTCACCCGGCTCCCCGTGTGCTGGAAGTCGGCTTCGGGCTAGGCCTGAATTTCCGCACCACCCTGGCCGATACTGCCGGGCGCGGCGCAGTGCTCGACTACCTGGCCTTCGAGGCGTTTCCGTTGGCGGCGTCCGTGCTGCGCGAGGTGTCGGCGGGGGAGGAGAACGCGCTGTGGCTGGCCCTGCTCGTTACCTGGGATGCGGGCACGGCGGCGGGTGAGTTGAGCGTCTCGGAGGGCCGGGCCACCCTGCGGGTCGTCTTCGCTGACGTCAGCGCCGCCGATCTGCCGCTCGGGTGGGCCAGCGCCGTTTACCTCGACGGGTTTAGCCCTGCCCGCAACCCGGAAGTCTGGACGCCGGAGATGCTGGCCCGGCTGTCGGCCAGTCTCGCGCCGGGGGGACAGCTGGCGACGTACAGCGCGGCGGGCGCGGTGCGGCGCGGTCTGATCGCAGCGGGCCTGGCAGTGGAGCGGCGGCGGGGCCGGGCGGCCGGGCTGGTGGGCAAGGGCGAATTTCTGGTGGCCCGTAAACCGTGAAGCACCTCTTGATCGCCGGGGGCGGCATCGCGGGCGCGTCGGCGGCGTACTTTGCGGCCCGCTCCGGCTGGGCGGTGACGCTGCTCGACGCGGGCGAGGGCCGCGCAAGCGACGTGCCCGCTGCGCTGCTCAACCCGGTGCGGGGGCAGAGTGGCAAGGTCGAGGCGCTCTCGCTGGCTGGGCTGCGTTTCACCTTCGCCCTGATCCGCGAGCTGGAAGCGGCGGGCCACGCTGTTCCCCACGCCCAGTCAGGAGTGCAGCGTCCGGTGCCCGACGAAAAGACCCGGCGCAAGTGGGTCGCCAATCTGCCCGCCGAACTGCCGCACCGCTGGCACGACCCAGCTGGACTCCCCCCCGGCTGGCACAGCGTTCTGGAGATTCCGGAAGGCGGCTGGGTCAGCGGCGCGGCGCTCGTTCGGGCGCTGGTGGCGGCGTCGGGAGCGCGGGTAATGCGCGGGCGGGTGGCAACGGTCATGGCCAGCGGTGCTGTGCTGGATGGCGGCGAAATTCTATGCGCCGACCGGGTGCTGTGCTGCGGCGGTTCATTCGGAGGCGAGGGAGGCACCCACCGCGCCGGGAGTCTGCTGCTGCTGAACAAGGCCCCAACGCAGCCGGTGAGCTTCGGGGCCTATCTCTCGCCTGCAATACACGGCGGCGTGCTGGGCGCGACCTTCGAGGCTCCGGCAGAGAGTCACGCAGAGGCGCTAGCGCTCGGCCTGCCGCTCAAATCGCTCGACTGGCTGTTATGCAAGGGAGCGGCGCTGAGTGGCCTGAGCGGTGTCGAGGTCGCGGGCCACTGGACCGGAGTGCGCCTCTCGCCGCTGGACTGCGGGCGCGACGAGTCGGGCGTGTGGCACCTTAGTGGGCTGGGCAGCAAGGGCTTCTTGCTGGGGCCATTGCTGGCGCAGGGGGTGGTGGAGCAACTGGGATTGCCAATCTAGAACATTGTTCCCCCACCCGGAAACACTCCGCGAGCCTGCGCTGACCTGTCCATCCCCTAAACTGACTTCACTATGGCAAAGTACCGAATTGCACTGATCGAAGGCGACGGCATCGGCCACGAAGTGATCCCGGCGGCCCGCCGCGTGCTCGACGCCGCTGGCTTCGACGCCGAGTACGTGGACGCCCAAGCCGGATACGAATACTTCCTGGACCACGGCACGTCTACTCCCCAGGCCACCTACGACGCAGTAGAAAATACCCATGCCACTCTCTTCGGGGCCGCCACCAGTCCCACCGACAAGCCCGACGGCTTCAAGGGCGCGATTCGTCATTTGCGCCAGAAGTACGGCTTATATGCCAACGTGCGTCCCACCAAGACTCGCCCCGTGCCGGGCGCTTACGAGAACGTCGATCTGGTATTGGTGCGCGAGAACACCCAGGGTCTGTATGTTGAGCAGGAACGTCGCTATGGTGACACCGCCATCGCCGATACAGTCATTACCAAAGACGCCAGTCTCGCTATCGGCAAGTTCGCCGCCAATCTCGCCATGCAGCGCCGCAGGAAACTCTCGGTGGTCCACAAGGCCAACGTGCTGCCGGTCACCCAGGGCCTGTTTCTCAACACCATCATGGATGAGGTTGGTGCCATGGACGGGCTGAATGTCAGCACCATGATCGTGGACAACGCGGCCATGCAGCTTGTGCGCAACCCCCAGCAGTTCGACGTGCTGGTCATGACCAACATGTTCGGTGACATTCTCTCTGACCTCGCTGCCGGGCTGGTGGGCGGGCTCGGCATCGCCGCCAGCGGCAACATCGGCGACAAGTTCGGCATCTTCGAGTCGGTTCACGGCTCGGCCCCCGACATTGCTGGTCAGGGCGTCGCCAACCCCACCGCCACTGTGCTGGCCGCCGTGCTGATGCTTCAGCATCTGGGCGAAACCGAGATCGCTGGCCGCATTGACGTTGCCGTCAACAAAATTCTGGCCGAAGGCCCGCGCACCCGCGATCTGGGCGGCACCGCCAGCACCGAGGAATTTACCAAAGCGCTGATTGCCTACTTGTAATCCCCTTTCGCCCAGCCCGAAGCTTGCCCCGTGCAGCTTCGGGCTGGTTTCGTTTGTTCCGGATGCATGTCCACCCACACTGCCCGAATAGGAGTGGTGACTCGTCCGCCTTAACCCGGCTCAGATGCCGCTCACTGCTCTTTACCAAAAAAGGCTGTTCCAGACAGATGTTTTCTGATTTTTATATCCAGAGCTGAGGCGCTTTTTGATGATGGTCGCGCATTACCGCTGGTCAGGGGTTGACAGCTGGGGGATGGGGATGTATTGTTTCTGAGCCTCAAACGAGGCGGGCTGCATGACAATTTCTGATGACGCGAGTAAAGAACATC
>NZ_WXZL01000053.1 GCF_009982895.1 Deinococcus alpinitundrae | reverse complement strand
CGGGAAACGTCGCTGGAAAATCGAGGCCCTCTTCAAAACCCTCAAGAGTCGCTTTGGCTTTGGGAAGTTCGGTCAACAGACCAAACGAGGCGTGCTGCGGTTCCTCTGCTTGAGTCTCCTCAGCTTCTTGCTGTGCCACTTTGAGTTCCTGGATCGCCCGGATCCGGGCGATCCAGTCTGGCCTGACTGGGGCAAATTGGCACGATACGTTCGACAGAAGTTCCTGGCCGAGGTACGCCTCGCGGAGTTATCCCTGGAAATGGATCAGCTGAATGCCGTTCACAACGCACTTCTTTGCATGGAGCTCTAAACCGCAACATCTCAGTCAACCTACAAGATTATGCCGACCTGGACGACGCACAACAGCACGTGGATCACTTCATCGGTGAGCTTTACAATCGGGAACGTCTGCATTCCAGTCTTGGCTATGTCCCCCCTGCCGAGTTCGCTGCCCGCTATCATCCAACCTAGAAGTGACTTGCCTGCTGGTCCTGCGTTTTGGGTTCACTCCAGCATCATTGTGGTCGCCACCGTCGCGTTCGGCATGGGGATTGATAAACCGAACGTCCGTTTTGTCGCCTACCTGGACTTGCCGAAGTCGATGGAGGGGTATTACCAGGAGACAGGCCGTGCAGGGCGCGACGGCCTTCCGAGTACGGCGTGGATGGTGTACGGCTTGCAGGACGTGGTGAACGTTCGACGGATGCTGATGGACAGTGACGCCCCAGAGGACGTGAAGCGGGTGGAAGCGGGCAAGCTCAACGCCCTCCTGACGTACTGCGAGACGGCCAGTTGTCGTCGTCAGGTGCTGTTGAGTTACTTCGGAGAAGCGTATTCCGAGTCCTGTGGGAACTGCGACGTCTGTTTGAACCCCTCGACCGTTCGTGACATGACGCAGGAAGCGCAGATGGCGCTCTCCGCAGCAATCAGGACGGGAAACCGATTCGGGGCAGCGTACCTCACAGACATTTTGCTGGGCAAGGAGAACGAGAAGAACAAGCGGCATCGGACGCTGCCGACGTATGGGATTGGGAAAGACCAGGACGTGAAGGTGTGGCGCAGTGTGTTGCGGCAGCTGGTCAGCCTGGGGTATTTGACGGCTGGGCCGTATTACGGGTTGACGGTGACGCCGTTGGCGCGAACGATCCTTCGGGGGGAGGCGCGGTTGCTGTTGCGGGAGGATACGCTCTTGCCTCGGCAGACGAAGCGAACGCGAGGGAAAGTGCAGGCGACCCGGGTGGTCATTGGGGAGGATGACCGGCCCTTGTTCTTGGCGCTTCGAGCGTGGCGGGCGGAGCGAGCGAAGACGTTGAAGGTGCCGCCGTACGTCATTTTCAGTGATGCGGCGTTGAAGGCGATTGCGGAGTTGCGGCCGGGGGATATGCAGACGTTGGGCACGGTCAGTGGGATTGGGGAGCGGCGGCGCTCGCAATACGGAATGGAGGTCCTTGAGGTGATCCGGACCGGGGCGCATGAGCAGCAGTGGCTTCGGGGAACCGTGCAGGCGCACGAGCTGGGTCTCGCTCCAGCAGAAGTGAGGCCTGATGTGCAGGACGTGCCTGTTCCCGAACAAGGGATTCCCGAGCGTCAAGAGCCAGATGAAGGGCAAGGTCTGACAGACGCTGTGGCTGCGGCGCTGAGTGGCGTACGGCGGGAACTGGCCCGGGAAACAGGGTATGGAGCGTACTTGATCTTCCCGAACGCGACCTTGACGGCGCTCGCGGCGCGGCAGCCACGAACGATGACGGCGCTCGAAGGGATCCCTGGGTTGGGTCCCAAGCGCCTTCAAGCGTATGGGGAGCGAATTCTGGAGGCCATCACGACAGCATTGCACGCCACTTCAAGTTCACCTGCAACCGCAGAACAAGACGTGCAGGAGCTGTCCCGTTCATCACAGACGGCCGGACTTCATCACCGACCACCGATACTCGAGTCTGTCGCGAACGAAGGCCAAACCTCAGCCCATGCCGACCCGATTCCCTCTCAGGCTGTACGGCGCGATCTGTTTCCTCAAGACCATGACACGGAGGTGCAGGGCTGGGACGCTCAGAACGAAGTGATGCTTCCACCTGGGCCGCCCATTTCACACCAGGAGGCGTACAGGGCGGAGGGAGACGATCTTACGGACGAGGCTATGTTCGCCATCTCTCCAAGGCCGGGGCCGAAGAGCGCGTTGCAATTGTTGGAGGCGGTGCGGGCGGTCCTTGAGGGCGAGGGGGGCGTTTTGGCTGTCCTTGAGGAGCTGGCGGGGCAGCCAGGGATGATGCGCGAGGGTCTGGACCCAGCGGTGGCACGAAAGGTCCTGGTGCCGTTGGATGAGGCCAGAGGGTTGGTGGGCACGCTGGTGATGCTGCACAAGCGGCGCGCACAGGAACGTCGCAGTGTCACAGAACAAGACCCGTAAGGGCCGTCGAATGCTGAGGGGCGGTACCCGAGCCCAGATTGATCGCCACCGACTCGCGTTCAGTTCAGGTTCTGCGAGCGCAACCGCTCCACGAACGCCTCGTAGATGTCGCGAATCCGGTGCTCATCTGGATAGAACACGCCCTGGGCGTCGTAGTGCCCCAATCGCAGCAGCACCTGCGCCGCTTCCCGACTGCTGAGCATCCGCTGGACCTCCAGGCTCCGCCCCACCAGCCATTCCATGAACTTGCGCGTATCCTCTTTGCGCTCAAAGCCGATCAAGCCCAGTGCCCGTGTCAGGTCCTGCAGTTGATGGCGCGACATCGGCCCGTCCGCTCCGCCCATCGCCATGGCCATACCCGTCGCCTGCACCCGCGAAATGTCGTCTGGATCGACGGTGTACACGCGGACATTGGGAATCGTCCCGACTTCCAGCTCGTCGAGCATCCCCAGACCGCACAGCGAAAGCACCACACGGCGTTTGGCTTTGGTCGCCGCGGTCATGCGGGCATTGGACAACTCCAGCCCTTTGAGGCCAGCGATGTCGACTGAGCCGCAATCGACGTCTTCGCGGCCGTTGGGGAGGCGGGCGTAGGCCGTGAACGTCAGGATGCAATCGTCGATCTGCCATTCAAGTTTGTGGATGCTGACGCTGTACTTCTTGGCGAGCTGTTGCGTGCAGCGTTTGGTGGCGTACAGGTGCAGTCGGCCTTCTTTTTCGTAGAACGAGAAGGGCAGCGTCTCGGCGTTCAGTCCCAGGGTGCGGCAGATGCGCAAGTAATAGATGATGCGCTCATTGGCGTGCAGGTCGTTCAGGTCTCCGCGCGAGATGACTTTCGTCACGATGTCCTGCACAGGTGGGCGCGCGGCGCGAGTCATGCCTCATCTTGGGCCAACTGTGAGGGGCGTGTCAATATTGCACCCTTTAAGGGGCTTGTTTAGAAGATTTGACTCGGCGTACAGTGCGCTCATGCCAGGCCTCCGCCCCGCCGCGTTGCCCAGCCGCCGGCACGTCATCAAAGAGCTTCGTCTGGCCACCGGGCTCAGCGTCGCCCAGCTCGCAGCGCACCTCGGCGTGGATCGTTCGTACGTCCGCAAGCTCGAACTCGGCACCGTCGATCCGCTCAACGTCACGGGTCCCCGCTTTGTCACGCTGGCGGCAGCGGTCAACCTTACCCCGGTCGGCCTTCTGCGTGCGCTGGGTCAACCCGGTCCCGTTGAGCGCGCTGAACAACAAGACCATGCTGAATTCCAGGCCACCCGTGTCCTGACCAGTCTCGGGTATGCCAATGCCGGCCCGGTCAACGACCCGACCAGCACCCCGCATGTCACGGTGCCCGCCTGGTTCAGTGGCAACCTCCGCTATGTCTTGGTGGAAGGCGAGAGCATGCGTCACCCCACCAAACGTGGCATCCAGGACGGCGACACAGTGCTCATTAATGTCGCGGAACTTGAACCGGTCGACAGCAAGATCTTTGTCATCCAGTCGCCGCATTACGGAATTTGCGTCAAGCGCTTGCGTCTCTTGAGTGAATGTTGGTGGGCTTTTTCCGATAACCCGGACTTTCCGCCATTTCCACTGGATGACACCGCCGCCATCATCGGGCGCTACAAAGGTGTCCTCGACATTCACAGCGACGAGTAGGCGGCGTGCAGGAGGTTGTCCTGCTCGACACGGCCAGCCTCTTTGTGCATGCCCGACAGGCCCTCCCCGCTGGTGTCTTGCGCGACGCCAACGGTGACCGCGTCGAAACCCTGTTCACCGCTTTGCAAACGACCCTGCGGGTCTGTGAACAGCACGACTGCGTGATCGCCGTGGCCGACCACACCGGCCACGAGCCGCAGGCCGATACCGTCCTCAAGTTGTTGCCGCTGCTGGGCATTCAGGTGACGTATACCCCTGACGGCACGCTGGCGGCCCTGGCGCAGCTCAGGCAGGATCTTCACCGCAAAGGCCACCGGGTGGTGCTGATCAGCCAGGATCCACGCACGCCGTGCTTGCTGGATGCGCAAACCGACCTCGTCTGGGCGGGTGAACGGCTGACGCAGGAGCGCTTCATGACCCGCAGTGGCGTTCTGCCCACGCAGTGGTTGGATTTGCTGATCCTCGAACGGCACGCGGGGGTCAGCACCGGCCAGGCAACACAGCTGCTCTTGGAGCACGTGACCCTCGGTGCCCTGCTCGCGACGCAGACCTTCAGTCTGTCTGCCAGCGAGTTGCTGCAGCGGCGAGCGGCGCTGACGTTCCGGAGGACTGCACAGCTTTATCCGGACGTGAAACCTGGCGCGGCCCCACCGCGCAATCTCCGTGCGCTGGCGGCGCGGTTACGTGACCTCAACCTGCACGCCCTGGCGGCCCGTGTGGCCGGTCATCACGACGACGCTGCCCATATCGCGCCGGCGGCCATCCGGAACCGCTGGACTTGTCCCGTCATCGCCTGGCAAGCCAGGGAGGCCTCCAGCCCTCAACTGGTCATCAGTCACGGCGGCGTCGCGCAGTTCCTTCCGGCCACGCAGGTCCCTGCTTTCCTGGCGCGTTACGGTTTGAGTGGTCCGCAAGCCTCAGTGCTCGGTGCCCGGTTCGGCCCGGCCTGGGTTCAGGATGATCCCCTGGTGATGGCGGCTACGCTCGGGTCCCCGCACAAGGTTATGGCTCCGCTGTGCGCAGAGGTCCTTGGGAAGCCGTACGGGGGACCCCTCCTCGACCGTGCCCGCCTCGCTGAGGAACTCCTGGCCACGCTGAATCGGCAGCTGCTCGGGGACACCAGACGCGCCTACGAACAGATCGAACGTCCGTTCACCCGCATTCTCGCCGGGATGGAAGCGCGCGGGTTACGAATGGACCTCGCGCACCTGGAAGCGTCAATCCAGGTTGCACAGCGCGACGCGACTGAGGATGCTCTGCTCGATATCGAGCGCTATCTGCGTCCGGTGTTGCGTCACGCTGCTCGGTTCGGTGGCCGGGCAAGGCCGACTTGGGACCCGCTGGGGACCCGGACGGGGCATGCGGTGGCCCGCCGTCCGGCGGTGCAGACGTGGCCTGGCAAACGCCTCCACGGTCAGGAGGTCCGACGTGCCTTGATTCCTGAGGATGGTCACTGCTTTGCCGTTTTGGATTACGACCAGCTGGAGTTACGCGTCCTGGCGTTTCTGGCGGGTGAACAGGCCCTCTTGCACGCCTTCGAGGGAGGTGAGGATATTCATGCCCGCAGCGCTTCGTTGCTTTTCGGTGTGTCGCCCGGGTCGGTGACGGTGGCGCAGCGGCAGGTGGGGAAGACGGTGAATTACGGCATGGTCTACGGCATGGGTGCGGCTGGGCTGGCACGGCAGACGGGTGTGCCCATCGACACTGCCGGGCGGTTCCTCGACGCGTTCCACCTTGCCCATCCTGCGTTGCGCGTCTATGCCTCGAACAGGCGTCAGGAGGCCGTCGCTTGCGGGTACGCTGTCGATGCCTTTGGCCGCCGCCGACAACTTCCCAGTCTGACGGACTCGCATGCCCTCGCGAGGCGCGCTGCGTTTCGTGCAGCGGCGCATTCCCCGGTGGCGATGACGGCCGCTTCGCTCCTCAAACTGGCGATGTTGAGCGCTGAGCAGGCCCTGTGTGCGCTGGGGGCCAGGTTTGTGCTGATCAACCGGGATGAGGTGGTGATCGAAGCGCCTGAAGCGGTGATTGGGGAAGCGGTGATGGTGATGCGGCGCGCGATGCTCAAGCCGTCGCCGTTGGCGCTGCCCCTACAGGTGCATGTCGGCATAGGCACGTCGTGGTTAGACGCCGCTCCCAGCAGCCTCCCTCGAACCGCAGCACCGACGCTTCCTGAAGATGACCCGAGTTGACGTCAGGAAGAGCATACGCTGCGGTATGCCTTGGATCGAACTTCGCCCCCACGGCCCCAGCAGCTTTACCGTCACCATTGATGGAAAGTGGTGTACTCAGCTCCTCAGCGATTTTTAGATTGGCATCGGGTATGGGTGCGGTCACCTCCTGGGAGTAGGGTGGGTAAATGGATCCTTGGACAGAAATCGAACTGACCGACCCAGAAACAACGATTCATCACGGCAATCGTCAAATGGACATCAAAGTTGCGGTGCTGGGGCGCGGCGACGGCCCAAAACTTATAGCTGCCATCGGCAAGGGCGTGATTATCACGACCGAAAATCGGGGCGGCGGCAGAGGCTTACTCAAATATGGCCCAACAATGGATAGATTCATCGTTGACGAGTCCTAACTTTCTTGGTGGCGGGGGCCGGAGTCGAACCGGCTCAATCCAGGGAGACGTACGTTCCACGGTGGCCTCAACCTGGAGACGCCCAGCGAACCCCGCCATGTGCAGCTCACATCCTGACCGTCGCTGTCCCCCCGGCTGCTGCGGGGCATGAGTGCGGTCTCACCTCCTAGGCGTAGGCTGGGGAATGGACATTGAAATACTGAACGCGACATGGGCAGGCAGGCTTAAGGGACTGAACACCCAGCTCTGGGCGAATATGCAGGCCCAGGGCGTCACAGCTGAATGGGTAGACCCAGACTCCGCTGAGCAGCATATCTTCTCAGAAACTCGGGGAGGGCACGAACGTCAGATTGAGCCGCATGAGTTCTTTGAATTTCGTGTTCACTGGCGCGGCAATACGGTTGCTCAGAGTACGAAGCATCAAGTGGCTGCTGATTCACTCACTGCAACCAACCTATTGCGCGCCGCAAACCAGATGGAGGTCAAAGGCGTTCACGTCATGCCCGTCTGACGGCTGTTACTAAGGTGCTGCCACTGTTGGCGGCGAGGCAGGCAAGTGCGGCGATCCGCTGCTCATCGGTGTACGTCTTGCTTGCCATCTCCTCACCTCCTCAGAGCAGCAAAAACCGCCCGGTGAGGGGCGGCTGGGGGTGCAGCTTGTTTATGCGGCATGGGGTAGGCTGGAGAATGGACGAATGGCCGATTTCCATAGAGCAGTTGCGTGAGGAGCTGACCGACAGGAGGACGCAACCGGGCATACCTCCCTTGAATGTCACCCTTCTGAATTTGATGCTGGACAAAGGCGTGGCTGTCACTGCCTTGGTGGACGATGGGCAACAGAGATACTTGCGCGGTGCCATTGAGGGGCAAGTGTTTGAAACCAAGCGTTGTGAAAGATTCACACTGGATACAGTTGAGGAACTGCTTAATCTCACGCTGCCTTTAATCAGGGTGGTAGATCGGCGTGAGCATGGATTCCCTGAGCGCGATTGATCGTGGTTTCTTGTCGATTCCCCAGGACTTGAACCTGAATCTTTGTGTGTTGAGCCGAGCCGTGGGAAGCTGGGCTTGTCACACCCTCGAGCCAACAAGCCCGTTGAGATCTTTGACCCAGCAAGGTCGGATTGCAAATATGGCCGGCTCGAGGCCCTTCGTTCAGGTGCAACAGTATTAGACCTCCTGCGAAAGTGCGCCGCTACACTGCATGAATGAGCCACGAGCGCCTGGAACGCACGCTGAAGATGAACCGCACGCGCTTCAAACGGCGCACTGGGATCTACCCGGAAACGTTCTATGCGATGGAGAGCGTCCTGGTCGAACGGGAAAACACCAAAAGGAAGTCTGGGCGACCCGCGGCACTCAGTCCCGCTGAGCAACTCCTCCTGACGCTAGAGTTCTGGCGCGAATACCGCACGTTTGCTCACCTGGGCGACGATTGGGGCGTCCACGAAACCACCGTGCAACGCACGGTGGAACGCGTCGAAGCGGCCCTGATGGCCAGTGGGCAGTTCCGACTGCCCGGCAAGAAGGTCCTGAAGGAAGCAGAGCATGTCTTTCAGATCATCGCCGTCGATGCGGCCGAAACCCCTTGTGAGCGGCCCAAAAAAAGCGGGCAGGCCCCATACAGGTGCCGTTCTGCCCAAGACAGCAGCGGGCATGGTACAGCGGCAAGAAAAAGCGCCACACCCTAAAAACGCAGGTGGTCATCAACGTGGGACACATGATCATGTGTGTCGCCACGGCTTTCGGCTCCATGCATGATCTCACGCTCTTTCGGCACTCAGGCGTGCGAGTTCATCGCGAGACGGCGTTGATCGGCGATGCTGAATATCAGGGAATCTGGCACGATCATGGTCACTCGATCACGCCGCATAAGGACTCGAAAGCCAATCCGCTGACTTCAGAAGAGCGACAGGAGAACCGTGTGCTGGCCTCCACCCGCTTGCGGGTGGAACATGTCATCCGACAGTTGAAGATATTCCGCGTGCTCAAGGACGTTTACCGTCACCGGAGACGACGCTTCTCCTTACGCGTTAATCTGCAACAATGTTGTTGAGCAGTCCCACCGACCTACACGGCGTCAAGAGCGGCAGCAACTTGGATTCAAGCGGCGGAAACGAACCGAAGAATTCCTGCGCCTGCATGCCCGGATCGAGAACCTTCACCACCACTCCCGCACCAGCGTTTCTGCCGCTACTCGAACAAGCAATCAGCAGCACGCGTTCCAGATGTGGTCAACGGTCGCCGCAGGGGTGGCCTGATCCTCAGGCCACCCCTGCCCTCGGCCTGCCGAGAGCCAAGTTAAGGCAACACAACTGGTCATGGTGTACTACAGCCTGTTCCAGTGAATACCCGCCTGATAGAGCATTCGGTTGACGGTCACCGGGCTGAGCCTGAGGCTAGTTTGTTCGGCCAGATCATCAGCCAATCACCACCCTGTCCAAAAGGAAAAAGGGAGGTTAAGCGCACGAGGACGCTGACGTGCCACCCTCAACAGAATCTCTCGATCGTCCGAGGTCACTTTGGGCGGCGTCCCCGACTTCGGTGCATCTTCCAGTCCTTGGATGCCTTCAGTCCTCTACCGCTGCAGCTATCACCGCACCGTCTTTTCATCATTCCGCACGATGACGGCGATCTCCGGCACCTTAAGATGTCGCTCTGCAGAGCGCAGCATCATCAGCGCCCAAATATAGCCCCGACTATTCGCGACGCGGTACACGTGCTCCAATTCCTCGAGCTTTTTGGGGTGCGTGGTGAGACGATCAACGCTTGCATCTCGACCTCCTCCATCCTGGAGATCCTCACCCTACACCCCGCCCGCTGGGCGGCTGGGGACGCTCTGATGGCCTACTGAGGGGACGCGGCATCCAGCATGCGGGCGTGGGCCATGACGAGGGCCTCAATCGCCAGTGGCACGTCGAGCACTCCGTTGATCGGCAGCGTGACCCAGCCAGAATCGGGAAAGGTATGATGGCGGTGAACCTGGTCTTCGCTCAGCAACGCGTCGCGCTCAACCGCTGTGAGTGCCACGTCGAGCAGACCACAGTCGTGCAACTGACCCAGCTCCTGACCGTCCACAAAGATCCCGAGTCCCCCGTACTGGTGGGCGTTGAGGGTCACACCCGGCCAACGGGCGAGGTGCTGTGAAATCTGGGTCATAGCGCTCAATATCATGTAACTGCTCATGCTCTCTCCTTCATTGCTGGCCCTGCGTTCCGCGCCGTGCGGGTGGAAAAAACAGAACTTCGCTCTCCGTTCCTATAGCCATCTGCTGCGGCGAGAGGCGCGGTCCTTTGGCGTGTCGAGGTCCAGCTCATGTAGACAAAGAAGCTTTTTCAGTTACCAACCGAAAGTCAGTGGGCCGTGCTGTCTTCGTGATCATGGTGCGCTCGGCAGGTTACCGAAGCATTACGGTTCGCGGGTACCTTCTGCAGCACGGGTTGAGACACGGGGTTGGTGAAGCAGACCCGGTGGGGAAGCTGTGTTTTCAGCGAAAACACGTTCCCAGCGGTCAAAGGTCGGCCTATGTGTGTTGCAGGGCACCACCTGGACCGGTTGGCGCGCGCCCAGCAACACGCGCTGCACGACCCGCCCGAGCGCCCTGCCGTCCATGTTCCCTTGCCCGTGCAGGCCGAGCAGGATCAGGTCCGCGTCCAGCTCATCAGCCACCGCCAGAATGGCCGACGCCACCTGAGCTTCAGGTCCGGCTTTCAAGCCGTCAGCTGCACGACCAGGTCCATTGAATTCGTTTCTGCCAGGAACGATCAGGCAGGTGGGCGGACGGCGTGCCAGCAGACTCAGCTCACGCAGCAAGGCATGTGCCGCGTCCAGGTCCGATGGGCCCGATCCCTGCTCCTCAAGGACATGGAGCAGCGTCACCGTTCCACCAATGGCCCGCGCCACATCAAAAGCGTGCTGGGCCGCATGGCGACTCCACACGCTGAAATCCACTGCAACGAGCATCCGGCGCAACACAGGCATGGCCTCCTCAATTCCTGCCGCCAGCTTGCGCTGTGGACCTTACAGACCCGTTACCGGCGTGCCGCCTTTGTCCTCAGCGTCCGGTACACCGATATACAGCGCGTCCTTCCTCAGGGTAAAGCCCAGTGTTCGGGCCGCCTGCGTCAGCAACGCCCGTTCGTGCGTCCTCCACGTTCCGATGCGCGGCGGACGCGTGACCGCCAGCACTGCATCCACGGTGCCACTCTGACTGACAATCGGCACCGCGCCAGCAGAGGTCGTACTCGTTTCGGGTCCAGCGGCCAGCAAATGCGCGATGTTCTCGGCGTACTGCGCCTCACCGGACACCACCACCTGGCGGCAGAGTGGCACCGCGTCCAGCGGCAAGGTGCCGAGCTCCAGCAGCGGATGCAGTTCTGGGGGAATCTCGCCCCAGACCCGACTGACGCGCAGCACGCCTCGATCCACCAGGAAGATGAACAGCGACTCCAGGTGCATGGACGCGCCCAGCGCCTCGAGGGTCAGGTGCGCCACTTCATCGA
>NZ_WXZL01000052.1 GCF_009982895.1 Deinococcus alpinitundrae | reverse complement strand
GCGTCCTGGCATTGAGGCTCCTTCGCGCTGTGAGCAGCCTAGCGGCTGGTCTGGGCGAAGTGGCTTGGCCGTTGGTCCGCTCGAGGGGGTTCATTCCATGCCGTCCTCATTCAGGAAGCGCTCTTGAGCCAGATTCCGCTCCTGCTGCGTTAAGCCCGCATGGTACGCCACGACAGACAACCCTTGCGCCTGAAGCCAGTGTGCCGTTTCCTCCACGGAACGCCGGGACAGGCAATACACCACGCCTGCATCCTCCGGGTGCTCGGTCTGAATGAACTCCAGCAGTTGCTCGCGGGGTTTTTCCTTAGTTGCCACCCGGTACTGAATGTTCGGGCGGTCAAAACTGGAGATGAACTCAGGCGCGCCGTTCAGGCCGAGCACACGTCGGATGTCAGCACGCGTACGATCGTCCGCCGTGGCCGTCAGCGCGACGCGGGGAACGTGGGGGAAGTGCGCTTCCAGCAGACTGAGCTGCTGGTATTCCGGGCGGAAGTCGTGACCCCACTGGGAAACGCAGTGCGCCTCATCAATCGCGAACAGGGCGAGCGCCTGCTCGACTGCCTGTGAAGTGGAAGGGGAAAGCGTCGAATTCAAGTAGGCCGCTCGCACGCCCAACTGCCTGAGCGTATCGACTTGGTCTTTCATCAGCGCGATGAGTGGGGAGACCACGATGCCGGTCCCCGGACGGAGCAAGCTGGGAGGCTGGTAGCACAGGCTTTTCCCGCCGCCTGTGGGCATGAGGACGAGGGCGTTGCCTCCTTCCGCGACCGTCCGGATGATTTCTTCCTGCACGCCTCGAAACTGGTTGTAACCCCAGACGCGCTTGAGGATCGCCGACGCTTGAGGAGGCACACCGTTCGTCATCCCCTCCAATCTACTTCGTTCTGCTGACAACAGAATCGAGTCTCATGTTAAGTGACCATCACCACGCCCAGTGCTTCAGACAATGCCCCTGGTGAGTGGTCACCCAAATCTGCGATCCTGCACGCAAACAAACGAAGACGCTACCCTGACGACTTCGCCGAAGACTGAGGCCTTTCCACTCGAAACAGCCCGCGCTAGCAGGGGCTTTTTGGAGGTGTGTATGATCAACCAGACAGGCGCTGACCGGTGACGGCCCGCGCATCCGTGGCGGTGGCTGACCTGCACGGCCGCCTTGACCTGCTAGACGCGCTGCTGGCCCTCTTCCCTGATCGGCAGTTCGTGTTTCTGGGCGATCTGACGGACAGAGGCGCGGACTCCCCTGGTGTCGTAGCGCGAGTTCGGGCGCTAGTCGATGCGGGCCGGGCGCAGTTGTGCCTAGGCAACCATGACCAGATGCTGGTGGAGGCCACTTGCCGGCAGAACGCAGAGCTGCATGACCTCTGGTGGGAGAACGGCGGGACGCCCGAACAGTGGCCCTCCTCCGAAGCACTGCACGCCGATGCCGAGTGGATTGACCGCATGGCCCTGCCATGGCTGGTCGAGGGGCTGGTGCTGTTCGCGCACGCCATGCGGCCCAGCCCGACGCGCCCGAACGCCCACCTGTGGGGCCGCCCCTCGGACACCCCGGTGTCCCTGCTGCCGGAAGGGGCGAGCATCAGCGTCCACGGCCACACCCCAGTGAGCAGCCCGGTCACCCAGGAACTCCCGGACGGATCTGTGATCTGGTTCATCGACCTCGGTGCGGTCTGGAGCAGCGAGCTATGTGCCCTCGACTGTGACACGATGCAGCCTGTGATCGTCACCCTTCCCGCGGTGGTCACCTTGCCCTGACAGTGTCCCAGAGGTGCTGTTGCTCGATATCCACACGCTGCTGCGCTTCGGCGTCCTGCCTGCCGACCAGCCACCACAATCACCCAGGACTTGGAAACGCTCATCCCCGCTGCCGTCTTGAATTCGGTCTCCAGGTCTCTGAGGTAGGACTGAGCCGCTCCTTCAGCAAAAACCTGCGCCCTGAGTGAAGTTGATTGCTTGCCGGGCAAATCTGCTGCAGTGGACGCGCTGGACCTGGTACTGAAGTTCGAGGTCGTGGGCCGGACAGGGGCGAGTGCCTAAGCGGCCCCGTTCAGCACGTCAGGCCAGACGGGGCAAATAGGGAAAATGGGGAGCAGTCGCGCCCTCCTTCTCCAACAACGTCAGCTCAAGGTCTAAACACAGCTGACACCCATACCACGCTGAGATCTGCCGGGACTTCCTGGCCCATTGGAGAAGGGGCACAGTTGAGGTTAGGCTGCAGGCGGCTCAGAATGGCCGCTCTGGGGTCCAGTGGCTTCGGAGATGGGAAGGGGGGGGGGGAGGCATACGCTGGCAGGCCCCTTCTTGACCCTTACAGGAGCCAGAGCGTGTGGATCAGAGGTTGGCCAGGGCATTGGGCGAGGGAGTGACCATCGATGCGCCGGGAAGTTGGAGCTGTGGAGCTGGCACGGTGGGTGATACTGAAACGAGTTGAATGGTGAGTTTGGAAATCTGGGTGATGATAAAGCACTTCAACAAGAATATATAATTGAGAGCAAATAGCCGACGCACAGCACAAACGGCTTGATGCCTGGTCATGCTGGCTTTGACACCAACATAACCACAGACGCGGCACACTCTTTGGGACGGCTGAGTGGAACACAGGCACGGCATAGGGTTTAAAACAGGAGCAGTTCGGGGAGAACATCCTGCCAATCCACAGGTGCCCGCTGAAGGCTGAGGGCACCAAAGTTGATTCCGCTGCCGAGGTCAGATGACCGCCGAGTCACCCTCACCTGACCTCCGGTGAGTACCAGACATCCTCAGCGAGCATCATTTCACCCAGGCTTTACTGTGGACGTTGGAGCAAGGGTTAGGCGACGCGTTCACAGCAGAAGTCCGACTGACCTGGGAAGCGGTGTATGGGTTGGTGGCCGAGACGATGCAGGCGGCTGCCCGACGTACGACTGCACTTGAAGCGTCCCCGGTTCGCCGCTCGCTCACCTAAGCCAACCGGAATGTCAAAGCGGCACACCCGAATGTGGGTGTGCCGCTTTGACATTCCTTGAGGAAGCCGGAATCAATTCCCGCCGATCAGCATGTTGACCCGGTCGCCGATAAAGAACAGCTCCACGACCATGAACGATTGCTTCTTGCCCTCAAAGTAGATTTCAGCGCCCTTGAACACCGCGTCGGTGCTGCCGATTTTCCTGTCGGTATTGTGGTAGCCCAGTTGCGTGAACAAGCTGCTGAGGTCTTGCTCGTCGGCGGCGGGGGCACTCCACATCTCGGCCCAGTGGAGCAGCTTGCGGCCCTGACCGGGGTGTTTTTGCCACTGCTGCCAGGCGTAGCCACATTCACGCACCAGCGGCTTGGGAATGGCCACACGCCCGTTGAACATCTTGTGTGGATTGACAGCGCAGGCCCGTGCCCCCGACGCACCCAACAGCATGACCAGGAACAGACCAAATACCTTCATAACATTCTTCATCGCTCTCCTTACGTTGAACTTAAAGGACAGGAGAACCCTGTCTAGTGAAGAAGCAGGGCTCTCTGCAAGGTGCAGTGATCAAGCGGTAACTTCAGGGGTAAACATAGGTGACATCCAAGTACGGGCGCTGGAACAACAGAGCCTTCCCACTATACCAGCCGATACTGCTGCAATTGTCATTGTTTAACGTAGAATCGGTTGGAAAACGCAAGCGCCATTGCGAACGATTCATTAAAGTGCCACGGTTCTGAACATCGAAGCCAACTTGGGAGGTGACATCCATCGATTTAAACCCCAGCGTGGCATCGGTGCTTAAGGTGCTACTTGCGCCAGTAGAAATCGGCGGAGTAGAGAAATAGCTATTGAAAAATGCGAATTCAGTCGAGAGGTAACTAACGTTCTCAGCGATGACTGACCCCATGCGCTGGTAGGCACCATTGCCTCCATCACAGAGGAACCCTTTCTGATAGACGTGAAGTGACGCCGACTCGATGACCTTGATGTTAGAAAGCTCTGGAATATTATTCAATTCGAAAGAAACGAACGCGCGTTGATAAAAAGATTTGCCAGTGTATTCAGTATAGATTACTGTGTCTTCGTATTTGTTATTTTTACTATTTGTGGCTGAAAAATCCAAACTTCCGTCTGAATACACTTTGATACTTTTTTGGCGAACCAGGCGGTAACTGCCACCCACACTGCTGGCCTGCGCCAGGGGGTTGCCCGCCACGTCGGTGGCGGTATTACTCATGCCCCAGAACACGGTGCTGCCGTAAGGCAGTACCTCGTTGTACGTCATGGTCATTACAGTCCCAGCCGCATTCCAGATAAAGCTTTTCTTGCTGTCGGTCACGTTCGGCACAATCAGTTGAAAGGCTTTCTGGGTCGCCGCTTTGTCCATCGCCTCGTTGAAGTTCACCGTGATGCTCAGAGGACTGTGATTCACCCCCAGTGTGCCGTTGGTGGGCGTAAAGCCAGTGACTTTGGGCGGGACGAGATCTCCGAACGGCGGCAAAATGATCGCGGGTGCCGTCTGGAAGCTAAAGGTGTACGGCTGGGCCAGCGGCGTGCCGTCTGTGGCCTTGATCCCAGTGCCGAGTGTGACGCTGTACGTCGTATTGGGGTCAAAATCTCCGGTGCATTGCAGACCGTCCAGCGGCTTATTCATCGCGTCACGTTTGACGAAGCAGTGCAGCTTATTTACAGCGGGCGTCACACTGACGGTCTGCGCCACGCCATCCACTTCCTGAATCACCTGCGAGAACTTGACTTCGAAGACGTTCGGTCCGTAAGGAACGTTCTGTGCGCCGTTGGCCGGGGTGGTGCTGAGGACGGTCAGCGGATTGGTGACGTTCTGAACCGTCAGGGGGACATTCAGTGAAGCGCTGACGTTCCCGCTTGTGGCCAGCACCTGGATGGTGCTGGTGCCCACCGGGCTGTTCCCCGTTTGAGTCAAGGTCATGATGCCACTGTCCTGACCGTCAGGAATGGTCACGTCTGATGCCGTGACATTGATCGGCAGGTTCGTGGCGTGCAACGTCACCGGACCGCTGACATTCGTGCGCTGCACCTTGACCGTGAGCGAGACCGGCGAGCCGACCTTGACCGTCAAACTCCCTGGGGCGCTGCTCAGCATCAGGCTCTGCGGCAGCGGATCGGGATTGGCCTGCGCCGCCGTCTTGAAACTGAAGCTGTATGGCTGGGCCAGACCCACGCCCGCCGTGTTCTGAGCCGTAGTGGCCACCGTCACGGTGTAGGTCACTCCCGGCTGGAAGTTGCCCGTGCAGCTGACCTGTTGGATCTCGACACTGCCGTCATTCACCATGCACGCGAAGTTCGGCACATTCGGTGTGATGCTGATGGCCTTGGCGACGTCACTCTTCATCCCTTGCGAGAAGGTCACGTTCACACTCAGCCCGGCGCTGTTGACGGCCTGGGCATTTGAGGCGGGACTGGTGGCGCTGACCGTCGGCGCGCTGGGCAAGCTCTCAGCACTTTCCACCGTCAGCGGCAGGTTGAGCGAAGACTTGACCGTGTCGGAAGTGACCTGAAGCTGCACGGTCGTGCTGCCAGCCGGAGTCTTGCCGGTCTGGGTCAGGGTCATCTCAGCGCTGTCCTGGCCCGCGTCGAGCACCACGTCAGGTGCCGTGACGTTGGCGGGCAGGTTGCTCAGGTGCAACTTCACCGGCCCGGTGAAGTTGCTGCGCGTCACCTTGACCGTCAAGCTGGTGGGCTGTCCGGCCTTGAGCTTGAGGCTCTCAGGTGTGGCGACCAGCGTCAGGGCTGCCTGACCCACCGGCACGGGAGCGGCACTGACCTTCACCTTGACCTGCACCGTTTTGTGGAGGTTCCCCGCGTCGGCGACAAACGTCAGGGTGTCGTCTCCAGGAACGCTGGCACTGCTGGCCTGAAGGTTGAGCTTGGCGTTGGTGGTTCCGGCCGGCAGCGTCACAGCTGCCGCATTGAGGCCCGCTGGCGGATTGAGCAGGGTCAAGGTCACGGCACCCGTGAAGCTGCCGCTGCGCTGAACGGTCGCGCTCAACTCTGCCGTGCCATCTGCTTGAAGACTGACCACGGCAGGGGTCAGGGTGAAGTTGAAATCGGCCTGGGGCACGGGATCGACGATGGGATCAGGGATAACCACCGGCGGGGTGGAGGCGCTGCAAGCGGCAAGGCTGAGACTCAGGATCAGGGCGGCACCAATTAGGGTACGGTTCATGTGTGGCTCCTTACGGTTTCGGGCTCGGCCCCGAAGCTGAACAGAGCTTAGAAATCAGGGCGTAACCGCTGCGTCACCGCAAGGCTCTGTGCCGTAACGCAGCACGGTGACGGCAACCTGGCAGCTGCACGATGGGCAGTTGTCGAGCGCCAAGAATTATCCAGAAATTCGGCGGAGCAGCATGAGGATGCAGGCGAACTGAACGAAGCTCAAAAAGCGCTGGGCCTTGTGCGCATCACACCTGCGCCCTCGGCGAAACGCCTGTGAAACATCAACTCAGCCCGCCTCAGCACGGGCTTTTGCATGCCGCGCGACTATATACAACCTGTATACTTTGTATATATGTCTCCCGCAGACATCAAGCCAGAATGCCGCTCAGCACAAGCTTTTACTCGCCTTCTTCAACACGCAATTCATCACGCAACCCTTCCCCTTGGAGCGTAAGGGTGTACAGCTGAACGTTTCCGTCGAACTGTCCCTGACGACGCGTTAGAAACCCGTGGTTGGCCAGCAGTTTGAGGGCCGCCGTGATGCTGGGCCTATCGTACAGACGCCTCCCTCGGTGATTGGCCAGTCCTTCGAGCTCATACCAATGAAGAGGCGTCCCGGAAGCCACCACCAAGATCTGGTGTGCGATTGAGCCTGGCACAATGCTGCGCCTCCCTCTCTTTCCAGGTTCTTGAAACCTATCCCGCACGCCTGACCATCTCCTTTCTCTAACGTCTCGTCCGGAGGAAAGGTCTTCCTGAAACGCTCTCCGGTTGGCGTGATCACGAACTTCTGTAGCGCTGTCGTGCCAGAATGAATCAATAAACCAGCCTTGACCAACGCTCGCACCGCCCCTGAGAAGCGAATTCGTCATACACCAACGGACCCTGTCTGGCCGTCAGTGCTTCGAGGCGTCTGCGGCTGACAGGTGGACACGTGTCCACCGTGAGCAAGCGTTGCGCGAGAAGGTTGATGGGCAGATCTTACGCCACAACTCGATCAACTGCTGAGGTTGTTCAGTCCAACAACTCAACTCCACCCCGCACTCATCATCAGCCCCCAGCAGACCAGGCTCCCATCCCCCAACTGCCAAGCTGAAATCCCGCTCAGCACAGAGTTTCACTCGTCTGGGACATGTAGTTCGTCGAGCAGCCTTTCCCCATCAGGCGTCAGGGTATACAGCTGGACGTTCCCATCCTGCTGCCCCTAATGGCGCTCCAGAAACCCGTGGTCGGCGAGCAGTTTGATGGCCGTCGTGATGCTGGACTTGTCGCACAGGGACATCCCTCGGCGATTGGCGAGCTCTTCCAGCTTGAACCAATGAAGAGGCGTCGCTGAGGCCACCGCCAGGATCTAGTGCGCGATTGAGCCTGGCACAATACCGCGCCGCCCTCTCTCTCCAGCTTCTTGAAATTTATTCCGCATGCCTCACCACCTCCCTCGCTTCAACGCAGAGTCTTCCTATACCCTTCCCTAGCTGGGGTAACGGTATACAGCTGCACCTTATTTGGCTTTCAGCTCTTCAGCGGTCAGGAATTGCGGCAGTCGGCGTTCGCGCCTAGGTTTCTCCAGCTTGAGCTTTTTACGGGCCTGCTGGCAGACGTAGGCGAATTCGTCATAGCTCAGCCGTTCCCTGCGGGCGAGGCGGACGAGCTGAGCCACGACTTCAGATTTCGCCCTGTGGTCTGACATGCTGCAATGTATGGGTTTTAGCAGGGGCCTGCTGCGCCAGCAGGCCCCTTTTGGAGGAGAACATTTCGCCTTGTGGCTCTTGTGCGAAATCTGGTCATTGACTTGAGGGCAAGAGACCGACTGGTTTGTCGGCGCAGCCCCCCGTCCCTCTCATAACAGTTACGATGAACAAGCGCATGCAGACGCAGGGAGACGGGAAGCGCTGGAGCACAGGCCCCTGCCCCCATCCGGTTCTCAGCAGGGAGGGGAGTTCTGATGACGCCAATCCTGGCCACAAAACTCCATATGCCCCTGTCCCGGCAGGGACGTGTTCGCCGCCTCAGCCTCATCCAGCGGCTGAACGAGGGCCTTCAGGGCAAGATGACCCTGATCTCGGCTCCGGCAGGCTTCGGGAAGACGACGCTGCTCTGTGAATGGATAGCGGGCAGCGGGCGACCAGCGGCCTGGCTCTCCCTGGATGACGGCGACAATGCTCCAGTGCGGTTTCTGGTTCATCTGATCGCCGCCCTCCAAACCGTGGCTCCGGGCATCGGAAGCCGGATTTTAGCCGCACTCCAGTCGGTTCATCCTCCACCCGTGGACGCTATTCTTCCCGAACTTCTCCATGACCTCGGTGCGCTCCCGCATGCGGTCATCCTCGTACTGGATGATTACCATGTTCTGGATGCCCCGCAGCTCCACGCGGCCCTGTCCTTTCTGCTGGATCATCTCCCGCCGCAGCTTCATCTGGCCGTCGCCACCCGCGAGGACCCGGACCTTCCCCTGGCCCGCCTGCGTGTCCAGGGCCAGCTCACGGAGCTACGCGCCGCCGATCTGCGCTTCGCCCTGCCAGAAGTCACGGAGTTTCTCAACCGTATGATGGCTCTGGGGCTGTCGGAGGCGAACGTCGCGGTGCTAGACCACCGGACCGAAGGCTGGATTGCGGGCCTTCAGTTGGCGGCCCTGTCCATGCAGGGACGGGAGAACCTTCCAGCATTCATTGAGGCGTTCGCCGGAGATCACCGCTTCATCGTGGACTACCTGATGGAGGAGGTGCTGCGGCGGCAACCCGAGGATGTCCGCACCTTCTTGCTTCACACGTCCATTCTGGAAAGGCTGTGTGGATCACTGTGCAATGCCGTGACCGGGCAGACCGGCGGCAGCGCGCGCCTGGAGGCCCTGGAGCGGGGCAACTTCTTCGTGGTGCCGCTGGATGACAGGCGGCACTGGTACCGCTACCACCACCTGTTCGCTGACTTCCTCCAGATGCATCTCCAGGCGGATCAACCTGGTGGTGTCCCGGCGCTGCACCGCCAGGCAAGCGTGTGGTTTGAGTCTGAGGCTTCAGCGGCAGACGCTATCCGCCACGCGCTGGCCGCAAAGGATGTCGAGCGGGCGGCAGACCTGATTGAGCGGGCCGTTCCCGCCTTGCGCCGCAGCCGGCAGGAGGCCACAGCCCTGGACTGGCTGAGGGTGCTTCCCGATTTGGTGGTGCGCCGCAGACCGGTGCTGAGCGTGTACTACGCCGGAGGACTCCTGATGGGTGGCCAGCGGGAGGGCGTCGAGGAGCGCCTGCTGGATGCGCAGCGGTGGCTGGACGGAACACAGATGGACGCTGCGCCCCCGATGGTGGTCGTGGATCAGGACGAATTTCGGGGATTGGGAAGCCTGATTGCGCTGTACCGCGCGGCCATGGCGCTATCTTCGGGCCATTTCACCGAGACTGTGACCCAGGCCCGGCGGGTTCTGGACCTCGTGCCAGCGGGTGATGAGTTCAAACGTGGGGCAGCCTCGGGCTTGATGGGACTCGCCCTCTGGGCAGATGGATACCTTGAAGAGGCCCACCAGTCCTACCTTGAGGCGATGGCGGGCCTACACCGGGCCGGATACCGTTCAGACGCGGTTGGCTGCGCCGTTGCTGTGGCCGATCTCGAACTGGAACAGGGTCATCTGCACCTGGCCCTGGCCACCTATGAGCGGGGCCTGCACGTGGCGATGGAGGGGGGCGGCCTCGCGCTACGCGGAGCGGCAGACATGCATGTGGGTCTGAGCGCCCTCGCCTGCGAGCGGGGCGACCTGAAGGCCGCCACGCAGCACCTGAGCAGGAGCCGGGAACTCGGCGAATTCCTTGGCCTGCCCCAGAACCGCTTCCGCTGGTGCCGTACGGCAGCCCGGATCAAGGAGATCCAGGGCGATCTGGACGGTGCACTGGATCTGCTGAATGAGGCCCAGCGCCTGTATGTCAGCGACTTCTTCCCGGAGGTGCGCCCCATTGCGGCCTTGAGAGCGCGGATCTGGATCAAGCAGGGAAAGGTGGAGGACGCCCTCGCCTGGGCCACAGCGCAACACCTGTCTACGATTGACCTCCTGACTTACCTTCGGGAATTTGAGCACATCACCCTGGCCAGATTGCTGCTCTCTCAAGAGCACCACAAGCAGACCAATCCCGCTCTTCTTCAGGCGATCAACTTGCTGGAACGGTTTCTCTATGCAGCGAAAGACGGTGGCCGGACGAGAAGTGTCAGCGAAATTCTGGTGCTCCAAGCTCTGGCCTACCGGCAGCGTGGTGATGGTCGTGAAGCGCTGACACGGCTCGAAGCGGCCCTTAAGCTTGCTATGCCGGAGAGGAATATTCGGATCTTCGTGGATGAGGGTGCCCCCATGGCAGTCATGCTGAAAAAGTTTGCAAAACAAGGGAGCACCGTGAACGCCGTCTGGCAGCTCTTGAAAGCCTTTGAAAATGCGGGGAACGCGGCTGCTGTCAATCCAAGTTCGCTCGAGACCCTGAGTGAGCGTGAACTTGAGGTGCTCCGGCTGCTTCAATCCGAACTGACTGGTCCGGAACTGGCCCGCACCCTCGCCGTTTCCCTCAACACGCTGCGGACGCACACCAAAAACATTTACAGCAAGCTCGGGGTCAACACCCGCCGCGCCGCCC
Source organism: Deinococcus alpinitundrae (assembly GCF_009982895.1). Lineage (GTDB taxonomy): Bacteria > Deinococcota > Deinococci > Deinococcales > Deinococcaceae > Deinococcus > Deinococcus alpinitundrae. The sequence goes on along the minus strand of NZ_WXZL01000052.1, from coordinate 1,281 downwards.
TCCGGCGCGCTCACGAACTTGAGTTGATCTAGCGGGCTGTCCTCTGCGCCCCCACACTTCATTGGGCTTACCGCAAACCAGGAACCCATCACCACCTCTGGTGATGACGGCTCACCACATGGACCCATACGGTCTAGGCGAGGAACGAAAACGCACGCACCGACGTGGAGATTCCTCAAAAGCCAGGTTGGGACGGGAGGTGAGTACATGAGTGCGCCGCAAGAATTGGCGGAAGCTCGAGATGGGCCGGGGTCATACCAGATCCGCGTCAAGGAACACTTGGACGCCAGATGGGCTGCGCGGTTCGAGGGTCTGAGCCTGAGCCACGAGCGAAGCGGCTCGACCCTGACGGGCCTGTTACTGGATCAGGCCGCGCTGCATGGGGTGCTCAGAAAGATACATGATTCAGGATTGACGTTGCTGGCAGTCGTTCAAGTTGTTTCCGAGGTGGCGGAGCCGATGGAGCTTGACCCGGCCCAGAGCCGTCACTGACCACCGTCGCTTCCCCCTCACAGCCCAGCCCCGCGCCCGCTCGCCAGGCAACAGCACGCCACACCGTGACCCACACGCCCAAGTTCAAAGGAACCGACATGCAAATGATGCCCTCAATTACACCCTCAGGTCTCATCCGCTGGGCCGGACTTTCCGCCGTGGTGGCCGGAGTCATCTTTGCTGGCATCCAGCCCATTCATCCGCCCGATGTCGTGTCGTCTGTGGGCGGCACCACCTGGGCCATCATCACGCCCCTGAAGACCGTGATGTGTCTGCTGATGCTAATTGGCGTCACAGGGATTTACGCCCGGCAAGTGACCCGCGTGGGCTGGCTGGGGCTGATCGGCTATCTGATCTTCGGTCTCGCCTGGGCGATTACCTACGCCGACGTGTTTGCCGAAACCGTGATCCTGCCGCCCCTGGCCGCCGCCGCGCCGCAGTTTGTGGACAGCCTGCTGGGGATCGGGGCTGGAAGGGCCAGCCCGGTTGACCTGGGCAGCTTTCCCACGCTGTTCATGCTGAGCGGCGGCTTGTATATGCTCGGCGGCCTGCTGCTGGGAATCGCCACCTTCCGGGCGGGCATTCTGCCGCGCTGGGCGGCTGGGCTGATGGCCAGCACCGCCTTTCTGACCCCGGCGGCGGCGGCCTTGCCCCACCAGTTTCAGCGCCTGGCCGCCATGCCGATGGGCTTAGAGGCTAGTTGAGACGGGATCGAAGTTTGGCGGGATGATTTTGCCGCTGGCAAACTGGAGCGATGGATCGCCGTGCGTACCCGAGTGATGTCGATGA
>NZ_WXZL01000051.1 GCF_009982895.1 Deinococcus alpinitundrae | reverse complement strand
ATAAATTTGCTTGGAAGCGTTGTAGGTCTCCTGGGCGTTTTGCAGGGCGAGCTGGGCCGATTTGACCGCCTGCTCGAGCTGGGTGCGGTTGGAGGTGAGGGTGGTGCTCTGGTTGGCGAGCTGGGCCTGAGCACTTTGCAGGGCGTTCTGGGCGCTCTGCACGCTGGCATTAAGATCGGGATTACTCAGCAGCACCACCGTCTCGCCCGCCTGGACGCTTTGCCCGACCTGGGCTTCGAGGGTCTGGACCGTGCCGCTGCTGCGGGCGGTGACGGTGGTGGTCTGGGCGGCGGCGACAGTGCCGGTGGTGCTGCGGTTGGTGGTCAGCGCTCCGGCCTTGACCGGGGCCGCTGTGACTGGAATGGTGACGCTGGCCTGATCGGGGGCTTTGGTCGCACTCTGTGCTGCTTGTCCAGTTCGGCTCTGGCTGCCCGTACTGGCACTTTTCTGCCCAGTGTCAGTCTGGCCGTTTTGACCTTGGCTACCGGACGCCTGACCGAGCTGAATCTGACTGCTGGCTCCTCCAGCCTGACTAAAGCCGCTCGTGGTCTGGATGGTGGCGGTAGGCTGGCCCAGGCGGTAGCCGCCGTAGGCCGCCAGGCACAGCAGCGGAATGGTGATGGCCCAGGCGGGCAGGCGGCGGCGTGAAGGCGGTGGAATCGGCGACTTGCTGCGCGGCGGTTCTCTCGGTACGGAAGCGTCAGAACTCGGCATGCTTTACACAACCACCGTTTTGCGAAGGTTACATCCAGGTCTAGTGCACCTTGTAATCAGCCCAACAAGTAGAACATAAGATATTCGGGCGCTCGGCACGGTCACGGTACACTGCGCCATGTCCACGCCGCCGCCCAACCGCCGGGCCGTCCTCAACCGCAGTTGCCCCTGCTGGCCACGCTCGCCACCGTGGTCCACTCCCAGGTGCAGTCGCAAGTCAGCGAGGCCAACGCCCGCTTCTCCAGTGCCATCACGCTGCTCTCCAGCGAAAATTTCAATTCGCGTCTGGGCGGCGTGTTCGTACCGGGCAGCCTGACCCGCACTTCGTCGGACAACGCTTTTGCCGCCAGTCAGGTGTTGGCCGCTTATCTGCGCCAGCAGCACGCCGTGACCGCGCAAATTAAGGCCGCCGCCTACGTTCCCAGCAACGCAGCTGAGGCTGTGCAGGCCGCCCTGGTGGGATTGGCCAACCGCAGCGATCTGACCCGGCCCCTGAGCCTGGCGGGCGTCTCGGCCCGCAACGCCCAGATGTCCGGCGAGACCATCGAGAATCTGAACTTCCGCTCGGCGGACCTGACGGGCGTGCATCTGGAGGGCAGTACCCTGAGTGGGATTCAGTTCACGGGCACCCAGCTCACCAGAGCCAATTTCAAGAATGCCGTCCTCAAGGACGTGGATTTCAGTCAAGCCCAGGTGGCAGGTGCCAACTTTTCGAGAGCAGACCTGCGCGGGGCCAGCCACCTGAGTGCCGACATGCTGGCCAAAGCGACCGTGAGCAGCTCGACGCAGCAGCCGAGCAGCACAGACAGCTCTCCCTGAACAGATTCCCCGCCTGGTAGCTCCTACTTCTCTGGTGGACGTCGTCGAGCAACACGACTGCGAAGAACCAACACCAGCAAGCCTGGCCCGCCCACTGCTTGTTGCCTGTGTGCAGATTCGATGGAGAGAGATGGAAAAGCCGGGTCTGAACCTGCACAGTATTTGAGTTTGCTCTGCATCGGGACCGCCGATCCTTAGGTTACAGAAGTGGTGAACCAGGACCACTTCGGGAGGCCCGTTATGAAGAAACTGATGTTGATTGCTTTAAGTATGCTGTCCCTGAGCGTCTCCACCCTGGCCACGGCCTCGGCAGCTCCAGCACTCTACTCACCAGCCATCATCGACAGTGACGATATGCCCTACACCACGTTGTACACCGAGGCGGCGTGGCAAAGCGTCTTGATCCCGATGAGCGCCGTGGGCAACACGATTCCTGGCGACCTGACGCTGGAAATAACCGGACTGCCGGAAGGCGTGACCATCAGCTTGAGCGGTGTGAGCCAGCAAAACGGCTTCTTGATGCTGAGCGTTGACACTGAGCGGGTCTCCGCTCAAACGGCGGTGTATGCAATGGCCAACGTGACGGTCATGTCGGGCACCACAGCATTGACGACGTTCCAGGTGCCGGTGGCGGGTGCGGCTTACAGCACCTGAACAGCCGGTAAAGTGACAGGCTGAGCAATCGACTGAATCAAGACTCTTGATCCCCGACCATTCAACGCACGTATCGTTCTTCCTGCGACCTTTGCTGTTCCGTTACAACTCCCCCATACACTGCCCCTATGCGCCTCATGCTTCTGGAAGACGACCCACGCCTGCGGGCGCTCATCGCGGCGGGGCTGCAAGAAGCCGGACACAGTGTGGAGGAAACCGCCTCTACTCATCAGGGATTCAACCTGGCCATGACAGGTGGATTTGATGCTCTGATTCTGGACGTGATGCTGACTGAAGGTCAGGAGGCTGGTTTTCAGGTGGCCCAGCGCCTGCGTGATCAGGGGAATGCTACGCCCATTCTCTTTCTAACAGCACGCTCCGACGTGGATTCCCGGCTGACGGGGCTGGACGTCGGGGGAGACGACTACTTGAGTAAACCCTTTGATTTCCGCGAGTTGCGCTCGCGCCTCTCGGCCCTGGTGCGCCGCTCGGCGAGACAGCCCAGCAACGCCCTCACCTTGCCAGGCGGCTTCAAACTGCATTTGCTGAGGCGTCAGGTTCTTGACCGTGCCGGCCATAGCATGCCCCTAACGCCCAGAGAATTTGAACTTCTGGAAGGTTTCGCTCTTCAGCCGGAGCGGGCCTACTCGCGCGATGACCTGATCACTCGTGTCTGGGCAGGACAGCCAGATGTAGAAAGCCGGGTGGTTGACGTCTACGTGGGCAATTTGCGCCGCAAACTCGGTGAGGGCGTGATCGTGACCGTGCGCGGGCACGGCTACCGCTTGGGTGAGGTCAGCGCTTGAGTTTTCGCTGGCGGCTCACGCTCACCTACGCGCTGCTTCTGGGACTCACGCTCCTGATTGCCGGGGCGTTCAGCCACGCCGCGCTACGCCACACGCTGTATGCCAGCCTGGATGAAAGCCTGCGGGTGTACGCCCGAAAACAGGCCCAGATCGAGGCTGCTGAGGTGAAAGCGCTGCCGCCTGGACCGGGAACTGGCCTCGATGAACTCAACCGGCAGCAGCCCATTCGCCTGACCGTCTATGATCCTCAGGGACGCGAGGTGGACTGGGGGCCATCACGCGTGGGATTCAGAGCCACGGCTGGGACAGCGCAAATCGGCCCAGAACGTGTCTTCACACTCAGGGTGCCTGCTGGTTGGATTCAGGCCAGTCAGTCAGACGCAGCGGTGCGCACATCCCTGAGACAGATCCTGCGCCTGGAACTGCTGGGGCTGCCGCTGCTGCTGGTGTTGACGCTTGGCGTCGGCTACGTCCTGGCGGACCGGGCCCTCAAGCCCGTCAATCAGGTCAGTGATCTGGCGGCCCGGATTGCACGGAGTGGTCGTCCCGGCGAGCGCGTGCCGCTGGCCCCCGGCAGAGATGAACTCACGCGACTGACCCACACCATCAATGAGATGCTCAGCAAACTGGACGCTCAACTCACCCGCGAGCGGCTTTTTGCACATGCCAGCGCTCATGAGCTCCGTACGCCCATCAGCGTGATCCGGGCGGCGGCCAGTCTGGCCTTGGAGCAGCCACGCACTCCAGAGCAGTACCGTCACACGCTAAGCCAAGTGTTGGACGTGAGCGAGGACATGAGCGCCCTGACACACCGCTTGATGGGCCTGGCCCAGGCGTCACGGCCCGCCGCACCGCGCGCCGTGAATCTGGCGGACGTGCTATTGATGGCCACCGAGTTGCACAGCGCCGACGCTCAGCAGCACGGAATGCGCCTTCAGGTCACGCTGACTGACGCTGGCACATCTGGCGACTTCAGCGCCCTGGTGCTGGCTGCCGGGAACCTGATTCAGAACGCCATCAACTACAGCCCTCCCGGGTCAACGATTGATGCTTTCTGTCAGATGGACAGCCAGCTCGTCCGTCTGACGGTGCGAGATTGTGGTCCTGGCATTCCTGAGGCCGACATGCCGCGTCTGACTGAGGCCTTCCAGCGCGGCGAGCAGGCGCAGGGCAGGGGCGGGGCGGGCCTGGGTCTGGCGTTGGTGAAAGCGATTGTGGAAGCGCACGGTGGCCATCTCGAACTGGTCAATCAGCCTCGCGGTGGCCTGCGGGCGGCGCTGGTCTTGCCCAGAGAGGCCTAGACCGAGTTGGTATTGAGCTGGGCCTTATTTACAAGATCGTTACATTGGCCCGTCAGGCTGTAGCCAGCGAGAGGTTTCGTCCTGGCCGCTCGCCGGCGACGTTGGTGGGGAACGGGTCTGGGAGTGAATGTTAAAACAATCGGATCATGTTTTCTTGAGGCCATAATTGCAAATTCGCGCTTTATTTTTCTAGAGATGAGCAAAAGGCCGTCTGTAGAAAATATTACCTCTATCATGCAAAATTAATAATATTTTGTGCCATTCTTCGCCGTTTCTGAATAAATTATACGTGAATTTTGTATAGATGGATTGCATACTTCGAAGTGTGAAGGAGAACTGACGATTACTACTTCATACCAGGGAATCTTTCATTCAAAGAAGCAACCAGTTGATCAAAGGAGGCCGCATGAAATGGTTTTACCGCTCCCTTTTATTTTTCGGTGTCGCGCTCCTGTTCGCTGCTGGTGTGTTGGGCCTGAATCAACTCGGTGCTTTGAGCCGTTTTGAGATGACGGGGAGGTATGGCGGCCCACCCACGCAAATCCAGAGCCTGTCAGGCACGGCTCCAGCCAGCGACAGGGCGACGAACGCTGGATCGGCAAACACCAGTTCCTCCAGCCGTGGCCCAGCCACCCTGTCCGGCGCACCTGTGGGCAGGCCACGTGGTGAGGGCGGTGGGAGCTTTCAGTGGGCTGAAGTCGGCAAAGACCTGGCATTCGTCGCTCTGGCTTGGTTGGCCCTTTCTGGCCTGGACTGGCTGGCCAGTCGCCGCGCCGACACACCTGCCGAGTCGAATCAGAGGAGACGCCCATGACCACGACCTTGCCCCCAGAGTCACAGCCTGGACAACCGCCCAAGAAAAAGAGCAACGCCACCATTGTCAATATGGTGCTGGATAGTTGCACCTTTGTCGCCTTTATTCTGGCGATGCAGCCGCACGGCACCGGTATTCCAATTCATGAGTGGGGCAGCGTCGCGCTGAGTTTTGCCATCATTCTCCACCTGGTGCTGCACTGGGACTGGATCAGCGGCATCACCCGCAAGCTGCTGAGTCAACTGCCCACCGAGACCCGGCTGGGTTATCTGCTGAACTTGATTTTTTACATCGACATGACAGTGATCATCCTCAGCGGCCTGCTGATTTCCAAGTCGGTGCTGCCCGCGCTGGGCCTGAGCGTGGACGAGCACGCTGGCCCCTGGCGGCGGCTCCATGGCCTCTCTGCCGACGCTGGGATTGTCATCCTGGCCCTGCACGTCGCCATGCACCGTAAATGGATTGTCAACGTGTTCCAGCGCTACGTCTGGGGCCGTTTGACGGGCCAGGCAAAAGCCGGACGCTAATTTCTACCCACATTTGACCCGGACTTGAGAGGTCAGCAATGCCATAAGAACCCCGCCCATCCGCCGCCAACAGACCACTCCCTGTGTCCCGAAGAAGTGCGGGCCACTCCAGAAAATGAGGAACAATGATGCTGAATAAGACACTGCTTTCCGGCCTGATCGCCGCTGCCTTCTGCGGCGCGGCCCTGCCCATCCTCTCACTGGCCTCAGCAGGCGGCGCAGGTATACCTGTGGCAGCCAGCACCACAGCCGATACCCAAAGTGCTAAGGCCGTGGCCGCTGCCAACGCCTTTCTCGACACCCTGAGCGCGGCTCAGAAAAAAGCAGTGCTGTTCGCCTGGACGGACAGCAAGCAGCGAACCAACTGGTCAAACTTTCCGCAGGGTGGGGCCGGGGTTAACCGCCAAGGCGTACGCTGGGCCGACCTCAACGTTACCCAGAAAGCAGCATTGATGACCATGCTGGGCACTGTCCTCAGCGAGCAGGGCCTGAACATGCTCAAGGGACAGATGAACGCCGACGACTTCATCGCCGCCACCGATCAGGGATCACCCGCTGCGCAGGGCAGCGTCAACCCTGGGGGCAATACTGCGCCTGCAAAGACTGCCAAAACCACAAGTACGGCCACCACAGGAACGCAGAACACCACTCAGGCACCTCCGAACGCCACGGGCAGCACCAACCCTGCTGGTCCAGCAGGCGGGCCGCCGGCTGGCGGAGCGCGGCCTATGGTGAGTTTCGGCAGCGGCTATTATTTCGTCTCGTTCGTCGGCACGCCCAGCACCACCTCGCCGTGGATGCTCCAGTTCGGCGGCCATCACCTGGCCATCAACGCCACCGTCGTCGGCTCCAACATCACCTTGTCACCTTCATTAACGGGCGGCGAGCCGGTCAAGGTGAGCTTCAACAACCAGAGCTACACCATCATTCCGCAGGTGCCGCTGGAAATGAAGGCCGCGTCTGCCCTGCTCAGCAGCTTGACGTTAGCGCAGCAGGCGGAAGTGGTCATCAGCACCACCCGCACCGATCTGGTGCTGGGGCCAGGACACGACGGCCAGACCTTGCAGCCCGAAGGCTTGCCAGGGAGCGCCATGACCGCCGTGCAAAAAGCGCTCTTCCTGGCACTGATCAAAGAACGTCTGGGCATTCTCAATGCCGATGATCTGGCGGTGAAGATGGCCCAGATTCAAAAAGACCTGAATCAATCGTACTTCGCGTGGTACGGCCCGACAGCAGCGGACAGCGCCGCGTATTTCCGGGTCACGGCTCCCACGGCGATCATTGAGTTCTCTCCGCAGGCTAACGACGGCGATCCGGCCAACCACCTGCACAACATGTACCGCGACCCGACCAATGAGTACGGCGCGGGCTGGACGACCCTCAAGTAATTCCGCTGGGTAGAGGCGCTGGACCGCCGCCTCTGGTGTGATACGGATCGAAGCCTGTTCATGCCGTATTCATTCGGTCTTCACATTCCGTGCATGAGGTCTGAATGGATGGCCAGCATGCTTGGTTCCAGGAACGCAGAAACGCGTGGCTCATACCGGATAAACCCTGCTGACCTTCAGCCCATCGCCCAATTTCTAAAGAGGTTTCACCATGAATAAACCCAAATTCTCCGTCCTGGCCCTGATGCTGACCGCCGCGCTGACTTCGTGCAACTCCAGCGCCGCGACCACGCAAACCACGGTGTCGACCACCACCCCCGGCCCCAGCGTGACCACCGCTGCCGACGCGCAGACCACCAAAGTTGTGGACGCAGCCAAAGCCTTCCTCGCCTCGCTCAGCGCCACGCAGAAAACGGCGATCAGCTTCGCCTGGACTGACGTTGCTCAGCGCGCCCGCTGGTCCAATTTTCCCACCGGCATCTTTCAACGGGCCGGGGTGAAGTGGGGGAATCTGAGTGCCGCACAACGTATGGCCCTCACGACCCTGCTCAGCACGGTACTGAGTACTGACGGTCTGAAAATGGTGCAGCAGCAGATGGCCGCCGACGACGTGCTCAAAGCCCAGGGCGGCGGAGGCAACCTGCAATTCGGCAGCGACGAATATTACGTGTCGTTCCTGGGCAGCCCCTCCACCACGACGGCCTGGACGCTCCAGTTCGGCGGCCATCACTTGGCGATCAACGCGACGGTGGACGGCAGCAATATCACCCTGGCACCCAGCCTGACCGGTGGGCAGCCGATCTACACCACCGTCAACGGCCAAACCATCACAGTCGTTGAGGACGTCCCGCAGGAGGTCAAGGACGCCCACACCCTGTTGGACAGCCTGAACGCTGCCCAACAGGCCAAGGCAATGATCAGCACCCAGCGCATCGACCTGGTGCTTGGCCCCGGTCAGGACGGCAAGACCCTGCAAGCCGAGGGGCTGCCGGGCAGCGCCATGACCGCCGCGCAGAAGTCGGCCTTCCTAACCTTGGTCAAGGAAAGAATGAACGCCCTCAACGACGATGACCTGGCCCCCAAGCTGGCCGACATCGAGAAGAACCTGGATCAGACGTACTTCGCCTGGTACGGTCCCACCACCGCCGGCGGCAACTTCTACTACCGCGGCACCGGCCCTACCGTGCTGATCGAGTACTCGCCGCAGAGCATGGGCAACGATCCGGCCAACCATATCCACTCGATGTACCGCGATCCCACCAACGATTACGGCGCGGCCTGGACGAAGTGAGATGAAAAAGTCTGCCCTGACACTTCTGGCCCTGCTGCTGGGCCTGGCCCAGGCACATCCGGTGGACGAGGTGGTGCAGGGCGCGTACCTGACTCTCGCGCCGGGGAAGGTGCAGCTGGAGCTGGACCTCACCCCAGGAACGCAGGTGGCCGCCACGGTCCTGAGCGCCATCGACACCGATACCGACGGTAAAATTACCGGCACCGAGGCGCGCAGTTACGCCAAGCTCGTGCTGCGCCAGTCCACACTCAAGCTGAACGGCGTGGTCGTGAGCTGGACGCTGGATACCGTAGAGATGCCGCCGTATTCGGACCTCAAGACCGGAAACGCCGTTCTCAAGATTTACGCCCTCGCCAAGCGCGCGGACGCGGCGGGTGCTCAGAGCCTGAGTTACGAGAACCGCTATCAACCGGTCAAAAGCCAGTGGATCGCCAACATCTTCTTGCTGCCCGCCGCAGGCTGGCAGTACGGCGTGACCGGCCAGCAGCACAGCAACGACGGGCGGCAACTGACCGTGAAGTATCAGGTCACCCGTTCGTGAATTCGCCCCAGTCCTGAGCGAGGTAATCGCATGATCCGCCCGTGCTCTATTCCCCGTTCGCTGATGTCTTTCCTGCTCGCGCTTGTTCTGGCTGTAATGCCTGGGCACGTTCTCGCCCACCCAATGCCGACGACCACTGTGCAACTCGACTTGCACAGTGACGCGGTCACGGCGGAGCTCGCCCTCCCACTCAATGAGTTGGAGGTGGCCACGCACTGGAAGCTGGTGAACAACCCGCAGACCCTGACCCAGTACAGCGCACCCTTGCGTTCCTACATCGCTCAGCACTTGGCGCTCACCGGAGCCAGCGGACAAGCCTGGACAGTGGAGATCGGCCAGCCGACACTGTCGCAGGTGCAGCAAACCGCTACAGGGGCTTATCAGGAATTCTTGGTGCCCGTAACGCTCATCCCCCCAGCGGGAGCGAGCGTGCGCGACTTCACCCTGAAGTACGACGCCATCGTGCGCGAGGTCAAAACGCACTCGATTCTGGTGTCGGTGCGGCGCGACTGGGAACGCGGGCTGAACAATGAGAGCGGCAACGAGAGCGTGGAGGTCGGCATCATCCGGGCCGATCCGCGCACTGACCTGGTGCCGCTGCTGCCCATCAATCAGGCGCGGGGCAGCGCCTGGCAGGGCTTCGTCGGTATTTTCATGTTGGGCGTTCACCACATTGCCGAGGGCACCGACCACCTGCTGTTCCTGCTGACCCTGCTGCTGCCCGCCCCACTGATCGCCGTGATGAATCGTCGGCCCCACTGGGGAGATTTTGGCGGCACCCGGCGCTCGCTCCTCAACATCGTCAAGATCACCACCGCCTTCACGGTGGGCCACTCGCTGACCCTGCTGCTCGGCACGCTGCGCATCGTGACCGTGCCGGACGCGCCGATTGAGGCGCTGATCGCCGTCTCGATTCTGGTTTCCGCCGTTCACGCCCTGCGGCCCATCTTTCCGGGGCGCGAACTCATGATTGCGGGCGGCTTCGGCCTGATTCACGGCCTGGCCTTCTCGTACACCCTGGCCGAACTCAATCTCAGCACCTGGCAGACGGCGCTCAGCCTACTGGGCTTCAACCTCGGGATCGAGGCCATGCAGCTTCTGGTGATCATGGTGACGATGCCCTGGCTGATCCTGCTGGCGCAGACCAAGCTGTATCCACCGGTGCGTGTCTTCGGCGCGTCGCTGGCAGCCATAGCATCGTTGGGCTGGCTCGGCGACCGGGTGGGCTGGAGCAATCCCCTGGGGGTATTGGCCGACCGTCTGGGAACCGCCGGGCCGTGGGCGCTGATAGCACTGGCGGTGCTCGCGTTGACGGGGTTTACAGTCACCCGGTTGAGGCGCGTACGTGCGACCGCATGAAGCGGGTGACCCGTGCGTTGGCTGCTCAGGATCGGCGGCGAACGGATGCTGGCCCGTTCAGCGGGCTTTGAACACCTGAACCAAACCCCAACGGAGAAGGGCTGCCAGCTACAGAGGCGGTCCTTCTCCGTTTCTCCATCAGGCGTGATTTGAACCTGCGATCCGCCAGAGGAGACTTCAGGCACCGGCCACCATGACCGGAACATCGGAGGATACCCATGAGCAACTCCACCAAGAAATTCAACAGTCTGCAGGCCACCCGCCTGACCCTGCTGCTGGCGCTCAGCCTGACAGCCGGGATCGGTACGGCCATGTATCCGCACACCGCCACCGCGTCCGTGGCCCCGCTCAGTCAGGCGGCGTTGCCGAACGCCGACGCGGCCAGTGCCGGCTCAGACGACGCCAGTACCTGGTCCCAGGGTCCGGAGACGGCCTCCAACGAGCCGCAAGTTTGGAATGCGCCGCAGTGGGCACCGACCACCCAGGCCCCCGTCATCGCGACCACCAGGGGCAGCTAAAGCCCTCCCCGCTGCCACACAGGAGCCAGCCGATGAATGACCTGACCACTTCCACTCCAAGCCGCGTCCCAGCAGCCCAGTCACCCAATACCGTGACGGGTCACCCTATCAACGCCGCGCTGGCGTTTTTGCTGGCGGCCCTGCTCATCGGCGGCTTCATGCTGAGCGCCCTGAATCTCACCTCCGGGCCACTGGCCTACTCGCTGCTGCGGGCCAGCGGGATCGTGGCTTACCTGGCACTGGCAATGACGGTGACCTTCGGGGCGCTGCTGGGCAGCCGCTACGCTCCGGCCTGGCTGGCCCGCGCTCAACAATACGGCTGGCATGGCCTCATGAGCGGCTTCGCGCTGGTGCTGGGCAGCGCCCACGGTCTGTTTCTGACCGTGGACGGACAGTACGCCCAGCCGCTGAGCGCCCTGTTGATTCCGGGCACGTCGAACTTCGCGCCGCTGGCTGTCGGCCTGGGCACGCTGGGAACCTACACTCTGGCGCTGGTATACCTCTCGACGCTGTGGCGAAAGCATTTGAGTGTGCGCGTTTGGCGGGCCGTGCATCTGATGTCGTATCCCGCCTTTGCGCTGCTGACCCTGCACGGGATATTGAGCGGCAGCGACAATTTGGGGCTGTTGTACGGCGCAGCGGTGGCCGCCGTGACCTTGACCTTCGGCCTGCGCTTTTCGGAGATGGTTAGTCACGGTTCGCGGCGGGCAACGGTTCAAAAGGGTGGTTAATCCAGATGCTCCTGTTTGACGCGCTGGGCACACAGATCAAGGTCAGCGGTGAGGGCGAGGCGGCGGCAGCCCAGGAGATTCGGTGCCTCGGCGAGTTGCTGACCCGCTTCAAGCCCTCGGCCCTGACCACCCTGAACACCACAGGCGAACTCGCCAATCCACCGCTAGACCTGGTGCGGGCGGTGTCACATGCCCTGGACGTGGCGCGGCGCACTGGAGGCCTGGTCACGCCAGCTATCTTGCCAGTCTTGGAGGCCGCCGGGTATGCCGGTCGCCTGGGTGACCACTGGGGTAGCGCGGCCCGCGTTCCGGACACCTCGGAGATCGTCTGCGCCCCCGAGTTGCTGCGCCTGCCCGCCGGGACGCGCCTCGATCTGGGCGGCACTGCCAAATCGTGGATCGCCCAACGGGCCTTTACCCAGCTGCACGGTGACGGCTTTATCGATGCGGGCGGCGACATGATGCTGCGGCAGTCCGGCAGGTTCGCCGTGGAGATCGAGCGGCCCTTTGGTGGCCCGGCGATGTACCTGGAATGCCCGCCTGGGGTCTGGGGGGTGGCCACCTCCAGCACGCTCAAGCGGGCCTGGACCGGCGGCCATCACCTGATTGATCCCCGGACAGGCCGCCCCCTTGAATCCGGGCTGGTGCAGGTCACGGTGATCGCCCGCGCCCTCACCGACGCTGAGGTGCTCACCAAACTGGCGTTTCTGGAGGAAGGGAGGCTGGATCAACTTCAGCATCAAGCCCAGGTGTACGCATTCGACCGTGAAAGCCAGTTCCTGACTCGGCGGGGCGGGAGATGGCAGACCGCCAGAATCGATTGAGCCGGCCGGGATTTAACTTACGGTCTCGGATGACCAAAGTTGCCAGAACCTCTACCAGGAAGGCTCTCGACCTCTTCGTAGTGGGAAATTCTGTTCTTCTGCTCGTGCGATCCCAGCAACTGACGTGGAGAACAGGCCGCATTCGCTGGTGCCTGTGCCGTTATCGCCTGGCAGCCCGTTTTAGTGGCGAAGTCTCCGACTCGCTCACCGACAACAAAGATGGGACCCGCTCCGGGTGCTGGCTTTCGTCCGGCAGAAAGGGCCTGGCGTCACTGGCAAGGAGCGCCCTGGCGCTTGCGGGCCTCGTCTTGCCAGGCCAGAATCTGTTCGAAGGACGGCTCGAAGCCCGCCATTCGCAGGCTGTTGTACGTCACGCGGGCCAATCGAAGCCGCAGTTCCTGCGTCGTGGGCTTACGCGGGGCAGGGGACGTGGGCGTGACCGTTCCGTTCATCACCCAGTCTTGCGCGGGATCCAGCAGCGGTCAAGAGCGCGGCCATGCGGGAACGTCCTACGTTTCATGCTGAGGCCCGACAGCGGCTCTGGCCGAAGGGGGTGATGGCTTTTTTGATGTGAACCAGCCTCAGCAGGTCAGGCTCAGCGAGCCGAAGGGGCCTTGTCCATGGATCGTCCCTGCCAACCTCTGGGCACCTGGTCAGGCAGCGACCGAGCGTTAATCCACCTTGCCACGGTGCCAGGCGAGCAGGGCACGACTGACAGCGATCACGCTGATCGGGCCCCGCTCGAAGGGTTGCCGGTCGGCGAAGGACGCCACCCACTGGTCCGGGGCGGGGTTGGCAAGGCGCACAGAAGCGCCCATCGCCTGGGCCTGCTCCAGCAGATCACTGAGCAGGAAGGTCTGATCCAGACTGCTGAGCGGCGCACTCAGCCTCAAGGGATGGCCATACGTCAATCTGAGGCAGTCAGGCGTGTCCAAGTGCCAATCGAGGATGATGCTTGCGAGTTCTCCCAGGGTGGTCGCCAGCTGGTTCCAGCGTTCCTGGGACGGTGCAGCAATGTGGTGTTCGATCATGAGTTGTCCAACATTAGGGTACTGCAAGAGGAATGACGACCTTCGCGGGTGCCGACACCAAGGTGCTCAGGCGAGGATGTCGGCCAGCCAAGCTTGAAGGGCTTCCCGATCACCGCGCTGACTGCTGCCGCCCATCAGTCGCCGCCAGAGTCATACCCCACCCTGGCGTTGTACCGTGCCCACGGTGTTGTCGCTGAGCAGCACGTCGCCGGCCGGGATCGCTCCCTGCTGGCGACACCCGGCCAACGCCGTTTCAGCGGTCACAGGAGCCATCGTTTCGCCACGAACGTCAGCTTCTCCACAGCCTGCTGAGTGCCGCCGCCCTCGTGTCCGTTGAACGGGTAAACGCATATGGACTTCTCGCCGCCATACCGGTTATAAGCCGCGTA